>CACSJR010000007.1 GCA_902706235.1 Citrobacter sp. 18056 | reverse complement strand
TGGTTACGTAAGCTTCAGCGATGCTGCCCATGAAATAACAGATTATATCGTTGGGTATTACAGCGCGCTCAGGCCGCATGAATATAACGGCGGGTTACCCCCCAACGAATCGGAAAATCGATACTGGGAAAACTCTAAAGTGGTGGCCAGTTTTTGTTGACCACTACACGTAAACTATTGGGTACTAAATCTATCCCTGATATTTCACTTGCAGTTAACTATCTTGCAGATAACACAGTACACCAAAAATTAGAACAACTGGCAGATGATCAAAAACGTTGCCAAATCAAACTAAGTTATTTTGAAGATGCTACTAAAGAGAACGGTTTCTATGTGGTTTATACGTGCTTTGTCTCAAGTACTACTATCGGTGGTGACAAAGATGAAGTAGTAACTAAGACATTTACACTTGCTGTAGATGGGGCTGCTATCGATTCAGGTCTAATCACTGCTGGTACTGGTGAATAAAAAATAAATAAAGGGAAGGTATTGTACTTTCCCTTTTTTATTGGAGAAACAAATGAACTTAAACCAGCTTATGAAGAAACTACAGCCAGTACTACAGCCCTACGAAGTGGAAGGTGAAACTATCTATATTCATCGTCCAAATGGCAGAGACTTTGCAAAATGTACTGATGTTGCACAAACACTAATCCTATGTGCGAAAGATGAAAATGGTGATCCTATCTTTTCAGATGAAGATATTGATGGACGCATTAATGTAAACAGTATTGATTTTGTCATTCAAAATGAAATCTATGCAGCAATTATCAAACTCGTAAATGATTCAAATCCTACGGATGAAGTAGAAAAAAAGTAAGGGGTGATATCGAATTAAAGTACTTTTGTAAGATGGTTAACAAAAGAGGCTTATCACCAGAAGAGTACTTTAGCTTAGATCCTGAAGTACTCAATATGCTAATGATCTACGATACTTTTATTGAACCGTCCGGTACTCATATTGAAATGATGAAACATGCGTACCAGTGTTATTACACTACTATCAGTAATGGGAACTTAACACCAGAAGCAAGAAAAAGTATAAAAATAGCTGATTTCGATTTTCTGGATGTACTCGGTGACAGTACTAAAACTACTGCTGAAAAAGAACAGGAACGGAAAGAGAAATCAAAAGATAAACAATCCAGTGATATTAAATCAATAGGAGAGTTAATTAAGACTCAAGTTTTAGGGAAGAAACAGAATGGCAAAGAATAATGTAATCCGTGTAGAAATTGACGGTGATTCCGGTGGCTTACAGCGTGCTTTACAGCAAGGTACTGAAGCAGTAGAAGAATTTGGTGGTAAGGCTGGCGGTGTAGTTGAAGAGTTCACAGGCCGCTTTAGTGGGATGGCTGGCGGGTTCAGTACTGCTATGACTGGCCTTGCAGGTGCTGCGGCTATTGGTATTGGTGGACTTGCTGCATTGGTACAGTCTTCACGTGAGTATGTTCGCGAGATGAATGAAATCAGTAAAAGTACTGGTCTATCAGTAGTACAGCTACAACAGCTATCATCGGCGTTTAGTGGTCTTGGTCTTGAAATGGATAAGTTTGGAGACTTTAACAAGGATACTTTAGATAAACTCGGTGATGCCTTTCGTGCTGGCGGTGGCGTATCTGATGATTTAAAAGAGTTTGGCCTGAATCTACAGGACTATAACAAGTACTTGAAACAAACTGATGGCGGTATGAAAGCCGTTATTCATACGTTTTATGCTATGCGTGATGCGGGTAAATCTCAGGGTGAAATTGTCAACGTAATGGAAACATTAGCAAGTGATTCATCTCATATGATTAGTACTTTACAGCAGTTCAATAATGAAGCAGATGCAACTGCATATATCCAGCAACAGAACGCCGATGTTACTAATGAAGCAGCCGAAAAGTACGCCGAATTTGATAAGAATCTAACTAAGCTAACCACTAATATTAAAGGTACTATCGCCGATGGTCTTTCACCTTTAGTTGATGCAATGAACGGTGTATATGATGCCGCCAATCAAAAACCACATGAGGCGGGATTATTTGAGGATCTTAACCAACGTATAAAGGAATCCAAAGGTAGTCTACAGGATATGTTAGATATCTGGGAGAAGCTACGCATGGCGGGGGCGTTAAACTATCAAGGTGCAGCCCTTCATACTGGCTCGATGGATAACGGCAAGCGGAACCAGTACGCCGACGCTAAAAAGAATCTTGAAGGTCTGGTGAGCAACTTTCAGAATGATATTGCTACAGTGACAGCCCCTAAAGGTGGTTGGGTAGATCAGGGCAAAGAGCGTGAAGATGCACAGAAGAAAGCCGATCAGCTACGTAAGCAAGCAGAACAAGCCCAAAAGCAGGCAGATGCAAAACGCCTACAGGCTCAACGTAATTTAGAAACTGCTCTTGCTCAGGTTGGGGAAGATGGTTTTAAAGTACGCCTACAGCAGTTTGACAGACAGCAAAAGGCACTTCTTAAAACGATTGCTGATTCAGCTAAAGTACTCGGTATTAATCCTGATGAAATGCTAAAGAATGCTAATACTTCCGGTGCTAAACAACGTACTGATCTAATTAATTCTATGGTCGGCTATTCAGATCCAAATCAAGGTCTTAAAGATACTAATTCTCTAATCGGTTCTGGATTGCTAACTGATCAGCAGAAAGGGTACTTATCACAACAGCAAAATCAGCGTATCAATGGTGGTAATCCATTTGCTTATGATGATACTGATCAACGCCTGAATGATAATCAGGACGCGATGAATGCTGAATTAGCACAGAATGATTTACTGTTGAAAGGTCATGAGGACTACGAAAAGCGTAAGGCTCAGATAACAGCAAAGTACAATGCTCAGGCCATTGATATCAGTAACCAGAACGCACAGCAACAGCTCACAATCTTCTCAGATACTGCACAAAACCTTAGTGGGGCGATGGTGGCCGCATTTGGTGAATCGTCTGGTGCAGCCGAAGCGGCATTCATGGTTTCACGTGGGATCACGATAGCTCAGACAGTACTAAGCATTCAATCCGCACTTGCACAGGCACTTGCTACGCCGTGGCCTCAAAACCTTGCGAACTATGCACAGGTAGCCTCTCTTGGATTGAGCATTATCAGTACTGCAAAAGGTGCTGATGCGGGGCAGTTCCACGGCGGCGTCGATGAATTACCATCTAGTTATGATAATAAATCATTCGTACTGAAAGCCGGTGAGCGTGTCGTACAGCCAGAAGCCAACAAGAAACTTACTAAATTCCTCGATACTCAGGACAAAGGCGGTAGTACTGCTGGTGACATTACCGTTAACGCTCCCTTAATCATTCAGGGTGACGTTGCGGGTGATGATAAGAAATTCAATGAAATGTTGAAGAAGCACGCTAACAGCGTTACACAAGCAGTAAGAAGCAGTCAGAGACGTAATACTTAAGTACTGATTAGATTTTGTTTAGAGTATTTGTAAACGATTCATTCAGGCCCTCGAAAGCAAAGTAAACATGATAATACTCATTTCTAAGCTGTTTAACAGTCTTCTTATTGGTAATCGGGTTATTGTCTGGCTTATAATTGTTGATGTGGTTTTTTAATCGTAGCATTGCATTATAAGCCTTTGTGATGCTTAATACACTTTCTCTTGGGAGTAAGGGTAAATTAGAAAGTTGTGATATATATACATCATTATGAAGATAAGATACTGCATTTGCGATACGTGCAATTGCTTCCGTATCATTTTCTGGTAATGGCGTACATGCATTGATTTCATCTATCTCTTGGAAATCAATTCCTCCGGCAGACATAACCGAAAAATTATTCTCAAGCTCACTTTGAAGAATTACAGTTAACTTGTAAGTATCATCTTTATCAATGCTTCTCTTTTCAATGCCATTGTATATTATTTGAGCTGCAAATAAGAGCATGGCAACTATAACTGATGCCGCTTGCCAGTCTAGATTGTGAAGGAACCTACCAATGGGGGCTTTAATATAAATACGATAATAAGATCTTAGAGGCATTAAAATGGCATCCTTTTCAAATCAAATAAAAATAACAAACTTCCATATTAAAAGTACTGAACCAGTCTATTCAAATCAGACATGGACAGGGCAACGTATCATGAGAAGTACAGGTATTCAATACTATGAGATTCAGTTTCAGTTAAGTTTCAATCCTGCCAGTGTTGGCGAGGTTCAAAACTTCCTTGCTCAGTACTCACAGGGTAAGCCCTTTACTTTTTCTCTTGGATTGTTGAGTACGTACAGAGGCACACAAACGGGATCGTTAACCAGTACTGCACTTGTTAACAAAGGCAATAGGGTAATCAATACCAGTACTAATACACTGGCGGTAGGTGAATGGATTCAATTTACTAACCACAATAAAATCTATCGCATTATAGAACGTACCAGTACATCAATTACTATTTTTCCTGTCTTACAAAATACAGTACAGGCAAGCGAGATTATTAAATATAACAATCTGATGATCGAAGCAGTACTGGACCCTGATAATGACTATACATTGCCAGTCGGTAACATAATGAATATGACATTTAAGGCAACGGAGAATATTATATAATGAATGATGCAGTTTTTACTAATGCCAATCTCTTGAAGTACTGGAAGTTAGTTAAAGGTACGACGAAGACACGATTATCACTAATGGATGTAATGAGCTTGGGTGTACAAGTAACTTGCTTTGATGTACTACCAAAAGGCACAAATGGTTTTCACTGGACTGATTCACTTATAGATATCAATTTAGACGGTTATCAATATATTAGTTTTCCCGATATTATCAGTGGTTCACTTCCTTCCTATTCAGAACAAAAGGGCATCACGAATGATGCTATCAACTTCAAAGTCAGTAATGTGAATCAATCAGTACGTGCTCTTGCATTAGGTGGTTTTCTTAAAGATGCTCAGATGAATATCAAATTAGTAATCTTGAATCCATATGACAGTACTGTAATCGATTCAATGCTTATGTTCTCAGGATTCATTGATTACGTACAGGCAGTGGCAGACCCAAATCAGAAAACTAACGAAATGACGATATACGTGAACAGCGTATATAAAAAACTAGACCGACAGCCAGCCTTAATTGCTGCTAACTCAGTATATCAATCTTACTACAAAGGTGATGAGTACTTTAGTCTGTTAGGGCAAGTTAATCAAAATCAAAACTGGAAGTACAAATAATGAAAAATCTTCACAATGAAATCATGAATGTCATTCAGTACGCCATTGATAACCCGTATCAGTTTGGAGATAACGATTGCAATATTATTGTATTACGTATTATCGATTTAATTAATGGTACTACGCAATTAGCAAATCGTGAATATACAAGCGTACAGGAAGGTATAGCAGGTCTAAAGGCTGAAGGATGGAATCATACAGGGGAGATAGTTGAACAGTACTGTAACCCCGTACAGGTCGTTATAGACGGTGATATATGGCTGGATCCTGATAACCCTTTAATTATGGCAGTGGTTGTATCAGGTCGGGTACTTGGAGTGAATGAAAGCCATGATGGCTTTGAACTTCATCCAAAACCAACGAATGGAACATTTTATAGAGTAAGGAAACACAATGGGTAAGAGTTTAGGGGGCTTCTTTGGAGCTATCATAACTGCGGTAATTGTCGCGGCAGCCGTTTACTTTACTGGCGGTACAGCATTAGCCGCGATTGGCTGGGGTGCTGCTGCGGGAGCTGCTTCACTGGTCGCTACATCAATGTTGGGGCAAATCGGCGTAAGCGGTTATGGGGATGTGTCAGACTCATTAAGCCGAAGTACTTCCCCAACTACGGGATTACCTGTTATCTATGGCGGTGAGTTGCCACATAAAAACGGGGTATCAGGCGGTTCATACGTACTGACAGGTTCAATTGTGTCATGGTACAACGTACCGAATAGTGATTCTCAATATCTCTTTTCAGAACAGGCTGTAGCATATGCGGGTACTGAAAAAAATATTCTACAGATTTATATCGATAACGAACCAGTTTTAGCCGTACCGATTACACAAGATGGCATAGTACCGAAAGCCAGTATTGCGGCAAAGTATCAGGAATTTCTACAATTAGAAGTACGCTTTGGTGGTGATTATACCAGTACTAAAACGTTAGCCAGCCAATATGCAGGGCCAAAATGGACTAATAAATTTCTTGGTAAAGGCATTGTTAGTATCAGTACGGTTATCAAGAAAACACAGAAATCATTAGAAAATAACATTCTCGCTAATGATCAGTTTGCTTTGACCGTTGAAATGAAAGGGCAACGTATTTTTGATTTAGTGGATGGCAGTATTAAAGCAAGTAGTAATCCACCGTCAATTATCTATGATTACTTAACAAATACGACGTATGGGATGGGTATTGATCCCGCATTAATTAATCTTGATACTTTCAAAGAAACGGCAGCCTATTGTGATGCTTTCGAGTACTACGCCAATGGTGCTATCAGTTATCAATCAAGCTATAAAGAAAACATAGAAAATATCTGTCAATCATTTGGCGGTATTATGTATGTTCACGCCGGACAGATTTGTATTACGACAGACCGTAAAACAGTTTCAGTAGCGTCATTTAATGAATCTAATATGGTTGGTGCTGTACAGATTTCAACTAGTGGCGGTACTGACTACTTCAATGTGGTTGATTGCAAATTCACCAATCCTGAATCAATGTACACCACGGATGTAGTACGTATACCTTCAGATATCACCGTTGATGAAGCCGTTCGGCAAGACGGGCAGGTAATCGCACTTAGTCGTGATTACAGTTGGTCATATGATCCTGATGTCATCGCTAAGATGGCAAACATTGATGTACTCAAGGCAAAGTATGCTTTACGTACTATCAGCTTTACCACGTCCCAAGGATGGGATCTCAAGGTATGGGATGCTATCAATGTCAGTAATGCCGAATTGAATATCTCAGGTAAATTTAAAGTACTGAACAAGGACATTGCCACCGATCAAGAGAACGTAGGCTATGTAACGCTAACCTGCGTGGAAGCCCCTGATCAGATGTATGACGGGGTAGATCCGGGTATATGGTCGCCGGGTGGTGTGATTAACTTCCCTGAACTTACTGTAAAGGCACCAACGGACCTACAGGCAGTACGCAAGGGCAATACTACCAACGGTTCTATAATTGATTTGACCTGGACGGCTTCAGAAGATCCGTACCTACGGGGCTATTATGTTTACTACAAACTTCACAGTGCCAGTACATGGACATATGCGGGGCAAACGGGTGTACAGAAACTTGATTATGAACTGTTTGGATTGTCTGACACTGCTAGCTATGACTTTGGGGTAGAGGCGTATAACAATCTTGGTCTGGTTTCGCAGCGTATAACCCTTAACGGAATAGTACCGACTTATAACTTTGCTTTACCTTCCGTAACTGGTGTAGTACTGACAAATCGTACTGAATCAGCGTTAATCACCGACGCACCTGATTTTAATATTGCATGGGATTCACAGAAGAACTTAAGTGTTAATGGTCGCTCGTTTTCTGATTACTTCAAGTACTACATCATTAAAATATATGACGGTACAACACTTTTAGATACTTTCTATACGCAAAGTAATAGTTTTAATTTTACTCTTGCCATGAATCGTTTAAAAGTACGTAAACCAACAATTGGTATTATCGCACAGGGATTTAATGATGGAACGTACTCACAGGAAGTGAAAATTACAGTAGAAAACAAACAATGTGGATTAGTACAAGGTGTATCATTCACTGGTGGTTTTGGTAATTTATTTGCTTCATGGACACAATCAACTGAACGTGATTATGCTGGTGCTGTTATCAGTATTGTTAACGGGAATACCAGCCGATTGTTTACCAGTTATGCACCTGAATTCGATTCAGTACCAAACATCGTTGATGGTGAATATAAGGTTAAGATGGGATTCTTTGACGTATTCGGCACGGATAATATTCAGTACTCGGCAGAGCAGACGATTAGTATTAACAGCAAATACCAGTTCACTGAAGAAGATGCCGATGCGATAAATGATATTCTTGATCTTGATGATCGACTAACTGAGACGTTAGAAAACGCCGTCAATGAATCGAATGAGTACACCAATACCCGTGTTGATACATTGAAAAACACCGTAGACGATAACACAGCAAGTATCGGTACGCTTACACAGACAGTAGCGACTAATGACACAGCACAATCACAGGCCGTCATACAACTACGTAGTGATGTGAACGGACAGATAGCTACCGTTAACCAACAGATGAGCACAAAGGCAACTGCAAGCACAGTAGATAGCCAGTACTCTCTATCCGTAAATGCTAATGGTACGGTAGCCGGAATTCGTTTAGTTGCTTCTTCAGGAACGGCTACAAACTCAGCTTTATATGTTGCCGCTAACAAGTTTATCGTTTCCGGTACTGATGCGGCGACTGTGGGCGGTACTGCACCTTTCGCAATTGTTAACGGTACTACTTATCTCAAAACTGCCATGATTCAGGCGGCGAGTATTGGTACTGGTTATATTGCTGATGCCGCGATTACAAACGCTAAGATAGCTAACTTAAGCGTGAATACGGCTAAAATCGCAGATGCAACTATTACTACGGCGAAGATAGCCAGTACTATTCAATCAACTAACTATGTTGCAAATACAACAGGCTGGCAAATCAATAAAGCCGGAACTATCTTGATTAATGGTAGTGGCGGTACTGGTCGTATGGTTATCAGTAATAACATCATTCAAATCTATGATAATAATAATGTGTTACGTGTACGCATGGGATTGTGGTAATAAATATCAAGGGGATAATTTCCCCTATGACTTAAAGGATTTAATATGGCACAAGGATTACAATGCTGGAATAGTGCAGGAGTATTAGTAGTAGATCTCGGTGATTATAACATGCGGTATATGGGTACTTACTCAATTACTGCTACTACTGCATCAAGTTATACTGTTACTGTACCCGGAATGAAAACAACAGGGTGGATAGCCTATTACGCACCATCTACGGATGTTTTTAATAATTGGTCTGTTATTTGTAATAATGGATCAATGACTATCATTTATCTACCAACGGGATCACCGTTTGCTGGTACGTATAGTTTCAACGTATATAAATGGACGGTGTAATATGTCAGGTTTTGAAGTTTATAATTCTGCGGGTGCTCTCACGATTGACAGTACTAACAAGTCAATTCTCACAGGTGCTGTTAAGGCAATGGGTACACTGACTGATCAGGGGTACTACACAGGCTTTACATGTGCTTTTGGTAATGGTGGTGCTCTTGGCTTCTTGCCACCTGCAACTATCGTGAACAGGAACACTACGCAGTACTGGTTTCAGATACAGAAAGATGGTGGCTGGTGTTTTCCCGGTGCTGAGTTGTTCCAGCCGGGGATAGGGCGATTCATGACGAGTACGCACACTGCAACGCCTACGTCTGGTTATCTCGATGTGTTTAATGCTTCTGGTACTTTGATATGGTCAGCGGCAAGTGCTGCTACCATGCCCCGTATACAAGGTTTCTTAACCGTACCTGCTGCTACGGATTTGAGTACTGCAATCACAGTAACAAGCCCTGTTGCTAATCCCTGGTTTTGCTGGTCGCAATGTCCGGGTAACTTAAGTGATGATGGGGAAACAATCGGTTATTCGGGAATAGTTATTCGACGTAATAGCAGTACTTCATTCAGCTTGCAGTACGTTTCAAAGAACCAGAAAACATATCGTCAGGCAATGGGTAACAATGGCTTTCAAATTGCATTAGCTACTTTCACCGGATATTAACAATAAATATCATTATAAGAATAATAATAAGCGAGACAATATGGACATTGGTACAATCTTGGCTCTTATTATTTCTGGCTGTGTACTTCTGTACACTGTATTCCGCGACAATACAAAAGATACTGATGGACTACTTACACGTGTTTCAGAACTGGAAACTAAACAAGCAGTACAGGAAAGTAGTATGGTGCGTATTGAAGCTGATCAAAATAAGATGCGTGATGCTTTAACTAAACTTGAAAACCAGATCCATGATCTGGATGTGAAAATTGAAAAAATCATTACCATTCTTGAACAGAAACAATAAGAAGAAAGGCGATAGTACATAATGCTATCGCCTTTTTGTTATTTGTTGGTTAGTACTGCAATCATTGCATCAACACGATTAGGTGTTTGTTTATACCATAATGAATCTTTAGCCTGTCTGATGGCTTCCGGGTAATCTTTTGCTTTAAGGGCTGCTAACATCTTTTTGAATTTCTGTACCCCGCCTAAACCTAACTGGAACATCATTATCACAAGAAAATTTTTCCAGTCGTCAGGTAGCCAGATGTTGAGCGTTTCAACATTATGTATTGCAATAAGTATATCCTGGTCCAGTAGTCTATCTGCTTGCTCAATAGTAATACCATCTGGATACTTTTCACCAACATGTAGTAAATGACCGTAGCCAATGGTTTCAAATCCTAGTGAATCTTTGTATGTCCAAAATTTGTTATCGTGAAAGTACTTCAATTTTGTTTGATAAGCGATAGTACCTTCATATTCTTTTAATCTGTCTTTTAGTTTACTCATTAATAAATACCTATGATAAATCTATATAGGGATATTTATTGTGAGAGTTAATAAAGCATGGGAGATGTTCGATACTGATATGTGGGATATGTCAGAAGTAACAGATGGGAATTACGTTTCGTTTATCTACATTATTCAGTTTCCAGATACTGGCGAGTACTATTTCGGTAAGAAGCAAATCTATAAAAAAGTACGCGACATAAAGAATTTAAAGGCTACTTCAGTTGAATCGAACTGGCCTGATTATACCGGTAGTAGTAAGTGCGTTAATGAAATGATTGATGCCGGAATGCCATACACTAAAAAGATTTTGTACTGTGTTAAATCTGACGCAGAGGCAACGATTTTAGAAACAGCATTGATTAGCTACTTTGGTTTACATCCCGACTGTTTAAATAAAGCAATTATGTGTAAAGCACGATTGCCAAAGAATCGTTTAGATTTATTTAAAGTACTGCAAGATCTAATTGATATGTTGGGTGTGAGGTAAATACATGACAAGAATAACGGGTATAGATAACGCCACGAACTATATACAAACAACAGGAACGAAGTTAGGTAAAAAGTTCCATGATGAAATCATTAAGCGTTCAAGAGTATTATCTATGAAAGTACAGGCAGATATGAACAATGCCGTAGACAAAGGTGCAGTACCTTTCACTCAACGATCAATTCTATTCTTTTATAAAAAACGGGGTAGTGGGGTTACAGCTACAATCATGGTCAAAGATGTTCAGGCACAGTACTTATATGGTGTACTGGTTGAACAAAAGGCCATTGATAAATTTGTACCTACTTCAAAAGCAAGACTAACGAAGCAGGGTAACATTAGTGGTCTGAAGAAGAATTTATCAAGTGGACGATACAAGATTGTCAAAGGTAAGAACGGAAAAGAACGATTAATAGATACTACTCAAAAGAAAAAACAAAAGCGTGTAATCGGTCTACGGGAAAGCAAACGCCGTAAACTAATTTATGATTTCTATCAGGAAGTAAATGATGGTGTGATGTTAGTAATGAGTGGTATACAAGGAACATTCAAGGTAACAAGATGAATTTTGATGAACATTATGGTGAACTGACCAGTGAGATTAAACTCGATGGTAATACACCAGAGGCTAATAGTATGCCTATTCATAAATGCTTTCTTGGTAATAAGTTCAAGAAGGTACTAAAGAGTAAACAGATTAATATCGAGCATTTTATGAATGTTTGCTATGAGAAAAAACAAGATATAACGGACGGTTCAGTACTTACATGGTCACTACAAGGTGATGAAATGGATGTGTACGTAATCGAACATAAAAAACTATTCGTTAAGGGAAAACACTTTTGGGTGTATTGCGTGGGGATCATTGAATGATTGGAATGATAATTGATTTAATCAAAACTGGAATGGATTTTTTCATCAAGAAGAAAACTGTTGAACAGGAAGTACAAAAAACAAATGCAGAAGGGCAGATAGAAACAAATAAAGAAGAGATTGAAAAGGTATCTTTCCATTGGCGTAATGCTTTAGGATTCGTGATAACCCTAATCATTCTTTATAACTGGATCATTGTGCCAGTACTGGACTTCTTTGGAATCGTAGTTATTCAAGTACCATTGGGGCAACTCATGCAAGTACTATTGATTATGGTTGGTGGTGGTTAAGATAAGGCTGTATCATTTGATGCAGCCTTTTTCTTTTTAAGATATTTTAAATAGAAATGTAATAATGTTTGCTGCTAGCAGCATACCGTAAATTATTATAGCTAATAAAACAAACAATACATATTTTATTGGAAGCATAAAATAATATATTGCAAGTTTACTTTCACATAATAGACACTGATTCCATCCGGAAAATTCTTTTGTAGATGCATGCAATTCTATTGCGGCTGTTCCGTTCAGGAATGATTCAAAATATGATTGTTTTGGTGATATTCCAATACCATTCCAATCAGCAATGATTAGAGTAAATATAGCTAATAGTACACTAATGGATATTATTACTATACCGATTTTTTGGGAACGGCTCATAGATGATATCTCATATAAAAGGATTTTATGAGTATATGGCAAGAATTACAAAAAAGGAATCAGGATTACACATAAAGGTGATGGATCTAGTCTACTCAGATAAACAACTAACTCAAGATGATAAAGAATTCATCTTCAATAACTACAAGGGTGACGGTATCGGTGCTACTGGTGCTTTCTTCACTCCCGAAATGCTTGCGTGGGATTTCATTCTCGATGCAGGGTGTAGTGATGATTGCATAGAACTATGTGCCGGGATTGGTCGCCTCAGTTACTACCAGTACTTAAGGAATAAGCCTTCACATATAACTTGTGTTGAACTGAATCCAGAGTACGTAATGATTGGGAAGAGGGTACTGCCAGAAGCTGAATGGATATGTGGGGATGCTCTTCAGTACTCACCAGATCGATTCTATCGTGTTGCCTATGGCAATCCACCATTCGGTAAGATCAACACGTCAGAGGCGTATACAGGCCGTTATAAGGGCAGTGAATTTGAGTACAAGGTGATTGAACATGCCAGTACATTTTCATCCTATGGCGTTTGGATAGTACCGCAAGGTTCAGCAGGATTTCAGTACAGCGGCGTACATTGCTATGAGCGTAGAGAGTCACAGAAGTACAAGAAATTCGTTGATAGTACTGGATGGTCATTTGAACCAGGCTGTGGGATCGATACGTCGATTTACCGTGATGAATGGAATGGTACGAAGGTGATATGTGAGGTGGTTACGGTTGATTATGACGGTACAAATTTTTGACTTTGTACCGTCACGGTTTTCAAGATAAATCACATAACTTCTTGTGCTGGCACATGTTCAAAATATTGGTTCACTACTTCAGCAATGCCGGATTCAGTATTACTACCTATTACCAAATCAGCACATGCTTTAATCTCGTCAGCGGCATTACCCATTGCCACTCCTAGCCCTGCACTTTTCAACATGCTGAGATCGTTAAAGTTATCACCAAAAGCGATAACCTGACTCATAGATAAACCTTGTGATTCAACCCATTGTGCCAGTCGTTTTCCTTTACTGTTCCCACTTTGTGCTACATCTACCTGATCATGCCATGACCATTCACAAGCGATTCCCATCTCACGCTCAACGATTTGAGTGAAGTTTTGCAACTTCTCTATGTCTGTATCAGTAAGGGCAAATTTCCAGATTGAACCAACTTCATGAGCCGCTTCTCGAAATGATTTCACCTGACGAAATGTTGGACGCTGAGATTCAGGCAGGGATTTTGCCCAATTTTCAGTACGGGTAATATGCCCCGTCACTTCCTGATAAATCATTACATCATCCGCATACATCAACCCATGAACATTGTGACTATCAAGCAGATCAATCAATCGGTTAGCTTGTTCTGGCTGTAATGGATCAGATGCAAGAACCTTTTTTTCTTGGTAATCGTACAATAATGCACCATTGCAACATATTGCAGGTGTATCAAGAGCCAATGCCTGATAAAAAGGATGAATGGCAACATGATGTCGCCCGGTCACAATGACAACCTTTGCCCCTGATTTACGGGCATTCTGTAGGGCAGTTAATGAGGCTGGTAAAATAGTTTTTTCTGGCGTCAATAACGTGCCGTCCAGATCAAGGGCGATTACTCGATAGTCCATGTAGTGATTCACCTGATTTTGGTATGTAGTTTTTCCGATAGTACACCGCTTTGCGGCTACGACGAAACAAGGTGAAGAGTCTTGTTGAGCACTGGAACAGCGTTGGATACTGGCGTATTGCCCTGGATGGGTGAAAATGTTGTAATAAGCGTCACACACTCAAATAGGTGCCGTTGCAGCAAATTGCAGGTGTATCCAGTGCCAGTGCCTGATAAAAAGGATGGATAGCAACGTGATGTCGGCCGGTCACGATCAGAATCTGATAGCCCGCGTCTTTCGCGCGCGACAGCGCTTCAAGCGATTGCGGAAGAATGGTTTTCGTTGAGGTCAGCAGGGTGCCGTCTAAATCCAGGGCTATCACGCGTGATGTCATGTTGTCATCCAGGTTAATGTTGAAAAATATGCAGCTCACGATGGTACACCGCAGCGCGCGCAGGGCAAATTTTTCAGCACTAACTATCCTGTTAATCTGCTTCCACGTGCAATAAGGAAAGGAGTTTTCATGAAACAAACCGTATATACCGCGAGTCCGGAAAGCCAGCAGATCCATGTCTGGAGCCTCCATCAGGACGGTAAACTGACGCTGGTTCAGGTGGTCGATGTCCCCGGCCAGGTTCAGCCGATGGTGATCAGCCCGGACAAGCGTTATCTGTACGTTGGTGTACGCCCGGAGTTTCGCGTATTAGCCTACCGCATTGCCCCGGACGATGGCGCGCTGACTTTCGCGGCGGAATCTGCATTGCCGGGCAGCCCGACCCACATTTCCACCGACCATTCAGGTAAGTTCCTGTTCAGCGGCTCCTATAATCAGGCAAGCGTAAGCGTGACACGTCTGGAAGAAGGCCTGCCGGTGGGCGTGGTTGACGTGGTTGACGGCCTCGAAGGCTGCCACTCGGCGAACATCACGCCGGACAACCGCACCCTGTGGGTGCCTGCGCTGAAGCAGGATCGCATCTGCCTGTTTACGTTGAGCGACGACGGCAAACTGGTCGCGCAAACTCCGGCGGAAGTGACCACCGTCGAAGGCGCTGGCCCGCGTCATATGGCATTCCACCCGAATCAGCAATACGCTTACTGCCTGAATGAGCTGAACAGCAGCGTTGATGTGTGGGAACTGAGCGACCCGCACGGTGAAATCGAATGCGTGCAAACGCTGGATATGATGCCGCCAGATTTTACCGGTACCCGCTGGGCGGCAGACATCCACATCACCCCGGACGGACGTCACCTGTATACCTGCGACCGTACCTCCAGCACCCTGACGGTGTTCACCATTTCTGAGGACGGTAGCGTTCTTGAAGTACAGGGCTTCCAGCCGACCGAAACGCAGCCGCGTGGTTTTAACGTCGATCACAGCGGGAAATACCTGCTGGCGGTAGGTCAGAAATCACATCACCTTGCGGTCTATGAAATCAAAGGTGAGCAGGGGCTTCTGGAAGAGAAAGGACGTTACGCCGTAGGTCAGGGCCCAATGTGGGTGGTGGTTAACGCGCACTAAGCAGTCCATCGAAGAATAAAAAAACCTCGCCGAAGCGAGGTTTTTTTATGGCTTAACGTCCGATTATTTCTTCGGCTCAGCCACGACATAACTTCCCACGCCGCGGTTGTTGTATTCCCACATGCGGTTGAAGTTGGTGTCGTTCAGATTACGCTGCTCTTCGTCTTTATCATTCTTAGCGCCAGTGTTGCCGCTGAATGGACGTTTGGAGATAGCGGCATCGGCCCATGGTTGGGCATTGTTGAAGCCTTCGTTGATCGCGCTGTCGCGGATAACGACCTGACCGTTGGTGTTACCGTCAACGTCCAGAGAACGACCGAGCTGCGCCACACCGTCACCGGCCGCGTTAAAGCGACTGTTGGTGGCAAGGAAACCGTAGAACAGGTTGGACTGCGTTGCCGGAGCGAACACGTATGCTTCTTTCTGGGTGCGGGAGTTCACGACCTGGAAACGGGTGTTATCGAACACCACTGCGCCACGACCGGAAACGATATCCACGTCGCCTTCGAGGTAGCTGTTAGTGACCAGCGTACGCGCGATGCGGTCATTTTGCAGTGTGTTCTGCACGCCGCTGTTAGTGACGAAGAAGGTGTTCTGACGGCCAAGAAGATTGACCTTGTTCAGCTGCACTTTGTCACCGTCGCTGCGCAGGGCCACGGCCTGATGGTTGCCCGCATCGACGCTGTCGCCCAGGGTGTTAGAGATGGTCAGGTTCTGCAATTGCAGACCGTTATTCTGTGACCAGACGACAGCAGAACACATCACGCCAACGGTAGCGGTGTGCTTGCTCTGGCAGGTGTCGAACATATACCACGCCGGCTTACCAGGCATGTATTTGCCCGCCGGGTTAACCAGACGACGCCAGGTGGTCGGGTCGATTTCAGAATCGATAGCCAGGCCGATTTTCACGTCTGCGGCTTTGTCGCCGATGCCGTAAATAGTCAGGCTGCCCGGCGCGGCTGGTACATACACGGTGCCTTCATATTCACCCGGCATGACTGCGATATAAGTGCGTGAGCTGCTGTGCCGCGCGATTGCGGCATCCACGGCTGCCTGAATGGTGGTGTGCGTTACGCCTTCAGTACCGGCTGGGCCGACCACGAAATCCGCTTTAGCGGGAGTGGCAATTGCAGAAGGTGACCACGGAGTCGCGTTTGGATCCATGGTGGTGAAGTAACGTTCCTGCACGAAGTTTTTCGCTTCGCCAGCCGTCAGAATTGGGCGAGAAGACGTACCCGGCGCTTCCTGAGTAGAAGGCTGCTGATCGGGTGGCGTTGAGCTGCAGGCGGTAAGCGTCACGCCAAAAGCGAGCGCGAGCGCCAGACGAGAAACCGAGAATGTATTCATGGTGCTCCAGGCTGAATGTAGTGGAAAGTGTCCCTAAAACCTGACTTTTTATACTAAGTTGAGCGAAACGGGAAGCAATGCCGCAAAAAAGTTACTGGTAAGCGCTCACCGCGCCGCGCGGAATATCACAAAAAAGCAACATATTCCCGCGGAAGGTTGACATCGCCCGTATTGCTATCAATAAATGTCTATACAACCTATGACAAGTGATTCTCTCATGTCTGAACATACTGATACCGACATCATCTGGCATAACGCCCGACTTGCGACCTTCGATCCCAACCATGCTCAGCCTTACGGTTTACTGGAACATCACGCGCTGGTGGTTCGTGACGGGCGCATTGTGGATATCCTGCCTGAAGCGGCGCTGGCGTCACGAAAAGGAAAACGCATTGATCTGCAAGGGCGGCTGGTCACGCCGGGCCTGATCGACTGCCACACGCATCTGGTGTTTGGCGGCAGCCGCGCCACCGAATGGGAGCAGCGGCTGAATGGGGTCTCATATCAGACCATCAGCGCTAACGGCGGGGGCATTAACGCCACCGTGCAGGCCACCCGGGCCGCCAGTGAAAATGAGTTGATTCGTCTGGCGCAGCAGCGTCTGACGCGTTTGATGCAGGAAGGCGTGACCACGGTAGAAGTGAAGTCCGGATACGGTCTGGACATGGCCAACGAACGTAAAATGCTGCACGTCGTGCAGCATCTGGCGGCGACCAACGCCGTCGATATCAGTCCGACATTATTAGCCGCACATGCGATCCCAACAGAATATAAAGGCCGGGGCGATGACTACATCACCCTGGTCTGCGAAGAAATGATGCCGACGCTGTGGCAGGAAGGGTTATTTGAAACCGTGGATGCCTTCTGTGAAAACGTTGGGTTCAGTCCGGAGCAGACCGACAGAGTATTCAGCGCTGCGCAGGTGCTTAATATCCCGGTTAAGGGCCACGTCGAGCAGCTCTCTTCGCTGGGCGGCGCGCAGCTGGTCAGTCGCTATAAAGGACGTTCTGCCGATCATATCGAATATCTGACCGAAGAAGGTGTCGCGGCGATGGCCGACAGCGGCACGGTTGCGGTGCTGCTTCCCGGTGCATTTTACTTCCTCAACGAAACGCAAAAACCACCGGTGGATATGCTGCGACGTTACAACGTGCCGATGGCGGTCGCCACGGATTACAACCCCGGCACCAGCCCGTTCGCCAGCCTGCATCTGACGATGAACATGGCCTGCGTGAAATTCGGCTTAACGCCGGAAGAGGCGTGGACCGGCGTCACCCGCCATGCCGCGCGTGCGCTGGGCCGCGAACATTCACACGGACAGCTGGCGTCAGGCTTTGTGGCCGATTTCGCCATCTGGGATGCAGAACACCCGGTTGAAATGGTGTACGAGCCGGGGCGTAATCCGCTCTGGCAGCGCGTGTTTCGCGGCGAGGTGGTTCAATGAATCTATGGCAACCGACGCCGACGGAACTGTGGCAAGGGCGAGATGACAGCGCCGAATCGCCTGCGGCAAAACGTCTTTTTCAGACAGTAACGGTAACGCGCGACTTTGCCCCGGAATCGCATCGTGGGAAAATAGCCCTGCTCGGATTTGCCTGTGACGAAGGCGTAAAGCGCAATCAAGGGCGGCCGGGCGCACAGCAGGGGCCGGACGCGCTGCGCAAGGCGTTAGCCAACATGGCAAGTCATGGCGGGCACGATTTGCTGGTTGATCTCGGTAACGTGCACGCCGTACCGGAATTGCTGGAACCGGCGCAGCAGGCGCTGCACGACGCGGTGCTGGCCTGTCAGCGCGCGCAGATGAAAACCCTGGTGTTCGGCGGCGGTCATGAAACGGCCTGGCCTCACGGTTCCGGCGTGCTCGACGCCTTCCCGAATGAAAACGTCGCTATCGTCAATCTCGATGCGCACCTGGATTTACGTCATGCCTCAGAGGCCACCTCTGGCACGCCGTTCCGCCAGCTGGCGTTGCACTGCGAAAGCCAGAACCGGCGCTTTAATTACACCTGCTACGGTGCCAGCCGCGCGGCAAACACTCAGGCGCTGTGGCTGGAGGCGCGCGAGCGTCAGGTCACCGTGCTGGAAGATTTAACCCTGCTCGATGACCCTGTCGGCGCGCTGCAACAGGATCTTAAGCGGGTGATTGCGGAACATGACCGCATTTATCTGACCATCGATCTGGATGTGCTCCCGGCCTGGGAAATGCCAGCGGTATCGGCTCCCGCAGCGCTTGGCGTGCCGTTGGCAATCTTGTTGCGAATAGTCATGCCGCTGTGTCAGAGTGGCAAACTGCAGGCGGTTGATTTGGTTGAATTCAATCCGCAGTACGACAGAGACGGACAGGGCGCCCGCACCGCGGCCAGACTGGCCTGGCAAATTGTTCATTGCTGGCATGCGTGACAGCACCCGCGATAATAAAGGATGACACATGTATTCACCGCGAACCGGCGCCCCCGCGCCGTTCTATGAGAAGATCAAACGCGTTATCAGCGACAATATTGCCGCGGGTATCTGGCGTCCGCATGACCGCATTCCCTCGGAAGCGGAGCTGGTGGCGCAGTTTGGCTTCAGTCGGATGACCATCAACCGTGCGCTGCGTGAACTGACTGACGAAGGCTTGCTGGTTCGTTTGCAGGGAGTCGGCACCTTTGTGGCTGAGCCAAAAGGGCAGTCGGCGCTGTTTGAAGTGCACAGTATTGCCGATGAAATCGCCGCCCGTCAGCATCAGCATCGTTGTGAAGTGCTGCTGCTGGAAGAGGTCAACGCCGATAAACAGCAGGCGCAGGCGCTGAACGTGGCCGAAGGCACCCGCATTTTCCACTCGCTGATGGTGCATTTCGAAAACGATGTGCCGGTACAGATTGAAGATCGCTGCGTGAATGCCGACGTGGTGCCGGAATACCTGCAACAGGATTACACCACCACCACCGCCCACGACTACCTGTCGCTGATTGCGCCACTTACTGAAGGGGAGCACATCGTTGAAGCGGTAAAAGCCAGCGCCGAAGAGTGCCGCTTGCTCACCATCCACGAACACGATCCGTGCCTGTTAATTCGCCGTCGCACCTGGTCACGTACTGGGATCGTTTCGCACGCCCGTCTGATTTTCCCTGGGAACCGTTATCGGCTCCAGGGCCATTTCGGCTCCTGAATATTCGTTATCCTTTACGCGGCAGGAGCGTTGACTTCCTGCCACGCGAATGATGTTGAATATTCGGCCGTCACAGCAAAAGCGTGATTGCTGACGCAAGATAACAAAAATGTATCTGACTTGTTAAATCCTGGCTTGCGAATAGTTGTATAGACAAGTATATATTTCTTGTCTTCATCGTATCCGTCAGGAGTTTTCCGATGTCCCAGAATAAATACCGCCCCCAGGAAATCCGTGCGCCGCGCGGCAATACGCTCACTGCCAAAAGCTGGCTCACCGAAGCGCCGTTGCGCATGTTAATGAACAACCTCGATCCGGACGTGGCGGAAAATCCGCACGAGCTGGTGGTCTACGGAGGAATCGGGCGTGCGGCCCGTAACTGGGAATGCTACGACGCGATGGTCGAAGCCCTGAAAAACCTCGAAAATGATGAAACCCTGTTAGTGCAGTCAGGCAAACCGGTGGGGGTGTTTAAAACCCACGACAACGCGCCGCGCGTGCTGATAGCCAACTCTAACCTCGTACCACACTGGGCGACGTGGGAACACTTCAACGAACTCGACGCGAAAGGGCTGGCGATGTACGGCCAGATGACCGCCGGCAGCTGGATTTACATCGGCAGTCAGGGCATCGTGCAGGGCACCTACGAAACCTTCGTCGAAGCCGGGCGCCAGCATTACAACGGCAACCTGCAAGGGCGCTGGGTACTCACCGCCGGGCTTGGCGGAATGGGCGGCGCACAGCCGTTAGCTGCTACCTTAGCCGGAGCCTGCTCGTTGGTAATTGAATGCCAGCAGAGCCGCATTGATTTCCGTCTTCGCACCCAATATATCGACGAACAGGCTGAATCGCTGGACGACGCACTGGATCGTATCAAAAAATATACTGCGGAAGGCCGCGCCGTTTCCGTGGCGTTGTGCGCTAACGCCGCCGACGTTCTGCTGGAACTGGTCAAACGCGGCGTGCGTCCGGACATGGTCACCGACCAGACCAGCGCGCACGATCCGCTGCACGGCTATCTGCCGCAGGGCTGGACGTGGGAAGCGTATCAGCAGAAGGCCGAAAGCGACCCGCAGGGCACGGTAAAAGCCGCCAAACAGTCGATGGCGGAACACGTCAGCGCGATGCTGGCGTTTAACGCGATGGGCGTCCCGACCTTCGATTACGGCAACAACATCCGCCAGATGGCCAAAGAGATGGGCGTCAGCAACGCCTTTGATTTCCCGGGCTTTGTTCCCGCCTATATTCGCCCGCTGTTCTGTCGCGGTATCGGGCCGTTCCGTTGGGTAGCGCTCTCCGGCGATCCGCAGGATATCTACAAAACCGATGCCAAAGTGAAAGAAATTGTCAGCGACGACACACATTTGCATCGCTGGCTGGACATGGCCCGCGAACGCATCAGCTTCCAGGGCTTACCGGCGCGCATCTGCTGGGTGGGCCTGGAATGGCGGCAAAAACTTGGCCTGGCATTCAACGAAATGGTGCGTTCCGGTGAGGTTTCCGCACCGATTGTTATCGGTCGCGACCATCTGGATTCTGGTTCCGTCGCCAGCCCTAACCGTGAAACCGAAGCCATGCGCGATGGTTCCGATGCAGTATCCGACTGGCCGCTGCTGAATGCATTACTCAACACCGCCAGCGGTGCTACCTGGGTGTCACTGCACCATGGCGGCGGCGTCGGCATGGGCTTTTCACAGCACGCCGGAATGGTTATTGTCTGCGACGGTACCGACGAGGCCGCGGCGCGTATCGCCCGCGTCCTGCATAACGACCCGGCCACCGGCGTGATGCGACATGCCGACGCAGGCTATGAAATCGCGGTAGAATGTGCCGCAGAACAAGGACTGAATTTACCGATGATTGCTGCAACCCAGGGGCAGAAAAAATGAGCACACTTAACCTGATTCCAGGTCAGTTGACCCTTGCCCAACTGCTGGATATCTATCGCCAGCCGCAAACACTGACCCTCGATGAAAGCGCCATTGCAGGCATCAACGCCAGCGTCGCCTGCGTGAACGCGATCATGGCCGAAGGGCGCACAGCCTACGGCATTAATACAGGTTTTGGCCTGCTGGCCTCAACCCGCATCGCCACCGCTGATCTCGAAAATCTCCAGCGTTCGCTGGTGCTTTCACACGCGGCGGGCGTCGGCGAAGCGCTGGATGACGCGATGGTGCGTCTGATTATGGTGCTGAAAATTAACAGCCTGGCACGCGGTTTTTCCGGCATCCGTCTGAGCGTGATTGAAGCGTTGATGGCGCTGGTAAATCACGAAGTCTATCCCTGTATTCCGGCGAAAGGATCGGTCGGCGCATCCGGCGATCTGGCTCCGCTGGCGCACATGTCGTTGACGCTGCTGGGCGAGGGCAAAGCTCGCTGGCAGGGCGAATGGCTGCCTGCCAAAGACGCACTGAAAAAAGCTGGTCTTGCGCCACTGACGCTGGCGGCGAAAGAAGGCCTGGCGCTGTTAAACGGCACGCAGGCGTCGACCGCGTTTGCGTTGCGTGGCCTGTTTGAAGCTGAAGAGCTGTTTAGCTCAGCGGTGATTTGCGGCGCGCTGACCACCGAAGCTGCCCTGGGATCGCGTCGTCCGTTCGATGCCCGCATTCACGAAGCACGCGGCCAGCGTGGGCAAATTGATGCGGCGACGTTGTATCGCCACGTGCTGACCGATTCCAGCGCTGTTTCGCAGTCTCATGCTAAATGCAGCAAAGTGCAGGACCCGTATTCATTACGCTGCCAGCCGCAGGTGATGGGCGCGTGCCTGACCCAGATGCGTCAGGCAAAAGAGGTGTTACTCACCGAAGCGAACGCGGTATCGGACAACCCGCTGGTGTTTGCCGACGAAAATGAAGTGATTTCCGGCGGTAACTTCCACGCAGAACCGGTGGCGATGGCGGCCGACAACCTTGCGCTGGCGATTGCAGAAATTGGCTCGCTGGCTGAGCGGCGTATCGCACTGCTGATGGACAGCCACATGTCACAACTGCCGCCATTCCTGGTGAAAAACGGTGGGGTGAATTCCGGCTTTATGATTGCTCAGGTCACCGCAGCGGCGCTGGCCAGTGAAAACAAAGCACTGTCGCACCCGCACAGCGTCGATAGCTTGCCGACGTCCGCTAACCAGGAAGACCACGTTTCCATGGCGCCCGCCGCAGGGCGTCGTCTGTGGGAAATGGCGGCCAATACCCGCGGCGTGATTGCCGTGGAATGGCTGGCGGCAGTGCAGGGTATTGATATGCGCGAAGGGCTGACCACCAGTCCGCTGCTGGAACAGGCGCGTCATCTGCTGCGTGAAAAAGTGTCGCACTACGTGCAGGACCGCTTCTTCGCGCCGGATATCGAAGCGGCGATTGAAATGCTGGCTGAGGGGCAATTGCAGAAACTGGTTGATCCGGTGCTGTAATTGATTGCCCGGCGGCGCAGGCTTGCCGGGCCTACGAGCTGTGAGTGGCGCTGACGTAGGACCGCGCAAACGCAGTGCCGCCGGGCGAAGCTAAAAGACTAGCTAAACATCGCCGTAATGGATGCACTGGCTAAACTGTGGAAATGCACATTAAACCCAACCATTGCGCCGCTGGCATTTTCGTCCACCTCGAGAGTGGCCACGTCCAGCGCATGAACGGTAAATATGTAGCGATGCGATTCACCCTTAGGTGGCGCTGCGCCGCCGTAACCCGCTTTGCCAAAATCGGTGCGCGTTTGCAGTGCGCCATCCGGCAAATCAGCGATGCCTGATCCAGCGCCTTGCGGCAGCACGCGGGTGTCAGCCGGTATATTCACCACCGCCCAATGCCACCAGCCGGAGCCGGTTGGGGCATCCGGATCGTAGCAGGTAACGACAAAACTCTTGGTGCCGGACGGCACGTCATCCCAGGCCAGATGCGGCGAAAGATTATCGCCATCGTAGCCCATACCGTTGAAAACCTGACGATGGGGTAGCTTGTCGCCATCCTTAAAATCGTGACTGATCAGTTTCATCTTTGTGCCTCTTC
The DNA here is from genome assembly GCA_902706235.1 of Citrobacter sp. 18056. Taxonomy (GTDB): domain Bacteria; phylum Pseudomonadota; class Gammaproteobacteria; order Enterobacterales; family Enterobacteriaceae; genus Scandinavium; species Scandinavium manionii. Next base: position 280,647 of record CACSJR010000007.1, on the reverse strand, counting down.
AGGGTGCTGAATAATCACGAAGTTTAGCTCAGGACGCAAAAAGCGTATTGTCGTTGAGAGCGGCTTTTAAGGCGTCCGTCAGGCGTGTCAGCTGTTCTGGTCTGATGATATACGGCGGCATCAGGTAGATAAGCTTGCCGAACGGACGGATCCACACGCCGTGCTCGACGAAGAATTTTTGCAGCCGCGCCATGTTCACCGGCGCGTGAGTTTCCACCACGCCGATGGCCCCTAAAATCCGCACATCCGCCACCTGCGGCGAAGTCCGTGCTTCAGCCAGTTCATGCTTGAGCTGTGCTTCGATATCGGCAACCTGTTGCTGCCAGTGACCTTCCTCCAGCAACGCCAGGCTTTCTGCCGCTACGGCGCAGGCCAGCGGATTACCCATAAATGTCGGGCCGTGCATAAAGCAGCCCGCCTCACCGTTGCTGATGGTGTCGGCCACTGCGCGGGTGGTGAGCGTCGCAGAAAGCGTCATCGTGCCGCCGGTTAATGCTTTGCCGAGACACAGAATATCCGGCGCGATGCCTGCATGTTCGCAGGCAAACAGTTTACCGGTGCGGCCGAATCCGGTGGCGATTTCATCGGCAACCAGCAGAATGCCTTCGCGGTCGCACATTTTGCGCAGTCGACGCAACCACTCCGGGTGATACATTCGCATTCCCCCCGCGCCCTGAACAATCGGTTCGACGATAACGGCGGCAATTTCACTGCGATGTGCGGCCATCAGGCGGGCAAACGGCACCATATCCATTTCATCCCACTCGCCATCGAAACGGCTCTGCGGCGCGGGTGCGAACAGGTTCTCCGGCAGATAGCCTTTCCACAGGCTGTGCATTGAGTTATCCGGGTCACACACCGACATCGCACCGAAGGTATCGCCGTGATAGCCATTACGGAAAGTGAGAAAACGCTGGCGCGGTTCGCCTTTGGCCTGCCAGTACTGCAACGCCATTTTCATCGCCACTTCCACCGCCACCGAACCGGAATCCGCGAGGAACACGCACTCGAGCGAGTTGGGCGTCATCGACACCAGTCGGCGACACAGCGCCACCGCAGACGGATGGGTTATCCCGCCGAACATCACGTGTGACATCTGCGAAATCTGCCCGCTCATCGCGGCATTCAGCCGCGGGTGGTTATAGCCGTGGATCGCCGCCCACCAGGATGACATTCCATCTACCAGTTGTTCGCCGGAAGCCAGTTCCAGCTCGCAGCCGCGCGCAGCCACCACCGGGTAAACCGGAAGCGGGGCGGTCATGGAGGTATAGGGGTGCCAGATATGGCGTTGATCGAAACTAAGATCGTCCTGGGTCATAATCGACTTGTAAACCATTTTGAAAAGTTTTAGGTTTACGATCCTACACCGAACCGAGAAACAACTGAACCCCTTTTGGAGATGCCAATGGCTCACCACGTACGCTGGACAATGTCGCAGGTCACTGAACTGTTTAACAAACCCCTGTTGGAACTGCTGTTTGACGCGCAGACCATTCACCGTCAGCACTTCGATCCACGCCAGGTTCAGGTCAGTACGTTGCTGTCGATCAAGACCGGTGCGTGCCCGGAAGACTGCAAATACTGCCCGCAGAGTGCGCGTTATAAAACCGGGCTTGAGGCCGAGCGCCTGATGGAAGTGGAAGAGGTTCTGACCTCGGCGCGCAAGGCGAAAAATGCCGGTTCGACGCGTTTCTGCATGGGGGCCGCGTGGAAAAATCCACACGAGCGCGATATGCCGTACCTCGAACAAATGGTTAAAGGCGTCAAGGAATTGGGGCTGGAGGCCTGCATGACGCTGGGCACGCTGTCGGATACTCAGGCGCAGCGTCTGGGTGAGGCTGGCCTGGATTACTACAACCACAACCTCGATACCTCACCGGAGTTCTACGGCAACATCATCACCACGCGTACCTATCAGGAGCGCCTTGATACGCTCGGCAAAGTCCGCGACGCGGGAATTAAAGTCTGCTCCGGCGGGATTGTCGGTTTGGGCGAAACGGTGACCGACCGCGCCGGGCTATTGCTCCAGTTGGCGAATCTGCCGACGCCGCCGGAGAGCGTACCCATCAACATGCTGGTGAAGGTCAAAGGCACGCCGATGGAAAACAACGAAGACGTCGATGCGTTTGATTTTATTCGCACCATTGCGGTGGCGCGGATCATGATGCCGACCTCTCACGTGCGCCTGTCAGCCGGGCGCGAAAAAATGAACGAGCAGACCCAGGCGATGTGTTTCATGGCCGGGGCTAACTCGATTTTCTACGGCTGCAAATTGTTGACCACGCCGAACCCGGAAGAAGACAAAGACCTGCTACTGTTCCGCAAGTTGGGGATGAACCCGGAGCAGACGGCGGTGCTGTCGGGCGATATCGAACAGCAGCAAAAACTTGAGCAGGCGCTAATGACGCCAGACACCGAAACGTATTACAACGCGGCGACGGTATGAGCTGGCAGCATCGCATTGACAGCGCACTGAGCGAGCGACGTGACGCCGATGCGTTTCGTCGTCGTTATCCCGTCACCCACGGCGCCGGGCGCTGGCTGGTGCAGGGCGAGCAGCGCTGGCTCAATTTCTCCAGCAACGATTACCTTGGCCTGAGTCAGCATCCGCAGATTATCGCCGCCTGGCAGCAGGGTGCCGATCGTTACGGCACCGGCAGCGGCGGGTCGGGGCATGTCACCGGTTATAGCGAGGCGCATCAGCAGTTTGAGCAGGGGCTGGCAGCCTGGTTGGGCTACCCGCGAGCGCTGCTGTTTATCTCAGGATTTGCCGCCAATCAGGCGCTGATTGCAGCGTTGATGCGCAAAGAGGACAGAATTGTTGCCGACCGTCTGAGCCACGCGTCGTTGATGGAGGCCGCGAGCCACAGCCCGGCACAGCTGCGGCGCTTTGCGCATAACGACAGCGCGCAGTTGGCGACCCTGCTCGCGAAGCCAATTGACGGCCTGCAGCTGGCGGTAACAGAGGGTATTTTCAGTATGGATGGCGACAATGCCCCACTCGCTGAGATTGCAGCAGCAACCCGCGTTGCGAACGGCTGGCTGTTAGTGGACGATGCCCACGGAATGGGTGTATGCGGCGAAGAAGGGCGTGGGAGTTGTTCCGCCCAGCAGGTGAAACCCGATTTGCTGGTGGTGACATTTGGTAAAGCCTTCGGCCTGAGCGGCGCGGCAGTGCTGTGCCGCGAAGACGTTGCGGATTATCTGCTGCAGTTCGCTCGTCACCTGATTTACAGCACCAGTATGCCGCCTGCTCAGGCGGTGGCGCTCAGTCAGGCGCTGGCGGTTGTCCGTTCCGATGAGGGCGAATCCCGTCGGCAGATGTTGAACCGCCACATCGCACGTTTTCGTCAGGGCGCAGAGCAGCTGGATATGCAGTTAACCGCATCGAACAGTGCCATTCAGCCGCTGATCGTCGGTGAAAACGCACGTGCGTTGCAGATAGCCGAACGGCTGCGTGACAAGGGCTGCTGGCTGACGGCCATCCGCCCGCCAACGGTTCCGGCAGGCACTGCACGTCTGCGGGTGACCCTAACGGCGGCGCATCAACCACACGATATCGACACCCTGCTGGAGGTGCTGCATGCCGCCCGTGAATAAACCGGCGATTGCGGCGGCGTTCGGTCGCGCCGCCAGCCAATATCAGCAGCATGACGAACTGCAACGCCAGAGCGCAGCGGCGTTGCTGGCTCAGCTTCCACAACGGCCGTTTGAACAGGTGCTGGATGCAGGTTGTGGTCCGGGCAGCATGAGCCGTGTCTGGACCGACGCGGGGAGCAACGTCACGGCGCTGGATTTATCGGCGCAGATGCTGGCCGAAGCCCAGCGGCAACATTCGGCACAACATTACGTGCACGCAGATATCGAAGCCATGCCGCTTGCCGATCGGCAGTTTTGTCTGGCGTGGAGCAATCTGGCGGTACAGTGGTGTGAATCGCTGGCGTCAGCGCTGCGGGAGTTGCATCGCGTGGTGCGTCCGGGGGGGCTGGTGGCGTTCAGCACGCTGGTGGCCGATTCGCTGCCGGAGCTGAATCTGGCGTGGCAGGCTATCGACCACCAGCCGCACGCCAATCGATTCTTAGCGCAGGATGAGATCCTCTCGGCGCTTGAGGGCTATCGCTGTCAGCATCATATCCACACCCTAAGCGTCACGTTTGATGACGCGCTGAGCGCCATGCGTTCGCTGAAAGGCATTGGCGCGACCCATCTGCACGAAGGCAGGGTGGCGCAAACCCTGACCCGTAGACATTTGCAGCAGCTTCAGCTGGCATGGCCCAAACAAAACGGGCGCTGCGCCCTGACGTACCATATTTTTACAGGAGTGATTGAACGTGACTGAACGCTATTTTGTCACCGGAACTGATACCGAAGTCGGGAAAACCGTGGCCAGCTGTGCGCTTTTACAGGCCGCAAACCGGGCGGGGTTTCGTACCGCAGGGTTTAAACCGGTGGCTTCCGGCAGCGAAATGACCGCTGATGGACTGCGCAATACCGATGCGCTGGCCTTACAGCGTAACAGTGGCCTGACGTTGAACTATGACGAGGTCAATCCGTACACCTTCGCGGAGCCGACATCGCCGCATATCGTTAGCGAGGATGAAGGGCGGCCGATAGAGGCTCATACGCTGTCTGCCGGATTACAGGCGCTGTCGCACAAGGCGGATTGGGTGCTGGTGGAAGGCGCGGGCGGCTGGTATACGCCGTTGGCGACCGACTGGACGTTTGCCGAGTGGGTACAGGCCGAGCGGCTGCCGGTGATTCTGGTGGTCGGCGTTAAGCTCGGGTGCATTAACCATGCGTTGCTGACAGCTCAGGCGATAGCGCAGGCGGGATTGCCGCTTGTAGGCTGGATTGCCAATGACGTTATTCCCCCCGGCAAACGCCATGCGGAATATCTGGCGACCTTAACGCGTCTACTCCCCGCGCCGCTCCTTGGCGAGATCCCGTACCTGGAGCACGGGCCAGAAGCCGCCGAGCCGGGACAATATCTTAACCTTACGGCGCTTCTTCCGGCGTCATAAACTGCTCCAGCAGTCGGGTGTCGAGCTGATTGACTGCACCCTGCGCGACGTTACGCCCGCGATGCAGCAGGCAAAATTTGTCTGCCACCCGGCGAATAAACGGCAGGTGCTGTTCGGCGAGCAGCACTGTCAGGCCCAGATCGCGATTCAGGCGAAGCAGGCATTCCCCCAGCGTGTGCATAAATCCCTGACCCATGCCGCGCGTCGGTTCATCGAGGATCAGCAATTTCGGTTTGGTGACCAGCGCGCTGGCCAACGCCAGCTGGTATTGATCGTCGTCCGACATGAGCGCGCCTTTGACGTGACGCAGCGGATACAAATCTGGCATCAGGTCGAAGATATCGCTGCCAATAGCGCCGGTGCCCTCATGGCCTGCCTTCATCGCAATTTGCAAATTTTCCTCTACCGTCATTTGCGAGAAAATACGCTTATCCTGCGACACATAACCAATGCCCATGGCAGCCCTTAGCGGCGGCGAGAGCATCAGCAGGTCGCGCGGCGGCCCGCTGACATCCTGCCAGACCATGGTGCCGCTTTCGATAGCCTGAAACCCCGCGATGCAGTTCACCAGCGTGGTTTTTCCCATGCCGGGCAGCCCCAGCACGCAGGTGCACTCTCCGGGCGCGAGGTCGAGGCTGAGATTCCACAGAATATGCTGACTTCCGTAATAGTGATTCACTGCACGTAAACTCAACATCGGCTTCTCCTTCGGTGTGGCCGTCAGCGGCGATAAGATTCTGCAAATCCCTTGCCAGAAGAGAAATGCCGCTCGGGAATGATGCGTATTTCGGATTTAACCCCTAAATCAGCCCGTTGAGATGGCGTCAGAACGTAGCCGCTGCACTTTGTCAGTGCTCTGGTGGGTCAACATGTCGGCTGGTGGTGCAGCGCTGATGCTGATTTTGTGAGCAATATCTCATCAGAAAATAAGGGCACTTTTAGATGATTAAAGACAAAAAAGAGCGATAAAAAATTTTTACCGGAGCCTTTTGAGGTGCCGGTGCGTTTTGCGCGAGTGGCAGGGGAGTTGGGCTGCAGGTAGTTATCCACCATTCCTGTGGATAACCATGTGCATTAGAGTTAGAAAACTCACGGTAGGCGAGAGAAGACGCGGCCTGCGTCCAAATTGATGCGAAACGCGGCTTTTCGATATTCTCTTTTTTTATCAATCACTTCGATAAAAGCAATGTCTGTAAGAAAAGTGTCACTGGCTGCCATAAAAGATTCATTACGCATCTTGACAAATGTTAAATGTGGGAATGTTCTGGGGATAACCTGCTGCATCTGGTGTTTTATCTCGTCGCAGGGGAAATTTCCCCCGCAGTTGCACGCCCGTGGAACCGGTAACACAAATACGATAATGTGTTACTGTTTTTTTATCCAGTATTTATTATTGGCAAATTTTGGTGCGGCGAGTAGAATTAATCGTCTGCCCGTTTCCCCTTCATCAGGTTGTCGTTAATGAGTAAACCGTTAAAACTGCATTCCTCTTTCAAACCCTCTGGCGATCAGCCCGAGGCCATTCGTCGTCTGGAAGAAGGGCTTGAAGATGGTCTGGCGCACCAAACGCTGCTCGGAGTAACCGGATCAGGGAAAACGTTTACCATCGCTAACGTCATTGCTGACCTTCAGCGCCCGACGATGGTGTTGGCACCGAATAAAACGCTGGCGGCTCAACTGTACGGCGAGATGAAAGAGTTCTTCCCGGAAAACGCAGTCGAGTTTTTCGTCTCCTACTATGACTACTACCAGCCGGAAGCCTACGTCCCAAGCTCAGATACCTTTATCGAAAAAGACGCCTCTGTGAACGAACACATTGAACAGATGCGTCTTTCTGCGACCAAGGCACTGCTTGAACGCCGCGACGTGATAGTGGTGGCGTCGGTGTCCGCTATCTACGGTCTGGGTGACCCGGACCTGTATCTGAAGATGATGCTGCACCTGACGGTGGGGATGATAATCGACCAGCGTTCGATTCTGCGTCGTCTCGCCGAGCTGCAATACGCCCGCAACGATCAGGCTTTCCAGCGCGGCACATTCCGCGTACGCGGCGAAGTTATCGACATCTTCCCGGCGGAATCTGACGACATTGCGCTGCGCGTGGAGCTGTTCGACGAAGAGGTTGAGCGGCTGTCGCTGTTTGACCCGCTGACCGGCCATCTGGAATCAACCATTCAGCGCTTTACCGTCTACCCGAAAACGCACTACGTCACGCCGCGCGAGCGAATTGTGCAGGCGATGGAAGAGATCAAAGTTGAGCTGGTCGATCGTCGCAAAGTGCTGCTGGAAAACAACAAGCTGCTGGAAGAACAACGTCTTTCCCAGCGTACCCAGTTTGATTTGGAAATGATGAACGAGCTGGGCTACTGCTCGGGCATTGAAAACTACTCGCGCTATCTCTCCGGGCGTGGTCCGGGCGAGCCGCCGCCGACGCTGTTTGACTACCTGCCGGCCGACGGTCTGCTGGTTATCGATGAATCCCACGTGACCGTACCGCAGATTGGCGGCATGTATCGCGGTGATCGGGCGCGTAAAGAAACGCTGGTGGAATACGGCTTCCGTTTGCCGTCGGCGCTGGACAACCGCCCGCTGAAATTTGAAGAATTTGAAAACCTGGTGCCACAGACCATTTATGTGTCGGCCACACCCGGCAACTACGAGCTTGAAAAATCGGGCGATGAAATCGTTGATCAGGTGGTGCGTCCTACGGGCCTGCTGGATCCTGTCATCGAAGTGCGCCCGGTTGGCACCCAGGTCGATGACCTGCTGTCGGAAATTCGTCTGCGCGTGGCCATTAACGAGCGCGTTCTGGTCACCACGCTGACCAAACGTATGGCGGAGGACTTAACGGAATATCTGGAAGAGCATGGCGAGCGTGTCCGCTACCTGCACTCGGATATCGACACCGTTGAACGCATGGAAATTATCCGCGATTTGCGCCTCGGTGAGTTTGACGTGCTGGTGGGGATCAACCTGTTAAGGGAAGGCCTCGATATGCCAGAAGTGTCGCTGGTGGCGATTCTGGATGCCGATAAAGAGGGCTTCCTGCGTTCCGAGCGCTCGCTTATTCAGACCATCGGTCGTGCGGCGCGTAATATCAACGGGAAGGCGATTCTTTACGCCGACAGAATTACCAACTCGATGGCGAAAGCGATGGGTGAAACCGAGCGTCGTCGTGAGAAGCAACAGGCTTATAACGAAGAAAACGGCATTGTGCCGCAGGGCCTGAACAAGAAAGTGGTCGATATTCTGTCATTGGGCGAAAGCCTGGCGAAAACGCGTGGTAAAGGTCGCGGTAAGTCGAAGTCAGCAGAAGTCACGCAGGCTGCGGAACTGTCACCGAAAGCGCTACAGCAGAAAATCAACGAGCTGGAGGCGCAGATGATGAAACACGCGCAGAACCTCGAGTTCGAAGAAGCGGCAGAAGTGCGCGACCGCCTGCATCAGCTGCGCGATCTATTTATCGCTGCATCCTAAAATATCGCTAAAACAAGGCCCAGATCACGCTCGCGTGTCTGGGCCTTAATGTTGCGTTAATCTTCGTAGTCCAGACTGTCCTTTCTTTAATGAGGACAGCGCCATGCAAAAAGATAATTTCGTCACCACCCTGACCGTACTCGTTTCCTTTCTGATAGTAATTGGCTTCTTCCACCAGTGGGTTCTGACGTACTGATTAGCGCGTACGCCGTGGGAATTTAACCCATGCTTTCACACCCGGTCCTGGCTTTCTGTTATGCAGGAAGAACTGCGCATCGTGCAGCTGTGCGATGCGGGTGACAATACTTAATCCCAGCCCAATTCCGCCGTAACGGCTGTCCATACGCACGAACGCTTTACTGAGTTCGCCGCTTTTCGCTTCATCAATTCCCGGCCCTTCGTCTTCAACGGCCAGCATACCTGTCTCAATGGACACGGTAATGGTGGAGTTTTCCGGGCTATAGCGATGCGCGTTTTCCACCAGATTACGTAACAGCACCCGCAGCAGCGTGGCATCACCCGACACCGTCACATCGTTGTCTGCCGATGGCAGGCTCAATGTTTGCCCACGCAGGCTGAGCATCGTTTCCAGCTCGCCCTGAATCGGTAGGATCACTTCTTCTACCAGCGGCACTCGCTGATAGCTACCTGCAGAAAACGACTGGCCAACGCGTGCCAACTGTAACAGTTGCGAAATGCTCTGCGTCATCTGATCCAGTCGCTGCAGCAGCGGGTCAACCATCATCGTGTGCGATTTCGCCATCAATTCCAGATGCAGACGCAGCCCGGCGAGCGGGGTGCGCAGCTCGTGCGCGACGTCAGCGGTAAACAGACGTTCACGCTCCAGAGTTTGATTCAGACGTTCGACCAGCTGATTGATGGCGGACGTGACCGCGTCCACTTCACTGACGGATTTTGGCAGCTCAATCGGCTGCAGGTTATCCGGCGTGCGGCTATTCAACTCCTGCTGTAAATCCCAGAGCGGGCGGGTGATGCGTTTGACCGCATGCAGGCAAATCCACAGCGCCAGACCAACAATCAGCATACTCGGCACCAGCAGGCTGGCGACGGCTTCCCGCACTTCGTGTTCGATATGTTTGTGGTTGTTATGGCCGTTAATGGCACTTTGTACCAGTAGCTGAATTTGCTCCTGGCTTTCATGCCACAGCCAGAACACGCTGATAACCTGACACACCACCAGAATACTGGCGATGGTCAGCAGCAGCTGGTGGCGCATGGTCCACTGCACGTCGCGAATGAACGGCAGTTTCATTTACGCATCCTCACTGGTTTTCACCAGCATGTAACCGAACCCTCGAACTGTGCGAATGCGCGTCTTGCCGATTTTGTCGCGCAGGTTGTGAATATGCACTTCAAGCGTGTTGGTCGACGGCTCGTTATCCCAGCTGTAGATGTCGTTATAGAGAATTTCGCGATGAACCGGGCTACCCGCTTTGGTCATCAGACGAGAGAGCAGAGCATACTCTTTTGGCGTCAGGTCAAGCTGGGTTTCGCCGAGGGCGACCAGACGACGCGTGACGTTGAGACGTAGGTCGCCGATGCTGATTTCATTATCGCCCTGATTATGATGACGACGCAGCAGGGCGCGCACCCGGGCATTGAGTTCTTCCAGCGCAAAAGGTTTCACCAGATAATCGTCGGCCCCGGTATCGAGGCCCGCGATGCGATCGTCGACGGTATCGCGCGCAGTGAGGATAAGTACCGGCAGGCTGATTTTTTCCCGGCGAATACGCGCCAGAAACTGTAAGCCGTCTTCATCAGGCAGGCCCAAATCAAGCACGATCACGCTGTAATGCCCGTTAGCGAGACACAGTGCGGCTTCGTGCGCCGTCATCACGCCATCACAGACGTAGCCTTCGCTTTGCATCGCAAGGATTAACCCCTGCAGCAATAATGAATCGTCTTCAACAACAAGCACTTTCATTTAATTCGCTCCTCTGCACGGCGCCAGTATATCGTCGCTCGCTTTATATTCCTTGGTACTCACTCCCGCCAAGCCTAGCATGGTAGAGAAAAGATTATCCTGCGAATAGTGGCTCGCTTTTGCATGGTCTTTCAGGCACTGATAATTCACTTTATAGCGCTGCTGATAATCATCGGACAGCCAGATAACCATTGGGACATGCTTTTGCGTATCCGGGGCGATAGACCACGGCAGCCCGTGCAGATAAACCCCGTTCTCACCCAGTGATTCGCCGTGATCCGACAGATAGACCAGGCTTGTGGTTAAGGTGTTCTGCTTCGACTGTAATAACTTGATAGCTTTATCGACAATATAATCGACGTTAACAATGGTGTTGTCGTAGGTATTCACCAGCTGTTCCTTCGAACAGTTTTGAATTTCATTGCTGTCGCAGGTCGGAGAAAAGGTGCGCAGGTTTTTCGGGTAGCGATTGTAATACGTCGGGCCGTGGCTGCCGATGGTGTGTAATACAATGACGCCGTCGCCTTTCAGGTTATTAATATAATCTTCCAGCCCGTGGAACAGCACATCGTCATAGCATTCGCCGTCGATGCACTGGCCGGGTAAATTCAGACGCGTCATATCCTGATGCGGAACGCGATCGCACGCCCCTTTGCATCCACCGTCATTTTCATTCCACAGCACGTTTATGCCGGCACGCTGCACGATATCCAGCAGGCCTTCCTGATGCTCCGCCAGCTCTTCATTGTAATGTGCACGCGGCATATTCGAGAACATGCACGGTACGGAAATCGCCGTGGCGGTGCCGCAGGACGTGGTGTTCGGGAAATAGACCACGTTATCCTGCTTCATCCGCGGATTGGTTTCACGCCCGTAGCCGCCCAAAGAGAAGTTATCCGCACGTGATGTTTCACCCAGCACCAGAATGGTCAGGTTATGGCGCGGGCCATTTTTCATCACCGGCTTTTGCATGGCGTCTTCGCCGATGCGAACCAGTGGCAGATGCGCGAGACGATCATGCGAGTACCAGGAGTTGACCGCCACGATGCTGTTCGAAGGGTTGAGGGATTTAACCAGCTCTTTATTGTTGCGGAACAGCGACGCGTAATCTTTGTAGAACAGCAGGGCGATAAGCACGATCAGCAGGCCGCAAATGGCTATGCTGGCCGCGCGCAATGCCAAACTGCGCCAGGCGCTCAGCGGTTTCTTCACGCGGATCCACCAGACGATAATCACCGCCAGCAGGCCGGACAACCCGAGGGTCAGCACCATTTTGGTCGACATCAGGGCAAAGCTTTCTGCCGGGGTGGTATCAATGATGTTGGCAATCATTGAGCGATCAATCACCACGCCAAAGGTCATGATGAAATACTGTGCGGCAGCGCTGACCAGAATAAACAGGCTGATTAACAGCCGGTCGAGCCATAAAAAAGACGCCAGCGTAACGATGATGTTGATGACGCAAAACGCCACGACGGGTAGGGTGGCGTACACCAGACCGTTGTGCAGAGAATTGACAGGGAGCAGGGTAAACGCCTGTTTGTAGAAGCTGATATTGAGGAACAACGAGATATACAGGGCAAACAGGGCCAGGTAGAAAACGTGCCCCATTGCTGGGCGACGAAGGGAAAGTCGAGACATCATTGGGCATCCGGCAGACTAAGATGACGGTATGATGACAAGAGAGTTTTAAGACAACCTTAAGAAATTAAGGAAGTCCTTAATGTGGGAGACAATACTGGCCCGGCAAGGGTTGCAACGCCGGGCAACAGAGCTATCCTAGCGCCTGAACGGCCTTTTCCAGCGCATCGCGCAGTAAATGGCGGTCGTGGCGATAGCGAATGTCGCTGGCTTCCAGCGGCACCTGAATGACGACCTGATCTTCAATGCCGGAAACATCGACCTTCGGCCCGACGACGACGGCGTCGATAACCGGTTTGCCGACGTAATGTTCCATCAGCACGAGTTTGTCTTTCAGCGTCAGGCTGGCCGCTGCCGGGCTCAGTTCGCGGCCCAGATTACCGATGTATACCATTGGTGCGGGCGTTCTACGTAAGGCCTGGGCCATCTCATCAAGCAGAAGAATCGGCATCAGGCTGGTGTAAAAACTGCCAGGGCCAATCAGAATCAAATCCGCCTCGGCAATGGCGTGCACCGCTTCACGCGTGGCGGGCACCGAGGGCGAGAGCATTAGCTCGCGAGGCGGCAGTTTCAGCTGGTCAATATTCACTTCGCCGTAAATTTCGTGGCCTTCGTCGTCGATAGCCATTAAATCCACCGGCACTTCCGACATCGGGATCAGCGCCGCGTCGACTTTCAACAGGTTTCTGATCAGGTTGATGGCTTCCAGAGGCCGCACACTCAGGTGGTCTAACGCCTTTAACATCAGATTTCCGAGGTTATGCCCGGAAAGTTCGCCATTACCGCCAAAACGGTACTCAAACATTGCCGACGCGACGCTCTGTTCGGTAATGAGCTGGTTGAGACAGTTGCGCATATCTCCCCAGGCAATCCCGCCCTCGGAGCGACGAATACGGCCGGTTGAGCCGCCGTTATCGGTAGTCGTGACAATACCTGTCAGGCGCGAACCCAGCGAGGAGAGAGAAGACATCACTCGCCCTAAACCGTGCCCGCCGCCGAGTGCGACAACACGATCGAGATCCGCAAAAGTACGATTGCGCATAGTATTCCTTATCAGAGACGGACGTCGTTACCTTAGCGTAACTACCCCTAAAAGACGATGGTCGGATCCCGTCAAAATGACGCATATCAATGCAAAAGCAGGATTTTTGCGTATTCTGTAGCGAAAGTGCACGATTAGTCCGTTATGTATAAAATTATATAGCGAAAGGGTGAAATGGCGAAACTGTCATTTACGCGCTACTATCGGCATAACCCGCTTCTGAAAATCAGAAGCTACACTCTAGCCCTTGCGCCTAAGTCTGTAGATAAGGTGTTCTGGCCGTGACGATGTCACCAGGGTACAGAAAGAAATGACTGTGCCTCCCGTATTTGGAAAGGTGTATGGCCCCACAACTTACCGATGCATTCGCACGCAAGTTCTACTATTTGCGTTTGTCGATTACCGATGTGTGCAATTTCCGCTGCACCTACTGCCTGCCCGATGGCTACAAGCCGGGGCCCGTCAGTAACAACGGCTTTCTTTCCGTCGATGAAGTGCGCCGCGTGACCCGGGCGTTTTCTGCCATGGGCACCGAAAAAGTGCGCCTGACCGGCGGCGAACCTTCTCTGCGTCGTGACTTTACCGACATCATTTCTACCGTGCGTGAAAACGACGCTATCCGCCAGATTGCAGTCACCACCAACGGTTATCGCCTGGCTCGTGATGCGCAACAATGGCGCGACGCGGGACTGACCCACGTTAACGTCAGCGTCGACAGCCTCGACGCCCGCCAGTTTCACGCCATCACCGGTCAGGATAAATTTCAGCAGGTGATGGACGGCATCGATGCCGCCTTTGCCGCTGGTTTTGCCAAAGTGAAGGTCAATACCGTGCTGATGCGCGACGTCAATCATCACCAGCTCGACACCTTCCTGGCCTGGATCCAACCTCGTCCTATTCAACTGCGTTTCATCGAGCTAATGGAAACCGGTGAAGGCAGCGAGTTGTTCCGCAAACACCACATTTCCGGCATGGTCCTGCGCGATGAACTGCTCAAACGCGGTTGGATCCATCAGATTCGCAGCCGTAGCGACGGCCCGGCACAGGTCTTTTGTCACCCCGATTACGCCGGGGAGATTGGGCTCATCATGCCGTATGAAAAAGACTTCTGCGCCAGTTGCAACCGGCTGCGCGTCTCCTCCACAGGAAAACTACACCTGTGCCTGTTTGGTGATGGCGGGGTCGATCTCCGTGATTTGCTTGCCGAAGATGCCCAGCAGCCGGAACTTGAAGCGCGTATTTCTGCGGCCCTGGCCCAGAAAAAACAAACCCATTTCCTGCATCAGGGCCAGACCGGCATTACTCAGAATCTCTCATATATCGGCGGCTAAGCCGTAACTGAATACTGAATAAGGAGGTTTATCATGAGTCAGGTGAGTGCTGAATTTATCCCGACCCGTATTGCTATTCTGACCGTCTCCAGCCGTCGCGGCGAAGAGGACGATACGTCCGGCCATTATTTGCGCGACAGCGCGCACGAAGCGGGCCACATTCTCGTCGAAAAAACCATTGTCAAAGAGAACCGCTACGCTATTCGCGCGCAGGTTTCCGCCTGGATTGCCAGCGACGGTGTACAGGTGGTGTTGATTAACGGCGGAACCGGATTTACCGATGGCGATCAGGTGCCTGAAGCGCTGCTGCCGCTGTTTGACCGTGAAATCCAGGGCTTTGGTGAAGTGTTCCGTATGCTGTCGTTTGAAGAAATTGGTACCTCCACGCTGCAATCCCGCGCCGTCGCCGGGATGGCCAACGATACGCTGATTTTTGCCATGCCTGGCTCGACCAAGGCGTGCCGCACCGCATGGGAAAATATCATTGCGCCGCAGCTTGATGCGCGCACCCGTCCGTGTAATTTCCACCCACATTTGAAGAAATAAGCCATGTCTCAACTGACGCACATTAACGCCGCCGGTGAAGCCCATATGGTGGACGTGTCTGCCAAAGCGGAGACGGTTCGCGAAGCGCGCGCTGAAGCCTTTGTCACCATGTTACCGGAAACCCTGGCGATGATTATCGATGGCAGTCATCACAAAGGTGATGTCTTCGCCACCGCACGTATCGCCGGTATTCAGGCGGCTAAACGCACCTGGGATTTAATCCCGCTGTGTCATCCGCTGATGCTCAGCAAAGTGGAAGTCAATTTACAGGCGCAGCCGGAACATAACCGGGTGCGTATCGAATCGCTGTGCCGCCTGACCGGTAAAACCGGTGTTGAAATGGAAGCGCTGACGGCCGCCTCGGTCGCCGCGCTGACCATCTACGATATGTGCAAAGCGGTACAAAAGGACATGGTGATTGGTCCGCTGCGCCTGCTGGCGAAAAGCGGCGGCAAATCCGGTGATTTCAGGGCTGACGCTAATGATTAAAATTTTATTTTTCGCCCAGGTTCGCGAGCTGGTGGGCACCGACGGTCTGACGCTGAATACCGATGCGCAAACCGTGGAACAACTGCGTCAGCAGTTAGCGGCGCAGGGTTCTCGTTGGGCGCTGGCGCTGGAAGAGGGCAAACTGCTGACGGCGGTCAATCAGACGCTGGTGAGCGCCGATCATCCGCTCACTGACGGGGATGAAGTGGCGTTCTTCCCGCCAGTAACGGGAGGCTAATCATGAGCGAAACTTTAATTCGCGTTGAAACTGCGCGCTTTAACGTCGGCACCGAATACGCCTGGCTTGCCGAGCGCGATGAAGACGGCGCGGTAGTGACCTTCACCGGTAAAGTCCGTAATCATAATCTCGGCGACAGCGTCAGCGCATTAACACTGGAACACTATCCGGGCATGACCGAAAAAGCGCTGGCTGAAATCGTTGAAGAGGCTCGCGGGCGCTGGCGGTTAGGACGCGTGTCGGTCATTCATCGCATCGGCGAAATGTGGCCGGGCGAAGAAATTGTCTTTGTCGGCGTCACCAGCGTGCACCGCGGCAGCGCGTTTGCCGCAGGCGAATTCATCATGGATTATCTGAAAACTCGCGCCCCGTTCTGGAAACGCGAAGCCACGCCGGAAGGCGAGCGCTGGGTCGAGTCCCGAGAAAGCGACCAGGAAGCGGCAAAGCGCTGGTAATGCCTGTTTTTAGGACATGCGTGTATTGCGCTTGTGATACGCTTAATGAACACACACCTTTAATCTGAGGGTTTCATCATGGACCGATACTCGCGTCCCAATTCAATTGTGCAGTCGCGTTCTGGCGTACAGACCTACATGGCGCAGGTTTACGGCTGGATGACCTGTGGGCTGCTGCTGACGGCGTTCGTTGCGTGGTTTGCAGCCAACACCCCGGCAGTGATGATGTTTGTCTTCTCCAGTAAAATCACGTTCTTTGGGCTGATCATCGCTCAACTGGGCCTGGTATTTGTGCTTTCCGGCATGGTTCAGCGCCTGAGTGCGGGTATGGCGACCACGCTGTTTATGCTCTATTCGGCGTTAACCGGACTCACGCTTTCCAGTATTTTCATCGCCTACACTTACAGCTCGATTGCCAGCACCTTTATTGTGACAGCAGGGATGTTCGGCGGAATGAGCTTGTACGGTTACACCACCAAACGTGACCTGACCGGCATGGGCAAAATGCTGTTTATGGCGCTGATTGGTATCGTTCTGGCGTCGTTGGTAAACATCTGGCTGAAGAGCACGCCGCTGATGTGGGCCGTGACCTATATCGGTGTGGTGGTGTTTGTGGGCCTGACGGCGTACGACACCCAAAAACTGAAAGCGATTGGTGAGCAGATTGATACCAACGACAGCAGCAACCTGCGTAAATACGCGATCCTGGGTGCGCTGACGCTGTATCTCGACTTCATCAACCTGTTCCTGATGCTGCTGCGCATCATGGGCAATCGCCGTTAATTTGTGATGCCCGGCGGCGCATATGCTTGCCGGGCCTCCTCCTGTGTTTTACTCCACCATCGCCTTCTGATTTTTCGCCTTTAGCTTCTTCGCCCGGCTCTCCAGCAACAAATATCCCACCGTCGCCAGCGCCAACGGAATAAAGAAATAGAGCACCCTGTACGCCAGCAGTGCGGCGATGATCGTGCCCTGAGAGGCATGTTCCCCGGCCAGCAGCGCGATAAATACGGCCTCCAGTACGCCAATACCTGCCGGAATATGCACAATAACCCCGGCGATACTGCTCACCAGCAGCACGCCCAGTACAAAGAAGTAGTTCACCTGTTGACCGAGCAGCAGCCAGATAATCGCGCCCATTGCCATCCAGTTAGCGCTGGAAATCAACATCTGCAGCAGAGCAAATCGCCACGACGGCAGCACCAGTTTTTGCCCTTTGATGGTCATATGGCGGCGCTTGGCAAATGCACAGGCCCAGAGATAGACCGCAATCATCAGCAACAACACGCCGCCGATAACCCGCAGCGTGGTATCGCGGATGTACCAGTGCGCGGGCAAATCGACTACCCCAACAGTAAAAATGACCCCGCCGAGCAGGATATAGCCGAGCCAGTTGGTGGTAATGCTGAGTGAGAAAATACGGGTGATGGTGCTGCCCGGCAGTCCAAGTCGCGAATAGAGCCGATAGCGCATGCCGATGCCGCCGACCCAGGTGCTGAGCGTCAGATTAAAGGCGTAGCAAATGAACGATACCAGCATCACCTGGCGCTTTGCCAGCCGGTGTCCACAGTACGCCCGGCCGAGCAAGTCGTAACAGCCGTACAGCAGATAACTGACGACAACCAGCCCAACGGCGCTGAGCAGGGCGGTGCGGTTGTAGTCGCGAATGACGCTCCACACCTCCTGCCAGTCGACCTTCTGCGCATACACCACCAGCAGTACCGCAACCGCAATAAAGAACAGCCACGTCAGGATTTTTTTCGTCAGATGCCAGCGAGGGTGAGAGTGGCTCATCAGGGTTTCACTCCCGGATTCTCAGGGTCGATGCGATCCTGGGTTTCGAGCGTGTTTTGCACCGGCGGACTGACCTGCGCCAGCTTCGGGGTATGGGCGGGCAGCCAGCCGACCATCGCCGGGAAATGGCGCAGAAAGTGGAACGCCAGTACGCTTTTACTGAGATTCCACCAGCTGCGTTTGGGCACCATCGAGCTGTCCACCTGCCGACAGTCTTGCGCAATAATGTCGCTGAGATTGTCGCGCAGCGTCTGGTTAAACGCCCGGTCGTGAACGATAAGGTTGGCTTCCAGATTCAGCGACAGGCTCAACGGGTCAAGATTGCTGGAGCCTACCGTCGCCCAATGGTCATCCATCAGCGCCACTTTTCCGTGCAGCGGGCGACGCTGATATTCAAAAATCTGCACGCCGCCTTTTAACAGATAGCGGTACAGCAGCCGCGCACCGACTTTCACAATCGGCATATCCGGCTCGCCCTGAACCACCAGTTTGACCCGCACTCCTCGCCGCGCGGCATTACGCATCGCATGCAGCAGCCGATAACCAGGGAAAAAGTAGGCGTTGGCGATGATCACTTCCCGACGCGCATTGGCCAGCATTTTCAGGTAGTGACGTTCAATGTCATCGCGATGTTCATTATTGTCGCGCCAGACAAACAGCGTTTGCGCTTCACCGGGCGTGCGGTTTTCTTCCGGACGATGACGGCGACGCCAGAAGCGTTGGGCTTCGGCATTGCCGGGCAGATTCTCAAGCTCGAATTGCAGAATGTCTTCCACTACCGGGCCTTCCACGCGCACTGCGTAATCCTGTTTGGCTTCCGGGCCATAATTGGTCATGTGTTCTGCGGAGTAGTTAATCCCGCCAACGAACGCCACCACGGCGTCCACCACTACAATTTTGCGGTGCATCCGTCGGAAAAGATTGGTGCGCATGCCAAACAGGCGAGGGCGCGGATCGTAATAACGGAACACCACGCCCGCCATGGTCAGTTCGCTCACAAACTTATCACTGAGGTCCGGCGAACCGTAGCCGTCGAGCAGCACTTCAATATTTACCCCGCGCCGGGCGGCGTTGAGCAATACTTCGTGCAGCTGCCAGCCGATGCTATCTTCAAACCAGATAAAGGTTTCGAGAATGATTTTGCTTTCAGCATTCTCAATCGCGCTGAAAACGGCCGGATAAAACTGGTCGCCATTTTCCAGCAGCTGAATTTGATTGCCTTCACGCCAGCCGCATTTCATAAGTGGATCTCCGCGCTGAGCGGCGCATGATCGGAAAGGTGTCGCCACTCCCGAAGCGGGAGCACCGCCGGGTGGCTCGTCTGGGCATTTTTGACGTAGATCCGGTCCAGCGGCAGCAGCGGAAAGCTCACCGGAAAAGTGCGCACCGGGCGTCCATTTGCGGCGGTGAAAATTTCCTCGAGTCCGGCCTGCTGTTGTAGCGGTTTGTTGGCCCGCTGGCGCCAGTCGTTAAAATCTCCGGCCACCACGACTGGCTCGTTTGCGGGCAGGCTGTTCACCCAGTCGCTCAGCATCGTTAATTGTGCCTGGCGGTGGGCTTCACGCAGCCCCAGATGTACGCAGATGACGTGAACCGGCGTCGCCAGTTCCGGCGGAACAATACGGCAGTACAACAGCCCGCGTTTTTCACTTTCCCCGACCGAAATGTCGCGGTTTTCATAATGCTCAATCGGAAAGCGTGACAGCACCGCATTTCCGTGATGGCCTTCCGGGTACACCGCGTTGCGACCGTAGGCATAATCGCTCCACAGCGTATCGGCGAGAAACTCGTAGTGGCTGGTGTTCGGCCAGTTTTCGACGCGAAGTGACCAGGCATCGTGCGCCCCAAGCACTTCTTGCAGGCAGACGATATCGGCTCCGACGGCCCGCACCGCATCGCGGAGCTCGGGCAAAATGAAGCGGCGATTGAACGCGGTAAAACCTTTGTGCGTGTTGATAGTCAAAATTTTCAATGAAAAATGTCGTGACGGTTGATTCATATTTCTCCTGTCCGTATCACTGTCCTGAATGAAATAGTGTAGTAGCCGTCACAAAAAGGTGCGGTGTTACGGAATTTTCCGTAAAGTCCGGTACTCTAATTAACAGTTGAATATGCTTCTGGAGACAAGACATGAAGTGGCAACAACAAATTCGTGTCGTAACTGGCCTGAGCTGCTGGCAGATTATTTCGCATTTGCTGGTTGTTGCAGTTCTGGTAATGGGATGGATGAGCGGCACGCTAGTCCGGGTAGGACTGGGGCTGTGTGCGCTTTATGCCGTGACGGTTGTCCTGATGCTTTTCCTGCAACGCCACCACGAAGAGCGCTGGCGCGACATTGGTGATTTCCTCGAAGAGCTCACCACCACCTGGTACTTTGGCGCGGCGGTGATTGTGCTGTGGCTGTTGTCCCGCGTGGTGCAAAACCATTTGCTGCTGGGCCTGGCGGCCGTTGTGATCCTTGCCGGACCTGCGCTGCTTTCCTTACTGATTAAAGAGAAAAAGCGGTCACCTAAAACCTTCCGCTGGCACTAAGGCGGCGTAATCGCCGCCCACGCGTGACATCCCTTACGCAACGTTGCGCCTGAACGCCCAGTACGCCACCGACCCGGTCGTGGTCGCTATCACCAATAGCGGCCACAGGCTTTGCCAGACAATATCGAAGCTGGCGTCCTTCAGATAAATCTGCTTGGTAATATCCGTAAAGTGACGAATTGGGTTAATCCATGTCACATCCTGGAGCCATACCGGCATATTCTCCACTGGTGACACGTAACCCGAGAGCAAAATCGCCGGCATCATAAACACAAACACCCCGATAAACGCCTGCTGCTGCGTCTCGCACAGCGACGAAATCAGCAAACCAAATCCTACCAGTGATAGCCCGTAAATCAGCATCGTGAAGTAAAACAGCACCAGCGATCCGGAGAACGGAATGTGATAGGCGAAAATCCCGACCGCCAGCACGATACTGGCCTGGAATGTCGCGACAATCAGCGCCGGGACCGCTTTGCCGACGAAGATCTGCCAGGTGGCGAGCGGGGAGACCAGCAGCTGATCGAGCGTACCCTGTTCGCGCTCGCGGGCAACAGACAGCGAGGTCACAATCATCACCCCGATGGTGGTAATCATCGCAATCAGTGACGGCACCACGAACCATTTGTAATCCAGATTCGGGTTGTACCAATTGCGCACCACCAGTTCGCTGTTGTTCGGTTTCGGCTTCCCGTCGATCAGCTCCTGCTGATAATCCTCAACGATGCGCTGCAAATAATTCGCTGCAATCTGCGCACTGTTGGAGTTACGCCCGTCGAGCAGCAGCTGCATCGGCGCGCTGTGTCCGCTGTCGATATTGCGCGAAAAATCTGTCGGGAAGCGCACCAGCAGCAGCGCTTTCTGCGTGTCGATAGTCGGCTGAATTTCCTGCGGGCTGTGCAGCAGTAAGACGTGGGTAAATGCTTTGGCACGGGCGAAACGCTGGGTCAGCTCCACCGCATGTTTACCGCTGTCTTCGTTGTAAATGGCGATGGTGGCGTTGGTCACCTCCAGCGTGGCGGCGAACGGGAACAGCAGCACCTGAATCAGCACTGGCGCAATAAGGATCGCCCGGGTTTGTGGCTCACGCAGCAGCGATTGCAGCTCTTTGCGAATCAATGTCCATAGTCGATGAAACATAACGTATCCTTAGTCCAGCCGACGCTTGGTTTTCAGCCACGTCAGGCCGATAAACATTACCGCCGAGGCAATCAAAAACAGCGTATTGATGAACAGCACCACCGGAATATTTCCGGCGAGGAACAGGCTTTGCAGCGTGCTGACGAAATAGCGTGCAGGAATCACATAGGTCACCGCGCGGATGGCGGCGGGCATGCTGTCTATCTGGAAAATAAACCCGGACAGCATAATCGACGGCAGAAACGCGGCGTTGAGCGCCACCTGGGCGGCGTTAAACTGGTTGCGAGTGATGGTCGAAATCAGCAGGCCCATGCCGAGCGTGCTCAGCAAAAACAGGCTGGTGATGAAAAACAGCACCAGCAGCGAACCGCGGAACGGCACGTCCATGATGAACACCGATACCAGCATGCACAGCCCCATCGCCAGCATGCCGAGGAAATAGTAGGGGATCAGTTTGCACAGCAGCAGCTCAGCGCGGGTCACTTCCGTCGACAGCAGCGCTTCCATGGTGCCGCGCTCCCATTCACGGGCGACGACAAGCGAGGTCAGGATCGCGCCGATCACCGTCATAATAATGGTGATCGCCCCTGGAATGATGAAGTGCTGACTGATGGCTGCCGGGTTAAACCAGTAGCGCATCTGCACCTCTATCAGCGGTTCAAATTTTTCACCCCGATCTTCCGCCCGTTGCATCTGCCAGATTTGCCAGATGCCCTGCACATAACCCTGTACGAAGTTGGCGGTGTTCGGTTCGCTGCCGTCGGTTATCACCTGCACCGGCGCGGTATCGCCTTCACGTGCCATCTGCGCGGCGAAGTTCACGGGGATAACCACTAAGCCACGAATGCGCCCGGCCTGCATTTTCTGAATCAGATCCTGGCGGTTGTCGCTGATTGTGGCGTCGATATACGGCGAGCCGGTCATCGCGTGGGCGAAATCCAGCGCCTCTTCGCTTTGCTGTTCCAGCAAAATGCCCACCCGCAGCTTGCTGGAATCGAGGTTAATCCCGTAGCCGAAAATAAACAGCAACATCAGCGGGATAACCACTGCGATAAGCCAGCTGCTGGGGTCGCGGATGATTTGCCGTGTCTCTTTCACGCACAGCGCCCGCACGCGCCGCCAGGACAGAACGCTACCGGACATCGTGATGCTCCTTATCCCAGTCGTTAATCAGGGTGATGAACGCCTGCTCCATGGTCGGGTCAGCCGTTTCGGCATCGGCGGCCTGGGCCTTGAGGTCATCCGGCGTACCGCTGGCAATCAGCTTACCGCGATACACCAGCCCGATGCGGTCGCAGTATTCTGCTTCATCCATAAAGTGGGTGGTGACCATCACCGTGACGCCTTTTTCCACCATGCTGTTGATGTGCAGCCAGAATTCGCGGCGGGTGATCGGGTCGACGCCGGAAGTGGGTTCGTCGAGAAACAGAATATCCGGCTCGTGCATCAGTGAGCAGGCCAGTGCCAGGCGCTGTTTATAGCCGAGCGGCAAATCGTCGGTGGCGTGGTCACCAATACTTTTCAGGCCAAAGGCGTCGCTCATGCGTTCTATTTTTTCAGCCTGCGCTTTGCCACGCAGACCGTACACCCCGGAGAAGAAGCGTAGGTTTTGTACCACCGTCAGGTTGCCGTACAGTGAGAATTTCTGCGCCATATAGCCCAGATGCTGGCGGGCTTTGCCGGAGCTGACTTTCAAATCCATATCCAGCACCAGCGCTTTGCCGGAGGTGGGTACCAGCAGGCCGCACATCATTTTAAAGGTCGTCGATTTGCCCGCGCCGTTGGGGCCGAGCAGGCCGAAAATCTCGCCGCGTTTGACGGCAAAATCCACGTGGTCGGTAGCCGCGAAATCACCAAATTTTTTGGTCAGCGCTTTGGCCTCAATCACCGTTTCGCCCGGCGTGCCGTCCACGGTGTGCAGGATCGCCGCCAGCGGGGATTCGGAGGTGCCCGCGCCGCCGAGCAAATCGATAAATGCATCCTCAAAACGCGGGGCGGTTTCGTTAATCTCGATTTCAGGCATTCCGTCTGCCGAGCGGATAACGTCGGCATTGGCGTCTTTGGTGAGGATAACGCGCACTGAACGGCCCTGAATCATGCCGTCGCTGACCTGTGGCAGCTTCAGCGTCCGTTGCAACAGCTTACGGTTATTCTCCGCCGGGCTGTTCATCAGGAAACTGCGCCCGCGCATGGTGTCGGTCAGCGCTTTCGGTTCGCCCTGATACAGCAGCTCGCCTTCGTTCATCAGCAGCACGTCGCGACACTGTTCTGCTTCGTCGAGATACGAAGTGCTCCACAGAATCAGCATCCCGTCGCCCGCCAGTTCGTGCACCATCTGCCACAGTTCGCGGCGTGAAATAGGGTCAACGCCGACGCCGGGCTCATCCAGCAGCAACACTTTCGGTTCGCCAACCAGCGTACAGGCCAGGCCTAATTTTTGCTTCATTCCGCCCGAGAGCTTGCCCGCCAGCCGTCCGGTGAACGGGCCGAGCGAGGTGAATTCCAGCAGCCGGGCAAAGGTTTTTTCCCGTACCTCGCCGGTAACGCTGCGCAAATCGGCGTATAGCGTCAGGTTTTCCATCACCGTGAGGTCTTCATACAGACCAAATTTCTGCGGCATATAGCCGAGCACCGCGTGCAGGGCGCTGTTGTCGTGAATAGGATCGTAGCCAATCACGCTTATCTGGCCTTCATCGGGTTTTAACAACCCGGCCAGCATCCGCATCAGCGTGGTTTTTCCGGCTCCGTCGGGGCCCACCAGCCCAGTGACGTACCCGGATTGAATGGTGCAGTCCAGCCGCGCGACCGCAGGCTTATCCATGCCAGCGAAGCGTTTGATAAGCCCGTCGAGCTTGATCCCCGCTTCACTCATGCGTATTTCCCTCCGGGAATTTCACGGTGACGGGCATCCCCTGGCGCAGCGCGTCGTCGGCATCCGTCACGATAATACGCAGGCGATACACCAGGTCAGTCCGCAGGTCCGGCGTTTCGACGGTTTTCGGCGTGAACTCTGCGGTCGGCGAAACGAAGCCAATTTTACCGTGGTACGGCTTATCCGGGCGGCCGTCGGTATACAGTTGCAGTTCCTGGCCAGGTCTGGCGCGAGTAAGATTGGTTTCATCCACATACGCGCGCACCCACACCGGACGCGTGAGCGACAGCGTCAGCACGGTGCTGCCCGCGTTGAGCATACTGCCCGGCTCCACGGCACGGGTCAGAATAGTGCCGTCGGACGGTGCGAGCAGAGTTGTGTCCTGCAAATCAAGTTGTGACTGCGCCAGCTGTGCCTGGGCCTGTTCAAGACTGGCTTTCGCCTGGGCAATTTCCTGCGGACGGTTACCGGCGTGGTACTGACTGAGCTTATCCTGTGCGGATTTCAGCGTAGCCTGGGCCTGATCGCGGGACGAACGGGCGTTTTCTAAATCATTGGCAGAAATGGTGCGACTCTTCCACAGCCCTTGCTGGCGCTGATAAAAGTTCTGCGCATAGTCGTAGGCGGCCTGCGCCTGACGCACGGCCGCGGCGGTCTGCGCGATTTCCTCATCGCGATAGCCAGCCAGCAGCAAATCGTATTTCGCCTGGGCCGCCGCCACGTTGGCTTTGGCCTGCATCAGCGCATTTTGATAAGGGGCATGGTCGATTTCGCCGAGCGTTTGTCCTTTCTGCACCGCATCGCCTTCATCCACCTGCAACGCCTGTAAACGACCGCCGACGCGGAAGCTCATATTCACGGTGCGAATGTCAACGTTACCGTACAGCGTCAGGCCGGTGTCCTGTCGGCTCTGGTACCAGAACGTTCCTCCGGCAATTGCGGCGATGATAATGATGACCGCCAGAATGACGACGATGGGTTTCTTCATAACTTCAGCTCCTTTGCGTTAATCCGTTTAGCAAGAGATCGATATGACAGGTAATGACCTGAAAAATCAGTTCCGCTTTTTGTTCGTCAAACTGGGTCCAGCCGGTGCGCAGCAGGATGGTCTCCCGACCAAGACGAAAGGCGAGAATTTCCCCGAGCAGCGCGTGGGTGTGCAAAATGGTCTGCGTATCTGCCGGATCCCGTCCGGTATACGCCGCGATAAGCCGCGTCAAATACCCGTGCAGCGGGGCAATCACCTGATCGTGGATCAGCTGATAGGCAGGCGAGGGCGAAAGCTGTTCGCGGGAAATAAACTTACTGACGTTGACCGTTTCATCCTGGGTCAGCAGCAGGGTAATATTTTTGCTCGCTTGCAGAATCAGCGTGCGAATGGCGGTGAGATCCGGCGTGGGCTGGTGCAGCAACGTTTCGGCGGCCTCGGCGTGCGGGCGGAAATTGACGCCGATAAAATCAGCAATCCACTGGGCGCAGGCGAGGTATAAATCCTCTTTCGACCCGAAGTAATAGGGGATCGCGGCAATATTTTGTCCGGCCAGTGAAGCGATATCACGGGTAGTGGCATGCAAGCCATATTCGCCAAACTGGGCGATCGCCGCGGCAATCAGCTGGTTTTTGGCCTGTTCGCCTTTGCTGGTGATTGGCGTGGTAGTCATGGTGCCTCTAAAATTAATCAATCGATTGATTAAGACTATGATTGATTTTTCACCGCGTCCACTCCTGGCGGTAAATTATTTCGTGGGACAAGAGAAGCGGGATATTTTATGCGGTGCGTCACAAAAACTGCTACACTCCGCCTCTTGCTGACATTATCGTTTTTGTCTTTTCGTATTATCACTATCACCCTGAAAACGATACCTGTCATGGTCGGGGCGGTTCGGAGTTGTTATGTCTTTTGAAACCCTTGGCCTGAACGCCGAGATCCTGCGCGCAGTCGAAGAGCAGGGTTATCGTCAGCCAACCCCTATCCAGCAACAAGCTATTCCTGCCGTGCTGCAGGGCCGCGATCTGATGGCCAGTGCCCAAACTGGTACCGGTAAAACCGCAGGCTTTACTCTGCCGCTGCTGCAACTGCTGTCGCAGAAAGAACCCCATGCTAAAGGCCGTCGTCCGGTCCGTGCACTTATCCTTACCCCAACCCGCGAACTGGCGGCTCAGGTGGGCGAGAACGTGCGTGAATACAGCCAATACCTGAACATCCGTTCGCTGGTAGTGTTCGGCGGCGTGAGCATCAACCCACAGATGATGAAACTGCGCAGCGGTGTTGACGTGCTGGTCGCGACCCCAGGTCGTCTGCTTGACCTCGAACACCAGAACGCGGTGAGCCTCGATAAAGTCGAAATTTTAGTCCTTGATGAAGCCGACCGCATGCTGGACATGGGCTTTATCCACGACATCCGTCGCGTGCTGGCGAAACTGCCTCCAAAGCGTCAAAACCTGCTGTTCTCCGCGACCTTCTCTGATGAAATCAAAGGTCTGGCGTCCAAATTGCTGCATAATCCGCTTGAAGTTGAAGTGGCGCGTCGCAACACGGCTTCCGAGCAGATCACCCAGCACGTGCATTTCGTTGATAAGAAACGCAAGCGGGAACTGCTGTCGCAGATGATCGGCGAAGGCGACTGGAAACAGGTGCTGGTGTTTACCCGTACCAAACACGGCGCGAACCACCTGGCTGAACAGCTGAATAAAGACGGCATTCGCAGCGCCGCCATTCACGGTAACAAGAGTCAGGGCGCGCGTACCCGTGCACTGGCTGACTTCAAATCCGGCGATCTGCGCGTGCTGGTGGCAACCGACATCGCCGCCCGTGGTCTGGATATCGAAGAACTGCCGCACGTCGTGAACTACGAGCTGCCGAACGTGCCAGAAGACTACGTGCACCGTATCGGTCGTACCGGACGTGCTGCGGCCACCGGTGAAGCGCTGTCGCTGGTGTGCGTGGATGAACACAAACTGCTGCGTGATATCGAGCGTTTGCTGAAGAAAGAGATCCCACGTATCGCCGTTGAAGGTTACGAAGTGGACCCAAGCATCCAGGCGGAGCCGATTCAGAACGGTCGTCAGGGCCGTAGCGGTCGCGGTGGTCAGAGTCAGGGCCAGCCACGTCGTAATGACGGTGGTCAGGCGCGTCGCAGCGACAAACCAGCCGGAAACGGTCAGGCTCGCCGCAGTGATAAACCGGCTTCCGGCAACGGCCAGTCGCGTCGTAGCGAAGGTGACCAGCCGCGCAAAGCCGCTGATGGCGCCGCACGTCGTCGTCGTCCGCGCAAACCTGCTGCCGCGCAGTAATCGCTCTCAGGCATATCAACATTGTCACGGCACTGTGAGGCGGCTAACATAGCCCGCAGTGTCCGTGAGAGTCCTGGCAATGATTGATAAATTTTCCACTACGCCTGTCTATCTCCAGCTTGAGCAATACCTGACCGCGAAAATTGCGGCGGGTGTGCTGAGGCCAGGCGATGCCATCCCTTCAGAAAGTGAACTCTGCGCCCAGTTTTCCATTTCCCGCATGACGGCGCGGAAAGCGGTGGATTATCTTGTGCGGCAGGGCAAAGTTGAGCGTCGCCGTGGGCAGGGTACTTTTGTGGTGCAGACCAGTAAAACCCTGCGCATTTCATTGCCTCTCGACAGGCATCTTTCCTCCAGCGAAGCCGCGCTCTCCCTTGAAACGCCGGTCGTCAATCGGTTGATCTGTCTGTCTCGCGAATCCGCCCCGGCGCAGATTGCGGATGTCTTAAACATTGCCCCTGGGAGCGACGTCTGGTTTATGAAACGCCTGCGTCTGGTCGGGGACATCCCATTCGTATTTGAACAATCCTGGATGCATTTCGCGCCGTTTAGCGATCTTTGCGAGGCCGATCTGAATGCCTCAAAATACGCGTACATCAGCCGTAAAGGCTTTACCGTTGAGCGTTCTGAAAAAGAGATTCGTGCCGAACTGCCCTCCCAGGAAGTCCGCGATATGCTGGGGATCAAGCGCGATGAACCCGTCTTACATGCCTCTTCAATCGCCATGCTAAAAGATCTTGGGCCCTTCGAGGTTTCAGAGATTTACTACAACCAGCAACACTACCGTTTCACCTTAACCGCCTCCCGCAACTGATTCCTCATTGAGCACCAAAGTGTGATCGATCTTCTGTTTTACTTTTAGTAGGCTAGACAACTATACATTTAAATCGGCTATACTTCGCTCAACATGTCGTTTGTCAGTCATCTTCTACCTTACAGGGACACCATCATGAGTCGGGCGGGCGAGTTTTTACAGGATTTGGGAAAGGCACTGATGATGCCGATTTCCGTCATTGCCGCGGCGGGGATATTCCTCGGGTTGGCCGCGGCACTTCAGAATCCTGCGATTGTGGGTGAGGGCGTCATGCACGCACAGACGATGCAGCTGGCGATCGGTTTTATACGAAAAGTCGCCGGGGCGTTGTTTGGCAACCTGCCGTTATTGTTTGCCATTGCCGCCGCCATAGGCCTGGCGCGCGATGAGAAGCCAACCGCCGCCTTTGCCGCGGTTATTGGTTTTGTCACCTTTCATGTTGGCGTCAATTACAGCCTGATGGTGCAGGGGCTGACAGCGGAAACCACGACTGCAGCGGCGTTTGTCGCAAAAGGCTACAGCCAAACGGATGCGGTGATGCATGCCGCGGAATTCGCCAGCACTTTAGGTATTTTTTCCTGGCAGATGAGCGTGCTCGGCGGTGTCATCGCTGGTTTTGTCACGGTTCTGCTGCATAACCGCTTCTATACCATTCAACTGCCAACGGCGATTGCTTATTTTGGCGGCCGTCGTTTTGTACCGATTATCACGGTGATCGTACTGCCGATTGTCGGGGGGGCGATGTCGCTCGTCTGGCCGGTTATTGCCAATGCCATTATTCATATTGGGCGTTTTATCGGCGAATCCGGCGCCTGGGGAACCTTTGTTTATGCCTTCAGCGAGCGGGTACTGATCCCTACCGGTTTGCATCACATCCTCAATGAAACGGTCCGCTTTACCCCGGTCGGTGGCATGGTGCACGTAGATAACGAAAGTGTTATTGGTGCGCTCTCTATCTTCAATTACGGCCTCACTCATCCCGGGCAACTGGCTGATGATACGCTGCGCGAAGCGACGCGTTTCCTTGCTCAGGGGAAAATCCCGGTCATGATGTTTGGTCTGCCAGCGGCAGCGCTGGCCATCTGGCAGTGCGCGAAACCGGAACATAAGCAACGAGTGAAAGCGCTGATGATGGCAGGGGCGCTGGCCTCTTTTATGACCGGAATTACTGAGCCGCTGGAGTTCAGTTTCATCTTCATTTCACCCGTTTTATTCCTGTTCCATGCCGTTATGACCGGACTGTCATTCGCCTTTTCGCAAATGCTGGGCGTGATGATTGGCAATATCCAGGGCGGCTTTATTGATTTTATCGTCTTTGGCGTGCTCGGCGGGGCAAAAACCCACTGGTGGTTCAGTTTGCTGCTCGGATGTCTGTGGGCACCAGTGTACTACTTTACCTTCCGATGGGTGATCCTGCGCATGAAGGTCAAAACACCGGGACGTGAAGAGGAGAATACCTTTTCTGCGGCGATGGCATTCAAGCCTGAGGGCGCAAATTCTGCGGCACAGATTATCGCGGGCCTGGGCGGGCGTCACAACATTCAGAGCGTGGACTGCTGCTTTACCCGTCTGCGCGTGAAACTGGTCGATATGTCGAAAATAGACGAACAGATGCTGCGCCAAAGTGGCGCCAGTGGCTTCATCCGCGCTACAGACACCGATATTCAGGTTATCTATGGTCCGCAGGTGGAAGGTATCGCCAGTGCGGTAAAGCAGAATTTACTCATCAACGCTACGCAATAAGAGAACTCATCATGAAAACTTCCTTCAATATTGTCCTGGTCGGCGGCGGATCAACCTGGACGCCGGGATTATTGAAAGCCTTATGCAAACTCAAAAATCGTCTGCCGTTGAACAAACTGGTGATGTTTGACGTGGATACCCAGCGTCAGGCGGTGATAGGCGAATATGCAAAAGTCCTGTTCCGTGAAGAGTATCCGGCACTGGAATTTATCTATACCGGCGATGAGAATATTGCTTTTAGCGAGGTGGATTTCGTCTTCTGTCAGATGCGTACCGGTGGCTATGCCATGCGTGAACAGGACGAAAAAATCCCCTTGCGCCTTGGCGTAATCGGCCAGGAAACCTGCGGTGCAGGCGGTTTTGCCTACGGCATGCGGTCGATTGGCGACATGATAGCGCTGGTGGAAAAAGTACGTTCCCGCTCACCGCAAGCATGGATTTTAAACTATACCAACCCGGCCGCCATTGTGGCGGATGCATTGAATAAACGCTTTCCACAGGACAAGCGCATTCTCAATATTTGCGACCAGCCGGTGAATTTGCTGCGTTCCTATGGCCGCTTATTACAGCGTGACCCGGCGACATTTGATCCGGTCTATTTTGGCCTCAACCACTTCGGCTGGTTTACGCATCTTTATGATCAGAACGGGCATGATTTGGTGCCGGAATTAAAAGCCTGGATTGCAGAGAACGGATTTAAGCCTGCGGATGCTGAACAACGGGATGCGTCGTGGCTTGAGACCTACGCTGCGGTGGCTGACATGCTGCGTGATTTCCCGGACTATCTGCCGAATACCTATTTGCAGTACTACCTCTATCCACAGTACAAATTCAGCAAACTGGACCCAAATTATACGCGCGCCAATGAAGTGATGAATGGTCGTGAAAAACGGGTCTTTGACGAATGCCGTACTGCAGCGGCTGAGGGCACGACACGTAACGTCCAGGTCGTCCATAATGACGCGCATGGCGATATGATTGTCGAACTGGCGGAAAGTATCGCCTTCAACCTGAAGAAGAAATTTATCGTCATGGTGCCAAACCATGGGCTGGTAGAAAACCTCGATGACGACGTAATGGTGGAACTGGCGGCAGAAGTGGGTTGCAACGGGCCACGTCCATTTGGGGTGGGCAAAATTCCGGTGTTCTACAAAGGACTCATCGAACAGCAATTTGCCTATGAACGTCTGACCGTAGAGGCCTGGTTTGAGGGTTCCTACACCAAAGCCTTGCAGGCGTTGACACTCAACCGCACCATCGTGGATGCGAAAAAGGCCCGGCAGGTGCTGGATGCACTGATCGAAGCCAATAAAGACTATTGGCCAGCACTGCACTAAAACCGGGGGCGGAGAGGGTTTTCTCCCCTGCATTTTTGCGAGCACAGTTCAGAACGGCGGAAAAAAAGGTACAGCCTGAACGCTAAAAATGCCACAATAGTGGCTGTTTATACAGTATTTCAGGTTCTCCCGATGGCCTTATCCGCCGCGTTAAAAGCGCAAATCGCGTCATGGTACAAGGCGCTCCAGGAACAGATCCCCGACTTTATTCCCCGGGCCCCGCAGCGGCAGATGATTGCCGATGTGGCGAAAACGCTCGCCGGTGACGAGGGCAGGCATCTGGCTATCGAAGCGCCGACCGGCGTCGGTAAAACGCTTTCGTATCTCATTCCCGGCATCGCCATTGCCCGCGAAGAACAAAAAACGCTGGTGATCAGCACCGCTAACGTTGCCTTACAGGATCAGATCTACAGCAAAGATCTGCCGCTGCTGAAAAAAATCATTCCCGATCTGCGCTTCACCGCCGCCTTTGGCCGCGGACGCTATGTGTGCCCCCGTAATCTGACTGCGCTGTCCAGCAGTGAGCCGACGCATCAGGATTTACTGGCGTTTCTCGACGACGAATTAACACCAAACAACAAAGAAGAACAGAAGCGCTGTGCGAAGCTGAAAGCCGATTTGGACAGCTACAAATGGGACGGACTACGCGATCATACCGATCAGGCTATCGATGACGCGCTCTGGAGCCGCATGAGCACGGATAAAGCCAGCTGTCTCAATCGCAACTGTCACTACTACCGCGAATGCCCATTCTTCGTGGCCCGCCGCGAAATTCAGGAAGCGGAAGTCGTGGTTGCCAACCATGCGCTGGTGATGGCGGCAATGGAAAGCGAGGCGGTCTTGCCGGAAGCCAAAAACCTGCTGCTGGTGCTGGATGAAGGCCACCATTTACCGGACGTCGCCCGCGACGCGCTGGAGATGAGCGCCGAAATCACCGCCTCCTGGTATCGCCTGCAGCTGGATTTATTCATCAAGCTGGTGGCGACCTGCATGGAGCAATTCCGCCCGAAAACCTTCCCGCCCCTGGCTGCGCCCGAACGTCTAAAAGAGCATTGTGACGAGCTGCAGGAACACATTGTTTCGCTGAATAACATTCTCAGCCTGTACATGCCTGCCGGGCCGGAAGCCGAACACCGTTTTGCGATGGGCGAACTGCCGGACGAAA
Source organism: Citrobacter sp. 18056 (assembly GCA_902706235.1). Lineage (GTDB taxonomy): Bacteria > Pseudomonadota > Gammaproteobacteria > Enterobacterales > Enterobacteriaceae > Scandinavium > Scandinavium manionii. Next base: position 247,771 of record CACSJR010000007.1, on the reverse strand, counting down.
TCATGGCGCACTGCCAGCGCCTGGCCAAACTCACCGAAATGCTGCGCGGATTATCGGAGCTGTTTCTCAACGATCTCAGTGAAAAAACCGGCTCGCACGATATTGTGCGTCTGCACCGCGTGCTGTTGCAAATGAACCGCGCGTTGGGAATGTTCGAGGCGCAAAGCAAGCTGTGGAAACTCTCAGCGATGGTTCAGGCCTCCGGTGCGCCGGTCACTAAATGGGCCACAAGGGATCAGCGCGATGGCCAGCCGCACGTCTGGTTCCACTGCGTGGGTATTCGTGTCAGCGACCAGCTGGAAAAACTGCTCTGGCGGCGCGTGCCGCATATCGTCGTGACGTCCGCGACGCTGCGCTCGCTGAACAGCTTCTCGCGTTTGCAGGAGATGAGCGGCCTGAAGGAAAAAGCGGGCGACCGTTTTGTTGCGCTCGATTCGCCGTTTAATCACGTCGAGCAGGGAAAAATCATCATTCCACGGATGAGCGTCGAGCCGTCGATGGATAATGAAGAGCAGCATCTGGCGGAAATGGCGGCCTATTTCCGCGAGCAAGTCGAGGCCAAAAAGCATTGTGGGATGTTAGTGCTGTTTGCCAGCGGACGCGCGATGCAGCGTTTTCTGGAGTACGTACCTGATTTGCGTTTACTGCTGCTGGTGCAGGGCGATCAGCCGCGTTACCGCCTGGTAGAGCTGCACCGCAAGCGGGTGGAAAGCGGGGAAAGCAGTGTGTTGGTGGGGCTGCAGTCGTTTGCCGAAGGGCTCGATTTGAAAGGCGAATTGCTCAGCCAGGTTCACATCCACAAAATTGCGTTTCCGCCGATCGACAGCCCGGTGGTCATTACCGAGGGCGAGTGGCTGAAAAGCCTGAACCGCTATCCGTTTGAAGTACAAAGCCTGCCGAGCGCCTCGTTTAACCTCATTCAGCAGGTCGGGCGTTTGATCCGAAGCCACAGCTGCTGGGGCGAAGTGATTATTTACGACAAGCGGCTGCTCACCAAAAATTACGGCCCGCGGTTGCTGAACGCCTTACCGGTGTTTCCTATAGAGCAACCGGAGGCGCCAGAAGGTATAGTAAAAAGCAAAAGCACAACTAAGCCGACCCGGCGGAAGCGACGCTGACGTTCGCGGCATGCTGCAGGAGAGATGCATGGACTATCGCAAAATCATTAAAGAAGTCGGTCGTGGCAAAAACCACGCCCGTGATCTGGACACCGATACCGCTCGCGGTCTGTATACCCGGATGTTGAAAGGTGACGTGCCGGAGCTGGAGCTGGGCGGCATTCTGATTGCGCTGCGCATAAAAGGTGAGGGTGAGGCCGAAATGCAGGGCTTCTACGAGGCAATGCAGCAGCATACGGTCAGCCTGACGCCACCGATAGCGAAGCCGATGCCGATTGTTATCCCAAGCTATAACGGCGCGCGCAAGCTGGCGAACCTTACGCCACTGCTGGCGATGCTGCTGCACAAACTCGGTTTCCCGGTACTGGTTCACGGCGTCAGCCACGATCCGACCCGCGTGCTAACCGAAACCGTTTTCACTCTGCTGGGTATCGAACCGACGCTGCACGCCGGGCAGGCGCAGGCGAAGCTCGACGGCCATCAGCCGGTGTACATGCCAATTGGCGCGTTCTGCCCGCCGCTCGAAGCTCAGCTCGGCCTGCGTTGGCGAATGGGGGTGCGTAACAGCGCACACACCCTGGCGAAGCTCGCGACGCCGTTTGCCGAAGACGCGGCGCTGCGCTTGTCGAGCGTTTCGCACCCGGAATATGTGCCGCGCGTCGGGAAATTCTTTGAGGGGATCGGCGGTCGCGCGCTGTTGATGCACGGTACGGAAGGTGAGGTTTATGCCAATCCGCAGCGTTGCCCGCAGATGAGCCTGATTGACAGCCACGGTACGCGGGTGCTTGTCGAACGCGAAGATGCGCTGCGGGAAGTACTGCTGCCAGAATCGAAAGATCCGGAAGTGACGGCCAGATGGATTGAGCGCTGCGTCGCGGGCGTTGAGCCGGTACCTGAATCACTGAAAATTCAGATGGCCTGTTGCCTGGTGGCAACCGGAGAAGTGACTGATGTTGCCGCTGGCCTGCAACGGGTCAACGACTGCTGGTGATTTACAGGCATCAAAAAAACCCGTCCAGTGGCGTGGACGGGCGAATAAATAATGAGGGTTATTCAGGTACTGCAGGCATAGCCTAAAGGTCAATGAGGGTTAAATCTGTTCCGGTGATTATTTGTAAATCACCGCAGTACCGCTGATTTTGTTATTGGTGTTAGCAGACGTAATGCTGTAGCCGGTAGCACCTGCCGCTGCGGCTTTCTCAGCCAGTTTCGCTTCCATACCATCCAGCGTAGTCGCGCCTTCTACAGATACGGTACCGATTTTGTTCATGCTCTGTGCTTCAGTCGGGGACACAGGCTGTGCAGCAAACACGCCGAAAGAAAGAGCAGAAAGAGCGATGGCAACAGCAGCAGTTTTAATGGTTTTCATGGTTAATCTCTCGCAGGTTATTCTTTAAATGTGACGTTGTTCCGTCGATGTGATGAGTATCACGTTTTTTTGCGAAAGATAAAATCGAATAGACTTGATAGACTTAATCGAATTTTTTGAATGATTAATAAATTATTGATTATTAATAAAATAAAGTCCGCCCCGAAGCTGAAAATGGCATTGAAGCCGAGTGAGGTGTTTTAAGGGCACAGATTGCGACGATTCTTGTATAAAAGTGTGCGCGTAAAGACAAACGGTTACGCTGTGTTGGAAGCTGTAGTTTTGTCAGTAAATCTACACATTGCGAGGTAGTGCGGAACTATACACCGATCTAACAGGATTTTTAAAGTATTTATTCTGAGGTGATTCAGGGGGGTATTTCCCAGGGGGAAAAAGAAAGCGCCTGCTATTTGAGGCGCTTTTCTGAGCGGAATAACTTCAACAGTTTATTTGTAGATGGTAGCGGTGCCGAACATTTTGTTATCACCGCTGGCGGAGTTAACCACATACCCTTTAGCCCCTTCCTGCTGCGCTTTTTCTGCAAGCTTCGCCTGAAGATCACCAAAGTCATCAGCACCAGAAACCGACACTGTACCTGACGGACGCAATTGTCCGGTGTCACCTTTCATGAGTTGTTGAGGTTCGGCGGAAGCCGAAAAAGAGAGCATCGACAACGCACCAGCAGCGACCAGAAGCAACAATCTTTTCATGTGCACATCCTCTCTGTATCCACGGGGGATAACGTAAGTGTAGGTGTTGAGGAAATGTGACATGCCGCAAAAAATTGATGATGATCTGCGCGTTTTTTGAACGACATTTTTTGACAAAAAACTGACAAATCAGCCACAAATAAGTGGCTGATCGAATGAGAAATTATCGGGCGTCGGGGCGGATTAAATCAAAACGTTGGCTTTCATCGATGCTGTAATACGCGCTTGGGCCACCGGCACGCAGCACCGGTTTGGCTTTCGCGGTCTGATATATGCCGTTTTCCAGCAGCGATTCATCAATATGCACCGCCACCACTTCACCAAGCACCAGCCAGGTATCCACCGCCGTGCCATCCGCGCCAGTAAGCTGAATGCATTGCGATAAGCGGCACTCGAAATTCACCGGGCTTTCCGCCACGCGCGGGGCGCGAACCAGACGGCTTTCGACAGGCGTCAGCCCTGCGCGGATAAACTCATCTTCGCCGTGAGCGAGACTGGCTGAGGTTTCATTCATGGCGCTGGCAAGGTCGAGCGTGGTGAGATTCCAGACAAATTCGCGTGTTTCAACGATATTTTGCACGCTGTCTTTCCAACCGCTACTGGCGAAGCCGATGATCGGTGGACGATAGTTAAAGCAGTTAAAGAAGCTGTATGGCGCCAGATTACGTTTTCCATGCGCATCGACGGAGGCAATCCAGCCAATTGGGCGTGGGCCAATGATCGCATTGAGGGGGTCATGCGGCAGTCCGTGACCGTCTGAAGGCTGATAAAAATACATGGTGCACCTGTCCCGTGAAATAATAAGAAGACTCACTTATTTACGCCACCCGCGTCAACGGGTATCTTACGCGCCGTCAACAGGAGGAAGCTATGAAAGTTCAAAAGCCAGGATTACACCCGCGTAATCGTCACCACGACCGATACGATTTACCCGCATTGTGCAAGGACACACCGGCACTTGCAGCGTTTATCGTCGCCAACCCGGCCGGGGAGCAGACCATTAACTTTGCCGATCCCGACGCGGTAAAGACCCTGAATCAGGCGCTGCTGGCGCACTTTTATCAGGTGAAAGCGTGGAATATTCCAGACGGTTTCCTCTGCCCACCGGTCCCGGGCCGTGCAGACTACATGCATCATTTGGCGGATTTGCTGACTGAAGCGAACGGCAGCCTGCCGCAAAACGCCAGCGTGCTGGATATCGGCACTGGCGCGAACCTGATTTATCCGCTGATTGGCAGCCACGAATACGGCTGGCGTTTCACCGGCACCGAAGTGAGCGCCGAAGCCCTCACCGCGGCGCAGGCGATTATTGATGCTAACCCGGGCATGAGCCGTCAGATCCGTTTGCGTCGTCAAAAGGATGAAGAGGCGATCCTTGCGGGCATGATCCATAAAAATGAATTCTTCGAGGCGATGGTCTGTAACCCGCCGTTCCATGATTCCGCTGAAAGTGCGCGCGAAGGTAATGAACGTAAACGTCGCAACCTCGGACAGCAGAAACACGAGCCCCTGAACTTTGGTGGTCAGAATCAGGAACTGTGGTGTGAAGGCGGTGAAGTGGCCTTTATCCGCAAAATGATCGCCGAAAGCCGCGAGTATGGTCGTCAGGTGATGTGGTTCACTTCGCTTGTGTCGCGCGGCGATAATCTGCCGATGCTCTATTCCGCGCTGACTGAAGCCGGTGCGGTGAAAGTGGTGAAAAAAGAGATGGCCCAGGGTCAAAAGCAAAGCCGCTTCATCGCCTGGACTTTCCTTGATGAGGACAAACGTCGCCGCTTTGTCGCTCGCGCACGCTAATCACAGCGTCGGTTGATTCGGCGTTGGCGGCTCAGGCGCTGCTAATGCTGGGTTGCCGGGCGAAGGCAGTACCTGATACGTCTGCACCGGCGCGCGGATCCCCGCTTTATCGAAGTGCTTCTTCACCTGCGTATCCAGCGCAAAACGCACCGTCCATTGCTTTAACGGCAGGGTAGTGAACGACGCCCGTAGCGTGAAGGCGGTGTTGGTCAACCCAACCAGCCCGGCAAACGACGGTTCACCTATCACCAGCCCGCGAATATCTTCCTGCTCCATCAGCTCCGTCACCGCCGCTTTCAGGGCGTCATTAGCCTTATCAACGTCTTCTCCACGATCCACATCGTAATTCGCAACTACCGAACCTATGCCGCGCACGAAGTTGGCGAAGGTCGTGATCGAGGACCACGGAATAATGTGGTACGCCCCGGTATCCTGACGCACGCCTACCGAACGAATCGACATCCGTTCTACCGTGCCGGTCAGCGGCCCGATGGTGACCAAATCCCCGGTGTTCATTCCGTTTTCAAATTGGATGAAAATCCCGGTGATGATGTCTTTTACCAGGGTCTGCGAACCAAAGGAAATCGCCAGCCCCAATGCACCGGCACCCGCCAGCAGCGGTGCAATGTTCACGCCAATTTCCGACAGCAGGATCATCACCGTGATCGTACTGATGACCACCGCCAGGGCATTGCGGAACAGCGTTAGCAGCGTGCGGGCGCGTGCGCTCGGCAGCGGGCGGCCATGAATGTCGGACGCCAGCCGGTTTTCTATCAGGCTCGCCAACAGCGTCCAGCCGATGGCCGAGAAGAACAAAATCAGCGCGATGCGGATCAGCACATCCACCGTTTTTTCGCCCGCGCCGTTGTGCAGCCAGCTCCAGAAGTCGAACAGTCCCCAGGCGCTGAGCAGCAGCATCACTGATACGCAAACCGTCAGGATCCGCGCGGCCTTCAGCGACGCCGAAAGCCAGCCATTCAGCCGCTTTTGCAGCTCCGGATAGTTACGCTGCGTTTCCGGTGACAGGGTGATGGTTTTGGCAATCCAGCGCGACAAAATTCCGGAGATAAATGCGGCGATACCAATGATGGCGAGGCTTCTGACCGACGCGCCCATCATGAATTTCAGGCTGTTGCCTGGGTCGAACAGTGAGAAAAAGAACAGCACGATAAAGTAGGCGCTGGCGATCCAGTGCCAGACCAGTGCGAAGGCGCGAATGAACAAGCTAAAGAAGGACAGCGAACGGTTGGCCAGCCCGATGAGGCTTTCGGTAATGGCCTTCTTGTTGTGGAAAATCAGCCACAATGCCCAGACGGTGATGCACAGCATAATGACCACGTTGGCCAGCGCCCCAGTCTGGACGTTCACCTGGTTGGACATGATAGGCACCGCAACGATAAGTCCGTAGCCAATCACCCCGCTCAGCAGGCTGAGGCGCAGGCTCCAGTAGCGAGCGGCCTCATCCTGAATAGTGAATGGACGCAGATCCGGCACGCGAGGGCAGAAAATCAGGCGCAGAATGGCTTTAAAGAACTCGATAAGCGCGAAGGCGTTCAGGAACAGGCTTTGTTGAAAGGCCACGGTACGGCTACCGCCGTTGAGCCTGTCGCTCAGCATTTGCCCGACGAACAGCGTCAACGCCAACAGCAACAGGTCGATAATCATTGCGGCAGTGATCATCGCGGGCAGGTGCAGCCAGTTGCTGCGATCGCGGTTCTTCTTCCGTCCCCATTTCCCCATTTTTCGATACAGCGGCAGAGCGCAAAGGCGCAGTAGGGCGTAGAAGGCGAAGACCAGCCCCGCCAGCAGCAAAAAGTGGCTCACTGCGTTGCTAAAGGTCTGTGAATTGAAAGGCTTATGCTGAGCGGTCGAGATATTGCGCCACAACTGGGCAAAACGGGTGGAGAGCGCTTCACCGTAGTGACGGCTAACGTCAGTCACACTTTCCAGCACCGTCTTTTCTGCACTGACGGGCGGCGGCGTGAGCTGAGGCACTTTCTCCTGCGGCGGTGTAGCAGCGGCACTGCGTAGCTGTTTGATGAGCTCCTGACGCGAGGAGTCATTTTCCAGCACGTCGGCAAGCGCTGCGTAAGCGGCTTTTTTCTGCGCCGCGTCGGGTTCAGTGGGCGGCGTTTGAGAAGTTGTGCTGGTGGTCGATGTGGTCACGCCGGGGAGAGTGACCGCCTGTAGCGGGGCACAGAACAGCGACGCAAGCAGCAACAGGATCCACGGCACAGGCAACTCCCTTTCAAATCATCAACAAAATGATAAGTATAGCGACTCAGGGAGAGGGGGCAGATTTTGGGAGGATTCTCTCCCCCAGGACGGGGGAGAGCAGGGCATTACGACACGTGCTGCAAAAATTCCTGCAGGCGCTGGCTCGGCGGGTTGTCGATCAGCGTTTGTGGGTTACCATCTTCAGCTATGCGGCCTTTATCGATGAAGATCAGACGCGATGCCACTTTCTCCGCAAAGCCGATTTCGTGGGTCACGATAACCATCGTCATACCTTCTTCAGCCAAATCCTGCATCACCTTCAGCACTTCATGGCGCAGCTCCGGGTCGAGCGCAGAGGTCGGCTCATCGAACAGCATCATTTTCGGTTTCACCGCTAGCGCACGGGCAATGGCCACACGCTGCTGCTGGCCGCCGGAAAGCTCAGATGGATAGTGATGCCCGCGCTCGGCAAGGCCGACTTTGGCCAGCAGGTCTTTCGCCACCTTTTCAGCTTCGGCTTTGGATGCACCACGCACGCGCTGCGGGCCAAACATCACGTTTTCCAGCGCTGTCAGGTGTGGGAACAGGTAAAACTGCTGGAATACCATGCCGGCTTCCTGGCGAATTAACCGCTCGTCGACTTTCGGGTCATTGACCTTCAGACCATCGACCACGAGGTCGCCGCTGGTGATTTCTTCGAGCTTGTTGATGCAGCGCAGCAGGGTAGATTTACCAGAGCCAGATGGCCCGATAATCACCACCACTTCACCTTTCGTGATGTTCAAATCGATGTTGTGTAGCACCTGGGTTTGCCCAAAATGCTTGGAGACGTTTTTAAATTCAATCACAGGATTTTCATCCTTCTTTCAAGAATGCGGAGCACGATGTTCAGGACCTGGGTGATGATCAGATAAATCACGCCGACGGCGGTCCAGATCTCCAGGGCACGGAAGTTGCCAGCGATAATTTCCTGGCCGCTGCGGGTCAGTTCGGCCGCGCCGATGACGATGAACAGCGAAGTATCTTTGATGCTGATGATCAGCTGGTTGCCAAGGGATGGCAGCATGCGGCGCAGCGCCAGCGGCATGATCACGTGGCGAATGGCTTCACGACGCGACAGTCCGAGCGCAAGGCCCGCTTCGCTGAAGCCTTTATGAATTGACAGCACAGCCCCACGGGTGATTTCCGCGATGTAGGCCCCGGAGTTGATCATGATGGTGATAACCGCGGCGGTGAAGGTATCAATGCGAATATCCGGGAAGGCCATCGGCAGGGCGAAGTAGATATACATCACCTGGACGACGATAGGCGTACCGCGAATAATCTCGATGAATACGAGAGCCACGTGGTTGGCAATCCAACCGCCGTAGGTGCGGGCTAAACCCGCGACGAGGCCGATAATAATACCGCCCGCTAACCCGAGGACCGAAATCCACAGAGTCATTTTGGCGCCATCCAGCAGGATTGGAATGGCAGGCCAGATGACGCTCCAGTCAAACTGCATAATATGTTCCTGTTACCGTTTTACCGTGGTTCAAAATGAGCAGGGGCGAAAGGCCGCCCCTGATAAATTTACGTCTAATTAACCGTCATTATTTTGGTTCAGTGCCGAACCATTTTTTGTAGATTTCGTTGTACTGACCATTCTCATGCAGTTTTTTCAGCGCGCCGTTCACTTTCTCACGCAGGTCGTCGCTGCCTTTCGGGAACGCGATGCCGTACTGCTGTGCTTCCAGAGACTCACCGACAGCTTTAAACTGGCCGTGACCCGCGGTTTTGATGAAGTACAGAATGTTTGGGGTGTCGTGCAGAACGGCATCAGCACGGTTGGTGCCGAGTTCCATATACGCGTTGTCGATGTTCGGGAACTGGCGCAGGTCTTTCGGTTTGAGGTTGGCTTTCGCGTAATCTACGGAACCGGTACCGCTCTTCACGGCGACAACTTTACCGTCCAGGTCTTTCACGCTTTTAATGTCGTTGTTGTTGGCTTTAACCATCACCAGCAGACCGCTTTTGTAGTAGCCATCAGAGAAGTCGATAGCTTTTTTACGTTCGTCGGTAATGGTTATCCCGGCCAGTGCCAGGTCGATGTTTTTGGTCTGCAGTGCAGGAATGATGCCGCTGAAATCCATTGGCTTCAGGGTGTAGTCGAGCTTCAGTTCTTTGGCGACAGCGGCCCACAAATCAATATCGAAACCGACGTATTTGTCGCCCTGTTTGAATTCAAACGGAACGAACGCGGTATCGGTGGCCACAACCAGCTGCTTTTCCGCGGCCTGAGAAGAAACTGCAAAGGCCAGGGTCAGTGCAGCCAGTGAAACTTTAAATACAGACTTCATAGCATTTCCTTTTATAACCACGGGGCAATCCCCTGCGAGAACAATCCGCATATGAAAGAATCGTGCCAATTTTACAACGTGTTGTTTTACAACGAGGCGGTAGCCGTTTGTTGCACAAAAAAGGTTGCAAGGCACACGATATGCACCGCGATGAGGCACCAAAATGGTGCGTCTCTGGCGCGGGCCAGGTCGTGGGGTTATTAAGCGCAAATTGCGGTGATAAAACAATCTTTCGTTAACGATTGTGTGAAGTGATAATTACAATTGATTTACTTATGCGGGCGTGGAACGGCACTTGATGCACCATAGAAGTGCAAAACCCCTCGTGCGAGGGGTTCTGAGGAATAAGTAAAACGAATACTTATTCGATGTTAGATTCGATGAACCACAGGAATTTATCCAGGTCGCGCGATGCGGCGGTAAGAATGTCTGCGGTGTCTTCGTCCTTGGCTTCGGAAATGGCTTTACGCACGTCGTTGGCAACAATCGCGTAACGATCGGCCAGCTCTTTCAGGTGATCCTGAACGGTGTGGATGTCCAGCGGATAGCTTTTCAGCGCGGTTTTACTGTTTACAACCTGTGTGGTTCCCAGTGCGACACCGCCCAGCTGTACAGCACGTTCTGCCATAGTATCGAGGTGATCAATAAGCGCTGTGCGGAAACCGTCAAGCATCTCATGGACGGCAATAAAGTTTGCACCGCGCATATTCCAGTGAGCCTGTTTGGTTATCAGTGACAGGTCAATGAACTGGATAACCTGGCGATTAAGCAACTCGATAGTCGCTTTTTTCTCGCTATCCGATACATCATTACGGGTATAGAGCAGATTAGATGTTTTGGTTTTGACCAGTTTAGCGGTACTCATAATTTCATATCCTCTTGATCTAATAATCCCAGTGAATTACCGGAAATAAGTATAGCACCGGATGTTCATGCTGCCGGAAAGTTAATACCTATCGGTTTAATAGCGCAGTTGACGTTGAAGGTAGTGAAATCGTTTATAAACAAGGTGATAGGTGTTTGTTTGTAAATGATTTATAATTAAGTAAGAAAGGTCTGTTTATTGCAAAAATATTTATGCAGGAAAATGGTTGTGTCCGGAAAATAATTTTTGAAGGCCGCAGGGAGATATAACCCTACGGCGCAACGTTATTCACTAATATCGACTTTCTCTATTTTACTCTCGCGTCGCAGGGTGAGGGTCGAACCCATTGAGGCGGTCATGATCGCCAGCAGCGCGAGGGTTTGCGTACCGGTCAGCGTTTCATTGAGGAACAGCATCCCTGAGACGGCCGCCAGCGCCGGTTCCATGCTCATCAGCGTGCCAAAGGTGCGGGTTGGCAAGCGGGTGAGGGCAATCATTTCCAGCGAGTAGGGCAGCGCCGTGGACAAAATGGCAATGCCCAAACCGAGCGGCAAAATTGACCACTGCCACAGCACGTCGCCAGCCTGAAAGGCGCCGATTGGCACAAACACCACCGCGGCAATCAGTGAGCCCATCGCCACCGTGGCAGGGCCGTGCTCTTCTCCCGCCCGTTGGCCGGTAATAATGTAGACCGCCCAACAAGCCCCGGCACCCAGAGCCAGCGCCGCGCCGGTTAAATCGACGTGGGCTATACTTTGACCGAGCGGCAGAAGAAACCATAGACCCAGCACCGCCAGCGCCACCCAGACAAAATCCACCGCGCGACGAGAACCAAACAACGCCACCGCTAACGGGCCGGTAAATTCGAGTGCTACCGCCACGCCGAGCGGAATGCGCTGGATGGAGAGATAGAAGAGGTAGTTCATTGCCCCGAGCGACAACCCGTAAAACAGCAACGGCAGCCGCTGCTCTCTCGTGAACCGCAAACGCCAGGGCTTAAAGATGCACACCAGAATCAGGGTGCCGAGAGCCAGACGCAGGGCGGTTACGCCGGGCGCGCCCACCAGGGGAAAAAGCGACTTCGCCAGCGCCGCGCCGCTCTGAATCGAGCACATGGCAATCAATATTACGAGTATCGGCAACCATACCGGGAGCTTACGTGATAAGCCTGGCATCCTTTCTCCTGTCAATTTTTGTCAAAGGAAGTAAAAGAGGCAGTGTAAATGAATTACCCCTTTCTGGTTTATGCATTGTTGAAAAAAAGCGAAGAAAACCACCGTACAATAAAGTTCAGTCACAGGATGAAAACTCCGCCAGTTTAGGATTAATCTGGATGAATGCGTCAGTTAATGCGCGCAATAATGGCAAAATCTGTGAGGAAGTTGATGATTTTCAATAGGGATTGTCAGTGGTGGAAACGTTTAGTTACATGATTGAGACCCTTAGACAACGACAATCGCAAAGAGTTTTTAATTAAATTTTGATATATTTAAAACTTACGGACTTACTTGAAGCACATTTGAGGTGGTTATGAATAAAATTGCACGTCTTTCAGCAGTGGCCTTTGTACTGGCTGCAACCGCAGGTACCGCAGTAGCTGCAACTTCTACCGTTACTGGTGGCTACGCTCAGAGCGATATGCAGGGCGAAGCGAACAAAGCAGGTGGTTTCAACCTGAAATACCGTTACGAGCAGGACAATAACCCACTCGGCTGGATTGGTTCTTTCACTTATACCGAGAAGAATCACAACGAAAGCAATACCTATAACAAAGCTCAGTACTACGGTCTGACTGCTGGTCCAGCTTACCGCATCAACGATTGGGCAAGCATCTACGGTGTAGTAGGTGTTGGCTACGGTAAATTCCAGGCTAACGACTTCCCGGCTAGCAAATCCGACATGAGCGACTACGGTTTCTCTTACGGTGCAGGTATGCAGTTCAACCCAATCGAAAACGTTGCACTGGACTTCTCCTACGAGCAGTCTCGTATCCGTAACGTGGACGTTGGCACCTGGATCGCAGGCGTGGGTTACCGCTTCTAATCACTTCGGTGATAATAAAAAATCCGCCCAAGGGCGGATTTTTTTTGTCTGCAATTCCTGAGAAAGGGAATCAGTGGGTGGCGGTGTCGAAGACATCCGTTCCGAGGTGATTGTAATCCACTTTCTGCAACCGGAAGTTGGTGATGTAGACCGGGCCAGCCTTCTGGTTCGACATAAAACGGTACGGCGTGGCAATTTCTTGCGCCTGAATACCGGTCCACTGCGAGAAGAAGCTCAGGAAATCATTTGCCGAACGGCGCGCTTTAATCACGAGATGGGTTTTGTCATCACTCGACAGCACCAGGAACGGCACCTGGAAGTTCTGCTGAAACTTGTCATCATGCGCCAGATACTGCACCGATTTGCCGCGTTCTTTTATGGCTAAGCCGTGGTCAGAGAAATACACCAGCGAGAAACTGTCGCCGGAACCACGCAGCTGATTGTAGAGCTTGCTCAGCAGCTGGTCGGTTTGCGTCATGCTGTAGAGATAGCATGAGGTTTCCTTCGACTTTACGAAATCAGTGTATTTCCCCTGGGTGCGATCGCAGGCCTGTGGGTGTGATCCTATCAGGTGCAGAACGATCAGCTGAGGCTGAGTGCGTTCAGTGGACAGCACCTGCGCTGTCATCTTCAGCAGATCTTCGTCTTTGGTATTTTTATCCGCTTCAAAATCACCGTTTTTCAGGAAATGCGCTTCGTCCGCGCGTTTCGCGATACTGGCAATGGCGGTGTCGTACTCGCCAATCTGGCCCTGATTCGAGAGCCACCACGTCTGGAATCCGGCGCGATTCGCCAGGGTCACAAAGTTATCCTGATACAGCGGTTTGCCGTCAACCACGCGGTTGAGCGTCAGGCCGAGGGATTTCTGCGTTGAGCCGCTGGCGGAAATATAGTCGGTAAACAGCGTGCCGTTCACGTCGCGTTCAAACGGGGTGTTATCCCAGTGGCCGCCAAACGCGCCCATCGCATCACGGCGCGCGCTCTCGCCAATCACCACCACGTAGGTGTGATATTTAGGCTTCACCGCCACCACATTCCAGGTATCTTTCAGGTGGGAAAACTGCGCCAGACGCGCCTGTTCATCCAGCACCTGCTGGTTGCTGATCGCCACGTCGTGCATGAAGCGCACCGCCGGATAACCGATTTTGCTGATACGGAACGCGCCATCCCATGCCATCTCCTGAACCGGACGCACAAAGGCGACGCCGACGCAAAACAGCAGGCACAAGATGTCGATTTTGCTCCACGCGCGTTTGGCTTCCTGCTTGCGCCGCACCGCAATCACGCCCATCGCGAAGATAAAGACAGAAATGAAATAGCTGTACCACGGGAAGATAGTCAGGATTTCCGTGGATTCTTCGGCATTGGTCGAATGCAGCGCCAGCAGGGTATTAAAGTTTGGCGCGCCATAAGCCTGACCAAACGGATAATAAAAAGCCGCCACCAGAGAATAAATGCCGAGCAGGACTTTCTGCGTGCGCGGCACCGCGCGCCACAGCACATGCAGGACGCAGGTAAACGAGACGGTATACAGGAGGCTGAAAGAATATCCCAGCGCCAGATTCATCAGCAGTGATTGTAAAAAGTAAAATCCGGTCCATGGGTTAAGCGCCATGCCACGCGCAGCAAGCGTTTCTTTCAGCGTTACATTCATAGGTCACAATAAAAAAGCCGCCATGTGCATCCCCTGGCGTCGAAGGGTAAAGCCTGCCTGGCAGTGCGTGTAGAAAGGAGTTCGACGAAGCGCAAAAGCTGCAGGGATGCGAGAAGATAAAGTTGATGAATAGTTACGTCAACTACTCATAACGAATTGTTTTGAGAAGGCGATAACAAATCCGGAAAAAAGAAGGGGTTTTTGCTGTCAACGGGGCAGTGTGACAGGCTTTTATGACAAAAAAATGAAGCGGCGTACCGCGACGCCGCATTAATGAGAAGGCTTGTCCTGCTGCGGTTTGTTGCTGAACAGGTCACACAACATATTGATCAGCATCAGGCGCACTTTAAAGGGAGAATGGGTAAACACGCTTAAGCACCTCTTGAGTTCGTTCATAACAACCTCCTGAACATTTCAGACCTTCACTCCATGAAGGATGTTCGTATTACATACAGATATAGCACAGGCTATATTACTTAGCTATGGCTAAAACGTTAAATTTTTGTGCTCTGGTCACGATCCTATACAATGGTGCTCCTTTGTCTGATGCACTGACGCGTCACAGCGAGAAGAGGAAGCATAATGAGCCGTCGTCCGGACACGCCAGGAATAAAAAAAGTGACGCAATTGGTAAATGTCGAAGAACATGTTGAAGGTTTTCGTCAGGTGCGAGAAGCGCATCGCCGTGAGCTGATTGATGATTACGTTGAGCTGATTTCCGACCTTATCCGTGAAGTGGGCGAAGCGCGGCAGGTCGATATGGCGGCGCGTTTAGGCGTGTCCCAGCCCACGGTAGCGAAAATGCTGAAACGTCTGGCAGGCGTTGGGCTTATCCAGCAGATCCCCTGGCGTGGCGTGTTTCTGACCCCGGAAGGCGAGAAACTGGCGCAGGAAACTCGCGAACGTCATCAGATCGTGGAAACCTTTTTACTGGCGATTGGCGTAAGCCAGGACACCGCCCGCCGCGATGCCGAGGGAATGGAACATCACGTCAGCGAAGAGACGCTGGAACGCTTCCGCCAGTTTACCCTTCAGGCAGGACTGCACGCTGAATGAGCCTTCCTTTATTGCGGTCGCTAATGCGTGACCGCTTTTTACATCTGCTGATCCTCACCGGTTTCCTCCTTTCTTTATTTGTCCCGTTTCATCCATCTTCCTGGGCCGCCGCCATTGACTGGCACACCATCGTCACCCTGAGTGGCCTGATGCTGTTGACCAAAGGCGTCGAGCAGAGCGGTTATTTCGACGTGCTGGGTCGTAAAATGGCGCGACGTTTCGTGACCGAACGCCAGCTGGCGATGTTTATGGTGCTGGCTGCGGCGGTTCTGTCGACGTTTCTCACCAACGATGTGGCGCTGTTTATCGTTGTGCCGCTGACCCTGACGCTGAAAAAGTGGAGCGCCATTCCGGTCAATCGACTGATTATCTTTGAGGCACTGGCGGTAAACGCGGGCTCGTTGCTCACGCCGATTGGCAATCCGCAAAATATCCTGCTGTGGGGCCGTTCGGGCCTGTCGTTCCTGTCATTCAGCTGGCAAATGGCTCCGCTGGCACTGGCGATGATGCTCACGCTACTGGTGCTGTGCTGGTTTTGTTTTCCCGCCAAAGCGCTTCATTTTCAGAGCGGAGAACGCACCCCGGACTGGAAGCCAAAGCTGGTCTGGTGCTGTCTCGCGTTTTACCTGATTTTTTTGCTGAGTCTTGAGATGCGCCAGGATCTGTGGGGTCTGGCGGTTCTCGCCGTCGGTTTCTTGATCCTCGAGCGGCGCGTGGTGTTCAGCGTCGACTGGACGCTGCTGCTGGTTTTCATGGCCATGTTTGTGGATGTGCATATGATGACCCAGCTTCCGGCGCTGCATTACGCGTTATCCGGCGTTGGCGGTTTATCTGACGTGGGGCTCTGGCTGACGGCCATCGGCCTGTCGCAGGTGATTAGCAACGTGCCGTCCACGATTTTGCTGATTAACTATGTGCCACCATCCATGCTGCTGGCCTGGGCGGTAAACGTCGGGGGATTTGGCCTGTTACCCGGCTCACTCGCCAACCTGATTGCGCTGCGTATGGCCAACAACCGGCGCATCTGGTGGCGTTTCCACCTCTATTCCATCCCGATGCTGCTGTGGGCCACGCTGGTCGGTTTTGTCCTGTTGAGCCTTGTCAGATAGTGCGGATTTGTCAGGATTTCCTGGCAAATTCCTGGCAAATGTAGAGCAACCTCCTAAGTTTAGTGAACGGCGAATGTGTTACGCCGTTAACCTACAGGACCGTTGTGACGCTATGGCAGAGACGAACGCCCCTTCTGAAAAAGAACAAAATAATGAGACTCCCACTAGCAAGAAACCCGGAAAGAAGCCGTTAATCATTCTGGGGATTGTGGTCGTGGTGATGCTGATCATTGCGCTGGTGTGGTGGTTTTTGACCCGCAATGAGGAAACGACTGACGATGCGTTCACCGACGGCAACGCGGTGACTATCGCGCCGAAAGCCGCAGGTTACGTGACCGAGCTGAAAGTGTCCGATAACCAGCGGGTGAAGAAAGGCGATCTGTTGGTGGTTATCGATCCTCGGGATAACACCGCTCAGCGAGATCAGGCGAAAGCCCAGTTGGGGCTGGCGGTGGCGCAGCTCCATCAGGCGCAGGCGCAGCTGGCGCTGTCAAAAGTGCAATATCCCGCTCAGCGCGATGAAGCGCGCGCGCAGGTGCTGAAGGCGCAGGCTGATATGGCCAACGCCGAAGCGTCCTACCGTCGTCAGCGCGGCGTCGATCCGCGGGCGACCACGCAACAGAATATCGATTCGGCGAATGCACAACTGCGCAGCGCTCAGGCAGGATTAGCCAGCGCCAGGGCACAGCTGGAAGTGGCCGATCAGGTGCAGCTGCAAATCCGTCAGCAGGAAACTAACGTTGAGGCGCGTGAGCGTCAGGTCGATCAGGCCAAAGCCCAGCTGGAAACGGCGGATCTGAATCTTTCTTATACCGAAGTGCGCGCTCCGTTTGACGGCTTTGTCACCAGGCGTAATGTGCAAAACGGCACTTTGGTGCAGGCGGGCACGGCGCTGTTTTCTCTGGTTTCAACGGACGTATGGATAACCGCCAACTTTAAAGAGTCTCAGCTTGAAAGAATGAAACCGGGGAATAAAGTCAGCGTGTCGGTCGATGCGTGGCCGGACATAGAACTGGAAGGACACGTGGACAGTATTCAACAGGGTAGTGGGGCGAAGTTCTCCGCCTTCCCGGCAGAAAATGCCACCGGTAACTACGTGAAAATCGTCCAGCGCGTGCCGGTGAAAATCGTGATTGATAAAGGTCTGGATGCGAATCATCCGCTGCCGTTGGGTCTGTCCGTCGAGCCGAAGGTTACGGTGGAATGACGGACAGCAGCCATGACAACTGGCGGCCGGCCAGCAATCCGTGGGCGGTGGCGATCGTCGTCACCCTCGCGGTGTTTATGGAAATTCTCGACACCACCATCGTCAACGTGGCGCTGCCCCACGTCGCCGGGTCACTGTCGGCCAGCTACGACGAATCCACGTGGGTGTTAACCAGTTATCTGGTGGCGAACGGTATCGTGCTGCCGATTTCAGCCTTCTTAAGCCGCCTGCTCGGACGCAAACAGTTCTTCATGATCTGCATCGTGATGTTCACCCTCTGTTCGTTTCTGTGTGGCATCGCCACCGAGCTGTGGCAAATCATTCTTTTCCGCGTGATGCAGGGATTCTTCGGCGGCGGCTTACAGCCCACGCAGCAGTCGGTACTGCTTGATTATTTCAAACCGGAAGACCGTGGCAAGGCGTTCGGCCTGTCGTCGATAGCGATTATTGTCGCCCCGGTGATGGGCCCCACCCTCGGCGGCTGGATAACCGACAGCTACTCCTGGCGCTGGGTGTTCTTTATCAATATTCCGGTCGGGATCCTGACGGTGCTGGCGGTGTATCAGCTGCTTGAAGACCCGCCGTGGGAGAAAAAAGCCGAAGGTAAAGCCAGCATCGACTGGACCGGAATCGGACTTATTGCGCTGGGGCTGGGCTGTTTGCAGGTGATGCTCGACAGAGGTGAAGACGACGACTGGTTCCACTCGAACTTTATTATCACTTTTGCGGTGCTGACGCTGATTGGCATCGTCGGGGCAATTTACTGGCTGCTTTACGCCCGCAAACCGGTGGTGGATTTACGCTGTATGGCGGATCGTAACTTTGCAATTTCCTGCCTGCTGATGGCGGGCATGGCGATGATCCTGTACGGCAGTTCGGTGGTTATCCCTCAGCTCGCTCAGCAGGATTTAGGCTACACCGCCACCTGGTCGGGGCTGGTGATGTCGCCGGGGGCGGTGCTTATCGTGCTCACCATTCCGCTGGTGCTCAAGCTGATGCCGATCGTACAGACCCGCTGGATAATCGCTTTTGGTTTTACTCTGCTGGCGGTGTCCTTCTTCTGGTCGCGAAATCTGACGCCCGCTATCGATTTTGAAACGCTGGTCTTGTTCCGGTGCGCCCAATCATTAGGACTGGGATTCCTGTTTGTGCCGCTGACCACTATTGCCTTTGTCTCCATACCACGTCGGCTCAATGCCGATGCCGCAGCGCTGTTCACTATGTTCCGTAACGTGGCGGGATCGGTGGGGATTTCGCTTTCTACTGCGGCTATCACCGAACGCGCGCAAACACACAGCGCCTATCTGGCCTATAACGCCACGCCGTTTAACGAATCTTTCCAGTTGACGCTAAAAGAGGTCGCGGAGGCTATCCGCAATTTCACGACTCAGGTGGGTGACCCGCTGAGTCTGGCCGGGGGACAAATGTATAAGCAGCTCATCGCTCAGTCCCGATTTCTGGCCTATGTCGATGTCTTTACTCTTTTGAGCGTGGTGGCGCTATGCCTGATCCCGTTTTGTTTACTGCTTTCGCCAATTAAGAGCGAAGGCAGCGCAGGAGCACACTGACGATGTACAGAAGCATACCTTTTGCCCTGTCCGGAATCGCATTACTGCTGGCGGGTTGCTCCGTCGGGCCGGATTACCTGTCACCGCAGCCGAAAACGCCGTCGCACTGGAATGATCCCGGAGACAACGCGGCGGCCTCGAAAACCGCGACCCAGGCGGTGAATACGCGCTGGTGGACGACGTTCAATTCAGCCGAACTCAACAGCCTGATTGAGAGGGCGATCATCGGCAATCTCTCGCTGCAACAAACCGCGCTGCGTATCGCCGGGGCGCGTGAACAGCTCAATCAAGCCAACGGTGCGTTCTTCCCGTCGGTGAACGGGAATTTGCAGGCCACGCGCCAGCAGTTGGGTGTTGAAGGCGAGCTAAACTCTCAGGGCGTCTATAGCCAGATTGATAATGTTGACCCGGATTTGAAAGGCGCGTTACAGCCGCTGACCGAGCCGATTCACCTCTATCAGGGCAGCTTTGACGCGCAGTGGGAACTCGATTTGTGGGGCAAAGTGCGACGTCAGGTCGAAGCGGCGAAAGCGCAACAGCAGGCGGCGATTGAACAGCGCAACGATGCGCTGGTGTCGCTGGAGGCGGAAGTCGCCCGCGCCTGGCTCCAGCTGCGTGGCACGCAGAGCATTATGGCAACCATGAATACGCAGATAGCCAGCGCCCAGGAAACCCTGGAGCTGACGCAAAGCCGACAGAAGGGTGGGCTGTCGCCGCAGATGGACGTCGAAAACGCCCGCGCACAGCTGGGAAATCTTGAAGCGCAACTCCCACAGTATGAAGCGCAGGAACGACAGGCGATGAACGCGCTGGCGATTCTGCTCGGCAAACCGCCGGGCGCGCTGGATGGCGAACTGCGCACCCCGCAGCCGCTGCCGAACTTACCTGACGTGGTGCAAACCGGCATCCCGTCGACCCTGGCGCGCCGCCGTCCGGACGTGCGCGAAGCCGAAGCCAATTTACATGCCGCCACGGCGCAAATTGGTGTCTCTGTGGCAGAACTGTTCCCCAGCCTGACGCTGAACGGCCAGTTTGGTTTGCGTAATACCGAAACCAACTGGCTCACCGACTGGAGCAGCCATTTCTACAGCGTCGGCCCGCAGATTTCGATTCCCATTTTCCAGGGCGGACGACTGGTCTCCAGCGTCAAACTGGCGCGGGCGCAGCAAGGCGCGCAGGTGCTTCAGTATCGGCAAACCGTGCTGACGGCGCTCGGCGACGTGGAGAATTCGCTGGTAAGCTATCGCAGCGATCAGAAACAAGAACAGGCATTGCAGCGCACGATTGATGCGTTGCAAAGCGCCTTTAACCTCGCCAGTGACAGCTACAAACAGGGGCTCGCGACGTTCATTGACGTGCTTGATGCGCAGCGACAGCTGGCGCAGGCGGAGCAGCAGCACGCTCAGGCGCAGGTGCAAAGTCGCATCGATTTAGTTGCCCTGTATAAAGCCCTGGGCGGCGGCTGGGAAACGTATCAGGACGTGCATCTGCCGGCGTATTCGGTATTCGGCGATGCACCTCGCGGTTAAGGTTCAGAGAATTGGGCAAGAAACGGGCAGGATCGCCCCATTCGCAAACGCAGGCGTGTGGTTATAACTATACGACACACACCAACGACATCCCCTGAGGAGACAGTTATGCGTTACCAGAAATTAGGCAATACCGGTCTGTTTGTGTCCGAACTGTGCCTTGGCACCATGACGTTCGGCGGCGAAGGCGGAATGTGGGGCAAAATCGGCCAACTGCAGCAGGCGGACGCCGAGCGGCTGGTTGGCAGCGCGCTGGATGCGGGCATCAACTTTATCGATACCGCCAACGTTTATTCGGAAGGGCGCTCGGAAGAGATCACCGGCCAGGCGCTGAAAAACCTCAAAGTGCCACGCGAAAACGTGGTGGTGGCGACCAAAGTGTTTGGCGAAACCGGCACCGCGGGTGTGAACTCGCGCGGCAGCTCGCGCTATCACATCATCAACAGCGTTAAAGAGAGCCTGCGCCGGATGCAGCTCGATCATATCGACCTGTTTCAGCTGCACGGCTTCGACCCGGCCACACCGATAGAAGAGACGCTTTATGCTCTGGACAATCTCGTGCAGCACGGCCATGTGCGCTACATCGGAGTGTCGAACTGGTCGGCGTGGCAAATCATGAAGGCGCTGGGCATTTCCGAGCGTCTGGGCCTGTCCCGTTTTGCCTCACTGCAGGCGTATTACACCATTGCCGGGCGTGATCTTGAACGTGAACTGGTGCCGATGATGCAAAGCGAAGGCGTCGGGCTGATGGTCTGGAGCCCGTTGGCGGGCGGTTTCCTCAGCGGTAAATACGGTCGTGACGGACAAAACGAAGCGGGCGGACGCCGTCTGGAGTTCGATTTCCCACCGGTAGACAAAGCGCGTGGTTTCGATTGCATCGACGTAATGCGCGACATCGCAGAACGCAAAGGCGTGTCGGTGGCACAAATTGCCCTGGCGTGGCTGCTGCATCAGCCGGTGGTCAGCAGTGTGATCATCGGGGCCAAACGCCCGGATCAGCTGGCGGATAACATCGCCGCGACCGGGATCCGTCTGACGGACGACGAGCTGAAACAGCTGGATGCGGTCAGCGCGCTGCCACGTGAATATCCGGGCTGGATGCTGGAGCGTCAGGGCGAATACCGCCGTAATCAGCTGGCACAGCAATAAGACGTCCCCGGCGGTGTGCCGGGGCGTGGATAAAAACCGGGTAGGCCAGGGGGCCACCCGGTTTTTTTATAGCGGTGGAGAGGCCTGAATCATGGCTGCGATTTTTTCCAGCGTCGGTTTCGCGGTACTGAAAAATGCCTTCAGGCCAGGGCAGAGATAGTTGAGTCCGGTTTCTCCATCGGGGGCACGAACGATGCGATTTTTTGGGCACTCACCCCAGCAAAGTTTGAGGTGAGGACAAGTTTTACAGTATTCAGGCAGGGTATTTTTCTTGCCCATGCCAAACGCCTGCTGGCGTTCAGAAAACACCATTTGTGCCAGCGACTGCCTGTGGATATTGCCGAGCTTATATTCCGGATAGACATAGTGATCGCAAGAGAAAACGTCGCCATTTTTCTCCATCGCCAGTGCTTTTCCGCAAAATTCGGCGGTGACGCACAGCTGTGCTGGCAGTCCCATGGTCTGCACCACAGCCGTTTCAAACACGTTAACCTGTACCCGGCCGAGATCGTGATTCACCCACTCCTCAAAAGCGCCAATCAGGAAGCTGCCCCAGTCGTCCGGATCGACTGACCAGTCGGTGACAATTGAGTCCAGATCGCCAGGGTGCGCCCGGCGCGTGCCAGTGATCGGAATTGTGTCATCGCGCCAGAACTGTGGTGCGGTATGCTTAAATTCCACGGGTTCCACGCAGGGAATAAACTGGATATAGGTCGAACCCACGGTCTCGGTTAGAAAGTGATACACCTCCTTCGGGAAGCGGGCATTGACGCGGTTGATGACCACCAGAGTATTGAACGACACCCCGTGGCGTTTCAGCGTTTCGATACCACGCATTACGCGGTCAAAGGTGGGTTTGCCGCTGCGCGTCACACGATAGCGGTCATGCAGTTCCCGCGGACCATCAATCGAAACGCCTACCAGAAAGCGATGTTCTTTGAGAAACTCTGCCCACTCATCGTTAATCAGAAAACCATTGGTCTGTAGATCGTTTTCAATGCGTTGATGTTTTGGCTGGTATTTCTTTTGTAACTCCACCACTTTGCGAAAGAAATCGAGCCCCATCAACGTCGGTTCGCCGCCTTGCCAGGAGAAGATGATCTCTTCGCCGTCCTGGGTGGCGATGTACTGTCGGATAAAGTTCTCCAGCACCTCATCGGTCATCCCTTTGTCGCGATCCTGGTGCAGGAGCTGCTCTTTGTGCAGATAAAAACAGTAGCTACAGTCGAGATTACAGGTGGAGCCAGACGGTTTGGCCATCACATGGTAACGGCGTTTTAATGGCGGCAAATAGCGTCCGGCATTTACCAGGGGGGTCAACGACAGGGTGGTGCTCTCTTTCATAGTCTGGCCTTAAAAATGAGAAATCCGGCCCCGAAACGAGGCCGGTGATGCCATCAGTTGCCGCTCGGCAAGGCTATCTGGAAGCCCTGTTTTTCCAGTTGCTCGCGTACGCCCTGTACGCGCTCATACTGGCTCAGGGTAATCGGGCCGGAATAGCCCTCACTCTGGTTTTTACGCGGTGGATATTTAACGTAGGTCTGCATCAGGTTCTTGATCGCCTCATTAAAGGTCACCAGCGTCCAGGTATGCTCGGTGTAGTTGTTCATAAAGATATCGTAGCGTTCTTGCGGATCCTGCCAGAGGTCAAAGATCTGTGGCACGGTGGCAACGTAGGACGATGGTCCTTTCCAGCCGAGGTTAGAATCAACCGCCAGACCGCCTGTTTTCACGCCATCGTCTCCACGGAGGTTGAACTCAGCCTTATAGTTGCCAACGCGAACGGCCCCAGGGGTGAGTTCATCTTCGGTAAAGTAGAACCAGCTATTGCGCGGATCTTTCCCGGTCCCGAACAGCACTGGCGAGATGTCATAGCTGTCGAAAATCATCGGTTTGCCGGCGCGATCCTCAGTCGGCAATTTGATGTCTGCCAGAGAGGCGAACGTTGCCATCAAATCCAGGCCGCCGACGATGTCATAGTTGCGGCTGTGATCTTTGATTTTACCCGGCCACCAGGCGATGGCGGGCACGCGACTACCGCCTTCCCGATCGGTTCCCTTGGTACCACGGAACGGGGTATAACCGGCATCAGGATAAACATCCTGCCAGGCGCCGTTATCGGTGGTCCAGACCACGAGGGTGTTTTTGTCGAGACCCAGTTCACGAATTTTATCCATGATATGCCCGACGCGGGCATCCATTTCGACCATCGAATCGGCGTACTTACTCTTCGACATTGATTTGCCGATGTAGTCAGGATCCGGCATGTTTGGCTGGTGGTTTTTCATGAAGTTAATGCTCATGAAGAACGGTTCACTGGATTTGCTGTTGGCATCCAGGTAGTCGAGTGCCGCTTTTTCCACATAGCGGTCAAAGAACGGAATACCGACCACCCCTTCTTTACCGTCGATAACCGGAGTGTTGACATACTGGCCGTTGATTTTGAAATCTTCATGTGGCGCTTCGCCGGCTTTACCCGACAGGGCACCGCGGGTAACACGCGCAAACATCTCACGTAGTTTCGGATCCATATCCGGGAACCACTTCGGATCGGCGTAGGTATAGGCGTTCAGGTGATAGAGTCCGACGTAGCGCATATCGTCATAACCCTGCGCATTTGGCAGGGCGTAATCGGATTCACCCAAGTGCCATTTGCCCGTGAAGAAGGTTTTATAGCCCCCGGTTTTCAGCACCGAGGCCAGCGTCCACTCCTCTTTCGGCAGGCCGCCACCTTGGCCCTGGAAGGCCACGGTCGTCATCCCGCTACGGTTCGGAATGCGTCCGGTCTGCATGGCGGCCCTGCCCGGTGTACAGCTAGGCTGACCGTAGAAATCGAAGAAGGTCATCCCTTCATCCGCCATGCGATCGAGATTCGGCGTTGGCATGCCGCGGCCTGGGCCACCGCCATATACTCCCAAATCGCCGTAGCCCGTATCATCCGAAACAATCAAGATGATATTAGGTTTCTTATTGTCGGGGGGCGGAGCAGGCGTATTCGTTGGGTCTTCTGCCACCGCACCTCCGGTGCGGATTAGCGAACCGGCGGCAAACGCCAGGACGCCAACACCTTTCCAGCTTTTTCTCATCTGATAGTTCCTCTGCTTATTGTTGAACAGTGGTTGGTGGTCGTCGTGCGGTGGTTGTCAAAATCCTGGACGCTCAAGCGAGCTATGAGGCCAGTACCTCTATTGAAGTGAAGTACAGTTGTGTAAAAATACTGTGAGTTATTTGTAATTTTTTGTTTTCTTCGCAATGAAGCAAGCGTAGAGCCTGAGATCGATTCACGCCGCCTACAAATATCAGTTCGTTGAGGAAGTATTGATAAACAGGCAATAGCGCCATGGTGGCAATACTATCTTTTCGAATCTGCTCACAAAAACAACACAAGCCTTTTGCCTGATTTGTCATTTAGTTCTATATGACTAGTCATGAAATTTAAATGACTAGTCATATAGGCGGAGAGCGACAATGAAGAAACTACCGAAGGATTTTTTGTGGGGTAACTCGGTTTCCAGCATGCAGACCGAAGGGGCATGGAACGAGGGCGGTAAAGGTAAATCGGTGTATGACATTCGTGAGCCGAGCGAGTTTGCATCCGACTGGAAAGTGGCTACTGACTCGTATCATCGCTTCGAAGAAGATTTTGATTTAATGCAGGATTTGGGCATGAACTGCTACCGTTTCCAGATTGCCTGGAGTCGCGTATGCCCAACCGGTGACGGCGCGTTTAACGAAGAAGGGATCGCGTTTTATCACCGTTTCATCGACGGCCTGATTGCTCGCGGCATCGAGCCAATGATTTGCCTCTATCACTTCGACATGCCGCTGGCGCTGGCCGAAGAGTACAACGGTTTTAACGACCGCCGGGTAATGGATGCATTCGTGCGTTACGGGCAAAAGATGATCGACTGCTACGGCGACAAGGTGAAGTACTGGCTGACCTTCAACGAGCAGAACATTTTCCACATGCCGATCGCGTTCCGCATTTCAGGCTATCTGCGCGGAGAAGAAACCCTACGCGAGCTGTACGAAATTCAGCATCACACCATGGTGGCACATGTGCGGCTGACGCAGTATCTGCACGAAACCAAGCCCGGTAAACTGATGGGCGGCATGCTGGCACACCA
Source organism: Citrobacter sp. 18056 (assembly GCA_902706235.1). Classification (GTDB taxonomy): domain Bacteria; phylum Pseudomonadota; class Gammaproteobacteria; order Enterobacterales; family Enterobacteriaceae; genus Scandinavium; species Scandinavium manionii. The sequence continues at coordinate 221,914 of CACSJR010000007.1, read as the reverse complement.
GCTTATCTACCCGGCGACCTGCAAACCGCGCGATATTTTCTGTGCGCAGCAGTATGACGAATTCCTCAACCAGAACCTGCTGCGCGTGTATGCAGGTGAAGGCTACAGCCCGGAAGTGATGGCGGTGGTGAAGCGTGAAGGCTTCGATGATATCTATCGCGAAGAGGATTTAGCGCTGATTGCCCGCAACAAAAACGACTACATGGCGTTCAGCTATTATGCCAGCCGCACGCTGGATACCGATCCGATTCCGGAAGGCACCGACGTTAACTATTACCTGAAATACGGCGATAAAAATAACCCGTATCTGAAAGCCACCGAATGGAACTGGCAAATCGACCCGCTTGGCTTCCGCAGCATCATCACCCGTTATTACAACGACTGGCGGATGCCAGTGTTCCCGATTGAAAACGGCATTGGCGTCATCGAATCCTGGGATGGCGAGAATCCTATCGCCGATGACTACCGCATCGCTTATCACCGGGACCACATCAACGCCATGAAAGAGGCAATCTTAGAGGATGGTGCAGAGGTGATTGGCTATCTCGGCTGGGGGCTAATCGACATTCTGAGCTCGCAGGGCGACATGCGTAAGCGCTATGGCGTGGTGTACGTCAACCGCGATAACCACGATCTGAAAGACTTAAAACGTGTGCCGAAGAAAAGCTATGCATGGTTGAAACAGGCGATCCGCAGCAACGGCGACGAGATGTAATCTCTGGGCCAGCCGGGTTTCTCCCCGTCAGCGTGAACGTTGGCGGGGATACGAGTGAGTGAAGAAAAGGTCTCTGCAAATGTCTGATAACGTTACATCCAATATGCAGTCTTTTACCGATCGCTTCGTGGAGTTTTCGGCGCGCATCGCGAACCAGGTTCACCTGCGCTCGTTGCGCGACGCGTTTGCCGGTGTCATGCCAATATTTATTCTGGCAGGGCTTGCTGTGCTGGTGAACAACGTGGTGTTCCCGTGGATTTTTGAAGGCGAAACGTTAGTGCGTTTTAAGGTCTGGGGGGAGGCGATTATCAACGGTACGCTCAACATTGCCGCGCTGCTTATCGCGCCAATGATTGCGTGGTCGCTGGCGCGTAACAAAAACTTTGGTAACCCGGTTTCGGCCGTCGTCATTGCGCTGTGCAGTTTCATTATTATGATGCCGATGCAGGTCGATATGGTGCCGGTTGGCGGCAAAGTGGCGGTGAGCCTGACATCGATTTTGACCTTCGCCAACATCGGTTCCACCGGGATCTTCGCCGGGGTGATTATTGGCTTGCTGTCGACGGAGATATTTATCCGCATTGCGCAGTTTAAACGGCTGGAAATCAATCTCGGTGATAACGTGCCGCCTGCGGTAAGCCAGTCGTTTTCATCGCTACTGCCGACAATTATCACGCTTTCGCTGTTTGCGGTATTCGCAGCACTGCTGAGTAATTGGCTGCACACCGACCTGATACATCTGATAACGACGCTGATCCAGCAGCCGCTGCGGTTGATCAACACCAGCCTGCCGGGCACTCTTTTTATCTACAGTTTTGGCAACTTCCTGTTCACGCTGGGTATTCACCAGTCGGTGGTGAACAGCGTGGTACTGGAGCCGTTCTTGCTGATTAACACCAACGAGAACATGCTGGCCTACGCCGCAGGGCAGCCGATTCCGCATATCATCAACAACATTTTCGTGCCGACCTTCGGCATGGTGGGCGGAACCGGCAGCACCATTTCGCTGCTGATTGCCATCTTCCTGTTCTCGCGTCAGAAAGCGTCGAAGCAGGTGGCACGGCTGGCGATAACGCCGGGCCTATTTAACATCAACGAGCCGGTGATTTTCGGACTGCCGATTGTGTTCAACGTGCCGCTGATGGTCCCGTTTGTACTGCTGCCCGCCATCGGTATTTTCTTCGCCTGGGTCTGTACCACGCTCGGATTAATGTCGCGCTGCGTGGTGATGATCCCCTGGACAACACCGCCGGTGCTCAGCGCCTGGCTGGCGACGGCAGGGGACTGGAGGGCGGTCGTGGTCCAGTTGATAATCATTGTCTTTGGTGTATTCTTCTACCTGCCTTTCCTCAAAATTTCAGAGCGAGTGGCCTTAAGAAACAATGGGATAAATGACCAGGATGCGTAACAATGGCGGCGAAATATCTTACTATCGCGCGGGAAATTAAGAAGCGGATTATCAGCCAGCGCTATCCCGCCAGCTCACCGTTACCCGATCAATTTGCACTTGCGGCTGAATTTCAAACCAGCCGCATGACTATCCAGCAGGCGATTCGCCAACTGATCGTCGAAGGGCTGATTTACACGCGTCAGGGACAGGGCACTTTTGTGCGCAAGAATTTCCTCCAGCTTTCACAGTGGGATTTGCCCGGTACCGACTATTTTGGTGCGACCAAAACCTGGGAGCATCTGGGCACGGTCAGTAGCCAGGTAGTGCGGTTCGACCTGCGTTTTCCCACCGAAAAAGAGCAATCGTCGCTGCTGATTAACGCCGATGCGCCGGTCTACGATTTTGTCCGTTTGCGTCTGCTGAACAACGAACCGATGTCACTGGATGCGACGGTTATGCCAGTGAACCTGGTACCCGGTCTGAATAAAGGCCATCTGGAAAGCTCGGTGTTTCAGTATGTCGAAACTCTGGGGCTAAAGATTATGGGGTCGTATCGCGTGGTGCGCGCCATCAAACCGGGCGAACTGGAGCAGCAGCATTTAATCTGCGAAGCGGGTGACCCGGTGCTGGAAGTCGAGCAGGTGATTTATCTGGAAGACGGCACGCCGCTGGAGTATGCCCATTGTCATTATCGCTACGATCACGGTGGGATTGTGATTGTGAATAACGGTTAATCAAAGCAGCAGCCATAAAAAAAGGCGGATTTTTCAATCCGCCTTTTTTGTGCTCTTTATCCGGTTATCAGTTCAGACGAACTGGCATCCCGGAACGATCCTGTACGGCCTGGTCTACCACATTGGTATCCACATCTGCCTGACCCGTTACCGTCTGAACCGATTTGTTCAGCGTAATTGGCACCACTTCACCACCAGTAAACTGTGCATCGGTGGTAGATAGCGGGTTGTGAACTTCAATGTAGCGGCTACCGTCTGGCTCAGTGGTTGCTTTAACCGGCTCATCAATAAACTGTACGCGCGTACCGACTGGCACGTTCTGGAACAGGAATTTGATGTCGTCGTTACGCAGACGCACACAGCCGTGGCTCACGCGCAGGCCGATACCGAAGTTAGCGTTGGTCCCGTGAATAGCATACAGACGGCCGATATACAGCGCGTACAGACCCATAGGGTTGTCCGGGCCCGCAGGCACAACGGCTGGCAGCGGGTTACCGGCTTCAGCGTATTCAGCATGCATTTTTGCAGTTGGCGTCCAGGTTGGGCCCGCTTTCTTACGTTCAACTTTAGTGACCCAATTGATCGGCGTATCTTTACCCAACTGACCGATACCGATTGGCAGAACGATCACGGTATTTGTACCCGCTGGGTAGTAATACAGACGCATTTCCGCACTGTTAATAACGATACCTTCATGCGGGGTATCTGGCAGGATCAGCTGCTGCGGAATATTCAACACGCTACCGCCTTTCGGCAGATACACGTCAATACCCGGGTTGGCTTCGGTCATGTTGGACAGACCCATCTGATACTGCGCAGCGAAATACTCGAGCGGCTGCTTGTTCTCATCAGGGATTGTGATGACCTGGTTCTGACCAATCAGACGGCTACCGTCGGTTGGCAGAGGATAGGTCACAGCAGATGCAGTATTGCAAAAGCCCATAACGGCAAGAGCTGCCGCGAAAAGCGTAGATATTTTCATTTTCATTTTATACGAAGTATCGGTGCCACGCAGGCTGTTGTTAGAGAAATGGAACCCTTAATGGGAGCGCATTATATGTGCATTCCACGCCGCAGGGAAATCAGATGTGGACGAAATCACATTTTTTTCACCCTCTGGCTTAATGCTGACAGTTTAGTGTCTGCACGTGCAAGGCGATTTTTATTCCCAATTGTGGCAAAATAGGCCGTTAGTCACATCTTTTAGGATACGCCCGTGTTAGTTACCAGCAACGTCACCATGCAGTTCGGCAGTAAGCCGCTATTTGAAAACATCTCCGTCAAATTTGGCGGCGGCAACCGTTACGGCCTGATTGGCGCTAACGGAAGCGGTAAATCCACCTTCATGAAAATTTTGGGGGGCGACTTAGATCCGACCCTCGGCAACGTTTCTCTCGATCCAAACGAACGCATCGGTAAGCTGCGTCAGGATCAGTTCGCCTTCGAAGAGTTCACCGTGCTTGATACCGTTATTATGGGTCACGCCGAGCTGTGGGAAGTGAAGCAGGAACGCGATCGTATTTACGGCCTCGCTGAAATGACCGAAGAAGACGGTTATAAAGTGGCTGACCTCGAAGTCACCTACGGCGAAATGGACGGTTACACCGCGGAGTCCCGCGCCGGTGAACTGCTTCTCGGTGTTGGCATTCCACTGGAACAGCATTACGGTCCGATGAGTGAAGTCGCGCCAGGCTGGAAGCTGCGTGTGTTACTGGCCCAGGCGCTGTTTGCAAACCCAGACATTCTGCTGCTCGATGAACCGACGAACAACCTGGACATCGACACCATTCGCTGGCTGGAAAGCGTGCTCAACGAGCGCAACAGCACCATGATCATCATCTCGCACGACCGTCACTTCCTGAACATGGTTTGTACGCACATGGCGGATCTGGACTACGGCGAGCTGCGCGTTTACTCGGGCAACTACGATGAGTACATGACTGCGGCCACCCAGGCGCGTGAGCGTCTGTTGTCTGACAACGCCAAGAAAAAGGCACAGATTGCTGACCTGCAATCTTTCGTCAGCCGCTTCAGTGCTAACGCCTCCAAATCGCGTCAGGCAACGTCTCGCGCTCGTCAGATTGATAAAATCAAGTTGGACGAAGTGAAAGCCTCCAGCCGTCAGAACCCATTCATGCGCTTCGAGCAGGACAAGAAACTGTTCCGTAACGCACTGGAAGTGGAAAACCTGACCAAAGGCTTCGATAACGGCCCGCTGTTCAAAAACGTCAAACTGCTGATGGAAGTGGGCGAGAAGCTGGCTATCCTCGGGACCAACGGTGTGGGTAAATCTACCCTGCTGAAAACCCTGGTTGGTGATTTAACACCGGACAGCGGTACCGTGAAGTGGTCTGAAAATGCCAAAATTGGTTATTACGCCCAGGACCACGAATACGAATTCGAAAACGATCTCAGCGTGTTCGACTGGATGAGCCAGTGGAAGCAGGAAGGCGACGACGAGCAGGTTGTACGCAGCTTCCTCGGCCGTTTGCTGTTCAGCCAGGACGACATCAAAAAACCGGCGAAAGTGCTCTCCGGTGGTGAGAAGGGTCGTATGCTGTTCGGTAAGCTGATGATGGAAAAACCAAACATTCTGGTAATGGATGAACCCACCAACCACCTGGATATGGAATCCATTGAATCGCTGAACATGGCGCTGGAAATGTATCAGGGCACCCTGATTTTCGTTTCCCATGACCGTGAGTTTGTCTCTTCACTGGCAACCCGCGTTATCGAAATTACGCCAGAGCGCGTGATTGATTTCAGCGGTAACTATGAAGATTACCTGCGCAGCAAAGGTATCGACGACTAAGCATCAGTCACCCCGGCGCGCCTGTCGCCGGGGTGTTTTTCTCCCTTCTTCGGCAATACGCGCCGTCCACTTTTATCAACCTTTCTGCAACAACTCTCCGAACCCATAATCTCGCCATTATTTCTGCACAATTATATGGAGAAATAGCGGCTGAATTTTCAGTTGCAGGAGGGGCTATGAGAGAGTTTTCGTTTTATACAAGCGGGGCCGAAACAACCCTCTATCGTTACCACGTGCGGGAAACTGCGCAGGTTTACTATGTGACGATAAGCGTGACCGACATGGACGCGCAGGAGCAGGTTATTGGCAACAAAGTGCTGCGCAATATCACCCGCAACGATGTCATCCAGGAATGTCTGTCGCACAGCCGTCGACGGAGTGCGCAGGCCAACCTTCAACAGCGGGTCGCGCTCCTGACCGGCATCCGTAACTGGATTATCTGTAGCGTCGCCGTACTGGCTTTTATTCGCTTGATGATGGCTAACAATTAAAAACCGGGTGACCTGACCGGAGAGGTACTGCGATGATTATCGTTCTGACCCTGCTGAATTTGACGCTGTACTGTGTACTGATAGGGTTTCTGATTGCTGCGGTGTGAAATAAACATACCCTGCCGTGGCAGGGTATGGCGAACGATATTTAGTGATGATGAGGCACAGGAACGGGATAACCGTTGCTGGTTGTCGGCGCGCTGGTGAAGGTTCCCGGCCCGTAAGCCTGGACAATCGTACCGTCGTTATCATCGCCAGAAAAACGACTGATGGCCGTGGGTTTCGTTGTACCCGACGTCGCAGCGATTTCAGGCGAAGGCTTTTCCTGAAATGCCATCGCGCTGGTGGAACAGAGAGTTAATGCAACAACAACAGCAGCCAGTACTTTCATTGTATTAATTCCGCTAGGGGAAGGGCACTCTTACGTTATAACCGGCGCATAAAAAACGCCACGAGTGATTACACCCGTGGCGTACTTTGTTACAGATAGACATGCTTTACACCGTCGTTCCCGGGTGGGAGCGGCCTCGCAAAGATTACATCAGACGCCACTCGCTGACGGCTTCGCCGTTAATCCGCAACTGACGTTTTTCGCCCGCCGGTAAAGTCACCTGCAAGGCTTGCCATGCCGGGCGGTAATCCCCGCGCGGATTGAACGTCAAATTGATGGTGCTGGCGGAGCATTCCATTTCCCACTCCAGCCACAGTGCGTTGCCCTCTTTATAGCCCCAGGTTTCGCCGTCATCTTCAAACAACATACCGCGGTCGCGGCCCACACCTTTCAGCGGGAACAGTTTCAGCTCGCGGCTGGTGTCGGTTTCTGGCTTAACATGTTTAATGCGATCGCTCAGCGGTAAACCTGCACCTGCGCGCACAAGTAGCGGCAGTTTTTCCAGCGGCGCATCGACGGTAATCTGCTGCCCCCCGGAGAACCACTCACCGGTGTAGAAATCGTACCAACCGGTTTCGTTGTCAGGTAGCCAGAGTGCACGCTGACGCTGACCTTCTTCAACAACGCTTGCAACCAGCAGGTCGCGGCCCAGCATAAAATCATCACACTCTTCAAAGGTCTGCGTATCGTGTTCGTGATCGAGGAACGTCGGGCGCAGCATCGGCTCGTCGTCGGCGTGCGCCTGCCACAGCAGGGTGTAGAGATACGGCAGCAGACGATAACGCAGCTCAATCGCGCCACGAATTGCCGGGGTGATGCCCGGATACATCCACGGTTCGTTAACGGTCTGGTCGTCATTCCACGAATGAATGGTAAAGCGCGGATGCATCACGCCGTTTTGCACCCAGCGCACGAACAGCTCAGCGTCGGGCTTATCGCCCGAGAAACCACCGACATCGTGACCGACGTTAAACAGGCCGGACAGACTCATACCCACGCCCATGCGGGTGTTGTAGCGCAGCGTCTGCCAGTTGGTGCGGTTGTCACCGCTCCAGGTTTGTACGTAGCGCTGCATCCCGGCGCAGCCGGAACGGGAAATCAGGTACGGACGTTTTTCTGGCGCGAAACGCTGCTGCGCTTCCATTGAGGCGCGCATCATCAGCAGCGGCATCACCGGGCGCACATGCTTGATCGCAATTTCCTTCCCGAAACCGTGGCAGCGGGCTTCGCCGTCCCACACTTCGTATTCGTTGTTATCATTCCAGGTTGAGTCTATGCCCATTTCCAGCAATTGGCTGGTCACACCTGCCTGCCACCAGGCCACGGTCGCCGGATTGGTGAAATCGAGATGTGAGCCTTCATCGTCCCAGAATACCGAACGTTCTGGCGCATTCGCATCGGAATCACGCACGAACAACCCTTTTTCCGCCACTTCGTTATAGCGCGGGTGATCCTGCAACAGGCACGGCTTAATATTGGCCGCCAGCTTGAGGCCTGCGTCATGGAACGCCTGACTCATCACTTTCGGCTGCGGCACTTTGTCGTAATTCCAGTTGAACACGTAGCGCTTGCCATTAATCGAGGTGTAGCCGGACGACAGCTGGAAAGAATCGCACGGAATAGCGTGTTCGTCGCACAGGCGAATAAAGTTCATCAGCTGGTTTTGCGCATCCGGCGCATCAGTGTAATGCATGGTTGAACCGCTGTAGCCCAGGCTCCATTTCGGGCCAAACAGCGTTTTCCCGGTCAGACGTACGAAGGCTTTGGTGATATCCAGCACGCGTTTGCCGGTGAACAGGTAATAGTCGATATCACCGGCTTCTGCCTGCCAGCGGCGGTAGGCGGTGTGATAGTTGTCGAGCTCGTTACCGAGGTCAAGCCAGCTGCTGCTCAGGTTGTCATAGAACAAGCCGACGCTTAGATCATCACGGCGGGTGATGGTGAACGGGATGTGTTTGTACAGTGGGTCGGTGCTGGCGGCGTTATAGCCCATCGCATCGAGGTTACGCATTTCAAAACGTTTGCCGGTGCGCTGTAAATCACCTGATTTTTCGCCGAGGCCGTAGAAGCGCTCGTCTTTCTGACGCTTCAGATAGTGGGCCACGCCATCGCCGTGGGCGTTCACCAGATAGGCGCTGGTCGGACGGTCGCCGGTCAGGTATTGCCATTCGCCCGTGTCATTACGGTAATGCCACTCGAGCCATAGTGGCTGATGAACCGTCACGCGCAGCTGTGAGGTGCTGATGGTCAGTTTGTCGGTCTGTTTATCGAGTGTCCACGATGGCAGGCTGAACCCGGAAATATCCTCACGAGAGCGGCCTTCCCACGGTACGTCCTGGTCAGGCGCAATGCTCCAGGTTTTATCAAGGGCCAGTTTACCCTGACGTTTGAGCAGTACGCGGAACAGATTTTCTTCCAGCATGTACAGGCCCAGGGTGTGTTGCCCGTCGACCAGCAGCTCAACGTGATGAGCGGATTGTTTTTCGAATGTCCAGTGTTTAAGCGTTTTCATAATAATCAAACCTGTTATCAGGCGCGCTTGGCGCGACGTTCAGCAATAAATGCAACCAGGAAAACAGCGCCAATCAGGTCGAAGAACCCCATGGCGATAAACAGCGGGTTAAAGCCGATTTTGTCGGCAGTGACCCCAATAATCAGCGAGAAGACGAAGCTTGCGATCCACGCGGCGGAACCACGCATGCCGTTCACCGTCGCCATCTGGCCTTTGTCGAATGACTCAACCACCAGGGCGCTCAACATGCAGGAGATTATCTGGTGGCCGAAACCGCCGATGGAGATCAGGGCAATTGCCACGTAGGGATTGGTAGTGAACGCCATCATCGCCAGCGACAGCATCAGGAACGCGCCGGAAACGGAGGAGGCGACCACGGAATTGATGCGAGTGCAGCCGAACACGCGCACATACAGTTTGGTCAAATAGCCGCTGGCGACGCTGCCGAGGTCCGCAGCAAGGAACGGCAGCCAGGCGAAGAGGGCAATTTGCTTGAGTTCCATGCCGTAGGTTTTTGCCAGATACAGCGGCACCCAGAAACTCATCACCGCCCAGGCAGGTTCTGCCATAAAGGCCGGGATCGCGATGCCGTAGAAGCGTTTGTTTTTACTGATGTTGCCCAAGGCTTTGAGGAATGGCAGCTTAACGGCCGGTGGCTCATTGTCCTGCTGAATGAATGCCAGCTCTTCTTTGCTCAGATTCGGGTGTTGTTCCGGATTGTGGTAGAAGACCCACCACAACGCGACCCATACCAGGGCGAGAAAACCGGTAAACATAAACGCACCCTGCCAGCCGAAAGAGGCGTGAGCAAAGTAGATGATAGGCGGGGCTAACATCGCGCCAATAGAGAAGCCGACCCCGGCCCAACCGGCGGCGACGGGGCGTTCAGATTTCGGGAACCATTCGCCGATTGTTTTGGCATTGGCAGGTGTGGCTGCCGCCTCTGACGCGCCCATCCCAAAGCGCAGTATCGCCATGTGCAGCCAGCTTCCGGCCCCGGCGTGGGCGATACAGGCGATTGCCCACAGCGTCGCACAAATCATAAAGCCGAGTTTGAGGCCGATAACGTCAATCAACCAGCCACACAGCGGCTGGAAAATGGTATAGGCGAGCTGGAACGCGCCGACAATATAAGAGTATTGCGCACTATTGATCCCGAGTTCTTTTTCGAGCTCAGGCGCAAGGATGCCCAAAGAGTTGCGTGTAATGTAGTTAACGGTGACGCCCAGAAGGAAAAGGACCAATACCCACCAGCGCAGATTTTTCACTACGCGGCGCGATTTGCTGGCCGTCATATCGTTATTAATACCTTGGCTCATAGAATTCTCCACAAGACGGTTTGTAGGGGGAAAGATGACCCATCTCAGTGTGAGAGTTGTCATACCGCTTTTATATTTTCTTGAAACCTAATGGTTTTCTTTTGGTAATCTTCCGGATAACTAGTATGGAAGTTGTCAGGCCAATTCAGGGTATGGCAGAAAAATGAGCGGCAATAGTGCAATTTATGCAAGTTTTTTCATGAGACAGGGATATACTCCCTTTGAATGCATTTTATTCCTTTAAATAGCGGGGTAAATGCGTGTGAAAATTCTTTCATTTGCAAAATGGAGGTAGATCACAGAATGGATAAAAAGCTCAAAATCGCTGAAATTGCGACGCGAACCGGGCTGTCGGCCAGCACGGTTTCCCGGGTGCTGGCGGGTAAAGCTAACACCAGCGAAAAAGCGCGAGACCGGGTGTTGAGCTGCGCCCGAGAACTGGGCGTAATGGATGGCATGGCAGCCGGAAGAATGCTGCTCAACAGTCTGATTGTGTTTGCGCCACAACGCGCCTTCGACGAACGTTCCGATATCTTTTATTACCGTGTCATTCAGAGCATCAATAAGGCGCTGTCCCCTCACGAGGTGCGCCTGCGGTATTGCGCGCTGGAGGAGAACGACAGCGACGCCAACCTGTTTCTGGCGCGAATGAACGAAGGCGAAACGCAGGCGGCGATTCTGCTCGGTATTGACGATCCGCATATTCACGATCTGGCAGTGGATTTCTCCAAGCCCTGCGTACTGATCAACTGCCGCGATGAACGAATGCGCCTGCCGTCGATTGCGCCGGATCACCGGCTGATCGGCCAGTTTGCCGCGAGCTACCTCTTTGACATGGGCCACCGCGCGGTAGTGAACGTCATGTGTCTGCGGCGCTACACCATGGAGCTGCGACTGGTGGGCATTCGTGAAGCATGGAAAAACGGCAATTTACGCTTTCAGGATGCACGCGATTTGATTGCGGTGCCGAGCTTCAGTGCCAAAGAAACCGAGGAAAAAGTCGGTGCCTGGCTGGATGCGCAGGCAGGCAAAACGCTGCCGACGGCATTTCTGGTGGGGGGCGATTTTATGGCGGCAGGCACGATAAGCGCGCTGCAAAAACGTGGGCTGCGGGTGCCGCAAGATGTATCAGTCATGAGCATCGACGGTTTTAATCTGGCGGCAATCCAGGACGTTCCGCTGACGGCGATTCATGTGCCGCGCGATGAACTGGGTACCGAAGCAGTGCAGATGCTGCAACAGCGTTTGATTCGCCCGGAAGCGCCGTGTGGATCGCTGTTGCTGCATGGCACCCTGGCGGTGCGGGAATCGGTGCGGCGGATACGTCCGGGAACGCGACGTACCGCCGTAGAGCGGGAGGGGTTGTACGACGATTAAATCTCCATTCCCAATGCGCGTTTTCCGTGAATGTTCAGATCGCCGAGGGTAAAGCGGTCTTCCCACGTGGCTTCATAATCTTCGCGGGGGAAGTCGCCCGGCGATGCGCCATTTTCCAGCGCGACTTTCACCTTCTGCGCGTAGGCCCGGTTTTTATCGCACATCGGGGCCGCCGGGATGTACATCACGTTGCCCCAGCCCTGTTGCTCGGTCACAGGTGCCACAGAGTGTATAACGTCGCAGTGCCACCACACGGAATCCCCCGGTTCCAGCGCGGGAATGGAGGTCTGCGCTTTGATCAGCTGCGGGTGCCACTGCTCGGAAATCGGCAGCACGCGGCCAGGTGCTACGCCGCACAGCTCATCTTCTGGCACATCGTCCAGCAGCGGACGCAGCAGAACGTACGCCATCGCTTCTGGGATTGGCACCACGTGCAGCAGGCCTTGATCCGGGATCATCTCTGACAGCGCGGTCCAGCCCTGGAAGGTACGGAATACCGAACACTTAGTGGTGTTCTCCACGGTGTACTCTTCAACTTCCGTACGGTGTGCGGCATCCCACGGATCGAAATTCGTGAAGTCGCCGTTAAACACGTTGGCGAACACCTGCTGATAAGCAGGAAGCAGCCAGCGTTCCAGCGCCCCGGAATCGGTATGTGCGCCGAGGCCTTTCGAGGTGGTTCCCGGCGGGCGACGGCGAATGCGGTCCGGATAAATGACACTCACGTCCGGGTTGAACCACTGTTTGCCTTCACTCTCAAAACGCCACAGACGATTCAGGAAAGACTGCACCGCGGCCATTTCATTGCTCTGGCGCGCCTGCATTTGCGCCTGTGACCAGTAGATCGGATAGATCTCCGGGCGTGACGCGGTCAGGGTGCCGAAGAAGTTATCGCCAGGCCCTTTGTACACCGCGTCAAAGTGATTGCGATCGAGATAGTCGAGCATCGAACGATCCCAGTCCAGCGCCTGCTCGCGCGAGAATTGCCCTTTAATCACCGCGCAGCCGCGACGTTTGATTTCCTCGCGCTGGGCCTCCGTCACCTTACCGCTGGCAAGGTCGCTATAGGCCAACACTGGCCAGACGGGGTTCCCGGCGGCTTTCAGGGCATCGATCTCTGCCACGCGGGCTTCGATGTGTGCTGTGAGCTGGTCGAATACCGCCTGCACGTCGCCAATTTGCGCGCGCAGTGCTTTTTTCATTTCACGGATAGCCGCTTTGTGATCGGCAGGCAGGGTTGAACGGGTAAAGGTAAGCGCCATGATTGACCTCTCAATCTTTCATTCGAAAGTAATTTAACTTACAAGTGATACTTTAAGTTAAAAAGAGGTTAATGCAAGTTAAATAATTTGATGCGTTTCACGATTGCTGAATGTTGAGAAAAGGAGGGAATATTTGGGCAGGATAAACAAGGCGTTGCCGGAGCAGGGCGCTCCGGCGTTTTGTCAGGCGTCGAACGGGGAAGCGTTATCCAGCACGGCCTGAATAACATTCAGTGCGCCGTCGTGATTGTTGTCGTCGGTCTGGTAACGAGCGATGGCCTTGATGCTGTCAGCCGCATTGGCCATCGCAAACGAGTATTTCACCAGCTTCAGCATTTCGGCGTCGTTGCCGCTGTCGCCAATGCCGACGCAATCGCTCGGCGAAAGCTGCCAGTTTTTCAGCAGACGGCTGATACCGTTGGCTTTATGCAGGCCAGGAATAATCAAATCGACAAAGCCGAAGCCGCTGGTAACGGGCTTCATGATCCCGTCGAGCGAAACGTGCAGGGCATCGATCAGCTGCGGGATTTCGCTGTCCGGCAGGTTCAGAGAGAACTTGAAAATCTTGTCGTCGATGTGCTGATAGTCAGAAACCGGCTTCAGGCGATGGTAGTGTTTCGACATCAGCTTAACGAATTCTTCGGGTGCTTTATCGCTGACGTAGGCGCTTTCCAGGCCACAGGCCACAAAATTGAGCTGAGGGTCTTTCAGCAGTTCGCCAATCACTACCTGGGATTCGTGGCGCGTCAGTTCGCCGTGGAACAGCTCATGGCCGTGCTGATAAACCAGCGCACCGTTTTCGGCGACGAAAGAAATCTGATCGCGGATTTCAGGGAAGAAGGAAATCAGCTGGTAGTATTGATTACCACTGGCAACAACGAACTCAATGTCGCGCTGCTTAAGCTGCTGGAACTGCGCCAAAAAGCGTTCGCGAGAGTACTGCTTGGCATCATTGAGAAAAGTTCCGTCCATATCGGTGACGATAACTTTAACGGTCATACATTGCGCTCCTGAATGTTACTGCGATCAGCAATATTCTAATTACAATGTGATGAGCAGCACAAATTTATTTCATTCGAAAGATGGGATGCGATGAAATGCCCGGCGGCGCGTTGCATGCCTGGCCTACAGGATTCGATCCTGTAAGCCGTTCAGCGAAGCGCAACCGGCATTGACCTCTTTACAGCATATGCTCAGTACGGGCGATAATATCGTCCTGCGCATCCGGCGAAAGCGCGGTAAAGAACGCCGAGTATCCCGCCACACGTACCACTAGGTCACGGTACTGATCCGGGCGTTTCTTCGCTTCCAACAGCGTTTCACGCGACACGATGTTGTACTGAATGTGCCAGCCTTTATGCACTTCGAAGAAGGTGCGCAGCAGCGCCATAAGCTTCTGACGGTCGCTGTCGTTATCGAGCGTTGCCGGGTTCAACTTCTGATTTAACAGCACGCCGCCGAGGATAGCCGCCGTCGGCAGTTTCCCGACGGAGCCAATCACCGCGGTTGGGCCGAGATGGTCGGTGCCGGATGCCGGGCTTGCGCCTTCCGCCAGTGGGGTGTGCGCCTTGCGCCCATCCGGTGTGGCCATGGTCGCCGCACCAAAGGGCACGTTCGCGGAAATCGACGACGTTCCGGCGTAGTAATCCCCGCCGATCGGGCCGCGACCGTGACGCGGATTGTGATACTGCTTCAGCTCATCGATATAGGTCTGATACGCGCGCACCAGCAGCTCATCCACGGTGTCGTCGTCATTTCCGTATTTCGGCGCGCCGTTAATCAAACGCTGGCGCAGCTGTTCGTGGGTCAGGCCGTCGAAATCATCCGCCAGCGCGGCGGCGAGCTGTTGCTGGCCGATAGCGCCCTGTTCGAACACCAGTTTTTTCACCGCGGCCAGGCTGTTGCCGAGGTTAGCGATGCCCACCTGCAGGCCGGATACCCAGTCATACTTCGCGCCGCCTTCTTTAATGCTTTTCGCACGCTCAATGCAGTCGTCAACCAGCGCCGAGCACAGAATGTCGGGCACGTTTTCTTCCAGCATGGTGTCGACCACGTATTCGATTTCAATTGATTTGCGGGTGTAATAGCGGATCTGCGTATCCCACGCCGACATCATCTCTTCGAAACCGGCGAAATTACCCTGCGACAGCGCTTTCGCTTGTGGGAGGAACACTTCGCCGCTGGTGGCATCGCGTCCGCCTTCCATCGCCGCCAGCATCACGCGGGCGAAGTTGATAAAGCTCATGCCGGTGCAACGATAGCCCCATTTGCCGCCGACCGCGGTTTCGATACAGCCGATGGCGGCATAGTCGTAGGCGTCCTGTTTTTCCACGCCGAGCTTGATGAATTCCGGGATAACAATTTCGTCGTTGTTGAAAGCGGGCATCCCGAAACCGCAGCGGATCACCTGCACGCAGGCGTCGAGGAAGTCGCTACTCATTCCTGCGTGATAGCGCACGCTGAGGTTTGGCTGCGTCGAGCGCAGACGACCACAGGATTCCAGAATCGCGTAGGAGAGCGGATTCACCGCGTCCATTGCGTCGCCATTTACCAGTTTCTGTCCGCCGATGGTCACGTTCTGATACAGCGGGCTTCCGGCAGAGGCTTTAGAGTGCGAGCCGGAGCGGATCTTGTTCACTTCCAGCAGCTTCAGCCAGCAGCTGTGCAGCAGCTCAATCGCCATTTCGCGATCGAGTGAATGGTTCAGCTCCACGTCGCGACGGTAGAACGGGTACAGATACTGGTCCATACGGCCAAACGATACTGAATGACCGTTGGATTCAATTTGCAGAATCAACTGAATGAAATAGCATAGCTGCAGCGCCTGCCAGAAGGTTTTCGGCGGTTCGTGGGCGATGACATCGCAGTTTTCAGCCATGGCCAGCAGTTCGTCCCGGCGGGTTTCGCGAGGTTCTTCACTTGCCATTTTCCGCGCCAGTTCGGCAAAGCGGCTGATGTGCAGACTGACGGCTTCCAGCACGATATCAATGCCTTTCAGGAACTGCTCGCCGTGCAGGTCTTCCAGCACCGTCAGGTTAATGCGCGAGCGGCGTTCGGCCACTTTTTCGCGCAGGCCGTCGAGGCCTGTTTCCAGCAATAGCGGGAAATTCACCGCCAGATGCGCATCACCGGAGGTCATATTGCCCTCAGCTTTGATAATCCCGGTCGCCAGCAGCGCTTTTTGTTCGTCGGTGAACATGCCATAGCAGCGGTCCTGCACCGACTGGCCGTTCCACCACGGGCAAATTTCATGCAGAACGCGTTTGTTCTCTTCACTCACCGCAAAGCCCGCGCCCGGACGGTCCGCCAGATCGTCAATTTCTTTCTCAATCCAGCTGACGGTGTATTCCGGGAAAATCGGTGCGGCGCGCACAGCGCTCGCCTGGTTACCGATAATCAGCTCATCATGCTTGATCCAGATAGTGCGCCCGGCGAGGTGGTAGGCCAGCGCCAGCGCGCGGCGAACCGGAATCGGTTTATCCATGTTGCGCTGATAAACCGTAGTGTAATGCTGCGCGCGCTCGGTGCAGACCGGCGGCTTCACGATATGTACCAGCGCGTTTTTATGCGCCTGAATGCGGTCGGTCAGTTGGTCGAGTTTCAGGGGGGTCATCGTATTATCCTCGTAGGGTCGCAGTCAGCCCTTTTGCCTGTGCAGTCTGCTGGGCAAATTCCAGCAATTCCGGGGCATCGAGCGGCTTATCTGGGGCAGAATAGGGCACGCCAAGCAGGCTATATTTGTTCATGCCGAGCGTGTGATAGGGTAAAAAGTGAATGTCGCTGACGTGCAGTTCAGTCGCGGCGAATTCGGTAATGGCTTCAATCGAGGCCTCATCGGCGTTAAACCCCTGGATAAGCGGCACGCGGATGGTCATATTTTTGCCCGCCGACGCCAGCCGTTTCAGGTTGTCGAGCACGCGTTTTGACGAGCCGTCTGTCCACTGCATAAATTTGTCTGCATCGACATGCTTTAAATCAGCGAGGAACAGGTCGATGTACGGCAGGGCGGGTTCGATATATTTCCACGGCACATGCAGGCAGGTTTCGACGGCGGTATGAATGCCCTGGTCGTGGCTGGTTTTCAGCAGTTCAAGCGCCAGTTCCGGGTTCATAAACGGCTCGCCGCCGGAAAGCGTCAGGCCGCCACCGCTGCGATCGTAAAACGGTTTATCGCGCAGGACGGTGGCCATAATGTCGTCCACGCTTTTGCGTTCTCCACACACCGTCAGCGCCTGCGTGGGACAACACTCGACGAGCGCATCCAGATGCGATTGTTTGAGCTTTTCACGGTGGATAACCAAACCATTCAGCGCGCGTTTAATCACCCGCGGCGCCGCCTGCTGGCAAAGGTCGCAGCCGTCGAGACACAAACGTGCGTCAAACAGCAGGTCCTGGGTGCGGGCCCGACTTTCCGGATTCTGGCACCAGCGGCAGCCGAGTGAGCAGCCTTTCATAAAGACAACGGTGCGGATGCCGGGGCCATCGTGGGTGGAATAGCGCTGAATATTGAAAATCATAAACCGCCTCTTTGCTTTCGTATAAAGATTAAATAACTTTCGAATGAAAGTGATTTTGATATGCGTCAACAAAGCGAGCGGTTGCTGCTATTGATAAGTTTGAACAGGATTGGCTGGAGGCGTTTGGACGAGCGGAATTGTAATTTTATGCCCGGTGGCGCTACGCTTACCTGGCCTACGCTTTTGTAGGCCCGAGCACAACGCAGTGCCGCCGGGCAGAGTGGCTTAGACCGGACTACATATCTCACACCCGGTAAACCGCATCAGCTTCATCTCCCGAAACTGACAGGTCATCGCGTCGTACATCACGATTTTCCCGGCAGCGGGTGTGCCGTAAGCGGCCAGAAGCTTAATGGCTTCCATTGCCTGTATCGAACCGATAACGCCGACCAGCGGGGCCATCACGCCCGCCTCGACGCAGGTGAGGGCGTTTTCACCGAACAGACGACTCAGGCAGCGATAACACGGTTCGCCAGCCTGATACGTGAATACGCTGATTTGCCCTTCCATCCGAATGGCTGCCCCGGAAACCAGCGGCGTTTTATGCTGAAAACAGCCCGTATTGAGCTGATTGCGAATCTGCACGTTATCGGTACAGTCGAGCACCACGTCGTGCGCTGCGATTTGCTCTGCGAGCGCCGCATCGTCGAGCTGCGAATCTATGCAGATAAACTGCACGTGCGGATTGATCCGAGACAGCGAATCGCGGGCAGACTCGACTTTCGGCTGACCAATCGCGGCATCGCTGTGCAGCGTCTGGCGTTGCAGGTTTGACAGCGACACGGTGTCGAAATCGAGTAGCGTCATCTGACCCACGCCAGCCGCCGCCAGATATTGCGCGGCGGCGCAGCCTAAACCGCCTAAGCCAACAATCAACGCTCGCGAGTCTTTCAGCTTTTCCTGACCGTCAAAGTCGAAACCGCGCAACACGATTTGCCGGTTGTAGCGCAGCATCTCCGCATCACTCAGTTCCACGCTCATTACAGCCCCCCAAACAGCGCGTTAAACGGTTCAACTTCCACCCATTCGCCCGCATCAACGTTGCCGCGATCGCGTTCCAGCACGATAAAACAGTTGCCCTGGCTGAACGAGCTAAATACGTGTGAACCCTGATGTCCGGTGGTGGCGACGCTTAAATCCCCTTCAGCGTTGCGGGTCAGCACGCCGCGCTGGAAATCGAGACGGCCTGGCGATTTTTTCAGTCGGGTGGTGGTCTGTACCCGTAGACGCGGTGACAGGCCAGAGTCCGGATTGCCGCTCAGTTTCGCCAGCAGCGGCTGCACCAGCTGATAGAACGTCAGCGCGGCAGAAACCGGGTTGCCCGGCAGGCCGCAGAACCAGCTGTGATTCAGCTTGCCGAATGCAAAAGGTTTGCCCGGCTTGATGGCCAGCTTCCAGAACGCGATTTCGCCCAGCTCATCGAGAATGGTTTTGGTGTAGTCCGCTTCGCCTACCGACACGCCGCCGGAACTGATAACCACATCGGCCTGCGAATCAGCGGCGATAAACGCCGCGCGCAGTTTTTCCTGTGAGTCAGGAATAATGCCGAGGTTAATCACCTCACAACCAAGCTGTTCGAGCATCAGATGCACCGCCAGACGATTGGTGTCATAAATCTGCCCCGCTGCCAGCGGTTCGCCGGGTAACTTCAGTTCATCGCCAGTGGAGAACACCGCCACACGCACTTTGCGCACCACCTCAACCTGTGGGATGCCGAGCGAGGCCAGCACCGGCAGCTCAGCAACGGTCAGGCGCGTGCCACGCGGAAAGAGTGCGCTACCGGCGGTGATGTCTTCGCCGCGGCGGCGAATATTCTGGCCCGCGTTAACGCTGGCAGTGAAGCATACGCCGTTATCGGTTTGCTCGGTTTCTTCCTGCATCACCACCGCGTCGCAGCCTGGCGGCACAGGTGCGCCGGTCATGATGCGCACGCAGGTGCCTGTTGGCCATTCACCGTCGAACGGCTGTCCGGCGAAGGCTTTGCCTGCCAAAGGCAGCGGTTTACCGTCTACGAGGTCTGTCAGACGCACGGCATAGCCGTCCATCGCCGAGTTATCAAAACCTGGCACGTCGAGTGGGGAAACCACATCTTCGGCGGTAATGCGGCCAAAGGCCTGCATCAGCGGCAGCGTTTCGGTGTCATTCAGCGGGGAAATACGATCGAGCATCTGCGTCAGTGCCACGTCGAGCGGCATCAGTCCGGCGTTAAAATCCATTACGTTACTCCTGCGACAATTCGTCTGTTGCGCCCATTATGGCAGAAAAGTGACCTCGACTGTATGTCAGGGGCGCGGATGCCTTTACAGCACCAACAGCGCTTTCTATATTCAAAAATCATATAAATTAATCGGCACAATAATGATATTTATAGAAAAAGCATATCTTCAGCCGAAGGGAAGGGCGCAATGAGTCATGCAGCGATCGCCATTCATGGCGGAGCCGGGGCGATAACCCGTGGCAATATGTCGCCAGAACGCGAACAGCAATATGTCGTCGCGCTGTCGTCGATAGTCGAGACCGGTCAGAAAATGCTGGAGGCCGGGGCCAGTGCGCTGGACGTAGTGACCGAGGCCGTACGGTTGCTGGAAGAGTGCCCATTGTTCAACGCCGGAACCGGGGCGGTGTTTACCGCCGATGAAACGCACGAACTCGATGCCTGCGTGATGGATGGCTATTCTCTGCAAGCGGGCGCGGTGGCAGGCATTAAGCATTTACGCAACCCGGTTCTTGCTGCGCGTGTAGTGCTCGAGCAAAGCCCACATGTGCTGCTGATCGGTGAAGGGGCCGAGAAATTCGCCGTGCAACATGGGATGGAAAAGGTCAGCAACGACTTGTTCTCTACGCCGGAACGCCTGCACCAGCTTCGACAGGCGAAGGCTGCGGGAGACACGCGGCTCGATCACAGTGATTCGCCGCTGGATGAACAGACCAAAATGGGCACCGTTGGGGCCGTCGCGCTCGATAAAGCAGGTAATCTCGCCGCCGCGACCTCAACCGGCGGAATGACCAACAAATTACCTGGACGCGTGGGCGACAGCCCGCTACCGGGCGCAGGCTGTTATGCCAATAATGCCAGCGTGGCGGTGTCCTGCACCGGCACCGGTGAAGTGTTTATGCGCACCCTCGCGGCCTACGATATTTCGGCCCTGATGGAATACAGCGATTTAAGCCTGCAGGATGCCTGCGAACGGGTGATTATGGAAAAACTTCCCGCCCTTGGCGGCAGTGGTGGTCTGATTGCAATTGACCGTGAAGGCAATGTAGCGATGCCATTCAACAGCGAAGGGATGTACCGCGCGTATGCGTATGTCGGCGATACACCTACGGTCGGCATCTACCGGTGACAGGAGGAAGCGTGCCGCACAGCCATGAAATCAACCCCAGCGAGGTGCTGGTGGTGCGTGATTTGAACATTACTTTTCAGCAGGAACAGCAGCCTGTTCAGGCGGTAAAGCATCTTTCATTTAGCCTCAAACGCGGCGAGACGTTGGCGATTGTCGGCGAGTCCGGCTCGGGGAAATCGGTCACCGCGCTGGCGTTAATGCGCCTGCTCGAACAGTCCGGCGGTGAGGTGAACAGCGAAGCACTAATGCTTCGCCGTCGTAACCGCGAAGTGATTGACGTAACGGCCCAAAGCGCGTCGCAAATGCGTCGCGTGCGCGGGGCGGATATCGCAATGATCTTCCAGGAGCCGATGACGTCGCTGAACCCGGTGTTTACCGTGGGCGAGCAGATAGCCGAGTCTATCCGTCTGCATCAGGGGTTAGGGCGCGATGATGCGTTGAAAGCCGCGAAGAAAATGCTCGATCAGGTGCGTATTCCGGAAGCCGAAACTATTCTGGTGCGCTACCCGCATCAACTTTCTGGCGGCATGCGCCAGCGAGTGATGATTGCGATGGCGCTCTCCTGTCGTCCGGCGGTGCTGATTGCCGACGAACCGACGACCGCGCTGGACGTCACCATTCAGGCGCAAATTCTGCAGCTGATCGATGTGCTGCAAAAAGAGATGGAGATGGGGGTGATTTTTATCACTCACGACATGGGCGTCGTGGCGGATATCGCCGACAGAGTGCTGGTGATGTACCAGGGCGAAGCGGTGGAAACGGGTAGCGTCGAGCAAATTTTTCACGCGCCACAGCATCCGTACACCAAAGCGTTACTGTCGGCGGTTCCGCGGCTGGGCGCCATGCGTGGCAGCGCGTTGCCGCGCAGTTTCCCGCTGTTGAACACTGACGCCATACCCGCTGAGCAGGACACCGTCGTTCCCGGTGAGCCGATTTTGCAGGTGCGTGATTTGGTGACCCGTTTTCCGCTACGCAGCGGCATTCTAAACCGCGTCACCCGCGAAGTACACGCGGTGGAGAAGGTGAGTTTCGATTTGTGGCCCGGCGAAACGCTGGCGCTGGTGGGCGAATCCGGTTCCGGGAAATCGACGACCGGGCGCGCGCTGTTACGGCTGGTGGAGTCGCAAAGCGGCAACATTACGTTTAACGGGAAACGCATTGATACATTGTCGGACAGCCAACTTCAGCCGCTGCGGCGCGACATTCAGCTTATTTTTCAGGATCCGTGGGCCTCGCTCGATCCGCGGCAAACCGTCGGCTATTCCATTCTTGAACCGCTGCGGGTGCATAACATGCTGCCGGAAGCGGATGCCCGACGTCGGGTGGCGTGGTTACTCGAACGTGTCGGGCTACAGCCGGAACACGCCTGGCGTTATCCGCATGAATTTTCCGGCGGCCAGCGTCAGCGGATTTGCATCGCCCGCGCGCTGGCGCTCAACCCGAAAGTGGTGATTGCCGATGAGGCGGTATCCGCGCTGGATGTGTCTATTCGCGCGCAGATAATCAACCTTCTGCTCGATTTGCAGCGGGAAATGGGCATGGCGTACCTGTTTATTTCCCACGATATGGCTGTGGTTGAGCGCATCAGCCACCGTGTGGCGGTGATGTACCGCGGGCGAATTGTCGAGATTGGCCCGCGTAATGCCGTATTTGAAAACCCGCAGCACCCGTATACCCGCAAGCTGATGGCCGCCGTGCCGGTGGCTGACCCGACGCACCGTCGACCGCAGCGCGTACTGCTGTCCGATGAGCTGCCCGGTAATATTTATCCGCGGGGAGAAGAGATTGCCAGCGTGCCGCTGGTTCAGGTTAGCCCTGGGCATTTTGTCGCCCGGGACGATACCCCCAGCGCACTGTCGCGCCTATAACAATCAGGAGAACAACATGACACAACAGATTTCAGGTAAATGGCTGCTGGCACTGGGTGTTGTTTCCGCCCTGGCCGCCGCACCCGCGTTTGCGGCTAAAGATGTGGTGGTGGCGGTGGGGTCAAATTTCACGACGCTCGACCCGTATGACGCGAACGACACGCTGTCTCAGGCGGTGGCGAAGTCGTTCTATCAGGGGCTGTTTGGCCTCGATAAAGACATGAAAATGCACAACGTGCTGGCGGAAAGCTACACGGTGTCAGATGACGGGCTGGTGTACACCCTCAAACTGCGTAGCGGAGTGAAATTCCAGGACGGGACCGATTTCAACGCCGAGGCGGTGAAAATCAACCTCGACAGGGCCAGCAACCCGGATAACCATCTCAAGCGCTATAACCTGTACAAGGATATCGCCAGCACTGAAGCGGTCGATCCACTGACGGTGAAAATTACCCTCAAACAGCCGTTCTCAGCGTTTATTAACATTCTGGCGCATCCGGCGACGGCGATGATTTCCCCGGCGGCTATCAAGAAATTCGGCAAGGATATCGGCTTCCATCCGGTGGGCACCGGGCCGTATTCGCTCGAGACCTGGAACCAGACTGACTTTGTGAAGGTGAAGAAGTTTGATGGCTACTGGCAGAAAGGTCTGCCAAAACTCGACACCATCACCTGGCGTCCGGTCGTTGATAACAATACCCGCGCGGCGATGCTGCAAACCGGTGAAGCGCAGTTTGCGTTCCCGATCCCTTACGAGCAGGCCCCGCTGCTGGAAAAAAACAGCAAGCTGGAGCTGGTGGCGAGCCCGTCAATCATGCAGCGCTACATCAGCATGAACGTGACGCAAAAACCGTTTGATAACCCGAAAGTGCGGGAGGCGATCAACTACGCTATCAACCGTCAGGCGTTGGTGAAAGTGGCCTTTGCTGGTTACGCGACCCCGGCGACTGGCGTGGTACCGCCGTCCATTGCGTATGCGCAGACGTATAAACCGTGGCCGTACGATCCGGCGAAAGCCCGCGAACTGTTGAAAGAAGCCGGTTTCCCGAACGGGTTCAGCACCACGCTGTGGTCGTCACATAACCACAGCACCGCGCAAAAAGTGCTGCAGTTCACCCAGCAGCAGCTGGCGCAGGTGGGCATCAAGGCGCAGCTGACGGCGATGGATGCGGGTCAGCGAGCGTCAGAAGTCGAAGCCAAAGGGCAGAAAGAGAGCGGCGTAAGAATGTTCTACACCGGCTGGTCGGCCTCGACGGGTGAAGCAGACTGGGCGCTGTCGCCGCTGTTTGCCTCGCAAAACTGGCCACCAACGCTGTTTAACACCGCGTTCTACAGTAATCCGCAGGTGGACAAAGACCTCGCCGGAGCGCTGAAGACCAATGACCCGAAAGAGAAGGAGCGTCTGTACAAAGAGGCTCAGGACACCATCTGGAAAGAGTCGCCATGGGTTCCGCTGGTGGTGGAAAAACTGGTTTCTGCGCACAGTAAAAATCTGACCGGGTTCTACATCATGCCGGATACCGGTTTTAGCTTTGATGAGGCCGACCTGAAGTAATGTTTAGTTACGTCATTAAACGTCTGCTCGGTCTGATCCCGACGCTGCTCATCGTGGCGGTGCTAGTGTTCCTGTTTGTGCACCTGCTGCCCGGCGACCCCGCGCGTTTGATTGCCGGGCCGGAAGCGGATGCGCAAGTCGTGGCGATGGTGCGTCAACAGCTGGGCCTCGACCAGCCGCTGTACGTTCAGTTTGGGCACTACATCGTCAACGTCTTGCAGGGCGATTTTGGCACCTCGATGGTGTCGCATCGTCCCGTGTCGGAAGAGATTGCCAGTCGTTTCATGCCAACGCTGTGGCTCACGCTGTGCAGCATGATCTGGGCGGTGATTTTCGGTATGGCGATGGGGGTAGCGGCGGCCGTCTGGCGCAATCGCTGGCCGGACAGGCTCGGCATGGCGATTGCCGTCACCGGTATTTCCTTCCCGGCGTTCGCGCTGGGCATGCTGCTGATGCAGGTCTTTTCCGTTGAACTGGGCTGGCTGCCGACCGTTGGCGCGGACAGCTGGCGGCACTACATTCTGCCGTCAATCACCCTCGGTGCTGCGGTGGCGGCGGTGATGGCCCGCTTCACGCGAGCGTCATTCGTCGATGTGCTTAATGAAGACTACATGCGTACCGCGCGGGCCAAAGGCGTCAGCGAAACGTGGGTGGTGCTCAAACACGGCTTGCGTAACGCGATGATCCCGGTGGTGACCATGATGGGCTTGCAGTTTGGTTTTCTGCTCGGCGGCTCCATTGTGGTCGAAAAGGTCTTTAACTGGCCGGGGCTTGGGCGCCTGCTGGTGGATTCGGTGGAGATGCGCGACTATCCGGTGATTCAGGCGGAAGTGCTGCTCTTTTCGCTGGAATTTATTCTCATCAATCTGGTGGTGGACGTGCTGTATGCCGCCATCAACCCGGCTATCAGGTACAAGTAAGTGCGACTGTTAAACTGGCGACGTCAGGCAATCATGAACGCGCTGCCCGGAGTGGCTCCCGGACAGGTGCGCACGCCGTGGCATGAATTCTGGCGCAAATTCCGCAAACAGCCGGTGGCGATGGCCGCCGCGGTGTTTGTTGTGCTGCTGATCGTGGTGGCCTTTTTGGCACCGTGGATAGCGCCGTTCGATGCGGAAAACTACTTCGATTACGACCGGCTGAACGATGGCCCGTCGATGATGCACTGGTTTGGCGTGGATTCTCTCGGGCGCGACATTTTCAGCCGGGTGCTGGTTGGGGCGCGTATTTCACTCGCTGCGGGCGTGTTTGCAGTACTGATCGGCGCTGTGGTCGGCACGGTGTTGGGGCTGCTTGCGGGCTATTACGAAGGCTGGTGGGACCGCGTCATCATGCGTATCTGCGACGTGCTGTTTGCCTTCCCGGGCATTCTTCTGGCGATAGCCGTGGTGGCGGTGATGGGCAGCGGAATGGCGAACGTCATCATCGCGGTGGCGATATTCTCCGTTCCGGCTTTTGCGCGTCTGGTACGCGGCAACACGCTGGTGCTCAAACAGCAGACGTTTATTGAGTCGTCACGCAGCATTGGCGCCAGCGACAGCACCATTCTGTTCCGCCATATCCTGCCGGGCACCGTATCGTCGATTGTGGTCTATTTCACCATGCGAATTGGCGTGTCGATAATTTCCGCAGCCAGCCTGTCGTTTCTCGGTTTGGGCGCACAGCCACCGACCCCGGAGTGGGGCGCGATGCTCAACGAAGCGCGTGCCGATATGGTGATGTCGCCGCACGTAGCGTTGTTCCCGGCGCTGGCGATATTCCTGACGGTACTGGCGTTCAACCTGCTGGGCGATGGTTTGCGTGATGCGCTGGATCCGAAGATCAAAGGGTAGGTAGGGCGATTCTCTCCCGGGGCGGGGTGAGAATAAAGGCGATTAAACCCGTGAACCCCACAGATCGTATTCGCCTTTCGCGCGCAGCACGTCGCCCGGCTTAACGCGGGGTTCGCCATTCAGGTACACCACGCGGTCACGCCTCCATTACGCTCTGTTCACTGAAACGTCACGGTGATCGTCGCCGTTGCGGAAAAGTCACCCGTTTTGGGTTGATTACTCAGCCACATCACACCCGCAGTATACGTTTTATTGATAATGTTACCTGCGGTTATCGACATCACTTTGGGCGCATTCATTTCGATAGGGGGGTCAAGACTGGTATTGTCCGAGAGAATAATACCGAAGCCGCTGTCCGTGGCGGGCAGAATGATGGTTTTGTCCTGCAGGGGATTTGGGGTGCTGAACGTGGTCAGCAGATTTTCGGTACCGCAGATTACACCCGATCCCTTAATTTGTAGTCCATACACGACGTTAAATTGACGTTTTCGCTCAATGTGCCCAGGTGATGCGTTATGCGAACTCATTGTGCCAAAATCCAGTGTATTAGGCGAAATCGTCACTGTGGGGACGCAAGCCATTAGATTTATCTTACTTAGACCGGTAATAAACAGATTGAAATTCGTATCCCCACCACGCAATCCTCCTTCACCGTCAACCTGAAATAATGAGAGATTGAGATTGTCCTGAATAGCCCCACCAATAGGGATCGTAGAACCGGTCGCTTTAATATAAACCTGATATTCAAGACTGAAGGTTTGCGGCGTGGCCGGGGAGAGGCATGTCGCTTTCACTTTGTTGCATACTGTCGCAGGTCCCAGCTGTACTTTTTGCCCCTTCACCAGCGGGTAGTCAATGCCGTTGTAGGTTATGCCTATTGAGATAAAAGCAGGAAGGGTACGGGCCTGGTCTTTGGGATCAAGCCAGAAAAAGGCCATCTCACCTTGCGGATGACTATCTGTATCTGTGCAGGTAAAGGTGGCGTTAATGGCCGATGACACCCAGATTTTTTGGTTGGCTTTAATCTCCGAACTGGATGCCTTAATGATTGACCCGACATTTACCGTTTCACTGACCACCGAATTCGACGCCTTGCAGGTCAGGGCATAAACAGTGTGTGGCGAGATGATCATCATTAACAGGGCTGTTGCCATGCACAGTCCCCAGGTTTTAATGCCTGTCATTTTTTCCTCACTTACTGGCGACAAGGTAAAGTTAATTCGCGATAGCCACCAACAGCATGGCTCGCGTCTGGTTGCTGCACAGGCAGGGTTATCTGGCATTGGTCTTCCGCCGTGCCACCCCACTTAATCTTCAGTGTTTCTCCTCCTGCGACGCCAGCAATAAAGATCTCTCCCTCAGGCCCGATCAGGCCGCTGTTTCTGCCATCTGCAGAGAATACCGCTGCCCCCAGTGGCGGAACGCTGCCGTCTGCCAGCGAACTGTGAATGAGCACGCTTTCTCCTGTCCAGGTGTCAAAAGTGATCCGGGTAATGGCACCACGGGTTGGAACGGTATCGGCGATCGCGTTGGGGATAGTCAGATGGGAGCCGAAATCCTGGCTATTCAATGCAACGGTGTTCACGCGATAAGGGATAGTGTTGGGTAATATTGCGTAACCCAATCTATCGATGCTTACGCCTGGGTTATTCTCAACGCGGACTCCTGTTGCATTTTTAGCTTCAATAAGCGAGAACGTTTCCCCGAGAGGCTGGGAAAGCGTGATGCCACCGCTGTGTACCATAAGGCCACCGGAAAGGTTGAGGCTGGTTTGTTGACTGGCATCGCTGTAGCTATACCCGGCATAGGCATTGCCAAACTGCCCCTGATAACCAGCACTGACGCTGTTCGTCGATTTTGAGTTTTGGTCATAGGCCGTTTCGACGGCGTAATTCATACGTCCGTCGTCGAGCAATGTGCCGCTGACGCCTGTAGTCCCTGACGTGCCACCCGACTTGCTGTTATTAACACTAAAGGATGCCGTCATATTATTCTGGTCGTTAAAATAGAACGGAATCGTGATGCGAAAATTCACACTGTCGTCATGTGCGGAATAATGATTGCGGCTGTTTTGATAATAAATACTATAACTGGCACGACCGATATTGGAACTGAGTCCCCCCTGAAACGACAAATCATGTCCGGTCGTTTGCCAGTAATTTTGCTTGCTGAAGTTAAGGTAAAAAGCCGTTTTATTACCCAAATGCTGATTGACTGAGAAATCAAAACGTTCTTTTTTAGTGTTGTAACTGGAAGTATAATATGTTTCAGGCTTTCTCACGGCCCAGTCGGGATCGTTGGGGTCTGGATTATCCCAGTAATAATTTTTATATGCCCCGTGGTCCCAGCGTTGGTGTTCGGCAATGGCTTCCGAAAAATCGTAATACCCTGCTGTTGAATAGCGATACCCGGCTATCTGAAAATCAGTTCCTGACTCCCGAAAGGCTTTTGCATATAAAAATCGGATGCTGTTGCCCTGTTTATGTTCGCCATCGGCGAGAGCAGTATCAGCCCGGGTGATATCGACAGAGACTGCGCCTGGACTCCCCAGATTACTCCCCACGCCAATCGCGCCTGCGGTGTAATTTTCAGCGACCAGCATGCCACCAAACAGCGTAAAAATATTATTCAACCCATGGGATACCGTGCTCTGCATGAAGGCGGGAGAGTAGTTGTTGTCATCATTATGGTATTTCCCCGCGGCGAGTTGGTAATTCCACAATCCACTGCGTACCAGATTCGGTAACGCCGTATAGGCCACGGTAAATGTGCTTTTACTACCGTCCGCTTCGATCACCGTGACATAAAAATCACCGCTGCGGTTAACCGCATAAATATCTGTTAACTCAAAGGGGCCTGGTGCCACATTGGTCGAATAAATAAGATAAGTGTTTTGCCGGACTTCGATACGCGCATTACTGTTCGCAATGCCGCGTATTGTCGGGGCATAACCTGTTTGACTATCCGGTAACATCGTATTATCACTAGATAACTGGGCGCCACGAAATTGTACGCTGTCAAATATATCCCCGGAGGTTGCCGACTGTCCAATCAGCAAATGACTTCTCCACGGGACAATATTTGTTTCTGCCCAGCTGGAGAGGTTTTTCCAGCGATCTGTTCCATTACTGGATTTATTCCAGTAAGCGTTATTACGAAACCGCCAGCTGGCTATATTGATACCGCTATTGAGTGAAAGGTATTGATACGTCTGATCAGTGGTATCATCTTTATTATTATCCGCTGTATAGATGTAATTGAGAAAAGCGGCATTAATACCCTCATCATAACGGCTCGGAGAGATAGCATCGCGAGCGACCGGTTGGATGTAGAGTTGGGGGATAGTGATATCCAGTCGATGATGATAAATGTCTAAGGCTTCTTTTGCTTCAGGAATATCATGGTTGAGTGAATGACAGTGCAAATCGCTGTCATGTGTTTTTATACCATAAGATTGATAACGCTTTGCATCGAGGCAAGGTTTTAATTTTCCCTGATTAGCCTCTCGTTCAAAAGTGACACTCCGGGTGTCAATCTTGATATTATTTATATAAATATCAACCGGATAAGTTCCTGGGGCTACATCGTCGTCATGGGTAATAAAATCGGCAAGTGTCTTTTCATCAATGCCATTCAGAAACAGGGTATTGTACGCTTGCGCGGCCATTGCCCCATAAGGGGCACAGATGAACAGTGCAAAAAAATAAGCTCTGATGTGGGCAACTTTCATCATCCCGCTCCCTGGATAAATAAACTATTTGGCGGTCGGAACAATGGCGACAACTGCGCCGAAATCATTAATGTAACTCATCCTCGTTACGTGCGTTTGCCTGGCAACGGGCACGGATACTGTACTGAAAGGGGAAATCATCGGAACATTCAGTTGGGATGTTTTTCCCTTTTCATCCGCGATTTCAACTGAGGTCAGCGTAATATGTAATGGCCCCTCGTTCCTGAATAGCAGCGTGTTATCCTTAATTTTCCATTCCATTTTTTTGGCTTCCTTATCCAGCGTGTTTTTCAGTTGTGCCGGGCGGTAAAAAAGTTTCAACCTCGTGCGGATCGCCAGTTGTAAAACATTTTCTTCCTGAGGTTTGGGCGGTACTTCCTGCACATTTACCCAAAAGACACTTTCTCGGTCGGCTGGCAGACCATAGCCAGAGTAAATGAATCGTAATAAGGCGGATTGTTCAGGTTTCAGTTTGACTAACGGAGGCACGATCACGATCGGTGGTTTTACATTATCCTTGCTTTTATCCAGCCAGCTTTGGACAATATAGTTTTCCTTCGAGACGTTATTAATCTTAAGCGAGGCTGAATTGGATTCGCCTGAATAAATAATGCGTGAGCTCTCAATTTGTATCGCGCTATGTGCCTGAGTCATGCAAAAAACCATGAGCAGCAGGAGATACCTTTTCATCTCTTCTTCCTTTTAATTCATGCCGTCCCTGGCGTAAATTAATTATTGTTGGATAATAGTGAAATGTGCTGTTGCATTTGCAGTGCCGGCGTTAACTTCATTGGCGATAGCTATATAGTTAGCCTTTAAAAGGAATACGCCGGCACCATCGTCCCCAACTGTAATAGATGCGTCACTCGGATCAATCGTTTTTGATATGGTGATAGGGGCATCATTTACCCCTGAAACCTGGACACCCACCCCTGTAGCATAGCCTTCATCAGTACTATCTAATGCCAGAACATTTTGTTCATTCTCGACGGTTGTGCCATCGAGAACTAAATAATAAGTTCCTTTATGGCAGCCAGTTACAGAAATAGTAAAGCCTACTTTGGGACCAAGATCGTTTTTCGCCTTGAAGTTTGTTTTTGGGATAGACCCTAAAGGTACGGTAATATTCCCCTCTGTGCCTGATTGCAGGGAGCAAGAGGAGTTTGTAATATTACCTTTGAAGGTGAGTGTACCGTCCGCAGCACAAGCGTACTGTGCCATTGCAGTTAATACAACGGTGGCAAAGCAAAGCGTTTTAATGTTCATATGCAGCTCCATCTGTTTGATGCATGCTCAAAATAATAGTTGAGCGTTGATTCGTGACGGTTAAACCTGAAGTTAACATTGCGGGAGGCGCTGTTAATTTCCGGGGGGATGTTTATCTGTAGATCATGAAATACTACTGAAAGTACCTGTGTAGCCATTTATTAAAAAGCGAACAGGAGATAAATATAAGGATGTCGCAATACCGGGAGCGGCCCATCCTGTTCAGATTTAGTGGCGCCAATCATAATGAGACTAGTCCTATAATTTTTGTGTATTCGTGCTGTACAGAAATGAGATGTAGTGCAAGAAGTAGATGAAATTTCATTTTATCTTTGTTTTATAATGGATTTATCGGCACGCACTTAACTATTTTTTAATTTCCAATACATCGGTCTCATATATACAATAAGGGACTTGTCTGGTCGGGGACGAAGAATCGATGAAAATCTATGCCTATTTGCCTAAGAATGAAGAATATGAGCAGGGTAAGAATGTACTTGTTGCAACAAGCGAGACACTAAATTTCAATATTACTCAGACCTTTGAAGATGAGGAGCATGACTTCACATCCTTGCGCCAGATGCTGGCTCTGGTTCAACCGGGTGATGTGCTGCTGGTTCCGAAGATCCTTTTTTTAGCGCGATTGCCTAAACAGGAATGGCGAAATCTGAGGAATATGACGGACGCCGGGCTGAATGTCGTTTCTCTGAACCTGACAACGACATTGCGTTGGCTGCAGACATCCGGTACTGCAGAAAAACTTGCCAGCAGAGCGTCAACGGATACTCTGATGGAGACCATCGAGAATGTCATTTCCTATATTCAAAATAATCCAAAGTTCGCGAAGCGAAAAACGGTGTCCGGAAGTGCCGCCGGCAGGCCGGTCAATGAGAGTCTTCACCATCGAATTTCACTGATGCTGGTTGCCGGGGCGAGTTACAGCGAAATACAGAAAGCGCTAAATTGCGGGCGATCAACGATTTCCCGCGTGAAACAAACCATTAAAGACTATAAAAACGAATAAATTTAGTGGGTTGTTATAGCGCTTTTGGCAATCGACATTCGCGCAGCTCACGGATTCTGAAATTCGGTCACGGTTTGCCAGGCTATCTGTTGCAGGGCCTTCGCGGTGGCCGGAGTCATACCGATATCTGTCGGGAGCGCACCGCCAACGGGCGACTGATTGTACAAGGTCGAGAAAAACACGCAGGCCGCTAAATAGGTTCCTTCCATCGTAGTCACGCAACGTCAGCGAACCACCGAATAACTGCTTTACCCTGTGCGTCGCCGCGTATCGTAAGCACCATCCGCCGCCGCTGACCTGATTTTTCTGTGGGTCTGCCGGACAACCCCCGGGAGAGCTTCAGCGTCCGTGACATTGTTCAGCGACAGGTCGGCGCAGATGACTTCATGCGTACTCGCATCAACAGCGAGATGCCGTTTTCGCCAGATACGACGGCGCTCTTTGCCGTGCTTTTTGACTTTCCACTCACCTCCACCGAAGACTTTTAACCCTGTGGAATCAATAAAGCCCTGCGCAGCTCGCAGGGCCAGGCGGAATACCCGTTTAACGACCAGGACGGTGGTGTTGCCGGATGATGCGCGATCTGATCCTTTAACTCAGCAAAAGTTCGATTTATTCAACAAAGCCCGTCTGGTTGAGAAGTCCGGCGCACTATACCCATGGCTGCGTAATGTTACGATTCAGTTTCACAAACAAAACTTCAACAAGTGTTGCTTTTTTGTCCCGCCAGGTTAATGCGGTTTCCGTCAATCGGCGGTGGTTAAAATCATGTAAATCTGTGCTGAAAGATTGACCTGGCGCATCCTTATGTACAAAAAATGACCATACTATAACGGTGACATTGGACGACACAGGAGGAAAGGTATGAACGTTGACAGACTGTTTCGTAACTTGTTGAATAAACTAGCGAACGCACAAATTGACCTTGCAGCTTACCTGCAACTCAGGCGAGCCAAGGGTTATATGTCAGTCAGCGACAATGATCATCTGCGTGAAAACTTGTTTGAACTCTGCGGCGAGCTGCGCCACCACGCGGCAACGCTGTCGTCATCGCTGACGTCTGCACAGAATGAGGCGTTACACACTGCCGGTGAAGCTCTGGCTTCTGCGGCGGTTAGCCTGATGACCGGGCACCATGACTGCCCATCGTTTATTGCTGTTAATCCAGATGCACTGCAACGCTGTCTCGACACCTTATCTGACAATATTCAGGCACTAAATAAATCTGCGCCTCGCGCACATGCCTGAACCCGCCGGGGGAGGCGACTCCCCCTCATGGTTAAGTTTTTGTAAAAATCCCGTCCATACCCGACACGCTGGCTACCCTTAACGAAATCGCCGTAAAAGGAGCCAGCCATGCACCGTTTTGCTCTGAGTTTACTTCTGGGTTCTCTGCTGTTTACCCCGGCGCTGTATGCCGCCGACGTTCGAGTCGACGTATTGCAGCGCAAGCTCGATCACCCGTGGTCGATGGCGTTTTTGCCGGACAACAAAGGCCTGCTGATAACCCTTCGCGGCGGGCAGTTGCGCCTGTGGCAGCAGGGAAAAGGGTTGTCCGACCCGATTGTTGGCGTGCCGCGGGTGTGGGACAACGGGCAGGGCGGGCTGCTGGATGTCGTTCTGGCCCCGGATTTCGCCCAATCGCGACGAGTCTGGCTGAGCTATGCCGAAGTGGGCGATGACGGTAAAGCGGGCACCGCCGTAGGCTACGGGCGGCTGAACGATGACCTGACGCACCTCGACGCGTTCAAGGTGGTGCTCCGCCAAACGCCGAAGCTTTCAACCGGGAATCACTTTGGCGGACGGCTAGTGTTCGATGGTAAAGGCTATCTGTTTATTGGTCTGGGCGAAAACAACCAGCGCGCGACGGCGCAGGATCTCGATAAATTGCAGGGCAAAGTGGTGCGCCTGACCGATCAGGGTAAAGTCCCGGCGGATAATCCGTTTGTGGATCAGCCCGGTGCGCGAGCTGAAATCTGGTCTTACGGTATTCGTAATCCGCAGGGCATGGCGATGAACCCGTGGAGCAACACCTTGTGGCTGAACGAACACGGCCCGCGCGGCGGCGATGAAATCAATATTCCAGAGCGCGGGAAAAACTATGGCTGGCCACTGGCGACGCACGGCATTAACTACAGCGGTTTGCCTATCCCGGAGGCGAAAGGCGAAAAAGTAGCCGGAACCGAAACGCCGCTGTTCTTCTGGGAACACTCTCCCGCCGTGAGCGGTATGGCGTTCTACAATGCCAGTACGTTCCCACAATGGCAGAAAAAGTTGTTTATCGGCGCGTTAAAGGATGAGGACGTTATCGTATTAAACGTTGACGGCAATAAAGTCACTGAGGAAGGACGCATTCTGGGTGACAGAAAGCAGCGCATTCGTGATGTGCGCGTCGGACCCGACGGCTATCTGTATGTGTTAACCGACGAATCCGACGGCGAGCTGTTAAAGGTCAGCCCGCAATCCTGAGCATCAGGTGACTGGGATCATCACCACGTTCTGGAACGCCGGACGGCGCGACAGCTGTTGATACCAGCGCTGTAAATTCGGGTGCGGCTGCCAGGTTTTGACCGTTTCCAGCAGGTTATAAATAAACGGTGCAACGGCAATATCACCCACGCCAAATTCGTTACCGGAAAGCCACGGTGATTCGGCAAGGGCCGCATCCAGGATGGTTAACAGCTTTTCACATTGGGCAATACCCGTGTCAATTGCCGCGTGGTCGCGCTGCTCTGGCGGCGTGCGAACCAGTCCCATCAGGATAACCCGGTGTGCCGGAGAGAGTGACCCGTTGGCCCAGTCCATCCATTTTTCACCCTGCGCGCGTTTGGCCGGATTGGCCTGCCACAGGCTGTTTTGCCCATACTGTGCGACCAGATAGCGCACGATGGTGTTCGATTCCCATAGCGTAATTTGCTCTGCGTCATCATTCAGCAGCGGCACCAGGCCATTGGGGTTTTTAGCCAAATAGTCAGCGTCGTGATTGAGGCCAAATTCCAGCCCGGCCAGGATCTGATCATAAGTAAGGTCAAGCTCTTCCAGCGTCCAGCGGACCTTTTTGACATTTGTTGAGTTGTTTCTGCCCCACAGCGTAATCATATAAACTCCGGTAAACAGCGCATCAATGAAGCTTCATGGTCGGTTAATTTCAACATTCACACAACCGCGATCAAAAAAAACGCCCACTTTTAAGCACAACGCGGCGTTCTTGCGTAAACTTTAAAAACTTTACCAACGCATTGTTTCTTTAAGGTCATTTCTACGTTATTACTCACCGCCTGTTGTTACACGGCGTCAGTGACGTAGCGTGTTTTTTGGAATGGATACTTGGGTGGCTCTTATGACGCGTACAGTTGTTTCTCCCCGCAGCCTGGCGGCAGGCTCTTTGCTTTTACTTCTCGTGGCTCCTGGCATTCAGGCGGCTGAAGCTGTTCAACAACCAGACGCTCCACCGGTCGATGCCAAAGCGTGGATCCTGATGGATTATGCCAGCGGCAAAGTGCTTAGCGAGGGCAATGCCGATGATAAGCTTGATCCGGCTAGTTTGACGAAAATCATGACCAGCTATGTGGTGGGTCAGGCGATTAAAGCAAACAAAATCAAAATGACCGATATGGTCACCATCGGCAAAGATGCGTGGGCGACGGGTAATCCAGCGCTGCGCGGTTCGTCGGTGATGTTCCTGAAGCCTGGCGATCAGGTGTCGGTAGAAAACCTCAATAAAGGGGTCATTATTCAGTCCGGGAATGACGCCTGTATCGCCCTGGCGGATTACGTCGCGGGCAGCCAGGATTCCTTCATCAGCCTGATGAACAGCTATTCGCAAAAGCTGGGCCTGACCAATACCACCTTCAAAACCGTTCACGGCCTGGATGCGCCGGGACAGTTCAGCACCGCGCGCGACATGGCTTTGCTGACCAAAGCGATGATCCACGACGTGCCGGATGAGTACGCCATTCACAAAGAAAAAGAGTTCACGTTCAATAACATCAAACAGCCGAACCGCAACCGTCTGTTGTGGAACAGCAGCCTGGGCGCTGATGGCGTGAAAACGGGCACCACGGCGGGTGCAGGGTATAACCTGGTCTCGTCAGCGAAGCAGGGCGATATGCGTCTGATTGCGGTGGTTCTCGG
The DNA here is from genome assembly GCA_902706235.1 of Citrobacter sp. 18056. GTDB lineage: Bacteria > Pseudomonadota > Gammaproteobacteria > Enterobacterales > Enterobacteriaceae > Scandinavium > Scandinavium manionii. The sequence continues at coordinate 185,641 of CACSJR010000007.1, read as the reverse complement.
CACCAAAACGGACCGAATCCGATTTAATGAATCCGAAAAACTGCTGACATGGGGCTTCCGTTTCTATGAAACCGTCACCCCTATCAAACCGGATGCAACGTTCATTGAGCAACGCGTATGGTACGGCGACAGCAGCCAGGCCAAGCTGGGTGCTGGTGAGGCGGGTTCCATCACGCTGCCACGCGGACAGCTGAAAAACCTGAAAGCCAGTTATACCCTGAACGAACCGCAGCTGACGGCACCGCTGACGAAAGGGCAGGTAGTGGGGACCATCGACTTTAAACTGAATGACAAAACCATCGAACAGCGTCCGCTGATCGTCATGGAAGCCGTCAATGAAGGCAGCTTCTTTAACCGAATGGTGGATTTCGTTCTGATGAAATTCCACCAGTGGTTTGGCAGCTGGTTCTCATGACCTATCGTATATACTCGTCATACTCCAGGTTGCATGTGCGTTAGCTACACCTGCTCACCCCAGTCACTTACTTGAGTAAGCTCCTGGGGACTCACAGGCTTGCTGCCTTCCTGCAACTCGAATTATTTAGAGTATAGCAGCGTGATCCCATGCTGCTTGGCCAGCGCCGTCAGTTCATCATCCGGACGGCGGTCGCTGGCTATGACGTTAAAGCGACTCAACTCTCCCATCTTCGCCGGACGTACCTTCCCAAATTTACTGTGATCGACTACCAGTACATGGCGCTGTGCGCGGGTTAACGCCCAGTGTTTTACCGGCAGTTCATCGAGATTAAAACAGGTTGCGCCGTGCTGCACATGCACGCCCGCCGCAGAATAAAAGGCGATGTCGGGGCAAAGATGGCTCAGGGTGTCCTGCGGGCTAAGCGGTTTGAAAATGGCGTTGCTGGCATGAAATTCACCGCCGCAAAGAATGGCGCGGCACAGCGGTTTTTCCTGTAAAGAGAGAAAGGTATTCAGGGAGTAACACACGCCGGTAAACGGCAGTTCGTCGTCAATGGCGTCGATAATCCACGGCGTGGTGGTGCCGCAGTCGAAAAACGCCATCTGATGAGCTTTCAGTAATTTCGCTGCATGACGCGCGGCCTGGCGCTTTTCATCCACCAGGCGCGTTTTCTGATCGCTGAGTAAATAATGGCTGGCGCTGCGGGGTTCAAGCACTACGTATCCACCGAGTAACACCACCGGCCCGCTGTGGCTGTTCAGGTCACGGCGAATCGTCATCTCAGAAACACCCAGCAGGGCTGCCGCTTCTTTTAGATGGAGCTTATCGCTACGTTTAAGAGCCTGAATAAGCTGACTGATTCGCTCATCGCGCCGTGTTTCCATATTACCCCTGTAAACCGAAACGCCCTCCGCGTCAGGCAGAGGGTCTGGCGGCAATTTTACCTGCGCATCCGGTCTTAGTCACGTATCCAGCCTTTGCGGATAGGCATCGAGAAGCAAAAACGGTACATGGCTTGCAAACGTTGATAAATAGCCTGCCCGAATAGTACCCACATTATCTGCGCCGCGAGACAACCACTCAGACCGGAAAGGAAACCGCCAACCATATCTAGCGGCCAGTGCACGCCGAGGTACACGCGGGACCAGGCAATCGCGCCACCGACAACCAGCAACACAACGCCGGACCACAGGCGATGCCAGAACATAAACGCCAGTGCGAAAGTGAAAATCACCGTGCCGTGGTCGCTTGGGAAAGAGTCATCCGCCGCATGATGCAGGAAGTTATAACCCACACCGTCGACAAAAGGCCTGTCATGCGGGAAAACGTGCCCGACAATCCATGACAGCAGCAGGCTAACGCCAATCGCCATTCCCACTTTAATAACCAACTGGCGTTGAGCGCAGACCTGCGCGCGCGGGCCCCACAGCCACAGCACCACGGCCAGTAGCGGGACGATGTTAATCAGATCTTTGGCGATAAACGTCGCCATCGAAATCATCCACTGCGGCGACGCCGGGGTGCCATTGATCCAGTAAAACAGCGAGTAATTCAAATTTTCCAGCATATCTTGCGGACTCTTACAGTTTGATGACGATGTTCACCTTAAAAATCGCGGCCGGAGCGGTAAAGGGGGATTGTCTTAAATGTCCGGTGGTTACGATTTTTGTTCAGGCAGCGTTTACAATTCTGCTTGCAGAGTTGCAGTATAGGGCCCCGAACTTAAGCGAACCTTAAACAAGTAAAATTGTGCTGTAACAGGATGTTTTCCGTACTTTTTGCTATCGCCTTTTCACATCATTCATTACACTTCTCGCGATTTCGAAACCTTAAAGAGATTGCATGCACAACCCTTCACTTTCCGGTAAACGCCTCGGTCGTCAGGCGTTACTTTTCCCGCTCTGTCTGGTGCTTTACGAATTCTCAACCTATATCGGCAATGACATGATCCAACCGGGCATGTTGACGGTGGTCGAGCAGTTCAACGCCGGTATGGAATGGGTACCGACATCGATGACCGCCTATCTTGCGGGCGGCATGTTTTTACAGTGGCTGCTGGGGCCGCTGTCGGACCGTATTGGCCGCCGTCCGGTGATGCTCACCGGCGTGGTGTGGTTCATTATTACCTGCCTCGCGACGCTGCTGGCGCAAAATATTGAACAGTTCACCCTCCTGCGTTTCCTGCAAGGGATAAGCCTGTGCTTTATCGGCGCGGTGGGGTATGCCGCGATACAGGAATCGTTCGAGGAGGCGGTGTGCATCAAAATCACCGCGTTGATGGCGAACGTGGCGCTGATTGCGCCGCTGCTGGGGCCGCTGGTGGGTGCAGCCTGGGTTCACGTCGCGCCGTGGGAAACCATGTTTGTGCTGTTTGCGGTGCTGGCGCTAATTTCATTCTTCGGCCTGCAACGGGCGATGCCGGAAACGGCGACCCGGTTGGGGGAAAAACTCTCCCTGAAAGAGCTGGGACATGATTACGGCCTGGTACTGAAAAACCTACGTTTTGTTGCCGGAGCGCTGGCGATTGGATTCGTCAGCCTGCCGCTGCTGGCGTGGATTGCGCAATCGCCGGTGATTATTATCAGCGGCGAACATGCCACCACGTATGAATACGGCATGTTGCAGGTACCGATTTTTGGTGCGCTGATTCTCGGTAACCTTGCGCTGGCGAAGCTGACGTCGCGTCGGAGCGTGCGCTGGCTGATTATTGCAGGTGGCTGGCCGATTATGGCCGGGCTGATTCTGGCTGCGGCGGCAACGGTGGTCTCCACGCATGCCTATCTGTGGATGACCGCAGGCCTGAGCGTATACGCTTTCGGGATTGGCCTGGCTAACGCCGGGTTGGTGCGTCTGACGCTGTTCGCCAGCGACATGAGCAAAGGCACGGTATCGGCGGCGATGGGCATGTTGCAGATGTTGATTTTCACCGTCGGCATTGAAGTCAGCAAACACGCTTACCAGTTCGGCGGCAATGGCCTGTTCAGCGTGTTTAACCTCGCGAACGGCATTATCTGGCTGGGGCCGATTGTCTACTTCCTGAACGATAAAACGGTCGGCGACTCACGGCAGTAGGGCGGAGGTTGCGCCCGGCGACGCAATGTCTGCCGGGCCAACGGATTAATGAAACGGCGCTTCCCGATTCAAAACCTGATCAATCACCTGCAACACGCCTTCTTCGTTATTATGCGGCGCACGATGGTTAGCCGCCGCAATGGCCGCCTCATTCGCATTCTGCATCGCAAAACCAAACCCGGCCTGACGCAACATTTCGAGGTCATTTCCGCTGTCGCCAAAGCTCACCACTTCGTTGTCATCAATGCCCCAGCGCTGCTGCAACAGGCGCAGGCCGTTGGCTTTATGCACGCCGGGAATGATTAAGTCGATATTACCGTGGCCGGTGGTTACCGCTGTCATCACATCGCCCACGCCTTCGTGCAGCGCTTTTTGGACGTCAGGCACCAGCCGGTCTGGCAAGTTGAGGCCAAATTTCAGGAACGTATCGTCAAGATTATCAAAGCTGTCGACCAGCTCAAGACGATGGTAATACCGCGCGGCCATGGCTTTGAGTTCGTCATCATAACGGTTCAGGGTGTAGGCGCTGCGCTTGCCGCAGGCGATGATTTCCACATCTGGCAGGGTATTCAGAAAATCGACGACTTTTTTGAAATGCGTCTGCGGCAATTCGCAGTTAAACACGTCCTCGCCCGCATCCCGTACCCAGCCGCCGTTTTCGGCAACAAAGGCGATTTCGTCAGCAATTTCAGGAAAGAATGAAATGAGCTGCCAGTACTGGTTTCCACTGGCGACCACAAAGCGAATGCCCTGCGCCTTCATCTGCTGATACTGGGCGAGAAAACGTGCCCGGTTGTAGCGTTTCTCATCGCTGAGAAAGGTGCCATCCATATCTACGGCAATCAGTTTGATACTCATTACGCACGCTCCGTCACAGGTTCAGATTCAGGTTTTGCCACCGCGCGAGCCACCAGCGCGGCGACGATGACCAGGGATAACACCGCCAGCATGGCGCTGCGCAGGCCATAATGTTCGCCAAGGAAACCAAGCAGCGGCGGGCCAACGAGGAACGCCAGATAGCCGGTGGTGGCGACGACGCTGACGCGGGTTGGCGCGTCCGGGCCGGTATCGCTGGCGGCGGAAATGGTCAGCGGGAAACCAAGAGACGCGCCCAGTCCCCAGAGAATGACCGACACGCCAGCGACCCAATCGACGTCGACGAAGATAATCAGCGCAATGCCGAGCGCCCCCATAATGGCGCTGGCGCGAACCACTGCGACGCGGCTGTAGCGGTCGATAAACCAGCCGCCGGTAAAGCGTCCGACGGTCATGCCGAGGGTAAATCCTGTGTAAATCAATGAGCCGGAGGTCGGGCTGAAGCCGTGACCGTCAACCATCAACAGCGGTAGCCAGTCGTTGGCGGAGCCTTCCGCAAACGCCATCGCCAGCACCACCACGCCAATCAGCATCAATTGACCGTCGCGATAGAACGGCACGCCTTTCTCGTTATGGGTGCTGTTCTCGGCGGAGTTTTTACCGGTACCGTCCGGAATGGCTTTAATGGCAATAATAATCGGCGCGATGCCGCAGAGCGCAGCCAGCAGAATATGGAGGGTGGCCGACAGGCCAAACGCCGTCAGCGCCATGCCGATACCCGCGCCGACCAGCGTGCCGAGGCTGTAGAAGCCGTGCATCATCGGTAGCACGGTTTTGTTTATCTCGCGCTCAACCGCCGCGCCTTCCACGTTAATCGCCACCTCGGCAGAGCCGAAGCTGGCGCCGAACACCATCAGGCCGAAGGCGAAAAACAGCGGAGACGCGAGCCACAGTGCCAGGCTGAGCATCACCATGCCCACCAACGCGCAGGACATCGTGGTGCGGATGACTTTGCGTGTACCAAAGCGTTTGACCAGCCACGCGGAACAGAGAATGCCGCTCATCGAACCTATTGACAGGCCGAACAGTACGATGCCCATTCCGGCAGTATTCACCGAGAGAATGTCGCGAATGGCGGGGGTGCGGGTGGCCCACGACGCCATCAACAAGCCCGGTAAAAAGAAGAACATAAACAGTGCCCACATGCGCAATTGCAGGGCCCGGCGGGAGGAATGCGACGTCATCCGTAAACTGCCTGTAGAAAAAGAGGGAGAGACAACACTAGCAAGGTTGTGTACATTTGTACACAAATCGCAAAAGGAAAAATTATGGCACGCCGACCGAACGATCCGCAGCGCCGGGAGAGGATCCTGCTCGCGACGCTGGACACCATCGCCCGCCACGGTATCCAGGCCGTGACGCACCGTAAAATCGCCACCTGTGCCGATGTGCCGCTCGGTTCAATGACCTATTATTTCAGCGGGATAGATGCGCTGCTGGAAGAGGCTTTCACCGGTTTTACCGATGAAATGCTGGTGCAGTACAAAGCGTTTTTTGCAGACGTCACGTCGCCGCAGGAAGCCTGCGATGCGATCACCCAGTTAATTCTCAGCGCTCAGGTGACGACGACGCGAAACATGGAATTGATGTATCAACTTTATGCGTTCATTGGCTGCAAACCGGCGCTGAAAAACGTTATGCAAAACTGGATGCAGCACAGCCAACAGGTGCTTGAGCAGTGGTTTGACCCGGCGACGGCCCGCGCGCTTGACGCATTTATCGAAGGCATGACGCTGCATTTCGTCACCGACCGGACTCCGCTTGGCAGGGCAGACATCCGCCAGATGGTGGGCAGAATAGCGGCGATATAACCGCGGCGCACGTCAGCTGGTGGTTGCGCCCGCCGTCATATTGACCACCGTCGCGGTCATGGCGCTGGCAGAATCCGAGGCCAGAAATGTCATCACTTCCGCCACTTGTGCAAGCGTAGGCAGCCGCTTGAGCATCGTGCTTTGCGCCGCGCCACCCAGCCACTGGTCCACCGTGAGTCCCATCTCCTGCGCTTTTGGCGTGAAAATTTCCCCGGTATACGAACCTGCCTGAACCGCATCGACAATCGCGTGAGAGCGCACGCAAATGGTGCGGATATTCTTCGGACCCAGCTCGCTGGCGAGGGCTTTAACAAAGGCTTCCGTCCCGGCGCAGCCGACAATATGGCCGAGATGATTCGGCATCACCATCCCACCCGCCGGAGCAACGACCGTCAGGAATACGCCCGCCCGGTCGCCACCCATAAACGGCGCGACCGCTTTTGAAATAGTGAACAGCGCCGACAAAAACGGATCGAACCCTTGCCTGAACTCAGCCAGCGACAACGCAAAAATGTTTTTGCCCTGATCGTGCATAAAGCCGGTGGCATTCACCACCACATCAAACCCGCCGGTCTGTTGAGCCAGCAGCGCTGTTTTATCAACGGTGATTTGCTCGTCGAGAACGTCCATCACACAGGTGTCAATCGTGCCACCCGCAGAGCGGATGCTGTTCGCCACCCGGTCCAGCTTATCCTGATGCCGGGCAACAAGATGCACCTGCGCACCTTCCCGCGCCATCGCTTGCGCAACCGCGCTGCCAATCGCGCCGCTGCCTCCGAAAATCACCACGACTTTGCCCTGAAGTAACATCGCGTCTCCTCACACATTTGCCGGACCTGCCAAAAGTATGGGTAATAAAGGGGCTGATGCAAGGCGAGGCGGGTCGACGAATCTTGCGACATACTCAGGGTTGGTCAGACGCATCACCTTATCGTTAACCCTGAATCAGGAGCACACGTTATGAAAGCAGAGATGAAAGGTGGAATTGATATCGCGCTCAAAGTGCCATCGCATCAGTATCAGCAGACGCTGGATTTCTATCGCAACACGATCGGGCTGGAGGAAATTACGGATAAAGCACCGGCTACCGGGTTTATCCTCGGCCCAAACCGATTGTGGATTGATGAAGCCCCGGCAATGAGTCAGGCCGAGATCTGGCTGGAATTGTTCACCCCTGATTTTAAACACGCCGAAAAACATCTGGCGGAGCAGGGCGTCACCCGCTGCGATAGCGTTGAGCTTTTACCTGAGGGATTTAGGGGCGGATGGATTATGAGCCCGTGCAATATTGTGCATATGGTGAGAGAACCAGAAGCCTGGTGAACGGCTTCTGGTTTCGATAGCGCGGATCAGAGGGTGCCCGTACCGCCATCGGAGCACCACACCTGACCTGACGCATATGAGCAGGCATCTGAGGCCAGGGTGACATAAAGCGGCGCTATCTCAACGGGCTGACCGGGACGTCCCAACGGCGCGCTTTTACCAAACTCGCGGACCTTTTCCTGCGGCTGACCTCCGCTGGGCTGAAGCGCGGTCCAGTACGGTCCAGGCGCTACCGCATTCACCCGGATATTTTTCGGTCCGAGCTGCTTCGCCAGCGCTTTGGTAAATACCGCCAGGCAGGCCTTGGTCTGGGCATAATCCAGCAAAATGGCGCTCGGCTGATACGCCTGAACAGAGGACGTATTAATGATCGAAGCCCCCGATTTCAGGTGCGGTAGTGCCGCCCTGGTTATCCAGAATGGCGCATATACATTGGTTTTAAAAGTCGCATCAAATGCCTCGGTAGTGAGATCTTCGAGGGATTCACAATACTGCTGACGACCCGCGTTATTCACCAGAATATCCAGTCCGCCCAACGCGCTAATAGCATCATCAACCAATGATTTACAAAAGGCTTCATCCCGAATATCTCCGGGAAGTGCGACGGCGTTTTTGCCTTCGGCCTTTATCAGGGCAATGACGTCATCAGCATCCGCCGCTTCCTCTGGCAAATAATTGATGGCGACATCGGCACCTTCCCGGGCGAACGCAATGGCGACGGCCCGGCCAATGCCCGAGTCTCCTCCGGTAATCAGCGCCTTTTTGCCCGCCAGCCTGCCGGTGCCAACATAACTGGCTTCACCATGATCGGGTTGCGGTGTCATTTCAGACGCGAGGCCAGGCGCTTCCTGAGGTTGTTCTTTAAATGGTGGGGTTGGGAACTGGCTTGATTGATCTGAATGATGGCTCATAGCACCTCCTCAAAACGTAAACTTTCAGCTTAGTCGCCCAGTCTTCGGCTTATAAATTGCAGTGTTTGTTTCAGAGGATTCTCAGTGGGGAAGGGTGCTGAAACCGATGATAAATATGAAGAACGGAATCGGACCAGGTGACTACTTTTGAAGCCCCCCGAATTTCAGGCAACAAAAAACCCATCAACCTTGAACCGAAGAGCGGCGGGGTTGATGGGCTCCACAAAATGGGGACATCAAAGAAAAGCAGTGGCACTAATTATGACTACCGCCTCTTCAGAAAGTTCGGTAGTTCACACTTTTTTTTTCTGCTTATTGCATTCTTCAGATTTATCCCAAGCCGGGCCATATGACGATAATCAGCGTACCTGCCAGGGTTAACAACACGTTAGCGATGGCGTAGGTGCCCGCGTAGCCCAGCGCAGGGATATTACTGCGTGCGGTATCACTGATAATTTCCATCGCTGGGGCGCAGGTTCGGGCGCCCATCATTGCGCCAAACAGCATCGCCCGGTTCATTCGCAGTACGTATGCGCCAAACAGGAAGCAGATAACCACGGGTACCAGGCTGACCGCCAGGCCTGCTACCAGCATCTGGCCGCCGACAACGCCGAGGCCGTGTCCAATGCCGCTCCCGGCGCTTAAACCGACGCCTGCCATAAACACCATCAGGCCGAATTCTTTCACCATGTTCAGTGCACCCTGCGGGATGTAACCGAAAGTCGGGTGGTTGGCGCGCAGGAAGCCGAGCATGATCCCGGCGAACAGTAATCCGGCCGCGTTACCGATGGCAAAGCTGAAGGAACTGAACTGGAAGGTGATCATGCCGATCATCAGGCCGACGATAAAGAACGCGCAGAAGGCTAACAGGTCGGTGACCTGGCTGTGAATTGAGATAAAGCCGATACGGTCGGCGATGGTTTTCACGCGGCGCGTATCGCCGCTGACCTGTAATACGTCGCCCTTATTGAGCACGATGCTGTCGTCGATTGGCATCTCAATCTGGCTGCGGATCACGCGATTCAGGAAGCAGCCGTGATCGGTCAGCTTAATTTGCGCCAGACGGCGGCCCACCACGTTATGGTTTTTCACCACCACTTCTTCGGTGACGATGCGCATGTCGAGCAGATCGCGGTCGAAGACTTCTTTCCCGTTACGGAAACTCGGGTCGAGGCGTGCATGCGCATCTGGATAGCCTACCAGGGCAATTTCATCGCCCATTTGCAGCACTGCGTCGCCATCCGGGTTCGCGAGAATGCCGTTGCGACGAATACGTTCGATGTAGCAGCCGGTCTGACGATAGATGCCCAGTTCACGCAGGTTTTTGCCGTCGGTCCAGGCGACCAGCTCAGGCCCGACGCGATAGGCGCGGATCACCGGCAGATACACTTTACGGTTGGAATCGGTGTCCAGGCCGCGCTCGCGGGCGATTTGCTGGGCGCTGGTTTGCAGGTCCTGATGCTGGAATTTTGGCAGATAGCGGGCGCCGAGGATCAGACTCACCAGACCAATCAGGTAGGTCAGAGCGTAGCCGAGGCTCAAATGATCGAGTGCCAGCGCGAGTTCGTCGCCTTTCATGCCAGAGTGGCGCAGGGTATCACCGGCGCCAACGAGCACCGGCGTGGAGGTCATTGCCCCTGCCAGCATCCCGGCGGTGAGGCCGATATCCCAGCCAAACAGCTTGCCGAGGCCAAGCGCCATCATCAGCGCAGAGCCTACCATGACCAGCGCCAGCATCAGATAGTTCTTGCCATCACGAAAAAATATGGAAAAAAAGTTGGGTCCAGCTTCTACACCGACGCAGAAAATAAACAGCATAAAGCCCAGATTTAGGGCATCAGTGTTAATACTAAAATGCTGTTGGCCTAATAACAAAGAGACCACTAAAACGCCAATGGAATTACCAAGTTGGATGGATCCAAAGCGCAATTTGCCAAGACACAAGCCCAGCGCCAGTACCACAAATAATAACAGGATGTAATTCCCATTTAACAAGTCTGCGACGTTTATATTCACGGAAGCTAACTTCTTGTTTACGAGTAAGTTGTTGAAAGGAATGGCTATTTGGGCTAAGGTTTTTCCCGGGTAGCCAGGAAAAATCTAATATGTGGCGGCCTGTTTTTCACCATCAAATTAAGGCCGCTAGTTTAATCGTTCCTGATTGCCGCGGCTAGTAACAATCGTTTGTCCTTAAGTAGGTGCTTCACGGCAGGGATTGCCGGAAACTTTATCCAACTGGAGGTAGTTGAAGTTTGATAGAGACAAAGTCAGGAGGAATTTTGAGATCTGAGCGAGGTTGGGCGGGCGTTATCTGTTGTTTTGTCCTCTTTATTGTGGTGTGTCTTTTTCTGTTACTGCATGTAAAAGGTGCCGTTCGGGCGTCTGGTCATGCTGAGCTGGGCCTGCTGTTCTTTATTATTCCCGGCGCGGTGGCGAGTTTTCTGTCATCAAAGCAGCGGGTATTGGTACCGTTAGTCGGAGCGATACTGGCGACGCCGGTGTGTCTGGTGCTGATGCGTTATTGGGTATTTGCGGACAGGTCTTTCTGGCAGGAACTGGCGTGGATTTTCAGTGCGGTGTTTTGGTGTGCGCTGGGGGCGCTGTGTTTCTTGTTTGTCAGCGGGATGATAAAGGCAAGACGTGGGCGCCAGTGACGCCCACATTGACACTTATGCGTAGAGACCCAGGTTTTCTTTAGCCCAGGCTTCAAATTCGGTAAAACCACCGATGTGAGTCTGATCAACGAAAATCTGCGGTACGGTTTCTACCGGTTTGCCGACGGTTTGCTCGAGATCGGCTTTGCTGATCCCTTCTGCATGAATGTCGATATAACGGAAGTTAAAATCATCACGCTCGGCGGTCAGTTTTTCTGCCAGTTCTTTAGCGCGAACACAGTAAGGGCAACCCGGGCGACCAAAAATAACGGTAAACATCGTTTTCTCTCCTGAAACTGAGCCTTTCGGCGAATTGCGGTATCATGCCCGTCCTGGCGTCTCGTTGAAAGAAGGTTCTACCTTTTGTTCCGATGGCTTAACCCGATATTTGTCATACTGCAGGTTGCTGCACGCGAATTATTTAGGCCTGTGCAGAGGGCTTGTTTCGCCAAACACAGTTGCTATCCTCCCCGTTATACTCGATGACCGGAGACTGACTATGCGCTCACTTGGCGCTCTCCCAAAAAGCGTGCTTATCCTCGAAGCCATTGGCATGGTGATGTTGGTACTGGCCTGGCTTTCTCTTAAAGACTATGTCGCCTTGCCCGCACCGTTCGCCAGCCCAATGGCGGGGCTAATCATGATATTTGTGGGCATACTGTTGATGCTCCCTGCCGCGGTTGCACTGTTTCGCGGTATGGCGCAGACCATTGCTCCACAGCTCATGCAACGTAACGATAAACCGACTTCGCCTGACCAGGAAAAACGTAATGACGCCGACCATTGATTTGCTCTTAAGCCACCGTTCCATTCGCCATTTTACCGACGAGCCAATTACCCAGGCGCAACGTGAAGCCATTATTGCCAGTGCGCAGGCGGCGGCTAGCTCAAGCTTTTTGCAATGCAGTTCCATTGTGCGCGTGACTGACCCACAGATGCGCGAGCAGCTGGTGACGCTGACCGGCGGACAACAGCATGTGGCGAAAGCCGCGGAGTTCTGGATTTTCTGCGCCGACTTTAACCGCCATCTGCAAATTTGCCCCGATGCCCATTTAGGCCGCGCGGAACAGCTGCTGCTCGGTACGGTGGATACCGCGCTGATGGGGCAAAACGCTATGGTCGCTGCGGAATCGCTGGGACTGGGCGGGGTGTATATTGGCGGTATTCGTAACAGCATCGAATCGGTGACTGAACTGCTGAAGCTGCCGCAGCACGTGCTGCCACTGTTTGGCATGTGCCTCGGCTGGCCTGCGGACGAACCGGGTACTAAACCACGTTTGCCAGCCAGTATCGTGGTGCACGAAAACCACTACCAGCCAGTCGATGCCGCCGAGCTGGCGCGTTACGACGAAGAAGTGGCGAATTACTATCTGTCACGCGACAGTAATACCCGGGCCGATACCTGGAGTGACCACATTCGTCGCACTATCGTGAAAGAAACCCGTCCGTTTATTCTCGACTATCTTCACAAGCAGGGCTGGGCTATCCGCTAACATCGGCGGTATTATGTGCCGGGCCTTTTCAGGCCATCACAGTGAGGTGCAGGGTGAAAATAGCCATTTTGTCCCGGGACGGAACGCTCTGGTCCTGTAAACGTCTGCGCGAGGCCGCGTCAAAGCGCGGCCATCAGGTCGAAATCCTCGACCCGCTTTCCTGCTATATGAACATCAGTCCGGCGGCTTCCTCCATTCACTATAAGGGCCGCCAGCTTCCATATTTCGATGCGGTGATCCCCCGCATTGGCTCGGCAATCACCTTTTATGGCACCGCCGCGCTGCGTCAGTTTGAAATTCTGGGCAGTTATCCACTGAATGAATCGGTCGCGATTACTCGCGCTCGCGATAAGCTGCGCTCGCTGCAACTGCTGGCGCGCCAGGGAATCGACTTACCGATTACCGGCATTGCTCACTCGCCGGATGACACCAGCGATATGATCGATATGGTCGGTGGTGCGCCGCTGGTAGTGAAACTGGTGGAAGGCACGCAGGGCATTGGCGTGGTGCTGGCCGAAACGCGGCAGGCGGCGGAAAGCGTGATTGATGCCTTTCGTGGCCTGAACGCGCACATACTGGTGCAGGAATACATTCAGGAGGCCAGAGGCTGCGACATTCGCTGCTTCGTGGTGGGTGATGAAGTGGTGGCGGCCATTGAACGTCGCGCCAAACCGGGCGATTTCCGCTCGAACCTGCATCGCGGCGGCGTGGCCACCGTGGCTGAGATTACGCCGCTGGAGCGCGAAATTGCCATTAAGTCGGCGCAAACGCTGGGGCTGGACGTGGCCGGGGTCGATATTTTACGCGCCAATCGCGGGCCGCTGGTGATGGAAGTTAATGCGTCACCGGGGCTGGAAGGGATCGAAAAAGCCACTGGGGTCGATATCGCGGGTAAAATGATCCAGTGGATCGAGCGCTACGCCCAGCCAGGCTTTTGTCTTAAAACGGGCGGATAGCGCAGGATTTCGTCGGTGTCGTAGCTTCTGGATGCATTTTTGCGTACCCTAATACGCGTTTCATTCGGATTACGCTTTCATTTCACAGCAAGAGGTTTCAGGGTTTATGGATTCACTCGTCGTTCCGGGTCTGGATACGCTACGTCAATGGCTCGACGAAATGGGCATCAGCTTCTATGAGTGCGATACCTGTCAGGCGCTGCACTTGCCGCACATGCAGAATTTTGAGGGCATTTTCGATGCTAAGCTCGATCTGCTCGACAACGTCGTGCTGTTCTCGGCGCTGGCGGAAGTGAAGCCTTCAGCACTGTTACCGCTGGCCTCCGATCTCTCCTCTATCAACGCCAGTTCGCTGACGGTGAAAGCGTTCCTCGACATTCAGGATGATAACCTGCCAAAGCTGGTGGTTTGCCAGACGCTGTCGGTCAACGTGGGTGTCACGCGCGAACAGTTCGAATGGTTCTTCCGCCAGAGCGAAGAACAGGTATCGATGGTTATCCTCGAGGCCGCATCGCACCAGCTGCTGTTTAAAGGGGACGAAGAAGAAGAGCAACAGATGGAAGAGTCACAATTCCATTTTCTTCACTAAAGTCCCTCGTTATCAACGCAGTCGCCACCAGCGCGACTGCGTAAAACCCGCCAATATTCTGCTGTTAACCACTTCTTAAAGAATTATTCACCACTCTATTGCCCTTGTTGGCTTACGGCATAAAGTGATCTTGCATAAAAAATTGATAAAAGGCGTTTTTTAACCCGAGCTATAGCCTCGAACCCTGGCTAAAGTTATTCTTGCGAAGCCTTAACAGGGCGCGTGAAACACTGCGTTTACGGTGATGCGGCGCGTAATATCCTGAGGCAATCACGAGCAATGCCGGCCGGGAGAGAAGCTCTCTCCTTTTCTTTGCAGACTGACAAAATATGCATGATTTTTGCATGCACCGCTGTGCGTATATTTTAGTCCATGTTACCGGACGTTGATAAGGAAAAGAGATATGACCGCCTTAAGTAAGAAATGGTTAACGGGTCTGATTACAGGTGCGCTGATGGCTGTCTCTGCAAGCACGCTCGCCGCTGAACAAAAAACGCTGCATATTTATAACTGGTCTGATTATATCGCGCCGGACACGCTGGCGAACTTCACCAAAGAAACCGGCATTAAAGTGGTTTATGACGTATTTGATTCCAACGAAGTGTTGGAAGGTAAATTAATGGCGGGCAGCACCGGTTATGACCTCGTGGTGCCATCGTCACAGTTCCTTGAGCGTCAGTCGCAGGCGGGCATTTTCCAGCCGATTGATAAAAGCAAACTGCCGAATTACAAAAATCTCGATCCAGAAATGCTCAAGCTGGTGGCGCAAAACGACCACGATAATAAATACGGTATTCCGTACATGATGGTCACCACCGGCATTGGCTACAACGTCGATAAAGTGAAAGCGGCACTTGGCAAAGATGCGCCGGTGAACAGCTGGGACCTTATCCTCAAGCCTGAGAACCTCGAAAAACTGAAAAGCTGTGGCGTTTCATTCCTTGATGCACCAAGCGAAATCTATGCTGCAGTGCTGCATTATCTCGGCAAAGACCCGAACAGTTCAGATCCGAAAGATTACACCGGCGCGGCGAACGATCTGCTGTTGAAGCTGCGTCCGTCTATCCGTTATTTCCATTCTTCTCAGTACATTAACGACCTGGCGAATGGCGATATTTGCGTCTCGATTGGCTGGTCAGGCGATATTCTGCAAGCAGCAAACCGCGCGAAAGAAGCCAAAAACGGCGTGAACATTGCCTACACCATTCCGAAGGAAGGGGCGATGGTGTACTTCGATATGTTCGCCATTCCTAAAGATGCAAAAAATACCGATGAAGCGTATCAGTTCCTGAATTACCTGCTGCGTCCGGACGTGGTGGCGAATATCAGTAATCACGTTTATTACGCTAACGCCAACAAAGCCGCCACGCCGTTACTGAGTGCTGAAGTGCGTGATAACCCGGGTATTTATCCGCCAGCGGACGTGCGGGCGAAATTGTTCACCCAGAGCGTGCTGTCACCGAAAATTGACCGCGTGGTCACCCGTTCCTGGACCAAAGTAAAAACCGGGAAGTAAACCCGCTTTGCCCGGTGAGCTCCACGCCACCGGGCAAGAATAAAACGCACCAGGTCAGTGCAGCTGCACTGTGATGTTCTTTGTATGGCACCGGACCATGCAAATGTTTGTTTTTTGCCGGAGAGCAACATCGTGACTGACGCAATCCCACGCCCACATGCGAAAACACCTAAAGCGCTGACCCCGCTGCTGGAAATCCGCAATCTGACCAAATCCTTTGACGGGCAGCACGCCGTCGACGACGTGAGTCTCACCATTTATAAAGGCGAAATTTTTGCTCTGCTCGGCCCATCAGGCTGCGGAAAATCGACGCTGCTGCGTATGCTGGCAGGTTTTGAAACCCTTACCGCCGGGCAGATTGTGCTGGATGGCGTCGATATGTCGCAGGTGCCGCCGTATCAGCGCCCAATCAATATGATGTTCCAGTCCTACGCGTTGTTTCCGCACATGACGGTGGAACAGAACATCGCCTTTGGCCTGAAGCAGGACAAGCTGCCGAAAGCGGAAATTACTGCCCGGGTGCAGGAAATGCTCAGCCTCGTCCACATGCAGGAGTTTGCCAAACGCAAGCCGCACCAGCTTTCAGGCGGTCAGCGTCAGCGGGTGGCGCTGGCCCGCAGCCTCGCCAAACGGCCAAAATTATTACTTCTCGACGAACCGATGGGCGCGCTGGATAAAAAACTGCGCGACCGGATGCAGCTCGAAGTGGTGGATATTCTTGAACGCGTCGGCGTGACCTGCGTGATGGTGACGCATGACCAGGAAGAGGCGATGACCATGGCCGGGCGCATCGCAATCATGAACCGCGGTAAGTTCGTGCAGACCGGCGAACCGGAAGACATTTACGAGCATCCGACCACCCGTTTTAGCGCCGAGTTTATCGGCTCGGTGAATGTGTTCGAAGGACTGTTGAAAGAGCGCCAGGAACAAGGGCTGGTGATTGACTCGCCGGGGCTGATGCATCCGCTGAAGGTGGATGTCGACGCATCGGTGCTGGATAACGTGCCGGTGTACGTGGCGCTACGTCCGGAAAAAATCATGCTCTGCGAGGAGCCCCCGGCCGACGGCTACAACTTTGCGGTCGGCGAAGTGGTGCACATCGCCTATCTCGGCGATCTGTCGATTTATCACGTGCGCCTGAAAAGCGGCCAGATGATCAGCGCCCAGTTACAGAACGAGCATCGCTATCGTAAAGGTCTGCCGACCTGGGGCGATGAAGTGCGTCTGTGCTGGGATGCGGACAGCTGTGTGGTCCTGACGGTATAGAGGAGGGCGCAATGAGTACATTAGAACCTCCGGTTCGTGCAAAACAGCCTGGCGGCTTTGCCGCGTATATGTCGAAAATGCAGATGAAGCACGGGCGAAAACTGGTGATCGCGCTGCCGTATCTGTGGCTGTTCCTGCTGTTTTTACTGCCGTTTCTGATTGTCTTTAAAATCAGTCTGGCGGAAATGGCGCGTGCTATTCCCCCGTATACCGACCTGTGGGAATGGGCCGATGACCAGATAACCCTGACGCTTAATATCGGCAACTTCCTGCAACTGACGGACGATCCGCTGTACATCGAGGCATATTTGCAGTCGTTGCAGGTGGCGGCGATTTCGACCGTTTTCTGCCTGCTGCTCGGCTACCCGCTGGCGTGGGCGGTGGCGCACAGTAAGACGTCAACGCGGAACATCCTGCTGCTGTTGGTGATTCTGCCGTCGTGGACCTCGTTCCTTATTCGCGTGTATGCATGGATGGGGATCCTGAAAAGTAATGGCGTGCTGAATAACTTCCTGATGTGGACTGGGATTATCCATCAGCCGCTGGAAATTCTGCACACCAATCTGGCGGTATACATCGGGATTGTGTATGCCTATCTGCCGTTTATGGTGCTGCCGATTTACACCGCGCTGACCCGCATTGATTACTCGCTGGTGGAAGCCTCACTGGACCTGGGCGCGAAGCCGCTGAAAACCTTCTTCAGCGTGATCGTGCCGTTGACCAAAGGCGGGATTATCGCCGGGTCGATGCTGGTCTTTATTCCGGCAGTAGGGGAGTTTGTTATCCCGGAACTGCTCGGTGGCCCGGACACCATCATGATTGGCCGCGTGCTGTGGCAGGAGTTCTTTAATAACCGCGATTGGCCGGTTGCCTCGGCGGTGGCGGTGGTGATGTTGCTGCTGCTGATTGTGCCGATTATGTGGTTCCACAAACATCAGCAAAAACAGATGGGGGAACACGGATGAACAACTTACCGGTCGTTCGCTCGCCGTGGCGTATTTTGATTCTGATCCTCGGGTTCTCGTTCCTTTACGCGCCAATGCTGATGCTGGTTATCTATTCCTTCAACAGTTCCCGGCTGGTGACGGTGTGGGCGGGCTGGTCAACGCGCTGGTACGGCGAACTGTTCCGTGACGATGCGATGATGAGCGCCGTGGGCCTGAGCCTGACCATTGCCGCCTGTGCGGCGACGATGGCGGCCATTCTCGGCACCATCGCCGCGGTCGTGATGGTGCGTTTCGGGCGCTTCCGCGGCTCGAACGGCTTTGCGTTTATGATAACCGCGCCGCTGGTTATGCCGGATGTGATCACCGGCTTGTCGCTGCTGTTGCTGTTCGTGGCACTCGGGCACGCCACCGGTTGGCCGTCCGATCGTGGGATGTTCACCATCTGGCTGGCGCACGTCACCTTCTGTACCGCGTACGTGGCGGTGGTGATTTCGTCGCGACTGCGTGAGCTTGACCGCTCAATTGAAGAGGCGGCGATGGATCTTGGCGCGACGCCGCTGAAGGTCTTTTTCGTGATCACGCTGCCGATGATTATGCCTGCGGTGGTTTCCGGCTGGCTGCTGGCGTTTACGCTGTCGCTGGACGACCTGGTTATCGCCAGCTTTGTTTCCGGGCCGGGCGCAACTACCTTGCCGATGCTGGTGTTCTCCAACGTGCGTATGGGGGTTAACCCAGAAATCAATGCCCTGGCGACGCTTATCCTTGGCGTGGTCGGGATTGTTGGTTTAATCGCCTGGTTCATCATGGCAAGGTCTGAAAAGCAGCGTGTACGCGATATCCAGCGTGCAAGACGCGGCTGAACCGCTTAAAATCTAAAGCGTTGTGTCATCGTCTCCTCGGGCTTCCCGGGGAGACGTTTTCATGGAAGGCCACAATTGCGATTCTTTTCTAAAACCCGACATTCACATGCTCGTCTGAACGTCCCTGCGATGGTGCAGGTGGCGGCGCTCGCGATTATCCTGATTCGTGCGCTGGATTTGCTGATGATCCTTAATCTGCTGGGCCCCCTGGGCATGGTGGAATTCGTGCGCCGTAGCGTTCAAACCTGGACGCTAACGCTGGTGTTTATGGCGAGTCTGGTGCTGGTTTTTGTGGAAATCTGGTGTGCATTTTCGCTGGTCAAAGGGCGAAACTGGGCGCGCTGGATCTACTTCCTGACCCAGGTTATTGCCGCCGGCTATCTGTGGTCCGCGTCACTGGGTTATGGTTATCCAGAACTGTTCAGCATTGCGGGCGAATCCAAACGCGAAATTTTACGTTCGCTGGTGATGCAAAAACTGCCTGATATTCTGGTGCTGATGCTGCTTTTTGTGCCCGCCGCCAGCCGTCGGTTTTTCCGTCTGCAATAACGGTGATACAATCCCGGCCCCTGGAATTTCAAAGGTCTTTGTATGCAGTGCGCACTCTATGATGCCGGACGCTGTCGCTCCTGTCAGTGGCTCGAACAGCCGGTATCCCAACAGCTTGCCGCCAAAATGGCGGATCTTCAGCAACTGCTGTCGTTCTCGACGGTAGAAGAGTGGTGCGCACCGGTTAGCGGCCCGGAAATGGGTTTTCGTAACAAAGCCAAAATGGTCGTCAGCGGCAGCGTCGAAAAACCGCTGCTCGGGATGCTGCATCGCGACGGCACGCCGGAAGATTTATGCGACTGCCCGCTATATCCCGCCTCGTTTGCCCCGGTATTTACCGCCCTGAAACCGTTTATCGCCCGCGCGGGCCTGACGCCGTATAACGTCGCGCGTAAGCGTGGGGAGCTGAAATATCTGCTGCTGACCGAAAGCCAGCTCGATGGCGGAATGATGCTGCGCTTTGTTCTGCGCTCTGATGCCAAACTGGAACAACTGCGCGCGGCGTTGCCGTCATTACAGGCTCAGTTGCCGCAGCTGAAAGTAATTTCAGTGAATATCCAGCCGGTGCACATGGCAATCATGGAAGGCGAGCAGGAGATTTTCCTCACTGACCAGCAGGCGCTGGCCGAGCGTTTCAACAACGTGCCGCTGTGGATCCGTCCGCAAAGTTTCTTCCAGACTAACCCGACGGTGGCGAGTGAATTGTATGCCACCGCGCGCGATTGGGTGCGAGCCTTACCGGTTCAGCATATGTGGGATCTCTTTTGCGGCGTGGGCGGTTTTGGGTTGCACTGCGCCACGCCAGAAATGCAGCTGACCGGAATAGAAATCTCAGCGGAAGCCATTGCCTGTGCAAAGCAGTCGGCTGCGGAACTGGGACTACAAAATCTGCATTTTCAGGCGCTCGACTCCACGCAGTTTGCGACCGATCAGGGTAGCGTGCCTGAGCTGGTGCTGGTGAATCCGCCGCGCCGTGGGATTGGCAAAGCGTTATGCGACTACCTCAGCGACATGGCGCCGCCGTTTATTATCTATTCCAGCTGCAACGCGCAGTCGATGGCGAAAGATTTCAGCTATCTGCCGGCGTACCGGGTATCACGCGTGCAGCTGTTTGATATGTTCCCTCACACTGCGCATTACGAAGTACTGACGCTGTTGATTCACCGTTAAAATGAGGCCGGGCGGCGACTACGCCACGCCCGGCCTGCCAGCCAGCTTATTTAGACATACTCTCTTTTTTCATCTCATCTTTCTTCATCTCATCCTTTTTCATGCCGTCTTTCGACATGTTGTCCATTTTGCCCATGCTGTCTTTTTTCATGGCGTCCTTCTTCATCCCGTCTTTCTTCATCCCATCCTTGCACATGCCGTCTTTGCACATTTTATCGTGGGGTTTTGACATCCCGTCTTTGGCCATACCGTCGTGGGACATCGACATATTGTCTTTCGCTATACTGTCTTTGCTCATGCTGTCGGCGGCCTGAACGTTAAACATCACCAGGGCAGAGAAGGCAGCAGCTGCAAGCATTAATTTTTTCATGGGAATTCCTCATTTTTACGTTGTGAAGTGCTTCTGGGTTTAACTGCCACCAAACCAGTTGTAACCCTGGTCTTCCCAGTAACCGCCCGGGAAACGATTGGTGACTTCGATGGATAAAACGTGTTTTGGGTTTTTGTAGCCGAGCTTGGTCGGAATACGGATTTTCATCGGATAGCCGTATTCCGGAGGGAGAATTTTGTTATCCCAGGTCAGGGCCAGCAGGGTTTGCGGATGTAATGCAGTGGCCATATCAATGCTGGTGTAATAATCATCCGCACAGCGGAAGCTGATATATTTCGCGCGCATATCCGCACCAATCAGCTGTAAGAAATGAGCGAACGGCACGCCGCCCCATTTGCCGATGGCGCTCCAGCCTTCAACGCAAATATGGCGGGTGATTTGGCTGACCTGCTGCATGTGATACAGCTCCGGCAGCGTCCAGCGTTTGGTGTCGCGCACCAGGCCCCTTATTTCCAGCTGGAAATCACGACCATCAATCTGTGGAATGTCATCCCAGCCATAAAAGGCGTTAAACGGGAACGGACGGGTTATCTCGGACGCTTTATATTCAGGTGCCAGATTGCGGTGGCTGAACAGAAAACCCTGCACCCGGTCGTTAAAGCGGGACATGCGGGACAGCGCAGTCTCGACGCTTTCGTTATCGCTGATGTCGCAACCGGTCAGCATCATGATGCCGCCGAGGGTCAGCCCCTGGCGCAGCACGCGTCGGCGGTCCGGGCTGAGTAACTTTTCTGCGTCCTTCACCAGGTCGCGGGCGTCACTGTCGGAAAGAAAACCGGGCTTTTTCATCTGTTCTCCTTAACGGCCCCGTAGCATGGCGAGCAGCGTACGTGGCACCAGCAGCACCATCAGCAAATGGATAACCACGAACAACGCCATGGCGCTCATACAGAAAAAGTGGATATAACGCGCGGCTTCGTAGCCGCCAAGCAGCTCCCGCAGCAGGGAAAACTGAACCGATTTCCACAGCACCAGGCCGGACAACACCAGCCCGATGCCCAGCAGAATTACGCCGCCGTAGGCCAGCTTTTGCACCATGTTGTAATGGCTGAGGTCGGCATGCTGAAGTTTGCCGCGCAGCGCCTGTTGCAGGTCATTGAATAATTCACGCAGCGACAGCGGGAAGAATTTACGTTTGAAATGGCCGCTGATAATGCCGAGCGACAAATAGACGGTGGCGTTAATCACCAGCACCCACATCATGGCGAAATGCCACTGCAATGCGCCGCCGAGCCAGCCGCCGAGCGTGATTTCCGCCGGGAAGGAGAAACCGAACAGCGGAGAGGCGTTATAAATGCGCCAGCCGCTGAACATCATGCCCGCGATGGCGATGGCGTTAACCCAATGGCAGCAGCGCAGCCAGAGCGGGTGAATCGTTTTGGAACGCATCCGGGACATGGTCGGCTCTCCGTGAATGACATGTCACCAGCATGCGGGATTTCTTATCACCACATCCTCACGGAAGTTTAAATAAAATGTGATAACTTGCGGCGCCCGCCTGCGTTAAGCTTGGAGAAAAGACTGTTGGTGAAACGCGATGAATAACCCAAAGAAAATACTGCTGGTGGAAGACGATCAGGATATCGCGACCTTGCTGCGGCTAAACCTGCAGGATGAGGGTTACCAGATTGTCCACGAAGCGGATGGCCATCAGGCGCTGGTTCAGCTGGAAAAACAGGTCTGGGATGCCGTTATCCTCGATTTAATGTTGCCCGGCGTCGACGGCCTGGAGATTTGCCGCCGCATTCGTCAGATGACGCGCTACCTGCCGGTGATCATCATCAGCGCGCGAACCAGTGAGACGCACCGCGTGCTGGGCCTCGAAATGGGGGCCGATGACTATCTGCCCAAACCGTTTTCGGTGCTTGAGCTGATTGCGCGCGTGAAAGCGCTGTTTCGTCGCCAGGAGGCGATGGGGCAGAACATTCGCATGGAAGGCGGGCACATCGCCTGTCACGGGCTGAACATTGATCCGTTGAGCCGCGAAGTGCGCCTGCGCGGGGACATTATCGAGCTGACGCCGCGCGAGTTCGATCTGCTGTACTGGTTTGCCCGCCATCCCGGCGAAGTGTTTTCGCGTCTGTCACTGCTGGACCGCGTCTGGGGTTATCAGCATGAAGGCTACGAGCACACCGTCAACACCCATATCAACCGCCTGCGCATCAAAATCGAGCGCGACCCCGCCGAGCCGGAAATTATCCTGACGGTGTGGGGGAAAGGTTATAAGTTCGCCAGTGAGAAAACGGAGCACGCGATATGATCCGCCGCCTCAGCCTCAGCCAGCGGTTGACGCTGGTCTTTACCGCAATCTTGCTGCTCTGCGCGGTGGCGGCATGCAGCGTGCAGCTTTACAGCACCAGCCAGTACGGTAGCGCGATGGTGCAACGTTTGTCCGCCGGGCTGGCACAGCAGATCGTTAACAGCGAGCCGCTGCTGGATAAACAGGGCGACGTGAACCGCCAGACGCTGCAAATGTTATTTACCCGGCTGATGACGCTTAACCCGAGCGTGGAGCTGTATCTGGTCTCACCCGAAGGGGAATTGCTGGCCGACGCCGCGCCAGCGGGCCATGTGAAGCGGCAGAAAATCGACATCGCGCCATTGCAGACTTTCCTCGGCGGCGCAGCGTGGCCTATTTTTGGTGACGATCCGCGCAGTCTGGATAAAGAAAAAGTGTTCAGCGTTGCGCCGGTAAGATTCAACGGCGAACTGCACTGCTATCTGTACATTATTTTGCAGGGCGAAGATCTCAACGCGCTTTCCGACAGCGCCTGGCAGAAAGCGCTGTGGAGCACGGTACTGTGGTCGCTGCTTTTGGTGGCGCTGTTTGGTTTGCTGGCGGGCGTGATGGTCTGGTACTGGGTGACGCGTCCGGTGAAACAGCTGACGGCGGACGTGCGTGGTCTGGATCAGGACAGCATTAGCGCCATCAAACAGCTGGCGCAGCAAACGCCGGAAACTGAACCGGCCAACGAAGTGGCTATTCTGCACAACACCTTTATCGAGTTGGCGCGCAAAATTGCCAGCCAGTGGGATCAACTTTCTGACAGCGATCGCCAGCGCCGCGAATTTATCGCCAACATCTCCCATGATTTGCGTACGCCGCTGACCTCACTGCTGGGTTATCTGGAAACATTGTCGATGAAAGCCGACACGCTGTCGCCAGAGGATAACCGTCAGTATCTGGCGATTGCGCTTCGTCAGGGGCACAAAGTGCGGCATCTGTCGCAACAGCTGTTTGAGTTAGCGAAACTTGAGCACGGCGGCATCAAGCCGCAACTGGAACGATTTGCCATCGGCGAACTGATTCAGGACGTGGCGCAAAAATTCGACCTGGCCATCGAAACGCGACAGTTAAAACTGCAGGTGGAAATGCCGCGTTCACTACCGCTGGTGAATGCCGACGTGTCGATGATTGAGCGCGTGGTGACCAATTTGCTGGACAACGCGGTGCGCCACACCCCGGTCGGCGGCACTATTCAGCTTCGCATATGGCAGGAAAACGCCCAGCTGCAGGTGGAAGTCGCGGACAGCGGGCCGGGCATTGAGCAGGCGTTGCGCGAACAGCTATTCCAGCGTCCTTCGGCGCTCAACGCTCGAAGCGCGCGTGAAGATCGCGGCGGACTGGGACTGCTTATTGTGCGCCGGATGCTGGAATTGCACGGCGGCGGCATTCGTTTGATGGATGTGACACCGGGAGCGTGTTTCCGCTTTTACGTGCCGCTCTAAACGATGGGCAGTAAAAAGCCGGGCGATTGATTGCCCGGCTTTTTAATTTCAATGCATCAATGGCTTATTGCGGGAACCACTGAGTGCTGATTTTCTGGTACGTCCCGTCGGCTTTAATGGCTTTCAGCGCGCCGTTCAGTTTTTCCAGCAGCGCCTTGTTATCCGGACGCACGGCAATCCCAAGGCCAGTGCCGAAGTACTGCGGATCGGTCACTTTTGGCGTTGCGACACCCAGCTGCGGGTTGGTTTTCAGCCATTCATTGACCACTGCCGTGTCGCCAAACACACCGTCGATACGGCCATTTTTCAGGTCGATGATCGCATTCTGGTAGCTGTCATAGGCCACGGTTTTCACTTCCGGGTGCTTATCCTGCAAGTATTTCTGATGCGTGGTGCCGTTTTCCATGCCGATACGTTTGCCTTTCAGCTGCTCAAAAGAGGTGAACTCGCCCTTTTTCGCAATCACCAGCGCCGAGTTGGCGTAGTACGGGTCGGTGAACGTCACTTGTTTGCTGCGCTCTGGTGTGATGTCCATACCGGAGATCACCGCGTCATATTTTTTGAATTTCAGCGACGGGATCAGGCTGTCAAACGCGTGGTTGGTGAAGGTGCATTCCGCCTGCATTTGTTTGCATAAGGCTTTGGCCAGATCGATATCAAAACCGGCAATCTGGTTATTGGCATCAAGGGATTCAAACGGTGGATAGGTGGCGGATACGCCAAAGCTGATTTTCTCTGCCGCAGCCGCGCCTGTGGCGAAGGTGGCAAGCAGCGCTGCCAGAATAAGTTTCTTCATGGTAAAGCTCCCGTCGGTCAATCTTATGATGTTGTGCCGTCTCTGTGGCATAGGACTTACCTTGCCATTTTGTGAATTTGTATGCAATAAAAATGATTAACTATTTCGTTGTGAAATAAAAAAAAGCGGACGCTCTGGTGAGGGTCCGCTTTGTTGTCGATATTTTATGCAGTTTAATTGCGGCGTTCAAACGCCAGCGCTTTGCGCTCAACGAGACGCATGATCAACGTCAGTAATCCGTTGACCACCAGATAGACCAGACCTGCGGCACCAAATACCATCACGTCGTAGGTGCGTCCGTACAGCAACTGCCCGTGGCCCATCACTTCCATCAGCGTGATGGTGTAGGCCAGAGAGGTACTCTTGAACACCAGCACCACTTCGTTGGAGTAAGAGGAGAGGGCGCGCTTAAAGGCATATGGCAGCAAAATGGCCAGCGTGTCTTTCTTGCTCATCCCCAGCGCGCCACAGGATTGCCACTGGCCTTCCGGAATGGCGCGGATCGCACCAAAGAACAGCTGCGTGGTATACGCGGCGCTGTTAAGCGACAGGGCGATCATGGCGCACAGCCAGGGTTCGGAGAACAAATGCCACAGCGCAGGATAGTTCTGCAACTGCGGGAACTGGCCCGGGCCATAGTAAATCAGGAAGATTTGCACCAGCAGCGGCGTGCCGGTAAACAGCGTGATGTAGGCGCGGACAATCCACACCAGCACCGGCGTTTTCAGCGTCAGAATGATGGTGAAAATCAACGACAGGATCAGCGCCAGCACAATTGAGGCTACGGTCAGCGTCAGGCTGGTATGCAGCCCTTTCAGCAGTTCGGGTAAATACTCAAGCATCAGCCTGGCCTCCGTTCAAAGCGAGTCGCGCGCAGGTCAATGCGTTTGAGGATGTACTGACTGAGCAGGGTGATGACGAGGTAAATCGCCGCCGCCACGATGTACCAGGTAAACGGTTCCTGGGTCCGGGTGGCGATGCTTTTGGTTTGCAGCATCAAATCGTTCACGCTGATAAGCGACACCAGCGCGGTATCTTTCAGCAGCACCAGCCACTGGTTACCCAGCCCCGGCAGCGCATGACGCCACATTTGCGGCATCACCAGGCGGAAGAAAATGGCGGCTTTAGACAGCCCAAGCGCCTGGCCGGATTCCCACTGACCCACCGGCACCGCTTTCAGCGCACCGCGCAGGGTCTGCGACGCGTAAGCGGAATAGAGCAGGGACAGCGCAATCACGCCGCAGAGGAACGGACTGACGTCGAAGTTTTCAATCTGCACCTGCACCGGGATCTGCGCAAAACCGAGGTTCAGCGTAAAGCCGTCGGACAGCATCAGCAGCAGCTGTGAAGAGCCGAAATAGATGAACAGGACCACCAGAATTTCCGGTAATCCACGCAGAAGGGTGACCAGTCCGGTGCCAACCCACGCGACGGGACGCCATTTCGCTGACTCCCAAACCGCAAAGATCATCGCCAGCACCAGGCCAATCGCCAGAGCACAAACGGCAAGGCCGACGGTCATCCCGGCGGCACTTGCTAATGGAAACATTTCGTTCATCAAGAATTACTTCTGGAACCATTTGCTGTAGATGGTTTTGTACGTCCCATCCTGCTTCACTTTGGTCAGCGCATCGTTCAGCTTCTGCTGCAAATCGCTGTTGCCCTGACGCACGGCGATGCCGAGGCCAGTACCAAAGTATTCTTTGTCTGTCACTTTATCGCCAATGGCCGCCAGTTTCGGATCGGCTTTTAGCCATTCGGTCACCACGGCGGTATCGCCGAACACCGCGTCAATACGGCCATTTTGCAGGTCCAGCTTCGCATTCTGATAGCTGTCGTACGGCACGGTGGTGATTTCTGGATGTTTATCCATGATGAATTTCTGGTGCGTGGTGCCGTTTTGCATGCCCACTTTTTTACCTTTCAGCGCGGCGATATCCGCCACTTTGCCTTTCTGGCCCACAAACAACGCAGAATTCTCGTAGTACGGCTGAGTGAACAGGACCTGCTTTTCACGCTCTGGCGTGATGTCCATACCGGAAATTACCGCGTCAAAACGACGGAATTTCAGGCTTGGGATCAGGCTGTCGAACGCCTGGTTGGTGAACGTACAGGTGGCGTCGATCTGTTTGCACAGCGCGTTCGCCAGGTCCACGTCGAAGCCGACGATCTTGTTGTTGGCATCGATGGATTCAAACGGAGGATAAGACGCTTCCATCGCAAAACGAATAGTCTGGGCTGCACCAGCGGAAAGGCTGACGCTGGCGAGCAGCGCGGCAATCACGATTTTTTTCATTGTCATTGTTCCCGAAAACATCAGTGTGAAAGATAGTTTTTAAACGCTTCGGTCTGCGGCTTGGCAAAGCAGCTCGCATCCCCAAGCTCGACGATGTGGCCGTTTTCCATATACACCACACGACTGGCGGTTTTACGCGCCACTTCGACTTCATGGGTGACGATCACTTGCGTAATTTGGGTCTGAGCCAGCTCACGAATGATGCTCACAATCTGGGCAGTGATTTCCGGGTCCAGTGCGGCGGTTGGCTCATCAAACAGCAGAACCTGCGGTTCCATCATCAGCGCACGGGCAATGGCCACGCGCTGCTGCTGACCACCGGAAAGGTGTAAAGGATAGCGGTCGCTGTAGGGTTTCAGACGTAGACGTTCCAGTAACTTTTCGGCACGCGCCAGCGCCTGCTCTTTCGATAAACCGAGCACGCGGCAGGGGGCTTCAATCAGGTTTTGCTGCACGGTTAAGTGCGGCCACAGATTGTACTGCTGGAAGACCATTCCGACGTTTTGACGCAGATCGCGTATCGCTTTATCGGAAGGGGCTTTGCTGAAATTGAATTGATTTCCCGCAATGGAGAGTTGGCCGGAACGCGGCATCTCCAGCAGGTTAAGCACGCGCAACAGCGAACTTTTTCCCGCGCCGCTAGGGCCAAGCAGCACCAGCGTTTCACCCTGCGGGCAATCCAGGGTTATGTCGAACAGCGCCTGATGTGCGCCGTAAAAGCAGTTAATGCCTTCTAGTTTTATACTCATCCGGGAAATCTGACACCGATAGCTATTGAGGCCGCAGATAGTAACGTTCACAGAATAGTTATGCAATATTTGTGCGTTAAAACTTAAATATAAACCACGTTTACACTTAAAGTTAGCACAAAATAGCGAGAGCGCAGGGGCAAGGAAATAAATGTCGGCATCCATCACAGAATGCCAGACATTTAACCTGAGTTATTAAGGGGGATTTTACTTGGTCAGCGTCTGGCGCAGCGTGCCCGCCGGGGCGTGAACGGTGCCGCCGAGGTAGCGCACGTCGTCTACAGCCCAGCATTGGCCTTCGCGGATCATCAGTACTTCATCCTGCCAGCTCTGAGAACCTTGTTTCAGTTCAACGCGAAGCGGAATGTTGCGGGCGTCAGTATTTGGGATGGTTGATGCGCTGGCTACATCAGCGCTGTCGGCGGGTGTTGTGCGGCTGGAGAACAAGTCTTCCTGCAACAGAGCGCGTTTATTCGGATCGTTGTTCGCATCGTTAAGCACTTTTGCCAGATCATCGCTCAGGTATGGACGCAGTGCGGCTAAATCGGTGGTGCGGTGCTGAATGTGATAGTCGTAAAACTTCTGTGCAACGGTGTCCGGGCCACCTTCTACGCAAGGACCTGAACGGGTACCGATATCCTTGAACGCAGGGGTGACGGTGGTGCAGGCGCTCAGCAAAAGGGCGCAAGGGACAAGAAGAGCAGCGGCAGAGTAACGCATGAGTGATTTCCTTATATTCCCGTCATACTACAAGTTGCATGAGCGTTGGCTACGCCTGCTCACCCCAGTCACTTACCTGAGTAAGCTCCTGGGATTCTCAGGCTTGCCGCCTGCCTGCAACTCGAATTATTTAGGGTATAGACTGACTACGGTATTTAGATGTTTTCAAGCATAGCGTATCGGTACGATAATGTGTTTGATTAACTGAGCTAAGGCATTGAAGAAGGAGGACGAATGCAATTCTCAACGACCCCAACACTGGAAGGACAAACCATCGTCGAATACTGCGGCGTGGTGACCGGGGAAGCGATTCTCGGCGCGAACATTTTCCGTGATTTTTTTGCCGGTATCCGCGATATCGTCGGCGGGCGCTCCGGTGCGTACGAAAAAGAGCTGCGCAAAGCGCGTGAAATAGCGTTTCAGGAGCTGGGCGAGCAGGCCAAAGCGCTGGGCGCCGATGCGGTTGTCGGCATTGATATCGACTATGAAACCGTCGGCAAAGACAGCAGCATGTTGATGGTCAGCGTCAGTGGCACCGCCGTAAAAGTACGCCGATGAAACGTTTTTTACCGATAGCGCTGGCGTTGCTGTTGGCGGGCTGCGGCAGTGATAAGGACGCCAGTCAGCAGAATCTCATCAGCAAACCGGGCTATATGCTGGACGCCAGTCATCCGGCGCCCAATGCGTATCCGCGCATTAAAGTGCTGGTTCTCCATTATACCGCCGGGGATTTTGAAAATTCTCTGGCGACGCTGACGGCTAAGGATGTCAGCGTGCACTATCTGATTCCGAACACGCCGCCCGAAAGAAAGGGTAAACCGCTTATCTGGCAGCTGGTTCCGGAACAGGATTTGGCCTGGCATGCGGGAATAAGCTTCTGGCGCGGCGCTACACGTATCAATGACACATCGATTGGCATCGAACTGGAAAACCCAGGCTGGGAGAAAACGGCGGGCGTAAAAAGCTTTACTCCGTTTGCCCCGTCGCAAATCAACGCGCTGATCCCGCTGGCAAAAGACATCATTGCCCGCTATCACATTGAACCGCAAAACGTGGTGGCACATGCAGACGTTGCGCCGCAGCGTAAAGACGATCCAGGGCCGCTGTTCCCGTGGCTGCAACTGGCGAAGCAGGGGATAGGCGCCTGGCCGGATGAGAACCGGGTGGCATTTTATCTCAATGGACGTCAGCCGCAGGAACCGGTGAATACCGCGTCAGTGCTGGATTTGCTCGCACGCTATGGCTATGAAGTGACGCCGGGGATGACCTACGCGCAGAAGAAACGGGTGATTATGGCGTTCCAGATGCACTTCCGCCCCGAACGTTGGGACGGCGTGGCGGATGCGCAAACGCAGGCCATTGCCGAAGCGTTACTGGAAAAATACGGTCAGGGTTGACGGTTAGCGCGGTAGTTTGCCGTGATCTTTCAGCCAGTGGGCGGTTTCCACAATGCCTTGATCCAGCGTCACGATGGGCTGATAGCCGAGCTCTTTTTCAGCGCGGCTGATGTCCAGCGTGAAGTCAAAGTTCAGCTTCGACACGCCATAGTGGGTGAACGACGGCTCTTTTGCCGCCTTGTTGCCGAATTTTTCCATGCTGCGGGCGACCATATCCAGCATCGGATAGGGCACCGAGCGGATGCGGCACTGAATATCCAGCTCGTCAATAAGCTTCTGCACGATGCTTTTCAGGCTGCGCGGCTCGCCGTTGGTGATGTTGTAAACGCGACCGGAAGGCAGCGAATCACACAGCGGCTGGCTCGCCAGCCACATCGCATGTACCGCGTTTTCGTAGTAGGTCATGTCCACCTGCGCATTGCCGCCACGCGGCAGCAGCACGCTGCCGTAGTGATGCATCATCTGCGCCAGACGCGGAATAAACACTTTATCGTGCGGGCCAAACAGGCTTTGCGGGCGCAGTACCGTGAAACGGGTATTCGGGTTCGCCTGAGCCAGCAGGTTAATGACCTCTTCACCAGCGGCTTTGCTGCGGGCAAATTCATTGGCAAAACGCTGCGGGCGGAACTCTTCTTTGATGTCACGATGATGGTGATAATCAAAGTACAGTGACGGCGACGAGATATGAATAAAGTTGCGCACGCCCCAGGCAACGGCCCATTCGCCCAGACGGCGCGTGGCGCGCACGTTGGCTAAATCGAAGGCTTCCTGCGTGCCCCACGGGGACGTGAAACTGGAGCAGTGCCACAGCGTGTCGATCCCGGCGAGCATCACTTTCGCCTGCGAAGACACCAGTTCGGTCAGATCGGCCTGAACAAACTCAGCGCCCATTTTTTCCAGCAGCCGACCCATTGCCGCATTGCGACCGGTTGCTCTGACGCTGATGCCTTTACGGCGCAGATATTCCACCGCATTACGGCCTAAACCGCTGGTGGCTCCGGTGACCAGTACCTTCATATCAATCCACTGTGTCTGAAAAGAATTTTGTGCGCATTTTTCCGTGAATTACGCTGAGTTGCAATGGGAAACTGCGAAGAAAAATTCTTGTTTTGTCTATTTGTGCGTGATTTCTTCGGCGAGCCTGGCAATGCGCTTCGCCATACCCCGAAAAATGAACAGATGTGCGGGGATCATCAGCAGCCAATAGAATAAGCCTGGCATACCGTGCGGATGCCACCAGGCGCGAACGTCGATTTCACGATGGTCGCCTTTATCCTTCATGCTGAAGGTGAGGCGCCCGAGGCCTGGTGCTTTCATGCCGAACAACAGCGAAAGCTGTTTTTGCGGTTCAACGATGATCACTTTCCAGCTATCCACCGCGTCACCGGTTTTCAGCATCTCACGTTCCGGGCGGCCTTTAGCCAGTTTATGTCCCATTACACGGTCCATCGCGCCGCGAATATCCCATAGAATATTGCCGAAGAAATAGCGCTCTTTACCGCCGAGCTGGTTGACGACCTGCCATAACGCGTCAAGGCTGGCGGAGGTACTGATGGTGCAGCCCGCCTGCTTTGGAAAATACCCATATTCTGGCCGCCAGCGGGCGAAAGCCTGGGCATCGTAGCCCCAGTCGCTGGAGTTCATCAGCTGCTCTTCTTCTTTCAGCGTGCGTTTCACCGCTTCGTCAAAAGAGATAAGCGTCTGCGGGATCAGTGCCCGAAGTTCGCGATCGTCAGCCAACAGATCGTGTTTCAGCCCCTGGATCAGCGCCTTGGCGGTGGTCGGCGGCACGGAGGTGATGACATTGAGGAACCACACCGAAATCCAGCTAGTAGGGAAAGGAATGGGAATTAACGGGCGATGGCGACCGCTGATGCGCATGAAATGCTCGAACTGCTGCTGATAGCTCAGCTCATCAGGCCCGGCGGCTTCCAGCACGCGGTGCGTATCGGTTGGGTGATTGAGTAATTCCACCAGGTAATAGAGCAAATTTTCCAGGGCGATCGGCGTGGTGCGGGAACGCACCCAGCGCGGCGGCGTCAGCACCGGCAGGTTGTAAACCATATCGCGCATTACTTCGAAGGCGGCAGATCCCGCGCCGACGATAATCCCGGCCCGCAGTTCTGTCACCGGAATGCCCGCTTCGCGCAGAAGTTCGCCGGTAATCTGGCGCGCGCGTAAATGGTCGGACTGCTCATTTTCCGGGGCCTGCAGCGAACTCAAAAAGATAATCTGTTTGACTGGCTGCTGGCGCAGGGCATCGCGCACATTCAGCGCGACCTGACGTTCGTGGGCGACGAAGTTACCGCCTTCGCCCATGCCGTGCACCAGGAAATAAACGGTGTCGACCCCGTCCAGCAGGGCTGGCAGGCCTTCCGGCCAGTTGAGGTCCACGTGATGACAGCTGACGCCGGGCAGCGCCAGTTTTTGCAGACGATCCGTGTTACGTGCCGCTGCCCGTACGGTTGCCCCGCGCGCGCTCAGTTCAGTGACCAGATGCTGGCCGATGTAGCCGCTGGCACCGAGCACCAGAATAGTGTGTGGCACGTTGTTCTCCTTAACGTTTCATTAGACTGCTTATTTAGAGCGTAAAAATGATTTCCAGTGGCCGACTACTTCTGCCAGCTTCTGGCGATCCACATCCAGATGCATCACCAGTCGCACAATCGGCGAGGCGTTGATCAGCACGCCGTTGGCGCGCATATGCTCGCCGAGCGCGGCTGCGTTCTCTTCCCCAACGCGCACGAACAGCATGTTGGTGTCGTGACGCATCACGTCAGCGCCAATTTCTTTCAGTTGTTCAGCCATCCACGCGGCATTGTCGTGATCGTCCTGCAAACGTTGAACGTTATTTTTCAGCGCATACAGACCAGCCGCCGCCAGAATGCCTGCCTGACGCATCCCGCCGCCTGTCATTTTACGCCAGCGGTTCGCGCGCTTGATGTAATCCGCGTTGCCGACCAGCAGGGAGCCAACCGGCGTACCCAGCCCTTTGGACAGACAGATGGTGAAGGAGTCGCAATATTGCGTGACATCTTTCAGCTCGCAGCCGTACGCCACGATGGCGTTGAAGATACGCGCACCGTCAACGTGCAGGGCAAGCCCGCGCTCGCGGGTAAATTCCCACGCATCTTTCAGGTATTCGCGCGGCAGCACTTTGCCGTTATGGGTGTTTTCGAGGCTTAACAGTTTGGTGCGTGCAAAGTGGATGTCATCGGCTTTGATTTTCGCCGCGACTTTATCGAGCGGCAGAGTCGCGTCGCTGGCAGCATCAATCGGCTGTGGCTGAATGCTGCCCAATACCGCGGCGCCGCCCGCTTCGTACAGATAGTTATGCGCGCCCTGGCCGACGATGTACTCTTCGCCGCGTTCGCAGTGGCTCAACAGCGCCACCAGGTTCGCCTGAGTGCCGGTTGGCAGAAACAGAGCGGCTTCTTTGCCCCCGAGCTCCGCGGCATAGCGTTGCAGTTCATTAACGGTCGGGTCATCCCCGTACACATCATCCCCGACCGGGGCGGCCATCATCTGTTCCAGCATGGCGCGCCCAGGGCGGGTGACGGTATCACTACGTAAATCGATCACGGCATTTCCTTTTTTGCATCAGGGTTATGCCTCTCTTTTTACCTGAGCCAGTTGGTTTTCGCCAGTTCGATAACTTCATCGCCGCGCCCACTGATGATCGCGCGCAACATATACAGGCTGAAACCTTTGGCCTGTTCGAGTTTAATTTGCGGCGGGATCGCCAGTTCATCCTTCGCCACCACCACGTCAACCAGTACCGGCCCGTCGATACTGAATGCTCGCTGTAGCGCTTCATCGAGATCTGCCGATTTTTCGACGCGTATCCCGGTGATACCGCAGGCTTCAGCGATATTGGCGAAGTTGGTGTCATGCAGTTCGGTGCCGTCGGTCATGTAACCTCCAGCCTTCATTTCCATCGCCACAAAGCCGAGCACACTGTTGTTGAAGACCACGATTTTCAGCGGCAGTTTGAGCTGAGCCACGGAGAGAAAATCCCCCATCAGCATGCTAAAACCGCCGTCACCGCACATCGCGACCACCTGACGGTCCGGCATGGTAGCCTTCGCACCGAGCGCCTGCGGCATGGCGTTGGCCATCGATCCGTGGTTGAACGAACCGAGCAGACGGCGCTTGCCGTTCATTTTCAGGTAACGTGCGGCCCACACGGTTGGCGTGCCGACATCGCAGGTAAAAATGGCGTCATCGTCGGCGAAATGGCTGATTTGCTGCGCCAGATACTGCGGGTGAATAGCTTTCTCACTCGGTTTGGCTAAATCATCGAGCCCTTTCCGCGCATCGCGATAGTGTTCTATCGCTTTGTCGAGGAACGCGCGATCGGTTTTCTCCTCCAGCAGCGGCGTCAGGGTGGCGAGGGTGGCTTTGATATCGCCGATCAGCGCCATGTCCACTTTGCTGTGTGCGCCAATGCTGGCTGGATTAATGTCTATCTGAATAATTTTGGCATCGGCCGGGTAGAACGGGCGATACGGGAATTGGGTACCGAGCAGCACCAGCGTGTCGGCGTTCATCATGGTGTGGAAACCGGATGAGAAACCGATCAGGCCGGTCATCCCGACATCATATGGGTTGTCGTATTCGACGTGCTCTTTGCCGCGCATGGCGTGCACAATCGGTGATTTCAGCTTGCCGGCAAACTCCAGCAGCTCTTTATGCGCCCCGGCACAGCCGCTGCCGCACAGGAGCGCGATGTTGCTGGAGTAGCGCAGCAGTTGCGCGAGCTTGCGCAGCTCTTCCATTTCCGGCACCACTACTGGCTGTGGGGCGTGATACCAATGGGTGCTGGCGCTTTCCGGGGCGGGTTTCAACGCCACGTCGCCGGGTAACACCACCACCGAAACACCACGGTTAAGCACCGCTTTGCGCATCGCAATCGCCAGCACCTGTGGGATTTGTTCGGGTGAAGAGACCAGTTCGCAGTAATGGTTGCATTCGCGGAATAGTTCCTGTGGATGAGTTTCCTGAAAATAACCGCTGCCGATTTCGCTGGATGGGATGTGGGCGGCAATAGCCACTACTGGCACGTGGTTGCGATGGCAGTCAAACAGACCGTTAATCAGATGCAGGTTGCCAGGCCCGCAGGAGCCAGCGCAGACCGCCAGTTCGCCGGTGAGCTGGGCTTCGGCACCTGCAGCGAATGCGGCCACCTCTTCATGGCGCGTGGGCATCCATTCGATGGTGCCCATTTTGTTAAGGCTGTCACTGAGCCCGTTAAGGGAGTCTCCGGTGACACCCCAGATTCGTTTCACCCCGGCTTGTTCAAAAGTTTTTGCGATATAGGCCGCAACGGTTTGTTTCATGGGTTTCCTTCTCCTTTTTGTGATACCGCTTACAAGCTTAGATGAAACTCACTGGTGTGCCCGGCAAAATCCCCTTATTTTCAGCAGGATTATTTGTGTCGTTCTTCGGCATAATCTGGATGGAATACAGGGAAAATAAGGAATAATGTCAAATGGTTAAATCATTGTTAATGGATAGACGACAAACACGTACCGGGGACGATGTCGGCAAACTTCTGTTACGTCTTGCCGTCGGCGGGCTGATGCTGTTTCACGGTTTGCATAAGCTGTTCCACGGCGTGGACGGCATCAGTGGGATGCTGGTAGCGAAAGGGCTACCGGGCTTTATTGCTTACGGTGTGCTGATTGGCGAAGTGGTGGCTCCGTGTCTGATTGTGCTGGGTATTCTGACTCGCCCGGCGGCGCTGGTTCTGGCGTTGACCATGGTGGTGGCGTGGCTGATGGTTGGCACCGGAAAAACTTTCGCGCTGGATGCAGTGGGAGCCTGGGGAATTGAAAGCCTGGTTTATTACTTCATCGGCGCATTGGCGATTGTCTGCCTGGGGGCAGGGCGTTACGCGTTAGGGAAAAGCGCGTGAAGAGGCCCGGTGAGCGCAACGCCACCGGGCATGCGTTTTATCAGGCGAGGACTAAATCGCCCTGAGGATGACAGGAGCAGGCCAGCACATAGCCCTGTTTTTGCTCTTCCACGGTCAGGGTCATGGTGCTGGTGACGGTGTACTCCCCGCTGACCACCTGCGTTTTGCAACTCCCGCAAACGCCCGCGCGACAGGCGGCATTCACCGACACCTTATTGCTTTCCAGTGCTTCCAGAAGCGTGGTGCCAACCGGCGCGTAAAATTCTTTTGCTGGTTGCAGTCTGGTGAATTTCAGCCCGCTGGTGGCGGCTTTTGCTACCGGTGTGAAGAATTTCTCTTTGTAGAAACGCGTTACGCCGAGCTGCTTCACGTTTTCTTCCACCCACTCCATGTATTGCGCAGGACCACAGGTCATTACCGTCCGCACGGCCAGATTCGGCACGCTTTCAAGAATAGCCTGGCTTAACCGTCCAGATACAAAACCGTGTGTGGCATTGTTTTCCGCCACCAGCGTGACCGGATAGTGCCGCCACTCGTCGGCAAAAATGACATCTTCCGGCGAACGGACGCTGAAGATCACCTGCACGTCAGCGTCAGGGCGATTTTTTGCCAGCCAGCGACGCATCGACATCACCGGTGTGACGCCGCAGCCCGCCGCCAGGAGTAACAGTTTATCGGTGGGTTTATCGTCGCAGGTGAATTCCCCCTGCGCATCGGACACCCACAGATAGTCGCCGCGTTTGACATCACGGGTCAGCCACTCAGAGCCTGTGCCATCGTCAATGCGGCGCACGGTGAGGGTGATGAATTCGCTCACGCCCGGCGTGGATGAGAGCGTGTAAGCGCGCAGCGTATCCGCGGAATCACGGATGCTTACCAGCGCGTATTGCCCGGCGCGATACGGATAAGCATCGTGACACAGCAG
Source organism: Citrobacter sp. 18056 (assembly GCA_902706235.1). Taxonomy (GTDB): domain Bacteria; phylum Pseudomonadota; class Gammaproteobacteria; order Enterobacterales; family Enterobacteriaceae; genus Scandinavium; species Scandinavium manionii. Next base: position 148,310 of record CACSJR010000007.1, on the reverse strand, counting down.
CGACAGCGTCCACACATCTGGCGTTTCCTGCCTGATGTGATGCACCTGCATCCGCCACGGGCACTGTGGAGTTGGCATGGTCATGGTCTGCTCCTTATGCGCCCAGCATCTGCTGTAAATCCTGTTCGACGGTGGTAATGGCACGCAGGCCAAACTTTTCGTTCAGGACAGCCAGCAAATCCGGGGTCAGGAAGCCCGGCGCGGTCGGCCCGGTGACGATGTTTTTCACGCCGAGAGAGAGCAGCGTCAGCAGAATGACGATCGCTTTCTGCTCGAACCATGAGAGCACCAGCGACAGCGGCAGGTCGTTCACGCCGCAGCCGAGTTTTTCTGCCAGCGTCACCGCAAGAATGATCGCCGAGTAGGCGTCGTTACACTGTCCTGCATCCACCAGACGCGGCAGGCCTTCAATGTCACCGAAATCCAGTTTGTTGAAACGGTATTTGCCGCAGGCGAGGGTCATTACCAGGCAGTCGTCCGGCACGCTGGTGGCGAAATCGGTAAAGTAGCTGCGCTCGGAGCGCTCGCCATCGCAGCCTCCGACGAGAAAGATATGGCGCAGTTTTTCACGGCTGACCAGGTCGATCAGCGTATCCGCCGCGCCGAGCAAGGTCTGACGGCCGAAACCGACGGTGATCAGGTGTTCAATTTCGTCGTACGGGAACCCTGCCAGCTGCTGGGCCTGTTCGATAACCGGTGTAAAATCGTCGCCTTCGAGATGGCTGACGTTCGGCCAGCCAACGATGCTGCGCGTCCAGATGCGCTGGTCATATTCCCCGACCGTTGGGTCGATAATGCAGTTGGATGTCATCAACACTGGTCCAGGGAAACGGGCAAATTCCACCTGCTGATTCTGCCAGCCGCTGCCGTAGTTCCCGACCAGATGCTTGAATTTACGCAGTTCCGGATAACCGTGCGCGGGCAGCATTTCGCCGTGGGTATAGACGTTCACGCCGGTCCCTTCGGTTTGCAGCAGCAGATTGTACAGGTCTTTCAGGTCGTGGCCGGAAATCAGAATCGCTTTGCCCGCCACCGTTTTCACGTTGACCTGTGTTGGGGTCGGATGACCATAGGCATTAGTTTCACCGGCGTCGAGAATGCTCATCACCTTGAAGTTCATCTGGCCGATTTCCATCGAACATTCCAGCAAGGCGTTCATGTCTGCAGGCCAGGTGCCGAGCCAGGCCATGATTTTATGGTATTGCGCATAGATGTCGTTGTCGTACTGCCCAAGCACGTGGGCGTGTTCCATATACGCCGCTGCGCCTTTCAGACCGTACAGGCACAGCAGGCGCAGGCCGAGTATGTTGTCGCCGATGGCGGCTTTGTCTTTATTTGGGGTGAACATTTCGGCCTGGCGCTGTAAATCACCGAGGTCATCGCTGACCAGCTGTAAACCCGCCATTGGGTTATCGACGGCTGCGCTGGCATCTTTAGCCAGACACTGTGCTTTGAGCGCCTCGCGCAGGGCAATGGCTTCACGTGTATAGCCGACGATGCGTGGGGAATCGAAATTCACGTTGGTCAGCGTCGAGAAAAAGGCGCGCGGGGCGAAGCTGTCGATCTCATGACTGATGATGCCGAACTCGCGGGCTTTGACTGCCCAGGCAGAAAGCCCTTGCAGTGTGGCGATCAGCAAATCCTGAAGGTCAGAGGTTTGCGCGGTCTTGCCGCACATTCCCTGAGCATAAGCGCAGCCGTTACCGGCCGGGGTACGAATGGTTTGTTCACATTGCACACAGAACATAATCACACCTTTATAAGTTATATTATAAATACATGTTTAAGGGTAAGCCTGTGCGAAAGCGCTGAAAAGGGATATGTCGGGCAACTTACAGGGAGATTGATTTAACGCAATTTTGGCGGCAGCGAACGCTACCGCCTTAGGGGTATTACGCGGAGAAAAGCGCCATCAGCAGCGGAACCAGCAGGCTCAGAATAAAGCCGTGAACGATAGCCGCAGGTACAATTTCCAGGCCGCCGGAGCGTTGTAATACCGGCAGCGTAAAGTCCATCGACGTCGCGCCACACAGCCCGAGCGCCGTTGAACGGTGCCGTAATACCAGGCCGGGAATAAGCATAATGGCGATAAGCTCGCGCGCCAGGTCGTTAAAGAAGGCGGCGCTGCCAATTACCGGGCCGTATGATTCGGTCAGCAAAATACCGGACAGCGAATACCAGCCAAAGCCCGATGCCATTGCCAGACCGGTTTTTATCGGCAGGCCAAGAATAAGGGCATTAATCACGCCGCCTGCCAGTGAACTCAGGACCACCACCACCGCGACCATCATTCCCCGGCGATTAAGTACAATCTGCTTAAGGGTCATTCCATTATTGCGAAGCTGGATACCAATCAGGAATAAAAGGAAGATCAGGGTATATTCGCTGGCTTCGGTGGCGTGATGCAAAATGGGCCAGCCGGTAAGACCCAGAAGAAAGCCCAGTAATACCACGCCGCACAGCTGTAATGACTCCATTGCCATTGCAATACGTGAGGGTAATTTTTCCTGTTGATGGTTGTGGCGCCAGGGAAGGGTGCGTTCGAGCCACAGCAGGGCAATAATATTGCACAGCAGAATAACCACAATGCTGACGGCAGAATAATGAAATATGGCCAGCAAATTACTGGCCAGATTATCCAGAAACGCCAGGCTGATGCCCATGAAAAAGAGAATAACGTAAACAATCCAGCTCAGCAGACGATTAATCCACTGTAGCGCATGACGATGGCGCAGGGGGATCAGGTAACCTGCCACCAGCGGCACAAGAATAATAAGCAATCCCGAAAACATGAACGGCACGGTCCTTTTGTGTGTAAAAAGCGCACCTGACACTACCGAAAGAGCGGGAGGGAGTAAAGCTGCCAAAAAAAGAAAAGGCCCGGCAATGCCGGGCCTTCAGGGAATGCAGTCGCGAATTAGTCGCGTTTTTCCAGCAGGGTGCGGTACAGCACGCCGCCGAGGATACCGCCGATGATTGGCATTACCCAGAACAGCCACAGCTGCTGCAGTGCCCAACCACCCTGGAAGATAGCAACCGCGGTGCTACGCGCCGGGTTAACAGAGGTGTTGGTTACCGGGATGCTGATCAGGTGGATCAGGGTCAGTGCCAGACCGATAGCGATTGGCGCGAAACCAGCCGGAGCACGTTTATCCGTTGCACCGTGAATCACCATCAGGAAGCCACAGGTCAGGACGATTTCAATCACGATAGCAGACAGCATGGAATAGCCATCCGGTGAATGTTCGCCGTAACCGTTAGACGCGAAGCCACTTGCCGCAGCGTCAAAGCCGGTTTTACCGCTGGCAACCAGATAAAGCACTGCTGCTGCAATAATGCCGCCAATAACCTGAGCAACGATATAACCCACAATATCTTTAGTCGGGAAACGACCGCCAGCCCACAGACCTAAAGTGACAGCCGGGTTGAAGTGACCACCAGAAATATGACCCACAGCATAGGCCATGGTCAGTACGGTTAAACCAAATGCCAGTGCAACGCCCGCGAAACCAATACCTAATTCCGGGTAACCTGCCGCCAGCACGGCGCTACCGCAACCACCAAATACAAGCCAGAATGTACCAAAACATTCTGCAGCCAGTTTTCTAAACATAACCACCTCAAAAAAATAACAGTGACGGTGTCAGTTATTCCTGCACCGGACATTATTTATCGCCACAAGGGGAAGACGACATAATTAAAGAACCGTTATTTTAAGAACTAACGCTACCCCTTAACCAGTTAAATAAAGCCGCTAATATTGATTTAAGTTAATGTCTGGTCATTCCTTATACGTGGTTGAGTTGATTTGAGTATAGTTTAATTTTCGCCATGCGAATCTCGTTTATAATTAAATTCATTGCGAACCGTTATTAATGGTGTGGTTATTTGTTTCGCAGTGAAAAAGTCACGGACATTTTTTGTCATAACATTACTTTTCTCCGGCTATCACCACGCAAACCCTGCCGCTATACTGCTGTTAACGAAAGGGAAGTTTTCAGGCGGAGGGCGTATGCTTCTCGAAAGAGTGGAGATTGTGGGCTTTCGGGGTATCAACCGGTTATCGTTGATGCTGGAACAGAACAACGTATTAATCGGTGAGAACGCCTGGGGTAAATCCAGCCTGCTGGATGCGCTGACCTTATTGTTATCGCCAGAGTCTGAGCTTTATCACTTCGTCCGCGACGATTTCTGGTTTCCTCCCGGGGACGTTCAGGGACGCGAACACCATCTGCATATTATTCTGACGTTCCGCGAGCTGGAGCCAGGTCGCCATCGCGTGCGGCGCTATCGTCCGCTGGAGCCGTGTTGGGTACCCTCGCTCGATGGCTATCAGCGCATTCACTATCGCCTCGAAGGCGAGCTGGCAGAAGACGACACGGTGATGACCCTGCGCAGCTTTATCGATGGGGAAGGGCACGCGCTGCCTTTGCACGATATTGACGCCCGGGCAGGGCATCTGGTGCGGCTGATGCCGGTGCTGCGTCTGCGTGATGCCCGATTTATGCGCCGGATTCGTAACGGTACGGTGCCCAATGTGCCTGACGTCGAAATTACCGCCCGACAGCTCGATTTTCTCTCCCGTGAACTGGTGAGCAGCCCGCAAAATTTGTCCGATGGGCAGATTCGCCAAGGGCTGTCGGCGATGGTGCAATTGCTGGAACACTATTTTTCTGAGCAGGGCACCGCCGATTCTCGTCACCGACTGATGCGCCGCCGCTCCCACGACGAACAGCGCAGTTGGCGCTACCTCGATATTATCAACCGGATGATCGATAAGCCGGGCGGGCGCAGCCATCGGGTGATTCTGTTGGGGCTGTTTTCCACGTTACTACAGGCCAAAGGCACGGTGCGGCTCGATAAAGACGCACGACCGCTGCTGCTGGTGGAAGATCCTGAAACGCGGCTGCATCCGATCATGCTATCGGTGGCATGGAATCTGCTGAACCTGTTGCCGCTCCAGCGCATTACGACCACCAACTCCGGTGAATTACTGTCGATGACGCCGGTGGAACACGTCTGCCGTCTGGTGCGTGAATCCTCGCGCGTCGCCACCTGGCGTCTTGGGCCGGATGGCCTGAGCGCGGAAGACGGGCGGCGTATTGCGTTTCACATCCGTTTTAATCGCGCCTCGTCTCTCTTTTCACGCTGCTGGCTGCTGGTTGAAGGCGAAACGGAAACCTGGGTTATCAACGAACTGGCGCGCCAGTGTGGGCATCATTTTGATGCCGAAGGGATTAAGGTGATTGAATTCGCGCAGTCAGGCCTCAAACCGCTGATTAAATTTGCCCGGCGGATGGGGATTGAATGGCACGTGTTAGTCGACGGTGACGAAGCAGGGAAAAAATATGCGGCCACGGTGCGCGGCTTGCTGAATAACGACCGGGAGCTTGAGCGGCATCACCTCACCACGCTTCCGGCGCTGGATATGGAACACTTCATGTACCGTCAGGGGTTTGACGATGTGTATCACCGGGTGGCGCAAATTCCGGACGGCGTGCCGATGAATATGCGGCGGGTGATAATCAAAGCGATTCACCGTTCATCAAAACCGGATTTAGCAATAGAAGTGGCGATGGAAGCCGGGCGGCGGGGTATCGAAGCCGTGCCGAGTCTGTTGCGCAAGATGTTTTCCCGCGTGCTGTGGCTGGCACGCGGGCGGGCAGATTAACGCTGGCACACTCCGGCGGTCTGCATCTGCAGGCCGTCGAGCAATTCATAGCGACGGCGGTATTCCGAACGCTTCTTGCTGGCAATCTCTTCCATCGGCTTACGTGGCATCGTTAGCGGCAGCAAATAATCGCCGTTATCGTCTACATTACCGCCGAGCGACTCCCAGAAGCTGTTGTAATCCGCATGCAGCTTGTCCTGCTTTTTCCGGCGATAGCGCACGCTGCGATAGATATGTGTTTCGTTGCTCACCGCGCGAATCATCTCCACGCTCATTTTCTGGCCGAGGGCCATCGCCGCTTCGACCAGCAGGCGTTTCGGGAACAGGCCGTTACACGATTTGGTTGCAGCCTGAATCAGCTCGTGAGGCACGTGTGATTTCGCGCCCTGCATTCCACCGATATACAGCGTCCGCTTGCTGTCAAACGGGCACAGCGTAAAGGTTAATTCTGCCAGCACGGTATTGTCTGCATCGGTAAACACCAGCGTGGCTTCACCTTCTTTATCGAGAAACGCATCCGAAATTAGACGGATATTGAACGTCTTTTCATCGCGCCCGGTGAGGGTCGCGAGCGTCACGCCCCGACGGCTGAGCCAGGCATTCATCACCTGAACCGGCAGATGCTGAGCCATTATCTGATAATGAGCCATCAGCGCCGAGGTGGCATTCTGGCGCGGCATGTTCATCGACAGCCACGGACGGTGCAAGCGACACGGCAGGCCCGGCTGGACGTGCAGCATGTCCAGCAATTGCGGTTGTTGTGCAAGGCGCGACAGCAACGCGGCCGTGCTGAATGGCGTAGCCAAAGAACGCAACATAAACTTGCGGCGGTAGGCTGGATTTTTCCAGGCCAGACCCGGCATCAGTTGGCCACTACTCAACAGCCGAAACAATTGCCAGCCAGTTTTGAGGTTCAGTTGCTCTGAATAAGAAAGTTCTGCGTTGAGTGACATACGGGACACCTTGCCGGAGTGAAAAGGCGAATTTATCAACACGTTCCTCAACGCCGTGACAACGGTCTGGTCGTCGCCAGAAAAGAGAGGTTTCGTTGAGGAAATGTTTAGATACAATCAACGGCAGAAGATAAACGCGTAGGATTTTTATGAAGCTGAAGGGAAAGGGCAAAAAAGTTTACCTGGTGCTCGCCGTCTTGGTGTTACTGGCGGGGGTCTGGTTATGGCGGACGTTAAATGCGCCATTGCCGAGCTATCAAACGCTGATTGTCCGTAAGGGCGACCTGCAACAGAGCGTGCTGGCAACCGGTAAGCTCGACGCGGTGCGTAAAGTCGACGTCGGCGCGCAGGTCAGCGGGCAGTTGAAAACGCTGTCGGTCGCGATTGGCGATAAGGTGAAGAAAGATCAGCTGTTGGGGGTTATCGACCCTGAACAAGCGCAAAACCAAATCAAAGAGGTGGAAGCGACGCTGATGGAGCTGCGCGCGCAGCGCTTGCAGGCGCTGGCTGAACGTAAGCTGGCGCAGGTGACCTACGCCCGTAACCAGCAACTGGCCAAAACCAAACTTATTTCACAGCAGGATTTGGATACCACCGCGACGGACGTGGCGGTGAAAGAGGCGCAGATTGGCACCATTGATGCGCAAATCAAGCGCAATCAGGCGACCCTGGACACCGCCAAAACCAACCTCGACTACACCCGCATTCTGGCGCCAATGGCGGGCGAAGTGACGCAAATTACCACGCTGCAAGGCCAGACTGTGATTGCAGCCCAGCAGGCGCCTAACATTCTGACCCTGGCCGATCTCCGCACCATGCTGGTTAAAGCCCAGGTCTCCGAGGCTGACGTGATCCACCTTAAACCGGGCCAGAAAGCCTGGTTTACGGTACTGGGCGATCCGCTAACCCGATACGAAGGCACGCTGAAAGACATTCTGCCGACCCCGGAAAAGGTCAATGACGCCATTTTCTATTACGCGCGTTTTGAAGTGCCGAACCCGAATGGCGTGCTGCGCCTGGAAATGACCGCCCAGGTGCATATTCAGCTTTCGGGCGTGAACAATGTGCTGAGCATTCCGCTTTCTGCCCTGGGCGATGCGACGGGCGACAACCGTTACAACGTACGCTTGCTACGTAATGGCGAAGTTAAAGAGCGGGAAATCACCCTGGGTTCGCGGAACGACACCGATGTGGAAGTGGTGAAAGGTCTTGAAGAGGGCGATGAAGTCATTACTGGCGAGGGCAAACCTGGGGCGGTGAAATGACGGCGTTGCTGGAGCTCAGCCATATTCGTCGCAGTTATCCTTCCGGTGACCAGAGTGTTGAGGTTCTGAAAGGGATTACGCTCAGCATTCATGCGGGTGAAATGGTGGCGATTGTCGGCGCGTCCGGCTCCGGTAAATCGACGCTGATGAACATTCTCGGCTGCCTCGATAAGCCGAGCAGTGGCACCTATCGCGTGGCGGGCACGGACGTAGCAACGCTCGACGGCGATGCGCTCGCGCGGCTGCGTCGGGAACATTTCGGTTTTATCTTCCAGCGATATCATTTGCTGTCGCACCTGACGGCGGCGCAAAACGTGGAGGTGCCTGCGGTGTATGCAGGCACCGAGCGTAAACGGCGGTTTGAGCGGGCGCAGCAGCTGTTGCAGCGCCTGGGCTTGGGCGATCGCGTGGATTATCAACCCTCGCAGCTTTCCGGCGGTCAGCAGCAACGCGTGAGTATCGCCCGTGCGCTGATGAACGGCGGGCAGGTGATACTGGCCGATGAACCGACCGGGGCGCTCGACAGCCATTCTGGCGAAGAGGTCATGGCGATTCTGCATCAGCTCAAATCCCAGGGACATACGGTGATTATCGTCACCCACGACCCGACGGTGGCGGCGCAGGCTGAGCGCATCATCGAAATTCGCGACGGCGAAATCATTAGCGATCCGCCTGCAAAAATAGCGCTTTCAGGTGCGTCAAGCGTCGCGTCAGCCGGTGAGCTTTCCGGCTGGAGACAGTTCATCAGCGGCTTTCGCGAGGCGCTGGCCATGGCCTGGCGGGCATTAGCGGCCAATAAAATGCGCACCCTGTTAACGATGCTCGGGATCATTATCGGCATCACCTCGGTGGTGTCGATTGTGGTTGTGGGCGATGCCGCCAAGCAGATGGTGCTGGCGGATATCCGCGCGATCGGCACTAATACCATCGATGTGTACCCCGGCAAAGATTTTGGTGACGACGATCCGCAATATCAGCAGGCGCTAAAATATGACGACCTGCTGGCGATCCAAAAGCAATCCTGGGTGAGTTCTGCCACGCCTGCGGTGTCGAAAAGCCTGCGTTTGCGAGTGGGCAATACCGACGTTTCGGCCAGCGTAGAAGGCGTGGGCGCGCAGTATTTTAACGTTTACGGCATGACCTTCAGCGAAGGGAATACCTTCAATGACGTGCAGCTGAATGGCCGGGCGCAGGTGGTGGTACTTGACGGTAATACCCGACGCCAGCTGTTCCCGAACAAAGCCAATGTGGTGGGTGAAATCATTCTGGTGGGAAATATGCCTGCCACCATTATTGGCGTGGCGGATGAAAAGCAGGGGATGTTTGGCAGCAGTAAAATTCTCCGTGTCTGGCTGCCGTACACCACGATGGCCGGGCGGGTGATCGGCCAGTCGTGGCTGAATTCGATAACGGTCCGCGTGAACGAAGGCTATGACAGCACGCTGGCCGACCTGCAGCTTACGCGCTTACTGAATCTGCGCCATGGGAAGAAAGATTTCTTCACCTGGAACATGGACAGCATCTTGAAAACGGCTGAGCGGACCACACATACACTACAGTTGTTCTTAACCCTGGTGGCGATAATTTCGCTGGTGGTGGGCGGCATCGGAGTGATGAATATCATGCTGGTGTCGGTGACGGAACGCACCCGTGAAATAGGGATCCGCATGGCGGTGGGGGCGCGGGCCAGTGATGTGCTGCAACAGTTTTTGATTGAAGCGGTGCTGGTGTGTCTGGTGGGCGGTGCGTTGGGCGTCAGTTTATCGCTGATTATCGCCTTTACCCTGCAGCTGTTTTTGCCCGACTGGGGAATCGGTTTCTCCCCGTTGGCACTGCTGATGGCGTTTATCTGTTCTACCCTGACCGGCGTGCTGTTTGGCTGGTTACCGGCGCGAAATGCAGCCCGGCTTGATCCGGTGGATGCCCTGGCGCGGGAATAGCGGGCATAAAAATGCCAGTCACGAAAAAACAGAGACTGGCATTTTGACTGCGTGATGTACACAATGGAGCTAAAGACTACGCAACCGCGGCGATTTCAGCTTCGACCGGAACGATGACGCTGGCGTGATTGCCTTTTGGCCCCTGGTGGACATCAAACCGAACGGCTTGTCCGGCTTTTAACGTTCTGTAGCCATCCATCTGGATGGTAGAGTAATGCGCGAAGATATCTTCGCCGCCGCCTTCAGGGCAGATAAAACCGAACCCTTTTGCATTGTTGAACCACTTAACAGTACCCATTTCCATACATCGACATCCTTCGAGAATCTTATATTCAGATGGAAAGAACCGGTGGTGAAATCGGCGGGCTGTTCAAAACCTCACCAACTCTCGCCTGTACAATTTAGATAAATCAGGCATCGCGTCAAGCGGCAGATAGCGAAGTTCGGTGAAAAATGCACCAAAATTTGAAGCAGTTAACGCTATTGCAAGGAATGTGACAAAAGTCGCGATTAGCAGGAATGGCGAATGGCAGTAATAGAGGATAGTTATCTACGCTTTACTGTAGATTCAAATGAACTCGCTCTGGAATGCCGACGGGATGTTTCCCGCCGGAGCGGCAACCAAAGATGAACACTGACAATGGGTAAGACGCGTGATTGGCTGGATTTCGACCAGCTTGCAGAAGACAAAGTACGCGACGCGCTACAGCCGCCGTCGATGTATAAAGTGATATTGCTCAATGATGATTACACGCCAATGGAGTTTGTTATTGACGTGTTACAGAAATTCTTTTCTTATGATGTAGAACGTGCAACGCAACTGATGCTCGCTGTTCACTATCAGGGCAAAGCGATTTGCGGCGTGTTTACCGCCGAAGTCGCCGAAACCAAAGTTGCGATGGTGAACACGTACGCTAAGGAAAACGAACATCCGTTGTTGTGTACGCTGGAACAGGCCTGATTTCAGGCATTCAAATTGGGGGAGGTGCCTATGCTCAATCAAGAACTGGAACTCAGTTTAAATATGGCTTTCGCCAGAGCGCGCGAGCACCGTCATGAGTTTATGACCGTCGAGCATCTGTTGCTGGCTCTGCTCAGCAACCCATCTGCCCGCGAAGCGCTGGAAGCCTGCTCCGTGGATCTGGTGGCGCTGCGTCAGGAACTCGAAGCCTTCATCGAACAGACCACGCCGGTACTGCCAGCCAGCGAAGAAGAGCGCGACACTCAGCCGACGCTCAGCTTCCAGCGCGTATTACAGCGTGCCGTATTCCACGTTCAATCGTCCGGCCGTAGCGAAGTCACTGGTGCGAATGTCCTGGTCGCCATCTTCAGCGAGCAGGAGTCGCAGGCGGCCTATCTGCTGCGCAAACATGAAGTGAGCCGTCTCGATGTGGTGAACTTCATCTCCCACGGCACCCGTAAAGACGAGCCGAGCCAGTCTTCCGATTCCGGAAGCCAACCGAACACTGAAGAGCAAGCAGGCGGGGAGGATCGTATGGAAAACTTCACCACCAATTTAAATCAGCTTGCTCGCGTAGGCGGCATTGACCCGCTGATTGGCCGCGATAAAGAGCTGGAGCGCGCCATACAGGTTCTGTGCCGTCGACGTAAAAATAACCCGTTGCTGGTCGGTGAGTCCGGCGTCGGTAAAACCGCGATTGCGGAAGGTCTTGCCTGGCGCATTGTGCAGGGCGATGTGCCGGAAGTAATTGCCGATTGCACCCTTTACTCGCTGGATATTGGCTCGCTGCTGGCGGGCACCAAATATCGCGGTGATTTTGAAAAACGCTTTAAAGCGCTGCTCAAACAGCTGGAGCAGGATACCAACAGCATCCTGTTTATCGACGAGATCCACACCATTATCGGTGCGGGTGCGGCGTCCGGCGGCCAGGTTGATGCGGCGAACCTGATTAAACCGCTGCTTTCCAGCGGCAAAATTCGGGTGATTGGTTCCACGACGTATCAGGAATTCAGCAACATTTTCGAAAAAGACCGTGCACTGGCACGACGCTTCCAGAAAATCGATATCACGGAGCCGTCGGTTGAAGAAACCGTTCAAATCATTAACGGCCTGAAGCCGAAGTACGAAGCGCACCACGACGTGCGTTATACCGCGAAAGCGGTGCGTGCGGCGGTGGAACTGGCGGTGAAATACATTAACGATCGTCATTTGCCGGATAAAGCGATTGATGTGATCGACGAAGCGGGCGCACGTGCGCGTCTGATGCCGATCAGCAAACGCAAGAAAACGATCAACGTTGCGGATATTGAAACCGTGGTGGCCCGTATCGCGCGTATCCCTGAGAAGAGCGTTTCTCAGAGCGACCGCGACACGCTGAAAAACCTCGGCGACCGCCTGAAAATGCTGGTCTTTGGTCAGGATAAAGCCATTGAGGCCTTAACCGAAGCCATCAAGATGAGCCGTGCAGGACTGGGCCAGGATCACAAACCGGTCGGTTCGTTCCTGTTCGCAGGGCCAACCGGGGTCGGTAAAACTGAGGTGACCGTTCAGCTGTCGAAGGCGCTCGGTATTGAGCTGCTGCGTTTCGATATGTCGGAATACATGGAACGCCACACGGTGAGTCGCCTGATTGGTGCGCCTCCGGGCTACGTGGGATTTGATCAGGGTGGTCTACTGACGGACGCGGTCATCAAGCATCCACACGCGGTACTGCTGCTGGATGAAATCGAAAAAGCGCATCCGGATGTCTTTAACCTGCTGTTGCAGGTGATGGACAACGGCACGCTGACCGATAACAACGGCCGCAAAGCAGACTTCCGCAATGTCGTTCTGGTGATGACCACCAACGCCGGGGTACGTGAAACTGAGCGTAAATCTATCGGGCTGATCCATCAGGATAACAGCACCGATGCGATGGAAGAGATCAAAAAAATCTTCACGCCGGAATTCCGTAACCGTCTGGACAACATCATCTGGTTCGATCACCTGTCAACGGATGTTATCCATCAGGTCGTCGATAAGTTCATTGTTGAACTGCAGGTGCAGCTGGATCAGAAAGGCGTGTCGCTGGAAGTGAGTCAGGAAGCCCGCAACTGGCTTGCGGAAAAAGGCTACGACCGTGCGATGGGTGCGCGTCCAATGGTGCGTGTGATTCAGGACAACCTGAAGAAACCGCTCGCCAACGAACTGCTGTTTGGCTCGCTGGTGGACGGCGGTCAGGTCACCGTGGCGCTCGATACCGACGCCAATGCGTTGACCTATGACTTCCAGGCGGCGCAGAAACGCAAACCGGAAGCGGCACACTAAACCGTCGGTGTGATAACTGAAATGACGAAACCGGGCGAAAGCCCGGTTTTTTTATGCCTGAAATTTAAAAGGCGACAGCCACGTCCAACAGACCCGATACGCCATCGCTGTGCTTATCGGCGGTGAGATAATTTACCCGGGTGCTGACCGTCAAACTGCGGTAATGCGCACTGAGCTGCACACCCGCTTTGTAGAGGTTTTTGCTGCCATAGGCGGAGGTTTGGTCCACGCCAATGCCATACAGCGTGCCATGGCTGTTTGTGGACGCGTCATTCAGCATTCGCTCGTAACCTAATGCAATCCCTGGCGTCAGCGACCAGTTGCCCACCGCCTGGGGCAGAATAGTAATACCCAGGTCGGCGGTCAGACTGGTCTGCGTTTCGTTGACGCCCGCCATGTCCAGCGCCAGTTCGCTGCCACTCTCTTTAAAGCTGTCGATGTTTAAATGGGTGACCTGCACGCCAACGGCGGGCGTCAGGCTTAGCGTTGCGGCTTGGGTTAGCCAACCAACAGAGGCGCGGCCACTGTAGTATCCGCCGTTGGTATCGCCCTGAGCCGTGCCTAAACCCCCGCCTAAACGACGATCGCTCTGATAGTCGATATAGCCAGCGCTGCTCTGTAGACCGACCCACGGCCCTGCATCCAGTGAATTCAGCGCATAGCGTACGCCAAGGCTCATCTGAGTCGTATTAGTCTTTACCTCGCCCCCGGCGGAGGACACGGAACCGTGGCTGTAACCCACACCGCCGTTGGCCGCCGCGCGATCGTTAAAGCGATACGTGGCGCCGACCATCGCGCCGTTGGTATGCTCATTGCCAGAACTGGCATTACTGCTGCTGTCGGTTCCCAGATACGCGGACTGACCCTGTAACCACACCAGGGATTGCTCATTCTGCATACCCTGGCCGGAAATTACCGGTGCGAGGGAATCATATAAACGCGAAGGCTGGCGCAGCAAATAGCTGCTGGCATCGGCGTGAACCTGGCCGCCAATCTGTTTTTCAACCCCGGCAAGCGTACCCTGGTCGATGGCGCTCTGGAGGAAGTCGTTATACGCTGTGTAGTGGCCCGAAAGTGGAGAGTCTTGCAATGCGTTCAACAATGACGCGCCGTTGGCGGCATTCCCGCTGAATTCGCTTTGCCCTGGCAGGCTCAAATAACGCACCATTTTCCCGCGAAGCACGTAAATCGTCGCCTGGTCGAGACCCAGCCCTTCCTTCAGGTAATTGTCCATTGAGCCGTAGCTGGTCACCACCTGATCCAGCCCAGCCTGTAGCCAATTGGCGCGTACGCCCATCAGCGCGCCGTAGGTGCCGCGCATAGAAGCGGGCAAGACGGCCAGTGTGGCGTTGATCCGCTCGGCGGTGTAGTCGTTGGTGGCCAGGTAGTTCGCTACGATATCGTCATGGCTGACGCCAGCGATGGTTTGCAGCACTGCGCTCACCCAACCGGTTCTGTCTTTACCCGCGGTGCAGTGGAACAGGGCGGCATCATCGGCTCTGGCGAGGTCACGAAACACGTCGCCCAGCCCCTGACGGGCATACGGCGTGGTGACAAAACTGCGTTCTCCGTCTTCCATCATCGCATCCACATCGTTGACGGTCATTTTGTTGAGATCGATAACGAACGCGCCGTTGTTGCCAATCAAATCAATATTCAGGTATTTGCTGTTAGCCGGCAGCGTGTCAGCCTGTGCCGCGACTTCTGCCGGAGAGCGCAGATCGATAACCGTCCTGACGTTGAGTTGCTCAAGCACGGAAAGATCGTCACCTTGCGGCGTCAGGGCATTCGAGCGATAGAACACTCCCGCGCGCATCACGCCATCATTGGCAGTGCCGTAAGCGGTAGTTATCCCGGCGACGTCACGAAAATTATCGATCCCCGCCAGGTGTGGGGTTGAGAGAGAGGCATCCGCAGCATGTGCGGTACAACACACCAGACCAATAAGCAGAGCCAGAGGCCGAACCGAAGATTTCAAAACTACACTCCTTGCCATCAATGATGAGTAAGGCGCGAAGTATAAGAAGTGATTGTTGTGTTTTTATTTCAGAATTGTTAATGACAATATTAAATAAATTAAATAATAACAGTGGCTTATGATTTTGCGTAGTGATTATTTAGCATTGCTGATTGGTTGGTTAACTACGTGTTAACTTTTTTGTTACATGGAGGGGCGCCTGGAGAGCGTGGGTGCAAAGAAAAAGGGGCAGCAAGGTTGATTTGAGTATCACTGCGGAAAGCATATGAGCGCCAGGAATTGAAAAAGGTCGGGGATTCCCGACCTTTCAGCATCAACGTGCCCAGCGGGCCGTTTAGCGATTAGCGACTACGGAAGACAATGCGGCCTTTGCTCAGGTCGTACGGGGTCAACTCAACAGTCACTTTGTCGCCCGTCAGAATGCGGATGTAGTTTTTACGCATTTTACCGGAGATATGCGCAGTTACCACGTGCCCGTTTTCAAGCTCTACGCGGAACATGGTGTTAGGTAACGTATCGAGAACGGTACCCTGCATTTCAATATTGTCTTCTTTGGCCATCTAGTCCTCGGGGGGTATCACTACCATAGTTTTGAACCGGCAAGATAATGCCGAAATTCAGCCATTAAGTAAAGATTTACCCGTCATCTTTCGGCCTAATGCCGGTGTGCAGGGTAAAAAGAGATCGTTTTTGCGCATTACCCGTCTGTCATACACAGAGACCGTATGACGAGCGCAAACGTATAGGGGGATATTCCTGAAACGATGGCGGGGCAACAGGCAGAAACGACTTCCGAGGCAATTATATCACCTTGACAATGAATGTGCCGAAAACATTTACACTGTGGGTAAAAAGAGCGTGCGAGGGACCCAAAAGTGCCCGGGCAGGGGCTGCGTGCGTAATTCTGCGAGGTGTTCCAGGTACTCGCGGCGGGGAATTTCAATCGCACCCAGCGATGCTGTATGATTATTCAGCACCTGACAATCCATCAACTTTCCACCTTGACCGGCAAACGCCTGCGAGAAAACCATCAGTGCGCTTTTTGAGGCATTTTCCGCCCGACTGAACATCGACTCACCGCAGAACAGCGCCCCTTGCGCCACGCCGTACATGCCACCCACCAACTCGCTTCCCAGCCACACCTCAACCGAATGCGCATGCCCCAACTCATGTAGCCGATGATAGGCCTGAACAATGCTTTCGGTAATCCATGTGCCTTCATCGCGATCGGCGGCGCAACCTTCAATCACCTGGCCGAAAGCGTGATTTAACGTGATACGAAATGGGGACGATTTGTGAAACCGTTTCATGCTGCGACTGATATGAAATGCGTCAGGCCACAAAACGGCACGAGGGTCAGGCGACCACCATAAAATCGGGTCGCCGGGTGAAAACCAGGGAAAGATACCGCGCTGATAGGCCATCAGCAGTCGCGCTGGGCTGAGATCACCACCCAGAGCGAGCAAACCGTTAGGCTCGCGCAGGGCACCTTCCGGCGACGGAAAGGTTATGGAATGACGTGATAACTGGACCAGCCGCATACTTCACAACTCCACGCCTGATAAGCCTAATAATAGTGAATAGTAGTCTACAGACGCTGTCTGAACTGATAATAACGCCCCTGTTGGGCCAGCAATTCTGCGTGATTACCATGCTCAATAATTTGTCCGTTGTCCATCACAATTATTTGCTCAAAACGAGCCAGTCCGCGCAGGCGGTGGGTCACCATCAGCACGGTTTTGTCACGCATCACATCGGCCAGTAAATCAAGGATTTGGCTTTCCGTGGTGGCGTCGAGGCCTTCGGTTGGTTCATCGAGCAGCATTAGCGGCGCATCGTGCAGCAGGGCGCGGGCAATCGCCAGGCGGCGCAGCTCGCCACCGGAGAGTTGACGCCCACCTTCACCGAGCCAGCTGTTGAGCCCGCCATCGTCGAGTAACTTCTCCAGGCCGGTGCGCACAAGCACGGCGCTCAGTGCGTCATCCGTGGCGTTCGGGGCTGCCAGCAGCAGGTTATCCCGCAGGGTAGCGCTGAAAAGGTGTACTCGTTGTGGAACTACGCTCATGGTGCGGCGCAGCGTTATTTCATCCAGAGATGAAATCGGCTGCTTGTTCAGCAGTAATTCACCGGTCTGAGGATCCCAGGCGCGGGTCAGCAACTGTAACAAGGTCGATTTACCGCAGCCGGTTCGGCCCAGAATCGCAACATGTTCTCCCGCGTTGACGTGCAAATTAAGATTCGCCAGCGCGGGTTGAATCTGCTGCGGGTAGGTGAAGCTGATATTGTTCAGCGTCAGGCTCACGTGTTGCGGTACTTCAGAAACAGTCTCAGGGAACGTAACTTCGGCTTGTTGTCCTGTCAGTTCTGTTATCCGCATTGCGGAAGCCATGACTTGTCCAAGGTGCTGGAATGCGCCAGTCACCGGGGCCAGCGCTTCAAATGCGGCTAGCGCACAGAACACGAACAGCGCGATCAGCGGGCCTGGCTGGCTATTGCCGCCTACGCCCCCAGCGGCCATCCACAGCATCACAATGACCGCCGCGGCACCCATCAGCAGCATCAGTGCCTGGGAAAGGGCTGTCAGTTCGGACTGGCGGCGTTGCGCCTCGTGCCAGCTCAGCTCTGTCTGTTCCATCTGCTCGCGATAACGCTTGCTGGCACCGAAAATTGTCAGCTCGGCTTGGCCGTGCAGCCAGGATGTGAGCTGCTGGCGGTATTCACCGCGAAGCCGCGTCAGGTTCTCACCGGTTGGTTTTCCGGCCCGGTAAAACAGCGGCGGTAGCAGGAATAGCGTCAGTAACATAATGCCGCCGAGGGTCAGCGCCAGCGTCAGGTCGAGAAAACTCAAGCCAAACGTGACCGCCAGAATGACGACCAGCGCCCCAATCAGCGGGGAAATGACGCGCAGGTAGAGATGATCGAGGGTATCGACATCCGCCACCACGCGGTTGAGCAAATCGCCCTGACGAAAACGTGCCAGCCCGGCAGGGGAGAGCGGCAGCAGCTTGCTGAACGTAAATACGCGCAGGTGCTGCAACACGCGAAAGGTTGCATCGTGGCTGACCAGACGCTCGAAATAGCGTCCAGCGGTACGGATGATGGCGGCACCACGTACACCCGCGGCAGGCAACATATAGTTAAAGGTGTAGGCGCCAGCAAAACCGACGGCTGCCGAGGCGGACAAGAACCAGCCAGAGAGCGTCAGCAGACCAATGCTGGCCAGCAAGGTGATAATCGCGAGCACGACGCCGAGGGAGAGCAACCATTTGTGTCGCTTATATAACACCAGGTAAGGGGCTAAAACGCGCATTTAAATCTCCTCCTGACGATGGGCAAGCAGGTGCGCAAAATGCCCTTGTGCTTCAGCAAGCTCTGCAAACGAACCCTGCTCGACGATTTGGCCTTGATGCATGACCCAAACGGCATCCCATTCGGCAAGGTTTTCTAACTGATGAGTGACCATCAGTGTGGTCTGGTTGGTTGCTGCTTCCGTTAGCGCCTGCATAACGCGCTGTTCGCTGTGTGCGTCGAGGCTGGCGGCTGGCTCATCCAGTAACAAGAAGCGGCAAGGAGAGAGCAGGGCACGGGCCACAGCCACTCGCTGGGCCTGACCGACGGACAACCGGGCCGCCTGATCGCCGACTGGCGTATCAATCCCTTGCGGAAGCTGGCTGATAAATTCGTTCACCCAAGCACGGTCGAGCGCGTGTTGCAGCTGCGCCTCATTGGCTTTTGGATCCGCCAGCAGCACATTTTCACGCAGCGTATACGCCGGAAGCTGCGGGTTTTGTCCGACCCAACTCAGCAGGCGTCGCCATGCGTCAGGATCCAGGTCACGCAATTCGGTCCCATTCACCTTTAACGAGCCGTCGTATGGCAGAAAACCTGTCAGAGTATTGAGCAGTGAGCTTTTGCCCGAACCGCTCTGGCCGACCAGCACCACGCGCTCGCCAGCGGCGAGGCTGAAATTCAGCGGTCCTGCGAGGATTTTACCTTCCGGCGATTTAATCAGCAGACCTTGCGCTTCAAGGCTCACATTTTGCGTTTCATCTGGCGCGACGCTACCACGCTCAGGCTGTGCCAGTGGAGCTTCAAGGAAGGTCTTCAGACTGTCGGCTGCACCCACTGCCTGCGCTTTGGCATGATAAAAAGTACCCAAATCACGCAACGGCTGGAAGAATTCCGGCGCCAGGATCAATGCCAAAAAGCCAGACATCAAGGTGACGGTCGTGCCATAGCTGCCAAAATTCAGCTGGCCAAGATAGGAGAAACCAAAGTAAACAGCGACAACGGCAATCGAAAGCGAAGTGAAAAATTCCAGAACGCCTGAGGAGAGGAAAGCGAGTCGCAGAACTTCCATCGTGCGCTGGCGGAAACTTTCGGAAGCCTGACGAATATTGTCGGTTTCCGCTTCACCGCGTCCGAAAATACGTAAGGTGTCCATCCCGCGTAGGCGGTCGAGGAAATGGCCGCTCAGTCTTGCCAGTGCCTGGAAATTACGACGGTTGGCATCGGCAGCACCCATTCCAACCAGCGCCATAAACATCGGGATCAGCGGGGCGGTGCACAGCAGGATTAGCGCGGCAGCCCAGTTAGACGGGAAAATCGCGATAAGGATAAGCATCGGCACGGACGCAGCCAGCGCCATCTGTGGCAGATAACGAGCATAGTAATCATGCATGTCGTCGATTTGTTCAAGAATCAACGTTGCCCAACTGCCCGCCGGTTTACCCTGGATCCACGCCGGACCCGCTTGTTGTAGGCGGTCGAGTACCATTTTTCGGATCTCAAAACGAATATGCTGCCCGGCATGGAAACCCACCCGTTCTCGCAGCCAGACCACCCACGCGCGCAGGATAAAGACCAGAACCAGCATTACAAAAGGCAGCAGCAGCGCTTCCCGAGGAATGTTTTCCATAATCATGTGGTGCAGTATCTTGGCCAGAAGCCAGGCCTGGGCGATGATCAGCACTCCGCTGACCGCACCGAGCAGACGAGAAAGCATCAGCCATCGGCGGGAGAGAACGCTTTGCTGTTTTAACCAGCGGGTAAGCTCTTGTTGACGGGTTTTATTCATTGCGTGCTTAGCAGGTGTCTTATTTGAAATCATTAGGCAAGGCAATGTTACATCGGGGAAAAAATAAAGGCGACTTATCGTCGCCTTCTTTACCTTTGTTACTGACTTGTAAAGATTATTTGGTCTGATCGGCCAGACCGTCGAGATAACGCTCAGCGTCCAGCGCGGCCATACAGCCTGTGCCTGCGGAGGTGATCGCCTGACGATAAATGTGGTCCATCACGTCGCCTGCGGCAAACACACCCGGAATACTGGTTTGCGTTGCGTTGCCATGAATGCCGGACTGGACTTTGATGTAGCCGTTTTCCAGCGCCAACTGGCCGTCAAAAATGCCGGTGTTCGGGCTGTGGCCGATAGCAACAAACAGGCCAGCTACTTCAAGGGACTCAATGTTGTCGCTGTTCTGAGTATCACGCAGACGCAGGCCGCTGACACCCATCTGATCGCCGGTCACTTCTTCCAACGTGCGATGGGTGTGAAGTACGATGTTGCCGCTTTCCACTTTATCCATCAGACGTTTGATCAGAATTTTCTCTGCGCGGAAGGTGTCACGGCGGTGAATCAGGTGCACTTCAGAGGCAATGTTTGCCAGATACAATGCTTCTTCAACTGCGGTGTTACCGCCGCCGATGACCGCGACTTTCTGATTGCGATAGAAGAAACCGTCGCAGGTGGCGCAGGCAGAAACACCGCGGCCTTTAAACGCTTCTTCTGATGGCAAGCCCAGATAACGGGCGGAGGCACCGGTTGCGATAATCAGCGCGTCACAAGTGTATTCGCCGCTGTCACCGGTCAGACGGAACGGACGGTTCTGCAAATCCACTTTGTTGATGTGATCGAACAGGATTTCGGTTTCAAACTTAACCGCATGTTCATGCATACGTTCCATCAGCGCAGGCCCGGTCAAATCGCTCGGGTCGCCTGGCCAGTTTTCCACTTCTGTGGTGGTGGTCAACTGACCGCCTTTTTCCATCCCGGTAATCAGTACCGGTTGCAGGTTTGCGCGTGCAGCATAGACCGCAGCGGTGTAGCCGGCTGGTCCAGAACCAAGAATAAGCAGTTTACTGTGTTTGGTCGTGCCCATGAGATCCCCATAAATGTTGGCAGACAATGGGCGCGATTGTAGGGAATTTGCGGAAGTAATAAAAGGGTGCAGGAATTTTGTTAACGATATGTGTAATAGATTGCGTCAATGGATTGGTGGTTTTATCTACGCTTGCGATAACAAATTCTACTGCTATCGGGATGATTATAAGGAGATAACATGAGGAACGTCTCTGGGTGATTATGAATATCTGGCATGTTGTACTAAAAATCGATGTTTTGCTTTGACAATCCCCTGTGCTTTTGCGAAAACAATGAAGGGAGAAAAAACAGCGTTTACCGTGTGGTGAATTTTCATGCACGTAAATGCCATTTTTAACCGGGTCAGCATCATCGGCGCATGGCGTGGACAGACGCCATTCGAGATGACGGTGGCTGCCGACAGGCAACGGCTTCTCAACACGTACCCTTGGGTTATGCGTTACATCTGGTGACAGATTTTTTACGCAGACGACGGGCACAGGCTCTGAACAGTGAAGTGCACAGGGTCCAGACAGGAGTAGGGAAGGAATACAGAGAGACAATAATAATGGTAGATAGCAAGAAGCGCCCAGGCAAAGATCTCGACCGCATCGATCGTAACATTTTGAACGAATTGCAAAAGGATGGGCGAATTTCCAACGTCGAGCTTTCTAAACGAGTGGGACTTTCTCCGACACCTTGCCTTGAGCGCGTACGTCGGCTGGAAAGACAAGGGTTTATTCAGGGCTATACTGCGCTGCTGAACCCACATTATCTGGATGCATCGCTGCTGGTTTTTGTTGAGATAACTCTGAATCGTGGCGCCCCGGATGTGTTTGAACAATTTAACTCCGCTGTGCAAAAACTTGAAGAAATTCAAGAGTGTCACTTGGTCTCCGGTGATTTCGACTATCTGTTGAAAACCCGCGTGCCTGACATGTCAGCGTACCGTAAGCTGTTAGGCGAAACCCTGCTGCGCCTGCCAGGCGTAAATGACACCCGTACCTACGTGGTTATGGAAGAGGTCAAGCAGAGTAATCGTCTGGTAATTAAGACACGCTAAACGGAACAGGTGCAAAATCAACGTAAGTTGATTACACTCCTGTTAATCCATACAGCAACAGTGCCGGGGAGACCCGGCGCTGTTGTCCGTTTTAGCATCAAGGACCTGGAGTGCCTTTCTTGAGCCAGGAATACACTGAAGAAAAAGAAGTAACGATTAACAGATTAAGCAGCGGGCGCCGTCTTCTTGAAGCGTTCCTGATCCTCTGTTCCCTTTTTGCCATCTGGCTGATGGCAGCACTACTTAGCTTTAATCCTTCCGATCCCAGTTGGTCACAAACCGCCTGGCACGAACCGATACATAATCTTGGCGGAATGCCGGGTGCATGGCTTGCGGATACGCTGTTTTTCATTTTTGGCGTAATGGCGTACACCTTGCCCGTGATGATTATCGGTGCCTGCTGGTTCGCGTATAAGCATCGCGCGAGTGACGAATACGTTGATTATTTTGCAGTGGCGCTACGTCTGATTGGCGTCCTGGCGATGATCCTCACCCTGTGTGGGCTTGCCGCGATCAACGCAGATGACATCTGGTACTTTGCCTCGGGCGGGGTTATCGGCAGCCTGCTCAGCACCGCATTGCAACCCATGCTGCACAGCAGCGGCGGTACGCTGGCCTTGCTTTGCATTTGGGCTGCAGGACTGACGCTGTTCACCGGCTGGTCCTGGGTTAGCATTGCCGAGAAAATCGGTAACTGGATCCTCAATATTCTGACCTTCGCCAGCAACCGTACCCGTCGCGACGATTCGTGGATTGACGACGAAGAATACGAAGATGACGAAGACGATCATGACGTCGCACCGAAGAGAGAAGGGCGCCGCGCCCGTATTCTGCGCGGTGCACTGGCGCGTCGCCAGCGCATTGCCGATAAGTTTAGCAACCCGATGGGTCGCAAAACGGACGCTGCGTTGTTCTCCGGTCGCCGAATGGATGAAGACGAAACCGAAGTTCAATACAGCGCCCGTGGTCAAGCCGCAGATGCCGATGATGTATTGTTCTCAGGCAATAGCGCAACGCGCCAGCCTGATGTCGATGATGTTCTTTTCTCCGGCAACAGCGCGACCCGCCCGGCAGCCTGGGATGAAAACGATCCGCTGATGAACGGTCACTCCATCGCCGAACCGGTTGCAGCAGCAGCTGCTGCAATGGCGACCACTCAGGCTTGGGCAGAACCTGCATCAGCCGCGATGGCTGCACCTTCCGTTCCCGGCGGGGAAATGGCCGCGCCGAGTGTGGAATGGCAGGCCGTTCCAGCCCCGCAAACGCCAGATCCGGTTATTGCTCCGTCTCCGGACAATTGGCCGCCGCAGGCACCTGTCACGAAACCAGAATATGTTCAACCTGAAGCCTTCCGTCATCAGCCTTCTATCGAAGAACTGTGGCAGGATCCGGAGCCAGTGCAGCAGTACGCGCAGCCTGAGCAGCCGTGGCAGCAACCTGAAACCGAGTATCGCGCCCAGCCTGAATATATTCCACCTGTAGAGCACACTCCGCAGCTGCCAGAAGTGGCGCCGGAACCGGAAGAAGACATTAAACCGCAGCGCCCACCACTCTACTATTTTGAAGAAGTGGAAGAGAAGCGTGCGCGTGAACGTGAACAACTTGCCGCGTGGTATCAGCCAACGCCGGAACCGGCGACCGTGAAACCAACGACGCCAATGCCAACCATGCCAGCGCCGTCTGCATCGATTGTCGATCCACTGGCCGCGGTTGCCCCAGCTGCTGCTTCCGTAGCGGCAAGCGTTCATCAGGCAACCGGTGCTGCTGCCGCTGCAGCGACAGCCGCGTCGGCTGCTCAGTTGTTCAGCCCGGCAGATGCGCCGCGTCCGCAGGTTAAAGCAGGCATTGGTCCGCAGCTTCCACGTCCAAATCCTGTGCGTGTACCAACGCGTCGTGAACTTGCCTCGGCCTCTTTTGGTATCAAAATACCGTCACAGCGCCCGGCTGAAGAACTGTCTGACGAACTGATGGGCGATGAAGACGCAGATGAGCTGCATCAGGACGAGCTGGCTCGCCAGTTTGCTGCCACCCAGCAGCAGCGTTATGGCGAGGAATACGAAGACAACAGCTACGATGAGACGCAGGAAGATGAAGACGCTGCCGCAGAAGCCGAACTGGCACGCCAGTTTGCCGCCACACAGCAGCAACGTTATTCCAGCGAACAGCCGCAGGGTGCGAATCCGTTCTCACCTACGGACTATGAATTCTCACCGATGAAAACGCTGGTCGATGATACGCCGAAAGCGCCATTGTTTACGCCGAGTGCCGCGCCGGAACAGCCACAACAGGCTTATCAGCAACCTCAACAAATGGCACCGCAGGCTCAGGCATATCAACAACCGCAGCAGGCTCAGTCATATCAACAACCGCCGCAGGCTCCTCAGGCGCAACCCGCCTACCAGCAGCCTCAGCAACAACCCGTGCCTTCGCAGCAGGAAAGCCTGATTCACCCGTTGCTGATGCGTAACGGTGACGATCGTCCGTTGCAAAAACCGACTACGCCATTACCGTCGCTGGATCTATTGACTCAGCCGCCGAGTGAAATCGAACCGGTTGATACCTTCGCACTGGAGCAAACTGCGCGCCTTGTAGAAACACGTCTGGCCGATTTCCGCATCAAGGCTGACGTCGTGAACTATTCACCGGGTCCGGTCATTACTCGTTTCGAGTTGAATCTGGCGCCGGGCGTAAAAGCCGCACGTATTTCGAACCTCTCTCGTGACCTGGCGCGTTCGTTGTCGACCGTTGCAGTACGTGTGGTTGAGGTTATTCCTGGCAAACCGTATGTGGGTCTGGAACTGCCAAACAAAAAACGTCAAACCGTTTACCTGCGTGAAGTGCTGGACTGCGCGAAATTCCGTGATAGCCCATCGCCGCTGACTATCGTGCTTGGGAAAGACATTGCCGGTGAGCCGGTGATTGCTGACCTGGCGAAAATGCCTCACCTGCTGGTGGCCGGTACGACCGGTTCCGGTAAGTCTGTCGGTGTGAACGCCATGATCCTCAGCATGCTCTACAAGGCAACGCCGGAAGACGTGCGCTTCATCATGATCGACCCGAAAATGCTGGAGCTCTCGGTGTATGAAGGTATTCCGCATCTGCTGACGGAAGTCGTGACGGATATGAAGGATGCTGCCAACGCTCTGCGCTGGAGCGTCAATGAAATGGAACGTCGTTACAAGCTGATGTCAGCGCTCGGTGTGCGTAATCTCGCGGGTTATAACGAGAAGATTGCTCAGGCTGCACAGATGGGCCGTCCGATCCCGGATCCGTACTGGAAACCGGGCGACAGCATGGATGCGGTGCATCCAACGCTGGAAAAACTGCCGTACATCGTGGTGCTGGTGGATGAGTTCGCTGACCTGATGATGACGGTGGGTAAAAAGGTGGAAGAGTTAATCGCCCGCCTGGCGCAGAAAGCACGTGCCGCGGGTATTCACCTGGTGCTGGCAACTCAACGTCCGTCGGTTGACGTGATTACCGGTCTTATCAAAGCCAACATCCCGACCCGTATCGCCTTTACCGTGTCGAGCAAAATTGACTCCCGTACCATTCTCGATCAGGGCGGTGCGGAATCACTGCTCGGTATGGGTGACATGCTCTACTCCGGGCCGAATTCCAGCTCGGCACCGACGCGTGTGCACGGCGCATTCGTCCGTGACCAGGAAGTCCACGCGGTGGTGCAGGACTGGAAAGCGCGAGGTCGTCCGCAGTACGTTGACGGTATTACCTCCGACAGCGAAAGCGAGGGCGGTGCAGCCGGTCTGGACAACGGTGAAGAACTCGACCAGTTGTTCGATCAGGCGGTGAAGTTTGTGACCGAAAAACGCAAAGCCTCTATCTCTGGCGTACAGCGTCAGTTCCGCATTGGTTATAACCGCGCAGCGCGTATCATCGAGCAGATGGAAGCGCAGGGGATCGTGAGCGAAGCTGGCCATAACGGCAACCGTGAAGTCCTGGCCCCGCCGCCGTTTGATTAAACGCAGCGTTTGAAAAGTTGCGTAAATAGCCAAAAAATCAGTATTTTCTCCTGTCCCACTGTAAGTGCACTGCTTACAGTGGGAACAAAGAGACTCCCGCGTCGGGAGTGACGCATTTAAGGAATGAAGATGAAAAAATTTGCCATCACCTGTGCCTTACTGACCAGTTTTGTTGCCAGCAGCGTCTGGGCCGATGCCGCGAGCGACCTGAAAAGCCGTCTGGATAAAGTCAGCAGTTTCAACGCCAGTTTCACCCAGAAAGTGACTGATGGCAGCGGTAATGCAGTTCAGGACGGACAGGGCGATTTATCCGTCAAGCGTCCAAATCTCTTTAACTGGCATATGACGCAACCGGATGAAAGTATTCTGGTTTCTGATGGTAAAACGCTGTGGTTCTATAACCCGTTTGTTGAACAGGCAACCGCGACCTGGCTGAAAGACGCGACCAGCAACACGCCGTTTATGCTGATTGCGCGTAACCAGTCCAGCGACTGGAAGCAGTACAATATCAAGCAGAGCGGTGACGATTTTGTGCTGACCCCGAAAGGCAGCAACGGTAATCTGAAAGAGTTCACCATCAACGTGAGCCGCGATGGCACCATTCATCAGTTCAGCGCCATTGAGCAGGACGATCAGCGTAGCAGCTACCAGCTGAAGTCCCAGCAAAACGGCGCGGTGGACGCATCCAAATTTACCTTTACTCCGCCAAAAGGAGTAACGGTGGACGATCAGCGTAAATAAGAGGCGCGCGTGAGCAATCTGTCGCTCGATTTTTCCGATAATGCGTTTCAACCTCTGGCCGCGCGTATGCGGCCAGAAAATTTAGCGCAGTACATTGGCCAGCAGCATCTGCTGGCTACCGGCAAACCGCTGCCACGCGCCATTGAAGCAGGACATCTGCATTCAATGATTCTGTGGGGGCCGCCGGGGACCGGAAAAACGACGCTGGCAGAAGTGATTGCCCGCTACGCCAACGCCGACGTGGAACGCATTTCTGCGGTCACGTCTGGCGTGAAGGAAATTCGAGAAGCTATCGAACGTGCCCGGCAGAATCGCAACGCCGGGCGACGTACCATTCTGTTTGTCGATGAAGTCCATCGCTTCAATAAAAGCCAGCAGGATGCTTTTCTGCCGCACATTGAAGACGGAACCATCTTTTTCATCGGTGCCACCACCGAAAACCCCTCTTTTGAACTCAACTCGGCACTGCTATCCCGTGCCCGTGTTTATCTGCTGAAATCGCTCACCGTCGAAGATATCGAACAGGTATTAACCCAGGCGATGACCGACTGTGCTCGCGGCTACGGCGGCCAGGACATCGTCTTACCTGACGAAACGCGTAAAGCGATCGCAGAACTGGTCAATGGCGATGCACGCCGGGCGTTAAACACCCTGGAGATGATGGCGGATATGGCGGAGCTGGACGATTCAGGCAAACGTGTATTAAAGCCTGAGTTGTTAACCGAGATAGCCGGGGAACGCAGCGCGCGCTTTGATAACAAAGGCGACCGTTTCTACGACTTAATCTCCGCGCTTCATAAATCTGTTCGCGGCAGCGCACCGGATGCCGCACTGTACTGGTACGCACGGATTATCACCGCCGGAGGCGACCCGCTGTACGTTGCCCGTCGTTGTCTGGCGATCGCCTCCGAAGATGTCGGTAACGCTGACCCGCGTGCGATGCAGGTGGCGATTTCAGCCTGGGATTGTTTTACCCGCGTCGGACCAGCCGAAGGGGAGCGGGCCATTGCGCAGGCGATTGTCTATCTGGCCTGTGCGCCGAAGAGCAATGCCGTTTATAGCGCCTTTAAAGCGGCGATGTCCGATGCCCGCGACCGACCTGACTACGACGTGCCTGTGCATCTGCGCAATGCGCCGACCAAACTGATGAAAGAGATGGGTTACGGTCAGGAGTATCGTTACGCCCATGACGAACCCAACGCCTATGCGGCTGGCGAAGTCTATTTCCCGCAAGAAATGTCGCAAACGCGCTATTACACGCCTTCCTCACGTGGTCTTGAAGGTAAGATTGGTGAAAAGCTCGCCTGGCTTACCGAACAGGATCAAAATAGCCCCACAAAACGCTACCGCTAAACAAGACGTTGCGGTAAGGTTATCGCTGAACCTCTAAAGGCCGCAGGCTGCGGTCTTTTCCTCATTTTAATTCGATAAGCACAGGATAAGCATGCTCGATCCCAATCTGCTGCGTACCGAGCCAGACGCAGTCGCAGAAAAACTGGCACGCCGAGGCTTTAAGCTGGATGTAGATAAACTTCGCGCTCTTGAAGAGCGTCGTAAAGTTCTGCAGGTAAACACTGAAAATCTGCAGGCAGAGCGTAACTCGCGATCGAAATCCATTGGCCAGGCGAAAGCGCGCGGGGAAGATATCGAGCCGTTACGCCTGGAAGTAAACAAGCTGGGTGAAGAACTGGATGCCGCAAAAGCTGAGCTTGATGCTCTGCTGGTTGAGATCCGCGACATCGCGTTGACGCTGCCTAACATCCCGGACGATTGTGTGCCGATGGGTAAAGACGACAGCGAAAACGTTGAAATCAGCCGCTGGGGTGAGCCGCGTAAATTCGAATTCGAAGTACGCGATCACGTCACGTTAGGTGAAATGGCGAAAGGCCTGGATTTTGCGTCCGCGGTTAAACTGACGGGTTCTCGCTTCGTGGTAATGCAAGGGCAAATCGCGCGTATGCATCGCGCCCTGAGCCAGTTCATGCTTGATCTGCACACCGAACAGCATGGGTATGTCGAAAACTACGTTCCGTACCTGGTAAACCATGAAACATTGTACGGCACGGGTCAGTTACCGAAATTTGGCGGTGATTTGTTCCACACTCGTCCGCTGGATGAAGAAGCCGACAGCAGCAACTACGCGTTGATCCCAACTGCCGAAGTGCCACTGACCAACCTGGTGCGTGACGAGATCATCGATGAAGATGCTCTGCCACTGAAAATGACCGCTCATACCCCATGCTTCCGTTCTGAAGCGGGTTCTTATGGTCGTGATACACGTGGTCTGATCCGCCAGCACCAGTTTGATAAAGTCGAAATGGTGCAAATCGTTCGCCCAGAAGATTCTATGGATGCACTGGAAGAACTGACGGGTCATGCTGAAAAAGTGTTGCAGCTGTTGGGTCTCCCGTACCGTAAAGTGCTGCTGTGCAGTGGCGATATCGGTTTCGGTTCGGCGAAAACCTATGACCTTGAAGTCTGGTTGCCTGCGCAGGATACGTATCGTGAAATCTCCTCTTGTTCAAACATGTGGGATTTCCAGGCGCGTCGTTTACAGGCTCGCTGCCGTAACAAATCAGACAAGAAAACCCGTCTGGTGCACACCCTGAACGGTTCCGGTCTGGCTGTTGGTCGTGCGCTGGTTGCGGTGCTGGAAAACTATCAGCAGGCTGACGGTCGCATTGAAGTACCGGAAGTACTGCGTCCTTACATGAACGGTATTGAGTTCATCGGCTGATAACGCCTCATTCCTTTCTTAAAAAGCGCCTCAGGGCGCTTTTTTTATACCTGTATTGATACTGAACAATAACCCTTCAGTCGAAAGTAGGGATACTCCCTTCGAATTAGAAGTAGCATAAAACTCTAAAAAAGACTGATTTCGCTATATACATATCTATATAGCGGTTGGTGCATTTCAATGAGCAATGAAGTGAGTATTCATGAAAATAAAAGCCCCTGATGCTTTGCTGACTGCCGAAGTCAGCCGTCGAGGTTTGATGAAAACCTCGGCAATTGGCGGACTGGCGATCGCCAGTAGCGCATTCACATTACCCTTTACCCGTATTGCGAATGCTGCTGACGCCATTGCGCCAGCCGCTGTTGCCGGGAAAATGGTCTGGAGCGCCTGCACGGTAAACTGCGGTAGTCGTTGCCCGTTGCGTATGCACGTGGTCGATGGCGAAATCAAATACGTTGAAACCGACAATACCGGCGACGATAACTACGATGGCCTGCATCAGGTGCGCGCGTGTCTTCGCGGCCGCTCTATGCGTCGCCGTGTCTATAACCCTGACCGCCTGAAATATCCGATGAAGCGCGTCGGTAAACGTGGTGAAGGTAAGTTCGAGCGTATTAGCTGGGAAGAGGCGTATGACACCATCGCCAACAACATGCAGCGTTTGATCAAGGATTACGGCAACGAATCTATTTACCTGAATTATGGTACCGGTACGCTGGGCGGCACCATGACGCGTTCCTGGCCTCCAGGAAAAACGCTGATTGCCCGTCTGATGAACTGCTGCGGCGGCTACCTGAATCACTACGGCGATTACTCTTCCGCACAGATTGCGGCAGGTCTGAACTACACCTACGGTGGCTGGGCCGACGGTAACAGCCCGTCAGATATTGAAAACAGTCAGCTGGTTGTGCTGTTCGGTAACAACCCAGGTGAAACCCGTATGAGCGGCGGCGGCGTGACGTATTACCTTGAACAGGCACGCCAGAAATCCAACGCCCGTCTGATCATCATTGATCCGCGCTACACTGACACTGGTGCAGGCCGTGAAGATGAGTGGATCCCCATTCGCCCAGGTACTGATGCCGCGCTGGTGTCCGGTCTGGCATGGGTGATGATCACTGAAAATCTGGTCGATCAACCGTTCCTCGACAAATACTGCGTTGGCTACGACGAGAAAACCCTGCCTGCCAGTGCGCCTGCGAACGGTCACTATAAAGCGTACATTATGGGCCAGGGTAAAGACGGCACGGCTAAAACACCACAATGGGCAGCGTCCATCACCGGGATCCCGGCGGAACGTATTGTCCAGCTGGCGCGCGAAATCGCGATGGCCAAACCGGCATTTATCAGCCAGGGCTGGGGTCCGCAGCGTCATGCTAACGGCGAGATTGCTACGCGTGCTATCTCCATGCTGTCGATTCTGACCGGCAACGTCGGGATTAACGGTGGTAACTCCGGTGCGCGCGAAGGGTCTTACGATCTGCCATTCGAACGTATGCCAACGCTGGATAACCCGGTTGAAACCAGCATTTCGATGTTTATGTGGACCGATGCAATTGAACGCGGCCCGGAAATGACCGCCACACGTGATGGCGTGCGTGGCAAAGATAAGCTCGATGTGCCGATCAAGATGATCTGGAACTATGCGGGTAACTGCATTATCAACCAGCACTCCGATATCAACCGCACCCACGACATCTTGCAAGATGACAAGAAGTGCGAACTGATTGTGGTGGTGGATTGCCACATGACCTCTTCAGCGAAGTATGCCGATATTCTGCTGCCAGACTGCACTGCGTCTGAGCAGATGGATTTCGCGCTGGATGCGTCTTGCGGCAACATGTCCTACGTCATCTTTGCCGACCAGGTTATCAAACCGCGTTTCGAGTGCAAAACCATCTATGAGATGACCACTCAGCTGGCAAAACGCATGGGCGTTGAGCAGAAGTTCACCGAAGGTCGCAACCAGGAAGAGTGGATGCGCCATCTGTATGAACAGTCTCGCCGGGCTATCCCTGGACTGCCGACGTTTGAAGCGTTCCGCAAGCAGGGTATGTTCAAGCAGCGCGATCCAGAAGGGCATCACGTAGCCTATAAGGAATTCCGCGAGAACCCGGCAGCTAACCCGCTGACCACGCCTTCAGGCAAAATCGAAATTTACTCCACGCAACTGGCAGAGATTGCCGCCTCCTGGCAATTGCCGGAAGGTGACGTTATCGATCCTCTGCCGATTTATACCCCTGGTTTCGAAAACTACGACGATCCGCTGACCACAGATTATCCGTTGCAGCTAACGGGCTTCCACTATAAAGCGCGTTGCCACTCGACATACGGCAACGTAGATGTTCTGAAGGCTGCATGTCCTCAGGAAATGTGGATGAACCCGATGGATGCGAAGAAGCGTGGGATTGCCAATGGTGACCGCGTGAAGATCTTCAACGGTCGCGGTGAGGTTCACATTGAAGCGAAGGTAACGCCACGGATGATGCCAGGCGTTGTGGCGTTAGGTGAGGGAGCATGGTACTCGCCGGATGCAAAAGGCGTTGACCAGGCGGGCTGTATTAACGTCCTGACCACTCAGCGTCCGTCGCCGTTGGCGAAGGGCAACCCGTCGCACACCAACCTCGTTCAGGTCGTAAAAGCGTAAGGAGTAACCGATGACCACTCAGTATGGATTTTTTATTGATTCCAGTCGCTGCACCGGTTGCAAAACCTGCGAACTGGCCTGTAAAGACTACAAAGATTTGACGCCTGACGTCAGCTTCCGCCGCATTTATGAGTATGCCGGCGGCGACTGGCAGGAAGACAACGGCACATGGCATCAGAATGTGTTTGCCTATTACCTGTCAATCGCTTGTAACCACTGCGAAGATCCGGCCTGTACTAAGGTCTGTCCGAGCGGGGCGATGCATAAGCGTGAAGACGGCTTTGTTGTCGTGAATGAAGATGTGTGCATCGGCTGCCGCTATTGCCATATGGCTTGCCCATACGGCGCGCCGCAGTACAACGAAGCCAAAGGTCATATGACCAAATGCGACGGTTGTCATGAACGTGTTGCGGATGGCAAAAAACCTATCTGCGTAGAGTCCTGCCCGCTGCGTGCTCTGGACTTTGGTCCGATCGAAGAGCTGCGTAAAAAGCATGGTCATTTGGCTGCTGTTGCTCCGCTGCCGTCTGCGCACTTCACCAAACCAAGCATTGTTATCAAACCTAACGCCAACAGCCGTCCGACGGGTGACACCACCGGCTATCTGGCAAACCCGAAGGAGGTTTAAGATGGGAAGTGGATGGCATGAATGGCCGCTGATGATCTTCACGGTCCTCGGGCAGTGCGTCGTCGGTGGTTTTATCGTTCTGGCGCTGGCGCTGATGAAAGGCGAACTTTCTCGTGAGCAGCAGCGTCTTGTGGTGCTGAGTATGTTTGGTCTGTGGGTGCTGATGGGACTAGGCTTTATCGCTTCAATCTTGCACCTCGGGTCGCCGCTGCGCGCGTTTAACTCTCTGAACCGGATCGGTGCTTCTTCGCTGAGTAATGAAATTGCAAGCGGCTCGGTGTTCTTCGCAGTCGGCGGTATTGGCTGGCTTCTGGCGGTTATCAACAAACTGCCACAGGCACTGCGTACGGTGTGGCTGGTGTTAACCATGGTGCTGGGCGTCTTCTTCGTCTGGATGATGGTTCGCGTTTATAACACCATCGACACCGTGCCAACCTGGTACAGCATCTGGACCCCAATGAGCTTCTTCCTGACGATGTTTATCGGTGGGCCGCTGCTGGGGTATCTGCTGCTGCGTGTGGCTGGCGTCGATGGCTGGGCTATGCGCCTGTTGCCGGTAATTTCGATGCTGGCACTGCTGGTCAGTGCCATCGTGGTGGTGATGCAGGGTAGTGAGCTGGCAACGATTCATAGCTCCATTCAGCAGGCCTCTGCGCTGGTTCCGGCGTACGGTTCCCTAATGGCCTGGCGTCTGGTGGTGCTCGTGTTAGCCCTGGTATGCTGGGTTGCGCCACAGCTGAAAGGACATCAGCCAGCCGTTCCGCTGTTGAGCCTGGCCTTTGTGCTGATGTTCGTGGGTGAGCTCATCGGCCGCGGCGTATTCTACGGTCTGCATATGACAGTCGGAATGGCCATCGCCAGCTAAACCGTTTATTGCGCCGGATTGCAACGATCCGGCGCAACAAAAAATGCGCCCCATCCATGAAATTTTTCAACTGAAAATAAGCCGTTATATTCCCAATTACCTAATAAAAACAATGGAATAATTTAAAAATAAATTCCATTGCCGCTCCGCTAGATAAAAAACTTCTATTGTTCCTCTGAAAACCGCGCCAGTTCTGGTCTGGAGGCAATTGACTTTGCCAATGGCGGTGGCATGATGCGCTCGAATTCTGAACTTCCTCACGGTTTTATATCCATGTCCACGTATTCCCGCCCAGTGCTTTTATTGCTCTGTGGCTTACTTTTGTTGACTCTGGCGATTGCGGTGCTGAATACGCTCGTCCCGCTTTGGCTCGCCCACGATCATTTGCCAACCTGGCAGGTGGGGATGGTGAGCTCGTCGTATTTTACCGGTAACCTGGCAGGAACGTTGCTCTGCGGGCGGTTGATCAAGCGTCTCGGCTTTAATCGTAGCTATTATCTCGCGTCATTAATTTTCGCCGTAGGTTGCGTCGGGTTGGGGCTGACCATGGGCTTCTGGAGTTGGCTCAGCTGGCGTTTCCTCGCCGGTGTGGGCTGCGCGATGATTTGGGTGGTAGTCGAAAGCGCGCTGATGTGCAGCGGTACCTCTCGTAACCGCGGGCGCCTGCTCGCGGCTTATATGATGGTTTACTACGTGGGCACCGTGCTGGGCCAGTTGATGGTCAGCAAATTCCCTACAGACCTGATGAGCGTCCTGCCGTGGGTTACCGGCATGGTGCTGGCTGCAATTCTGCCGCTGCTGTTTACCCGAATTACGAATCAGACTAGCGAAGAGGCGCCAACGCTGGTCTGGCCAATGCTAAAACTGCGCCACGCGCGTTTAGGCGTCAACGGCTGTATTATCTCCGGGATTGTTCTCGGCTCACTGTATGGGCTGATGCCGCTGTGGCTCAATCACCAGGGCGTCAGCGATTCGGGTATTGGTTTCTGGATGGCGGTTATGGTCAGTGCCGGGATCCTCGGTCAGTGGCCGGTTGGGCGTCTGGCTGATCGCTACGGTCGTTTACTGGTGCTGCGCGTGCAGGTGTTTGTGGTTATTCTCGGCTGCCTGGCAATGCTGAGCGGTGCGGCGATGGCACCTACGCTGTTTATTCTGGGTGCTGCGGGCTTTACGCTGTATCCGGTAGCGATGGCCTGGGCCTGCGAGAAAGTTGAACACCATCAGCTGGTGGCGATGAACCAGGCACTGCTGCTGAGCTACACCATCGGCAGCCTGCTGGGGCCTACGTTTACATCGATGCTTATGCAGAACTATTCTGACAATCTGCTTTTTGTGATGATCGCCAGCGTGTCGTTTATCTATCTTTTGATGCTGCTACGCAAAGTCGGGCATCATCCAACGCCGGTGGCACACGCCTGATAGCCAAAGCCTGTCGACCGACGGGCTTTTTTCTTTCTCGACTCTCCGGTAAGGTGACTTCCTCATTGCGAAGAAGGACATCCGATGGAGTTGTTGCGTTTTACGCTTGCCCAGATTGAAGCCTTTGCCTGCGTGTGCGAGACCGGCACGCTGACTCAGGCGGCGAAAAAGTTGAAAAAGGATCGCACCACCGTGAGCGAACTGCTCGAATATCTGGAGGTGGATCTTGGCTACGCGCTGTTTGACCGCTCGACAAGGCCGTTAACTCTGACGCCGCAGGGCCAGCTGCTTTATCGCCAGGCAAGGCTATTTCTGCATGAAGCTGAAGCCTTCTCGCGCATTGCCCGACACATTCCCGATACCCTCGAAACGCATCTCACCCTATGTTATGACCTCTTTACGCCACGCGCGCTATTGCTGAAACTGGCTGAACGGCTTCAGGCGCAGCATATTCAGCTGGATATGATCGCCTGTGAGCGGGGTCAGGCGGAACAATGGCTGGATGAGGGCAGCGTCGATCTTGGTCTTTTTCAGGCCGTAAACCGTTCCGTTAACGACCACCTGCACTGGCGCGCGGTGGGGAGCGTTTCGCTTGCGGTGTATGCCCGTGAAGATTATTTCCCAAAACAGCCTGTGTCTCTGCTGCATTTGGCCTCGCAACCGCAGCTCATGCCGTTTCGTGACCTTCCTCCCTCGCTTGCCGGGCGAATTCGTATCGCGGACCGGCTGATTCACGTCAATGAGATAACCTTGCTGGAAGGGCTGTTGCAACGGGGTTGCGGCTGGGCCTTTTTGCCTGAGCACTTTTGCCCTGAACGGCTGGAGGGCGTGGCACGAATTGATACCGAGATGGGGACGACGGGGCTGGCACATCCGCTGGTGGCACTCTGGAAACCGGGTGTGATCGGTGCACCCATGCTGGCGCAATTGCTAACGGCGATGAAAGAGGGGATATAAAAACAGCCTCCGTAGAGGCTGTCTGAGTCAGTACATGACTTTGTGACCGTATTGCTCGAGGATACCTTTCACGCGATCCATTGTTTCTTTCTTCGGTGGATGCACGCCGTCCAGCTTGTACTCTTCGCCCATCGCCACCCATTTGTGCTTGCCAAGTTCATGGTAAGGCAGAAGCTCGATTTTTTCGACGTTGCCCATATCGCGGGTAAATTCCCCCAGGCGGTGTGCAGAATCGTCATCGTCAGACCAGCCTGGAACAACCACGTAACGGATCCAGACGTTAATATTCTTGTTCGCCAGGTAACGGCAGAATTCCAGCGTACGGTGGTTAGATACGCCGACTAAATTCTGATGGATCTCATCGTTCATCTGTTTGAGATCAAGCATGACCAGATCGGTCACTTCCAGCAGTTCATCAATCACCGGATCGTAACGACGAACAAAACCGTTGGTGTCGAGGCAGGTATGAATACCTTCTTTACGGCAGGCGCGGAACCAGTCACGCACAAATTCAGCCTGTAAAATGGCTTCGCCGCCAGACGCCGTTACGCCGCCGCCGGACGCATTCATAAAGTGGCGATAGGTCACCACTTCTTTCATGAGTTCTTCAACCGTAATTTCTTTGCCGCCGTGGGTATCCCAGGTATCGCGGTTATGGCAATACAGGCAGCGCATCAGACAGCCCTGGAAGAAGGTGATAAAACGGATGCCTGGGCCATCGACGGTGCCACAGGATTCAAAGGAGTGAATGCGACCAATTACTGACATTGCGGTGTTATCTCCAGATACGGCCCATCCGGGGCCAGTGTATGCACAGCTCAAAGCCGGCTGTGTTAAGTCTGTTTTGACAGATACCCATAGTATAGATGGCTGGCAAAGCAGGCTGGGACAGGAGAGTCATTGTTAAAAAAAGGCCCCACAGGTGTGGAGCCTTTATTGTACGCTTTTTACATCACGTTTTCAGTCAAAACACATTACATGGTTTGAGTGAAGGTACGAGTGATAACGTCCTGCTGCTGTTCTTTAGTCAGGGAGTTAAAACGTACTGCATAACCAGAAACGCGGATGGTCAGCTGCGGATATTTTTCCGGATGTTCCATTGCATCGAGCAGCATTTCACGGTTCATGACGTTCACGTTCAGGTGCTGACCACCTTCGATGGACGCTTCGTGATGGAAGTAACCATCCATCAGGCCCGCGAGGTTGGTTTTGCGAACTTCGTCGTCTTTACCCAGTGCGTTTGGAACGATAGAGAAGGTATAAGAGATACCATCTTTAGCGTAAGCAAACGGCAGTTTAGCAACGGAGGTCAGAGAGGCAACAGCACCTTTCTGGTCACGGCCATGCATTGGGTTAGCACCTGGACCGAATGGCGCGCCAGCACGACGACCATCTGGGGTGTTACCGGTTTTCTTACCGTACACAACGTTAGATGTGATGGTCAGAACGGACTGAGTCGGGATTGCATCACGGTAGGTAGTCAGTTTCTGAATTTTCTTCATGAAACGTTCAACCAGGTCAACCGCCATGTCATCTACACGAGAGTCGTTGTTACCAAACTGCGGGTATTCGCCTTCGATTTCGAAGTCAACAGCCAGGCCGTCTTCGTCACGAACAGGTTTAACTTTCGCGTATTTGATAGCAGACAGGGAGTCAGCGGCAACGGACAGACCTGCGATACCACATGCCATGGTGCGAACCACGTCACGGTCGTGCAGAGCCATCAGTGAAGCTTCGTAGCTGTACTTGTCGTGCATGTAGTGGATAACGTTCAGAGCGGTGACATACTGCTTAGCCAGCCAATCCATGAAGTGATCCATACGTTCCATAACTTCGTTGAAGTCCAGAACATCGCCGTTGATTGGCGCAGATTTCGGGCCAACCTGGATTTTCAGTTTTTCGTCCACGCCACCATTGATTGCGTACAGCATGGTTTTCGCGAGGTTTGCACGTGCACCGAAGAACTGCATTTGCTTACCAACAACCATTGGGCTTACGCAGCATGCAATCGCGTAATCATCGTTGTTGAAGTCAGGACGCATCAGATCATCGTTCTCGTACTGCAGAGAAGAGGTATCGATGGAGACTTTAGCTGCGAATTTTTTGAAGTTCAGTGGCAGTTTTTCAGACCACAAAACGGTGATGTTCGGCTCCGGAGACGGCCCCATGGTGTACAGGGTGTTCAGGAAACGGAAGCTAGATTTGGTGACCAGAGTACGGCCATCAACGCCCATACCACCGATAGATTCAGTTGCCCAAATCGGGTCACCAGAGAACAGCTCATCATATTCTGGGGTACGCAGGAAGCGAACCATACGCAGTTTCATGACCAGGTGGTCAATCATTTCCTGAGCGTCTTGTTCAGTGATTTTGCCTGCTTTCAGGTCACGTTCGATGTATGCATCCAGGAAGGTGGATACGCGACCGAAGGACATTGCTGCACCGTTCTGAGATTTAACAGCGGCCAGGTAGCCGAAGTAGGTCCACTGAACAGCTTCCTGAGCGTTGGTTGCCGGAGCAGAGATATCGCAGCCGTATTTCGCTGCCATTTCTTTGATCTGGCCCAGAGCGCGGTACTGCTCGGAGATTTCTTCACGAAGACGGATAGTCGCTTCCAGGTTTACGCCGTTTTCCAGATCGGACTGCAGAGACACGAACTGAGCGTATTTGTCTTTCATCAGGAAGTCGATGCCGTACAGCGCAACGCGACGGTAGTCACCGATGATACGGCCACGGCCGTATGCGTCTGGCAGACCAGTCAGAACGCCAGATTTACGGCAGTTCAGAATGTCTTTGGTGTAGACATCGAAAACACCCTGGTTATGGGTTTTGCGGAAGTCGGTGAAGATCTTCTTCAGCATCGGGTCCAGCTCGCGGTTGTACGCTTTGCAAGAACCTTCAACCATTTTAATGCCGCCAAACGGGATAATCGCACGTTTCAGCGGAGCTTCAGTCTGCAGGCCAACGATTTTCTCAAGGGCTTTATTGATGTAGCCAGCGTCATGAGAAGTGATGGTAGACGCAACAGAGGTATCGAAATCAACTGGCGCGTGAGTGCGGTTTTCCAGTTTAACGCCTTCCATTACGTTGTCCCACAGGGCGGTGGTCGCGTCGGTAGCGCCAGCCAGGAAGGACTCGTCACCTTCAAATGGGGTGTAGTTTTTCTGGATGAAGTCACGTACGTTGACTTCTGTCTGCCAGTCACCTTTGGCAAAACCTTCCCAGGCTGTAGCTAACTTTTCATTAAGTTCGGACATGTAACACCTACCTTCTTATGTGGATTTCTTAATTTACTGCCTGAAACGACGATTAATGCTTGTCGCTGCCACGCAGGTAAATGACCCAGTACGTCAACCCAACTAACAGACCGCCACCAATAATGTTCCCGATAGTGACAGGAATCAGGTTATCAGTGATGAAGTTCATGACAGTCAGGTGAGAGAAATGGTCCGGAGACGAACCGATAGCGGTCCAGAATTCCGGGCTGGCGAAGTTGCGAACGACGATACCCATCGGGATCATGAACATGTTCGCGATACTGTGCTCGAAGCCGCTGGCAACAAACATGGCCACTGGCAGCACCATTATCATTGCTTTATCCATCAGGCTGCGGCCGGAGTAGCTCATCCAGACCGCCAGACAGACCATCAGGTTTGCCAGGATACCCAGGCACACGGCCTCGATAAAAGTATGATGCATTTTGTGGTCGGCGGTTTGCAGGACGTTCAGTCCCCACCCTCCGTTGGCGGTCATATATTCGCCAGATAACCACATCAGCAGAACAAACAGCAAGGCACCAATCAGGTTACCAACATAGACGTTGAACCAGTTCTTCGCCAGTTGGCCCCAGGTGATTTTGCCGCTTGCTTTAGCCACCACAATAAGCACCGTGGAGGTGAAAAGGTCAGCGCCGCAAATGACACACAGGATAAGACCCAGTGAGAAGCAGATACCGCCAATCAGCTTGGCAATACCAAACGGCATTCCCGCAGTGCCTGTCGTAGACGTAATGTAGAAGACGAAGGCAATGGAGATGAACACACCCGCAGTAATCGCCAGGAAAAAGGTTTTGAGCGGTTGTTTCGTTGCTTTATAGACACCCGCTTCCTCGGCCACTTTGGCCATCTCAGCTGGGAGTAAAAGATCAAAAGGGTTGTCAGCTTTCACACTAACTCTCTCTTTATTAAGTCGGCGACGAGATACTAACAAAGCATTATAGAAGAGAAATTGATATAGATCATATCTCGCCTGGCTTATAGGCCCGCAAAGCGCATGGTTTTTCAGCGATCACGGCGTAACTTTCTGATTATCAAAATAAAAATAAATTTTAAAATTTGCAATTAGAGTTGAATTTTTTCAGTATCCTCCTTTTAAGCAGTTAATTAAAATGGAGTAATATGCATTAAAATTAACATTATTTGTAAGCTACCAATAATAGTATTTACTCATAATTAACTTAAATATTACAAATTAACGAAGGGGAAATGAAAATTAAAACGGGGCCCCTCAGAGGCCCCGTAATATAGCGCAGGCGAATAATTTCGCCATAAGTTATTTGTGGTTTTACTGCTGTTTAGACCAGAAGCTGGCTTTTGCGCGTTGCAGCTTCTCGTACGCTTTCAACAGGGACTGATGCGCCGGGAAGGCCGCCAGGTCGCTGTCCACAGACTGCAGACCGTAAAAGGCCTCTTCACCGCTCAGGGCCGCACTCGCCGCTTCAACCGTATCTGCACCGTACATACGTACAAACGCGTTCAGGTACTGCAGCGGCTGACGCTCTTCTTCCTGGGACAGCAGCAACAGTGTCTGCAGGCAGCGATAGTAGTTGGCACGTTCCGGGCTAAACACGGAAGCATTGAACTCCATGGTCCACTCTGTCCAGATAAGCGCCTGCTCCATGTCACCGCCGGCCAGCGCCAGCATGGCTTTCAGCTCACCGATGCGCAGGGTGTACCAGCCGTTATCTTTACCGGTCGCCATACCCAGTAGTTCACGTACTCGGGTGAAGTCGTCCAGACCTTCATCATCCATCTGCTCAATCAGCGCCAGATAATCTTCTTTTTCCCACTCGCTGCCTGGTAGAGAAAGAATGGTTTCACGCAGGGGGCTGCCCATATTGTTATTTGCCAGCCACAGATCTTCGGCTGGATAGATATCAGACATGCCTGGCACGATAATGCGACAAGCGTAAACGCTCAGGTGCTCGTAGTCTGCGATATACACTTCTTTATCTTCTGCCTGGAAAATCGCCATCAGCGTGGCAAATTCTTCATCTGTCGTGCCGGAGAAGTTCCAGTCAGCAAACGGATAATCTGCGTCTTGTTTGAACATATCCCAGGAGATCAAACCACTGGAATCAATAAAGTGGGTTTCGAGGTTAGCGTGCTCACCCACTTCTTCGTCATCGAATGTTGGCGGGGTGAAGACGTCGAGATCTTTCAGGCCTCGGCCTTGCAGCAGCTCGGTGACGGTACGCTCCAGTGCCACGCCGAAATCAGGGTGCGCACCGAAGGAGGCGAAACAGGTTCCGTTTGCCGGGTTGAACAGCACCACGCAGATAACCGGGTATTTGCCGCCCAGTGAACCGTCGTAAGCAAAGATAGGGAAGCCTTCTGCTTCCAGCTTAGCGATGGATTCCACTACGCTCGGGTAACGGGCCATCACCTCGGCTGGGATTTCCGGCAGG
The DNA here is from genome assembly GCA_902706235.1 of Citrobacter sp. 18056. GTDB lineage: Bacteria > Pseudomonadota > Gammaproteobacteria > Enterobacterales > Enterobacteriaceae > Scandinavium > Scandinavium manionii. The sequence continues at coordinate 106,370 of CACSJR010000007.1, read as the reverse complement.
CTGATACTTTCAGCGATGATGCGGTTTTTGATGTGACGCTCAAACACTTCGGACAGGCCCTGAACACGCGCTTCATTGCGGGTGTTACCGGCGGACATGCCGTTAGAAACGTACAGGTTGCCGACGATGTTCATCGGAATGTAAATCGTCTCGCCATCGGACTGACGGGTGAACGGCAGGCCGCAAACGCCGCGATCGTCATTGCCCGACTGCAAATCCACAAGCAGGCTGGCGGTCAGCTGATCGTCTGGATCGTAGAATGCACGCAGACGTTCATCAAGAATGCCTTCCGGCACGTCGTCGTCTTCCGGCAGCGGGAACCATTTTTCATTCGGATAATGCACGAACGGGCTATTGGCGATGGTTTCGCCCAGCCAGAAATCGGCGAAGAAGTAGTTGGTCGACAGACGCTCAAAATATTCACCGAGCGCAGACGCCAGAGCCGCTTTTTTCGTTGCCCCTTTACCGTTGGTGAAGCACAGCGCGCATTCTTTGTCGCGAATATGCACAGACCAGACGTTAGGCACCGGATTCAGCCAGGACGCTTCTTCAATGTTGAATCCGAGGTCCGTTAATTTTTGCTGGAAGCGGGCGATGGAGTCTTCCAGAGCGGCGTCTTTGCCGGGAATAAATGTTTGGGTCATGGCGATCACTTTTATCGTACGGAAAGCGCGCAATGATACGGGTTTTGCGTGTAAGGCGCTATCGTCCCGGGAGGGGAAACGAAAATAAATGATCTGGCTTGCTATACACGATCATCGTATATACCTCTGTTGATATGCCTGCCAACGTGTCATCTGCGGGGCAGAGTAAACCGGCTTGTCTGGGCCATGAATGCTTTTTTAAATATCAAACTCAGCAATGAATATTTTATTTAATATATTAAATTTCCCCTGTGAGAATATGCATATTATTTAGATAGGTGATTAATTGGCCTCGTCAATATATTATAATTGGTGACATTTCGTAAAAGTGTTTATTTAGCGGTGCAAATGGCATTTTAAATAAATTATTCTTGCGCTTTGTTCAAAGCATACAATATCATCGCACCGCTCTCAAAGGATTAAATTGAGATGCGCGGCTTTTTATTTTCGAGAGCCGTACTTTTCGTTAATGATTATTGAATTATCTATTAAGGAATGATGAATATGAAAATGAAGATCGCCGTTTTGGCTTTGGCTGTAATGGGCATATTTTCAGCAAACGCTGCTGATGATGATCTCGGGCTTATTACATTCGATGGCGCGGTATCGGGTGAAACTTGTAAGATGACAACCAATAATGATATTGATGCCCATAATGTCACGATTACAATGCTTACCGTTTCGAAAAGTCTGGTTGAAGGTACAACCATTGCTGCGGGTGGTGTGGGTTCAACTACGTTTGATTTAAAGTTAACGGATTGTGACCCTACATTGAGTAAAGCGCATATTGCATTTACTTCCCAGCAGTTTGCTGATCTGACCACCGGGACATTAAAAGCTGATCCAAGCGTCACTGGCGCGGCGAAAAATGTCAATATCGCGCTGTATAATAATGGCAACGGGAATACAGACCAGGTCATTATTGGCGATCCAGCCGGCCAGGGAACCCAGGAAGTTGACCTGAGCACTACTCATGGTGGGGTATTTGGCTTCCGTGCAGCCTATGTGCCGAGCGCTGATTTTGACATCGCAAATAACCCTGTGGCGCCTGGTAAGGTGAATGCTAACGCCACCTTTACTTTGTCATACGAGTGATTATTTGCCCGATGATGTAAATATATCAGGTATATCAACCTGATATACCTGATGTCTCTATTGATAAGCGCGTTGTGATAGGTCGCGAGAATTGTCGTCCCCGTTATGCGCTGGATTTCGCCCAGAAATAATATCGAGAGTTCATTATGATGAAGGCTATATTAACTAAAGTTTTTGTACCGTTAATAAGCGCAGTGAGTTGCCTGATTGCGGCGCCAGCGAGCTACGCAGATATTGTTATTTCCGGTACGCGCGTGGTCTATCCAGCCTCAGCGAAAAACGTTACGGTGAAGCTGGAGAATCGTGGCATAAAGCCGTTGCTGGTTCAGACCTGGATTGATGATGGCCGCGAGAATGCGAATCCGCAGGAATTGAATGTACCTTTCCTCGTTACCCCACCGGTTTCAAGGGTGGATCCAGGCAAGGGACAGAGTATTAAAGTGACATATTTAGGCGGACAACTTCCGCAGGATAAAGAAAGTCTGTTCTGGTTCAATGTGCTGGAAATCCCCCCCAAAACCACTGACGGCGCAGACAAGAATATTCTTCAGTTGGCGTTTCGAACCCGCATAAAGGTGTTTTACCGCCCGGAAGGTTTAAAAGGTGCTGCCGGCGACGCCGTCAAGACTCTGCAATGGTCTGTAAACCAGTCAGGTAAAGCGCTTTATATCGACGTAAAAAATCCTTCGCCCTATCACGTCTCTTTTAGTCGTGCGCAACTGGTGAGCGGAAAGAATAAGTATTCGCTGGATACACACACAGTCCCACCGGGTGGGAAAGAGTCCTTTAAAGTTACCGGGTTGAGCGCTGTTCCGGCTGGGACGAAAATTGAGTGTGACGTTATTAATGATTTCGGTGGCAGCATTAAAAGCGAATTCACTATTTGACTCAGATACAAAATAGGTTGATTAAACACGGGGTTATTTCATCGTGACGGGCCTGGCTAATCGAATTAAATTTCTGCTACTGACGACATGTGTGTTATTACCACTGTACGTCAGTAGAGTATTTGCGTCTGATGCGGCGCCAACACCAAGCGCTTCGGCAGAAAAGGTTGAGTTCAACGATCAGTTTCTTTATCCCAGTGCAACAGGTGAGAAACTTAACGTTAGCCGTTTTGCAAATGGTAACCCTGTTTTACCGGGCGTGTATTCTCTAACTATTTATATTAACAACGTGGCAGAGTACAGCGGCAATGTTGAATTTAAGGACAACGGGAGCGATATCGCTTCACCTTGTATCACCGGACAGTTGCTGCACGTCATGTCATTTAATACCGATAAACTGGAAAGTGAGAATGGCAAGGGTGATCTGGCTGCTGATACGAAAACCTGCTACGACATCAAAACGCGTTTCCCTGGGACGCAAATGTATTTTGATTCTGCGGAACAGCGTCTGGATATTACTTTGCCGCAGATTTATGTCTCTAAACGCCCGCGAGGGTATATTGATCCTTCGCTCTGGGACAGCGGCATTAATGCGGCAATGCTCTCCTATGATTTTAATGCCTACAGTTCGGAAGATGACGGTGACAGCTCTCAGAGCGTGTACGCCGGGTTAAACTACGGCATTAATCTCGGGGCATGGCATCTGCGTTCTCGTGGCACGGCGCAGTGGACCTCCGATGATGGCGCAGATTACGATCATCAGGATCTCTATCTCCAGCACGATATCACTGCGCTCAAATCACAGCTTGTGCTAGGCGACACCTACACCGATGGCGACACTTTCGACTCCATCAGTTTGCGTGGTGTGCGTCTGTACAGCGACGATCGTATGAAGCCGGGTTCGATGTCTGGTTATGCGCCTGTTGTGCGCGGGGTGGCAAAAAGCAACGCCAAAGTTACCATTCGCCAGAATGGTAATACCATCTATGAGAACACCGTGCCACCTGGTCCGTTCGCCATTACCGACCTGAATCCAACAGGCTACGGTACCGACCTGGATGTTACGGTGACTGAAGCTGATGGCAGCGAAAGCTCATTTTCAGTCCCTTTCTCATCGGTGACGCAATTGTTGCGTCCGGGTGATACTCGTTGGGATATTGGCATTGGAGAACTCAATGATGACAGCACTATCGAGAAAACGCGTGTTGCCACTGCTACTGGCTATTATGGGCTGAACAATCTTTTTACCGGTTATGCCGGATTTGAGTTCACCGATACCGATTATTACGCGGGGTTATTGGGGCTGGCGCTGAACACCGGCGTCGGGGCGTTTGCGTTTGACGTCACCCATTCCCATGCTGAGGTCGGCGATCGGGATGCTTTAGAGGGGCAAAGCTATCGGTTGACCTACAGTAAACTGCTTGAGCTTACCGACACCTCTCTCAATGTCGCTGCTTATCGTTTCTCAACCAAAGAGTACCTGAGCCTGCAGGATGCCGCTTCGTTCGACTATGACTATCATCATGATTCAGAGAATGAAGGCGATCCGCAGGATGAACGGTATGAGCGTGAAAAAAATGAAATTCAGGTCAATATCAGCCAGCCTTTGCGGGTCGGAGAAAAGGATTATGGTTCCGTTTATCTGACCGGAAGCTGGGAAGATTACTGGGGAAGTGATGAAACCACCTCGCAGTACTCGTTTGGTTACAGCGACTCATTTCGCTGGGGCAGCTATAACATTTCGTTGCAGCGCACCTATGACGAAGAGGGTGATGAGGACGATCGCCTTTATGTCAGCCTGAGTATCCCGCTGAATAATCTGTTTGGCCACGATTCCTCATTGAGCGGGTTCAATACACTTAATTCATCGGTGAGTTCAGACTTTAAGGGGACCAGCCAGAGCGATATCTCTGTCAGCGGTAATACCGCCGACAATAAATACAGCTACAGCGTGAATGCGTCTTCATCAATGTCAGATAACAGCGATCTGAATCAGATTGGCGGTTACGGGAGCTATAACGGACCATGGGGACCGGTCAGTGCGTCAGTTTCCGTCAATGACGACCACGGGCAACAATACTCCTTCGCCAATAGCGGCGGTATCGTTCTTCATAGTGGTGGTTTAACCCTGATCCCGGGTAATCCAGGGATTAACAGTACTGTCGCGCTGATTAATGCTCCGGGAGCTAAAGGAGCGAAAACGAATAACGGTGATGGTGAAATTGATTCCCGTGGCTATGCGGTGATCCCCTGGTTAACGCCGTATCACGAAAATACGATCGGACTGAATATTGATTCACTGGAAAATGATGTCGAAATGAAAAATACCAGCGCGACTTCAGTTCCTCGCGATGGCGCCATTGTACTTGTGAATTTTGAAACCGATGAGGGCCGTTCTGTATTGCTGGAATTACTACGCTCAGATAAAGGATTTATTCCGCTGGGCGCAGATGTCTATAACAGCAAAAATGTTTTAGTCGGTAGCGTAGGACAGGCTGGTCGTGCTTATGTTCGTGGTATTGATGATTCAGATGTGCTCAGCGTGAGGTGGGGGAGTAAATCAGAAGATGAGTGTCTGGTCAGCTATAGCATTCCCCCCGAACCGCAAAAAGTTGGCATGACAATTAAGTTACCTAAACAGATATGTAAAGTCCGCTAATGGTAGTTATAGGGTGTAAATATTAAGGGAGCTTTATGAATATTAAACATAGCTGGATAATGTCGGGGGTATTACTGATTGGGAGTTATACGCCAGTCAGTTTTGCCCAGAATGTCAATGTTGATTTTACTGCAAATATCCGTGAAACAACCTGTGATATGCGTATTACTGGTGGTACGGGTAATGGTCAAAACAATACCATTCAGATCGGTGCCGGAGGTAAGACCTCATTAGATAAAATATTATCGGGTGACAGCAGTGTATCTGTACCTTTTTCACTGGATATCGTGAGTTGTCCTTCCAGCCTTAGTGCCCTGAAAACGACGATATCAGGAACACGATCGAGCTATATCTCATCTGCCATTGCGAATGGCGCTTCAGGGGCAGATAAGGCCGATTTTATCGGAGTACAAATTTCGCGGGCGAGTGGAGGAAATGCATTTATCATTAATTCCACCAACGATGCCGAACGTCTTGTATGGACGAATGATGAAATCAGCACGCAGAAAAAAGTCGATCTGTTGGCTAAATTGGTAACGACTTCAGCAAGTGATGCGACAACGGGTGAGTTTAATGCAGTTGCTACGTTTAATTTTACGTATCAATAGTTGATGCTGAAAGAGTAAGAGGTGTGTTATGAAAAGTTATCCTGTTAAATTACCATTATTGATTTTACCCGCATTTTTAATGAGCATATCTACCGTCTCATTCGCGGATGCTATTACCGGTACTTCAAGTGTAAGTGCTACATTTACGTCCACAATTGAGGCGGGTACCTGCAATCTTCAGGTGAAAAATGGCGCAGGGGTAGCGACATCAGTTGTCGAATTTGGTGACGTTTTTAAATCTGATTTGGAAAATAAATCGCGCACAGAAAACTTCAGTCTGGCGTTCAGTCAGTGTTCAGGCGTCACCACTGCGGTAGTGGGAACTGAAATATCTGGCGGTTGTTCTGGTCCGAGTTCCGATGGGGATTCTTTTCCTAATAGCGGAGGTACCGCTGCCGCCACCGCGGTTGAAATATGGAAAAATAGCCCCGATTCTGGCACGCAATTTAGCTGCATTAATCGAGCAACTACGCAAAATATCGGTATTGCCAGTGCAAGCGTTGATGTCCCGATGACGGCCCGAATGGTTGTTGCTAATGGCCGCACTATTGCCGATGTAACGGCTGGGTCATTTATATCGCCGATTACATTTGTCGTTACTTATCAATAAGGTAAGGTTATGCGAATCTATCAGCGCTGTAAATTCATAACAGGAGGACTCATCCTGTTGGTGGGTATTTCTCAGATATGCACTGCTGATGTGGATGTCGATATTCAGGCTAATATTATCAATAATACCTGCCAGGTGACGGTTGAAAATAACGGCAATATTCATTTGCCGATCGTCACCCTATCTTACTTTAATACCCCGCCTGCGGGTTTGAGTCCAACCGATGATACAGGCGGAAAATCGTTTAAAATTCGCGTAACCGACTGTAATCATGCGGATGCAGATAATCTGCATTTCAGGTTCAGTCCCCGCTCCGGAATTTTTCCACCAGGCTCCAGGCAGGTATTTATTAATGAAACGCAGCCTGCGCAGGGCGGTGCCGGGAATGTGGGCGTGGTGATATTTTCTGATGCGACACATATCAATGTGCTAAATGCGGACGGGACGTCGGACGTTGTTTATGATGTCAGTGCGCAATCGTCATCACAATATTTGACGGACTATCTTTTTTACGCCCGTTATCAAAATACGGGAACCGCCTCTGCAGGCCTGGTAACGTCAAACGTATTGGTGGATGTGACTTATGATTAGTATAATGAAAAGAGTATTTCCCGGGTTTGCATTGTATTCTGCCGTTGGCTTTACGATGCTGTTTTCCGTCAATGTTTATGCCGCGACAGAGTGTAGACTGGACATCAGTGGGGGCCAGGTTGATACGATATCTGTAAATTACCCTGCTCTGAATTTTAAATCCAAGGTGACGGGCGCGCCGGTATTACTGGGGTCCTATGTCTCAGGACGTAATGAGATGGTAAGATGCGGTACAGGCGACGATGGCGATGATTTTTATGGGCACTCAACGTCGCCTTATGTCACATCAATACCTGTAGTTACGGGTCAGTCGTATAGCGCCGCGCTGTTTGAAACAAATATCCCCGGTATCGTCTTTGCCGTGCGCATGAATATAAAGGGGATGAATCTTGAAGCATATATACCGACATACACAAAAGAAACAAATCTTAACAATGACACGGCTGGCAAGTCGATGGCGGATACCATCGCTGATTTCTATATTGATGTTTATCAAACAGCGGCGTTTACAGCCATTCCGGAAGGGGTCACATCGGTTAAAGAGGCCGGATCTGTTGGTAGGGCGGGCGATTTTCGTATAGGGGTGAAAGATTCTAATAACCGAGCGTTAGGCATCGATCCGGATCTGAATATCCCCTTTACTGCTCCTACCTGCACTACGCTGCTTGCATCAAATGGCGGCGTGGTGGCGCTTGGCGATTATTTCGTGAGTGACTTCAAAGATAACAGTGACGAGAAAATAGTCGATTTTAGTCTGACAGCCTCCGGGTGTGTTAACGTGACCCAGTTTATTACCTCTTTTACCTCTAATTCTCTTGAACATGATTTATTAACCAATACGCTGAGCGGGAGTGATGCGGCGCAGGGGGTTGGGGTTAAAATTTATTCAAAAGATGAGAATAACCCTAAGGTTCTGAAACCCGGAGACCGGGTGATAAAGGATGCATTTAGCATTTTCCCGACCAACCAGAAGTTAGATTTTGGGGCGCAGTTAGTGACCGATGGTAACACGCTAAAGTCGGGAGCGTTCAAAGGTACGGCAGTCTTTACGATGTCATACAATTGATGCGGTATAGAGCGGGATAGCGTACGGGCACGGTGTGTGCCCGAGCCATGTCACCTGTTGCAACGCTTTTACCGCCGACGCTTCTGCGTAAATAAAAGTTTTAGCTATGCTTTGACGCAGTGATCCCCTGTCAGAGCATAAAAATGCAAGCGTTTGATTTGCACCGTATGGCATTCGATAAAGTCCCCGCGGAATTTCTCGGGGAAGTGGCCCTGCGTAGCCTTTATACCTTCGTGTTGGTATTCCTGTTTTTAAAAATCACCGGACGTCGCGGCGTGCGCCAGATGTCGCTCTTCGAAGTGCTCATCATTCTGACGTTAGGCTCTGCTGCGGGAGACGTGGCGTTTTACGACGACGTGCCGATGCTGCCGGTATTCATTGTCTTTGTAACTCTGGCAGTGCTCTACCGGCTGGTGATGTGGCTGATGGCGCACAGCGAGAAACTGGAAGATTTGCTCGAAGGTAAACCGGTGGTCGTGGTGGACGAAGGGGAACTTGCCTGGGAGAAGCTGCAGGCAGAAAACCTGACCGAGTTTGAGTTTTTTATGGAGCTGCGCCTGAACGGGATTGAACACCTGGGCCAGGTCAAGCGGGCGATAATGGAGACTAACGGCCAAATCAGTGTCTACTTTTTTAGCGACGATGAGGTGAAAGCCGGTTTGCCTATCTTGCCCGGTGAGTGCGTTGAACGCTTCAAAACGATGCCTGAAGAGAATGACTACGCCTGCACACGGTGCAGCGCAATATTCCATATGCATGCAGGCGATCATCAAAAATGCCCTCGCTGCGCGCATCCCGAATGGGCCAAGGCCAGTCGAGCAAAACGCATCACCTGATAGCCAAATTGTCGGCATTGTGACGTCAATATGGCATATTCTGTTGTGTGAGCCTGGACACATTTTTTGGCTCGCGAGTATTAGCCATTGCGGCCTGTGTCACTGAATGGTAAAACCAATATCCACAGGAATAACTTATGCCTACGGGCTGATAACGTGTATAGCGTGGTGAGGGGAAATGACTCAGGTCTTTAATTTTAGTTCTGGCCCGGCAATGCTTCCGGCGGATGTGCTTAAACAGGCCCAACAGGAACTCTGCGACTGGCAGGGTTTGGGTACCTCGGTAATGGAAATTAGCCATCGTGGTAAAGAGTTCATTCAGGTGGCCGAAGAAGCAGAAAAAGACTTCCGCGACCTGCTTAAAATCCCTTCCAACTATAAAGTCCTGTTCTGCCACGGCGGTGGTCGCGGCCAGTTCGCGGGTGTTCCGCTGAACCTGCTGGGCGACAAAACCACGGCAGACTACGTGGATGCCGGTTATTGGGCAGCCAGTGCAGTAAAAGAAGCGAAAAAATACTGCACTCCAAACGTGATTGACGCCAAAGTGACCGTTGACGGTCTGCGTGCAGTGAAACCGATGCGCGACTGGCAGCTATCTGACAACGCGGCGTATTTGCACTATTGCCCGAACGAAACCATAGACGGTATCGCCATTGACGAAGTACCTGACTTTGGTAAAGACGTTGTGGTTGCGGCGGATTACTCCTCCACGATCCTGTCCAGCCCGCTTGATGTCAGCCGCTTTGGCGTGATTTACGCTGGTGCACAGAAAAACATCGGCCCGGCGGGTCTGACTCTGGTCATCGTGCGTGAAGATCTGCTGGGTAAAGCACACCCCGCCTGCCCATCAATCATTGATTACAGCGTGCTGAACGACAACGATTCGATGTTCAACACGCCGCCGACGTTTGCCTGGTATCTGTCTGGTCTGGTCTTTAAGTGGTTAAAGGCGCAGGGCGGTGTTGAAGTCATGAATCGTATCAACCAGCAAAAATCGGAACTGCTGTACGGTACTATCGATAACAGCGATTTTTACCGTAACGACGTGGCTGCAGCCAACCGTTCCCGTATGAACGTACCGTTCCAGTTGGCTGACAGCGCACTGGATAAGCTGTTCCTCGAAGAATCTTTCGCCGCGGGCCTGCATGCATTGAAAGGCCATCGTGTGGTCGGTGGAATGCGCGCCTCTATTTATAACGCCATGCCGCTGGCGGGTGTTCAGGCGCTGACCGACTTCATGAAAGAGTTCGAACGCCGCCACGGTTAATGTTCCTGTTTTCATCCTCGCAGCGGGTCTGCGGGGTTTTTATTTTCTGCTTTTGAGAGTTGAGTTTCATGGAATCCCTGACGTTACAACCCATCGCGCATGTAGACGGCACCATCAATTTACCTGGTTCAAAAAGCGTCTCAAACCGCGCTTTGCTGCTGGCGGCTCTGGGCCATGGCACCACCGTTCTGACCAATCTTCTGGACAGTGACGATGTGCGCCACATGCTCAATGCCCTGACCGCGTTGGGCGTTCAGTACACTCTGTCTTCTGACCGCACATGCTGTGAAGTGACCGGTAACGGTGGTCCGTTGAAAACAGAGGTGGCGCTGGAACTGTTCCTGGGTAATGCCGGAACGGCAATGCGCCCACTGGCGGCGGCATTGTGCCTGGGCAGTAACGATATCGTGCTGACCGGTGAACCGCGCATGAAAGAGCGCCCGATTGGGCATCTGGTTGATGCGCTGCGTCAGGGTGGCGCACAGATTGACTATCTTGAGCAGGAAAACTATCCGCCGCTACGCCTGAAGGGCGGTTTCGTGGGGGGCGAGGTCGCCGTTGACGGCAGCGTGTCCAGCCAGTTCCTGACGGCGCTGTTAATGACTGCTCCGCTGGCTGCGCAGGATACCGTTATTACCATTAAAGGCGATCTGGTTTCTAAGCCGTACATCGATATTACGCTGCATCTGATGAATACCTTCGGCGTGAAGGTGGAGAATCAGAACTATCAACGTTTTGTTGTCAAAGGCGGACAGCAATATCAGTCACCGGGCGCGTATCTGGTGGAAGGTGATGCTTCTTCTGCGTCGTATTTCCTCGCCGCGGGCGCTATCAAAGGCGGCACGGTAAAAGTAACCGGAATAGGTCGCAACAGCGTGCAGGGCGATATCCGCTTTGCCGATGTGCTGGAACAAATGGGCGCGACCGTTACCTGGGGTGATGACTTCATCGCCTGTACGGGCGCTGAACTGACCGCCATCGATATGGATATGAACCACATTCCTGATGCGGCGATGACTATCGCCGCGGCCGCGCTGTTTGCCAAAGGCACAACGACGCTGCGTAACATCTACAATTGGCGTGTGAAAGAAACCGATCGCTTGTTCGCGATGGCGACAGAGCTGCGTAAAGTGGGTGCGGAAGTGGAAGAGGGCGAAGACTATATTCGCGTGACGCCACCAGCGCATCTGACCTTCGCAGAGATCGGCACTTATAACGATCACCGCATGGCAATGTGTTTCTCGCTGGTGGCGTTGTCCGACACGCCGGTGACCATTCTTGATCCGAAATGTACGGCGAAAACTTTCCCGGACTATTTCGAACAACTCGCTCGCATCAGTACCCCTGCCTGATATTACCTCCTGCGCCGACCGTCTGGTCGGCGTAATTTTGTCCGCATCTGAACTTTTTTTGTCCATCCTCTACGCGTAATCTCGGCGGCGTTATTACGCGGTTCATTACCTGTTTTTACTTATGATTATCAATGGATGATGCAAATGAAAAATATGAAAACTCTATTGGCACTTGTTGTCGCTACTGGGCTGCTTGCGGGATGTAAAAATGGCGTGAACGGCGACATGATCGCCAGTTCGGGCATATCGGCCTACAAAGCGGCCACCCTCTCGGATGCCGATGTGAAAGCGCTCAGTGCCGAAGGATGCAAACAGTCGGACAGCGAAAACCAATTGGCAGGCGCTAATAGCAAATACAGCAAACGTCTGAAGACGATTTCCAAAGCCCTCGGAAGCAGCATTGATGGCACGCCAGTGAATTATAAAGTTTACATCACGCCGGATGTGAACGCGTGGGCGATGGCGAACGGTTGTGTTCGTGTCTATTCCGGCTTAATGGATATGATGACGGATAACGAAATTGAAGGTGTACTGGGCCATGAAATGGGTCACGTTGCGTTAGGGCACTCTCGCAAAGCGATGCAAACCGCTTATGCAACCATTGCGGCGCGTGATGCAATTTCCGCGACCAGCGGCGTTGCTTCACAGCTCTCCCAATCACAGCTGGGTGACCTGGCTGAAGGGGTTATCAATTCCACGTTCTCCCGTAGCCAGGAATCTGATGCCGATAACTTCTCTTACGATCTGCTGAAAAAGCGTGGTATTAGCCGTCAGGGTCTGCTCACCGTTTTTGAAAAATTCACCACAATGGACGCCGGCCGTTCGAAATCAATGATGGATTCCCACCCGTCTTCTGCCGATCGTGCGCAGAATATTCGTGATCGTATCGCGGCTGATAATAAGTAAATCCTTGTTACCTTTCGGGCTGGTTCGCCGCCAGCCTATTATACTTGCCCAAATATTGTTCAATAGGTAGCCATTATTCCGCATTTTGCACGCAACATTAACGGACTGGCGCTTTGGCGAGTATAATGCGCGGCGTTTAAGTAAAAGACGCCCTGATTGAAGGAGAGTACGATGACGGCAATTGCCCCGGTAATTACCATTGACGGGCCTAGCGGTGCCGGAAAAGGCACGCTGTGCAAAGCCATGGCGGAAGCACTGCAATGGCACCTGCTGGATTCTGGCGCTATTTATCGCGTCCTGGCTCTGGCGGCATTACATCATCACGTCGACGTGACCTCCGAAGAAGCACTGGTCCCACTGGCGGCACATCTGGATGTTCGTTTTGTTTCTACCGACGGTAACCTTGAGGTTATCCTCGAGGGTGAAGACGTTAGTGGTGAAATCCGCACTCAGGAAGTAGCAAATGCGGCCTCTCAGGTGGCAGCGTTCCCGCGCGTACGCGAAGCGTTGTTACGTCGCCAGCGTGCATTCCGTGAAGCCCCGGGCCTGATTGCCGACGGACGCGACATGGGAACCGTGGTGTTTACCGATGCGCCGGTCAAGATTTTCCTCGACGCTTCCCCGGAAGAACGTGCCCAACGCCGTATGCTTCAGTTGCAGGAAAAGGGCTTTAGTGTTAACTTTGAACGCCTTTTGGTCGAGATAAAGGAACGCGATGACCGTGACCGCAACCGTGCGGTGGCACCGTTAGTTCCCGCTGCTGATGCTTTAGTCCTGGATTCAACACGATTAAGCATTGAGCAAGTGATTGAAAAAGCGTTACAATACGCGCGCCAAAAACTGGCTGCTGTCTGATTAAAGATAAGCGAGCCTCCGAATTTGTAGTACCCCCGCTGCAATGGATTGTGAGCGGGTATGTTAAACAACCCCATCCGACATGGTGTCAGGTGGACGTTAAATCTAACTTCGAAGATTAAACATGACTGAATCTTTTGCTCAACTATTTGAAGAATCCTTAAAAACAATCGAAACCCGTCCGGGTTCCATCGTTCGTGGTGTTGTTGTTGCTATCGATAAAGATATCGTACTGGTTGACGCCGGTCTGAAATCTGAATCCGCCATCCCGGCAGAGCAGTTCAAAAACGCCCAGGGCGAGCTGGAAATCCAGGTCGGTGACGAAGTTGACGTTGCGCTGGACGCAGTAGAAGACGGCTTCGGCGAAACCCTGCTGTCCCGTGAGAAAGCTAAGCGTCATGAAGCTTGGATCACGCTGGAAAAAGCATACGAAGACGCTGAAACTGTTGTTGGTGTTATCAACGGCAAAGTTAAAGGTGGCTTCACTGTTGAGCTGAACGGTATTCGTGCGTTCCTGCCAGGTTCACTGGTAGACGTGCGTCCAGTTCGCGATACGCTGCACCTGGAAGGCAAAGAGCTTGAGTTCAAAGTTATCAAGCTGGACCAGAAGCGTAACAACGTTGTTGTTTCCCGTCGTGCCGTTATCGAATCCGAAAACAGCGCAGAACGTGATCAGCTGCTCGAAAACCTCCAGGAAGGCATGGAAGTTAAAGGTATCGTTAAGAACCTCACTGACTACGGCGCATTCGTTGACCTGGGCGGCGTAGACGGCCTGCTGCACATCACTGACATGGCGTGGAAACGCGTTAAACACCCAAGCGAAATCGTGAACGTTGGCGACGAAATCACTGTTAAAGTGCTGAAGTTCGACCGCGAGCGTACCCGTGTTTCTCTGGGTCTGAAGCAGCTGGGCGAAGATCCATGGGTAGCTATCGCTAAGCGTTACCCAGAAGGTACCAAACTGACTGGTCGCGTGACCAACCTGACCGACTACGGCTGCTTCGTTGAAATCGAAGAAGGCGTTGAAGGCCTGGTACACGTTTCCGAAATGGACTGGACCAACAAAAACATCCACCCATCCAAAGTTGTTAACGTTGGTGATGTAGTGGAAGTTATGGTTCTGGACATCGACGAAGAACGTCGTCGTATCTCCCTGGGTCTGAAGCAGTGCAAATCTAACCCATGGCAGCTATTCGCAGAAACCCACAACAAGGGCGACCGCGTTGAAGGTAAAATCAAGTCTATCACTGACTTCGGTATCTTCATCGGCCTGGACGGCGGCATCGACGGCCTGGTTCACCTGTCTGACATCTCCTGGAACGTTGCAGGCGAAGAAGCAGTTCGTGAATACAAGAAAGGCGACGAAATCGCTGCCGTTGTTCTGCAGGTTGACGCAGAGCGTGAGCGCATCTCCCTGGGCGTGAAACAGCTGGCTGAAGATCCGTTCAACAACTGGGTTGCTCTGAACAAGAAAGGCGCTATCGTTAACGGTAAAGTGACTGCAGTTGACGCTAAAGGCGCAACCGTAGAACTGGCTGACGGCGTTGAAGGTTACCTGCGTGCTTCTGAAGCATCACGTGACCGCGTTGAAGATGCAACTCTGGTTCTGAACGTAGGCGACGACGTTGAAGCTAAATTCACCGGTGTTGACCGTAAGAACCGTGCAATCAGCCTGTCTGTACGTGCTAAAGACGAAGCTGACGAGAAAGATGCAATCGCTACTGTTAACAACAAACAGGAAGAAAGCAACTTCTCCAACGCTATGGCTGAAGCATTTAAAGCAGCTAAAGGCGAGTAATCAGGTCACTCTTCACGAGTAACTTGACAGATTGCAGGATTCGTCCTGTAATCAACAACAAAGGGCGGCTACGGCCGCCCTTGTTCAAGCTGTTAGCTTATACTTTCCTGAAAGGAAACCGGAGGAATCATGACCAAGTCAGAGCTCATCGAAAGACTTGCAAGCCAGCAATCTCACATCCCTGCGAAAGCGGTTGAAGATGCTGTGAAAGAGATGCTGGAACATATGGCCTCTACGCTAGCCCAGGGCGAGCGCATTGAAATCCGCGGTTTCGGTAGTTTCTCTTTGCATTACCGCGCCCCACGTGTTGGGCGTAACCCGAAAACAGGCGATAAAGTCGAGCTGGAAGGTAAATACGTTCCGCACTTTAAGCCGGGGAAAGAATTGCGCGATCGCGCCAATATTTACGATTGAGTTATTGCAGGTTTCCGCAAAACTTGAACGAGATGAAAGCACCCACAGGGTGCTTTTTTCGTTTCTGGAATACGTACCTTTCGTGAGGTGGCCACCAGGGTTTTGGAACACGCCCCGGAAAGCACAATGCGCTCTTTGCAACAACATCGATTTCCTGGAAGCCTC
Source organism: Citrobacter sp. 18056 (assembly GCA_902706235.1). Lineage (GTDB taxonomy): Bacteria > Pseudomonadota > Gammaproteobacteria > Enterobacterales > Enterobacteriaceae > Scandinavium > Scandinavium manionii. Next base: position 90,617 of record CACSJR010000007.1, on the reverse strand, counting down.
CTCGCAACGTCTGTATTTGTCTAAAGACACACAAACTTGAAAGCATGAGACTGCTCGCGACAGGGAGGTGTCATGCGATTACCCACAATAGCCATCAGCGCCATCATCGGCATTTGCCCATTGTTTTGGTTACCCCAATTACCGTCGATAGATGTTGCTGGCACGATTACGTTAGGAGCAATTGCGTTTGTCATTAATGCCCGGCGCTTCAGAATCGTGGGGCTCACTGCGCTCTTTTTCTGCTGGGGTGTTTTTGCTGCGCAGAAGATTATCATTCCGGCAAATACGCTATCCGGGAGACCGCTACAGGCAGAAGTGGAGATCGCCGCCATAGACGGTGAAACCACATATTACGGCAAACTGCTGCGGATTAACGGCCAGCGACAAATCCCTGCACCAGGTATCGTTCTTTATGGTCAGGCACTGCCGGAAAAGGGCTGCGTGGGGCAAATCTGGCAAATGACCATTAAAGCCCGGGCGGTACACGGTTTACTCAATGAGGGCATGTTTGACGGTCAGCGCCATGCGCTTTCATTACATCGTCCATTAACCGGGCGCTTTACGCAGGCGAATAGAGTAGACGGTCAGTGCAGCATACGGTCGCAGTTAGTCTCCGCATTGGCGAACGCACTCGAACCTTATCCGTGGCAACACGTCATGCTGGCTTTGGCCGTTGGCGAGCGTGCAGATGTTCCCGCGGAAATAAAACGTCTGCTTCAAGAAACGGGAACCTCGCATCTGATGGCGATTTCCGGATTGCATATTTCTCTGGTGGCGATGATGGGTTGGGTCTTGATACGAGGTATACAGAGAGTGCTACCATGCCGCTGGATTGGCTGGCGAATGCCCCTTTGCGCCAGCTTTCTTCTGGCGCTGATGTACGCGTGGTTAAGTGGATTACAGCCTCCGGCTCTGCGCTCCATTATCGCGGCCGGAGTCTGGCTGCTGCTGCGCTTAAGTGGTCGTCGATGGACTCCATGGGAAGTATGGCTGTGCTGTATCGCCGCAATCCTGGTGTTGGATCCTTTGGCCATTCTGACGCAAAGCCTGTGGTTATCGGCTTTTGCCGTTGCAACGTTGATCTTCTGGTATCAGTGGATGCCACCCCTTCGCCTGCAATGTAACGTCATAATAAAGGGGCTGATTTCGTTAGTGCATTTACAGTTGGGACTGATGCTGCTTCTGCTTCCATTGCAAGTGAGCATATTTCACGGCATGTCCTGGACATCTCTGCCCGCCAATCTTGTGGCCGTGCCTTTGGTGACGCTGGGTGAAATTCCGCTTTTACTGGCCGGTGTTGTGCTGCATTTTACCGGACCGGCGACAATGGAAAATTATATCTGGCTGTTAGCCGATTGCCTGCTCGAAGGCTTGTTTTGGTTTTTGCGTGCACTTCCTCAGGGATGGCAAGATATCGATTATCGCTGGCAGGGCATTGTAGTGATACCGTGGCTGGTCATTATCCTCTGGCGACTCAATGGCTGTACGAGATGGCCTGCTTCAATACTGGCATGTGGAACTCTGCTTACTTTCCCACTCTGGCGCCAGCCACCACCTCAAACGTGGTCTGTAACCATGCTGGATGTGGGGCAGGGATTGTCCATCGTCATTACCCGAAACGGTAAAGCGCTGCTCTATGACACCGGGCTTGCCTGGCCCGGGGGGGACAGTGCTCAACAGCTCATTATCCCTTGGCTGCGCTGGCATCATCTACAGCCAGAAGGCATCGTTCTTAGTCACGAACATCTCGACCATCGTGGGGGGCTGGAAACGCTGCTGAAAACCTGGCCTGCACTGTGGGTCAGAAGCCCGTTACAGTGGGAAGGGCATCTCCCTTGTTTTCGAGGGGAAAGCTGGCGCTGGGAGGGACTGACGTTCCGTGCGGTCTGGCCGTTGTCAGGCACAATGGATAAAGGCAATAACCGCTCGTGTGTCGTTCGGGTCGATGACGGGCGCTATAGCGTTTTATTGACGGGAGATATTGAAATATCGGCAGAAATGTCAATGCTCAGTCATTACTGGCAGCATCTTGCGTCTACACTTGTTCAGGTGCCACATCATGGCAGCTCGACATCATCTTCGTTAGCATTGCTTCAACGGATTGATGGGCAGGCCGCGCTGGCTTCGATGGCGCGGTACAATGCCTGGCATTTTCCATCCCCAAAGGTGAAAACGCGTTACAGCCAACAGCATTATCGCTGGTTCGATACGCCTCACCAGGGACAGGTTACGGTCAACTTTTCACCAGAAGGTTGGCAAATCCATAGCTTACGCGATCAAATATACCCCCGTTGGTATCATCAGTGGTTTGGCGATGCTGGTGATAACGGGTAGAATGTGCGGCTATCTCAACATAAGCTGGTTTTTTGAATGCAGAACGACAAAGATCTCTCCACGTGGCAGACTTTCCGCCGACTTTGGCCAACGATTGCGCCTTTTAAAGCTGGCCTAATCGTATCGGCGGTCGCGTTAATTCTTAACGCTGCCAGTGACACCTTTATGCTGTCGCTTCTCAAACCATTACTGGACGATGGTTTTGGTAAAACGGATCGCTCTGTGCTGCTGTGGATGCCGCTGGTTGTGATCGGACTGATGATCCTTCGTGGTATCACCAGTTACGTTTCAAGTTATTGTATTTCCTGGGTTTCAGGAAAAGTGGTCATGACCATGCGCCGCCGCCTTTTCGGCCATATGATGGGTATGCCGGTCTCGTTTTTCGACAAACAGTCGACCGGTACTTTGCTGTCACGTATCACCTATGACTCCGAACAGGTTGCTTCATCTTCTTCCAGCGCGCTGATTACCGTCGTGCGTGAAGGGGCCTCGATTATTGGCCTGTTCATCATGATGTTCTGGTACAGCTGGCAGCTGTCGGTGATCCTTATCGTCCTGGCCCCGATCGTTTCTTTCGCTATTCGTATCGTCTCCAAGCGTTTCCGAAGCATCAGTAAAAATATGCAAAACACGATGGGGCAGGTGACTACCAGTGCGGAGCAAATGCTGAAAGGACATAAAGAAGTCCTGATGTTTGGCGGACAGGGTGTTGAGACCAAGCGTTTCGATAAAGTCAGCAATAAAATGCGTTTGCAGGGCATGAAGATGGTTTCTGCTTCTTCAATCTCTGACCCTATCATTCAGCTGATTGCGTCGCTGGCGCTGGCCTTTGTTCTCTATGCGGCGAGCTTCCCGAGCGTGATGGAAACGTTGACCGCGGGTACCATCACCGTCGTGTTCTCTTCGATGATTGCGCTGATGCGTCCACTGAAGTCTCTGACTAACGTCAATGCCCAGTTCCAGCGCGGTATGGCTGCATGCCAGACACTGTTCGCTATCCTCGATACCGAGCAAGAAAAAGACGAAGGTACTCGCGTTGTTGAACGTGCGAAGGGTAATCTCGAATTTAAAGACGTCACCTTTACGTATCCAGGCCGCGAAGTGCCTGCGCTGCGTGACATCAATCTGCATGTTCCTGAAGGAAAAACAGTCGCACTGGTGGGACGTTCCGGTTCAGGCAAGTCTACCATCGCGAGCCTGATCACACGTTTCTACGATGTGGATAACGGGAGCATCGTGCTTGACGGGCATGATATTCGCGAATATACCCTGGCATCGTTACGCGACCAGGTGGCGCTGGTTTCGCAGAACGTTCATCTGTTCAACGATACCGTGGCGAACAACATTGCTTACGCTCGCACCGACCTTTACAGCCGTGAAGATATTGAGAAGGCCGCGACAATGGCCTACGCCATGGACTTCATTAATAAGATGGATAACGGTCTGGATACGGTAATTGGTGAGAATGGCGTGCTGCTTTCCGGCGGTCAGCGTCAGCGTATCGCCATTGCCCGTGCGCTGCTGCGTGATAGCCCGATCCTGATTCTGGATGAAGCCACGTCAGCCCTGGATACCGAGTCCGAACGTGCTATTCAGGCCGCGTTGGATGAACTGCAGAAAAACCGTACTTCTCTGGTGATCGCTCACCGACTGTCCACCATCGAAAAAGCCGATGAAATTGTCGTCGTCGAAGATGGACGCATCGTGGAGCGCGGTAGTCACCAGGATTTGCTGGAACATCGCGGCGTGTATGCTCAGCTGCATAAAATGCAATTTGGGCAATGATCGCACGTATCTGGTCTGGCGAATCCCCGCTTTGGCTGCTGCTGTTGCCGCTCTCCTGGCTATATGGCCTGGCGAGCGGCGTCATTCGTCTCAGCTATCGTTTAGGTATTAAGAAAGCCTGGCGTGCGCCGGTTCCAGTTGCGGTGGTGGGGAATCTCACCGCAGGCGGTAACGGTAAAACGCCAGTAGCTATCTGGCTGGTGGAGCAACTTCAGCAGCACGGCATTAAAGCGGGCGTCGTTTCTCGAGGCTACGGCGGCAAAGCATCCCATTATCCGTTGCTGTTAACGGCAGACACCACCACTGACGAAGCGGGCGATGAACCGGTGTTGATTTATCAACGTACCGGGGCGCCCGTCGCCGTTTCCCCTGACCGTAGTGAGGCTGTTCAGGCATTGCTGGCAGCTCACGACTTGCAAATCATCATCACCGACGATGGTCTCCAGCATTATCGTCTCGCACGTGATGTTGAAATCGTTGTGATTGATGGTGTCCGTCGTTTTGGCAATGGCTGGTGGTTACCCGCCGGTCCGATGCGCGAACGCGCTTCACGTCTGAAAAGCGTGGATGCGGTTATCGTCAATGGCGGCGTACCGCGTGCGGGTGAAATCCCGATGCAGCTGCGCCCTGGCATGGCCGTTAACCTCAAAACGGGCGAAAAACGTAGCGTCTCTTTGCTGAAGGACGTTGTCGCTATGGCCGGAATTGGTCATCCTCCGCGTTTTTTTGCCACCCTTGAAAGCTGCGGCGTGCAGCCGGTGAAAACTGTCGCGCTGGGCGATCATCAGGCGTTAAGCGCAGCGGATGTACAAGCGCTCGCGGAACAGAAACAAACGCTGGTAATGACGGAAAAAGACGCGGTCAAGTGTCGCGCTTTTGCCGAAGAAAACTGGTGGTATTTACCGGTGGATGCCGTCTTTGACGACGAGCAGGCTCCACGGTTGATTCAGAAACTGGTGAGCCTGGCACAACGCTAGCGTATCGTACGCGGCGCAGGCAGAGCTGACGAGGACTTCGAATGTCAGAAGTAACGCTTTCACTAACTGCCGCACGCCATCTTCATCTTGCCGCTCAGGGGTTACTCAAAAAGCCCCGTCGTCGCCCGAAACCGGGTGACATTCTTTCTACCATTCAGCGTATGTCCTTACTGCAAATCGACACCATCAACGTCGTTGCGCGCAGCCCCTGGCTGGTGTTATTCAGTCGCCTGGGCAGTTTTCCATCACAATGGCTGGACGAGGCGTTAAACCGGGGAGAGCTGATGGAGTACTGGGCCCATGAGGCCTGCTTTTTACCGAGAAGTGACTTTTCACTGATGCGCCATCGAATGCTTTCGCCCGACAAGATGGGCTGGAAGTATCGCAAAGAGTGGATGGTGGAACATGCCGCTGAAATAGAGCTGCTCATCGAACACATTCAGCAAAACGGGCCGGTTCGCTCGGCGGATTTTGAGCATCCCCGTAAAGGTGCCAGCGGCTGGTGGGAATGGAAGCCGCACAAGCGCCATCTGGAAGGGCTGTTCACTGCCGGGAAAGTAATGGTAATTGGTCGCCATAATTTCCAGCGTATATATGATTTGACCTCCCGGGTGATGCCGCACTGGGACGACGAGCGTGATCTGCTCGCTCAGGAACAGGCCGAAGAATTAATGCTGCAAAACAGCGCCCGCAGTCTCGGGATTTTTCGCGGCCAGTGGCTGGCGGATTACTACCGTTTACGACAGCCTTCGTTGCCTGCTTTACTTGCACGCTGGCAAGAAGAGGGGCTAATAATTCCGGTTGATGTCAAAGGGCTTGGGCCGATGTGGCTGCATGCTGATTTACAGCCTCTGCTCAAGGAAGCGCAGGCGGGAAAATTGACTGCCACCCACAGCGCGGTGCTTTCGCCATTTGACCCTGTAGTCTGGGACCGCAGGCGCGCTGAGCAGCTTTTCGATTTCACCTATCGGCTTGAATGCTACACGCCCGCATCTAAGCGCCAGTTTGGTTATTTTGTTCTGCCGTTACTGCACCAGGGAAAACTGGTGGGGCGAATGGACAGCAAAATGCACCGCAAAACCGGCGTGCTGGAAATCTTTGCCGTCTATTTGCAGGACGGCGTGCGGGTGAGCCAGACGCTGGAAAAAGGTCTGATGCAGGCCATCAATGATTTTGCGCGCTGGCAGGGGGCCGGACGCGTGGTACTCAACCATCGACCTGCTGAACTTTTCAACGCTCAGCCAAAGGGATGGGAAATTGACGCCGCATAAACGGGCTCTGTGCTATGCTGCGACAGATACTTTTTCGGTCCATCTGGAGGAACTATGGATCACCGCTTACTTGAAATCATCGCTTGTCCGGTCTGCAACGGGAAGCTCTATTACAGTCAGGATAAGCAAGAGCTTATCTGCAAACTCGACAGCCTGGCTTTCCCGCTGCGTGACGGAATTCCCGTCCTGCTGGAAAACGAAGCCCGTCCATTGAGCGCAGAAGAGAGCCATCCATGAGTTTTGTCGTCATCATTCCCGCGCGTTATGCGTCCACCCGTCTGCCGGGCAAACCGCTGCAGGACATTAACGGCAAGCCAATGATTGTGCATGTGCTTGAAAGAGCACGTGAGTCTGGCGCTGAGCGCATTATCGTTGCGACGGATAATGAAGACGTCGCGCGCGCAGTCGAGGCCGCAGGCGGCGAAGTGTGCATGACCCGCGCCGATCACCAGTCCGGGACCGAACGTCTGGCCGAAGTGGTGGAAAAATGTGGATTCAGCGATGACACGCTGATCGTCAACGTTCAGGGTGATGAGCCGATGATCCCGCCGGTCATCATTCGCCAGGTTGCTGAAAATCTGGCCGCCAGCCAGTCTGGAATGGCGACGCTCGCAGTGCCAATTCACGATGCGGAAGAAGCCTTCAATCCTAATGCGGTCAAAGTCGTGATGGACGCGCAAGGCTACGCGCTCTATTTCTCCCGCGCCACTATTCCGTGGGATCGTGACCGTTTCGCTCAAAGCCGTGACGCCATTGGTGACACACTGCTGCGCCACATTGGTATCTACGGCTACCGTGCGGGTTTCATTCGTCGTTACGTCAACTGGGCACCGAGTCCGCTCGAGCAAATCGAAATGCTCGAACAGCTGCGCGTGCTGTGGTATGGCGAAAAAATCCATGTTGCCGTGGCGAAAGAAGTCCCTGGCACTGGGGTTGATACCCCTGAAGATCTCGCTCGCGTGCGCGCAGAACTGCGCTAATCGCCTTCTCCCCTCCGCCCGGAGGGGAGTATTTCCCGCTCGGTATATCCTCTTTTTTACCCCGTTTTTGATCTTATCCGGTGACATCTCCGGCATCGGCGCTCATTATAAAAACAGTAGTCTTCATAGGGGTAACCAGATATGGAACAACTGCGTGCCGAACTGAGCCACCTGCTGGGCGAGAAGTTGAGTCGGGTGGAGTGTGTGAGTGAGAAAACGGACTCATCACTGTGGTCGCTATACGATGCTCAGGGACATCCAATGCCGCTGCTGGCCCGAAGTTTCACTACCCCGGGGCTTGCACAGCAGCTGGCCTGGAAAATTTCGACTCTGGCCCGCAGTGGGACCGTGCGTATGCCGGTGGTTTATGGCGTGATGACCCATGAAGAGCATCCTGGCCCGGATATCCTGCTGCTTGAACGGCTGCGCGGTGTGTCAGTGGAGGCTCCCGCCAGAACGCCGGATCGCTGGGAGCAGTTGAAAGATCAGATTGTCGAGGCATTACTGGCCTGGCATCGACAGGACAGCGGCGGCTGCGTCGGCACGGTCGACAGCACGCAGGAAAATCTCTGGCCGCTCTGGTATCGCCAGCGCGTCGAAATGCTGTGGAGCACGCTGAATCTCTACCCCAACACCGGGCTCACCATGCAGGACAAACGGATCCTGTTCCGCACGCGGGAATGTCTGCCCGCGCTGTTTGACGGTTTTAATGATAATTGCGTCATGGTGCATGGCAATTTTACGCTGCGCAGTATGCTGAAAGATTCCCGCAGCGATCAGCTGCTGGCGATGGTCGGGCCGGGCATTATGCTGTGGGCGCCGCGTGAGTACGAGCTGTTCCGATTGTCGGAGAGTGGGCTGGCGGAAGGTCTGCTGTGGCACTATCTCCAGCGTGCGCCAGTGTCTGAATCCTTCCTCTGGCGCCGCTGGTTGTATCTGTTGTGGGATGAAGTCGCTCAGTTGGTAAACACCGGGCAATTTAACCGTGCCAATTTCGATTTGGCGTCGAAATCTTTACTCCCCTGGCTCGCCTGAGCTGCCTTTTAGCCATTGCCAAATGCGGCCCAGTGTTTCATAGCCCACGCGGTCGCTATGCATCAACCAGACGGGAGAAGGGATCAGGCGCTCCCATGGATTGAGTGGTGATTCAATGGCCAGCTGATTGGCCGGAGCAGGCAGCGGATGCAGGCCCGCATGGCGGAAGAAAATCATCGCTCGCGGTAAATGTGAGGCGGACGTCACCAGCAGGAACGGCGCATCGCCAATTGCTGCTTTTACCGCAGCGGCTTCTTCTTCCGTATCTTTCGGTTTATCCAGCACGATAATATCGCTGCGCGGCACACCCATGCTCTCCGCTACGCGTGCACCGGCTTCCCCGGTACTCACGGGGTTGGTCTTCGCCGCTGCACCGGTGAAAATCATCCTGGCACCGGGATTGGCCTGCCATAAACGAATGCCTTCCGCCAGACGCGGCAGGCTGTTATTGATAAGATTTGAACTCGGTGCCCATTCAGGATTCCAGGTATAACCTCCGCCCAAAACCACAACGTAGTCGACGCGCTCCGTGCCTTGCCAGGTTGGATAGCTGTTTTCAATTGGCTTGAGTAACGCATCGGCGACCGGTTGCAGGCTCAGCAGCAACAGCGCCAGCCAACCAATACTAAGACAAATCTTACCACTACGCTGGAATCGGCTGAACCAGAGCAGCGCCAGGCCGAGCGCCATCAGTAACAGCAGCAACGGTAACGGTAAAATCATGCCGCCAATGTACTTCTTTAGCGTAAAAAGCATCCTTGTTGGTTCCTTTTTTGACCATCTGACAGGGGATATGCACGGATATTACACCAGATAGCTTCCCTCTCGCTGTGGGTATGACAAAATAGCGGTTTTGTGGCAGGCAAGTGGAGTCCAGCGTGCAGGATCGCAATTTCGATGGTATCGCGGAACGATTTTCGCGCAATATCTATGGCACGACCAAGGGCCAGTTGCGTCAGGCGATCCTCTGGCAGGATTTAGATATCCTGTTGGCGTCTTTGGGCGATGCGCCATTACACATTCTGGACGGCGGCGGTGGGGCCGGGCAAACGGCAATTCGGATGGCAGAACGGGGGCATCATGTTACCCTATGCGATCTGTCAGCTGAGATGATAGCCCTGGCAAAACAGGCTGCCGATGAGAAAGGTGTGAGCCACAACATGCATTTTGTACAATGCCCGGTGCAGGAGATTGCCGGACATTTGGAAAGGCCGGTTGATCTGATATTGTGCCATGCAGTGCTGGAGTGGGTGGTCAATCCGCAAGCGGTTTTAGACGCGTTGTGGTCGGTGCTGCGTCCGGGCGGCGCGTTGTCGTTAATGTTCTACAATGCTAACGGTCTGCTGATGCATAACATGGTGGTGACGAACTTTGATTACGTCGAAGCCGGCATGCCGAAGACCCGAAAACGTAAGCTTTCGCCGAACTACCCACGCGAACCACAGCAGGTATATCAGTGGCTGCAAGAGTCCGGCTGGCTCATAACCGGCAAAACCGGTGTGCGGGTCTTTCATGATTATTTGCGTGAAAAACATAAGCAGCACGAGCGTTACGAACAGCTGCTGGCATTAGAAACACGCTATTGCCGTGAGGAACCCTGGATTAGCCTGGGTCGCTATATTCATGTCACCGCGCTCAAACCGCAGGTAGATACAAGGACTAACAATGAGTGATTTTTCCCAGACAGTCCCCGAACTGGTTGCCTGGGCCAGAAAAAATGATTTTTCGATCTCGTTGCCGGTCGACAGGCTTTCGTTCCTGATGGCCGTAGCAACGCTGAATGGCGAACGGCTTGAAGGCGAGCTTACCGAAGGTGAGCTGATTGATGCTTTCCGTCACGTCAGTGATGCGTTTGAGCAAACCAGCGAAACCATCAGCGTGCGCGCAAACAACGCGATCAACGATATGGTGCGTCAACGTCTGCTGAACCGCTTTACCAGCGAAATCACCGAAGGCAACGCCATCTACCGTCTGACGCCGCTTGGCATCGGGATTACCGACTACTACATCCGCCAGCGTGAATTCTCAACGCTGCGCCTGTCGATGCAGTTGTCTATTGTCGGTGGCGAGCTCAAACGCGCGGCAGATGCCGCCGATGAAGGCGGCGATGAGTTCCACTGGCATCGTAACGTCTATGCCCCATTGAAATATTCCGTTGCGGAAATCTTTGACAGCATCGATCTTACGCAGCGCCTGATGGACGAACAGCAGCAAACGGTCAAAGACGATATCGCGCAACTGTTGAACAAAGACTGGCGGGCGGCGATTTCCAGCTGTGAAATGCTCCTGTCAGAAACTTCCGGCACCCTGCGCGAACTGCAGGATACGCTGGAAGCCGCGGGCGACAAGCTGCAGGCCAACCTGCTGCGGATTCAGGATTCCACCATGACGTACGACGATCTGCATTTCGTCGATCGTCTGGTGTTCGACCTGCAAAGCAAACTCGACCGTATTGTCAGCTGGGGCCAGCAGGCTATCGACCTGTGGATTGGCTACGACAGACACGTGCATAAATTTATCCGTACCGCCATCGATATGGATAAAAACCGCGTCTTCGCTCAGCGTCTACGCGTTTCGGTACAGAACTACTTCGATGCGCCGTGGGCGCTGACCTATGCGAACGCTGACCGTCTGTTCGACATGCGTGACGAAGAGATGATGCTGCGTGACGAAGAGGTGACCGGGGAACTTCCACCGGACCTCGAATACGAAGAATTTAACGAAATCCGTGAACAGCTGGCGGCACTTATCGAAGAGCAGCTGGTTATCTACAAAAATAAAGGACTGCCGCTGGATTTGGGCCTGGTGGTGCGCGAATATCTCGCACAATACCCGCGCGCCCGCCACTTCGACGTTGCGCGGATCGTGGTCGATCAGGCCGTTCGTCTGGGCGTAGCACAAGCAGATTTCACCGGACTGTCGCCGAAGTGGCAGCCGATTAATGATTACGGAGCCAAGGTACAGGCACATGTCATCGACAAATATTGAACACGTGATGCCAGTTAAGCTGGCGCAGGCCCTGGCCAATCCGTTATTCCCGGCGCTAGATAGCGCCCTGCGTTCTGGCCGTCATATCGGTCTGGACGAGCTGGACAACCATGCCTTTTTGATGGATTTCCAGGAGTATCTGGAAGAGTTTTACACCCGCTATAACGTGGAGCTGATTCGTGCGCCGGAAGGTTTCTTCTATTTGCGCCCGCGTTCCACCACGCTCATTCCGCGTTCTGTGCTGTCCGAAGTGGACATGATGGTCGGTAAAATTCTCTGTTATCTCTACCTCAGCCCGGAGCGCCTGGCGAATGAGGGGATTTTCACCCAGCAGGAACTGTACGACGAACTGATGAGCCTGGCGGATGAAGCCAAGCTGCTGAAGCTGGTGAATAACCGCTCCACCGGTTCGGATCTCGACAGACAAAAACTGCAGGAAAAAGTGCGTTCCTCTCTGAATCGTCTGCGCCGTCTCGGCATGGTGTGGTTTATGGGGCACGACAGCAGCAAATTCCGCATCACAGAGTCGGTCTTCCGCTTCGGCGCTGACGTCCGCTCTGGCGATGATGCCCGCGAAGCGCAGCTGCGCATGATCCGCGATGGTGAAGCGATGGCGATTGAAAACCATCTGCAGCTCAATGACGAGAACGACGATGCGCAACCGGACACGGATAGCGGGGAGGAAGAATAATGATTGAACGCGGTAAATTTCGTTCATTAACCCTGATTAACTGGAACGGTTTTTTCGCCCGAACCTTTGATCTCGATGAACTGGTGACCACGCTTTCGGGCGGTAACGGTGCCGGTAAATCCACCACGATGGCGGCGTTCGTTACGGCGCTTATCCCCGATCTGACGTTACTGCACTTCCGTAACACCACCGAAGCCGGTGCGACCAGCGGTTCCCGCGATAAAGGTCTGCACGGTAAGCTGAAAGCCGGTGTCTGTTACTCGATGCTCGACGTGATGAACTCGCGTCATCAGCGTGTGCTGGTGGGCGTCCGTTTGCAACAGGTTGCCGGTCGTGACCGCAAAGTGGATATCAAACCGTTTGCTATCCAGGGTCTACCGATGTCCTTCCAGCCAACCGAGCTGGTGACTGAAACGCTGAACGACAGACAAGCACGCGTGCTGACCCTTCAGGAGCTGAAAGATAAGCTCGAAGGGATGGAAGGCGTGCAATTCAAGCAGTTTAACTCCATCACCGATTATCACTCGCTGATGTTCGATTTGGGTGTTGTCGCCCGTCGTCTGCGTTCGGCGTCAGACCGTAGTAAATACTACCGTCTGATTGAAGCCTCGCTTTATGGCGGTATTTCCAGCGCCATTACCCGCTCGTTGCGCGACTACCTGTTGCCTGAAAACGGCGGTGTGCGTAAAGCGTTCCAGGATATGGAAGCGGCGCTGCGTGAAAACCGCATGACGCTGGAAGCGATCCGCGTCACTCAGTCGGACCGTGATCTGTTTAAGCATCTTATCTCCGAAGCCACAGACTACGTGGCGGCGGACTACATGCGCCATTCGAACGAACGTCGCGTGCATCTTGATAAAGCCCTAGAATTCCGTCGCGAACTGCTGTCGTCACGTCAGCAGCTCGCCGCTGAGCAGTTCAAACATGTCGATATGGCGCGTGAACTGCAAGAGCACAACGGTGCTGAAGGCGACCTGGAAGCAGATTACCAGGCGGCCAGCGATCACCTGAACCTGGTTCAGACCGCGCTGCGCCAGCAGGAAAAAATCGAGCGCTATGAAGCGGATATCGATGAATTGCAGATCCGCCTCGAAGAACAAAATGAAGTGGTGGCCGAAGCCACCGAACAGCAAGAAGAAAACGAAGGCCGCGCTGAAGCCGCTGAGCTGGAAGTGGATGAACTGAAAAGCCAGCTGGCCGATTACCAGCAGGCGCTGGACGTGCAGCAAACTCGCGCCATTCAGTACAATCAGGCTATGCAGGCACTGCAGCGCGCGAAAGAGCTTTGTCATCTGCCGGACTTAAGCCCGGACAGCGCCGACGAATGGCTCGATACCTTTAAAGCCAAAGAGCAGGAGGCCACGGAAAAACTGCTGTCTCTCGAACAGAAAATGAGCGTAGCGCAAACCGCGCACAGCCAGTTCGAGCAGGCATACCAGTTAGTTGCCGCCATCAATGGTCCATTGGGCCGTGATGAAGCGTGGGAAGTGGCCCGTGATCTGCTGCGTGAAGGCGTGAATCAGCGCCATCTGGCAGAACAGTCTACCGCCCTGCGCGGTCGTCTGAACGAACTCGAACAGCGTCTGCGTGAACAGCAGGATGCCGAACGTCTGCTGGCCGAATTCTGCAAGCGTCAGGGTCGTCACATTGAGATCGACGACCTGGAAGCGCTGCACATGGAGCTGGAAGAACGTATTTCTTCACTCTCCGACAGCGTGTCCTCCGCTAGCGAACAGCGTATGACGCTGCGTCAGGAACTGGAACAGCTGCAAAGCCGCACCAGGACGCTGCTGCAACGCGCGCCGATTTGGCTCGCGGCACAAAGCAGCCTGACTCAACTGTGCGAGCAGAGCGGGGAAGCGTTCGAATCCAGCCAGGACGTTACCGAATTCATGCAGCAGTTGCTGGAGCGCGAGCGCGAGGCGATTGTTGAACGCGATGAAGTCGGCGCCCGTAAGCGTGCGGTTGATGATGAAATTGAACGTTTAAGCCAGCCAGGCGGCTCGGAAGATCCGCGCCTGAATGCGCTTGCCGAACGTTTTGGTGGCGTTCTGCTGTCAGAGATTTACGACGACGTCAGCCTCGAAGATGCGCCATACTTCTCCGCGTTGTACGGCCCGTCGCGCCACGGAATTGTGGTGCCGGATCTGTCGCTGATCGCCGAACAGCTGGAAGGGCTGGAAGATTGCCCGGAAGATCTCTATCTCATTGAAGGGGATCCATCGTCCTTTGATGACAGCGTGTTCAGCGTCGACGAGCTGGAAAAAGCGGTTGTCGTCAAAGTCGCCGATCGCCAGTGGCGTTATTCACGCTTCCCGACGCTGCCGTTGTTTGGCCGTGCGGCGCGTGAAAACCGTATTGAAGCGCTGCACGCCGAGCGTGAAATTCTGTCAGAACGCTTTGCGACCCTGTCGTTTGACGTGCAGAAAACTCAGCGTCTGCATCAGGCGTTCAGCCGCTTTATCGGCAGCCATTTAGCCGTCGCGTTTGAAGCGGATCCGGAAGCGGAAATTCGCAAACTCAATACTCGTCGCGGTGAGCTGGAGCGTGCGCTCAGCAATCATGAAAATGATAACCAACAGAGCCGGGCACAGTTTGAACAGGCGAAAGAGGGCGTTTCCCAACTTAACCGCCTGCTACCGCGTCTGAATCTGCTGGCTGACGAAACCCTCGCTGACCGCGTGGATGAAATTCAGGAACGTCTGGATGAAGCGCAGGAAGCCGCGCGCTTTATTCAGCAGCATGGTAATCAGCTGGCGAAACTTGAGCCGGTTGTGGCGGTTCTGCAGAGTGACCCGGAACAGTACGAGCAGCTGAAAGAAGACTTTGCGTATTCTCAGCAGGTGCAGCGTGATGCACGTCAGCAGGCATTTGCTCTGACCGAAGTTGTGCAGCGCCGCGCGCACTTTGGTTACACGGATTCGGCGGAAATGCTGAACGGCAACACAGACCTGAACGAGAAGCTTCGCCAGCGTCTGGAGCAGGCCGAAGGTGAACGTACCCGCGCCCGTGAAGCGCTGCGTAACCATGCGGCACAGCTCAGCCAGTACAGCCAGGTGATGGCGTCGCTGAAAAGCTCCTACGACACCAAAAAAGAGCTGCTGACCGACTTACATCGCGAATTGCAGGATATCGGCGTACGTGCCGACAGCGGGGCGGAAGAGCGTGCGCGTTCTCGTCGTGACGAGTTGCATACGCAGCTGTCCAACAACCGTAGCCGTCGTAATCAGCTTGAAAAAGCATTGACCTTCTGCGAAGCGGAGATGGATAACCTGACCCGCAAGTTGCGTAGCCTCGAGCGTAATTACCTCGAAATGCGTGAGCAGGTGGTCAGCGCGAAAGCGGGTTGGTGTGCGGTGATGCGTCTGGTGAAAGACAACAACGTCGAACGCCGTCTGCACCGTCGCGAGCTGGCATATCTCTCTGCCGACGATCTGCGTTCGATGTCGGATAAAGCGCTGGGTGCGCTGCGTTTGGCGGTGGCGGATAACGAACACCTGCGCGATGTGCTGCGCATGTCCGAAGATCCGAAACGTCCTGAGCGTAAAATCCAGTTCTTCGTGGCGGTGTATCAGCACCTGCGTGAGCGTATTCGTCAGGATATTATTCGTACCGATGACCCGGTTGAAGCCATCGAACAGATGGAAATTGAGCTGGGCCGCCTGACAGAAGAACTGACAGCGCGTGAGCAGAAGCTGGCGATCAGCTCCCGCAGCGTGGCGAACATCATTCGCAAGACAATTCAGCGCGAACAGAACCGTATTCGTCAGCTCAACCAGGGACTGCAAAGCGTATCGTTCGGCCAGGTTAACAGCGTGCGTCTGAACGTTAACGTCCGCGAAACACACTCCACGCTGCTGGAAGTGCTTTCCGAGCAGCACGAACAGCATCAGGATTTGTTCAACAGCAACCGTCTGACCTTCTCCGAAGCGCTGGCGAAGCTGTATCAGCGTCTGAATCCGCAGATTGATATGGGCCAGCGTACGCCGCAAACCATCGGTGAAGAGCTGCTGGACTACCGTAATTATCTCGAGATGGAAGTCGAAGTTAACCGTGGTTCTGACGGCTGGCTGCGTGCGGAATCGGGCGCGCTGTCGACCGGTGAAGCTATCGGTACCGGGATGTCGATACTGGTGATGGTGGTACAGAGTTGGGAAGATGAAGCCCGACGTCTGCGTGGCAAAGATATTTCGCCATGCCGTCTGCTGTTCCTTGATGAAGCGGCTCGTCTGGATGCCCGTTCCATCGCCACGCTGTTTGAACTGTGTGACCGTCTCGAAATGCAGCTGATCATTGCGGCACCGGAAAATATTAGTCCGGAAAAAGGCACAACCTATAAACTGGTACGTAAAGTCTTCCAGAATACTGAACACGTTCACGTGGTCGGCCTGCGTGGTTTCGCGCCTCAGCTGCCGGAACCCTTACCCGGAACGGCAGAGGCGTCTTAGCGCTAAATAGTTATTTTTAAACAAGGGCGACAGTGATGTCGCCCTTTTTGTTATCCCTTTTAGGGTGGAGAAGGGTATTATCTTTAATCTTCTTTACATTTGGTCAGGCAAAAGTATTTTTGTCTTTATATACTGAGAGTAAGCCCCGACTGATGTGGGCAGCAATGAAAACAGGGGGCAAGGGATGTCACTCGATAAATCTAATGGTCGTCGGCTGTCAGCGCTGAGTTTATGCCTGATGCTGGCATTTGCTCCGCTGTTTAGCGTTCAGGCCGACGAGCCTGAACTGGTACCAACAGACAGTTCAGCCACACTGAGCGATACGTCACAAGCGTTGGCGCAATCAGACGGCCAGGCACCTGCCGTTGCGATGATGGCTGGCATTCAACCGCTCCCAGAAGGGGCTGCGGCGAAAAGTCGGGCTGATATTCAGTCACTCTTGCCTGCCAGTTACACACCGATTTACATGAATCAGCTGTCTGCGCTGTACGCGGCGCGACAGATGAAACCCATGTGGGAAAACCGTGAAGCGGTTCAGGCGTTTCAGCAGCAGCTTGCTGAAGTGGCTATCGCCGGTTTTCAGCCACAATTTACCCAGTGGGTCGAACTGCTAACCGATCCGGCGGTCAGTGGGATGGCACGTGATGTTGTGCTGTCAGACGCCATGATGGGTTATCTCCAGTTCATCAGCAGTATTCCCGTGCAGGGCAACCGTTGGCTGTACAGCGATAAACCGTACACGTTATCTACGCCACCGCTGTCAGTGATTAACCAGTGGCAGCTGGCTCTGGATAACGGGCAGCTGCCGCTGTTTGTTGCAGGGCTGGCCCCGCAGCATCCGCAGTATGCGGCCATGCATCAGGCGTTGCTGACGCAGCTGACCGATTCACGTCCGTGGCCGCAATTAACCAGCACCAGCAAACTTTCTCCGGGTCAGTGGAGCAAAGATATTCCTGCACTGCGTGAAATCCTGCAGCGTACGGGGATGATAGACTCTACGCCAAATATCGCCCTGCCGGGGGATAACCCGGTGGTGAGCCCGTCTGCGATTCCTGCGAAGAAAGTCAAAGGCAACGGTACGGCTCCGGCGGTTTACGACCGACAGCTGGTGGACGCAGTGAAGCGTTTCCAGACCTGGCAAGGGCTGAGTGCCGATGGCGTTATCGGACAATCAACGCGTGACTGGCTGAACGTCAGTCCTGCACAGCGTGCGGGCGTGCTGGCGCTAAATATTCAGCGTCTTCGCCTGCTACCGGGCAAACTTTCCACCGGTATCATGGTGAATATTCCCGCCTATTCGTTGGTCTATTACCTCGACGGCAATCAAGTTTTGGCTTCGCGGGTGATTGTCGGTCGTCCTGATCGTAAAACACCGATGATGAGCAGCGCGTTAAACAACGTGGTGGTGAACCCGCCATGGAACGTGCCTTCAACGCTTGCCCGTAAAGACATTCTACCGAAAGTCGTTAACGATCCCGGTTATCTGGACCGTCACGGTTACACCATGATGCGCGGCTGGAACAGCAAAGAAGCCATCAACCCGTATCAGGTCGACTGGTCGACGATCACGGCGACAAATCTGCCGTTCCGCTTCCAGCAGGCACCGGGTGTACATAACTCATTGGGCCGCTATAAATTCAATATGCCGAGCTCTGATGCGATTTATCTACACGATACGCCGAATCACACGCTGTTTCAGAAGGACACTCGCGCGCTGAGTTCCGGCTGCGTGCGCGTCAATAAAGCATCTGAATTGGCCAACATGCTGTTACAGGATGCAGGCTGGAATGACACACGGATTTCTGATGCCCTGAAACAGGGTGATACGCGATATGTCAATATCCGCCAGAATATCCTGGTCAACCTCTACTACCTGACGGCGTTTGTTGGGGCGGATGGTCGGGCACAATATCGTACAGATATTTACAATTATGATCTCACCGCGCGATCTGGCGCACAAATTCTGCCAAAAGCGGAACAATTAATCAGGTAAATGAAGAAGTTCAGATAATTCAGGTGTCGTATAAATTAGCCAATAGGGGGCCGTATCGCTACAGGCCCCGTATTGACTGGGGTTAGGGAGCCTTGACGTCGACGTGTGTGGCAGTTAAGGTGCCCTTCGTGCGCCAGAAGTGCATAAATAACGATCACTTACTTGTAGACCTGATTATCATGGACAAATTTGACGCTAATCGCCGCAAGTTGCTGGCGTTAGGTGGTGTTGCGCTAGGCGCAGCGGCCATCTTGCCTACGCCAGCATTTGCCACCCTCTCGACACCACGCCCGCGTATTTTGACGCTCAATAACCTGCATACCGGTGAGTCGCTCAAAGCGGAGTTTTTCGATGGCAGAGGCTATATTCAGGATGAATTAGCAAGACTCAACCATTTTTTCCGTGACTATCGCGCGAATAAAATGAAATCCATCGATCCAAAACTTTTTGATCATCTGTACCGTCTTCAGGGACTGTTGGGGACCAACAAGCCCGTGCAGCTTATTTCCGGTTATCGTTCACTCAATACCAACGATGAGTTGCGCGCGCACAGCCGCGGTGTAGCGAAACACAGCTATCACACCAAAGGCCAGGCGATGGATTTTCATATTGAAGGCGTTTCGTTAAGCAATATTCGCAAAGCTGCGTTATCTATGCGCGCAGGTGGTGTAGGATATTACCCACGTAGTAACTTTGTGCATATTGATACCGGGCCGGTGAGGACCTGGTAACGAAACAGGAGCATCATGAACTATCGTATTATTCCGGTTACGGCTTTCGCCCAGAACTGTTCACTCATCTGGTGTGAGCAGACCAAACTTGCTGCACTGGTGGATCCTGGCGGTGACGCTGAGTGTATCAAACAGGAAGTGGCTGCCGCAGGCGTAACGCTGATGCAGATTTTGCTGACTCATGGTCATCTTGATCACGTTGGCGCCGCCGCGGAGCTGGCACAACATTACGGTGTGCCAGTTATTGGACCGGAAAAAGAAGATGAGTTCTGGCTTCAGGGGCTGCCAGCGCAGAGCAAAATGTTCGGTCTTGAAGACTGTCAGCCGCTCACGCCAGACCGCTGGTTGAATGAAGACGATACCGTCAGCGTGGGTAACGTCAGCCTCAACGTATTGCATTGTCCGGGCCATACGCCGGGTCATATTGTCTTTTTCGACGCAGTTTCGCAGCTGCTAATTTCAGGCGATGTGATCTTTAAAGGTGGAGTAGGGCGCAGCGATTTCCCGCGTGGCGACCATGGGCAGCTTATCGATTCGATTAAGCGCAAATTGTTACCGCTCGGCGATGCCGTCAGCTTTATTCCAGGCCATGGTCCTATGTCAACGCTCGGTCATGAGCGTGTGCATAATCCTTTCCTTCAGGATGAGATGCCTGTCTGGTAAAGATAAAAAGCCGCGTTTGCGGCTTTTTTAATGCTCAAAACAAATAACAAAGGCCGCATTCGCGGCCTTTGGCTTTTTTGTCGCCAGGGTTACAGCACGGCGACGATGGCTTCGCACAGTGGGGCCATATTGTCTGGCGTCATGCCCGCGACGTTCACTCGCCCGGACGCAACCGCATAAACGCCAAACTCTTCACGCAGACGCAGCACCTGTTCTTTGGTCAGGCCGCTGAAGGAGAACATGCCGTTCTGCTTGGTGATGAAGCTGAAATCACGGTCCGCACCTTTCTCGGCGAGGGTGTTCACGAACAGCAAGCGCATACGCTGAATGCGCTGGCGCATGTCAGTCAGCTCTTGCTCCCAGATGGCGCGCAGCGCGTCATTGCTGAGGATCGTCGCCACCACGGCGGCACCGTGAGCGGGTGGGTTAGAGTAGTTGGCGCGGATAACCGCTTTCATCTGGCTGAATGCGCGGTCAACCGTTTCTGCATCCGCAGAAACGAGCGTGCAGGCACCCACGCGTTCGTTGTAGAGGCCAAAGTTTTTCGAGAAGGAACTCGCAACCAGCAGCTCTTTATGTACGGCGGCAAAGGCGCGCAGGCCTTCAGCATCTTCTTCCAGACCACGAGCAAAGCCCTGGTAGGCGAAGTCAAACAGCGGCAGCCAGCCTTTCTCTACGGACAGTTTTGCCAACTGTTCCCACTGTTCCAGCGTCGGGTCGATCCCGGTTGGGTTGTGGCAGCAGCCGTGGAATAAAACCACGTCGCCCGCCTGAGCTTGATTCAGGCTGGCAATCAGGCCGTCAAAATCCAGAGCGTGTTGATTCGCGTCGTAATAGCTGTATTCGCAGACTTCCAGCCCGGCGGAATTAAACACGCCTTTGTGGTTCGGCCAGCTTGGGTTACTGACCCATACGCGTTGTACGTCAGTGTTTTTAGCAAGAAAATCCGCGGCTACGCGCAGTGCGCCGGTGCCACCTGGGGTCTGCGCCGTACGTGCGCGTTTTTCAGTCACAATCGCACTGCCTTTCCCGAACAGCAGCTCCTGCGTGCAGCGGCCAAATTCCGGAATACCGTCAATGCCGAGGTAGTTCTTGGTGGTTTCATTTTCCAGCAGATAAAGTTCCGCTTTTTTTACGCTGGTCAGAACCGGTGTTTTACCGGTCTCATCTTTGTAAACACCAATCCCGAGGTTGATTTTTCCTGGGCGGTCATCGGCACGAAACAGATCGGCCAGGCCCAGAATAGGGTCGGCAGGGGCAGCGGTTATGTTCTCAAACATGACGAGGTTCCATTGTGGTTACTGAAGGGAAATCCGCTCTCAGGTTAACGGGAGAATGACGAAAAGCCAACCGTTTGCGAGAAAAAGCGAGAGGCTTTTTAAAAGTCACTATTATTTACTGCCAGCCATAAAAAAACAGGGCCGAAGCCCTGTTTCTTAAGCATATAACAAAGTGGCGTACTGATTAGAACTGGTAAACGATACCGACAGCAGCCTGGTCGTCGGTAGCCTGACCAGATGCTTTAGAGTAGTCGTTGTCGTTCAGCAGGTTAAACTTATAAGCTGCGTAGACGTTCATGTTCTTGTTGAAGTAGTACCATGAACCCACTTCGATGTATTTCACGAGGTCAGCATCACCGCCGGAGAAGCTTGCATCACCCTTGGTACGTGCCAGCAGGTCTTTACCTTTGGACTGTACGTAACCGATGGATGGACGCAGGCCGAAGTCGAACTGGTACTGAACCACGGCTTCGATGTTCTGAGTTTTGTTCGCGAAGTTGTTGTCTGGCTCGCGGGTCATGTTAGTGGTTTCAGCATACATCACTGCAGCGTAGACGTTGTTTGCATCGTATTTGAATGCGGTTGACCATGCTTCAGCGCGGTCACCACCAGCGCTTGCGTTACCAGCCGCGCCGTTACCGTTAATCGCGAAGGTTTGTGGGTTAACCTGGTCGTTGGTACGGTCAGCGGTTTCATAACCTGCAGCAACGCTGAAGCCGTCCAGGAATGCGTACTGAACAGAAGAGCTGAAGCCGTCGCCGTTTGCTTTCGCGCCGTTACCACTCAGGCTGGCTGATTTTACCGCGCCATTATCGTCATTGTAATCAACGGTTACCGGACTGTTACGCTCGTTTTTACCCTGATACTGCAGGGCGAAGCTCAGGCCATCAACCAGACCGAAGAAATCGCTGTTACGGTAGGTCAGAACGCCATTGGTACGGCCGTTCATGAAGTTGTCTGTAGCAGCCCAGGAATCGCCGCCCCACTCAACCAGCATATCGGTGTATGCCGCTACGTCGTAGATGGCGCCGTAGTTACGACCGTAGTCGATAGAACCCGCGTCACCAAATTTCAGACCTGCAAATGCCAGACGGGTAGCGGTACCCTGAGAACCTTCAGCGTTAGACGCATTCAGGTTGTATTCCCACTGGCCGTAACCGGTGATCTGATCGTTGATCTGAGTTTCACCTTTGAAACCGATACGGGCATAAGTGGTGTCATCACTGCCGGTGTCGCCGTTGGTGGTCCAGATGTGTTCACCTACTGCTTTACCGTAGAAATCCAGTTTGTTGGCATTTTTGTTATAGATTTCTGCTGCGTTTGCCGCACCAGCTGCCAACAGGGCAGGGATAACCACTGCCAGGATATTGCGCTTCATCATTATTTATTACCCTCATTGGTTTTTTTATGGACACTTTCCACTACCGCCAATAGTTTTCGTCAATAAATATTTACGGAACTATTGATGAGAGTTTGGTGTCTTTCTGTGTCTGACAGGCATATTTCCATTCATGACAACGTTTCGCTAGCCTGAAAGTGCTACAAATATCGTAAATAGGTAACAAGAAGAAATAATGTGTAATAATTTGTGTAAATCAGGGAACTTTGTGAAGCACCTCAAATTTCCTCGCTCACCGCTTAATTAATCGACTATCTCTTATATATCTATATGAAAATCTTATCTTTAATTTTGATAAAGGCTTTTCCTATATAAGAATGCTTCTCATCTCACTTTTTCTTATGTGACAAAGTTAGCTTTTCGTGCGCGTTGCTGGTGGTTGTTTTGTATGCTAAGTGCCAGGTATTTACTTAAGCGCAATCGAAGTGTTGCTCAAAATGTGTTCTGAATTGTTTCTGGACATGGGGTGTAACATTTTGGTTAGGGAAGGCGGTTGACCTTTATATTTGTAGAAACTTGTTCACAGATCCTGACAAAGGCCAAAAAAAAGCCAGCTGAGAAGCTGGCTTTGGAGAAGGGAAAAAACTTAGAAGCTGGCGTTACGTGGCGTTCGTGGGAATGCAATTACGTCACGAACGTTCTGAACGCCGGTAACGTAGGCAATCAGACGCTCAAAACCAAGACCGAAGCCGGAGTGAGGCACGGTGCCATAACGACGCAGGTCGCGGTACCAGCTGTAGTCTTCTTTATTCAGACCCATTTCAGCCAGACGCGCATCAAGCACATCCAGACGCTCTTCACGCTGGGAGCCACCGATGATTTCGCCGATGCCCGGAGCCAGAACGTCCATTGCCGCCACGGTTTTACCGTCGTCGTTAAGGCGCATATAGAACGCCTTAATGTCTTTCGGGTAGTTTTTCACGACAACCGGAGCCTGGAAGTGTTTCTCAGCCAGGTAACGTTCGTGCTCGGAAGAGAGATCCACGCCCCAGAATACCGGGTTCTCGAAGGTCTGACCGCAGTTTTCCAGAATGGTGATCGCGTCGGTGTAATCCACCTGTGCAAAGTCCGCTTCAACAAAACGCTCCAGGCGGCTTACGGCATCTTTATCAACGCGCTCGGCGAAGAATTTCATGTCATCGGCACGTTCTTCCAGCACCGCTTTGAAAACATACTTCAGCATTGCTTCAGCGAGTGCAGCGTTATCTTCCAGGTCGGCAAAGGCGACTTCCGGCTCAAGCATCCAGAATTCCGCCAGATGACGGCTGGTGTTTGAGTTTTCAGCACGGAAAGTTGGGCCGAAGGTGTAAATCTTGGACAGCGCACAGGCGTAAGTTTCGCCGTTCAGCTGACCGGATACGGTCAGGAACGCTTCACGACCAAAGAAGTCTTTGTCGTAATCCACTTTACCCTGATCGTCACGTGGCAGGTTTTCCATATCCAGCGTCGATACGCGGAACATCTCACCTGCGCCTTCAGTATCAGAGGCAGTAATGAGTGGGGTAGATACCCAGAAATAGCCCTGCTCGTGGAAGAAGCGGTGCAGCGCTTGCGCCAGGGTGTGACGCACGCGGGCGACGGCACCAATCAGGTTGGTACGCGGACGCAGGTGCGCAACTTCACGAAGGTATTCGATGCTGTGGCGTTTGGCCGCCATCGGATAGGTATCCGGATCTTCAACCCAGCCAGTCACTTCAACGTGGGAGGCCTGAATTTCAAAACTCTGACCCTGACCCTGAGATGCCACCACTTTTCCGGTGATAATCACGGAACAGCCGGTCGTCAGGCGCAACACTTCCTGATTGTAATTGGGCAGAGAATTATTGACGACGGCCTGTACAGGATCAAAGCAGGAACCGTCATAGACGGCGAGGAAGGAAAAGCCAGCTTTTGAATCTCGACGGGTACGCACCCATCCGCGCACGGTGACTTCGCTGTCAACGGCTACGCGGCCCTGGAGTACGTCGGCTACAGGCACAACGCTCATATTAATCTCTCTGTTAGTAGTCCAGAATAAAGTTATCTCTTTCCGCCCTTAATTAAGGGGGATCCCTATGTTACCTGTCATCTTTCATCAGACAAGAGGAATTCGCAGCGAGACGGGGAGATTTGAGAAAATAATAAGAAGAAGGGAGCCTTTGAGGCTCCCTGTTGCTGATTAACTGGCCTTTTTGACCTGGGGAAGGTCGAAGGCTTTGCGTAAAGCGCGCACAAATGCTTTATCGTGGCAGATGGTTTTGCCTGGGCTGTCGGACAGTTTGGCCACCGGCTTGCCGTTACATTCCACCAGTTTAATCACGATATTCAGCGGTTTCACCTGAGGGATATCGCAGGTCAGGCGCGTGCCTATCCCGAAGCTCAGATTCACCCGCGACGAGAAGTGGCGATACAGCTCAACGGCCTTTTTCAGGTCGAGATTATCGGAGAACACCAGCAGTTTGCTCATCGGGTCAATACCGAGCTTCTGATAATGTGCGATGGCTTTTTCACCCCATTCCACCGGATCCCCGGAGTCATGACGCAGTCCCTGATATCGTTCGGCAAACTCCGGGTCGAAGTCACGCAGGAAAGCATCCATGGTGATGCAGTCGGTCAGGGCAATCCGCAACTGGTCTGGATATTCTTGAAGCCAGGCCGCAAGCGCCACGCGCTGGCTGGTCGCCAGGTCAGGACTGATTTGCTGATGCGCCTGGAACCATTCGTGTGCCTGGGTACCCATTGGGGTCAGTGACAGACGGCGTGCCAGGTCGTAATTGCTGGTGCCGACAAACCACGGCTCCTGCTGAAGACGTTCGACTATCGCCTGCTGCACGTCACGAGAGAAACGACGGCGGGTGCCGAAGTCCATCAGACGGAAGCCAGACATATCGATATCCTGGGTAAGGTGATTGAAATCAACCAGCTTACGTTCCAGCGTCTCAAGCGCCAGCTCAACGCTGGCTTCAGGGGAACGATAGCGATGAACCAGCTCGCTAATCACCGCCAGCAGCGGAACTTCCCACATGATGACTTCACGCCATGGGCCTTCGAGGCGAATGTTTAATTTGCCATTATCGTTACGAACGGTGACCTGCTGGGGGTTGTAGCGAAAATCGCGCAGCCAGTCGAGGTAGTCCTGCTTGAAGAACGGCAGGCCGGACAACCACTGAAACTCGTCGTCCTGCAGTCGCAGCGACTGCATCGCTTCGACTTGTTCGCGGATGGCGTCTGCATAAATACCGAGCAGGTCATCACCGCGGCAGCGGAATTCTGCAGCCACCTGGACATCATAATAATGATGGAAGACGGCCTGCTGCATATGCAGCTTATAAGCATCTGTATCAAGCAGAGTCTGCAGAACAGGGGAAGCGAATTGTGTCATGGTGCGCAATAGCATCCTCATAAAGGAGCGTTTAGTACAATAAACAACGGCTGAAACCGCAGGAGTATACCTTGTTTATCGATTTATTGAACCCCGATCACAACACAAGGTGTTTGACGGGTCGAGGGCAAAACGTGCCGCGTGTTATCAATATGTAGCAATTTACGTGTTTGCCCCTGAAAAGATGAACATTCTGCGTAGCGTGAAAGTGACAACAGGAATAGACTGGATCCGACAATTTACAAAAGATGCTAAAGGTTTTTTATGACACAACAGCCCCAAGCCAAATACCGCCACGACTACCGTGCGCCGGAATACCTGATCAGCGATATCGACCTGACCTTTGACCTGGATGCCGCAAAAACCATCGTGACTGCAGAAAGTCAGATGACTCGTCACGCTGCGTCTGCCACGCCGCTGCGCCTCAATGGTGAAGATTTAACGCTGGTTTCACTGCACGTGAACGACCAGCCGTGGAGTGATTATAAAGAAGAAAACAATCAGCTGGTGATTAACGGACTGCCGGAGCGTTTCACGTTGCGCATCGTTAATGAAATCAGCCCGGCGGCGAACACCGC
Organism: Citrobacter sp. 18056; assembly: GCA_902706235.1. Classification (GTDB taxonomy): domain Bacteria; phylum Pseudomonadota; class Gammaproteobacteria; order Enterobacterales; family Enterobacteriaceae; genus Scandinavium; species Scandinavium manionii. The sequence goes on along the minus strand of CACSJR010000007.1, from coordinate 64,103 downwards.
GCTGGAAGGCCTGTATCAGTCAGGTGAAGCGCTTTGTACGCAGTGTGAAGCGGAAGGGTTCCGTCACATCACCTGGTATCTGGACCGCCCGGACGTGCTGGCGCGTTTTACCACCAAAATCATCGCGGATAAAACCAAATATCCATACCTGCTCTCCAACGGCAACCGCGTTGCACAGGGCGAGCTGGAAAACGGCCGTCACTGGGTACAGTGGCAGGATCCGTTCCCAAAACCGTGCTACCTGTTTGCGTTAGTGGCCGGTGATTTCGACGTACTGCGCGACAAATACATCACCCGTTCGGGTCGTGAAGTGGCACTGGAACTGTTCGTCGATCGTGGCAATCTGGATCGCGCGCCGTGGGCGATGACCTCGCTGCAAAACTCCATGAAGTGGGATGAAGACCGTTTCGGCCTCGAATACGATCTCGACATCTATATGATTGTCGCCGTCGACTTCTTCAACATGGGCGCAATGGAAAACAAAGGCCTGAACGTCTTTAACTCTAAATACGTTCTGGCGCGCACTGATACCGCCACCGATAAAGATTATCTCGATATCGAACGTGTTATCGGCCATGAATACTTCCACAACTGGACCGGTAACCGCGTGACCTGCCGCGACTGGTTCCAGTTGAGCCTGAAAGAAGGCTTAACGGTGTTCCGCGATCAGGAGTTCAGCTCAGATCTCGGCTCACGTGCGGTAAACCGCATCAGTAACGTTCGTACCATGCGCGGGATGCAGTTCGCCGAAGATGCCAGCCCAATGGCGCACCCGATCCGCCCGGATATGGTCATCGAGATGAACAACTTCTACACCCTGACCGTATACGAAAAGGGTTCAGAAGTGATCCGTATGCTGCACACGTTGCTCGGCGAAGCGAATTTCCAGAAAGGGATGCAACTTTACTTTGAGCGCCACGATGGCAGCGCGGCCACCTGTGACGATTTTGTGCAGGCGATGGAAGATGCGTCCAACGTCGATCTCTCGCATTTCCGCCGCTGGTACAGCCAGTCCGGTACGCCGGTGGTGACCGTGCATGACGACTACAACCCGGAAACGGAGCAGTACACGCTGACCATCAAACAGCATACGCCGCCAACCTCCGAACAGCAGGAAAAGCTGCCGCTGCATATTCCGTTCGACATTGAACTGTATGACAACGAAGGCAACGTGATCCCGCTGCAGAAGGGCGGTCACCCGGTGCATAACGTGCTGAACGTGACCCAGGCCGAGCAGACGTTCATCTTTGATAACGTCTACTTCCAGCCGGTGCCGTCGCTGTTGCGTGAGTTCTCCGCGCCGGTGAAACTGGAATATAAATGGAGCGATCAGCAGCTAACGTTCCTGATGCGTCACGCGCGTAACGATTTCTCTCGTTGGGATGCGGCGCAGAGCCTGCTTGCGACTTACATCAAACTGAACGTGAACCGTCATCAGCAGCGTCAGCCGCTGTCTCTGCCGGTGCATGTGGCAGATGCGTTCCGTGCAATTTTGCTGGATGAGAACATTGATCCGGCGCTGGCCGCAGAAATCCTCACGCTGCCGTCGGTGAATGAAATTGCCGAACTGTTCGAAATCATCGATCCCGTTGCCATTGCGACGGTGCGCGAAGCGTTGACCCGTACGCTGGCGAAAGAGCTGGCAGACGAGTTCCTCGCGGTCTACAACTTTAATAAACTCGATGCTTATCGCGTAGAGCACGCCGACATCGGCAAGCGTTCGCTGCGTAACACCTGTCTGCGTTACCTGGCGTTTGGTGATGCGGAGCTGGCTGATAAGCTGGTGAGCCATCAGTATCATCACGCTGACAACATGACCGATGCTCTGGCGGCGTTGGCGGCGGCAGTAGCTGCACAGTTGCCATGCCGTGACGCGCTGATGCAGGAATATGACGACAAATGGCATCACGATGGTCTGGTCATGGACAAATGGTTCATTCTGCAGTCCACCAGCCCGGCTGATAACGTACTGGAAACCGTGCGCAACCTGCTGAAACACCGTTCGTTTACCCTGAGCAACCCGAACCGTATCCGTTCACTGATTGGTGCTTTTGCAATGAGCAACCCGGCAGCGTTCCATGCGGAAGACGGCAGCGGCTACCGGTTCCTGGCCGAAATGCTGATCGAGTTGAACAGCCGTAACCCGCAGGTGGCGTCGCGTCTGATTGAGCCGTTGATCCGTCTGAAACGTTACGATGCAGCGCGTCAGGAAAAAATGCGTGCTGCGCTGGAACAGTTGAAAGGTCTCGAGAATTTGTCCGGCGATCTGTTCGAGAAAATCACCAAAGCGTTAGCGTAAAAAAATGCCCGGTGGCGCTAGCGCTTACCGGGCCTACATTGTTTTGTTCTCACGGGGTGGGCATCAGGCATTCGCCGAAGCCCACCTTTTAATTTGTTGCTCCGATCCTCCGCGTTTCAACACCCGGTTCAGCACTTCCGCTTCCAGCTCCGCCAAACGCACAGACCCTTTCCGACGTGGGCGCGGGAGATCAACCGTCAAATCCAGCCCAATTTTTCCGTCTTCAATCAGCAGCACCCGGTCGGCCATTGCCACGGCTTCGCTCACATCGTGCGTTACCAACAACACGGTGAACCCTTGCGACAGCCACAGCGACTCAATTAAATCCTGCATTTCCAGACGAGTCAGCGCATCCAGCGCACCGAGCGGCTCATCCAGTAGCAATAAGCCAGGGCGATGAATCAACGCCCGCGCCAGGGCCACGCGCTGCTTTTGTCCGCCGGAAAGGGCTGCCGGCCACTCCCCGGCGCGGTTTTCCAGACCCACGGCTGCGAGTGCATCCAGCGCCGCGTCACGCCATTTTCCTTTCAGCCCCAAACCGACGTTGTCGATAACCGTTTTCCAGGGCAGCAGTCGTGCATCCTGAAACATCATGCGCGTCTCTTGCTGACTGGCGGCCAGTGGACCGTTGCCCGCCAGCAGCTCTCCCGCATTGGGCTTTTCCAGCCCGGCAAGCAAGCGCAGGAGCGTACTTTTCCCACCGCCACTGCGCCCGACCACCGCCACAAACTGTCCGGCCGGAATGTGAAGATCGAGTTCATTGAGCACCGTATTATTGCCGTAGCGTTTACCAATATTGTTCAGCAACAGCGGGATGCCTGGATTCAGACGAGCCGTATTCATACGGAAGCCTCCTTCAATTGGTAAGCCGGATTCCAGCGCAGCCAGACGCGTTCCAGCATTTGTGCGCTGACATCCGCCAGTTTACCCAGCAGGGCATAAAGAATAATGGCGACCACGACGACGTCGGTTTGCAGGAATTCGCGGGCGTTCATCGCCAGATAGCCAATCCCGGCATTGGCGGAAATCGTCTCCGCAACAATCAGCGTCAGCCACATCAGGCCCAACGCAAAGCGCACGCCGACCATAATCGAGGGCAGGGCGCCGGGCAGAATAACGTGCCAGAACAGCGCCGGGCCGGATAATCCGTAGCTGCGCGCCATCTCAACCAGCCCCTGGTCAATATTGCGGATCCCATGCCAGGTATTGATATAAATCGGGAACAGCGTGCCGAGGGCAACGAGGAAAATCTTGGCGCTTTCATCGATGCCAAACCACAGAATAACCAGCGGGATCAGCGCCAGATGCGGCACATTGCGCAGCATTTGGATCGACGTATCGAGCAGGCGTTCTCCCCAGCGCGACAACCCGCTGATAAGCCCGAGAAGCAAGCCAATCGAACCGCCGATAGAGAAACCAACCAATGCCCGCCACGAGCTGATCGCCAGGTGTTGCCACAGTTCGCCGCTGGCTGAAAGTGACCAGAACGCTTCAACGACGCCTTCGGGCGACGGCAGAATGCGGGTCGAAAGCCAGCCTGTTACCGAGGCGATTTGCCAGAGGATGACGATGCCCACCGGCAGCAGCCAGGGGGCAACGCGGAGCAACCACTTATTTGCAGGCGTTGCCATAGACACTCCTTAACTCTGCGCGACGTTGCGCGGTAAAAATTCGTTGGCGACGGCTTCGCCCTGCACTTGCAACGCAGGCGGCTGAGGGATTTCCGGGATGGCGACATCCAAATGTGGGAACAGGAGCTCACCGACTTTGTAAGCCTCTTCCAGATGCGGATATCCGGAAAGTACAAAGCTGTCGATGCCCAGCGCCGCATATTCATTAATACGCGCCGCCACGGTTGGGCCATCGCCTACCAGCGCCGTACCCGCGCCGCCGCGAACCAGACCTACGCCCGCCCACAGGTTAGGACTGATTTCGAGCTTGTCACGCTGTCCACCGTGCAGAGCGGCCATCCGCTGCTGGCCAACGGAATCGGTGCGGGCGAATGCCGCCTGCGCTTTGGCGATGGTGTCATCATCGAGGCGGGAAATGAGCCGGTTCGCAGCCTCCCAGGCTTCGGCAGTGGTTTCTCGCACAATCACGTGCAGACGAATACCAAAGCGCACTTTGCGTCCGTGTTTAGCGGCCTTCGCGCGGACCTGGGCTATCTTTTCTTTTACCTGTGCGGGCGGTTCGCCCCAGGTCAGATACAGGTCAACCTGTTCGGCTGCCAGATCCTGCGCCACGTCCGAGGAGCCGCCAAAATAGAGCGGAGGACGTGGCTGCTGAACCGGAGGAAACAGTAGTTTTGCACCCCGTACTTTCTGGTATTTGCCGTCAAAATCGACGGTTTCGCCTTCCAGCAGGCGTCGCCAGATATGAGTAAATTCTGCAGAGGCTTCATAGCGTTCAGTGTGATCGAGGAAAACACCGTCGGCCGCTAATTCCTGTGGATCGCTGCCGGTTACCAGGTTAAACAACGCGCGTCCATTGGATAATCTGTCCAGCGTCGCGGCCTGGCGGGCAGCGACGGTAGGCGAAATCACGCTTGGGCGCAGCGCCACCAGGAATTTGAGCCGTTGCGTTACCGGGATCATCGACGCCGCAACCAGCCAGGCATCTTCACAGGAGCGACCGGTCGGGATCAGCACGCCGGTGAAACCGAGCCGATCTGCGGTCTGGGCTATCTGCTGGAGATAACTGTGATCGACCGGACGAGCGTTATCGTCACTGCCAAGATAGTGGCCGTCGCCGTGCGTCGGTAAAAACCAGAACATATTCAGGCTCATGATTTAGCTCCTTGTTGGGCTGCTGAAGGCTGAGAAGTGGGCTGCCAAATACGGCTTTTGATGTCGACTTTTTTCGGCACCAGGTGATTTTCATAAAACAGATCGGCGGTGTCCTGCTGGCGACGAGCGGTCTCTTCGCTGACCGGGCCGATGGCGGTCGGTGGGCGATGATTGAGATAGCTGGTAATCACCGCTTCCGGCAGGCCCATTGTTTTCGCCAGCAGCTCGGTGCTTTGCTGACGCTGGCTAATCGTTAGCGCATCGGCCTGACTAAAGGAGTCGAGAACGCCTTCTATAAAGGCACCGTTTTTCTCAGCGTAAGGGCGCGAGGCTAAATAGAAGGAGCCGGTTTGTTTCAACTCGCTGCCGTCAGCCAGGACTCGCACGCCGCCATGTAATAACGCGGCGGAATAGTACGGGTCCCAAATGGTCCAGGCGTCTACGTCCCCTTGCTGGAATGCCGCGCGAGCATCGGCGGGAGTCAGCCAGATGGGTTGAATATCCGTAAATTTCAGGCCCGCCTGCTGTAATGCACGCAGCAAGAGGTTGTGTGAACTGGAGCCTTTCTGTAATGCCACTTTATGGCCTTTCAAATCGGCCACGGTTTTGATCGGGCTGTTTTCCGGCACCAGAATCACTTCCGCTTTCGGCTTCGGCGGTTCGACGCCGACATACACTAAATCTGCCCCTGCGGCCTGCGCGAAAATAGGCGGAATGTCGCCGGTGCTGCCCAAATCAATACTGCCCACGTTTAGCGCTTCGAGCATTTGCGGGCCTGCAGGAAATTCCACCCAAGAGAATTTGGTGTTCGGGTAGCGCTTTTCCAGAAGCTGGTGGCTTTTCGCCAGCACCATGCTGATGCTGCCTTTCTGGTAGCCGATGCGCAGTGCGTCCGGGGCAGGTTCTGCCGCGTGGCTCCATGCTGAAAGGGTCAGCAGCCCGGTCAGCGCCAGGCTGCGAATACGTGGGCGAAACAGATTAAACATGGGCGACTCCTTGCGGAAGATGGAAGGCCGGAACGCGGATGTCGCGGCGGTGCAGCGCTTGCCAGAAGGTTTCCAGCGCACTATCGAGGCGTTTTTGCAGGTTTGGGCTGAACTGCGGTTTGTGCTGATAATCTTGAACCTGGCTGTCATCGGCGAAAACGCCGTGCAGTATTTCCTGTGCTTTCAGGGCGTTGAGTACGGGTTTCAGGGCGTAATCCACCGCCAGCATGTGTGCCACGGTGCCGCCGGTGGCCAATGGCAGAACCACTTTGCCTTCCAGCGCGCGTTCCGGTAACAGGTCCAGCAGCGTTTTTAACGCGCCAGAAAAAGAGGCTTTATAAACCGGGGTGGCGACAATCAGGCCGTCTGCCTGCGCCAGTTGTTCAATAAGCGCCAGCAGAGCAGGGCTGTCAAAGCGCGCATAAAGCAAATCTTCCGGTTCGAAATTCTGCAAATGCCAGTGACATACTTCGACGTCCACCCGGGAGAGGGTCTCTCTGGCATACTCCAGCAGCGCGCTGGAACGTGAAGGAAAACGCGGGCTTCCCGCTAGTGTAATGACACGCATAACCTCTCCTTATATCCCTGTCATACTTCAAGCTGCAGGTTCGTTGGCGGCACTCTCTCACCCCAGTCACTTACTCAAGTAAGCTCCTGGGGATTCGTTCTTTTGCCGCCTTCCTGCAACTTGAATTATTTCGGGTATAAATATTTTCATTTATCTAACATTGATAACATTTGTCTGGAGTGTGTCAGAGGCAGGGGCGTTCGCTAAATGATTTTTCTGGCACTGGATTGCCAAAAACTGCAAGTAAGTAAACGTTTGCGCTTATTGCGGCATTTTTTGCGACAGGTCAATTCCCTTTCGGCGGCGGATCGAACATAATACGCCCCCGGTTTGCTACCGGGAATCCAGGAGAGTTCATGTACTACCCCTTCGTTCGTAAAGCCCTTTTCCAGCTCGACCCTGAGCGCGCTCATGAAGTCACGTTTCAACAATTACGCCGTGTAACAGGCACACCATTCGAAGCGCTTGTGCGCCAGAAAGTGCCATCAAAACCGGTCACCTGCATGGGGCTGACGTTTAAAAACCCGCTGGGTTTAGCCGCCGGACTTGATAAGAACGGGGAGTGCATTGATGCACTCGGCGCGATGGGCTTCGGCTCGATTGAAGTCGGTACCGTCACACCGCGTCCACAGCCAGGGAACGACAAACCAAGGATCTTCCGTCTGGTCGACGCCGAAGGTCTGATCAACCGCATGGGCTTTAATAACCTTGGCGTTGATAACCTGGTTGAGAACGTTAAAAAATCCCATTTCGACGGGATCCTCGGTATTAATATCGGCAAAAATAAAGACACGCTAGTTGAGCAGGGTAAAGATGACTATCTGATTTGTATGGAAAAAGTCTATGCTTATGCCGGCTATATCGCGGTCAATATTTCGTCGCCGAATACCCCGGGTCTGCGTACGCTGCAATATGGTGAAGCGCTGGATGATTTACTGTCAGCGATTAAAAATAAGCAAAACGAACTGCAATCTGTTCACCACAAATATGTTCCAGTGGCGGTTAAGATCGCCCCGGATCTTTCGCCTGAAGAATTGATCCAGGTGGCCGACAGTTTAGTTCGCCATAATATCGATGGTGTTATTGCGACCAATACCACACTCGATCGTTCCCTCGTTCAGGGAATGAAACACTGTGATGAAACCGGCGGTTTAAGTGGTCGTCCATTACAACTAAAAAGTACAGAAATTATTCGAATGCTGTCTGCCGAATTAAAAGGGCAGTTGCCTATTATCGGTGTGGGTGGTATCGATTCGGTGATGGCCGCCCGTGAGAAGGTGGCTGCGGGTGCAACGCTTGTTCAGATCTATTCCGGGTTTATTTTTAAAGGCCCACCTCTGATTAAAGAAATCGTTACCCACCTCTAATCTTCATTGTGCAATTTACAACCAGGGCTTTATTTCCGGCCCTGGTTGTTTTATATTCCACAAATGTTGCTAATTTAAACGTTATGGTCTTTTCTTAATTCAGGCTAATTAACGAAACGGGATTATTCTTTAAGGCAAAGGATGCTTATGAGAGCGGGGAACAGAAATGCGAATTAAACCTGACGATAACTGGCGTTGGTATTTTGATGAAGAGCACGATCGTATGATGCTCGATTTAGCCAATGGTATGTTGTTTCGTTCACGTTTCGCCCGTCGGATGCTGACGCCGGATGCCTTTGATCCTACAGGCTTTTGCGTTGATGATGCCGCCCTCTATTTCTCGTTTGAAGACAGATGTCGTGACCTGGAATTAACCAAAGAACACCGCGCAGAGCTTATTCTCAATGCGCTGGTCGCCATCCGTTTCCTGAAACCACAGATGCCAAAAAGCTGGCACTTTGTCGCGCACGGAGAGCCATGGCAGCCGGTGACCGGCGATGCCGCCGCGGTCTGGCTGAGCGACAGCGGCGAGCGTGTGAATCTGCTGGTGGTTGAGCCGGGTGATAACGCCGCGCTTTGCCTGCTGGCACAGCCGGGGTTGATGTTAGCCGGTCGTACCATGCAGTTAGGCGATGCGATTAAAGTGATGAATGACCGCCTCCAGCCACAGCCGCTGTCGGCTGCGCTGAGCTACGGTCAGGCGGTGTAACGCGAAAGGCGCAGCGCGGTTTTTGGAACGCAGCTGCAGCAAAGAATGGTGCCATCTTCAGAGACTGCACTTTTCTTCATCGGGCTGACTTCCCCTTCGACCAGCGTTATGCGGCAACTCCCGCATATTCCGGCCCGGCAAGAGTAGGGCACGCGGATCCCCTGTTGTTCCAGCTGTTCCAGTAAAACCTGCTGATTATTCCCTTTGAAGACGTCGCCCTGCCAGTCAATGTCGACTACGGCATCCTGCGCAACACTCACGTCCAGCGTTTCTTCCGTTTCACCCGCACCGTACACTTTACCTGGTCCGGTTGAGAGGATTTCCAACTCGTCGCCTACGCGAACCACGCCGCTGTTGCGGGCAATCAAATTTTGACCGAAATCGACATCACCGTTGTCCTGCGCAGTACGGTAGGTTTGCAGCGTGGCTAACGGTTCACCAGAAGGGTGCTTTTGGCCTTTAGAGGGGCTGACGGTGGTAAAAATACAGCGGCTGCAGGGTTTCACGACGTCAAAGACCACATCGCCGATGCGCACCACTTTCCAGGTGTCTTCTTCCCAGGGCTGCGTGCCGGTCACCACCAGGTTGGGGCGAAACTGCTCCATCTGCACGCTGGCAGAGCAGCGGTTTTGCAGGTCTCGCAGGGAGGCTTCGGTCGTCAGTAAATAGGGGAAACCGTCGGCGAAAGAGAGGGGGACTGCCTCATGACGTTTGACGCGACGGGTCGGTTGTTGCCCCACCCAGCGTAACTGGACATCACGTTTAAAGAATCCCGATAACCACTGGTTTATGTCTGCAGGCGCAATCCGCGCGGTAAAGTGCGCACTCCAGACCTGGGTGGGGGCGCTTTCTGTTGCGAAGTCCGCGAAGCGCACAATTGCCGAACTGCCATCTGGTGCGGTGAGGTGTAAACCCTCGTGAGTCGGTACCGGGGTGAAGCGCACCATCTGCGGATGCTGGCGAGCGGTAATGAATGTGCCGTCCGGCTCGGTAACCATAAAAATACGGTCAAATGCCATGCCGCTGATGTCGGCCAGCGCATGCGTGACACCGATTCCCCGCATTGATTTTACAGGGTGAATATAGAGCCGTGATACCGTCGCCATTTCGTTATCCCTCACGTTTGAAAAAAGTCGCCCTATATGAAGCCCAGATTCGCTATAATGCGCAACAATTTTCTGTGAGTAATAAGTGACGATATGAATTCTCTGTTTGCCAGTACGGCCCGTGGGCTGGAAGAGCTGTTAAAAACTGAACTGGAAAACCTGGGCGCCAGCGCCTGTGCGGTGGTTCAGGGTGGTGTCCATTTTGAAGGTGACACGCGACTGCTGTACCAGAGCCTGATGTGGAGCCGTCTGGCGTCACGTATCATGATGCCGCTCGGTGAGTGCAAGGTGTACAGCGATCTGGACCTGTACCTCGGCGTTCAGGCTATCAACTGGACAGAGATGTTCAATCAGGACTCGACCTTTGCCGTGCACTTCAGCGGTGTGAATGAGGAAATTCGCAACAGCCAGTACGGCGCGCTGAAGGTTAAAGACGCCATCGTCGATGCTTTTACCCGCAAAAATCTGCCGCGTCCGAACGTGGATAAAGAAAATCCGGACGTACGGGTTAACGTCTGGCTGAATAAAGAAGTCGCGCACATTTCTCTCGACCTGAGTGGTGAGGGCCTGCATCTGCGTGGCTACCGTGACGCAACCGGCATGGCGCCTATCAAAGAAACCCTGGCCGCGGCTATCGTGATGCGTTCTGGCTGGCAGCCGGGCACGCCGATGCTCGACCCAATGTGTGGTTCCGGTACGTTGCTGATTGAAGCCGCAATGCTGGCGACAGACCGCGCACCAGGCCTGCACCGTGGCCATTGGGGCTTTAACGGTTGGTCACAGCACGATGAAGTCATCTGGCAGGAAGTGAAAGCCGAAGCCCAGACCCGCGCTCGCGTCGGTCTCGAGGCTTATGAATCCCGTTTCTACGGCTCTGATATCGATGGTCGCGTGATTGACCGCGCGCGTAGCAACGCCCGCCGGGCCGGTGTGGCTGACATCGTCAACTTTGAAGTGAAAGACGTGGCGAAGCTGAGCAATCCGCTGCCGAAAGGGCCATACGGTACGGTCATCAGCAACCCGCCGTACGGCGAACGTCTGGACAGCGAACCAGCGCTGATTGCGCTGCATAACCTGCTGGGGCGCACCATGAAATCCCAGTTTGGCGGCTGGAATTTGTCCCTGTTCAGCGCATCCCCTGAACTGCTGAGCTGTCTGCAACTGCGTGCTGAGCGCCAGTTCAAAGCCAAAAACGGCCCGCTGGACTGCGTACAGAAAAACTATCACCTGGCCGAAACCGACGGAACCACGACGGTTATGCTGGCAGATGATTACGCCAACCGTCTGCGTAAGAACGTCAAAAAATTAGATAAATGGGCGCGCCAGGAGGGCATTGAATGCTATCGCGTTTACGATGCTGACCTGCCGGAATATAACGTAGCGGTCGATCGCTACGGCGACTGGGTTGTCGTACAGGAATATGCGCCGCCGAAAACCGTGGATGCCACCAAAGCGCGTCAGCGTTTATTCGACGTGATTGCCGCCACCATTTCGGTGCTGGGTATTGCGCCGAATAAACTGGTACTGAAAACCCGTGAGCGTCAGAAGGGTAAAAATCAGTACGAGAAGATGAGTGAGAAGGGCGAATTCATGCAGGTGAGCGAGTACAATGCCCGCCTGTGGGTGAACCTGACCGATTATCTCGACACCGGTCTGTTCCTCGACCACCGCATCGCCCGTCGCATGCTGGGTCAGATGAGCAAAGGTAAAGACTTCCTGAACCTGTTCTCTTATACCGGCTCCGCCAGCGTACACGCCGGTCTGGGCGGCGCGCGCAGCACCACTACGGTGGATATGTCGCGCACCTATCTGGAATGGGCTGAACGTAACCTGCGCCTCAACGGCCTGACCGGGCGTCCGCACCGCCTGTTGCAGGCTGATGTGCTGGGCTGGTTGCGTGACGCGGATGAACAGTTCGACCTGATCTTCATCGATCCGCCGACCTTCTCAAACTCTAAGCGCATGGAAGATACGTTCGACGTCCAGCGCGATCATCTGAAGCTGATGGCTGATCTGAAACGACTGCTGCGCAAAGGCGGCACGATCATGTTCTCCAACAACAAACGCGGCTTCAAACTCGATATCGACGGTATGGCAAAACTGGGTCTGAAAGCAGAAGAAATTACTCAAAAAACGCTTTCAGCCGATTTCGCCCGTAACCGTCAGATCCATAACTGCTGGCTGATTACCGCAGCCTGAAGGAAAGAATAAATGTCTTTAATTAGTATGCATGGCGCCTGGCTGTCGTTCAGCGATGCGCCTCTCCTTGATAATACCGAACTGCATATCGAGGATAACGAACGCGTCTGTCTGGTTGGGCGTAATGGCGCCGGTAAATCGACGCTGATGAAAATCCTCAATCGCGAACAGGGCCTGGATGATGGTCGCATCATCTATGAACAGGATCTGGTGGTGGCACGTCTGCAACAGGATCCGCCGCGCAATGTGGAAGGTAGCGTTTACGATTTCATCGCCGAAGGTATCTCAGAGCAGGCGGAATACCTCAAGCGTTATCACGAGATTTCCCATGTGGTGATGACCGACCCGAGCGACAGAAATCTTAACGAGATGGCGAAGCTGCAGGAGCTTCTGGATCACCACGGTTTGTGGCAGATCGAAAGCCGCATCAATGAAGTGCTGGAACAGCTAGGTCTCGAAGCCGATATGGCGCTGGGCTCTCTGTCAGGCGGCTGGCTGCGTAAAGCGGCGTTGGGCCGCGCGCTGGTCAGCGGACCGCGCGTTTTGCTGCTCGACGAACCCACGAACCACCTGGACATCGAAACTATCGACTGGCTGGAAGGGTTCCTGAAAACGTTCAAAGGCACCATTATCTTCATCTCGCACGACCGTTCCTTTATCCGCAACATGGCAACCCGCATTGTCGATCTCGATCGCGGCAAGCTGGTGACCTATCCGGGTAATTACGATCAGTATCTGCTGGAAAAAGAAGAGATGCTGCGCGTGGAAGAGCTGCAAAACGCCGAGTTCGACCGCAAGCTGGCGCAGGAAGAAGTGTGGATCCGTCAAGGTATCAAAGCGCGTCGTACACGCAACGAAGGCCGCGTCCGTGCCCTGAAAGACATGCGCCGTGAGCGCAGTGAGCGTCGCGAAGTGTTGGGCAGTGCCCGCATGCAGGTCGAAGAAGCGAGTCGCTCAGGCAAAATTGTGTTTGAACTGGAAAATGTTGACTATCAGGTCGATGGCAAAGTGCTGGTGAAGGACTTCTCCGTTCAGGTTCAGCGTGGCGATAAAATTGCGCTGATCGGCCCGAACGGCTGCGGTAAAACCACGCTGCTTAAGCTGATGCTGGGGCAATTGCAGGCTGACAGCGGTCGCGTTCACTGTGGCACCAAGCTGGAAGTGGCCTATTTCGATCAGCATCGCGCCGAGCTCGATCCGGACAGAACGGTGATGGACAACCTGGCTGAAGGTAAGCAGGAAGTGATGGTGAACGGTAAGCCGCGCCACGTGCTCGGTTATCTGCAGGACTTCCTGTTCCACCCGAAACGCGCAATGACGCCAGTGCGTGCGCTGTCGGGCGGGGAGCGTAACCGCCTGCTGTTGGCGCGTTTGTTCCTCAAGCCAAGCAACCTGCTGATCCTCGATGAACCGACTAACGACCTCGACGTTGAAACACTGGAACTGCTCGAAGAACTTATCGACGGTTATCAGGGTACGGTTATGCTGGTGAGCCACGATCGTCAGTTCGTGGATAACACCGTGACCGACTGCTGGATTTTCGAAGGCAACGGTAAAATCAGTGCATATGTAGGCGGTTACCACGATGCACGCGGGCAGCAGGCGCAGTCTCAGTCGCGCAAGCAGCCTGTCGAGAATAAAAGTGCTAAAGAAGAAGCGAAAGCAGGAACTGTCAAACGCGCGACTGGCAAACTAAGCTATAACCTGCAGCGCGAATTAGAGCAGCTTCCTCAACGTCTTGAAGAACTTGAGGCAAACCTTGAAGGTTTGCAGGCGCAGGTCGCGAGTCCTGACTTCTTTAATCAGTCTCATGACCATACGCAGCAGGTGCTGGCAGATATGGAAATGGCCGAGAAAGCGCTGGAAGAGGCATTTGAACGCTGGGAATATCTCGAAGCGTTAAAAAACGGTGGTTAATGTGAGGAACGTTCATGTGCGATGAACACCATGCTGCAGGGCATATCCTGTGTCCACAATGCGATTTGCTGGTGGCATTACCGCACCTTGAACACCGCCACAAGGCGTCGTGCCCTCGTTGCGGCACGACGCTGACGACCGAATGGGATGAGCCGCGACAGCGACCCACAGCTTATGCGCTGGTAGCACTGTTCATGCTGCTACTGGCGAACCTGTTTCCGTTCGTCAATATGAACGTTGGGGGGATCAGCAGTGAAATTGAGCTGCTTGAAATCCCGCACGTACTTTTTTCTGAAGACTACGCCAGTCTGGGCACCTTCTTCCTGCTGTTTGTGCAGCTGGTTCCGGCATTTTGCCTGGTTACCATTCTGGTGCTGGTCAACCGGGTACCGCTGCCGCAAAAAATTCAGGTGTTCCTGGCCCGTATTCTGTTCCACTTAAAAAGCTGGGGCATGGCTGAGATTTTCCTCGCCGGGGTGCTGGTCAGCTTCGTAAAGCTGATGGCTTACGGCGATATAGGCGTGGGTACCAGCTTTGTTCCTTGGTGTATGTTCTGTCTGCTTCAGCTGCGCACATTCCAGTGCGTTGACCGTCGCTGGCTGTGGGACGACATCAAACCGATGCCTAAACTCGAACAACCGCTAAAAGTGGGCGTGACGGGGATCCGTCAGGGTCTGCGCTCCTGTTCGTGCTGCACCGCCATTCTTCCGGCCGATCTGCCGGTGTGCTCGCGCTGTGAAACCAAAGGTTTTGTCCGTCGCAGACACAGCCTGCAATGGACGCTTGCGCTGTTGATGACCTCGATTATTCTCTATCTGCCTGCCAACATTCTGCCGATCATGATTACGGATTTGCTCGGTGAGAAACTGCCGTCGACCATTATCGCCGGGGTGGTATTGCTGTGGAGTGAAGGATCGTATCCGGTAGCGATGGTCATTTTTATCGCCAGTATTATGGTGCCGACGCTGAAAATGATCGCCATTGCCTGGCTTTGCTGGAATGCCAATGGCAATGGAAGCCGCGACAGCGAGCGAATGCACCTTGTGTATGAGGTGGTTGAATTTGTTGGCCGTTGGTCAATGATTGATGTTTTTGTGATAGCAGTGCTGTCCGCGCTGGTGCGCATGGGAGGCTTAATGAATATCTATCCGGCGATAGGAGCAGTAATGTTCGCGTTGGTGGTTGTCATGACCATGTTCTCCGCCATGACCTTCGATCCTCGGTTGTTGTGGGATCGTGAGCCAGAATCAAGCCATGAGGAAAAGTAATAACATGGAAAACAAGAGTGGAGAGGCGAAAGTGCAGAAGGTGAAGAACTGGTCGCCAGTGTGGATCTTTCCTATCGTTACCGCGCTCATCGGTGCATGGATCCTCTTTTATCACTACAGCCATCAGGGGCCAGAAGTCACCCTGATGACCACCAACGCTGAAGGTATTGAAGGCGGGAAAACCCGCATCAAGAGCCGCAGCGTGGATGTCGGCGTGGTGGAAAGCACAACCCTGACGGACGATCTGACGCACGTAGAAATCAAAGCGCGTCTGAACACCGGCATGGAAAAACTACTGCATGGTGATTCGGCCTTTTGGGTCGTGAAACCGCAGGTTGGGCGCGAGGGTATCAGCGGCCTCGGTACGCTGTTATCGGGCGCCTATATTGAACTTCAGCCAGGGGCTAAAGGCGCTGAGCCTGAGAAATTCCAGCTGCTGGATTCCCCCCCGCTTGCGCCACCGGATGCGAAAGGTATCCGCGTTCTGCTCGAAAGTAACAAAGCAGGGCAACTCTCTCCGGGCGATCCGGTACTGTTCCGCGGTTATCGCGTGGGGTCGGTCGAAACCAGTAGCTTCAATGCTGATAAGCGCAGCATTACTTACCAACTGTTTATTAGCGCGCCAAATGACCGCCTGGTCACCACCAACGCCCGTTTCTGGAAAGACAGTGGTATTGCGGTGGATCTGACCTCTGCCGGAATGCGCGTAGAAATGGGGTCGTTATCGACGCTGTTCGGTGGCGGCGTCAGCTTTGACGTGCCGGATGGACAGTCGCTTGGCGAGCCGGTGGCGAACAAAACGGAATATCATCTGTTTGACAATCAGCGCTCCATTCAGGATGCGATGTATACCCAGCATGTTGACTACGTGATGTTCTTTAAAGATTCTGTTCGTGGCCTTCAGCCGGGAGCTCCGGTGGAATTCCGTGGCATCCGTCTGGGGACGGTGGGCAAAGTGCCGTTCTTCATTCCGGGCCTGCATCAGCGCCTGAGTGATGATTACCGCATTCCGGTCCAGATACGTATCGAGCCTGAGCGTCTGGTTAACCAACTGGGCGGCGATCCGGATATTCGCACTCATCTGGATAACCTGATTGAACGTGGCCTTCGTGGCTCGCTCAAGTCGGGTAATCTGGTTACCGGGGCGCTTTACATCGATCTCGACTTCTATCCGAAAGCTGAACCGCGCGGCAAGTTCCGCGAGTTTGGTGGCTTTGACATTATCCCGACCGTGAGCGGTGGGCTGGCGCAAATCCAGCAACGCCTGATGGATGCGCTGGATAAAATCAATAATCTGCCAATCAATCCGTTGATTGAACAGGCCACAAACTCGCTGGCGGAAAGCCAGAAAACCATGAAGCACGTGCAGGCGACGCTGGATAATCTGAATAAGATTACCGCTAGCCAGTCGATGCAGGAACTGCCAGCCGACATGCAGAAAACGCTGCGTGAGCTGAACCGCAGTATGCAGGGCTTCCAGCCTGGTTCTGCGGCATACAACAAAATGGTCGGCGATATGCAGCGCCTGGATCAGGTACTCCGTGAACTGCAGCCTGTGCTGAAAACACTCAACAATAAGAGCAACGCGTTGGTGTTTGAAGCTAAGGATAAAAAGGATCCGCAGCCGAAGAGGGCGAAAGAATGAATAAATGGCTACCCGTAGCATTAGCTTGTCTGCTGTCGGCGTGCAGCAGTAGCAGTGACAACAAAACGTACTATCAACTGCCTCTTCCTCAGGCTGGCGTGCAAAGCACGGCCAGCCAGGGTAGTCACCTGCTGTGGGTTGAGCAGGTGAGCATCCCTGATTACCTCGCCGGAAACGGCGTGGTGTATCAGACCAGTGATGTTCAGTACGTGATTGCGAACAATAACCTGTGGGCAAGCCCACTGGATCAGCAACTGCGGACTACGCTGGTGGCAAACCTCAGCACCCAGCTTCCGGGTTGGGTTGTTGCGTCACAACCGCTGGGTAGCGACCAGGACACCCTCAACGTCAATGTGAGCGGTTTCCACGGTCGTTATGACGGGAAGGTCATTGTGAGCGGAGAGTGGCTCCTGAACCATCAGGGGCAGCTTATTAAGCGTCCGTTTAATATCGAGGTCAAACAGCAGCAAGACGGCTATGACGCGATGGTGAAAACGCTGGCACAGGCCTGGAGTCAGGAAGCGACATCTATTGCGCAGTCCATTAATCGCTTGCCATAAGTAAAATTCATCACCGTTCAAACCGCAGCAGACATGTTTCTGCTGCGGTTTTTTTTGTTTTTGACCTCAGACGGTTAGTTGTCCGGGTTCCCGATTTTTGTACAAATGAACTTCTGAGTAGCTCACAAATATGACACTGGCGTGAATTTTGCGCATTGACGCTGTGGCGGATTCAGGGTATCCCTAATATGTGGTTGCACATTTGGTGACCACTGTTTTCTTTTCCACCAGACTCAAAAAATGAGGGAAACGAGGCATGAAGAGACAAAAACGTGATCGCC
The DNA here is from genome assembly GCA_902706235.1 of Citrobacter sp. 18056. Classification (GTDB taxonomy): domain Bacteria; phylum Pseudomonadota; class Gammaproteobacteria; order Enterobacterales; family Enterobacteriaceae; genus Scandinavium; species Scandinavium manionii. Next base: position 46,412 of record CACSJR010000007.1, on the reverse strand, counting down.
TGGAACGGGCACATCAACGTGGGTACCAGGCTGGCATCGCTGGCAAATCAAAAGAAATCTGTCCTTATCAGACCTTGAACCAAAGGTCGCACTGGCTGGGAGGCTGGCGAGAAGCCATGGAGGACAGGGCAGTAATCGCCTGATGCTGTCTCTTTAAAACAAAGAAGCCTCTGCATGCAGAGGCTTCGCCGTTTCTACGCACCCGGAAGTGCGCTAAACGCATCAGAACGCAGAAGTATCCTGGAACAGACCCACTTTCAGGTCAGTCGCTTCGTAGATGCGATGACCGTCAACCAGGACTTCACCATCAGCGATACCCAGGATCAGACGGCGGTTGATCACGCGTTTGAAATGGATGCGATAGGTCACTTTTTTCGCGGTAGGCAGAATTTGGCCAGTGAATTTCACTTCGCCAACGCCCAGCGCGCGGCCTTTGCCTTCGCCGCCGAGCCAGCCCAGGTAGAAGCCGACCAGCTGCCACATGGCATCCAGGCCCAGGCAGCCAGGCATTACCGGGTCGCCGATGAAGTGGCAACCGAAGAACCACAGGTCAGGATTGATATCCAGCTCTGCTTCCACGTAGCCTTTATCGAAGTTACCGCCCGTCTCGGTCATTTTGATGACACGATCCATCATCAGCATGTTGGCTGACGGAAGCTGCGGGCCTTTTTCGCCAAACAGTTCGCCGCGTCCGGAGGCAAGAAGATCTTCTTTTGAATAGGATTCGCGTTTATCTACCATGTTTTCAGTAAGCCTTATTTTGAGTTCGCGACGCAGGATAGCTAACACGTGTACGCTGAACAAGTCCGATCAGTTTGAATGAAACCAGTTTAACCAGCGCATTGCCCATGGGCGATGACGCGTATCCTGCTGATTTGCCTGAGCAATACGTTCCTGAATAGTTTGCAGAAGCGTGGTCTGGCCTTCGCCGTCCCAAATCAACTGCGTCAACAGTGGCAGCGCATCCGTTACATCATCAATTGCCCAGAGTGAAAATTCACCGGCTTCCACTGCTTTCTGTACCTCCTGCGCAAGGCTGAGATGACGCACGTTTGCAGAAGGAATGATAATGCCCTGTTTCCCGGTCAGGCCGCGTTGCTGACAGATAGCGAAGAAACCTTCAATTTTTTCATTGAGACCGCCTACCGGTTGCGCACGACCAAACTGGTCAACGGACCCAGTGATGGCCAGGCTCTGATTGACAGGCACGTTCGACAGGGCGCTTATCAGGGCACATAGCTCGGCCATTGATGCGCTGTCTCCGTCGACTTCGCTGTACGACTGCTCGAAGGTGAGAGACGCTGAGAAAGGGATCTGTTGGTCCAGGCCCAGTTCAGCCATCAAAAACGCCTGCATAATCATCATGCCTTTTGCATGGATGTTACCGCCGAGTTCTGCTTTGCGTTCGATATCCGTGAACTCACCGTCACCAATATGAACTACGCAGCTGATACGCGAAGGTTCACCGAAGGCGCGCGGGTGGCCCGGGAATTCGACCACAGACAGGGCGTTAATCTGGCCTATCTGCTCGCCTTCCGTTTCGATAAGGATCTGTTCAAGCAGAATTTCATCCTGCATGCGCTCTGCCAGATAGCCTTCACGCCACTGGCGTTGAACCAGCATGGTGGTCAGCTGTTCTGCGCTAAAACGTTCACCTTCACAGAAGGCAGCGGCTTCACGCAGCTGGCGACCAATCCACAACGGGCACAGCGGCAGAGCCTGCTGGTCACCGGTGTAGCGCGCACCTTCCTGAATGAGAAGCGGCCAGGCGTCGGTATCAGGGCCTGGTAAATTCAGACCGCGTGCAATATGCCACACCCACTGACACCAGAGTTTCTGCGAGTCTTCATCAACGACCTGCAGATTGTCTTCATATTCACTGTAGATGGCTTTTTCACACAGTTCCGGCTCCATGTCCTGGAAATCGGCCAGTGATTCACGCTCACCGACCAGCATCACCTTCAGCGACAGCGGCATAGAAGGAATACTGACGGGCAGGGGACGGGCATCGTCAAAGGTCAGCCAGTCAAAACGCTGATGGGAGACGATATTTTTCAGACGCATCCACAGCAGCGGCTGAGAAAGCAGGCTGCGTAAAGAGAGGATTAAAACGCCGCCGTTAGCCTGGTGCACGAGACCCGGCTGGAGGCTGATTTCACCATTGAACTGACGAACACAGCCAAACAGTTGTTCGGCTTCAACCCAATCAGCCTGAATTACTGGCCTCTGGCTTGAGAAATTGTCTTCGGGCGTGGTGGCCTCAGTCAGAGTAACCTGATTGCCGTTGATCGTGTAACGGACACCACAGAGCGGCTGCGTATCGTCGCGACGTTCTCGAGTGGCATCGGTCAGTAACTGTAGATACTCAGGTTCTTCCGGGGCTTTCACCAACAGGAAGTCAGATATGGCCTGAGGATAGAGGAATTGATCCAGCGCGTAGTGCAGACGTGCCTGCAGTTCGCCGGGTAAGGAATCGGTTTCGGTTGCCAAATCAGGCTGGGCAAACAGCGTCTGATAAGCCTCAAGATCGGGGGCTAAATCGCGCCGTGAAAGTTTTGTAATCGTCAAAGTCGCTGTTTTTTAGTCAGATGTAAAGCGGGTGATTATACCTCAAGGCGACACTCAGCACACGGGGATTAGCGGGCAACTTTCTGAAGGATAATAGCCTCACTCGCTCAGGGCGATTTCTTCTCAGCACATCAGCAAAAACCTGTTATCCTGAAATGAGTTACACGGTCACATTGAGATCGCAATGAAATATCAACAACTGGAAAACCTTGAAAGCGGCTGGAAATGGAAGTACCTGGTTAAAAAGCACCGGGAAGGTGAGTTGATCACCCGCTACATTGAGGCCAGCGCTGCACAAGACGCGGTAGATACCTTGCTGACGCTCGAAAACGAACCTGTACAGGTCAACGACTGGATTGAGCAGCACATGAATCCGGCACTGTTTAATCGTATGAAGCAAACGATTCGAGCGCGACGTAAACGTCACTTCAACGCCGAGCATCAGCATACTCGCAAGAAGTCTATCGACCTGGAGTTTATCGTCTGGCAACGCCTGGCGGGTCTGGCACATCGCCGGGCTAAGACCCTGTCGGAGACGATAGTGCAGCTAATTGAAGATGCGGAAAACAAAGAGAAGTACGCGAGCAAGATGACAACGCTCAAACAAGATTTGCAGGCGTTGCTAGGGAAAGAGAAGTAACCCACCTGAATTCAGAATAAAAAAAACCCCGCGATGCGGGGTTTTTTATTAGACGATAACTTAAGCCTGCGGCTGAGTTACAACGTCTTTGCTACCTTTAACTTCGATCTCTACGCGACGATCTGGAGCCAGGCAATCGATCAGTGCAGCGCGAGCTTTCACGTTGTCACAGGTGTTGCCGGTAACTGGGTTAGATTCGCCCATACCACGTGGGGAGATCTTGTTAGCCGGGATACCTTTAGATACGAGGTAATCGACAACAGACTGTGCACGCTGCTCAGACAGTTTCTGGTTGTAGGAATCAGAACCGATACGGTCGGTGAAGCCCAGAACCACTACTGAACCGTCTTTAGGATCCAGGTTGCTCAGCTGGGAGTACAGCTGATCCAGTGCCTGCTGACCTTCTGGTTTCAGAGTCGCTTTGTTGAAGTTGAACAGAACGTCAGACTTCAGGGTGAAGTGCTTGGTCTGTACTTCTGGAGCTGGAGCTGGAGCCGGAGCTACAACTGGAGCAACATCGTCCTGGCCGAAGCGGTAAGAAACACCAACGCTCAGCATGCCGTTATCAGGACGAACACCTACGGTGCCTGCGTCGCCGATGTTGTTAACCCACTGGTATTCCAGACGGGTAGCGATGTCACGGGTCACTGCCCACTCAACGCCGCCAGCGAATACTGGGGAAACGCCGGTGTCGTGGTTGTCGCTGGTTTGGTTGTTGCTGGAGTCAGCGCGCCATACCATGCCGCCCAGACGGGTATAAACGTCCAGATCGTCGGTTACCGGGTAACCCAGTTTAGCAGTCAGCTGAACGCCTTGAGCTTTGAATGCGCCGTTAACCTGGTCGCCTTTATAAGGCATACGGCCCAGCCAGTCATAACCCATTTCGAAACCAACATACGGGTTTACCTGGTAACCACCGAACGCACCTGCGCCGAGCTGGCTGTCGTGGGTTGGACCGTTGTTGTTCAGGGAGCTGTCATACCAGCCAGTATCATGGAACTGAGACCAGCCCAATTTACCACCAGCATACCAGGTGTTATCTTTCGGTGCGGCTTGCGCTACAGTAGCGAAGCCTGCCAGTGCCACTGCAATCGCGATAGCTGTCTTTTTCATTTTTTGCGCCTCGTTATCATCCAAAAATCGCCATGAATATCCATTTAGAAGTTCACGGTTAAATCCTTCACCGGGGGCGGAGCCTAATTCAGTAACTACGCCGTAATCTGTGGCTTAAGCCGATCACCCCTGGCGATGTAAAGTCTACAACGTACTTGAAAACTTACAAGTGTGAACTCTGTCAGGCATATGAAAAAAAAAGAGTTGTGTACACAATATTTAACATTTATGTTGAATTTTTGGGCCGAACAAAATGCTGAGAACCGCACCAGACAAGCATTTTCCTAAATTAACCCGCAAAAAATAGCGGGTTATAGACAGGGTAAAAAAAATGCTAGGAATAATCCTATTTTTACTCAATGATACAAATTAGAGTGAATTTTAAGGCCAGAAAACTGTCTCGTGGGCAGGGAAGTGGTTCTGACAGGACGCATAATAAAGCCCATTGCGTTACCTTCTTCGGCCGCAATCGTGAGTCGATGATGTTCATCTTCGCTCAACTCTTCGGTAACCCAGCCAATAACAACACTATAGTTCCCGGTACGAAGTGCGCGAATCATAGATTCAAGCGTCATTTCTGGCAACATTTGGCTAACTTGCATAACTTTAGACAGCGGAAGGCCCGATGCCTGAACCCACTGGCGACTCAGTTTCTGCTGCGGCGTGAGCCACAATTGCCAGCGATCTTGCTGGCCAAGCTGTTGTAAAAGGGGTAACAGCAGCAGTTGAGTCATCATCGGCTGATCCTCACGATAAAGCACTTCGCTGATAAGCCCAGTAGAACTGTGCTGTGGATGGTCGACTGCAGTTGCAGAAACCATTGATGTGCGATTTGCATAACCTGAAGTGTACATAGTGAATCCCGCCTTGTGGGTGTACTGTATGAATGTACAGTATACCTGGTCAGACGAAAGATCAACTTCATTTTCTGAAAGCTCCTCGCAAATATTGCACAGAATAGGACCTCTGGATAAGAACCTCTTGCCCCCGTAATTGAACTTCCTTATGTTCTTCATTAACGGATCCGCTATCAAAACCCTTTCATATAACTGCATGATTACAGGACAGAATCATGGGAAAAATATCAATTAAAAGGATCTATCAGTGTGAAGAATGTTTGTCATCTCTGGGGAAAATTCATCACCGCGCATTATTTGGGGGATATAGCCTTTCCATTGATGACACCGTCTTCGCCATGGTGGCTCATGGAGAGCTTTACCTCCGGGTGTGTGAACAAAGTGCGACCTATAATGTGGCAACGCCACAGCGGTTGTTGACGCTTGTTAAGCGTGGCCGTCCAATATCGCTGAATTACTATTGGGTCGACGAAAACCTTTGGCAGGATCAGACTCTGTTATTGAACATGTCTGCGTTGTCACTCCGTGGAGCGCAAAACGAGAAGAAGCGTCGAAGCGACCCACAGCGAATGCGTAACCTGCCCAATATCAGCTTTCAACTGGAACTACTGCTGACAGAGGCGGGGATTCACGACCTGGACACGTTACAAAAGTTGGGTGCGGCGGCGGCGTGGTATCGACTGCGTACTATGCGGAAGGATTTAAGTATCAATGTGCTGTTCGCACTGGAGGGGGCCATAACAGGAATACATGCGGCCATCATACCGTTGCACCGCCGTCAGCATCTCCTTGAGTGGGCAGAGACGCTGACGGGGAAAAAGAAGGCTATGCCCGAAGAGGGGTAACCTTCTGCTGCAGGTGACAAAATTCCGGCAACAGGCTTACCATTAATCCAATCTGCTGGAGGACTAGCGGGGCTTTATTTTCTGAACCGGGGTCGAGGTGATGGATCCGTTCCATTAAGCCCGCCAGTGCCTTCTGCACGCGTTTTTCATCCGACGGTGAATGATGAAACGCGTCGTCAACATAACAAACTGCATCATCCAGCAACGCCAGGATATCAGGGTTGGTTAACCGCTCCCGATGTGCACCAAGCGCAGAAATATAGCTGGTAAAGGTATGATTCAGGCAAAGCAGTCGGAAGGCCGTTTCCCGCATTTCCGCCGTCATGCGGGGCTCGGTAGACATGTTCGAGACCACGGACGCCAGTTCCGCATCGCGATTGTGCGCATCGCGGCGGGCAATGCGGTAGGGCAGGCGGTTATCACGGCCCTGATGATATTGCTCCAGAATCGCATCCAGATAGCGGCAGTTCGCATCAACAGCCCTCGCCATTACTGTCGGCAGATTACGGAATTTCCAGTCAGGCCAGATAAAGGTGACCGCCGCCCACGCGATGGCACAGCCGATAAGCGTATCAATAATGCGTGGCAGGGCGACTTCAAACCCTTCCCCAAGCAGATTGAAACACAGCAGTACCAGCAGAGTAATGAACATCGTTGCATGGGCGTACTGAATATTTCGGAAGGCGAAGAACAGCACACCGGTGAGCACAATCAGTAACAGCTGCCCTTCAATTGACGGCACCAGCAGCAGCACCGGCAGGCCGATGGCCACGCCTATCAGCGTGCCGATAACACGAAGCGCCAGCCGGTGGCGCGTTGCATTATAGTTCGGCTGGCAGACGAACAGGCTGGTGAGTAGGATCCAGTAGCCATGATTCATCCCGGTGAACTGTATAAACGCATAGCCCGCACAGAGAACCAGCGACATCCTGACCGCATGGCGGAACAGGGCTGACTCGGCGGAAAAGTTACGGCTCAGTCGCAGCCAGACATCGCTGAACCCGTGCAGTCGGTCATCGGCCAGCTGCGTTTCGGTCTCGCTCTGCGGCATGGCTAATTGCTGTTCCGACTCAATGGTCGCTAGCTGCGCGTCAATGGCGTGAAGGTTATTGAGCAGAAACCCCAGGGCTTTCATCTGCTCTTTATCGGCCCCGCTGGCGCTGACTCTCTCGAGTGCTGCATTCAGATGAGTGAAAGCCCGTTCAAAGCGTGCATCATGCTGGTAGGGCGTGCGCAGCAAAATGGAGCGGGAAAGCTGCATACATGCCTGAGATTGCATCGAAAGCAGGCGTTGGAAGCGGAACATGACGTCGCTGTAGCGGAAGTTATCGCGCAGGGACTGATACTGTACGTGCGAGGAGCTGGCCCGCTCGTGGATATCCTGCGCCGCGAAATAATAATGCAGCGTGCGACGTGTGCCACGCTGTCCGCGATCGCCACGCAAACGGGTTAGCAGCGAGGCTTTGGTCTGATTCAGCGTGGCGACCAACTGGCCGTTAGCCATCGCCAGTTCAACCAGCGGAATCTGTGTTTCATTCTCGATATCCGGGTCGAAAAGTCGCGACTTGAGTTCCAGATAATGCGCGAGCTGTTCATAGCTGCGGGCGAGATTATCCTGCAACGGACGAATGGGGAAAATCAGATGGCCGGTCAGCGTCAGCAGATTGTACCACACCGCGCCCGCGAGCAGCAGTAGCGGTTGTTGATACCAGTGCTCGTAAAGCGAGACGCCGAGCATGGTATAGATGGCTATCAACAATGCGCCAAAGGCGATGGTCGCGTAGCGCTGCCCAAGACCACCGAGCAGGATGAACCCGCTGGTGGACAACGTCAGTCCGAGCGCAAAAGCCCACGGCCACGGGAATAGCAACTCAACGGATGCTGAGGCAATGAAGAAACATACCAGCGTGATAACGAGATTACGCAGTCGTCCGGCAAGCCTGTCATCGAGATCGGCCAGCGCCGCAGCCACCACCCCAAGCGTCAGCGGGATGGTGAGCTTCACTTCCCCAAGGCACCACGGCAGTGCAGCGGTTCCGCACAGCGCGATAAAAATTCTGGCGTTATACAGCCAGGCGCTGTTCCAGGTATAACGGCGCAATATTGGGCTTAGCATGCGGTAATCAGTCCCGATCATTGAAATCGGCGACGCGCATTGGCTTCACGCGCGGCACGGGCAGTTTCTACGGAAACTACGCGGCGGCCAACAGGCCACAAAGCGATAGCGGCAATCTTAAAGTTGGCGATCCCCACTGGAATTCCAATGATAGTAATACACTGCGCAATGCCCGCGACGATATGCGTCAGGCACAGCCACCAGCCGAACAACACGAACCACAGAATATTCAGCAGTGTACCGCCAGTATTCATCAACCCATTTTTTTCGCCAGGACTCAGCTCATCCACATGTACGGCTTCATTGCCGAACGGCAGAAACGACAGTTTTGTGATTTCCCAGCAGGAGCGGGTCAGCGGTAACGTAATGATCAACACCATGCTGACGACCGTGGCCAGCAGCCAGCCCAGTGTTGTCAGAAAACCACCCAATACAAAATTCAAAATATTCAGAACGGTACGCATATAACCTCTGTTCAGTCCTGTGAAAAGAAAGACCCGACGATTGTAACGTTTTTTAGCGCTGGAGCACCTGGAATCTGGCGGTTACACTGTCATACATAAGTCTACATCCGGGATTTGGCAAGACATGGAACTAAAAGCAACAGCCCTCGGCAAACGTATGGCACAGCACCCCTACGACCGGGTAGAACTCCTGAATGCTGGGGTAAAAGTCTCTGGCGATCGCCATGAGTACCTGATTCCGTTTAATCAACTGACCGCCATTCATTGCAAGCGCGGCCTGGTGTGGGGCGAGCTGGAGTTCGTGCTGCCGGATAACAAAGTGGTTCGCCTGCATGGCACAGAATGGGCCGACACTCAGCGTTTTCATCATCACCTGCAAAGTAGCTGGCAGCAGTGGAGTGATGAAATGAGCGTCATTGCCGCTGACGTTTTACAGCAGCAGTTGACGGTTATCTCTCGGCACCGTGCGGAAGGTAAGTGGCTGACCCGCGAAGCTGTCGGACAATTGCGACAAAAAATTCTCAGCGCCCTGGAAGCGCTGCCTGTGCCTGTGGCGCGGCTGGACAGTTTCGACAACTGTCGCGAACTCTGGCAGCAGTGTCAGGCGTGGCTGAAAGACCGGGATGCCAGCCGACTCAAGCATAACCAGGCATTTACTGAAACGATGCTGACGCAGTACGCCACTTTCTTCCAGGGAATTGAATCCTCACCGCTCAACGATGCGCAGGCGCGCGCGGTGGTGAATGGTGAACGCTCGCTTCTGGTATTGGCCGGTGCGGGCAGCGGTAAAACGTCGGTGCTGGTGGCCCGTGCCGGTTGGCTACTGACGCGTGGCGAAGCTGCTGCCGATCAGATTTTGCTTCTGGCGTTCGGTCGAAAAGCTGCGCAGGAGATGGACGAGCGCATTCGTGAGCGTCTCAACACCGAGGTCATCAGTGCGAAAACGTTCCATGCGCTGGCGCTGCACATTATCCAGCAGGGCAGCAAAAAAGTGCCGGTTATCAGCAAGCTGGAAAATGATGCCGCTGCGCGCCAGTCGCTGCTGACAAAATGCTGGCAGCAACAATGTCAGGAGAAAAAGGCGCAGGCCAAAGGCTGGCGGCAGTGGCTTGAGGAAGAAATGGAATGGAATGTGCCGGAGGAGGACTACTGGCACGACCCTAAAATTGTGCGTCGGATGGGCGGTCGCCTCGATCGCTGGGTCAGCCTGATGCGCAGCCATGGCGGTTCGCAGGCTGAAATGATCGACAGCGCACCGGAAGAGATCCGTGAGCTGTTTGGCAAGCGCGTCAAGCTGATGGCTCCGCTGCTGAAAGCATGGAAAACGGCGTTGAAGGACGAAGGCGCAGTTGATTTCTCCGGGCTGATTCATCAGGCCATTAACGTGCTGGAGAAAGGCCGCTTCGTCAGCCCCTGGAAGCACATTCTGGTGGATGAATTTCAGGACATTTCCCCTCAGCGCGCTGCACTGCTGGCGGCGCTGCGTAAGCAGAATTCGCAAACCACCTTGTTTGCGGTGGGAGATGACTGGCAGGCAATCTACCGCTTTAGCGGTGCGCAGCTATCCCTGACCACCGCCTTTACGGATTATTTCGGTGAAGGTGACAACTGCGCGCTGGATACCACATACCGTTTTAACAGTCGAATTGGCGAAATCGCAAACCGTTTCATTCAGCAAAACCCACATCAGCTAAGCAAACCCCTGAACAGCCTGACGACGGGCGATAAGAAAGCCGTCACGCTGCTGCCAGACGATCAGCTCGATGCGTTGCTCGATAAACTGAGCGGTTTTGCGAAGCCGGAACAGCGAATTTTGATTATGGCGCGTTATCACCACCTGAAACCCGCGGCGCTGGAAAAAGCAGCGACCCGCTGGCCGAAACTGCAGATTGATTTTATGACCATTCACGCCAGTAAAGGTCAGCAGGCAGATTACGCGATTGTGCTCGGCTTGCAGGAAGGCCAGGACGCGTTTCCGGCACCGGCGCGGGAGTCAGTTATGGAGCAGGCGCTACTGCCACAGCCGGAGGATTTCCCGGATGCTGAAGAAAGGCGTTTACTGTACGTCGCCATGACGCGTGCGCGTCAGCGTGTGTGGCTGATGTTCAACAAGCAGGAGCCGTCGGTGTTTGTCGAGGAACTGAAATCTCTGGATGTGCCGGTCGCACGCAAACCGTGATTAACGCGCCAATAGCCCGGTGGCGCTACGCTGTCCAGGCCTACATAACCTGTAGGCCCACGTAAACGCAGCGCCGTCGGGCATTTCGCATATCACTTCAACCGTTCAGCCAGATAACGCTGATAGTCAGGGATTTGAATATCTACCGGCGCGTTGAAGTTAGCCGACTGGATAATGAAATCCGCGGTGGAGACGTTGGTTGCTACCGGAATGTTCCACACGGTTGCCAGGCGCAAAAGGGCTTTTACATCTGGATCGTGCGGCACGGCGTTCAGCGGATCCCAAAAGAAGATCAGGACATCAATTTTACCTTCCGCGATCATCGCGCCGACCTGCTGATCGCCGCCCATCGGGCCGCTCAGCATTGCCGTGACGTCCAGGCCGGTTGCGCGCTGAACCAAATTACCGGTAGTGCCGGTGCCATATAGTTCATGCTGTGCCAGCAGCGGCTGATGACGCTCAACCCAGGCTTTTAGCATCTGCTTGCAGTGATCGTGCGCGACCAGGGCGATATGTTTTCGACCCGGTAGGGTACGGGTTGTCTGTTCCATAATTATTTTCCATTATTCAACATGCCGACAGATTACTGGAAGTGATTATTGCTGCAAGCGACAACGGCAAATTTTCCTGCGCTACGTCATGATATCAGGAGGATGGCTGCGATTTTGCCCATTCGAGAAAGCGGTTGCGGGTTTGCGGGTCGGCCAACTGGAACCAGTATTTCAGCCGTTGTTCAGTCAATGTTTGTGACTGATAGGCTGGGTTATCCAGCTCGTTGGTTTTCGATAATAACGTGCTGTCGTCTGACTGTGGCGTGCTGAACTGCCTGCTGGAGGCTTGTTTATTGGCGACGTTGTACGCCTCCGTCGCCTTTTCATAATCGATGTGGGTCCCCGGCTGGGTGATCGCCAGAATATCGAGTTTGACCGGAATAGGCATTGCGTTGCCATCCAGCAGGCTGACGTGCGGCGTGGAGGTGAAGGTCTGCGTATCTTCCAGCGTTTCGAGCCGCGGCAGACTGAAGTTTACCTGGCCCACTAGCTGCGAGTTAAAGCTGGCGATAAGCGGCGGCGAGACGTACAGCTGGCGATTCTGATCGGGTAATATAATCATTTTTTCAACGCGAAATACCACCTGATGGGGGCCGTTATCCACCTCAAGGCTTTCTGCACCGCGTAACAGCAGGCTGGACACTTTCTTACCGTCCAGTACCAATAAATCAATGTCACCTGAGAGCCGAAGCGTCGTGGCAAATACGCTGCCAGGCATCAGAAGCAACAGACACAAAATGGTCATCCCCGTTCTCATCGCTATCTCCTGAAAAAATGCCTGTTCGTAGAGTGTATCAAATCTTTACTAAATGGGTTTTTATTAACATATAGACATAATTCAGGGTTCTGCCCTCATACTCTGGTATGACTGAATGGCTGGCGTATCAGGATTGTCGTACACTTTGCAAAATGGCCCGGAGGAAATAATGAAAGAGAACGAAATTGCAGGCATTTTGAACGATACCCGAACCATCGCACTGGTAGGGGCGAGCGATAAGCCGGACCGCCCAAGCTACCGGGTGATGAAGTATCTGCTGGACCAGGGTTATCACGTCATTCCGGTGTCACCGAAAGTGGCGGGCAAAACGTTACTGGGTCAGCAAGGCTACGGCACGCTGGCGGAAGTACCTGAAAAAGTGGATATGGTGGACGTGTTCCGCAATTCAGAAGCCGCCTGGGGCGTGGCGCAGGAGGCGATTGCGATTGGCGCCAAAACGCTGTGGATGCAGCTGGGCGTTATCAACGAACAGGCCGCCGTGCTGGCACAGGATGCGGGATTGAAGGTGGTGATGGATAAATGTCCTGCGATTGAAATCCCCCGTCTGGGGCTCGCTAAATAAGAAAAACCCCGCTTCGGCGGGGTTTTTTATCAGTTGCGCAGGCGAGGTGCCTGAAGTTGTTGGCGAATGGTTTGCGCCAGTTCGTCCATCGATGGTTGTTCCGGGTGCTCGTCGTTGGCTTCGTTTTGCAACTGGGCTTCTGCGAGATATGTATGGACGGGTTCGCCGTCATCATCTTCCATCACCACGTGATACCACGGTGAAGTGCGCAGCTCATCATTCACCGCGACCTCATCATCCGAGGGCTCATCCAGGGAGTATTCCGGATCGATATCGACGATCACGCCAAGATACCCTAACAGCGAATGGCGGACCTGCTGGCCGATACCAAATTTGCTGGCAATCATCATAGTCACCTCCCAGGAAACATTACTGACATTAAATATGAGGGCAATGTTTCACTTTTCAACTTACATGACGCGACAGGCAAATCCTTTCAGATACAGCCCTTCCGGGTAGGTCGCGATCACCGGGTGATCGGCTGCCTGACGGAACTGCTCTATAAATTGTACATCACGCCCGGCATCAACTGCGGCATCGGCGATGATTTTTTGAAATAAATCTGTGGTCATCAGGCCGGAGCAGGAGTAGGTCATCAGCACGCCGCCTGGATTCAACAGCTGGATAGCCAACATATTGATATCTTTATAGCCGCGACACGCGCCCATCAGCTGGTTTTTGTTTTCCACGAACTTCGGCGGATCCATTACGATCACGTCAAATTTTTCGCCATCATCGCGGTATTTACGCAGCAGTTTGAAAACATCGTCACGCACAAATTCTGCTTTGCTCAGATCAAGCTTGTTAAGATCAACGTTCTGTTTGGCGATATCCAGCGCTTCCTGCGAGGTATCAACGCTGATGACCTGACGGCAGCCGCCCATCAGAGCAGAAACAGCGAAACCACCGGTATAGGAGAAGCAGTTCAGCACGCGTTTGTCGGCTACGTATCGACGCGTTGCCAGACGGCTGTCGCGCTGATCGAGGTAATAACCGGTTTTATGGCCATTCTGGATATCAACCAGCAGCTTCATGCCGTGCTCTTCGATTGGCAGCAGGGCAGGCGGCATTTCGCCGGTCACAGGACCCTGCGTTAATTCCATACCTTCTTTTTTACGCACCGCTACGTCGCTGCGGTCATAAATGGCGCAATTCGGGAAACAGGTTTGCAGGGCGCTGATCAGCGCGGCACGCTGGTATTCTGCCCCGGCGCTCAACAATTGCAGCACCAGGAAGTTGCCGAAGCGGTCGATGGTCACACCCGGCAGGCCGTCAGATTCACCGGCTATCAGGCGGTAGCTGTCGAGACCGTCTTTTTCTGCCAGCCAGTTACGCCAGGTTTGCGCGCGCTGTAAGCGACGTTCAAAGAAGGTGATATCGATGGTTTCTGCCTGATCAAAGGTCCAGACGCGAGCGCGGATCTGCGATGCCGGAGAGTACGCTCCGCGTGCCAGCCACTTACCCTGATGGTCAACAATATCAATGGTTTCACCGAGAGAGGCTTTACCTTCAACGCGCGCAACGGCGCCGGAGAAGATCCATGGGTGGCGGCGAAGCAAGGATTTTTCGCGGCCTTTGGCTAACACTAAACGTACGCTCATAATTAATTGTTCTGTTGTTTCGAAGAAAATGGGCGCCATTTTCCCACGTCAGCGGGGAAATGCAATGAATTACGGGCCTGACACTGGCCCAGTACTCAACTGAGATGAGCGTTTCGGCACAAAAGCAAATCATACCCGCACAGTAAATAACGGCGGCACCCGATACAGTCATGTTTCTCCCTTAATGAGGACATAACATGAAACGTGCCATCGCATTGACCGCCGTCACCCTGGCGTGTGTCAGTTCCGCTGTATTCGCGGCTCCGGTATTTACTCTCAGTAGCGCGGATATCGACAGTCAGCATCCATTAACGGCTAAACAGGTGTTTAACGGTTTTGGCTGTAGTGGTAAAAATATCTCTCCACAGCTCTCATGGTCACATGCGCCGGAAGGGACGAAAACACCATTCCGGCCGATATGCCGCTAGAGATTGTTAATCAACTTTCTCAAGGGATATTCCGCTCGGATTGCATGAGGGGCGTGCAGGCCCGTTGTTGATTGAACGACGATTCAACCTGAGTGAGCAGGTACGCCAACTGATCATGCTGTCCCCGGCAAAAGGATGGACCGCAGAAGAGATTGCTAGTCAGTTATCGCTCGGGACCTCAACGCTGCGACGCAGGCTACAGCATGAATCCCAAAGCTATCGCCAGATAATCGAAGAGGTGCGGATGTCTTTTGCGCTGTCTCAACTGCAAACGACGCGTTTACCGATTGGCGAAATAGCCTTACGCAGCGGCTATCTTTCGAATTCACGATTTACTGCCCGATTTCGTCAGCACTATGGCTGTTTGCCAAAGAATGTGCGTTGAACATGATGCCTAAAGGACCGCATATAATTTGCTATTCTGATGATTCAGTTCAAGAAGGGGGGAACCGTTATGGCACAGGTTTGCACAATCTCATGGGTTCACGGCATGGTGCAGGGGGTTGGGTTTCGCTACAGCACGCAGCGTGAGGCTTTAAAACTGGGGCTAACCGGCTATGCGCGAAATCTGGATGACGGCAGCGTCGAAGTGCTGGTGTGCGGGGAAGCGGATAAAGTTGAGCAGCTGGTGGCGTGGCTAAAAGCGGGTGGACCGCGCAGCGCCCGGGTCGATAAAGTTCTGGCTGAACCGCACCAACCCGGGAAAACCTGGACCGATTTCGGCATTCGCTATTAAATGCATTTCACCGGTTTTGGCAGGCCAGCAATCTTGGTGGCCTGTTTAGCCGGGCCTTTGGGGAACAGGCGATACAGATAACGGCTGTTGCCTTTCTCTTCGCCGAACTTTTTCGCCATCGCTTTGACCAGCATACGGATAGCCGGTGAGGTATTGAACTCGAGATAAAAGTCTCGCACAAAGCGCACCACTTCCCAGTGCTCAGGGGAGAGGGTGATAGCCTCTTTCTGCGCAATCACTTCCGCCAGACCTTCACTCCACTGGCTGCTTTCTTTCAGATAACCGTCGTTATCGGTCTCTATTTCTTTGCCTTCAAAGTTCAACATATTCATTCATAGCCGTTATCAGAAACCGCCGCAGTGTAGCAAAAAACAAAGCCCCGCATAAGCAGGGCTTGAGGTCTGGCTAAGTCTTCGTTAGTTGCGGTTAGCAAACCCGAGAATGCTCAGCAGGCTGACAAAGATGTTGTACAGCGAGACATACAGGCTAACGGTCGCACGAATGTAGTTCGTTTCACCGCCGCGGATGATGTTACTGGTCTCAAACAGGATGGCACCTGAAGAGATAAGGATGAACACCGCGCTAATGGCCAGGTGCAGCGCAGGCAATTGCAGGAAGATGTTCGCCACCATACCGACAAGCACGACGACCACGCCCGCCATCAGCATACCGCCGAGGAAGGACATGTCTTTGCGGGTGGTCAGCACGTAGGCCGAACAGGCGAAGAACACCAGTGCAGTGCCCCCCAGTGCCATGCCAATCACATCACCCATTCCGGCTGCAAGATACGTGTTCAGCATTGGCCCGAGGATGTAGCCCAGGAAACCAGTGAAAGCGAACGCCGCCAGAATACCGGTCGGTTTATCGGCCAGTTTGTAAGTCAGGAACATCAGGCCGTACATGCCGACCAGCGTCAGAATCAGCCCTGGTGATGGCAGCATCAGCACGGTGCTGGCGGTTGCGGTGATCGCCGAAAACGCCAGCGTCAGGCTCAGCAGAAAATAGGTATTACGCAGAACTTTGTGCGTGCTCAGTAGCGAAGTACGGTCACGCGACGAGGTAATAATGCGATCCATAGTCACTCTCTATTTGATGACAGGGGTAATAACTACTGAGAATATGGAAACAAAGTCGAAAGCTCTAGTGTTTTTACCCATCTTTACCGACTCGCTCCCCCGGACAAACAGAAGAAAATATCGGCGATAAAAATCGCGGCAGCATGTTCGTTGTTTTTCTTTTATTAGTCAGATCGACATCTTATAGGTCACTGAAAAATATTGCCTTATTGAAAAATCGTCGTTAACACTGATGGCGGGATCACCAATAATGAAATCAATAAGGCAATGGATATGAAACCACAAAAACGCAATCACATTACGCTGGCATTACTCGCCGCCGGGCTCATCAGTTCAGTCCCAATGGCCTGGTCTGCACAGGTCCCTGAAGGAACGCCGCTGGCAGATAAGCAGGAACTGGTCAGAAACAACGGTAATGAGCCAGCGTCGCTTGACCCGCACAAAGTTGAAAGTGACGTCGAGTACAATATCATCAGCGACATGTTTGACGGGCTGGTGGCAGTGAAACCCGACGGCACAATCGAACCGCGGCTGGCCGCCTCATGGGAGAATAAAGACAATACCGTCTGGACGTTCCATTTGCGTCCCGGGATAACCTGGTCAGACGGTACTGCCATCACCGCCCAGGATATTGTCTGGAGCTGGCAGCGCCTGGTATCGCCGAAAACCGCTTCGCCTTATGCCAGTTACCCCGGCAACATGCATATCGTCCATGCAGCGGATATCGCGCTTGGCAAAAAAACACCGGATACCCTGGGCGTGAAAGCGCTGGATGACAACACGTTGCAGGTGACGCTGACGCAGCCGACGGCAGCATTCCTTGCGATGCTTGCACACCCGTCGTTAGTGCCTGTCGATCAGGTGCTGATTACTCGCTTTGGCGATAAATGGACGCTGCCGGAGCACTTTGTGGGCAGCGGTGCCTATACACTTTCGCAGTGGGTGGTGAACGAACGGATTATCGGTGTGCGTAACAGTAAATATTGGGATGATGCGCATACGGTCATTAATAAAGTGACCTGGTTGCCGATCCACTCCGAGGCGGCCGATGTGAATCGTTACAAGGCCGGGGAGATCGATATTGTCTATACCTTGCCGATTAACCAGTTTGCGCAGCTTAAGAAAACGATGGGCGATCAGGTGGATGTCTCGCCGCAGCTGGCAACTTACTATTACGAGTTCAATACCACCAAAGCGCCGTTTAACGACGCGCGGGTACGTCGCGCGCTGAATATGGCGCTGGATAAAGACATAATCGCCGATAAAGTGATGGGGCAGGGCCAGCGCCCCGCCTGGATAGTCAGCCAGCCCGATATTGGCGGCGTGAAGCTGCATAATCCGGACTACGCCAGTTGGCCACAGGAGAAACGCATCGCGGAAGCGAAAAAGTTACTCACCGAGGCAGGGTTTGGGGCCAACCATCCGCTGTCGTTTAATTTGCTCTACAACACGTCCGAATCACATCAGCGTATTGCCATCGCCGTCAGCTCGATGTGGAAGAAAAATCTTGGCGTGGAAGCGAAGCTACAAAATCAGGAATGGAAGACCATGCTCGATACGATGCATACCGGTGATTTTGATGCGGTGCGCTATGCGTGGATTGCCGATTATGACGATGCGGCAAGCTTCCTTGATACCTTCCGTACAGGCGACAGTCAAAACACCAGCAAATACAGCAACCCGGCTTACGATGAAGCAATGCGCAACGCGGCTATGGCGAAAGATGTCACTGAGCGTGGCAAGTTCTATCAGCAGGCGGAAGACATGCTGGCGCAGGATGTTCCCGCCGTTCCGGTGTATCACTACGTGCGAACGCACCTCGTGAAGCCGTGGGTAGGAGGTTTTACGCCTGACCGACTCGGCTACTACTACACCAAAGACATGTACATCAAAAAACATTAAGCGTTTATATGATGATAAAAATGCCTAATAACCACCCACTATGTTGTTAATTTAGCCGAATAACAACAATTTGACTGTTTTTTGCGCTAACGAACAAGGTGGGGCTTTACAGGAAGTTCGGGTATGTTTATAGTGCGTCCCACTTAGGAAGCGTGGCCGAGCGGTTGAAGGCACCGGTCTTGAAAACCGGCGACCCGAAAGGGTTCTAGAGTTCGAATCTCTACGCTTCCGCCAAATTAAACAAGGGGTTACCGAAAGGTAACCCCTTGTTGCTTTGGGCGCCTGGTAACGCATTGATATCGTTATCTTATCCGCTGTTGGGTCTTTACGTGCTCTTCTCATAGATGGCGTCAAGGTCAGGTTCAGTTGCAATATACTCGTCAAGCTTTGGTCATATCAGTGATATTCAGAGCCCGGATCATGACTGGTGGTTGCACCTTCATTTTGCAATGCTCATCAGAATTCACATTTATCGGTGTATATTTTTAATTTGTTAAAAATTCAATTCTAAACAGTAGGTTATGATCTGCTTCCATCTGTGGTACTGAGTATGGGGGTTTTTAAAATGTTCAATTATGACTGCTTTTGTGGTTTAAATATATAAAGCCTATATTGGTGCTTGCTGGATTTCTTATTCTCACTGGTGATTATTCTCAAAGAGATAGATAGGGATAGGCAGTTAATTATCTGTGACTTATGACATGACCTCGCATAGGTGGTCAACAGCACAGATGATACGAGTGCAATGGTTGGATAGGACGACTGACTATCATAATAAAGGATATTAGTAATGAAAAAACCTCTATTTATTTTTCTTACAGCGATTGTTTTCCTGTATATGAAAACAGTATATGCTGGTGATGGATATTGCTCACTGGCCAGCGGCCCATCGACAGCCAGCTATGATTTGAGTAATATGAATATAACTAATCCAGCTGATAATGTCCCAGGTTCAATAATTCCTGATAAAACTCTAAGCACAGGCGTTCAAAACGCAACGATGACATGTGAATGTACTGGTGGGCCTTATAGATATATATGGATCTGGGGGGATACTACTCTCTCAAATCCGCAGTCAGATGGCGATTATTTATATCACGATGTGCCGGGAAATGACTATCTACAAGTAGGGGTGAAAGTCTATACAAAAGACGGTTACCTTTCAGTGCCTTTTGGGCCAATACATAACTCAAGTCCTAAAAAGCAATATTATTGCAATACTGGTTTTAATTTGAGTCTTGGTGGAAATAATACAGGCGGTACTATTCAGGTCTCTGTGCGGATAAAGAAATCATTAGTCGGGCAGACTATTATTAATAATGTTTTAGTTGCTTCTACTTACTGGAGTATGGGCGATACTGGCGGTACCACCCACGGTCCAATCGCGACGACAAACATTTATTTAAATGGGGTTGTTACAGTTCCTCAAAACTGTATTATTAACGCTGGAACTCAGGTTGTTGTTGACTTGGGTTCGGTCTATGCATCTGATTTAAAAGTACAAGGGCAGATGCCTACTAATTATACACCGAAAGAAATAAAGATCCCAATTCAATGTAACGATATTAGTGCAACGGCCAATCTGACAATGCGAATTGAAGGGACTCCTTCCGCCGATGTTCCTGACGCTATTCAGTCTGATAATAAAGATGTAGGCGTTATTGTTACTGATGAACACAATGTCCCATTAACGCCGAATAATAGCAGCCGTGTTGTTCCATTTAAGCTGGATGATAGCTATCGCTCAAATGTAATATTATATGCCTATCCTGTTGGCACCACAGGGAATCCTCCTCAGGAAGGACTGTTTACAACGCTTGCTTACCTTCGGGTTGATTTTTCCTGAGACAGTTGTGCCGGATAAGCTGCGTTGTGAGTTACGTTGCTATTGATACAGGTAAGTAGGGTAATCAACGATCGTTCATGTAGAAAATCCTTCTGGGCCTTTATACCATTCACCGGCTTTGTTGAATAAATCGAACTTTTGGCCATAGTCAGGATCAGATCACCACACCCCTGATCCTGCAGCGATATCCCGTGGTCGTCCTCAACCTTATTCTGAGCTCGCTATTTCTACCATACTGATGCTCAAACGCGTTTTTCGCCTGACGCTGCGTGACTACGATGGACAGGTTGGTGAGGCTAAGGCCATGATCCGTGCCTTAAACAAAATGACGCGTACAGGGATGCCGGAAAGTGTGCGGATTGCCTGAGGAGGTCAGTGACGGGAGGCGCTTTTATCTAAATCCGATTTATTCAACAACGCCCTTGAATCAATTAGGATTTATCGCCTTGTCGTTATCGTTCCTGAAAAATAGAGTAATAGCCGGACTCTGATAAAAGGAATAGTTAAAATGAAAAAGACAGCAATCGCTTTGTCCCTTCTGTTTGTCGCTACCGGTGCAATGGCCCAGGGCGAAATGCAGCATGCAACAGATGAGACCGTTCAGGCCGCCCATACTGGCGCCGACACAGCTAAAGAAAAACTGCATCAGACCGAACATCGTACTCAGGAACAAATGAGCAAAGCGGAAAGCGACGGCTCAACCACTGACAAGATGAAGCAGGATGGTCAGAAAGCCTGGAACAATACCAAAGAAGGCAGCGAGAAGGCCTGGGATAAAACCAAACAGGGTTCTGAAAAAGCCTGGAATGGCACCAAAGAAGGTAGTCAGAAAGCCTGGGATAAAACCAAAGACGGCAGCCAAAAAGCATGGGATGCCACAAAAGAAGGCAGCACTAAGGCATGGGATAAAACCAAAGCCGGTGCCCAGGATGTGAAGAAAAGCGTCTCTGAATAATACGGTTCAACCGTTATAAATAATAAAGCCCGCGTTTATCGCGGGCTTTTGCTTTTGGTTTACTCAGTTTTATCACGCACGTCGGTGCTGGCACCGTTTTTCTGCACTGACGCAATGCCTTTTTGCGCCGCCGCTTTGCTGGAATACATTTCGCTGCGGGCGATCACCTCATGGTTGCCGGCCTTCAGCACAAAGTAATACGGTTCCTTCGTATCCTTATCGGATTTTTTGATTTCGAAATAGCCCATCACCTTCTCCTCAGTTGAGTGCACAAATGATTTTATAATCATAGGTCTTCGTGCCAGCGATGCCAGTCAGGTATTAATGTCCGTCCTGGAAGAGTAAATCCATCAGGTTATCGGTATCCATATTTTCGCCGCTCAGTTTGCGCAGCAGCATTTCACTGGCGAGAGTTTGCAGGGAAAAAACGATATCCGTCTGGACGCGTTTTATCTTACTCAGGTTTTTATCAGAATTGACCAGCGCGAGGATTTTGGTGTCGCCAGTGACCACTTCTTTCGCCGCCAGCACGATAAAAGCGTTATCTGAATCGTCGTTGCGCAGCACAAGAATATAGCAGGCCTCTTCCGCGCCCGCTAATATCGGGACCGGCTGATTTCATCGGGCATTTCGGACTCAGCTTTTGAAAACGTAGCAAGCCAGGTAACAATCGGCAAATGGAATTTACAGTAAGCCGCAAAGCAGGATGTTAAGGTTCACCAGAATGAGTCAAGTTCGGAGAGAAAGATGAAATCGGCAGTTACCCTAACGTTACTGATGCTGGCGGGGGCCGTGCAAGCCGCGCCAACCAGCCAACAACAGATGCGTCAGCATTTTACCGACACAATGGTAAAACCGTGTGAAGGTAAAAAAGCCGGAGACACGGTGACGATTACTGACCGACGTGGCGGGAAACATATGGCAATTTGCACGCTGACCGCCTTGCCTGTTGCGGAATAACGGTGGAATACCAGCAGGGTGGCGAAAGACCACCCTGCTGGTATTCAACGCTTCTGATAGCGCGGGGCAGGCACACCCGTTCTGGAGGTGGTGAACAGCGCCAGACGAGCGTGTTCGTAAGCATCCCACAAGGTAAGGTCATGCACCGGTGGCAGTGTGACCTGTTCGGCGTTATCCAGCCCGGCAAGTGCTGCATCGACCAAATCCTCCGCACTCATAACCGAATCTTCCGGTAACGTGTCGGGTGCAACACCTGACAAATCCCAGATTTCCGTCGCCGTGGCCGCAGGCAAAACCGCCTGAATGCGTACGGCACTATCGACAAATTCTTGCTGTAGTCCACGTGTGAAGTTGACCACCCAGGCTTTGGTCGCGCTGTAGACCGCACTGCTACCGAGGGCGTGGAAGGCGAGGACCGACGCGATGTTGATCAAAGTACCGCTGTTTTGCGCGGAAAAGCGCGCCAATGCCGCGTAGCTCAGACGCATCAACGCCGTGGTGTTCAATGTATGAATGGTTTCATGCTCATCGATATCAACCGACAGAAATGCTCCCATCCGCGCCGATCCGGCATTATTCACCAGTAGCGCAACGCGGGCGTCGCTTCGCAGACGCTGCTCTACTTCGCGGATCCCGTCGTCATGGCTGAGATCGGCTTTTAAGGTCGAGACCTCAATGGCGAATTGTTGCTGCAGACGCAGCGCGAGTGACTGGAGTCGATCTTCCCGACGGGCTACCAGCAGTAAATCGTAACCGCGAGCGGCAAGGCGATCGGCATAAATGGCGCCGATCCCGGAAGAAGCGCCGGTAACGACGGCGACAGGGCGTTGTGCGTTCATGGAAGTTCCTCAGCGTAATAATATGGTTGCAAAATGAAACCAAATTCAGCATGGTTTAAATGGTTTTAATATGCAACCAATTGGCGAGGATTATTTTAGTTTTGAGGAAACTCGTGTTCGACCGGCAGCCAGGCATTACCCCATTCGGCTAACGAATCCAGCACGGGCTGGAGCGCCCGACCTTTGTCTGACAGTACGTACTCCTGCCAGGCGCTGCCATCTGAGGCGGGCCGTAATTCGAGAATACCTTCTTGCACCAGCAGCTTAAGGCGAGCAGCGAGCATGTTCCTGGCGATCCCCAGACTGCGCTGAAATTCACTAAAGCGGCGTTTGCCGTGAAAGGCATCGCGAACGATAAGCAACGACCACCAGTCGCCGATAATGTCCAGCGAGCGGGCGACAGGGCAGCAGTTTTCTTCGAGGCGGGTACGTTTCACGTGAACTCCAGATAGGGCGATAAGTTTTATTATAAAACCATTTGGCCACAAGAGAAGAGAAAATCACCAGTTTGCGGCCCACTTCCCGGTAAAGTGTCATAAATCTGTCACACTTGATTCAGTTCATTAACGCATGAGGACAAAGGGATGAGAAAAAGCGTACTGGCCGTGGCGGTTATCGGCTCAATGATGGCGGGCTTTGCGGCCCAGGCAGAAACGACGCCGGAGGGGTATCAGCTCCAGCAGGTGTTGATCATGAGCCGGCACAACCTGCGTGCGCCGCTCGCCAATAATGGCAGCGTTCTTGAACAATCCACGCCGAATAAATGGCCGGAGTGGGATGTACCCGGCGGACAGCTCACGACTAAAGGCGGTGTGCTCGAAGTGTATATGGGCCATTACATGCGGGAATGGTTGGCGGAAAAGGGGATGGTGACCACCGGTGAATGCCCGTCGCCGGATACGGTGTATGCCTACGCCAACAGCCTGCAACGCACCGTCGCCACCGCGCAGTTCTTCATTACCGGTGCGTTCCCTGGCTGTGATGTGCCGATCCATCATCAGGACAAAATGGGCACCATGGACCCGACATTCAACCCGGTGATTACCGACTCGTCAGCGGCCTTCAGCCAACAGGCAGTGAAGGCGATGGACGAAGAGCGGCAGAAAATGAACCTCGGCGAAAGCTACAAGCTGCTGGAAACGCTCGTTGATTACAAAAACTCTCCGTCCTGCAAAGAGAAGAAAGTGTGCTCCCTGACCGATGGCAAAGACACCTTCAGCGCGCCATTTGAAAAAGAACCTGGTGTCGACGGACCGCTGAAAGTGGGTAACTCACTGGTTGATGCTTTCACCCTTCAGTATTACGAAGGTTTCCCGGCCGATCAGGTGGCGTGGGGACAAATCGAAACCGACAAGCAGTGGCGCGTGCTGTCAGAGCTGAAAAATGGCTATCAGGACAGCCTGTTTACCTCGCCAGAAGTGGCCCGCAATGTGGCTGCGCCGCTGGTGAAATACATCGATAAAACACTGGTCACCAACGCCGGAAAAGGTCCAAAAGTGACGCTGCTGGTGGGGCATGACTCGAATATCGCATCGCTGTTAATGGCGCTGGATTTCAAACCGTATACGCTCCACGATCAGTACGAACGCACGCCGATTGGCGGCAAAATTGTGTTTGAACGCTGGCGTGACGCGGCCGGTAACCGCGAACTCATGAAAATCGAATATCTGTATCAGAGTACGCAGCAGTTGCGTAATGCGGATGTGCTGACGCTGCAAGCGCCGCCACAGCGTGTCACGCTGGAGCTGAAAGGTTGCCCGGTAGATGCAGACGGATACTGCCCGGTAGATAAGTTCAATGAAGTGCTGAATAACGCGGCGAAGTAAAACGCATTCTCCCCCGCCTGGCGGGGGAGTCTGTTTCAGACGTTTTTACGCTCGATGGTTTGTTCGCCCCAGAACAGCGAATCCTTATCGGTTTTCTTAAAGGCCAGCGCCAGCACTTCATCGCTGCCTTCTTCCCAGACTTTTTCAGCCAGTTTTTCGTCGTACTTAACCAGTTCGAAAATGGCCTCGGCGATTTCCGGTGAGGTGTTTCGCAAGCTCGCCCATTCACCTACGTGATGCGCTTTGGATTCCTGTGTTGGCATAGTATTCCTCCTGACAGACGTTTAGCTTTTCAGTTTGCGCGCCAGATTGGCAACGTGTTGTCCCTGATAGCGGGCAATCGCCAGTTCTTCCTGGCTGGGCTGACGCGAACCATCCCCGCCTGCAATGGTCGTCGCGCCATACGGCGTACCGCCGCGTACCTGAGAGACATCAAATAATTCCTGCGCGCCATAGCCGATCGGCACAATGACCATGCCGTGGTGGGCGAGGGTAGTCCATGTCGAGGTAATGGTTTGCTCCTGACCGCCGCCGGTGCCAGTGGAGCTAAAGACGCTGGCAAGTTTGCCGTATAATGCGCCAGATGCCCACAGGCCACCGGTTTGATCGAGGAAAGTGCGCATTTGTCCGGCCATGTTGCCGAAGCGGGTAGGCGTTCCGAAAATGATAGCGTCGTAATCCGCCAGTTCCTGCGGTGTTGCCACCGGGGCGGTATGTGTTTTGCCGCCCGATTTCGCGAAAACTTCCGCCGACATCGTTTCAGGCACGCGTTTTACCGTTACATCAACGCCATCCACCTGGTTCGCACCGTCCGCAATAGCCTGCGCCATTGTTTCGATGTGTCCATACATGGAATAAAAAAGAACCAGAATTTTTGCGTTTCCACTCATAGCCTTATTCTCCGTAATGACACTGTGTATACCCGCCATACTTCAAGCTGCATCTTTGTTGGCTGCGTTCACTCGCCCGAATCACTTAGCTTACTAAGCTCATCGGGACTCATTCTCTTGCCGCCGTGATGCGACTCGAATTATTTTGGGTATAAGGAAGATTCTCCTGAAAGTGTTGGTCACATACCGGGTCTGGTCAACTGTTGGCCGGGATTAAAGCGGCAGAGAACAAGGCGGTGGGGATTTTTTCAAATGAAACCCTGTTTCACATCTTTCCTACAAATCCTACTGTCTAAGCTATTTGTGCTGTAACAATAGTAAACAGTTACCCTCCTGAATTGTTTACAACTCAAATTTTTCTCATGTGAAACATTTTGAAAAATTATTTTAAATCAATTTTTACACTTTCCTGTGCCTCTAAAATCACTCCCACTTCACCGGATATCACCAGGGTAAAAGGATTTTTATTTGTAAGGTGTCATTCCAGGTTTCAGCTCAGGGATATTTGTACTGATATTTCCTCGACCTTTAAATATTGATCTGATGGTAATTTAATGAAATTCTCAATATCCGCGTGCTTAATTTTCTCTGCTCTGGTTCCTTCTGCCTATGCGTTAACGGGTGCCGATCTTGATGCGGCCAATGCCTATTTTACGTTGCATCCTGAAATTCAAAAGTCCGTCCCTGATGTTTACAATTTAGTCATGAGCGCGAATACGCTTGAGCAAGCTAATGATTTTCTGTCGAACAATAAGCCGTGGAATCCCGTGACAAACGATTATTGGACATTCGATCTGATCCCACGCAGCACAATCCAGAGCGTGCCAATGGTCAATCTTACCCCGGCAATCGCGCCGCCTGTCCACGTCTCAGATACTGATTCCCATAGCTATATGGATAACCAGATTGCGCCGTTAAAAACCACGCTTGATCAAGATAACCAACAAATTGCGCAGAACGTTGCAGGTATTACGCAGAACCATAATGATATTGCAGAGAACCATCACGATATCGTGAAAACGGAAGGTGAAGTTGCCGAGAATCAGGACGCCATTAACCGCACCGGTGAAGCGGTAGTGAAAAACAGCGAAGGCATCACGCAGAACGCGGCAGGTATTACGCAGAACCATAATGATATTGCAGAGAACCATCACGATATCGTGAAAACGGAAAGTGAAGTTGCCGAGAATCAGGACGCCATTAACCGCACCGGTGAAGCGGTAGTGAAGAACAGCGAAGGCATCACGCAGAACGCGGCAGGTATTACGCAGAACCATAATGATATTGCAGAGAACCATCACGATATCGTGAAAACGGAAGGTGAAGTTGCCGAGAATCAGGATGCTATTCACCGCACCCGTGAAGTCGTCAACTCGAACAGCGATGCGATTGCTCACGCCGAAAAAGACATTGAGAAAAACCAGAACGGTATTGCGCAAAACTACGCTGAAATAGATAAAACCCGTGAAGTGGTGACAGAGAACAGCGAGCATATCGCACAGAACAACGATGCTATTCACCGCACCCGTGAAGTCGTGACGGCAAATAGCAAAGCGATTATTCAGGACGAACACGATATCGAAAAGAATCAGGAAGGTCTTAAGCAGACTCATGAGCAAATCCAGCGCACCCGCGAAGTGGTTGCAGTGAACAGCGGCCATATTGCTGATAACAGCCATGAGATTGACCGCAACCATAAAGGTATCGAGCAGAATCAGGATGCGATCGTAAAAAATAGCGACACAATAAAGCAGGATGAGAAATTCATCGGCAATAACCAAAAGGCCATTACTGAAAACCGTCGTGATATTGATGCCAACGGAAATAACATCAATACCGTTCATTCCGAAGTACGTGCCACGCAAGCGCAGACGGAAAGTAATACCGGGCAAATTAATAAACTGAACAGCAATTTCAGCAACCTCAAATCTGAAGTCAATGAAAATAAAAAAGAGGCTTCAGCGGGGATTTCCGGGGCAATGGCGCAGGCCAATATTCCGCAGGTGATTCAGGGACAAACTTTTGCCATTGGCGCAGGCGTGGGTGGCTACGAAGGCGAAAACGCCGTCGCGGTAGGGATGTCGGCACGCGTATCGCAAAGCGTCATCGTCAAAGCCACCATGTCAGACGACACCCAACAAAATGTCGGCTACGGCGCAGGCGTGTCAATCGGTTGGTAATCCATTTCTATCGGGGCTAAACCCCCACAAAAATAAAATTCCGTCCTGAACGGAAATAAAGAGAGTGAATGATGATGAGCATGAAGTCTGTTGTGTCAGGTCTGCTGCTGGCTGGAACCTCGTTGTTCTGCCAGGCGGCAACACATACGCCGCACAGTTACACTGGGTATGGCGTCAGTTTCCGCATGGATAATGGCTATTTCGCCTATCTGGATGACAAGCCGTGTGCGCTGGATGAGAAAACGTCCAGCGCCACCGTTTACAGCGCCGGTTTGTACCAGGTGATTGTTTATAAAACGGGAAAAGTGGCGCTGATGAAGCAAGGGGTTTACGTCGGTAATTTACACGGCTGATGCGGGGCCAGTTAAATCGGGAAAACATTCATTAATTCAGTCGGTTGAATGTGATGGCATGCGGCAATGATTCTGTAGCAAAATGACACACTTTCCTGTGCGTTTTTTTCATAAGCCATAAGAGTCGCTTATGCGTCGCGGAGCGGCAAACTCATACTTTCCGCTGAGCGCATGTTGCAAGATATTACCGTTTACTGGAGGAATGAGAGGCTTCCACTAAGCTTAGTTCCACGCGGCGATAAACAGGCCTCTGGCCCGTCACCGCGTAGTGGAATATTCCACATCACGTAATGCAATATGATGTCTGAACAATTGATTGGAGGTCCGTAATGGCAAACCATCGTGGCGGTTCGGGTAATTTCGCCGAAGACCGTGATAGAGCATCAGAAGCAGGTCGTAAAGGTGGCCAGCACAGCGGGGGTAACTTCAAGAATGATCCTCAGCGTGCCTCTGAAGCTGGCAAAAAAGGGGGGAAAAACAGCCACGGCAGCAATCGCAATAGCTAGTGGACTGACGCCGTACGATGTGGCGACCTGAGCCCCATCAAATCCCCACCGCCGGGCTTTCCCGGCGGTTTTTTTATGCCTGCTGGTTGCAGCAGTCCGCGGTAATCTGCACACTGTTGGGCTGAATGTTATCCCGGCGGTACTATGTCCTTTCTTTCTCGCTATCAATTTTCCGTAAAGCCTCAGGAAGCGCTCCTGATTGTCATCACCATGTTCTGGGGTGGCACGTTTCTGGCGGTGCAATACGCCGTCACCATGAGCGACCCGTTCTTTTTTGTCGGACTGCGCTTCGCCACCGCGGCTATCGCCGTGGGTCTGCTCTCACTACGCTCCCTGCGTGGGTTAACGCGGCTTGAATTGAAAGCGGGCGTGATGATTGGAATCGCTATCGCGTTTGGCTACAGCCTGCAAACCTGGGGCTTACAGTCTATTTCCAGCAGTAAATCCGCCTTTATTACCGCGATGTACGTGCCGCTGGTGCCATTATTGCAATGGTTGTGCCTCGGGCGTATGCCGGGGCTGATGTCCTGCGTCGGGATTATGCTGGCGTTCATCGGCCTGATTTTACTCGCCGGGCCGGACGGAAACTTACTGGCGCTTGGTGCCGGGGAAATCATTACCCTCGCGGGGGCGCTGGCTATCGCCGCAGAAATTATTCTGATCAGCGCCTGGGCCGGGAAGGTCGATGTGCGCCGGGTCACCGTCGTGCAGCTGGCCACCGCGTCGCTGGTAGCATTTACCATGATGATCCCCGCCGGAGAATCCGTTCCGTCATTTTCACCGGGTCTGCTGGTGGTTGCCCTGGGTTTAGGGATTTTCAGCGCCATTATTCAGGTGGTGATGAACTGGGCCCAGCGCAGCGTTTCCCCGACGCGTGCGACGGTGATTTATACCGGTGAACCCGTGTGGGCGGGCATCTTTGGCCGCATGGCGGGTGAACGCTTACCGATGCTGGCCCTGCTTGGCGCGGCGTTTATCATCGCGGGCGTGTTGGTCAGCGAATTGAAATTCAAAAAGAAAAAGGCGTTACCGCAGGTGGCGGAAAAC
This sequence comes from Citrobacter sp. 18056, assembly GCA_902706235.1. Classification (GTDB taxonomy): domain Bacteria; phylum Pseudomonadota; class Gammaproteobacteria; order Enterobacterales; family Enterobacteriaceae; genus Scandinavium; species Scandinavium manionii. The sequence goes on along the minus strand of CACSJR010000007.1, from coordinate 16,594 downwards.
GCAGAAAACAAATGTACCGCGCAGGAATAAGGAGAGCGTCATGGCTCAGGCAGCCGTAAAAAAAACCGGGAAACGTAGTCTGGCGGTGAGCGCTAAAAAAGAGGCCATTCTGACGGCAGCGCTGAACACCTTTTCTCAGTTCGGCATTCACGGCACGCGTCTTGAACAGGTGGCGGAACAGGCGGGCGTCTCGAAAACGAATCTGCTTTATTACTATCCGTCGAAAGAAGCGCTGTACGTGGCAGTCATGCGCAATATCCTCGATATCTGGCTGGCGCCGCTGCGCGCCTTTCGCGAAGAATTCACGCCGCTGGTGGCGATTGGTGAGTATATTCGCCTCAAGCTGGAAGTTTCGCGAGATTACCCGGAAGCCTCGCGCCTGTTTTGTCTTGAGATGTTGCAGGGCGCACCGCTGCTGATGGCGGAATTGACCGGGGATTTAAAATCCCTTGTGGCAGAAAAATCGGCGATCATTTCAGGCTGGGTCGCGGAGGGCAAGCTGGCGCCCATCGATCCGAACCATCTGATCTTCATGATTTGGGCCGCCACGCAGCACTATGCGGACTTCTCCACTCAGGTCGAGGCGGTCACCGGTAAAACGCTGCGTGATGAGGCGTTCTTCCAGCAAACTGTGGAAAATGTGCAGCGCATGATTATTGAAGGGATCCGTCTGCGTTAACGCGGCGGGAAAACGCAGCTCACATCGCCTTCTTCACAGGTGAGAGTGCTTTTCAGCAGTTCGGTACGTTCGCGGGTTTTGTCGGTCATGCACTGGGCGTGAACCATCGGGGCGACGGAGGCGCCGTCAGCGCCGGAGGTCAAAAATGCGCAGTCGGCGTCGCGAAAGGCGAGCCACGCTTTTTGCGCGGTTACGAGCTGAGTTTTCTGTGTCGAGGTGGCGAGTTTCATCGCCTCTTTATAGGTCTGATTGAGCAAGTCATCCTGCTTTTTATATTCATTGCTGGCACACTCGTTAAGTCCCGCCTGGGACGTGGCGGATTCACAGCTGTCCGCCAGAGCGGAAGTGCTCATCAGCAGGGCGGCAGCGGCGATAATAGTCAGTTTCATCGTGTGATCTCCAAAAAAGCCCGGTGGCGTTGTCGCTTACCGGGCTTACAGGGTGATGGGGCGCATTGCCACTAATTAATCACAAGCTTAGCCGATTGTCATCAGGCTGGCGTTGCCGCCCGCCGCAGCGGTATTGACGCTCAGGGAGCGTTCAACGTACAGGCGTTCCAGCAGCAGATTAGTTTCCCCACGAGCAAAGCCCTGTACCGAGATAATCGCCCCATCGCGAGCCGCCACCTGCTGGCACAGTTCACGCAGCTGATCTGAATCACCGTGATAAATCACCGCATCAAAATCTTCGTTCACAATCTGCTCGCGTTTGGCGAAGCGAATGCGCTCGTTGACCGCTTTCGGCAACTGTTTTGCCAGCCCACGATGCAGACTTTCATCCGGCCAGAGGATTTCACTGCCGACGGCGGTAACGGCGGCGAGCTGCACCAGCGCATCTTCTTCATTATCCGCAAGACACAGTACGCGTTCACGCGGCATCAAAGTCCAGGTATTGCGCTCGCCGGTTGGGCCTGGCAATAAACGCTGGGTCCCGGCCTGCGCCAGTTCGCCGTAACGATGACAAAGTGTGCTCAGTTCAGGACGACCGTTGGCCCATTCGCGCAGGGCGACCAGCGGTTGTTCCAACAGTGTTTTCAGCTGTGCATCCACCGGACGCCCGGCATCCTGACGGTTCAGCGTGGTTAATAGCGCGTTTTCCGGGCGGCTGGAGAGCAGGCGATAGAGGTACATCGGGCCGCCGGCTTTCGGACCTGTACCGGACAAACCTTCGCCGCCGAACGGCTGCACGCCGACGACCGCGCCCACCATATTACGGTTCACGTACAGGTTGCCGACGTTGGCGCTGCCGGTGACCTGGGCGATGGTTTCGTCGATGCGGGTATGCACCCCGAGGGTCAAACCGTAGCCGGAGGCATTAATCTGGGAGACCAGTGCATTAAGGTTATTGCGGTTGTAGCGCACCACGTGCAGCACCGGACCGAACACTTCTTTTTGCAGCTCATCGAAGCTTTCCAGCTCAATCAGCGTCGGCGGCACGAAGGTGCCGGTGGCCCATTCGCGGCGGTCTTCACCGTTATCACGTGCGGCCTGGAACACCGGTCGACCTTTGCTGCGCAGGGTCTGAATGTGACGCTCGATATTGCCTTTGGCTTCGGCATCAATCACCGGGCCAATATCCGTGGTCATCCGTCCTGGGTTGCCCATTCTGCATTCCGCCATCGCACCCTTCAGCATCGTCAGGGTGTGGTCGGCGATATCGTCCTGCAAACACAGCACGCGCAGGGCAGAGCAGCGCTGCCCGGCGCTGTCGAACGCGGAGGCCAGAACGTCAATCACCACCTGTTCGGTCAGCGCAGAGGAATCAACGATCATCGCGTTCATCCCGCCGGTTTCGGCGATAAGCGGTGTCGGACGACCCTGCGGATCGAGGCGGCTGGCGATATTACGTTGCAGCAGGGTTGCCACTTCGGTGGAACCGGTAAACATCACCCCGCGCACGCGGTTGTCGGACGTGAGCTGCGCGCCGACGGTTTCACCGCGACCCGGCAGAAGCTGCACCACGCCCGGCGGTACGCCCGCTTCCAGAAGAATATTGATGCCCTGAGCGGCTATCAGCGGCGTCTGCTCGGCAGGTTTCGCCAGCACGCTGTTTCCGGCGGCGAGTGCTGCGGCGATTTGTCCGGTGAAGATGGCCAGCGGGAAGTTCCAAGGACTGATACAGACCACAGGACCAAGCGGGCGATGGGTTTCGTTGGCGAAATCATCCCGGACCTGTCCCGCGTAGTAATGCAGGAAATCCACCGCTTCACGCACTTCGGCGATAGCGTTACTGAAGGTTTTACCCGCTTCGCGCACCAGAATGCCCATTAGCTGCTGCATCTGGCCTTCCATTAATACGGCGGCGCGTTCAAGAATGGCGGCACGTTCGTGCGGCGGCGTGGCGAACCAGATAGGCGCGTTATTGACCGCGTTGGTCAGTGCCTGTTCCACTTCGCATTCGGACGCATCACGCGTATAGCCGACGATATCTTTCGGCTCAGCCGGGTTGACCACGGGCTGCATGTCGCCGTCGTCAACCGCCTGTTCCAGCATCGGCAGGGCACGCCATTTTTGCAGCGCGCTGTTAAGCAACGAAGAGGAGAGGGACGCCAGACGGTGTTCGTTAGCCAAATCCAGCCCGGCGGAGTTATCGCGGCCTTCGCCGTACAGCTCGCGTGGCAGTGGGATCTTCGGATGCGGCAGACCGGCCTGGCCTTCCTGCTGCGCCAGTTTCTCGACGGCGGAAACCGGATCAGCCACCAGTTCATCCAGCGGCAGGGTGGTATCGGCGATTCGGTTCACAAAGGAGGTGTTCGCGCCGTTTTCCAGCAGGCGACGCACCAGATACGCCAGCAGCGTTTCGTGCGTGCCCACCGGCGCATAAATACGGCATGGACGGTTCAGTTTTCCATCGGCCACTTTACCCACCACCTGCTCGTACAGCGGTTCGCCCATCCCGTGCAGGCACTGGAATTCATACTGGCCCGGATAATAGTTCTGGCCCGCCAGTTGGTAAATCGCCGCCAGGGTGTGAGCGTTGTGGGTGGCGAATTGCGGATAAATCAGGTTCGGCACCGCCAGCAATTTTTTTGCGCACGCGAGGTAGGACACGTCGGTATACACCTTGCGGGTATACACCGGATACCCTTCGAGGCCGTCCATCTGCGCACGTTTAATTTCGCTGTCCCAGTACGCGCCTTTCACCAGACGGATCATCAGGCGACGGCGGCTACGGGTAGCGAGGTCGGTCAGGTAATCAATCACCGCCGGGCAGCGTTTCTGATACGCCTGAATAACAAAGCCGATGCCGTTCCAGCCTGCCAGTTCCGGTTCGAAACAAAGTTTTTCCAGCAGATCGAGGGAGATCTCCAGGCGGTCGGCTTCTTCGGCGTCAATGTTGATGCCGATATCATACTGGCGCGCCAGCAGGGTCAGGGATTTCAGGCGTGGATACAACTCGTCCATCACACGGTCGAACTGCGCGCGGCTGTAGCGCGGGTGCAACGCCGACAGTTTAATTGAGATGCCTGGGCCTTCATAAATGCCGCGCCCGTTAGAGGCTTTACCAATCGAGTGGATTGCCTGCTGATAGGAGACCATGTACGCCTGCGCGTCGGCGGCGGTCAGCGCTGCTTCGCCGAGCATATCGTAGGAGTAGCGGAAGCCTTTATCTTCCAGCTTGCGGGCATTGGCCAGCGCTTCGGAAATGGTTTCGCCGGTAACGAACTGTTCGCCCATCAGGCGCATCGCCATGTCCACGCCTTTGCGGATCAACGGCTCGCCGCTCTTACCGATAATGCGGTTCAGCGAGCGCGACAGGCTGGCTTCGTTGTGCGTCGATACCAGTTTACCGGTGAATAGCAGGCCCCAGGTGGCGGCGTTGACGAACAGTGACGGGCTGCGGCCAATGTGCGAATGCCAGTTGCCGTTGCTGATTTTGTCGCGGATCAGCGCATCGCGGGTGGCTTTGTCCGGAATACGCAGCAGCGCTTCCGCCAGACACATCAGTGCTACGCCTTCCTGCGAGGAGAGCGAAAATTCCTGCAACAGGCTTTGCACCATACCGGCGCGACCGCTGGCTGTTTTCTGGTTACGCAATTTTTCGGCCAGCTGGTAAGCGAGGGAATGCGCTTGTTCTGCGATGCTGTGTGGCAGACGGGCCTGCTCCAGCAGCATGGGTACCGCGTCGGTTTCAGCCCGACGCCAGGCGGCCGTAATCGCAGAACGGGTCACCGATTGCGGCAGGATCTGCTCGGCAAAGTCGAGGAACGGCTGAGGCGACTCTTCGGTCTGCACCAGGCCTTCGTCGCTTTCATTCGCCGCACCTGACAGCAGGGCAGGCAATTCCGGCAACGCTTCGTCATTTTCCAGTTTTTCCAGATAATTAAAAATGGCCTGTTTAATCAGCCAATGTGGGGTGCGATCAATGCGCGTTGCCGCGCTTTTAATTCGTTCGCGCGTGGCGTCATCCAGTTTTACGCCCATGGTGGTGCTGGCCATAAAAAAACTCCCTCAATATTAATTGCTGCTCTAGTTGCACAGAAATATCCATCATGTTGCAACTTTGTGCAACCGTGTTAAGTGTGACGTCGCCAGCAATCAGGAAAAGCAATGACTTGTTAAATCGTTTTAACACTGATTAAAACGTGGGGTTGATGTGATGAGTCCAGGTTTTATGCGGCGCTTAACACTTTTGCGCGGTGCAACCGTGAAAAGCGTGAGCGAGTGCAACCTATAAGAAATTGATCCTGTTGACGGGGTGTTTTATCTGTAAATGCAGTGTTAAATCGTTTGTGAATAAATTCACTATACGGCAGGATACGCTCCGCCCGTAACAAAGAGCCCATTACTTCGTTCCGGTAATAGGGATAAAAAGAGTTATTCTGGAGATTTTTTGATGGCTACTAGCACACCGATGGTGGTGACGTTTCTAATTTATATATTTGGCATGATCCTGATTGGGTTTATCGCCTGGCGTAATACCAAAAACTTTGATGACTATATTCTGGGCGGGCGTAGCCTGGGCCCATTTGTCACCGCATTATCTGCGGGTGCCTCTGACATGAGCGGCTGGCTGCTGATGGGCCTGCCGGGCGCCATTTTCATTTCTGGTATCTCTGAAAGCTGGATTGCCATTGGTCTGTGCCTTGGCGCATGGATTAACTGGAAACTGGTGGCCGGACGCCTGCGCGTTCACACCGAAGTGAACAATAACGCACTGACGCTGCCGGACTATTTCACCGGTCGTTTTGAAGATAAAAGCCGCGTGCTGCGTATTATCTCCGCGTTGGTCATTCTTCTGTTTTTCACCATCTACTGTGCGTCCGGCATTGTGGCGGGGGCACGTCTGTTCGAAAGCACCTTCGGCATGAGCTATGAAACTGCGCTGTGGGCCGGTGCGGCAGCGACCATCCTTTACACCTTCATCGGCGGCTTCCTGGCCGTGAGCTGGACCGACACCGTGCAGGCGAGCCTGATGATTTTCGCGCTGATCCTGACGCCGGTGATTGTCATTATCACCGTTGGCGGTTTCGGTGACTCGCTGGAAGTGATTAAGCAAAAGAGCATTGAAAACATCGATATGCTCAAAGGGCTGAACTTCGTGGCCATCATTTCCCTGCTGGGCTGGGGTCTGGGCTACTTCGGTCAGCCGCACATTCTGGCGCGTTTCATGGCGGCGGATTCCCACCACAGTATCGTCCATGCGCGTCGCATCAGTATGACGTGGATGATCCTGTGCCTGATGGGGGCGGTGGGCGTAGGCTTCTTTGGTATTGCCTTCTTTAATACCCATGCTGATCTGGCGGGTGCGGTAAATCAGAACGCCGAGCGCGTGTTCATCGAACTGGCGCAAATCCTGTTCAACCCGTGGGTTGCCGGTATTCTGCTTTCTGCCATTCTGGCGGCGGTGATGTCGACCCTGAGCTGTCAGCTGCTGGTGTGCTCCAGCGCGATTACCGAAGATTTGTACAAAGCGTTCCTGCGTAAAGGCGCGAGCCAAAAAGAACTGGTATGGGTCGGGCGCTTTATGGTTCTGGCCGTGGCGCTGGTGGCGATTGCGCTGGCCGCAAACCCTGAAAACCGCGTGCTCGGTCTGGTGAGCTACGCCTGGGCAGGTTTCGGCGCAGCGTTTGGTCCGGTGGTGCTGTTCTCAGTGCTATGGCCCCGCATGACGCGTAACGGCGCTCTGGCCGGAATGGTCATCGGTGCGGTCACGGTTATCGTCTGGAAACAGTTCGGCTGGTTGGGTCTGTATGAAATTATCCCGGGCTTCGTGTTTGGCAGCATCGGGATTGTGGTCTTCAGCCTGTTAGGCAAAGCGCCGTCTGCCTCAATGCAGAAACGCTTCGCTGAAGCGGACGCGCACTATCACTCTGCGCCGCCGTCCCGGTTACATGCCGAATAATGATTCCTGCTCTGCTAAGGCCCGCGAAAGCGGGCTTTTTTCTTGCTAATTGCCTGAAAATGCGCTGATATCTTCCGGCTAAAAAAACAATGAGGATAGCAGGCAATGACACTAAAAATGGGGTATGCCGCCATCGCTTTGGCGTTCGCGCTCAGTGGTTGTACGGCTCCATCGCAAAAATCCGCCGCAGATACGCAAAGTTGCAAAGCGGATAACCAGATGCAGCAAACCACGCTTTATTTCGGCTTGAGCCGTCCGGCGGGGAAAGATATTACGCCTCAGGAATGGCAGCAGTTCGTGGACAATGACGTCACGCCGCGCTTTCGCGATGGGCTGACGGTGCTTGATGCACGCGGGCAATGGCTCGGTAATGACGGCAAAGTGGCCCGTGAGCAGAGCAAAGCGTTGATGCTAATCCACGGTAAAGATGCGCAGAGTGAAAGCAACATTGAAGCGCTGCGTAACGTGTATAAATCACGCTTCACGCAGGAATCGGTGATGCGGGTTGATAACCCGGTGTGCGTCCAGTTCTGATAAAAAAACGGCGGGATTATTATCCCGCCGTTTTTATTTTCGTAGGCCCGAGCAAGCGCAGCGCCGTCGGGCGTTTATACGCTTACAGGAACAACCCCGCAAAGCTCGCCGACAGCAAGCTCACCAGCGTCGCGCCGTACACCAGGCGCAGACCAAAGCGCGAAACCGCATTTCCCTGCTTCTCGTTCAGTCCTTTAATCGCGCCCGCCACAATGCCGATAGAAGCAAAGTTAGCAAACGACACCAGGAACACTGACAGAATGCCTAAGCCCCGCGGTGTCATCTGTGCGGCAATCTTTTGCAGCTCAATCATCGCCACAAATTCATTCGCCACCAGTTTGGTCGCCATGATGCTGCCCGCGTTCAGCGCATCGCTCAGTGGAATGCCAATCAGCCATGCCAGCGGATAGAAAACGTAACCGAGGATCTGCTGGAAGCTCAGGCCAAACACCGTCGAGAACAGGGCGTTCACCGCGCTTATCAACGCAATAAAACCAATCAGCATCGCCAGAATAATCATCGCCACTTTAAAACCGGCGAGAATGTATTCCCCGAGCATCTCAAAGAAACTCTGCGACTCATGCATTTTCTCGAGTTTAATCTCCGCTTCGGTATCCGGACGCGTCGGGTTAATCACCGACAGGATAATGAAGGTGCTGAACATATTGAGGATGAGCGCCGCCACGACATATTTCGCGTCGAGCATGGTCATGTATGCGCCGACAATCGACAGCGACACCGTCGACATCGCCGTGGCGGCCATGGTGAAAAGCCGACGAGAGGAAAGGTCTGACAGCACGCCTTTGTAAGCAATGAAGTTTTCCGATTGACCGAGGATAATCGAGCTTACGGCGTTAAATGATTCCAGCTTACCCATGCCATTCACTTTCGACAGCAGGGTGCCTATCACGCGAATGAAAATCGGCAGAATACGCCAGTGTTGCAGAATGCCGATCAGCGCGGAAATAAAGATAATCGGGCACAGCACGCCTAAGAAGATAAACGCGAGGCCTTTATCGCTCATGCCGCCGAAGACGAAATTACTGCCCTCTGCGGAGAATTTAAGCAGCGATTCAAATACCCCTGAAACCGATTTAATCAGAACTAAACCGCTTTCGGCGTGCAGGAAAAAGAACGCCAGCGCGATTTCAATAATAATGAGCTGCGTAATATAACGAATACGGATGGTTTTGCGGTCAAAACTGACCAGCCAGGCGAGCGCGAGGATGACCACCAGCGCCAGCAGGAAGTGAAGAATATTAGCCATTTCATTTTTGTTTGCAGGTAAACGGGGCGCATATTTAGCCACAGCGAAGCGGCGGCGTAAACGATTACCTGTTAATAGTCTCAGACTAAATTGCTTTGCCTGATAACGATATCGACTGCAAGTTTTTACAACCTGACATCATTATCCGCACATTTCGCTTGTGTTTCTCTGTGCCGTAATGATAATCACTATCACTCATATTTACGAAACTTTGCATCGATTGACTGCGTTTCACACTGAAGGGTTTCAGGCATGTTTGTTCCATTTCTCATTATGTTACGCGAAGGGCTGGAAGCAGCGCTGATTGTCAGCCTGATAGCGAGCTACCTTAAACGCACGCAACGAGGACGCTGGATTGGCGTCATGTGGATTGGCGTGTTTCTCGCCGCCGCGCTGTGCCTGGGACTCGGCATTTTCATCAACGAAACCACCGGTGAATTTCCGCAGAAAGAGCAGGAAATGTTCGAGGGTATCGTGGCGGTTATCGCGGTGTTTATCCTGACCTGGATGGTGTTCTGGATGCGCAAAGTGTCGCGCAATGTGAAGAAACAACTGGAAGACGCGGTGGATAATGCGCTGCAAAAGGGCAATAACCACGGTTGGGCGCTGATCCTGATGGTCTTTTTCGCCGTGGCGCGTGAAGGGCTGGAATCGGTATTCTTCCTGCTGGCCGCATTCCAGCAGGATCTCGGCATCTGGCCGCCGCTCGGTGCAATGCTCGGGCTGGCGACCGCGGTGGTCCTTGGATTCCTGATTTACTGGGGCGGCATTCGCCTGAATCTTGGCGCGTTCTTCAAATGGACCAGCCTGTTTATTTTGCTGGTGGCTGCAGGGCTTGCCGCCGGGGCGATTCGGGCCTTCCATGAGGCAGGGCTGTGGAATCACTTCCAGGACGTCGCGTTTGATCTCAGTAACACACTTTCTACCCACACGCTGTTTGGCACCCTGCTGGAAGGTATTTTCGGCTATCAGGAAGCGCCAAGCGTCAGCGAAGTGGCGGTGTACTTTATCTATCTGATCCCGGTGCTGGTGCTGTTTTCCATGCCGCCGCGGGCCTCGACGAGTCCTTCTCGTACGGCGTAATCAGCGACAGCAATGATTGACTATTAGTTACAACATACTTATTGAAAGGGATGGGTCATGACGATTAATTTCCGCCGTAGTGCGCTGCAGCTGGGCATCGCTGCGCTGTTCTCTTCTGCGTTCGCTGCGCAGGCCGCCGATATTCCGCAGGTAAAGGTTACGGTCACCGACAAACAGTGTGAACCGATGAACATCACCGTTAACGCTGGCAAAACACAGTTCATCATCCAGAACCACAGCCAAAAAGCGCTGGAGTGGGAAATCCTCAAAGGGGTGATGGTGGTGGAAGAGCGTGAAAACATTGCGCCGGGCTTCACCCAGAAAATGACCGCCAATCTACAGCCGGGTCGTTATGAAATGACCTGTGGCCTGCTGACTAACCCGAAAGGCACGCTGATTGTTAAAGGTGAAGCCACCGCGGATGCGGCGAAAGCCAACGCCGTGCTGAGCCTGGGTGACGCGATTGCCGACTATAAAACCTACGTGACGGCACAAACCGCAGCGCTGGTGAAAGGCACTCAGGCTTTCACCGACGCGGTGAAAGCGGGCGATATCGAGAAAGCCAAAGCGCTGTACGCCCCGACTCGTCAGTACTACGAACGCATCGAACCGATTGCTGAACTGTTCTCTGACCTCGACGGCAGCATCGATGCCCGTGAAGACGATTACGAGAAGAAAGCGGAAGACCCGAAATTCACCGGCTTCCACCGCCTGGAGAAAGCGCTGTTTGCTGACAACTCCACCAAAGGCATGGAGCACTACGCTACTCAGCTGAACAGCGACGTGCAGGAACTGCAAAAACGCATCAGCGAACTGGCCTTCCCACCGTCAAAAGTGGTGGGCGGTGCTGCCGATCTGATTGAAGAAGTCGCGGCCAGCAAAATAAGCGGTGAAGAAGACCGTTACAGCCATACCGATCTGTGGGATTTCCAGGCTAACGTCGACGGCGCCCAGAAAATTGTCGACCTGTTGCGTCCTCAGCTGCAGAAAGAAAACAGCGCGCTGCTGGCCAAAGTGGATGCCAACTTCAAGAAAGTCGACACCATTCTGGCGAAGTACAAAACCAAAGACGGCTACGAGACTTACGATAAGTTGACTGACGCTGACCGCAATGCGCTGAAAGGGCCGGTAACGACGCTGGCAGAAGATTTAGCGCAGCTGCGTGGGATCCTCGGACTGGACTAAAGCGTTATGACTCAGAGCAAATCGCACGACGTGACCGAGCCATCACGTCGTCGCTTACTGAAAAATATCGGCGCGCTGGGAGGCGCGCTGGCGTTGACCGGGGGTTGCCCGGTCGCCCATGCGGCGAAACCGCAAAGTGCACCGGGGACGCTGTCTCCGGATGCACGCATGGAAACCCAGCCGTTCCACGGATTGCATCAGGCGGGCGTGCTGACCCCTCAGCAGGCATCAATGATGCTGGTGGCGTTTGACGTGCTGGCAAGTGATAAAGCTGACCTGACGCGCCTGTTCAAACTGCTGACCGACAGGATAACTTTCCTCACCACCGGTGGGCCCGCGCCCGATACGCCGAACCCGCGACTGCCGCCGATGGATTCCGGGATCCTCGGGGCGTATATCGCGCCGGATAACCTGACCATTACCGTTTCCGTTGGCCAGTCGCTGTTTGACGAGCGCTACGGGCTAGCGGCACACGCGCCGAAAAAACTGCAGCGCATGACGCGTTTCCCCAACGATTCGCTGGATGCGGCCCTGTGTCATGGGGACCTGCTGCTGCAAATCTGCGCCAACACCCAGGACACGGTTATTCACGCTCTGCGTGACATCATCAAGCATTCGCCAGATTTGCTGAGCGTGCGCTGGAAGCGGGAGGGGTTTATCTCTGACCACGCCGCGCGCAGCAAAGGCAAAGAGACGCCGGTGAATCTGCTGGGCTTCAAAGATGGTACTGCCAACCCGGATAGCCATGACGCGAAGCTGATGGATAACATCGTCTGGGTGACGGACGGGCAGGGTGAACCGGCGTGGACTACGGGTGGTTCTTACCAGGCAGTGCGCATTATCCAGTTCCACGTGGAGTTCTGGGACCGTACGCCGCTGAAAGAACAACAGACCATTTTTGGGCGCGATAAGCATTCAGGCGCGCCGTTGGGAATGCAGCACGAGCACGATGTGCCGGACTACGCTAAAGATCCTGATGGTGATGTCATTGCGCTCGACAGCCATATTCGTCTGGCCAACCCGCGCACGCCGGCAACCGATTCAAACCTGATGATGCGCCGCGGCTACAGCTATTCGCTCGGCGTAACTAACTCCGGCCAGCTGGAGATGGGCCTGCTGTTCGTTTGCTACCAGCATGACCTCGAGAAAGGGTTCCTGACCGTGCAGAAGCGGCTCAATGGCGAAGCGCTGGAAGAGTACATCAAGCCTATCGGCGGCGGATATTTCTTTGTTCTGCCAGGCGTAAAAGAACGCACGGGCTACCTCGCACAACCGTTGCTGGAAGCCTGATTATTGTCCTGCCCGTGAGGGCAGGATGGTTACTCTGCTAACAATTTTATCCCTTCCTGTTTTCACACTTTCCCAAAGCATCATTTTTTTGTATTGGCAGGTCATTGATATATTTCTGTAATATTTTTGTCAGATGATGATGACGTTCGGGCAGAACGTAGCTTGGTTGCTCGAAAGTAAAAAATATGTTGCATTTATGATAATTCATGATGTACTTATTACAACAGCGGTAGTTCCCGGCAGTGAGTGAAAGTAGCCACTTAGGAGATCGCGAATGGTAGGGTCCTGTTCTGGACATAAAAGTAAAAATAACCGCACCAAACAGCGCGGAGGCCTCACCTCCGGCAGCGATTTCTTCACCACTGAATTTCCCTCTTCGACAGCAACTCATGACTCCACTGATGTGATGCGCGGTGCGCGTAGTCGTGTCATCACGCCCGATCAACCGGCAAGCAATGGCTTGAAAGGAAGCCAAACCTCAGACGTTAGTGCGCATAATCGTGCCGAAACGGGCACGTGTAATGTTGACCAACAACTCAAGGTGCTATCCATGGGAAGACAAAAAGCAGTGATCAAAGCTCGTCGCGAAGCAAAACGTGTGCTGAGACGGGATTCACGCAGTCATAAACAACGTGAAGAAGAATCGGTCACCTCGCTTGTGCAGATGAGTGGCGTAGAAGCAATTGGCATGGCAAGAGACAGCCGTGATCATTCTCCAATTGAAGCTCGCAATGAAGCTCAGGCGCACTACCTGAATGCTATCGAGAGTAAACAGCTGATTTTCGCCACCGGCGAGGCAGGGTGTGGGAAGACCTGGATCAGCGCAGCAAAAGCAGCAGAGGCCCTGGTTCATAAGGATGTGGACAGGATAATCGTCACCCGTCCGGTTCTGCAGGCCGATGAAGATCTTGGCTTCTTACCCGGGGATATTTCCGAGAAGTTCGCCCCGTATTTCCGCCCGGTCTATGACGTTTTGGTCAGAAGGCTGGGGGCGTCCTTTATGCAATACTGCCTGCGCCCGGAAATCGGCAAGGTAGAGATCGCGCCGTTCGCCTATATGCGCGGACGTACATTTGAAAACGCGGTGGTTATTCTGGACGAGGCCCAGAACGTGACCGCGGCGCAAATGAAGATGTTCCTGACACGCCTCGGGGAAAACGTGACGGTTATCGTTAACGGCGACATCACCCAGTGTGACCTCCCGCGGGGTGTGGTGTCCGGTTTGAGCGATGCGCTGGCACGTTTTGAAGAGGACGATATGGTCGGTATCGTTCGCTTTAACAAAGACGACTGCGTGCGGTCCGCGCTCTGCCAACGTACATTACACGCCTACAACTGAGTCTGGTTTGCCGAAAATAAAGCCCGCGAAATGCGGGCTTTGCTGTTTCTGAGGCGGGGTATTGTTGCCTGATGGCGCTACACTTTTCAGACCTACGGCCCCTGTCGCCAGCCGAGACGCATCTCAATCGTTTTGGCGCTGGATTGTGCCAGTTTGCGTAGGTCCGGCTGAGTCTGATCGACTTTACTAGCCGGGACGACAATCGATACGGTAGCCCGGCAGACGCCACTGGTGTCACAAATCGGTGACGCGATACACGCCACAGAGAAGTCTGATTCGTTAGCCTGAATCGACAGACGCTGTTGCAGCGCGACGGCGGCACTTTGCGCCAGCAGGTGCGGATCGGTTTCTGCCCGACCTGTTGGTGAGGGTGGGGCGGAAGTGGTGAACAATTCGATACGCTCATGTTCACTGAGATGGCCGACCAGCAGGCGTCCGGAAGCCGACCAGTTCAGTGGGATTCGAGTGCCGACTTTCGATGACACATAAAAATGGTCACGCCCTTCGGCCATCGCCAGCACCACCATTTTATCGTTGTCTCTACCGCAAATCTGGATCACTTCACCGCATGTCTCGCTCAAGTTTTCCATCTCCTGGGCGGCGACGGTGAGCAGATCCAACTGACGACTATAGGAAAGCCCGTAATAGTACAGCCGTGGCCCCAACCAGATCAGTCCATTTTTCTGGCGTTCGAGCATGGATTTACTGACCAGATCATCCACTACTGAATAAATAGTAGAGAGCGGAGCGCCTGCCTCTTTAGCCATTTCATAACAGGTGAGTGGGTGTTGATGCTGTTGTAATAAATCCAGAACCTGTAATGCCCGATCGATACCGCTGGTACGCGCACGTTTTTGTGGGGGCGAAAGTCCGTCTGTTTCAGTGCTCATGATCTCTTCCTTCTGCGCATTGACGGGTTAATCTGGCCAGCGTAGTGCGGCCTGCTGACGCTGCAATATGTGTTGCTCAAAGGGGGTAATTATCGCTTCCGTTGATTGCTGTGCAAGATTGAGTTCATCCAGAATTCGCTCCAACACGGTATATTCCTGCTCATGATGCAGGTTACAGGGGTCGAGATAGATATAGCCTTTTTCTGCCTCGTGATCACGCACAATGATGGCGGGGTGGCCCGCTGACAGAAGGTGGCTTAAATCCCATGCGCTTATCTTTGCTTTCTGCGGATCAATATCGATTTTACATCGCTCCAGCGGATTACCTGTTGGATCGGCAACTAACGACACCTTAATCCCTGGTTTTTCCTGCAGGCCGTCGCGCCATATCTGCAAGGCCTGCGTTTCACGCTGACGAACCGCTTGATGGTCGCGCTTTTTCCAGGCCTGAAGTGCGGCCACTACGCCATAAATACTCTCTTTGCCGACTTTCATGCCCCGGCCAATGCCGCGGTTTTGCAGCCAGGCGTTGCGTATCAGTGATTTTCTTCCGGCAATAATGCCGGATGTTGGGCCCCCCAGAAATTTATGCCCGGAGTATATGACCACGTCGGCACCGTCACGCAAGAAACGCTGTAAATCATATTCTGATGCGGCATCGACGATTACCGGGATGTCACGCGCGTGGCAGATTTTACAGAACAGGGACAGTGGTAATTGCCCGTGATCAACCACGTGGTGCGAAACAACATACATAGCGGCAACGGTGCGCTCGGTGATGCTGTTTTCCAGATGATACGGTGAACATTGTGTCGCCTGGCCGATAGCCACGCACTTCGCCCCGGTCAATTTGACTGCCTGGTCGACGGAAGCGCCGTAGTTCACCAGATGCCCGGCCTGCACCAGCACTTCGTTTTGCGGAGTGTGGATATCCGGTAATTGCTCGATCGCCAGCAGATTGTCTTTGGTGATACAGCCCGCAATCACCATCGAAATCGCCGCTGCGCTGGAAGAGGTAATAAAGCCGGCTTCGGCGCCCGTTATTTCAGCGATGACTCCGTTGGCGTAGCGCTGCAACTCTTCCATTTTAACGAACTCGGGCAAAATCTTCTGCATCGCGGCGATAGCTTCAGGAACGACGATGGAGGCACCAAGATAGGTCATGGTGCCCGCCACATTGATAAGCGGGGTGAGGTGGAGTTCGCGACTCAATTCATTGTTTCTCATCTTTTACGGTTTCCTGGTGTTACTCAAAGGCGACGATGGCTTCAATTTCGACAGTAATTTGCGCGGGCAAAGAGGAAAAACCGACTGCCGAACGGGCGTGAATACCCTGTTGACCAAAAACACTGACCAGGAGGTCGGAACAGCCGTTGATCACTTTCGGGTGCTCGGCGAATTCACTGTCCGCATTGACCATCCCGAGCAATTTCACCACTTGCTTCACGCGTCCTAAATCCCCCAGCGCTTCATGCATGACCGCCAGCAGGTTGATGCCCGTAAGCCTGGCGTGCTGGTAGGCTTCTTCTACTGAAACATCTCTGCCGACTTTTCCTTGATGCTTTCTATTGTCCGCTTCCACGGGACCCTGTCCGGAGAGAAACAGTAAATTGCCCACAATCACGTGGGAGCTAAAATTCGCTATCGGCGCAGGTGACGCGGGCAGCACGATGCCTTGCTCTGCCAGACGTTGATAAGTAATTCCCTGCAAAGTATCCGTGATCATGATCAGTTCCTACCCCTGGTGATTGAGTTCATGCAGGCGGACGCAGCTTACCCAGTGCTCGTCGTTCACCTGTTGTTCTTGCGGAATGTTCTGGGCACATGCGTCAGTGGCACTTGGGCAGCGGGTACGAAATACGCAGCCAGATGGCGGAGATATAGGGCTTGGAATATCGCCTTTGAGCACGATGCGCTGTTTCTTTTTCGTTGGGTCCGGTATCGGGGCGGCGGAAAGCAGCGCTTGGGAGTAGGGGTGGCGT
>CACSJR010000006.1 GCA_902706235.1 Citrobacter sp. 18056 | reverse complement strand
AGCGTCACATTCGCGCCGCTCTGGTTGGCAATTCGCGCGTTAGCCGCCTGGGCATTGCCGGAAAACGCCACGGTACCGGCGTTGGTGGTGACGCTGGTGCCGCCGTCGGCGCTGCCTGACATCAACAACCGTGAAGTGTTATCGACATTAATGGTCGCGCTGCCTGCATTACTGCTGCCGGTAAAGCTGGCAGTGCCGGCGGTCAGGCCGATGGTGCTCGATTCGGCAGTAGCGCCGCTGTTAAACGCCAGGGTCGAATTATTGACATCAAAGGTGTGTGACTGCGCGCTGGCGTCGTTGTTGAAATTAACCACGGCCTCATCGGTCAACGACACGGTGCTGTCCTGTTTACCGAATGCGCCCGTGGTGTTGGCGTTAACCGTCAGCGTACCGATGCCGTTTTTGCCGGTAATGGTAGTATCACCTTTGTAGGTGTTGGCGGTGTTGAGCACCAACTGGCCCGCGCCGTTTCCGGTGGAGCTATCCACCACTGCCAGCGAACCATCGCCCCCGATCACGCCGGTTGGGGTGAAAGTATGACCGTAGGTGTCGAAGGTGCCGCCCTCATTTTCCCCCAGGAAAATTTTTCGCTGGGTAGTAAAATCATCACCTGACTGGAACGTGGCCCCATTGTTCAGCGTGATGGATGTTCCGGCTAGCCCGAGATTTTCATCACGACTGGCCTGCAGCGTGCCTCCCCATACCTCAACCCCACCCGCAAAGGTATTATCACCGTTGAGGATCAAGCGACCGGCATCGGTTTTAAGCAACCGTAGTGCAGGTTTATCTGGAAGACTCAGGGTATTAGCGACCAGATTGGCATTAATGGTCGTCGTGATATCTGCACCGGAAATTGTGCCCGTATCACTGACATCCCCGACACGGATCACGAAGAAACGACCCGCATCCGTTTCCCCTTCACTGGTGTAGGCGTTGTCCGGTACTAATCCCCCTGCAACCTGGGTCTCGATCATCTCCAATGGGGTAGTCGAATCACCATTAAGAATGTAGTCATCAGCCGTAAACTGCATCCCTGAAGCACGCACAGGACCATTCTCATTCGATAATGTGACGGTCCCGCCTTTGGTCTGGAAGATCGCAAAGGCACCTTCATTCCACGGTTCATTCCCGTTACCATCCTGCTGTGTCCAGTTATTGCTGGTACTTCCTTCATTGGCAAACCAGGTACCGTTCCCCCCATCAACAACTCCATTACCGCTTGTCTCATCACCTGTACCAGTACCGTGATTGTTTCCATCCGGGTCCCCATCCCAGAACTGTAATTTACCCAGAGGCAGGGTATAGCTGAGTACCAGGTTGACTTGATTGCCAATAGAGGTCTGAATGGAATAAAGCTGTTGGGTTGGCGTGGGCAGTGAACCAATCTCCATGGTGTTATTGGTTAATGCCCCGGTGTAATTAAACAAACGATATACGCCAGGCAAGAAGCGACCATCGCTGGTCTGATCAACATTTAAGGTACCGTCCAGCGTCAGGTTACCGTTGACCTGAACCAGGTCATTAAGCGTTCCTCCGGGAGTAAAGGACTCCCCAAGCTGGAAATGGCTGTTGGTATCACTGGCAAGCGTCAGGTTGCCATTAACCGTCAAGACTCCGGTTCCGTTACCCCGGTTATCATCACCTGGTTTCAGGGTCGTACCACTCTGGAAGAGCACATTGCCACCAATCGTGCCGTAGCCGCCAAGCGTGCTGCCCGTGTAAACCGTGGTTAACCCGGTGCCACTCTGCACACCGTTAATCAGCAACGTACCCTGTTCTACGTCGGTGGTACCTGCGTAGCTGTTGTTTCCGTTCAGACGTGTCAAACCTGTGCCAATCTGGCGGAAATCACCGCTGCCGGAAATCACGCCGCCCAGGGTGACCACGTCAGAATGGTTAACCGTCAGGATGCCGTTGTCGGTGATGTTGGTTTGTTCTGACAGGCTACCCACATCGCCGCCATTACCGAGGCTCAGTTCTGAATCGCCACCAATCAGTGTGTCGCCGGTGTAGGTGTTATCGCCAAGCAGAATGGTGTTGCCGCCGTTGATGCGCTCCATACCACCAGTGCCGGAAATCACACCACTGTAGGTCTGATCGTCGCTACCGTCGAAGGAGATCTTCGCGCCGCTTCCCGCCGTGGCGATATTGTAATTATGGATAGTCGCCTCACCGTCCACTGTCGCGCTGTCGCCAGTTCGCAGTATTGCACCGTCATTGACGTTGATAACAGGTGCGCCTGACAGCGTGAGATCTTTCGCGACACGCATGTCGGCCCCGGCACCAGTAAGGGTCAGGGTGCTCCAGCCAGTGCCAATATTGGTGCCGGTCGCGAGATCATCCGCCGTCAGT
Source organism: Citrobacter sp. 18056 (assembly GCA_902706235.1). Classification (GTDB taxonomy): domain Bacteria; phylum Pseudomonadota; class Gammaproteobacteria; order Enterobacterales; family Enterobacteriaceae; genus Scandinavium; species Scandinavium manionii. Next base: position 302,997 of record CACSJR010000006.1, on the reverse strand, counting down.
GAGCCAATACTGCCTTTGGTACCTTCAAAGGTCAGCGTGCTGCCGGTGCCGCCTTCACTGAGGATATGGGTGGTATCGGCGATATCCACACTACCGACAGTGGCGCTGTCCAGCCCGTCGTTTCCTTCAAAGGTGACGCCCCCCGTCAGGCTGCCGTCGCTCCAGTTAAACTGGTCGTTACCAGCGCCCATCAGGATTTCACCCTGCGTTTGCTGCCCGGTATCGCTTAAGGTCACGCTGTCGTTACCACTGCCGAGCGCAATCACTTTCGCCGTACTGCTGGCCGCTTTCAGGATGCCGCTGTTGGTCAGGGTGTTATTGGCACTACCCGTGGCATCAATCACGGTCGCATTCTGGCTCAGGCTGGTGATGGTGCCGCTGTTGGTGATATTACGTGAATCGACGTCACCGCTAAGATCGATAAGCGACTGGCTGTTGCTGGTACTGCTGGAGGTGATGGAACTGGTGTTGGTAAACGCCCCGGTATTTTGCGCGAGGATCGTGCTGCCGGTATCGCTGCTGGTCGCAATGATACCGTTGTTGGTCAGGCTGCCGGCATCAGTCGCTTCAATCGCCGCACCAGCACCGCTCGCCATGGTGATACTGGTGCCGGAGATAACATTACCGTTAGTCCGCGCGAGGATCCCCCGGCTGCCGTCGCCGTTGCCATTGATGGTGTAGCCGGTGCCGATTGTCAGGTCGCCGGTGGTGTCTGAACCGTCGGCATTCATAAAGGCAAAACCGCCGCCGCTGCCGCTGACATTCAGCACGTTGCCGCTGCCTTCCGCATCAAAGGTCACTGCGGTACGAATCGCCGGGCCGTCGTCGGCATTGATTGTGACATTGGTCAGGTTAATGCTACTGGCGTTGGCATTGTTATTTATCCCCGCACCGCTGTCGGTGATATCAATGGTGGTGTTGCTGGCATTAAAAGAGGATGCGCCGGTGCTGTCGATAAGCACCCCATCAGCTCCCCTGCTGGCGCTGATATGGTTATCTGTCCCGTTGACCGTCAGGGCTGCGCTATCCCCGGTAAGTTGTACCGCCGCCAGGCCTCCATTCGCCGAGACATCCCCCAACTGGTGGACGATAGCGCCAGCCCCCTGGACCCGTACCCCGACATTTTCGCTGCCCTCTAAACCGGAGACGGTAATGGCACCGTTGTTGGTCAGTTCACCGGCGTTCTGAATATCCACCCCGATGTTACCTGTACCTGGCGTAACTGACGTCCCTGCCACACTGACGTCGGAATTGACGATTGCAATACCGCCATCATGCAACAGCACCCCGGTACTGGTGTTGCCATTCAGCGTGAGATCCGCCCCGCTATTGAGGGTCAAATCCCCTTTATGCGAGACGTTGTAGCCAACAATGCCGGTTTGTCCCGCCGCTGACCCGATTTTCGCGGAAGAACTCACTTTGGTGTCAAGCGCATCACCATCTGTGTCAACGCCTGTGAGAGTGTAATTACGCCCATCCACCAGTACGGCAGTGGTGTTATCACCATTCAGATTTATCGCGCCATCGCTGATGGTGCCCACTGCGCCGCCGGTGACTTTCACCCCAACGGCATCCGTGCCGCTGACGTTAATCTGCGCGTTACCGGTAGTCACTTCAGTCACCACCGAGCCGTCCTGCGAGAGGCCATTCGCAAAAACCCCGGTGGAGCCGGTGCCGGCAACGGTCAGATTGTAGTCACCCCCGGTGGTCTCCCCCGTGAACTTCGCCCCGCTATCAACCGCAAACAGAATCGAACGGGCTTGCCCATCATCCGTAATGGTCGGGTTGGCGATATTGATACTTGCCCCCTGTCCCCAGGCGTAGTAGCCAATCTGATCAGTATTTTCAAAGGTTAAGGAGGCAGGTGCGCCGACGTTAATGGTCGAGTTACCACGCGCATGGGCACCAATCGCACCGGTTGCAAGCAGACGCACGGTCGAATCCAGCTGCACCGTCGCCGCTTTGCCATTCAACCCTTCGGCATACACCGCATAGTTACGGTAGGCATACGGATTATCATCGGTGCCCCCCAGCTCCCCTTCCGCCCCGACGATAATGGTGCTGTCCTCGGTGGACGTCATTGTGGCATTCGCGTCCTGTGCCAGTACGCGCAGCGCGATATTGTTGTCGCCATCGACCTGAATATTGCCGTTATTGGTGACGACACCGGTATTATCTTTAACGTACATCCCGTAGTTGGCGGCAGCTGAGTCGTTGACCAGCTTACCTAACACATTAATCTCACCATTGTTGGTGACCGTCGCACCACCGCCATTGACCAGGATCCCTGCCGCATTGCGGGTATTGTCCATCAGGGTAATTTCCCCGGTGGTATCATTGAGGATAGTGCCGGTGCCCGTGGAGGCAATCGCTGCCGTAAAATCACCACTTCCCACCAGGTTAACCGCGGTGGGAGCTGTCCCATCAATAACCGGGGTGCTGCCCACATACATGGCTCCCTGGTTGGTGAAGTTGGCGGCGTCACCAGTGAGCACGCCATATGCGCCAGCTTTACCATCGGTATTATGACTGTTGCCGACAATCGCTATAGTGCCACCTTCAGCATTAGTCACATTGGCGGTATTCCCGGCGATAATACCGTAGGCGTTATGGGTTGCCGTATCAGTAATGGCAACGTTGATATGGCCGTTGTTGGTGTTAGTGACGGTACTGCTGCCATCGGCAGCGATAGCCGCCGACCCGGCATTATTCACATTCTGATTACTGCCGTCTTTTTCGAGGAACAGCCCGGCGTTCAGTACGCCGTTGTTGGTCGCCGTCGCATCGGTCGCCCGCATCCCTACGGTTGTCGGGCTGCTACCACTGCTGCTCCAGGCGTTAATCGCGCCATTGTTAGTGATAACGGCACCGTTGTCGGCTTGCATCACGGCCGTCGCACCGTCGACCGCCAGGCTCCCAATATCCGTCACCGTGCCTGTGGCATCTTTTCCTGTGGCGTAAATGACCCGCAGGTTACCGGTGCCTATCGTGGCGTTATTGGTATGTGAATCCAGGTCATCCCAGACGTTGTATTCCACATTAATGGTCGTGCTTTCCGCCTGACCCAGCAGATCGGTAATAATGCCGTTGTAGGTCGTTTGCGCCTGTGTGGATGAGGTGATCGGATCGCTACCGTCTACTGACGCCCCGGCCAGCAGCCAGTACTGCACCTGTGATTTACCGGCATACGCCCCCTGACCCACCAGGAAATTGTTGACATCAGCAATATCTGCGGACGAAGTGATATCGAATTCTTTGTTGCCGACCAGCCGAACTTTGCCCAACGGACCGATTTCATACTCCGGCAGAGTCAGTGTGTAGTTATATTGCGTACTTTGTACATTGGTTTGGCTTGACTGGTTGGCGATAACCGCCGCCGGACGGAAGTGGATGTAATTATCCGATTGCCAGTTCGCCGCCCCCGCGTTTCCACTTTCAGCCGCTACAAACGCCAGCGTCGAATTTTTCGCCAGCAGATCAATGGTATTTACGGGGGCTGAAATAGGCGTCGTGCCCGCAGTATCCGCGCCGACGTTGATATTGGCCGTGCCACCACCTTCGCTGACGTAGGCAATGCCAAAATCATTGAGGATCCGCACCGAATCGGGATCGTAGACCGGTATCTGCATCTCGGCGACCGGCACATCTGCGGCCGACGTAAATGTAGAAGAGTCATAGACGCTGACCACCTCATAGCTACCGTCCAGGCCCGGCACTTCAACATTCAGTTCCTGATTTTGCTGCGGAACTGCGGGGCTGGGGGAGTAGGTAAAATCGGCGATATTATCGGCCGTAATCGGTGTGGTGACGTTGTTCGAGTCGGTCGCATTTATGGTAATAATGCGGTTACCGGCCCCCGCGGGCAGCGCATCCACCACCGATACGGGATTATTTGTCACGCCATTGTTGGTATAGGTCGGGAAGGTCGGGATACTGCCGCCGATGTTCAGCGTGGTACCTGCAGCAAAATTGGAATCCGCCGTAGTGATGTCAATGCCGTACGCCGTCCCGGTATCTATCACTCGGTCAAAGTTGTAATCCGGTTCCTCTGAAAACGCATAAGTGGGATGATCAGTTGCCCAGTTCACATCATCTGCGAGGGCGGCTACGGGCATCAACCCGGCAACCAGCGCCCCGGAGATCAGAAGTTTTCGCCGTCCAGCGCGTGATGCTTTTCCTCGATGTCCGGCAGTAAATTCTGCAACCGGGATAAATGCGGAGGCAACGTGACTCCAGACAAGACGATAAATTCTGTTCATACGCATTCCATTAAAATCAAGACGTTGAAAAAAAACGAACGAGTGACGGGCTAAAAAGGCAGATCTTACTTTTTGTAAAAGTAGTACAACTTTGGTTATTCAACCTTGTAAGTTATGAAAAAATATATCATTTGGTTACATTTAAGTTAAGTCTTGGTTTTCTAACTGAATCGTCTGGAAAAGGGAAAATGCAGGCCGGGGTTTGAGCAGCAAAGTGTGATCCACTATCATCAAGGATAAGAAAATCGGGAGTCAGGTCATGGATATCAAGCACAGCACCGGAGAAGTGGCGATCGCCAGCGTGAAGGGGTATATCTGGTTTTTGTGCCTGAATATAATTTGTTGCCTGTGGCTGGTGCTGAGGGTGTTTGGCGGGGCGTCGATTCCGCTGGATGCGGAGAATTACACCCTGCCGCTGTACGGCATCATCGGCTTTTCGCTGTTCAATGCGCTGGTTACCTGGCGGCTACACGATCGTATCAATGAAGGGCTGTATCAGAAATGCCTGCCCGCCATCGTACTTATCTTCAGTGCCTTCTGGTCGGTTATTTTCTTTCACATGCTGAATGACTTTCAGCAACCGACCATCGCGATGGTCGCACTGGTTATCGTGCTGCTTCCGGCGACCATCACTTTCTACATCTCAGCCAAACTGCTGACCCTGTTTATCGTGCCGATTATCGCCACCGTGATTTTCGGCGGGTTTATCTCGCCGATGGTGTTCACCTTGTTGCAGAGCATTGCAGCGGTGATCATCCTGATTGTGGTGCTTTCGGCGCGCTACATTCTGATCGAATCCTATCAGCGGACTCAGCGCAGCGAGTATGAAAAGAACTTGCTGATCAAGAAGTTGCTCAGACTCGCCAACTACGATACCCTCACCGGCCTGTATAACCGACACAGCCTGGGCGAGTATTTTTCCCGAAGCACCCGTTCGCTTGTGCAGGGCAAAAAATCGCTATTTCTGATTGTGCTGGATATCGATTTTTTCAAGCAATACAACGATCTTTACGGTCACGTTGAAGGTGATAAATGCCTGATTCGGGTCTCGCGCTGCATTGAACAGTCGCTGCGCAAAGACACCGATGCCGCCTTCCGTTTTGGTGGAGAAGAGTTTGTGGTAATGGCGACTTGCGACGGACCGGGCAGCGCACTCAGCATCGCCAAGCGTATCCAGCATGCGCTGGCTGAAGCGCGTATTCCGCACAAAGGATCGACGGTTTCGCCGCGCGTGACGATGAGTCTGGGTGTAGCGCGATGGCACCCCGGCATGACGATGGAAGCCCTGCTGGAATTTGCCGATAAGCAGCTTTATCAAGCCAAGCGTGACGGGCGAAACCGGATCTGCTGGGAGCGTCAGAAGCGAGAATAACGCTAACATCACTTCATCGCCAAAAATAGGTCGCCGCCATTAATCCCGGTATCTGCAGTTGCCGCGACCTCTTATATCAGTCCTTTTTTATGCATAAAAGCGCGTTAAAATCCCGTTCTATCTGGCGGATTTTGTACATAAAAGTACATAATCGTAATCATTTATTTTTGCATCAAACACAAGTATGCAATTCGTTAACCTTAACTATACTCACATAGACCTTAATGAACGGAGCTCTTCCACATGTTAAAAAATGTCCCTTTCAAGAGGACGATGCTGGCCAGCATGCTGACGCTGGCTTCTGGCGCTGTAACGTCTGCTTACGCAGCGCCTGCGACAGCCTCTCCAAAACAAGATTCTTCTAAACCGAACATCGTTGTCATCTTTGGTGACGATATCGGTTACTGGAACCTGAGTACCTACAACCAGGGTACGATGGGTTATGACACCCCGAACATCGACAGCATTGCTGCTCAGGGTGCAAAATTCACCTCTTACTACGCTGAACAAAGTTCCACCGCGGGTCGTTCTGCGTTCATCACCGGCCAGATGCCATTCCGTACCGGGATGAGTAAAGTCGGTATGCCAGGTGCACCACAGGGTCTGCAAAAAGAAGACCCGACCATTGCTAACATCCTGAAACAGCTGGGCTACGCGACCGGTCAGTTTGGTAAAAACCACCTCGGCGACCGCGATGAGTTCCTGCCTACCGCACACGGTTTCGATGAGTTCCTCGGTAACCTGTACCACCTGAATGCGGAAGAAGAGCCAGAGAACCCGGATTATCCGAAAGACCCGGCCTTCCGTAAAGAATTCGGCCCGCGCGGCGTGATTAAGAGCAGCGCTGATGGCAAAATTGAAGATACCGGTCCACTGACCATTAAGCGTATGGGCACCGTTGACGAAGAAACGTTAGCGGCGAACAACGACTTCATGGAACGTCAGGTTAAGGCTAAAAAGCCATTCTTTACCTGGTTCAACACCACCCGTATGCACAACAAAACCCACCTGAAAGATAAGAGCATTGGGGCCACCGGCCTCGGTACTTATGCTGACGGTATGGTTGAGCATGACAAGATGGTTGGTGAAGTGCTGCAGAAGATTAAAGATCTCGGCATTGAAGATAACACCATCGTTGTTTACACCACCGATAACGGTCCGATGACGGCAACCTGGCCTGACGCAGGCGAAACGCCATTCCGCGGTGAGAAAAACACCGGTTGGGAAGGCGGCTTCCGTGTTCCTGCGATGGTCAAATGGCCTGGCCACATCAAACCAGGCACCATCGTAAAAGACATGTTTGCAAGCTACGACTGGTTCCCGACGCTGGTTGCTGCTGCGGGCGATGCCAACATCAAAGATCAGCTGCTGAAGGGTTACAAAACCCCGTCCATCACCTACAAAGTTCATCTGGATGGCTACAACCAGCTCGACTTCCTGCAGGGCAAAGGCGAAGACCAGCGTAAAGAGTTCTTCTACTGGAGTGATGACGGCGATCTGCTGGCGATGCGTTACGGTCGTTGGAAAGCGCACTTCATGATTCAGGAGCACGAAGGTCTGGATCTGTGGCGTTATCCGTTCACCAAGCTGCGTGCACCTCTGATCTTCGATCTGGAAGTGGATCCGCTTGAGAAAGGCGACAAAGGTATGGGCTACCAGAGCTGGTTCTACGACCGCATGTTCCTGATGGGCGGCGCTCAGAAGTACGCGAAACAAATGCTCGCAACCTTCAAAGAGTTCCCACCACGCCAGAAACCAGGCTCATTCACCATCTCTGATGCGTCAGCGATGCTTGAGCAAGGTTCAAACATCAACAAATAATGTTGATATAGTGAGGCATTGAACCTCATGCTCAGAGCGGGTTGCGATTGCAATCCGCTCTGCATTTTGAACTACGATCATTGTGCGCTTTGTCAGTCATTACACCTTAGGGGTTTGCTATGAAGTACAGCACCACACTACCCGTAAAAGCATTACCGTCTGCGGAAAAATATGACGGCAAAGGTCCAGAGTACAAACGCCGTTTCCACGTGATGGCCAAACCCTCCGGCTCCACCTGTAACCTCGACTGCACCTACTGTTTCTACCTGTCTAAAGAACAATTACTCCATCAGGACAGACACACCGGGATGAGCGATGAGGTGCTGGAAAACTTCATTCGTCAGTACATCGATGGACAGGATGGCGAGCAGGTTGTCTTCTCCTGGCAGGGCGGCGAACCGACCCTGATGGGACTCGAATTTTTCGAAAAAGTGGTCGCATTCCAGAAGCAGTACAAAAAACCGGGCCAGCAAATTGAAAACGATTTGCAGACCAACGGCGTACTGATCAACGACAAATGGGCTGCGTTCCTCAAAGAACATAAGTTTCTGGTGGGTATCTCGATTGATGGCCCACGAGAATTGCACGACCGCTATCGCGTCACGCGCAGCGGCAAACCGACCTTCGATAAAGTGATGGAAGGCGTCGACGCGCTCAAGCGCCACGGCGTACCGTTCAACGCGCTGGTGACCGTCAACCGCACCAACGCCCGCTTCCCGCTAGAAGTGTATCGCTTCATGACCCGCGAACTGGGCGCGACCTACGTGCAGTTCAACCCGTGCGTCGAACCCGTCGATTTCAAAAGCACCGCGCCACAATTCTGGCAGGACGATTCCATTCCGATTACCGGCAGCCGTCGCGCCCGCCCGGGTGATTTAGACTCCATCGTCACCGACTGGTCGGTTGATCCCGAAGACTGGGGCACCTTCCTGATTGCGGTGTTCGAAGAGTGGGTCAACAACGACTTAGGCCGCGTGCAGGTGAACCTGTTCGAAACCGCCGTGGCGCAGACCATGGGGATGCCGGCGCAGATTTGCACCGCCTCCGAGTTCTGCGGCAAGGGCCTCGCTATCGAAAAAAATGGCGACATTTTCTCCTGCGACCACTACGTCTACCCGGAATATCAGATAGGCAATATCGAGAACAGCAAACTGGCGCACCTCGCGTTCTCCGAACGCCAGCAGGCTTTTGGCATGGGCAAAAAAGATACCCTGCCGAAATACTGTAAAGAGTGCCCTTACCTCAAACTGTGCTGGGGCGAATGCCCGAAAAACCGTCTGGTGCGGACTCCCGATGGCGAGCTGGGTCTGAACTACCTTTGCCCTGGCATCAAAGCCTTCTTTAACTATGCTGAGCCAATTCTGGTTGGGATCGCCACGCTACTGAAACGTGATTTTGCAGGAGTGAAAAAATGAATAGCAGGGAAAAACTGCTTCAGTTAGAACAACGAATGAACACCCAGGTTCTGGGCCAGGAAGAACTGGTTCGGATGCTGATTATCGCCCTGCTTTGCGACGGGCACGTGCTGCTCGAAGGCCTGCCTGGCCTGGCGAAAACCCGTGCGGTGCGCGAACTGGCGCGCCACGTTGAAGGCGAATTCCGCCGTATTCAGTTCACCCCTGACCTGCTGCCGTCAGACATTACCGGCAGCGAAATTTATCAGCAGAACGCAACCCGCGAAGAGGACCAGTTCCGCTTCCGTCCAGGGCCGGTGTTCGGCAACGTTATTCTTGCCGATGAAATCAACCGTGCGTCTGCCCGCGTGCAGTCGGCGCTGCTCGAAGCGATGGAAGAACGCCACGTGACCGTCGCCGGGAAAACCTGGCCGCTGCCGGGCGTCTTCATGGTGCTCGCCACGCAGAACCCGGTGGATCAGGAAGGGACCTGGCCGCTGCCGGAAGCACAGCTCGACCGCTTCCTGATGAAAGTTCTCGTCGATTACCCGTCGAAAGAGAACGAGCAGAAAGTGATGCAGATGGTTCGCGCCGAACAGCAGGCCAAATATCAGGCCCTGGCAAAAAGCGAAACCGCCCCGCAGGATGAAAATCTGACCCTTTCGCAGCAGGAAATTGCCGCCAGCTGGCAGGAGATTTCTGCCGTGTACGTGGCGCCTGCGATTGAGGAGTACATCGTCAATCTGATTGAAGCGACGCGTTATCCGCAGAACGTCAGTGACACGCTGGCAAGCTACATCCACATCGGCGTCAGCCCACGTGGCTCACTGGCGCTTGACCGCTGTGCCCGCGCGCAGGCGTGGCTCGAAGGCCGCGACGCAGTGCTGCCGGAAGACGTGCGCCGCATCGCGCCGGCGGTTATCCGTCATCGCCTGATGCTGAGCTACCAGGCCAGCGCCGATAACTGCACCGCTGATGACGTGGTGAAAATGCTCCTCGACGCCGTGGTGGCGTAATGGACAGCCGCCTCAGTGTCGACCGTGAGACGCTGCTTGCGCTGGTCAACGACGCACGTCTGATTGCCAACCCGCCGGGGCAAATTCCGCCGGGCGCGCTGGCAGGTGAACGCACCTCAAAACAGCAGGGTCGCGGGCTGAATTTTGACAGTCTGCGCCGCTATCAGCCAGGCGACGACGTGCGTCTGATTGACTGGCAGGCAACGGCCCGCCTTCGTCAGCCGTGGATCAGACTCTACAACGAAGAGCGCGAGCGCCCGGTGTTTTTGCTGGTCGATCAGCGCCTCGATATGTTCTTCGCCACCCGTGGACAAACCAAATCCGTCGCCGCAGCAAAAACCGCCGCACTGCTGGCCTGGCGGAGCTGGCACGATGGCGATCGGGTCGGCAGCCTGGTATTTAACGATACCGACATGGCGCTGCAAAAATGCCGCCCGCCGCGCACCAGTCTGAATACCATCCTTGATACGTTGCAGCACTACAACCAGCTGCTGCCGGAACAGTATCCGACTGAACCCGTCGCCACCGTGACGCTGTCCGATGCGCTTCTGCGCGCCAGCGGAGCTATCCCCAACGGCGCATGGGTGGCGGTGCTCAGCGATTTCCACGATCTGGACCACAACTGCGACGCCCTGCTTGCCGGGCTGCGCCGTCGCTGCGAAGTCAGCGCCTTTGTGGTACTGGATGATTTGCACAAGCGCCTGCCCTCTTCGGGCTCCCTGGCGGCCACCTGGCAAGGTCACGAAGCAGCATTTACGCTCAACTCCGGGTTAAAAGCGGATATTGAGCAAAGCACCACGGCGCGTCTTGCCCGCCAGCAAAGCCGCCTGACGCGGCTCGGCATTCGTGTGAATCATCTGGTGGTCACTCAGGATCTGATTAAGCAGTTACAAAAAGGTATCTGAATGCTCGAGAAAGGATTTTCCGTGCCCGCGCTCTCGCAGCCGGCGCTACCTCCCTCTCCTTCCTGGTTCCCTCTGCCGCCGGGCTGGCTGGCACTGGGTGCCCTGCTGCTCGCGGTTCTCATCGTTTATCTGTTTTTCTACTGTGCCCGCTACCGCCGCAATCGCTGGCGTCGCGAAGCGCTGTCCGTTTTGCCCGCGTCACACAGCGTCGACAGCTGGCTGAATCTGATTAAACAGGTGCTACTGGTTCACCAGCCGCGCGCGACGGTCAGCAACTGGCTGACCGCAGAGGCATTGTTACAGCAGGTTCCCCTTGAAAACGGACTGCGCCTGCAAATGTGTGCCAAATATTGCCAACGAGATAACCGACTTGCGGACGATGATGAATCACGGCTGCGCCATCAATTGGCACAATGGCTGAAGGAGCTGCCTGATGTCTGAGCTATTTTCACGGATTGATTTTGCCTGGCCATGGGCATGGCTGTTAATGCTGTTACCGCTGCTGGGGCGCTATCTGCTATCGCAGGACAACCAGCAAAAAGAGCACGTTCGCGTGCCGTTCTTGCCCAATCTCATCGATGAACTGAAACTCGACAGCCAGCCGGTACGTGACGGTTGGCTACGCGGGGCGATGTTCTGGCTGGTGTGGGCCCTGCTGGTTTGCGCCCTGACCCGCCCGGAATACCTCACCCCGCCGCAGCACATTCAGAAGCCGATGCGCGATATGGTGCTTATCCTCGACGTCTCTGGCTCAATGCAAAAGAACGATGTCGAAGGCGGCATCACGCGTTTGCAGGCGGTTCAGGCGTCGGTGCGTAAATTCGTGGCGGGGCGTAAATCTGACCGCATCGGGATGGTGATTTTTGCCAGCAGCGCCTGGCCGTTCGCACCGGTGAGTGAAGATAAGCAGGCGCTGAATATGCGCATTGATCAGCTCGCCCCGGGGATGATCGGCCAACAAACAGCGATCGGCGATGCCCTCGGCGTGGCGGTGAAAGTGCTCGATTCCGGCACCGATAAAGAGGCCAGCAAACTCGCCATTCTGCTGACCGATGGCAACGATACCGCGTCGCAGCTTTCGCCAGATCTTGCCGCGCAACTGGCGGCCTCACACCACGTTCAGGTGCATACCATCGCCTTCGGCGACACGCACAGCGTCGGGGAAGATAAAGTCGACCTTCCGCTGTTACAGCAAATCGCCCAAACGACTGGCGGAAAATCGTGGACCGCCGCGAACTCCGGCGCGGCGCTCGACAGCGTCTGGAAAGAGATTGACGCCATCACGCCGGTACAGGTGAAAAGCATCGGCTGGTCGTGGCATCTGCCGCTGTTTGCCTGGCCACTCGGGGCCGCCATGCTGCTGTTGCTGCTGCTGGCTCTGGCGCGATTTATCAGGGAGAAACGGTCATGAGTGACTTCCACTTTATCTACCCGTGGCGTTTGCTGGGGCTGATTGTTGCCGCCCTGCTGGCATTTCTGCCCTTCGCCGGGGCCAGCGCCTGGCAGCGCATCATGGACAAACCGTTCGCGAAAGTGCTGATTATCGGGCGCTCAAAACGCCTGACCCAGGTGCTGCCATGGCTGTTCGCCCTCGGGGTGATTGCCCTCGCTGGGCCGACCTGGCAGCGTGAGTTTCCCGCGGCCCTGACCCCAGAAAGTAACGTGATGGTGGTCATGCAGCAGGACCTGGCGATGTACGCTCAGGACCTGGCGCCGAGCCGCAACGAACGCATGCAAAGCAAAATCAGCAGCCTGATGGATAACGCCCCCGGCGCACGATACGGTCTGGTGGTGTACAGCAATCAGGCATTTGTTACCACACCGTTGACTCAGGACCCGCAGTTCTTCTCGCTGTTCCTGCATGCGCAAAACCCGTCGCTGATGCCGGAAGGTTCGGGTTCTGGCCTGAAGGCCGCCGTTGAGCTGGCGATCAAAAACAGCCCGGCCTCGCCGCGCAGTCTGATTCTGGTGGCGGATACGCTAACAGACGCCGACGTGTCCTACCTCGAAAAGCTCAACGCACCGATTCAGATTTGGGTCCCGGGTACCGCCGCGGGCGGCACGCTGCCGGAAAAATACGCCAGCCGCGGTATCGACACCCGACTCAACGTTGAGCGTTTCAGTACGGTGCGCGAGGCCGGTATTCCGGTCACGCTGGTCACCGCCGATGACAGCGATTTGCAGGTGGTACAGAGCCATATTCAGCAGTCCGTCACCCAACAAAACAACGCCCGCAGTGACCTGCACTGGAAAAACAGCGGCTGGTTGCTGGCGATCCCGATGCTGGTGCTGCTGTTCTTCTGGCGCCGCCAGCTGATTTGCATCGCACTGGTGATGCCGATGATGTTCTGGTCTTCCCATAGCGATGCTGCCTGGCTCGACGCGTGGGTCAGCCCGGACGTTCAGGGTCAGCACGCGTTTGAGAAAGGCGACTACCAAAAAGCCGCCGAACACTTCCGCGATCCGCTGTGGCAAGGCATCGCCTGGTACAATGCCGGAAACTTTACTGCCGCTGTGAGCGCATTCCGCCGCGCGCCGCAAACGCCGGAAACGCTGTTATGGACCGGCAACAGCCTTGCACAACAAAAACAGTGGCAGCAGGCGCTCGACACCTACGATCAGGCGCTGAGCCTGCGCCCGGACTGGAAAATGGCGCTGGAAAACCGCGAAAAAGTGTCGCACATCGTCATGCAACTGCGGCTCAAACAGCGCGAGGCTGAGCAGGAGCAAGGGAGCAACCAGGATGATGAAGGGCCGGACAAAGTGCTAAAAGATTTGAAAAAAGGCCAGGGCGTGAAGCAAAAAGACATTGGTGCAATCAAAGGCACCTCGCCGCAGCTTAATCAGTGGTTTGAGAATTTACAGGTGTCACCGTCTGGCCTGCTGGAAAGTCTGTACCGCAACGGAGCCCAGGAGACGACGCCATGAAACGCCTGTTAGCACTGCTGATGGTGGCGATGCTCCCGGCCCATGCGGCAATGGACATCACGCGTGAAATCGTGGCCCCGCAAAGTGTTGTGCCGGGCCAGCCGGTAACCGTGGCCGTCACATACTGGACCGACAGCTGGTTTAATCCGCCGCCAGAATGGCCTGAGTTTAAGGTTCAGGAGGGGGTATTACTCAATACGCCGCTGCCAAACCAGTTACTGACTCGCCAACAAAACGGCATCTCCTGGAGCGGCATTCGTCTTGAACGCCAGTTGATGGCATGGGATCAAGGCACACTGCGTCTGCCTGCGGTCGACCTGACCATCACCTCTTCGGGTCAGCCACCGGCGACAGTGCATCTGGAGGCGCTTGAATTGCCAGTCAACTGGCCGAAAGGTGTTGAGCAACCAGACCGCTTTTTACCCGCACGCGGCCTTTCACTGACGCAGACCATCACCCAGTACCATGCCGGAAAAGATAAAACCCTGCGCGCGGGCGATGCGGTCGAACGCGTGGTCACCGTCAAGGCTCAGGACATTTTACCCGCGCAAATCCCGCAGATTCTGTACGCTATTCCTGGCGATGAGAGCCAGCGTCTGACGCCGGTAAATAGTTTTATCAAAAGTGGACGCGGTGATATCGAGGGCGCAATGCGCGTGGAAAAACTGCGCTATATGCCAACCGACTCCGGCACCCTGACGCTGCCGCCGGTAAGACTACGCTGGTGGGATACCGAACACCATCAGTGGCAACTGGCGGAGCTGAAAGGCGAAACGTTGAAGATCGAAAGCGCCCGCGCCGCAGGCAAAGAATCTGCTCTACGTGGCAGTACCGGCGATACGCCGTGGCATGTCGCCATCGGCCTGCTGGTTCTGCTGATTATCGGCGCAAGCGGCTGGTTTGCACGCCGTCAGCTGCGCCAAAGCGCGAACTGGTTACATCACCGCTGGCTGCGCTTCTGGCAGCCAGTCTCATTGCCTGAACTCGCTCCCGTTGAAAGGAAAAAACGATGAAAAAAACACTTCTGGCCTGCACACTGATGCTGGGTTGCAGCACGCTGGCCCACGCCGACCCGCTTTCCACCTGGAATGACACCGCGGCCAAACAGTCTATCGAACAGTGGGTAGAAAACTCGACGAAACAGGGCAGTGACGCGTTTATTCCTGAAGATCAGCGCTATGTGGTGTTCGACAACGACGGCACGCTGTGGCCGGAAGCGCCGCTGACATTCCAGATCCAGTTTATTATTGACGAAATCAAGCGCCAGGCACCGGAGCATCCGGAATGGAAACAGGATCCGCTCATTAATGCCGTTCTGACCAATGACCTGAAAACCGTGGTCAAAGCGGGAAATAAAGGGCTACTGAAACTGCTGGCGATGACCCACAGCGGCATGACCACTGACGATTTCGACAAACGTGTTTCCAGCTGGCTTGAAACCCATAAAGATGCGCGTTTTGGCTGCCGCTACGACCAGATGGGCTACCAGCCGATGCGCCAGCTGCTCGATTATCTGCGTGAAAATGGCTTCAAAACCTGGATTATCTCCGGCGGTGGTACCGACTTTATGCGCGTGATGTCGCAGAAAATGTATGGCATTCCACCGGAGCAGGTGGTCGGTTCCTTTGCGTTGGGTGAATTCTCTCTGACCGACAACGGCACGCAAATCCGCAAAACCATGAACGGCGCGTTTAACGACGACCAAGCCAATAAGCCAGTGGCTATTCATCTGTTTATGGGGCATCGCCCGGTGGCGGCCTTTGGCAATAGCGATGGTGATTTGCAGATGCTGCAATACACCGCCGCGAACCCGAATTACAAAACGTTCGGTCTGCTGGTGCATCACACCGATGCGGCACGTGAGTATGCCTATGACAGCCATCCACCAGCCAGCGGTAAACTGGAAGCCGCTCTGCCCGTCGCGAAAGCCAAAGGCTGGACGGTGGTGGATATGAAGCAGGACTGGAAAACGGTATTTGATCCGGCGATGTGTCCGGCGAAGTGAATCTCTGCGCGCTGATGCCCTCTTTAGACCGGAGGGTTGTTGCGCTCCTTCAGGTTTATCACCTTCCTGATGCCACTAAAACCCGCAGACCTTCAGCAGGGGCGTTCACGTTCCGCGGAAGAAATAGAATCTGCCCAACAAAAGGTGAACGGAACAAACCTCAGCTCCCAAGAGTACCGGGAGCTGAACAACCCGCCGCACTGGAACAAACCTCCGATCCAGCGTATTAACGCACCACTCCTACTCCAGAATCGTCTCACCCACCTTCGTTGGCTTCGAAAACAGCAGCACCAGCGGCAACAGCAGGAAGCATAAAAACATCATCAGGCGGAAATCCTGATAGTACGCCATCACCGTCGCCTGACGGGTGACTTCGTTGTTGATAGCCACCAGCCCGGACATGTTATGCAGGCCATACATACCGTGATGAATATCATGCTGCAGCGCTTTGTTAAACGGATTGATAAACCCGGAGAACACGCTGTGATTACGCTGGCTCTGTTGAGCGAGGTAAGTGGTCACTACCGAAATACCAATACTGCTACCGATATTACGAATCAGTGAGTACAGCGACGTCCCTTCCGTGCGGTATGAAGGTGCCAGCGTTGAAAAGGTGAGCGTCGAGAGCGGCACAAACGTCAGCCCCATGCCGATCCCCTGCACCACGCCGGAACTGATGATTTCCCACTGGCTCATCCACATACTGAACTGCGTCATCTGCCACAGTGAAATCGCCATCACCACCACGCCAAGCGCGATAACGTAACGCAGGTCGACTTTACCGGCGATGCGCCCGACTACCATCATGCTGAACATGGTGCCGAAGCCGCGCGGGGTCATCAGCAGGCCCACGTCGATAACCGGATAGTTCATGAAGTTTTGCAGCAGCGGCGGCATCAGCGCCATGGTGGCCAGCAGGATGGTGCCCATCATAAAGCTGAACAGCAGCCCCACGACAAAGTTCTTATCACGGAAAATCCCCGGCTCGATAAACGGCTTTTTGGCAGTGAAAATATGCGAGACAAAAAGATAAAACGCCACGCCCGCCAGCACCGCTTCGATGATGATTTCGCCACTCGAGAACCACTCTTTCGACTGGCCCCGATCGAGGAAAAGCTGCAGGCTGCCGATCGCCACGCTCAGTAAGAAGAAGCCCAGCAGGTCAAATTTACGTTTTACATCGAGCGCCGTTTCGCTGACAAAGGTCGAGATCCCAAGCCAGGCCAGCGCGCCAAACGGGATATTGATATAGAACACCCAGCGCCAGCTGTAATATTCGGTGAGCCAGCCGCCGAGCGCCGGGCCGAGAATTGGGCCGACCATCACGCCCATCCCCCACATCGCCATTGCCGAACCGTGCTTCTCTTTCGGCCAGGCATCCAGCATGACCGACTGTGACAGCGGCACCAGGCTTGCGCCAAAAATCCCCTGTAGTAGGCGGAATATCACGATTTGATCGAGAGACTGTGCGGCCCCGCACAGCATTGAGGCCACGGTAAAACCGACTACAGACCACGTGAACAGGCGTTTACGCCCGATTCGTGCGGCAACAAAACCGGTCATCGGCATCGCAATCGCAGCGGCGACGATGTAGGACGTGAGCACCCACGACGTCTGGTCCTGAGTCGCACCCATCGCGCCCTGCATATGCGGCAGGGCCACGTTGGCGATGGTGGTATCCAGCGCCTGCATGATGGTTGCCAGCATCACCGAGAAGGTGATCAACAATCGTCTGTCGGCAGTACGCTTCAGTGGCTGCGGAGCAGCTATCACATCAGACATAACGGACCTCCTCAGGACACGCTGTGGGTACTGGCCTGGGTATCAATTTTGATGGTGGCGCTTAAGCCCGCACGCAGTTGTGGCTGGCTGGCGTCGGTTTCCAGACGGATACGAACCGGCACACGTTGGGTCACTTTTACCCAGTTCCCGGTGGCGTTTTCCGCCGGGATAACCGAATACTCAGCGCCCGTCGCCGGGCTGATGCTGCTCACTTTGCCGTGCCAGGTCACGCCCGGGGCATAGTCGACGCTGATTTCAGCCGTTTCGTTATCACGGATATGGGTTAAATCTTTCTCGGTGAAGTTCGCTTCGACATAGAGATTCTGATCGGAGACCAGCAGCATGGCGGTGGTCCCGCCCTGTACGTATTCCCCGGTCTGCAATACTTTGGTGATATTCCCGGACGACGGCGCATATTCGTTGACGTGAGTCAGGTCATTCTTAGCCGTATTCAGATGCGCCAGCGCTTCTTTATAACGCGGGTGTTTTTCCACCGGCAGAGAAATATCGCCACCGAAACTGTCGACCACTTCCTGCAATTGCTTTTGCAACATGTTCACTTCCAGCGCCATCAACAGGGTTTTCTGGTGCGCAGCGTCAAGTTCCGACGCGGACACGTAACCCGGGCCGCTCAGGCGATGCAAACGCCCTTCTTCACGTTGCGCATAGGCATACTGACTTTTGGATACCGCGATGTTGGCGAGCTTGCTCTGATATTGCGATTTAATGGTATTTAAATCGATAACGGTATTATTCAATTCAGACTTCGCCTGCGCCACCGCTAATTCATAGGGCTTAGGATCGATGCTAAATAATAAGTCGCCTTTATTCACATGCTGATTTTCTTTTACCGCCACGTGTAATACGCGACCGGATACCTCTGCGCCGATAGCGGTTTTATCCGCTTTCACATAAGCATTATCGGTTTCCACATAGCGACCGCCGGTTAAATAAAACCAGCCACCCGCCGCAACGCCCAAAGTCGGAACGACAAGTAATAAGATAAAACGTAATTTTTTAATATTCATGTGCAGGTCTCATTATTTGAGCGATACCCACGTCGGAAGAGAAACAAAAAGAAACGCAAATGCCCTGCGCGACGGACAGGTTGCATTTAAGTTGAAGTGTTCAGGTATCAGCAGAGTTATTGATGAGATGAATAATACTTAGCTTGCTTATAATATACTAAGCAAGCTGTGCTATTGGCGGTTTAATTATAAATTTGTGGCGCTTGAGCGCCTTATTTTCAGGCGTCCGGCAAGCGTTAAATGGGTGGCGGCATCTTCCGCATTACAGAGATATTCCACCGCCAGTCTGCCGAGTTCACCATAAGGCAGCTGAATACTTGTGAGTGGAGGGGTCATCTGTTCAGAGATTTTCTGATCGTCGTATCCCGCCACCAGCATCTCCTCCGGTACTTGCACGCCGTGCGTGGAAAGCGCCTGATAACAGCCAATCGCCAGCCAGTCGCTGGCGCAGAAAATGGCGTCCGGACGCACCTCCAGCGCCAGCAGCGCTGCCGTCGCCTGATATGATTCATTGAACTGCCAGTTGGTCTGTTGTACCCATTCCGGCTGCGGCGCGATCCCCGCCTGCGCCAGTGCCGCCTGGTAACCGCCCAGACGCTGGCGTGTGGCCTCCATCCAGCTCTCGCCGGTGATATGCGCGATACGTTTTGCACCCTGCTGAATCAAGTGGCGCGTCATCTGAAACGCATTGGCGTAATCGTCCGGCACGAACGACGGCAGCAACGGGGAATCCGGATCGCGCTGGTTGAGCAGCACAATCGGCAAGCGGGTGCAGTCCTGGAAAGTGGTCATATCAACGATAGTGGTCACCGGCGAGGCAATGATCACGCCTAAGCAGTTGCGCTTTTCGAGCTGGCGAATGATGTTCAGCGCCAGCTCGTTATCGTCGCCATAGTCGTAGACGGTAAGCAGCACTTCGTTACGCCACGCCGCTTCCCGCGCCTGACTGATGGCATCAACAAACGGATCGTAACTTTGCAGCGAACTTATCAGCAGCGCGATCTCTTCCTGATTACGCGGTGAGTGTATAGCGGGCAGGCGGTCGTAGCCGAGCTCACTCGCTACCGCAATCACACGCTGACGTGTGTCATCACTGAGTTTGATATTCCGCGACTGGTTAAGCACCAGTGACACCGTCGCCTGAGATACCCCGGCGGCGCGCGCGATATCGATCATGGTGACTTTATTTTTCCGTTTCATTATCCCTGCCCCACGGCGAAAACAGCTTACATCATACCTGCCCTCGCCTCGATTCGGCAGCTCTGTGTGGGGTGGCTCACGTTTCTTCATCGCAGACAGATCAACTTTGTGACAGCCATCGCTTTTTTATGCGCCGCCAATTGCTCATTCATGCTGCGACTAATATTTATTAGCTAAACATTATCAACTGATGAGGTTCGACATGAAACAGCAATGGACTCCGGCACAAGCGCAGGAATGGTATCAGCAGCAGGGCTGGCTGTGCGGCTTTAACTATCTGCCGTCGAGCGCGGTGAACTGGACCGATATCTGGCAGAAAGAGACCTTTGACGCGCCGACCATTGAGCGAGAACTGGGTTGGGCCGCCGAAGCGGGTTACAACAGCCTGCGCATCAATTTGCCGTTTATCGTCTGGGAGCATGATCGCGACGGGCTGATAGCGCGTATCCATCACTTCCTGGAGATTGCCGACGGTCACGGATTCAGCACCATGCTGACGCTGATGGACGACTGCGGCTTCTCTGGCGATGAACCGTATCTGGGCCAACAAAAAGCCCCGGAGCCAGGTAAGCACAACAGCCAGGCGGCGGCGAGTCCGGGCCGGGCGAAAGTCTGCGATCGCGATGAGTGGCCGAACATTGAACGCTATGTGCGCGATATCGTACGCGAATTCAAGCGCGATAAACGCGTGCTGTTATGGGATCTCTATAACGAACCGGGCAACCGCGGGATTTTCGCCACCGGCACAGTAGAAGTGCAGTACGACGAGAAGCTGGAAAGCTACGCCCACGAACTGATGCAACGCGCGTTCGAGTGGGCTCGCGATGAAGACCCTCAACAACCGCTGACCGTGTGCGCCTGGCGTCTGCCGCTTCAACCTGAAACGGAAAGCGAGCACTTCTATCAGCATCCGCTGGACCAGACCGCACTGGCGCTCTCCGATGTGGTGAGCTTCCACGCCTATACCAACACTGCGCGGATGGTGGCGATTATTCATCACCTGGAACAGTTGGGTCGCCCGATATTCTGTACCGAATGGCTGGCGCGCCATGTGGGCAGCACTATCGAAGAGCAGTTACCGCTGATGCACGCCGCCAACGTCGCGCCGTATCAATGGGGACTTGTACGTGGCAAAACCCAGACCTGGCTGCCGTGGCCGGTGGTGATGACGAATTCACCTGACTACTGCCGCCTGTGGTTCCACGACGTCTTTGAAGAGAACGGTATTCCTTTCTCAAAAGCGGAGATGGATCTGGTACGTAAGCTGAGCAAAATCGGCTTGCACCCTGCCCGTTAATCACACTCATGATGTTAGCTAACCCGGTGGTTCGCCACCGGGATGAAAGGTACGCACTATGGCAATTACAATGAAAATACCGTCACGCGAGTTGTGGTCCTATTTTGGCTATGGTTTAGGTCAGTGTTTTAGCTTTGGTTTAGTGGGTTCGTTCATTAACTATTTTTATACTGACGTGCTGGGGATTTCCGCCCTCGCCGCCAGTACCATTTTCCTTATCGCCCGCGCCTGGGATGCTATCCACGATCCGCTGTTTGCCAGCATCATGGACACCATCAACAGCCGCTTCGGCAAATTCCGTCACTTTATGCTGATTGCGCCGCTGCTGATAACCGGCGTTACCCTGCTGTCGTTCTATAAAATAGAAGCCGACACCACCACCAAAATTCTCTATGCCGGTGTGACCTATATTCTGTGGGGCACCCTGTATGCGATTTCCGATATTCCGTTCTGGTCGATGTCGTCGGTGATGACCAACGACTCCGCCCAGCGTACGCGTGCCGTGACGGCCGCGATGCTCGGCGTTAACGCGGGTATTGCCTGCGCCAATATTTTCTTCCCTAAACTGGCGGCCTTCTTCGCGCAATACAGCAACGACAAAGGCTACTTTATGGCCGCACTGGTGATGATGCTGGTAGGGCTGCCGCTGATGCTTAACGGCTTCCTGCAAATTAAAGAGCGCGTGCCGCCGAGCCCGGAAAAAGTCACGATGCGGGATACCTTCCGCAATTTACGCCAAAATAAACCGCTGTTTATTATCCTGCTGTCATTCTTTTTCTGTGTTTTCCATAACGTGGCCAACGGCATTTATATCTACTTCTTTATTTACAACATGCACGATGCCAGCCTGCAAATGATTATCGGCGTGATGGGGATTGTCGCCGCCGTGGTGTGCCTGGTGGCGCCGATGCTGACCCGCAGAATACAGAAGCGGAAGTTGTTTATGATTTTCTGCGGGCTGGATATCGCGGTGCGGGTGGTAATGTGGTTTGCTGGCTATCAGCATACGGTGCTGCTGTTCCTGCTGCTGGGGCTGAGTACCCTTTTTGTGATGATGACCAATCTCCTGACCTCCTCAATGATTGCCGATACCATCGAATATGCTGAATATCACACCCATAAACGCTGCGCGGCGATTACGTTTTCAGGGCAGACATTTACCGGCAAGATGTCAGTGGCGGTGGGCGGCGGATTGATTGGGCTATTCCTGACGATGATTGGCTACGTGCCGCAGGCTCAAAGCCAGAGCGATGCGGTGCTGAACGGCCTGTTCTTTGGTATCTGTCTGTTACCGGCGATTGGCTCATTGATCCGTCTGGGCTTTATGTCGCGCTTTACCTTCACCGAGGAGAAGCACGCGGAGATTTGTCGCTTGTTGGCAGAACGGCGTCATGCACGTGATGATGAAGCGGAAAAACCGGCGTTGGACCCACGCCCGATTTCAGCGAATTGACTTGAGTAAATGCCCGGCGGCGCAAGCGGAGCGCCGCCGGGCATGAAAACTTACTCGTCGAAGTACCAGTAACCCTGGTTGATAAACGCCGTCAGCTCGGCGATAAACGCCGGGTTTTGCAGCGCATCGCCCAGTTCCTGCTGACCGAGTTCGGTGAAACGGCACAGCGCGTCGGCGGCTTTGGCGTCTACCGTCTTCCAGCCTTCGCTGTTAATAAAGAAGTGTCCACCAATATTCAGCACGCGCAGGCCACTCAGACGAACCAGCGTTTCGCCGCCCGTCAGCGCATCCCGCACTTCTTCTTCCGCATATGGCGGTTCTGCCGGGGCGATATCCAGCTCGTGGCGCGGCGTAGAAGCGAAGCGGCCAAACCACTGGGCGAAATCTTCCGGCTGGCTGATAACGTCGATCATCATGTTACGCAGGCGCTCAAGCTCATGCGCCTCCACCTGGCCCGGATGCTCGCGCACGGTCAGTTCAGGGTCGCCGTAGTGCGTGCCACCGAGATCGTTTTCCAGCGCGTAGTCGGCAAAGCTGCTGATCAGGTCGCGGCCGTTCGGCCCACGGAAGCCCACGGAGTAGTTCAGCGTGTTTTCAAATGTGTAACCGTCGTGCGGGAATCCAGGCGGGATATACAGAATATCGCCCGGCTCCATTTCAACGTCGATAATCGCTTCAAACGGATCAACGTGCAGGAGTGCCGGATGCGGACAGAACTGACGCATTGGGATTGCATCGCCCACACGCCAGCGACGGCGGCCCATGCCCTGGATAATGAACACATCATAGTTATCGATGTGCGGGCCAACACCGCCGCCCGGCACAGAGAAGGAGATCATCAGGTCGTCCAGACGCCAGTCTGGCAGCACGCGGAACGGACGCACCAACTCCGCCGACGGCGCATGCCAGTGGTTGACGGCCTGTGCCAGCAGTGACCAGCCGGTTTCGCCCAGTCCGTCGAAATCCTCGAACGGACCATGGCTGGCGTCCCATCTACCGTCGGTCTGACGCACCAGACGGCTGTCTACTTCCGGCTCCATTGCAAGGCCTGCCAGCTCATCTGGCGTGATCGTGTCGACAAAGTTTGGGAAGGCATTTTTCAACACAACGGGCTGTTTTTGCCAATATTTCTCTAAAAACTCGGGCCAGTTAAGGTTCAGTTGGTTAACCATACAATCACACCAGTAAGAGGATAAACGGCAGTGATTATGCGAGAAATGGCCAGGTGCGACCTTGTTGAGGGTCAAGGGTTGGCGAAAAAATGAATCATCCCGCATTTTTTAGGGGGATTTAAGAAATCTTTAAGAACTGGTGAGTAAGATAATCCTTAAGCTAATGAACACGGAATACGTCACTATGGAACACTCAACAATGACGAAGAACACCACCCTTGCCCTGCTGCTGCTTGCCCTCCCTGCCCTGCCCGCATTTGCCCAGTCAAACCTGACCGGCTGCGCCGCAAAGAAGGACGACATCCAGCAGCAAATCGACTACGCCAAAACGCACAACAACAGCTACCGCATCGCCGGGCTTGAAAAAGCGTTGTCAGAAGTTAACGCCAACTGCAGCGACGCCTCACTGCGTGCAGATCGTGAAGCCGACGTGCGTAAAAAAGAGCAAAAAGTCGCCGAGCATGAGCAGGAATTGACCGAGGCAAAAGCAACAGGACGCACGGATAAGATCCAGAAAAAGCAGGAAAAACTGGATGACGCTAAAGAAGAATTGGCCGACGCGAAAGCCGAACTGAATAAATAACGAAACCGCCAGGTAAAGTAATGTGTCCAACTTTCGGGGTTCACTTCATCCGGGCGGTTTTCTTTTGGTTAACGCGTCATGAGAAAATAAGACACTTCCGTGCCTGCCATTTAATATTAAACAACTCCATTCCCAGGCCACTTCTCCATCCATTATATAATCATCGGATAGTATTTGATGTACTGTCAGCACCGCTGTTTTATCCAGCCTGACACTGTTGAACCCTTTCTGAATATTCTCTCAGTGGCAATCTTTATTTTCTATGCAATGCATTGATTTCCGCTTTCCCTTTGACAGAAGGTACTCACCGCTTTCATTTCCAGGTAAATCGAACGTATGAGTAAAAGTAAGAAAATTTTAAAAAATGCCGAGATAATGAGGATGCTCATTGTCCTGTCCTGCGCGGTGGCACTGATTTCAATGGTGCTGAGCTGGTGGCAAATCTCGACGGTCTCCCAGCACTACATCGCCGCCCGCGATCGCGCCGCGAAATTCAACACCATCAAGTTGATGCTGAATGCCAATCACCTGATGGGCAATGAGCGGGGTTACTCGAACGAGTATTTGCTGGAATCGTCCCAGGACGAGCTTCACGCCAAAACCGCCCTGGCGATGGCACGGGAGAAAACCGATGAATCCCTTAAGCAGCTCATAGCGATTCCCGAACTTTCCGATGAGATCGCAGATGCCGAAGAGGGTTTGAGCATCGCCAGACGCAAAGTCGATGACGTGATGGCGGTTCCAGATAAATCACCGACCGAAGTCTACCGCGCGATGAACGTCCTGCTGGACGCCACCAGTGCTTTTAATAAAATCACTATCTCGGTGTCGATGAATTATGCCAGCAGAGACATTGCGGGCACCGGCTATTTCTATACTCTACTTTCACTCGGGGAGATCAGGGATACGCTGGGCCGGATGGCGACGCCCTATCTGTACTCCTTGCGTTATGACATTCCAATTTCGTCAGCCGATATTACCGCCACCACCAAACGCCAGGCGCGTCTGAACGTATTGTGGTTGATGCTTGGCGGTCTGAAAGAAAATCCGGTGCTGAGCGGTGATTTGCAGCGCGCACGCGATGATTATAATAACAAAACCGAATTTCTGATTAAGTCCGTCGATAATCAGATGACCTATAACGGCCTTAAGCATATCGATGCGGTGAATTTTTCGATTCAATATCGCGAAGGTCTGAGCAGCTTCCAGCTCCTGGAGCAAAAATATCTCGATAATTTGGGCAGCTTTTTCGCAAACCAGACCGAACAATCCTTTTCACGTCTGGTCGAGGTTATCGTCTCTCTGATTACCCTGCTGTGCATCATTATCACCATCTGCATCTTTATTAATTTGCGGGTGCTGAAACCGCTGCTGACGCTGAACGAAACCATCCGCAATGTGATTGATGACAACATCAATAAAAAAGGCACCGACGCAGAAGATGCGGCGGAAATTCAGAATTTGTTCAAATCCATCAATATGTTAGACGGCGTGTTTAAGCAGCAAAAAGCAGAAACCAAAGTGCTGACCCGCAAGATGAATGAAGATCCGCTGACGGGGATTGGCAACCGTCGTTTCTTCAACGAACAGGTCGCTCAGCTTCCGGAACAACTTCCAGAAGGTGCCTCAATCTGGCTGGCGATTATCGACGTCGATCACTTCAAACGAGTCAACGACACCTGGGGTCATCCTTTCGGGGACGAAGTGTTGATTGGCCTGGCGCGCACGCTGCAAAGCAACTGCCGCGCCGGGGACTTTGTCGCCCGCTTCGGCGGTGAAGAGTTCGCGGTGATGTTCAACGCGGATTCAGAGATTAAGGCGCAAAGAATCCTCGCGCGTTTCCAGGAGAATATCCGGGCCATGCGCTTTGTCGCGCCCGATGGCAACCAGGTCGGCATCACCACCAGTTTCGGTGCCGTTCAGGTTGATGATGCCGCTCTCGAAACGCTGCTGGAAAAAGCCGATGCGGCGCTGTACCAGGCGAAATCCGACGGACGCGACCGCGTTTCGTGGGCTTAAGCCTGCTTAAACCTGATAACACCGCCCTGCAAAACCCTGTTCCTGGCAACGACGCTTTCCTCTATCGCCTGCACATTAGCGGTATCTTCAGCCTAAAAAAACGGCTTTCCCGTGAGGGAAAGCCGTTTTATCAAAAGGTAATTAAAAAGAAAAGTCAGACGCTTTTTACCGATGAGCAACCGGAATATTGGCCGCTGCGGCAGGAGGGATAATGGCTTTTACACTCTGCAGCGCAGTGGTTGTCGGATGCGCGACTTTGTCTCCATCCTGGCCGAAGAAGTCTTTTAAGGTATCTGAGGCGGTTTTCGTCAGGATCATGATTTCGATACGACGGTTCGCTTCACTCTTCGGGTCGGCTTTATCAAGCAGCATCTGATCTGCCATGGCGTTAACCTGCAAAACCTTCCCATTTGGCATACCCGCATCTTCCAGAATCTGGCGCGCCGCCAGCGCACGATCACCTGACAGATTCCAGTTGTTGTAATGGCCAGCGCGGTACTTCAGTGCATCGGTATGTCCGGTGATGATCATTTTGTTATCCAGCGAATCAAATACCGGCGTCAGCTGGGTCAGCAGCGTTTTAAAATACGGTGAAATCCGGGTGCTGCCGACGGAGTACATCTGGCGATGCTTGTCATCTTTGATAAGCACGCGTAACCCCTGAGGCACAATTTCAATCTCGAGGTTCGCTTCCATCTTTGCCTTCTGGGCAATGTTATAGATGGTCGTCGCCAGTTCCCCTAATTCGTGCGCATTCTTCTGCTTCAACAGAGCGGTGTTTTCCGTGCTTCTGATAGGCATGTTCAGTTGATTATTCATCGCCGTACGTGTGTGCGTATTGGCTTGCGCAATCCTGTTCGCCAACGCCCCGTGGGCGCCCTGGGAATGAATCGGGTGCAGCGTGGCGGAGATGTTGTTGAGCGGGGTCATGCCGCCCCCGTGAAAGATGGACTGGTTGTACAGCGCCGCCACGACCTGCGCGCGCTCTTTTTTACTGACGCTGCCGACAATCCACAGCGTCATAAACAGCGCCATCATCGCAAGGGTAAAGTCCGCGAAAGCCACTTTCCATGCGCCGCCATGGTGGGCCGCATGGCCCTTTTTGACCTGACGGCGGATGATAGTTTTGCCGGGCATCCGCTCCCGACGACCGGGTCTGTTTCTTACACTCATTCCTGCTCCAGCATCGTGTTAACCCAAGAGTCGAGATTGGAGAAGGTCGGCTTCGAGGCCAGATGCAGCAATTTACGACCGGCATCCACCGCCAGCAGCGTGGGTTTGCCCGCCGCCTGCGCGACCAGCACGGTACGCACGCACTCCAGCAGCGAGTGTTCAGCTCGCGCCTGCAGTTCCATGGCGTTGGAAAGGGGGTCCATGATGCAGTAACAGATAAAGACGCCCATGAAGGTTCCCACCAGCGCCGCCGCCACTTTCAGACCAATCAGCGCAATTGAGCCGTCGATGGACTGCATGGTGATGATGATCCCCAGTACCGCCGCACAGATACCAAAACCAGGCATCGCTTCCGCCGTACGCTGTAACGAACGGGAAGGCGTAAGCAGGGATTCTTCTGCAGTTTCCAGCTCCTGATCGAGAATGCTTTCCAGCTCGTGGGCGTCAATTTTGCCCATCGCCATCAGGCGGAAGTTATCGGCAATAAACGTCACCAGACGCTGCTGAGTCAGAACCAGCGGGTATTTCTGGAAAATGGTACTTTCCACAGGCTGTTCGATATGCTGATCGAGCGCACGCAGGCCGCCGTTCTGCACGGTTTCCAGCAGCTCATACAGGCACAGCAGCATTTGACGCTGGAACTCCGGTCCCAGTTTCTTTTTGCTGATGACGCCTTTGATCTGGTGGAAAATTTCCTTGAGAACGTGCATTGGGTTACCAATGATCATCGCTCCTGCACCCGCACCAATAATGATGATCATTTCCGCAGGCTGCCAGATAGCGACCAGCTGTCCCCCGGCTTCAAAATACCCACCGAAGACACACACCAGTACGACGAGTAACCCCAATATTTTTTGCATGACACCCTCAATTCCTGTTACTGGCAGCGTTATATCGCTGCCTGTTATTCCTGATTAAAATAGGCGTGGATCTTTTCCATGATCCGCTTATTCATCTGACAAACGCGGGATTCTGTCACCCCTAGTACCAGCGCTATCTCTTTGAGATTCATGCACTTCTGGTAGTACATTGCCAACACCTGCCCTTCGACCTCTGTCAGCTGCGCGAGTGCTTTGCTGAGGAGGTCCTGGGTAATGAACTGATCTTCCAGCCGACGGCCCTGGAACCTATGCTCGTCCTGATCGGTGGACAGCAGTTCGTCCAGGCTGGACATTGTTTCCGCGTTTTCCAGCTGGAGATATTCCTGGTACTCGTTGGCATCAATTCCGTGAGGAGCCAGTTCGCTCCACTCCGGTTCATGCCCTAACTGCTGGCGTAGAGTTCGGATCAAGTCTTTGATGCGATGGTATTTTTGCCGCAGCTGTCGCGGTCGCCAGTCAAGGCTGCGCAGCTCATCGAGGATCGCCCCACGAATGCGCTGGCTGGCATAACCAGCAAAGTTTTCGTCCGGTACGCCAAAACGGCGAATAGCGCTGAGTAAACCCATCAGCGCTATCTGTTCCATATCCTGGCGTTCAATGATGTGACTGCATTGATGCGACAGCTGGCGAACGATTTTCCGCACCAGAGGAAGCCAGGCCATGAGGTGCTGGTTTTCTTCCTGTGGTGTCATTTGGAGCGTTACCTGGAACGCGTGCCCTTCATACTCTTGCTGCATCGTTTACTTCACATTTCTCTACGGCCTGCTGTTACTGGAAAACCGCTTTGGTCACCAGAACATCACAGAATGGGGGGACCATATGGCGGTTTTGCAACTCGCTTTTCAGCGCCTTCGCCAACAAATCGCGGATCTCAGGGACCTTCATATACTGAACATCGTCAAAGCTTTTCTGCGATAAGGTGCTGACGATAATGCTCTGATACAGCGACTCATCGGCACGGACGATGTTCTGCTTATCTTTCTCGTTAACGGCTAGCGCCAGTTCCATCAGCACATAGTGGTGAGCACCGCCGCTGTCGCTGAGGGTCACAACCGTTTCTGGCAGGGAAACGAACGTCAGATTAGCCGGGTTAACAGGTGCTTCTGCCTGGACAGGGCCAGACGTCATGTGTCCAAACTTGCCCGATTTCACGAGATAATAGCCCGTTGCACCGCCCATAAGGACGACGAGACAAGCACTGATAAGGCTGGCGGCAATAATTTTTTTCATTGTTTTATTTAAACTTTAAGCAGAACGCTTTCGTTCTGGGTCAATTCGGGAGCGTCGTCGAAATCCCTGGATGAAAGAATGGTGACTTCTTCATCCTGACGCTGTTGGTGTTGCTGCTGAGACTGTCCGTCAGGCGAAACCTGGACGTTCACTTGCATGAAGTTTTGCTGGACCAGATGCTGACGCAGATGATCGGAGAACTGTTGCAGGGTCTTCATGACGTCGGCCTGACTCGCGCCAATGTGCACATTCAGGTTCTGGTTAGCGTCGAGATGAACGACGATCTCCAGTTTTCCCATTGAAGGGGGATCGAGACGAATGGTGGACATCTGCTGCTGGTTATCCAACTGAAACTGGATCCTGTCCTTGAGTATGTTATTCAGCTTCTCGCCCAGATCGTCCATCGAGGTATCGGTGACCGGCGTCGCCAGCACAGGCGACGGTGAATCCGTTCCACTCACTGGACGTGAAGTGAGATCGCTCATCGCGGCAATCGTCGTCAGCGGCGTATCGTCTGGCTGACGGATGACGTTCACCGCATGTTGGGGTGCCGTCGTTTTCAGCACGGTATGCAGATTTTCATGCAGCGTGGGTCTGTTGGCGGTTGCTGTTGTTGCCGCTGTCGTTCGCTGAGTGCTACCGATGCTATGCAGGTTCTGCGCGGCAAGTTTTGCGAGCTTCGCTTGCTGGGCAGCGGTGCCTTGCGACGCCTGATCACTGTTTTTACTCAGTAGCGCCTGTAATGCCTGCGGCAACATCGGCTCCGATGCGCCTGCGTCATCTACTTCGCTTTTCGCAGACATCATCCCCATCAGCTTCACCAGGGTACGCGCATCCGCGCCCGCAAGCGCGGTGGTTTTCAGCATGGCAGAGCCCGTGCCGGGGGCCTCGGGTTCCTTCGTTGCAACGGGAGGCGTTAACAAGGTCGCCATCAGCGCACTGAGATCCTGAGCGATAGCATCATCCTTCTGACTCTCTTCTTTCGCGGGCTGCGTGCGGTGTCGGGACACCACGCCAGATGCCGTGTTTTCGAGAGAAAAATCCCCCGAGGCATCGCTCTGTGTCTGAATAGCGGCCGAAGACTCCGGTTTTTCCAACAGTGCAGAGACTGCCGCTTGTACTGAATTCATGCCTGCTCCGTGAATAAATTGACCATCGAATAAGCCAGAATCCCTTCTTTATTGCTTTGATGCTCCGCCATACGCTCTTTCAACAGCGCGACGCGGGACTCCCGACGCTCAATAATGCTGCTGAACGCGTCATGCAGCATTTTTTTGGTGTGTTGCAACACAAGTTCAGAACGCTCCTGCGCTTCGTACTCGGCAAAGACCGTCATCACTTGCTGACGCAAGCCTGGCATCCGCCGCCAGCGTTGTTGATCGAGCGCGACATTCATCTCATCAATTAAAGCCAGAAGCTGCTTTTGTAACTGTTCACTGGACATCACGGCTTACCCAAGTTTCTTCGACAGACCTTCCCAACCTTCATGCAGGTTGCGCAGGATCTGCACCACCTCATCCACTTTCTCGATGCTCAGCTCGCTGCTGGCTTCGTAAAGGCGGTACACGCAGTGGTCGTATAAACGGGCCAGATTCTGTACCAGCTCCCCGCCGGTTTCGAACTCCAGTGAGCTGGTCAGCGCATTGAGAATATCGATGCATTTATTGATGCTTTGCGCTTTACGCTCAAAGCGCTTGCCTTCGATATGGCTCTTCGCGCGCTCCAGTTCGTCGAGCAGTCCGGAGTACAACACCAGCACCAGATCGAGCGGTGATGCGGAAGCCGTCCTTGACGCCAAATCCATCTCTTTATATTGCGAATACCCGTCTTGGGAGCCGTACATAATCTTTTTACCCTTTTGTCTGGTCTGTGCCGCGTTAGCCGAACGCCGCCATGCTCATTTTCATGCTGTACACT
Source organism: Citrobacter sp. 18056 (assembly GCA_902706235.1). Taxonomy (GTDB): domain Bacteria; phylum Pseudomonadota; class Gammaproteobacteria; order Enterobacterales; family Enterobacteriaceae; genus Scandinavium; species Scandinavium manionii. The sequence goes on along the minus strand of CACSJR010000006.1, from coordinate 271,562 downwards.
TCAATCATGGTGTTGGTGTACTCGGACAGGTAGCGCTCGTAGTCCTGTTCGTAGGTTTGTTTCAGATCGTCCGTTTGCGAATCGATTTTGTCCTGCTTGTCGTCGAGCGACTGCTGGCGCGTGGTGATGATGCCGTCACTGGAGTTGGTGTAGGTGTCCATCAGGTCATCGAACTGGGCGATCATCCCATCGTCGCCGACAAAGATATTGGTCAGCCCTTCCGGATCTTCTTTCATCGCCTCGTTAAAGGCCGTGGAATCGATGGTCAGATGGCCGTTGGAATCGAGCGTAATGCCGTAATCGACGATTGATTTGCCGTCGTAATCGGCATGCACAATCTGGTTCATCTGGCTGCTGAGTGATTTCAGGCCTGCGTCACCGGCAAATACGCCACCGGAAGAGCCACCGGAACCGACATCGGTCAAGTCATCGATGGTATCGACCAGGGTGTTGTAGGAATCGACAAACACCTGTACCTGCGCCTGCGATGCCGAGGTATCCTGGGCCACAGTGAGCGTAACCGGCTCATCAGTGGTCACTTCCGAGAAGGTCATGCTGACGCCAGGGATCACATCATCGAAAGTGTTGGTGCTGCTGCTGATCTGCGGGCCATCGGCAGTACCAAGATGGATCACCGCATCCTGTGCAGAACTCAGGGTTTGTCCGGTGGTGTCGACCGCCGACTGCAAATCGCTGTTGCCGGAAACCGACACCGAAAACGCGCTGGCCGCCCCGCTCTGGTCGGAGGAAAGCATGATGGTGTTGCCACTATCCGTTTTCATCAGTGTGGCGGTGACACCCGGGTTTTCATCGGAGTCATTAATGGCATCCACCAGCTCGTTACCGTCGAGATAGCCGTCGCCATCACCGTCGGCTGAGGCCAAATCGATGTCCATTGCGGTATCACCCATCGTCAGGGTCACGGTGCCCTGCGCCGGGATCGTGTCATCCGCCATCGCGAAGGAGTCCTGCTGTGTCTGCGCCAGCTGCGAGACATAGAAGGTATAAGTGCCAGGCTGCGCTTCAGAGTTGGCCGAGGCGGTTACGGAATCATTGCTGGGGGTGGCGGTATTGACCACCACGCCGTTTTCCGGATCGTTCAGGCCATCAACGGCGGTTTCAAAATCGCTGATTGAGGTGGAAAGCGTATCCAGCCCGGCGTTTTGCGCATCGACATCCGCTTGCTGCTTCTGGACCTGGCTTGCCTGGGTGGCCACGTCGGCATAAGCCACTTGTTTCGCAATGGTTCTTGGATTAATCATGATAACTCCATGGGTGGTTTCATTTTAAAGCAATATCCGTGCCAATATTTTTACCTTTATTTTTCAGACGGGTACTGCATAAGGGAAAGAGACCTTCCGTCCAGAGGAAGGGCCTGGAAGCCTTCCATGGTCGAAAAAAAACACCGCCGCTGGCGGTGTTTTTTAATTGACGTTAACTCGCCATGTAAGCCTCGAGGGAGGATTACTGCAGCAGGCTACCGACCATGCTGCTGGTGCTGTTGGCCTGCTTCAGCATGGTGATACCGGTCTGCATCAGGACCTGCTGTTTGGTCATGTTGGACGCTTCAGTCGCGTAATCGGTATCCATGATGTTACCGATAGCCACGTCAGTGTTGTCTTTCATGTTGGTCAGGTTAGCTGCGGTGTCGTTCAGACGGTTGATAGAGGCACCCAGGCTGGACTGGATTTTGCTGATATCAGACTGAGCAGCGGCAATGTCGTCCATTGCAGTGTGCGCACCACCGGAAGAGGTCAGTTCGGTACCACCGGAAGCGGTGTTGCTAGCCTGGTCAACGCTGAAAGATTTGCTGACTTTGTCCAGATCGGTAACCAACTGGCCCAACTGCTTGGAGATATCCACGGTGATGGTGTCAGAAGATTCCGCACCCACCTGGAAGGAGACTGCGCTCTGGAACAAACCACTTGCACCGGTGTTGCTGCCACTGGCAGTACCGAACAGGTTAGTACCGCCGTAAGTGGTGTTCTGCAGCATGTCGGACATCTGCTGACCCAGTTCGTCGTACTCGTCCTGCATTGCCTGCAGATCGTCGTCGCTGTAGGTTCCGTTCGCCGCCTGAGTGGAGAGGTCGTTCATACGACCCAGAACGTCATTCATTTCATCGAACATGCCGTCCGCAGTCTGCAGCATCGCGGTTGCATCGCTGATGTTGCGCTGTGCAACTGCATCACCGTCAGACTGAGTCTGCAGGCGGTTTGCAATCTGCTTACCCGCAGCATCATCTGCAGAAGAGTTGATGCGGTTACCGGTAGCCAGACGCTCCATGGAAGTTGCCAGGGAAGCGTTAGATTTGTTGATTGCGTTAACTGCAGCCATAGAGGCAACGTTAGTATTGATCGATAACATGATACTGCTCCTTGTTAAAAATTACTTATTCATCATTTCGGTACTCCAGAAATGCGACAGGTTATTCATGAAACTTAATAAAGTTTTTTATTAAATTAGCAAATCACTGTTTTATAACAAAAACCAATTTAATTTATTATTCAAGAATAGTGCCAGACTGTATTTAATCGTCTTCAAAACGGTATGTTGAGGTGAAATATTCATCGTTATTTATTTTTAAACAGGACTCTACCGTTAAATATAAGGCAGACGGTTAACCACCTGACGAAAATAATGGATAATAAATGTCCAGCATTGCCGGGAATCGTTCTCTGGCTGCGTAATAGATGTGTGAATGAATCTTCTGTGATGCCAACGTTATCTTCATTATTCCGACTTAACGCGCAGACCCTTCTGCTTGCCGCAGCGTTAATCCCCACGACGACGCTGGGTGCGAAAACATCGACACACACCACAAGACTTTCCCGCAGCCATAAAAATGTGGTTCATCATCACCTTGCGCCAGTCGATACCCTGAGCTACGCCGCGCGTCTGCGAATGCTGAACCGCGCCCGACTGCTGAATCACTATCGGGCAGACCATAAACACCCCACGTCGAAGGAAATCGCCGCATTGGTGACCTCCACCCGTGCCCAACGGGCTGAGAACCGCCGGCAGGTAAAAGCGCATCCGGAATGGTTCCGTGGCCCGTGGAAACTGGGTGACAGCCGCTGGGATGATGTGCAGGAAAGCGAAGGGTTTCTCAGCCACGACCATCTGCATAATATGACCGAGGTGGCTATCCACCGGATGGAAGTCCAGCTAGGTAAGCCGTACGTCTGGGGAGGAACAACGCCCGACACCGGGTTCGACTGTAGCGGGCTGGTGTTTTATGCCTATAACAAAGTGCTGGTAGACAAACTGCCCCGCACGGCTAACCAGATGTACCACTATCGGCGGGCGATAAAAATTGCCGGGGATGATTTACGTCGAGGGGATTTGCTGTTCTTCCATGTGCACAGCCACGGGGAATATGCCGATCATATGGGGGTCTATCTCGGTCACGGTCAGTTCATTCAGTCGCCGCGCACCGGCGAGGCCGTGCAGGTGAGTCAGTTGCAGGACGCCTTCTGGCAGCAACATTTCCTGGGTGCCAGACGTATTCTGACCAATAACACAGTGCTCTAAAGATTCAGCACCAGCAGAACAATGACCAGCAGGGTGGCAAACAGACTGACTAGCACCGCCGCCAGTAACCCTGCAGAGGCCTGTGCGGGCGACTCGGCGACGGCAGGAGGGAACGGATGCCATGTCGGCCCATTCCTTTCATCATTTTTATCGGCAATACTCCGGTCATCTGCCTGCTCTGCTGACAGCTCCCTGCCCTGCTGTTTGTCACGCTTAGGCCACCAGAAGGCTTCCCCCTGAACATTGCCGTCCGCTTCCGCGGCCTGATGCCGCTGCTCTGTGGGTAAATTCGCAGGTAAATGCCGATCGTCCGACACCCATTTGAGCAGTCTATGGGTCAGAGAAAGCAGAGACGTTCCAGGTTTTTCTTCACTGGTTTGTTCCGTCATGGCAGAGAAGTGTCGGGTGCTCTCCGTCGGTGGCCGTGGCTTGCTATCCGCATACTGAAAACGGGCTGACATGATTTCCCGTTCTTCATCGGCCACCAGCGCCGCCATTAAGCGGGCCGGCGATTCGAATAACCGCCCTGTGACGGGCAACGACGTTTTAATCCGTTCTTCAGCAACAACTTCGGGCAAGGGAATCGACGTCTCCGGGGTCTTATTGCGCAGCTTAGCGATGGGCTTCTGCGGCGTCAGCACCGGCACCTCTGGCCGCGAATCCCGGGGATCGGCATTTTCAGCCGGGGAATCGGGCGAAACAGGCAACGGTTCGGTGGTCCCTTTTTGAGAAGGGATAGACGCCTCAGTCGGCTGGGTCAGCGGGAGTGACGGGGAAAGGATCTCTTGTCGTTGCCCCTCATCCTCGCTCTCAAGATAGGCAAGCGCGGCGTTCAATATCTCTTTTTTGACCAGCGGTGGGGTGGCAGGCCGCGCCGGAGGCGTCGGGACCGCCGGGGCAGAAGAGGGATCCTCCCCTTCTGCCTGTGTGCTGTCTGTCTGTACACTGTCCAGCATCTCGCCCAATGCCTGCGGCACCGCTGTGCTCAGATTGTGTAAGGTGAAGCGCAGCAACCCGGTTAACTCAGTGAACCAAGGATTTTAAGTTCAAGCTCATCCGGCACTTCGTTGTAGGACAGCACCTGCAATCCTGGGGCAAACAACCGCGCATAGCGCGCCAGCAGCGGTCGCAGAATCGGCGCCACCAGCAGCACTGGGTTACGCCCGGCCGCTTTCATCTGCTCTTTAATCTGCGGCATATTACTCTGGAACTGGCTGAGCATATTAGGATCGACTGAGACGCTGTCCAGTGCCACTTTCCCGCCCTGCTGAGCCTGATTCACCACACTGGTCAGCAAATTCTCCAGCTCATTATTGAGGGTGTAGACCGCGAGTTCTTTATCCCGTTGCAGACCGGAGGTAATGCTGCGACGCAGCGCCAGACGGACATCCGAGGCTAATAACAGCGGCTCTTTCGTCACCGCACTGCTGGCGACCAGCACCGTGGCGATGGTGACGATATCCCGGAGCGAAACGCCTTCCGTCAGCAGCAGTCGATACACTTTCAACAGCTGACTGTAGTTCAGGGCGGCATTCAGATCCTCTGCCAGCCGCGGCGCCATCGAGGTGAGGCGGTTATGCAACAGCGTAATATCATCATAGTTGAACAGATCCGGAATAAAGTTACGGACCACTTTATTGACATGGGTCGCGATGACACTGGCGCTGTCGACCACCTGATAGCCGAGATTCAGGGCCTTGGCTTTTTGTTCATTCTGGATCCAGGTGACAGGCATGCCGTACGCCGGGTCATGGCCCAGCGCACCTTCAATTTCGCCATAGACTTCACTGGACGGCAACGCCATCAGCTTATTCGAGGGAATATTCCCCTCTTCAGCCATAATCCCATTGATAAAGATCGCATACTCCGTTGGCTTCAGGCGGAAGTTTTCCCGCACCCGAATTTCAGGGAGCAGCACGCCATTACTGTCAGATATCACCTGCCGAACCCCACGGATACGCTGGGTCAACGGATTGCCTTTCTCTTTATCAATCAATGACACCAGTTTGTAACCGAGACTGAGGCTGATCGGTTCGATAAGCGGAATGGTTTGCCAGCTGACCTGTTGCTCGGCCGTTTCGGTGATCGTTTTGGTCAGGGTTTCAAGATTCTGCGTATCCTCTTCTGCTTCCTGTGGACGTTTGCTCATGCGCCATGCGCCAAATGCCAGCAATCCCGTGAACATCAGGAATGGCAGATGCGGCATACCCGGAACAATGGCCATGATAAACATGATGCCTGCCGCGGTGTACAATACCGACGGCGTTGCCAGCAGTTGCTTACGCACTTCGCTGGCGATATCCCCGGCATCGCTGACACGCGTCACGATGATCGCGGCGGCCGTGGACAGCAGCAACGATGGGATCTGGGCGACGAGGCCGTCACCAATGGTCATCAGCACGTATTGCTGGAAGGCGGCTTCGGCACTCAGATCGTATTTGAAAATACCGATGCAGGTCCCGCCGATCAGGTTGATAGCGAGGATAAGCATCCCGGCTATCGCATCCCCGCGCACAAACTTCGAGGCACCGTCCATCGCACCATAGAAGTCTGCTTCACTGGCGACCTCTTTACGGCGCGTCTGGGCCTGGGTCTGATTGATGAGTCCGGCATTCAGATCGGCGTCAATTGCCATCTGTTTCCCAGGCATCGCATCGAGGGTGAAGCGCGCCGAGACCTCAGAAATACGCTCAGCCCCCTTGGTCACCACGATGAAGTTGATGATCATCAGAATGACAAACACCACAAAACCGACGACAAAGTTTCCGCCGATAACCACCTGACCGAAAGACTCGATCACCTTCCCGGCGGCTCCCGCGCCTTCATGGCCAAACAGCATGACCACACGGGTTGAAGCCACGTTAAGCGACAGGCGTAATAACGTGGTCACCAGCAACACGGTCGGGAACAGGCTAAATTCCAGTGGGCGCCTGGCGGAAATCGCAACCAGCAACACCATGACCGCAAGGACGATGTTGAAGGTGAACAGGATATCCAGCAATGCCGGCGGCAGTGGCAGGATAATCATCGCCAGGATCGAGAGCAATACCAGAGGTATCGCCAGATGTCCTTTGCTTAGATAGGTTAGTAATTGCTTACTTTTAGTCGTCATCCGTTTTCAGAACCTCTTTAGGGATGGAGATATAGCGATTGAGCTGCGGACGCTGCTGCGAACCTGAACGCCAGTTCTTTAATTGCAGGACATAGGTCAAAACGTGGGCAATGGCGCGATAGAGCTGAGACGGTATTTGCTGATTCACCTGGGTGGTGTAATAGACCGAACGGGCCAGCCGCGGAAATTCTACGATTTCAATGTCATGTTCACCCGCCACCTGGCGAATAAACAGCGCCACTTCTTCGGTACCTTTAGCGACCACGAACGGCGCCTGCGCACGATCCTGATCGTATTTTAACGCCACCGCAAAGTGCGTTGGGTTGGTGATCACCACATCGGCATTGGGCACCACTTTGCGGATCTGCCCCATCGCCATCTGACGCTGTAAGCGGCGAATACGGGCTTTAACCTCTGGCTTACCTTCCTGATTTTTATGTTCTTCTTTGACTTCCTGTTTGGTCATTTTCATTTTGTTGGTGAACATTTTCTTCGCCAACGGGACGTCGACGAGCGCGAAGAACACAAACAGGATCACGAAGTTGAGCATGATGCTGTGGTACATCGACAGGCCCTGGCTGACGGCCCGCTGGAATGACATATCCTGCAAGCGTAAGAAGGCCATGAAATTGTTACGCACACTCAGCCAAATCAGCACCAGGACGACCAGTGCCTTCAGCACCATTTTTCCGGTTTCCACCAGATGTTCAGCGGAGAAGAAGCGGCCGATGCCGGTAATAGGGTTAATTTTGCCGAAATCAGGCAGCAGCTTTTGCGGCAAAAGTACGAACCCGCCGGGTACCATCGAGGCCAGGATCGCCGCAGCCGGTATAGGGATCAGGGTGACGCTGAACTTGAGCATGATCAGCAGATTATGCTTAAGGAATTGCGCAATGATCCCGGGCTCGTTGATGTGCGTCCCGTACTGGTGGATGGTAATAAAACACTCGCGGATAAAACTGGCATACAGCGGGAACGAATTGCTGACCACGATGAAAGAAACCAGTAGCGTGGAGGCCAGGCCCATATCTTTCGAACGCGCAATTTGCCCATCCTGACGGGCCTTACGGAGTTTTTGCGCCGAGGGTTTCTCTGACTTTTCTTCGGTGCTGCTCTCAGCCATGCGCCACCTTTAGCTTATCGAGCTGATGCAGCACGTCGTTTACCAGCTGCATATAGTGGTCGGGCACGCTGTACATCAGGGCAGCAAAACAGACCAGTCCCGCCAGCATGTTGATCGGAAAACCGAGCGAATAGAGATTCAGAGAGGGAGAGATGCGGTTCAGCAGGCCGAAACACATTTGCACCACCAGCATGACAAAGGTGGTGGGTAACGCCAGCAGCATGGCGGACGATAACACCCAGGTGAACGCCATTGCCACCGACATCAGGGATTGGGGCGTCAACGCATTGCCAATCGGCCAGTAGGTGAACCCTTTGTACAAAATGCTGACCAGCAACAGGTGCCCATCCATGATGAAAAACAGCAGGATGGCGAAAATATTGATGAACTCACCGAGCACCGCGACATTGGCCCCGCTGTTGGGATCATTCATGGTGGCCATGCTCATCCCCATGTTAAAGGAGAGGATCTGCCCGGCCATTTGTAAAATCTCAAATACCAGCTGCAACATCATGCCAAACAGCATGCCCCAGATGAACTGTTCCAGGGTCAGCAGCACGGTGGTGACCAGTTGATCGGGGACAGGATGCGGGATCATCGGGGTGATGATCACCGTCAGCGCACCTGACAGCATAATCCTCACGCGGATGGTGAACGCGTGGTTATTGAAGACAGGGCTGAACTGGAAGAAAGTCATGATGCGGACGAACGGAAACCACATCCCCAGGATCAGGTTTGTGAACGGTACGATGTCGGTGTGTGCCATCTTAATGCACCAGCACTGCCGCCTGAGTGAACAAATGCACACAAAGATCGTCGAGGGTGGTAATCATCCACTTGCCGGTAATGCCCAGTACCACCAGGGTGACAATCAAACGCGGCAGAAAGCTGAGCGTTTGTTCATTGATTTGCGTGACGGCCTGGAAAATACTGACACACAGGCCGACCAACAGGCTGGGAACCACCAGCACACAGACCAGCATGATAACCACTTTTATTCCGCTGCCGACAATGTCCGCCGCGACATCGACCGTTAACATGATGCCATTCCCATTGTTATCCCAGCCCAAGGCCGCGGATGCTGGAGGTGAGAGTGCCTACGGTCAGCGACCAGCCATCGATGAGGACGAACAGCATCAGTTTGAAAGGCAGTGAAACGATCAGCGGTGACAGCATCATCATCCCCATCGCCATCAATACGCTGGCAACAATCAGGTCAATCACCAGGAATGGGATGTAAATCATGAAGCCAATCTGGAATGCCGTTTTCAGCTCACTCAGGACATAGGCCGGTATGACAATGGTCAGGTCCTGCGCCGCCGGGTCGCCTTTCACGTCGGCGATCGTCATTATCTGCGCCATCGCCTTTTTATCGGTCTGCGCCAGCATGAAGCGCTTTAACGGCTTCGCCCCGGTCGCCAGCGCTTCAGAGAGCGTTATCTGATCGTTTTCAAACGGCACGACCGCGTGGTCGTAGATGTTGATCCCAATTGGGCGCATCACCAGCATGGTCAATGACAGCGCAATACCAATCAGAATGCGGTTTGGCGGGGATTGCTGTAACCCCATCGCCTGTCTTAACAGGGAGAGCACGATGATAAATCGCGTAAAGCAGGTCATCATCAGCACCAGCGTCGGCAGTAAACCGACGAGGGTCATGAGAATAAGCACCTGCAGCTTGACGCTGTACTCCTGCGTGTCACCGTGATTTACGACACTCAACAACGAGATATCTCCCCCCTGCGCAAAGGCATGGGAGGAGATAAACATCAGCGTGAGTCCTGCCAGACAGACAATGAGAGAACGGGATTTCATGGCTTCAGATCATTGATTTCGCGAGAGTTGAATTCCAGTACGCGTAAACCATACTTCTCGTTCACCACCACCACTTCCGCTTTGCCCAGCAGGATATTGTTGACCTTGATATCCAGCGGTTCGCCCGCGAGCTTGTCCAGCTCAATCACGGTGTCGTCATCCATGTTCAGCAAATCCGCCAGCATCACTTCCACGGAAGAGACTTCCAGCGTCAGGGTAACCGGGATGCGCTTGAGCAGAGACATTGAATTCTTCTGCGTGGCTTCCGCCGCTGGGGTTGGGCTGCTTACTGCTTCAGCGGCAGTATCGTTGGTGTTGAGTTCAAAACCTTGTTCGAGTAAATCTTCATGCTCATTCATAGCTATTCTCTGACTTTGTTCCGGCAATATCCGACAGATAGAGTTTGTTTTTGTCCTCTACGAGGAGGGCGCTGAACAGTTCAGCCTTGCCAATGTTCACCGAATAGCGCTCAGGCAGGCCGATCGGCAAAATATCGCCAGGCTTGATAGTGGTCAGTTCTGCGACATTAAGCGAAATCTCAGCAATTTTTACCGTGAGGGTTAATGGCAGCGTATTAATCACCTCGCTCACCACAGCCTGCTTCTTCTCTTTACGCGCACGGGTATCCAGCTGCTCGCTGGAGTTACGAATATCCTGCTGACGTAAGGCATTCAGGACGAAATCGGTATGGGCATCATCAAGGAAGATGTAAAAGCAATTCCCTTCCGCACCATCCAGCGTAAAGGTGATTTTGTACGTCCACTGCGTTTGTACACCCATATTATCTGGGGCAATGGAGAGGGCTAATCCTGAACTGTCTTTGTCAAAAATCATCTCGAGAAGATCGCTCGCCAGGCGATTTTTTAGCCGGATTTCTGTTTTGGTTGGGAGACCATGTTCCTCTGATGATTCAGATTCAAGATCCTCCTCAAGCCCATAGAAATTACCCAACAAGGTCAGCAGTAAAGGCCTGTCAATATCAAACGCAAGCTGCCCGACTTCGGAAGTAAAGAGTTCAGCGGTCTTATTGCTGACATCCATTTCACAATCAATGCGCTTCAGTGAGATATAAGAACGATGTTTTTTGAGGAAATAGTTGTTCAGTCGTGAATCGAGCGTATCAAATTTGCTGACAAAAATAGTCTGCAAACGATGGTAAGGACGACCGAGTCGGTTGCCTTCCAGTTTAAAGATGCCCGGTGTCTGACTGTACTTTAACATTGTACGCGTTCTCTGCATTTTTCTCTGTATAGCCCATTATCGGCATCAGTTTGCTGATGAAAACAATTTGCTTTCTTCAATAATAGAAAGGTGAATAGAGCCGCCGCGTCAACGGATAGTGGCACATAAAAAAACAGGACGTGCATTTAACCGTACACGCCTAAAAGTCGCAATGGCATTTTATTATTAATACATAAAATGAACGATTAATATGTTTGTTTGGCACGACTAAAAAGCCACACAAGACCAATGTAAGCAAATGCTTTTAAAGGATAATATTTTTTTGATGCATTAATGTAATCTTTGCCAATGGCACAATGTTAGTATCCACCCTCATTTTTTACCACGCTATATAACCCGACTATTGTCGCTGTACTCATGCTAATAAGAGAGGCATTTATGCTAGATATTATTGCCACTGACAATCGTACTCTGAACGTACTGACACTCGCAAAAAAAGTGGCAGTCTTTAACGTTCCCGTATTGATTCAGGGAGAGACAGGAACAGGGAAAGAATACATTGCAAAATATATTCACGCTAATGCCTTTGCGGAATGTCAGGATGCGCCGTATATCGGAGTGAACTGTGCTGCCATTCCGGAAAACATGTTAGAGTCGACCCTATTTGGTTATGAAAAGGGTGCCTTCACCGGGGCCACTCATACCGTGGCGGGTAAACTTGAATTAGCCAATAAAGGGACGTTATTACTCGATGAAATCGGTGAACTGCCCTTAGCACTTCAGGCAAAACTGCTGCGTGTATTACAAGAAAATAAAGTTGAGCGTCTGGGGGGACACCGCCAGATTGACCTTAACTTTCGCCTGATTGCCTGTACCAATAAAAACCTCGAAGCCGAAGTGGCGGCAGGCCGTTTTCGTGAAGACTTATTCTACCGTCTGAATGTGGTGCATATTGATGTGCCGCCCCTGCGTGAACGCCGGGAAGACATTATCCCGCTGGCGACTCACTTCATTCAGAAATACACCTCGATGCTTGGCCGAAACGTGAAGCTGTCTGAATCGGCGAAACGTTCCCTCGCCACCCACCAGTGGCCGGGCAATGTCCGCGAGCTGGAAAATGCCATTCAGCGCGGAATGATCATGAATCGCGACGGGGTAGTGTATCCCGATATGTTGGGGATCCCGCAAACGGCGCCTGTCAGCCACGCCGAACCCACGCTTTCCGAAACGTCCGTCATCGCTTCCTCTGCCGTGAGCACCGTAACCGCCGGTCAAGGCGATCTGCGTCTGCATGGCCGCTTTGCCCAGTACGAATACATCGCCGATTTGATGCGCACCTACCAGGGCAATAAATCAAAAATCGCCGATTTGCTAGGCATTACGCCGCGCGCCCTGCGCTACCGCCTGGCCTCCATGCGGAAATATGGCATCGAAATTTTCTCTTAAGTTGCACATTCACCTACAAGGACTGTTTTTTAAGGCATGCCATGAATACGTTAACCATTACTCCAGCAAGCACAATGCAGTCGCAGATGCTGCAAGACATGACCCAGATGAGGGCGGTAGCGGATGCTCCCGTCCTTCCTGCATCAAACGTCAGCCTCAGCGAAGGTGTTTCCTCCGTCGCCACGCCGTCTTTCAGCCACATCATGAGCGCCTCGCTGCATCGCGTTGACAGCTATGAACACACTGCGCAGGCACGTCAGACCGCCATTGATATGGGAAAAAGTGACGATCTTGCCGGGGCGATGATTGCCAGCCAGCAGGCATCGTTATCATTTTCCGCCCTTGTCCAGGTGCGCAATAAAGTCGCCTCTGGCATTAACGACCTGATGAGTATGTCCATTTAATCGCCATGAATCAGAATCTCCTCGAAAAAGCGCGTCAATGGCTGGCTGTTGTGATGGCTAAGCTGGACGGCAAAAAGCGTATCGCTCTGTTTGCCGCCGCAGCGGTTGCCGCGACAGCCATTATTTCCGCCATTCTCCTCGGTGGAAACTACGGGTATGTCGCCCTCTATGGCAGTCAACAGAATATCCCCGTCTCCGAGGTTATCTCGGTGCTGGATGAGAGCAAAGCAACCTACCGAATCGATCCCAGCAGCGGACAGATCCTCGTGCCTGAGGATGCGTTATCGCAGATTCGCATGACACTGGCAGCCAAAGGTGTGCAAGCGATCGCCCCTGAAGGCTACAAGCTGATGGATAAGGACGAGGTGCTGGGTGCCAGCCAGTTTGTGCAGAACATCCGCTATAAACGCAGCCTCGAAGGCGAGATGGCCAAGAGCATCATGTCTCTGGACGCAGTGCAAACGGCGCGAGTTCATTTGGCGCTGAATGAAGACAGCTCTTTTGTTGTCAGTGAACAACCTAAAAACAGCGCGTCGGTAGTGGTTCGCCTGCATTATGGCAATACGCTGAGTCTGGATCAGGTCAATGCCATTATTCACCTCGTCTCCGGCAGCGTACCCGGTCTGCTCCCGTCTCAGGTCAGCGTGATTGACCAGACCGGCGCCCTGCTGTCGGATGGCGTCAGCGATGGCGAAGGCTCCCGGGCCGTCACCCGTAAAAACGACCAGGTCGTGAAAGATATTCAGACCAAGACCCGCGCGAGCATTGAAAACCTGCTCACCTCGCTGGTGGGTAAAGGCAATTTCCGTGTCAGCGTGATGCCTCAGGTTGATCTCAGCGCCATCGAGGAGACCCAGGAAAATTACGGCGATACGCCGAAAGTCAGCCGTGAAGAGAAAGCGGAAGATAAGAATACTGATCAGTTGGCCATCGGCATTCCAGGCTCGCTGAGCAACCGTCCGCCCATGGCGACCACTCCCCCGCAACAAGGGAGTCGCCAGCCTGCCCAATTGTCACAGCATACGGAAAATAAGAGTGATTACGCTTACGACCGTAACGTGAAGCATATCAAGCATCCAGGCTTTACCGTCACCCGTCTTAACGTGGCAGTGGTCCTGAACCGAAACGCGACTTTTGTTAAAAACTGGCACGCACCGCAGATTCAGCAGGTCACGACCATGCTGAATACCGCAGCCTGCATCGACAGCCAGCGTGGCGACACCCTGACCCTGGAGATGATGAGCTTCGTTCCGCCTTCAGTGAGTGATTATCCGAAGCTGCCATGGTGGCAGGATGGCGACATCCTCAACTGGGCACGTCTGATCGGCTATGGCCTGCTGGCCCTGTTACTGCTGCTGTTCGTCGTCCGTCCGATGATGAAGCGTATGACCGTCGCCCGTGACGAGCGCAAAGCGCTGGCTGCGGCTGAGACGGCTAATCAGGCAGCACTGCAACTTGATGAGAAATCAGACACCCGGAATGCCCCGGCCCAGGTGCGTGAATTCGAACTGCCAAGCCTGCCAGTGGATGAACCTCTCCCGTCGCCAAGCTCTGGGCTTGAAGCAAAACTGGAATACCTGCAGAAACTGGCGATTGAAGATACCGATCGCGTAGCGGAAGTCATCAGACAGTGGATTACAAGTAATGAGCGAATTGAAAACAAGTAAAAACAATCTGTTAGAGCAATCTGCAATCTTGTTACTCTGCCTGGGTGAAGAAGCCGCGGCGACGGTGATGAGCAAACTGACCCGTGAAGAAGTCGTGCGCCTGAGTGAGCATATGGCGCGTCTTTCCGGCGTGAAAATTACCCAGGCTCGGCGGGTCATCAATAACTTTTTCGATGAGTTCAGCGAACAGAGTGGCATCAATGGCGCCTCACGCGCCATGTTGCAGGGGATCCTCAACAAAGCCCTCGGCAGCGAGATAGCCAGCGGTGTCATCAATGGCATTTACGGGGATGAAATTCGCTCCCGTATGGCACGCCTGCAGTGGGTTGAACCGCGCCAGCTGGCGTTGCTGATCGGCGAAGAGCACCTCCAGCTCCAGGCCGTGTTCCTGGCCTTCCTGACCCCGGATATTGCCGCAGAAGTCCTGCTGTATATGACGGAGTCAGTGCGTAATGAAATTCTCTATCGTGTCGCCAAACTGAATGACGTCAATCGCGAAGTGATTGATGAACTCGACCGCTTAATCGAGCGCGGCCTGGCCGTACTTTCTGAGCATGGCTCCAAGGTGAAAGGCATCAAGCAGGCCGCAGATATCGTGAACCGTATCCAGGACGACCAGCAGGTCATTCTGGAGCAGCTGGCCGAACGCGATGGCGAGATCCTTGTCCAGCTGCAGGATGAGATGTATGACTTCTTCATCCTTGGCCGTCAGAGTGAAGATGTACGCCGTAAGCTGCTGGAAGAGATCCCGATCGAAGAGTGGGCTGTGGCGCTGAAAGGCACCGAAGCCCCGCTACGCCGCTCCATTTATGCTGCTATGCCGCGCCGCCAGGTGCAGCAGCTGGAAAGCATTACCGCCCGTCTTGGGCCAGTGCCCATCAGCCGTATTGAACAGATCCGCCGCGAAATCATGTCCGTGGCGCGTGAACTGGAAGAAGCGGGCGAAATTCAACTGCAGCTGTTCGCAGAACGGACTGAGGAGTAAGCGATATGGCATTAGACACATTGCGCGGCCGCTTCCGTCAGTACCGCTTCCCGCCACTGGATGGCGAAACGGCCCAGCCGCAACCGCAGGATGAGGAGCAGCAGCATCTGGCTCTGGTGGCAGAACACCAGCTTCAGCTTAAGGAAGGCTACCAGGAAGGCTTTAAGCGTGGCCTGGAAGAAGGCCAGAAAGAGGGCCAGGAGCAGGGTCTGCGCCAGGGTACCGAGCAGGGATTCAACGAAGGGATGCGTAAAGGCTATACCGATGGCAGCCTGTCGGCACAGAAAGAGGGCCAGCAGCAATTTGCCCTCGCCGCTAAACCGCTCGACGGCATCGCCCATCAGGTGAATGACTATCTGGGGACTATCCAGCGCAAGCAGCGCGACGATTTGTTGCAGCTGGTTGAAAAGGTCACCCGTCAGGTCATCCGCTGCGAGCTGGCGTTACAGCCCACGCAGTTACTCTCCATCATCGAAGAGGCGCTCTCTGCCCTGCCGTCAGTACCGGAATCGTTGCAGGTAATGCTCAGCAGCGAAGAGTTTGAGCGCATTCAGAATGTGGCCCCGGAAAAGGTCAGCGAATGGGGATTAACCCCTTCTACGACCTTACAGTCTGGCGAATGCCGAATTGTGACTGACACCTCAGAGCTGGATGTCGGCTGCGAACACCGTCTTGAGCAGTGCATGAAAGCGATTAAAGAAACGCTGTCCCCGGAGCAGAAGGATGCATGATTTGCCGGGGGTAACGGACGCATTACGTTCCATTGACGCTATCCCGCTGGTGCGTCAGTCGGGCCGTCTGGTGCGCGTCAGTGGCATTCTGCTCGAAAGTATCGGTTGCCAGCTGGCCACCGGTCAGCTGTGTCGCATCGAAGGGGCCGAGGGCGAAGTCATTGAAGCGCAGGCGGTGGGCTTTGACCGCGAAGTCACCTACCTGATGCCTTTCAAGTTGCCGGTCGGCCTGATGGCCGGCGCCCGTGTTTTCCCCCTCGATAAAGCCCGTGACGTGATGATCGGCGACAGCTGGCTCGGGCGCATTGTCAATGGCGTGGGTGAACCGATGGACGGCAAAGGCCGTCTCGGGGGGACGGAACTGCTCCCGGCCCAACCGCCTGCGGTTAATCCCCTCACCCGTCAGCCGGTCAGCGAACCGCTGGACGTCGGTGTGCGTGCCATCAATGGATTGCTGACGATTGGCAAAGGCCAACGCGTCGGCCTGATGGCAGGCAGCGGCGTGGGTAAAAGCGTGCTGCTGGGCATGATCACTCGCCAGACCGAAGCGCAAGTCGTGGTGGTCGGATTGATTGGCGAACGTGGCCGTGAAGTGAAAGAGTTTATCGATCACTCGCTCGGCCCTGAAAGCCTGGCAAAATCGATTGTGGTGGCCGCGCCCGCCGATGAATCGCCACTCATGCGTCTGAAAGCCACCGAACTGTGTCACTCCATCGCCGCCTGGTTTCGCGACCAGGGCAAAGATGTGTTGTTGCTGATCGACTCCCTGACCCGTTATGCGATGGCGCAGAGGGAAATCGCCCTCTCGTTGGGTGAGCCGCCGGCCACTAAAGGCTATCCGCCGTCGGCGTTTGGCATGATCCCACGTCTGGTCGAAAGTGCCGGTAACAGCGAAAGCAGCGGGTCAATGACCGCTATCTACACCGTGCTGGCGGAAGGTGACGATCAGCAGGACCCGATCGTCGACTGCGCCCGTGCAGTGCTGGATGGTCACATTGTGCTCACCCGTAAGCTGGCCGAGTCCGGGCACTATCCGGCGATTGATATCGGTCAGTCGATCAGCCGCTGTATGAATCAGGTGACGCCCCGCGAACACCAACTGTCGGCCCGCCAGTTTAAGCAAAACTACGCCAGCTACATGGAAATTAAGCCGTTGATCCCGCTCGGCGGGTATGTCGCCGGTTCCGATGCGACGGTTGATAAAGCCGTGAAGAACTACCCGGCTATTGAACGATTCCTGCGCCAGGATGTGAGCGAACCCGCCGCACTCGCCAGCGTTCAGCAAAGTTTGCAATCCCTCTTCCCTGTCGGGAAAAACGCTAAGGCTAAGACGGCATGAATCAGATGATTGACACCCTCAGGCAACTGCAAAAGCTGCGCGATAAATCGGTACAAGATTTCACCGTTCAGCTCGCCCGGCAGAAGCAGATAGGGGTTGGATTTGAAAACAATATCCGCTCACTGACGATGTTGCTGCAAAAAACGGCCCCTGCCTCCGCAGAAGTGCAGTCTCCGGAAGAGCTGAAAAATATTAATGCCTATAAAGGCAGTCTGCGCCGGGTTCTGGCCTGGCAGGAACAGGAAAAATCACTCGCCCAACTGAAAGAAGATCGTATCCAGAAAGATCTCATCAGCGCAGCCTGTCAGGAAAAAGTGGTCAGCATGACCCTCGACACCCAACGTGAGCATCTGGTACAGGAAGCGAATGTCCGCCAACAAAAGGTGCTGGACGATATGGCCGGCCAGTGTTGGTTACGCCAGCGGGGAGTGAAGTAACGTCATGAAAACCGTGATTACCTTTGGCACGTTTGATCTGTTTCACATCGGGCATCTGAACATTCTGATCCGGGCGCGCCAACTAGGCAATCGACTGGTGGTGGGCGTCTCCTCGGATGCGCTTAATATCCATAAGAAAGGCCGTGCACCGGTATACGATCAGCACGACAGAATGCATATTCTGGAAGAACTTAAGTGCGTCGATGAGGTGTTTCTTGAAGAATCATTGGAGCGCAAAAGCGACTATATCCGAAACTTCAACGCCGATGTGCTGGTGATGGGGGATGACTGGGCTGGCAGCTTCGATAGTCTGTCCTGCCTTTGCGAAGTGATGTACCTGCCACGAACCCCGTCAATATCCACCACGTCGGTTCTGGAAATAGTCAAAAGACAGAAATAGATCGCCCAGAAAATATTTAAATTTAAACTCACGTAACATCCAAAATTAATTTACCTGGCTCCCCACACCGATAATTCCGGGCATTGACAGTCAATACCTGGAAATACCTCCCCTGCCCGCAACATCATGTTACATGTGCACGTCTCCTGAATTATTGTCATCAAAATTACTTTCCTATAAATTCCCTCCACTAATGGACTACTGGCCCTTTGCGCCAAGAACGGAAGCCACAATTCCGGTAAGAACGTATATCTCTGCGCACTTAACGTAAGTGATCGCTTGTTTACTTTTAAATTGGGCCTGCGTTCTGCAGGTAATAGTCAACGATGATTATCATTAACAACTGGAAGATGGATGCTTCCCGCTGTACGCTGGCTCATCAAGGAACGGGAGAAACGTTACGACTGGGCGAATTTCATTTTCTGTTACTTGAAATTCTCATTACGTACCCTGACACCGTATTATCCCGTGAATTTCTGATTGCCGAAGTCTGGAAAAATCGCGTGGTCGGCAGTAATAGTCTCCCAACGGCAATCCATGCCTTGCGTCTGGCATTAGGTGATGACAGCAAACAGAAAGAAATAATACAAACCATACCCAAGAAGGGGTATTTTCTTAATAGCGAATTCATCTCTTATGCGGAAAACGAGAGCCTATCTCAGCCCGTGCCAAATGACGTTGACCTGCTCATAAATGACAATCAAGAGCGCACGTTACCAGAGACAGAGGCCGTGCCTGAAGCCCCGGCCCGCCCGTTAAAAAGCAACAGATTCTCGCTGCGGGGACGCCTGGGGATGTTGCTGGCAATCGTCGTTATGACGGCTACGCTGGGGACTCTCCTTTGGTCGTCCTCCCGTCAGCAGGAAAATAAAGCTGAAGGTACTCAACTGAAATATGTTGAATTCCCTGATGTAACACATATTAAAATTGGCTACCTGTATGAACCCGATACCGATGATACAGGTTCATCCGCGATAGAAAAAAATTGGCATCCTCTCGCCGTAAATCTGGATACGTTATTGGCGAAAAAAAATTCCAGCATGAAGATATATGTTTATCCTTCAATGGATAAACTGAGTCTTGATTTAAGCCTGACCAATCACTGTCATCAAACCTGGCAGGTGATGCTGAGCATTGATAACTGGCAGCATGATATGGATAAACTCAATAACATTATTACTAAGCACGCCAGGAGGACGTTACATGAAATGCCAACATGTGAATAAGGTCTGCGCGTTGTTATTGACCCTGTTACTTGCTGTCCTGATTTTCTCAGGACAATCCATCGCCGGGAATAAAATAGAACACACTGATCTGGTCCATTATGACATGAAGAGTGGTGAGGAGAGTATTTACACGGTTGAGGTGAACGAGTCCCATGATCAGATCAATGCGCTGTTCGCCGAGGTTAGTCCGACCCTAAAATCGTATTCAGAGTTTCACTTTTCGCCGTGTCTTAAGAAAAACCGTCCCGACAGCGTGAAGGGAACGTATCATCTGGATTCGGTAAAGGTTGAGCCGTCCGACGCGCATATGAAGCAGATAGCCTCGTTTTTGCAGTTACAGAACTTAGGTGTTCAGCTCACCGAACTGGCGCCGGGGGAAGATCTGCTACTGATGAAACAAAACAGCATGCTGATCACCCTCAACACCACGGATACCCTCGATATGCTGGCGACCTGCAAGCCACATTCCAAATCAAGATAATAAGTTTCTGACCGTCAGACTGGACAGGCTTGCCTGACCGTTCATCGCTTCTGCCAGGGTCTGATAGTTATGGCTCGCCCGATTGAGCATTTTCGCCAGCGCCTGCGACGCCTGTTCCGCATTCTGGCTCTGCGAGTAACGGGCCATCCCGTCAATCATCTGCCGCGCTTTTTCCTGCTGTGTCGCCAGCTGTTCCCGCGATTGCCCAATACTTTCCAGCGTTTGCTGTAACGTGCTACTCAAACGTGCGCCAGGAGTTTTAAGCGCCTTGAGCAGATTGTCCGTCTGCGTCGGGAGCAAGGTGGTGGTGATGGCCGTGGTGCTGCCGGCGGCAAAACGTTTTCCTCCCCCAATCGCCGACAGCGACTCCTGCAACTGTGCCCAGTTATCTTCGCGCGTGGAGAAATGTGCCTCACCTTTGTCGATGTGGCTCTGGATACCGACCCGGCGCAACGCATTATTCATCGTCGCCCGATACTGACGGGGATCCATCTCTTCATCAACATGCACGGCGGCCAGCAGCTGCTCTTTGTCTTTACTGGCGCTAAACAAGAGCGATTCTTCACCCTGCTGTTGCATCGCGTGACTGATTTGCGGTGCAAGGAAATTGACCCGGGCTTCTCCCTGCAAAACAGGGCGCAATTGGTTATCGACCGTGCCCGCAGAGAGCTGGGAACGTTTCTCCAGCAGTGACTCTAACGCCTGCTTTTGCGTCTTCGCGGCTTCCCCTCCCCGGCGGGATTGATGACGATAGTCCAGCAACTGTTGTTCCAGTTTGCCTAAATAGCTGTCGGCCTCCTGCAAACAGGTAAGCTGGTCGTTAAGCTGAACGCTGTAGCGTTGCGGGCGGGCGCTAATCAACGGCGACGCAGGGTAATCCGTGTTCGCCATCGCGGTCTTCATATTGGTGGGGACAATCTGACTCGCGGGCTGTTGCTTGATGACGCTGCTGCCTAAGGCATCAGCGCTGGAGAGTGAAGAGGTATTAAGACTAACCTGCATGGTGTTTCCGCTCATGGCATCGGCAACACGCGGCTGCCGACAGTTCAAGATTAAATAACGCTGAACAGATTGAGTTCGCTCACTTTAGAGTACGTTTTCATGGTGGCTTCCATCGCCATTTCGAGACCGCTAAAAGTGATGGACGCCGGACCGTAGTCCAGATCACCCAGTTGACCAATCAACGCATCGTTGGTCATGGAGACCGTGCTCTGCGCGTCGTTAAGCATCGAGATGGTGTTTTGCGTTTCGCCCAACGTACCGATAGCAGTGCTGAGAGAGTTCGACACCTGATCCAGCTCGTCGATGGTGCTTTGAATATCGCTCTGCAATTGCGGATCGCTCGGGTCAAGATTCGGGTCCTGCATCTCCTGCGACAGATCGTTCAGATCGTTCAGCAGATCAAGATTTGGCCCGAAAATTTCACCGACGGAGACGTTGGTATCTACTTCAACGCCATTGGAGACAGTCGCGGTACGGTGCTCGGTATTGCCCTGATACACATAGGTATCCGCCGTACCGTCGCCGTCAGTGTCCTGTTCTACAATCGGCGGTTTATCGTTGATGGTGCCGCCAAAGATGTAGTGGCCATCCCCATCCTGATAGTTCAGCGCATTAACCATTGCATCCGTCAACGAGCCAATTTCCTGCCCGATACTGGCCAGAGACTCGCCAGAGTTAGTGCCATTGGAGGCCTGAAGCAGATCGTCACGAATGGAGAGCAAATCGTTGTTTACCCCGTCCAGCACCGATTCCTGCTGGCTCAGACTGGCAGAGACCGCTTCGATATTGCCCTGATACTGCTCAATGGAAGCCTGCTGACGGTTTAACTGGGTGATACGGGTGGACGCAATCGGATCGTCCGACGGTAACAGGATACGTTTCCCGGTCGCCATCTGCGTCATGACGTGCGAAAGCTGTTCGGACATTTGGCTGAAACTGTTGTTCATGGTCACATAGGACTGCTGGGTACTGACTCGCATGATTCTCCCTCCGGGTTAGCTGGTCATCTGCAGGACGGAGTCAAAAAGATCTGCGCCTGTAGAGATAACCTTCAGATTGGCCTGATAAATCTGGGTATAGGTGATCAGATTTACCGCTTCTTCGTCCATGCTGACGCCGCTGACGCTGCTGCGCTGGTTTTGCGCTTCGGTGTAGACGTTGGCAGAGGCTTCGGCTTCGGTCTGGTTCTGACGGCTGTAGATCCCGATGTTACTGATAATCGCGGAACAGGCGTTGCCGACAGTCACTGAGCCAATATTGGCAATATCCAGTGGATCATTCGCGATACCAATCAGGGCTTGCAGGTTGTCGCCATTACCACTCTCATCCGGCGAGCTGGAGAAGGCCAGCTGATCGGGAGTGATATCCGGGTTCACCAGCAAAGGACCGTTCGGATCGGCGGGGTCATAAATAAACAACGGGACACCGGGATCGCCATTCAGGTCATAGCCCTGTGCCAGCTGATCGTTGACTGCCGTAGTGAACTGCTCGGCAATGCTGTTGGTGGTCTCCGTCAACGGATCCAGCACGTCACTTTGATAGTCAAAGAGCGCGCCCAGCGAGCCGCCAGTATCCATGCTCATATCATACGTGGTGCCAGCGAACGTCAGGGTCATCGCCTGAGAGCCGTCGTCGTTGTTGTCCAGCTCAAGCGAAGCAGCATCGGTCCCGCTGACCAGCGGCTGACCATTTTTCAGGTAAACGTTGTAGTTACCTTTATCATCGACGTTAACCTGTACATCCACCATCCCGCTTAAATCTTCCACCATTTGATCGCGTTCGTCATACAGGGCGGAGGCATCCTGCCCTGTGGCTTCGGCCTGGGCAATTTGCTGGTTATAGCTGGCAATCCCGGAGGTGAGGGTGTTGATTTGCGACACCATCGCCTCTTCCTGACTCACCAACTGGCTGCTCTGTGAGTCGATGTAAGACGCGGTGTTATCAAAGCGCATGGCCAGCGCCGCCGATTCACTCAGCACCTGTTCACGCAGCGCCATATCATCCGGGCTGGAAGAGGCCGCGCTGAGGGCAGCGAAGAAGTTATCAAAGCCTGTACTCAGGCTGCTGCTGTCGTCGCTGAGAACCGATTCCAGCTGAGTCAGATAGGTTTGCTGGGTGCTGTAATAGCCATTATCACTGGCGGCGTTCCACACCTGGCTTACCAGGTACTGGTCGGAGACGCGGCGAATACTGTCCACCTGCACCCCATTACCTGGGCTGTTCGCCGAGCCTGAGCTGGCGCCCATCGCACTAATCTCGACCACCTGGCGGGTGTAGCCCGGGGTCATGGCATTCGCGGTGTTCATCGCCGTCGTGTTCAGCTCAATCTGAGCTGCCGATGACCCGCTATACCCAATGTTAATCATATCCATCAGCGTTTCCTTACTGGCTCAGGGCCGGTAAATTCTTTCAATTGTTTGACCTGTTAAGCGGCGCAAACACCGCATAACTTAAGCCGTGACCGCACTTTCTTATTTCTGATGACGAGGAGAGAGCTGCTTAACAAGCATTTCCGCAATGCCAATTCCCTGCTGTTGTGACAGCAGGTTGCTTAGGGTGTCGTCGTAGAACCCCTGCATAGTGCGGACTGAATCGCTGTTAAACGGGTCATCCTTCGAATCAAAAAGTTCGTTGGTCTTACGCATCTCTTTCAACATGTTGCGCAGAAAGATGGCTTCAAACTGCTGTGCAGCTTTATGCAGGTCGTTAGCCTTGATTTTTGGCGCCATCAACGGGTCGCCACCCTCAAGGCCTTTGGTCACAGCCGGTAAAATCTTGTCCATCAGATGACCTCCAGATCGGCATCCAGCGCACCGGCTTCATGCAGCGCCTGCAAAATAGACATCACATCGTCTGGCGAGGCGCCAAGCCCGTTGAGCGCGCTGACCAACGTGCGCAGGCTGGTGGATTCCGGCAGCGTAATCATTTGCGAATGCGGGCGATTCACCGACACATTGCTTTGTGCGGCGTTCACGGTCCGGCCATTAGCAAAGGCATTTGGCTGGCTGACATTACGACTTTCACTGATAGAAACGGTCAGGCTGCCATGGCTGACTGCGGCCGCATGCAGACGCACGCCGTCGCCCATCACCACGGTACCGGTCCGGGAGTTGAAGACCACGCGCGCCCGGACGCGCTCGGCGTTGACCTGAACATCGTCGAGGCGAGACATAAACGCCACGCGCTGTCCGGGATCGGTAGGGGCCAGCACAGAGACGCTGGTTGCGCTTTTGGCTGACGCCACGCCGCCGCCAAAGCTACTGTTGATAGCCATGGCGATACTGTTGGCATCTTTAAAGGAGGGACGCTTCAGGTTGAGGGTGACGGAGTCGCCCATATTGAAATCGCTCGGGATTTCACGCTCGACCGTCGCGCCATTGGGGATAAGCCCCGCGGTTGGCGTATTGACGGTCACGCTGGAACCGCTGTTTCCGGCCGCATTCATGCCGCCGACCACCACGCTGCCCTGGGCCAGCGCGTACACTTCGCCATCGGCGCCGTGCAGCTGCGTCAGCAGCAGCGTGCCGCCGCGCAGGCTTTTGGCATCGCCAATCGAGGAGACGGTGATATCAATTTTCTGACCGCGCGAATACATTGGCGGCAGAGACGCACTGACCGCCACCGCGGCCACGTTTTTCACCTTCGGGTCAATTTTCCCCGGCAGCTGGACACCAAACTGACGCAGCATATTGGTGAGGGTCTGATTGGTGAATTTCACCTGGTTTCGGTCACCCGTGCCATCCAGGCCGACGACCAGGCTATAACCCACCAGCTGGTTATCACGGATACCTTCCACGCTGACCAGAGATTCAAGACTCTGCGCGGAAGCGATCGCTGGCATCAGCAGGCAGCTTGCTGCCACGGCACTGAGGATCCCTTTCATCCAGGGACGATTGCGCTTTTGCATATAACTCTCCGGATTACACTGGGAACAGCGGATGGTTGAAGATTCGGGTCAGCCAGCCCGCCGCGTTGGCATCGCTCAGCGCACCGCGTCCGGCGTAAGAGATTCGCGCGTTGGCAATTCGCTGCGACGAAATCGAGTTATCGTTTTCGATATCATCGGCGCGCACCAGGCCGCTCAGGCGGATGTATTCATCGCCCTGATTGAGGGTCAGCCATTTCTCACCCCGCAGTTCCAGCACGCCATTTGGCAGAACGCGATGGACCGAAACCGTTATTGAGCCTCGCAGGCTGTTCTGCTGGCGCGAGGTGGCGCTGCCATCGAAATCGCGATTGGCATCAATCGAGCCGGATATTTTGTCTTTGGTTTTGCCAAACACCACCGGAGGTGCAATATCGACGGTGTTGCTCTTACCGAACTGGGTGCCCGCTTGTTTGCTCGACTGGGTAGATTCTTCCAGGATCACGGTCAAAATATCGCCCACGCGGTAGGCGCGGCGATCGGCCGTTAACGACCAGTTATAACCCGATTCAAAAACACCCCCTGCCCGGCCTGCGGCAGTGACATCAGTGTCGGTTTTCGGGGGAGCATAAAATTCGTCGTCCTTTTTCACCAGGATGGTCTGGGATTCACATCCGGCAAGCAGTAAGACAACTGCCATAAGCCACAGGTACTTTTTCACACGTGTTTCACTCACTGTCACGGGGACCACACCTGAGCATGGCCCCCGGCTACTGATACCCTTTTACAGGTTCTGATTGATGTACTGCAGCATGTCATCCGCCGCAGACACCATCTTGGCGTTCATTTCGTAGGCACGCTGGACGGTGATCATCGCCACCATCTCGTTGACGATATCGACGTTTGAGCCTTCCAGCGCATTGTTCTGAATCGTCCCCATGCCATCCTCGCCCGGATCGCCTTCGGTCGGCTGACCGCTGGCCACTGTTTCCAGGTAGAGGTTGTCGCCTTCGGCCTGCAAGCCTGCCGGGTTGGTGAAGTTAACCAACGTCAGCTGACCCAGTACCGTGGCATCACTCTCTCCCGGCAGCAGGGCGGTAATCGTGCCATCCTGACCGACGGCGAAATTCGTTGCCCCTTGTGGGACATCAATTTCCGGCTCCAGTGGCAGACCCTGCGCATTGGTCAGCACGCCATCGGCATTGACTTCCAGCGCACCATCACGGGTGTAGGCGATATCGCCATTGGTCTTTTGCACCTGCAAGAAACCCTGCCCCATGATCGCAATGTTCATCGGGTTGTCGGTGGTTTCGATATTCCCTTCGGTGAAGATCTTCTGGGTGCCCACAATGCGGACACCGCTACCGAACTGGATACCGGTTGGCATCAGGTTATCCTGATCCAGCATCGCACCCGGGGCGCGTTGCGTCTGGTAGAACAAGTCCTGGAACATGACGCGATCGCGCTTAAAGCCATCGGTATTCACGTTGGCAATGTTGTTGGCAATCGCACTCATCTCCGCGTCTTGCGCGGACAGACCCGTTTTACTGATCCATAATGCTGCATTCATAAAGCTACTATCCTGAATTCATAAGGCTGCTCATTAGCCTTCCAATAAACGGTTACCGTAATCACTCAAATCTTCGGCCGCTTTCATCATTTTGATCTGCGACTCGAACTGACGATTGAGGGAGATCGACGCCATCATTTCACCGATCGCCGAAACGTTACTGCTCTCCAGATAACCGCCGCTAACCTTGATGTCTTCGTTAACGGCTGCCGGAACGCCGTTGGCCGTGACTAACATCCCTTCCTGATTTTTAGCCAGATTATTGACCGGGATATCCACCAGCTTCAGACGGTCCACATCCATCGTGCCTTTCACATCGCCATCATCTGGCGTGACGGACAGGGTGCCGTCGCTGCCAAAAGAGGCCATGGCATTCGGCGGCAGGATGATCGGTCCGTTATCGCCAAGCACCGGATGGCCGTTGATCGTCAACTGGCCCTGGTCGTTCTGCTGGATATTGCCGTTACGGGTATAAACTTCGTTGCCAGAGGAATCGAGCACCGCGATATACCCTTTGCCGGAAATCGCGACATCCAGTGGACGGTCCGTTTTTTCCGGGATCCCGGCGCTGTCGTTAATCCCGCTCTGGTTTTCCGCACTCATAAAACGGGTCGCAAAACCCTGCCCCTGCACCTGGTCGGACTGTGATAACGCGATATCGCTGCGAAACCCGCCTGTATTGACGTTGGCGAGGTTGTTGGCGCTTATCTGCTGTTCCATCAACGAATGGGTGGCCCCACTCAGGGCGGTATAAATTAAACGATCCATTTATCTGCCTTACATTGCCTGGAACAGTGCCTGATCGAGCTGCGTATCGGTGGAGATCACTTTGGTATTGGCCTGATAGTTACGCTGCGCGGTCATCAGGTTGACCAGCTCCTGGGTAATGTCGACATTGGACTGCTCCAGAACGCCCGCTTCCAGCGTGCCGGTAGTGCCGGTGCCGGGTACACCGATCAGAGGGGCGCCAGACTGGCTGGTTTCAGTCCAGGAGGTGCCGCTCACTGCTTCCAGACCGGACGTGCTCGGGAATTCTGCCAGTACTACCTGGCCTTCCAGCAGGCGTTCGCCGTTGCTGTAAGTCGCATACACTTTGCCGTCTTCATCGACCTGTACGCCATTCACCTGTGCAGAGGTGTAACCATCGGCATTGTTGGTGGTGACGGAGAAGTCAGCGCCATACTGCGTGCAATCGCTGTAATCGATAGTCATATCAATAGGCGCTGCGCTGTCGGTCGGGAAATTCAGCGAAATCGGTGCCGTCGGGGACGTTAGCTTGCCGGTATTCGGATCAAAGGTCAGCGAGGTGGTCGTGCTTTGCTCTTCTCCGTCAAAGGTGTAATGCACATCCCAGGTGTTATCCCCGGTTTTTACGAAGTACTGGTTAACGGTATGTTCGTTGCCCAGCGAGTCGTATACCGTGGTGGTGTAAGTATCGTTGTAGGAATCCATATCCGACGGGTCGAAAGGGTTCACACTGCTGTCGATAGGCTCATCGCTAGCGTTCAGGTTGGCGGTAAAGGACATGGTGGTGGTCGCTTCAGCCGGCAGACTTTCTGTTGAAATCTGCAGATTGGTCACGTTCCCTTCTTCCAGGCTGTTGCTGTCATCCACTGGATAACCCTGCACATAGTTCCCTGACGGGTCGACCAGATAGCCATTTTTGTCGGTTGTGAAGGAACCTGCGCGGGTGTAATACGTGTTGCCTTCCGTGTCCGCGGTCACGAAGAAACCACCGCCGTTGATCGCCAGATCCAGAGAGCTGCCGGTGGAGAGGAACGAACCGCCTTTTGAAATGCTCTGTGCCGTTCCGGCCACGCTGACGCCCATCGCCTGGGTGCCTGCATACATGGCAGAGAACTGAGTGGTGGTAGATTTGTAGCCGACCGTACCGGCGTTAGCGATGTTGTTACTGATGCTGTCCAGCTGCTGATCGACAGCATTCAGGCCAGAAGTGGCAATTTCATAACTCATGGTTTAATTTTTCCTGGTGTTGTGGTAACTCAAATTCAGATAACGTCTTCAGCAGGCGTATCACCGCCATCCGCAGACGAGGAGTCAGGTATGCCGAACTGGCTAATCGCCGTAAACGGCACTTCACCCACGCCGGTGACTTCCAGCAACGGCGTGCTGCCATCCAGCGGAATACGCACGTCTTCCACCTGACCGGACACCTCGATGGGAACTTCTTCTTCCCCGGAATCCGTCACGACAGAGACTTCGTAATCGCCCGGCGGGATGCCATAGTCCGCCGGGTTGAAGTCGAAAGAGACCTGCCCATTGCTTTCGCTGCTGACATCCAGAGGCACCGTATAGTCATCGCCGGCGGCATCGGAAAAGTGCAGGGTCGCGGTGCTGCAGCTATCCGACAGCGTGATACGGCCCTGAATATTCCCTTCGCCAACGCTCATGCTGGTGGTCTGGACCATGATGTCCTCACCAACCATCTTGCCGAGCGCCATCACCTGCAGATTACTCATCAGGATGGCGTTGGTGTTCATTTCCACACACTCCGCCTCACCCATGGTGACCAGCGCCATGGTACCTAGCTGGCTGATATATTCGGTCGGGTCCGTCGGGTCGGTCGGATCCTGGTTTTGGATCTCCGCCACAAACATCGTCAGGAACATATCGGTCGCGTCACTGTTGGTATCGGTAGTGGTTGTCGGCGTGGGCGACACATCGCTGCTGTCCGTTCCACTGGTGCTGCCCGTCGCAGCATCAGCGCCAACCTGATACTGGGGCTCGTCATCGCTGGAAACCGGAGCAGCCGCAGAAACGGCCTGCTGAGTGCTGACCTTGCTGCCTTGATGTTGCAGGTAGGCACGCATCGCTAGTCCATTCATGCGTTCTCTCCGAGCTTAAGCAGGCTCTGCTGCATGCTTTTCACGTTGTTGAGCACGTCAACGTTGGTCTCAAAATCACGGGACGCAGACATCATGTCCGCCATTTGTTCGACGACATTGACGTCCGGATAAAAGACATAGCCGTCCTTGTCTGCCAGCGGATGATGCGGCTCATAGCGACGTACTGCGCCACCGCTCTGCAACACATCCTGGACGCGAACGCTGGCCCCATCGATATCGTGACGCTGATGATCGATGAGACTGTTGTTATAAACCGCCGCAAAAACAGGGCTACGGGCTTTATAAACCGCGTCCTCGCTTGTCGCCGGTGACTCTGCGTTCGCCAGGTTACTGGCGACGGTATTCAGACGCACGGTTTGCGCCGTCATGGCAGAGCCTGAAATCTGATAAATATCAGCAAAAGACATACTTACTTCCCTTCTATCGCTGTTTTAAGTCCGCTTATCTGCATGTTCAT
This sequence comes from Citrobacter sp. 18056, assembly GCA_902706235.1. Lineage (GTDB taxonomy): Bacteria > Pseudomonadota > Gammaproteobacteria > Enterobacterales > Enterobacteriaceae > Scandinavium > Scandinavium manionii. The sequence continues at coordinate 241,919 of CACSJR010000006.1, read as the reverse complement.
GAACGCCAGACTGCTCTGGTAATCCATGCTGTTCTGAGAAAAGCGAGCCTGCTCGCTATTGAGATCAACCGTATTGCCATCCTCCGATGGCTGCATCGGCACCCGATATTTGACCGTAGGTGTCGAAACCACGTCTTGTTCACTTGCTCGTTGCATCTCAGCGGCAAAATCAATATCTTTAGATTTAAAATTCGGCGTATCGACGTTTGCCAGATCCGCAGTCAGTAACTCAGTCCTCGCAAGACGCAACTGAACTGCTTGAGCATGTACCCCGAACACCTGCTGAAAACTTATACCCATCGTGTTTGATATCTCGTGAATAACCTTGCCTTTGGTTTATTAGCAATAATCATGCCAATCTCATAAATCGTTAAGAGGTAAGGTTTTTATGTTTTCTCATCGCTCCGGCGGGAAGGTTACTTTCCGCTGTCTGTGCGTCGCGTTCTTCGCATGTCTGTTTGTCGCCCCGGCACAGGCCACCGCGAAAGGTCCACGTGCGCAAATCAATGCCCTGGTCCTCAGCACGGCAGGAAAAGACATTGATAAAATGGCCCAGAAAAAGGGCTGGCAGGACTACCACTACAAGCTGAATGTATTCATTCCTTCCTACGCCGCAACGGAAACGCCCTGTGGGTCGGCGCTCAAAGCCACCCGCTCTGGTGCAGAGCTCGTCTCGGTTAACCGCATCAGCTATGACGTGAGCTGTCCAGGCAGCCAGGGCTGGCATCTCAGCGTGCCCGTGCACGCCGATCTTTATGTCCCGGTAGTGATGGTGAACGGCGTCGTTGAGCGCGGTGAAGTTCTGGATGAGAGCCAACTGGTGTTGAAGAGCTACAACATCAGCAATGCCCATGGCGACCTACTGACCCGCCTTGATCAGGTTCTGGGCCTGACCAGCAAACGGACCCTTAGGCCGGGTAAACCGGTGATCGCGTCACAACTGGAGATGCCGGAACTGGTCAAACGCGACCAAAGCGTGATGCTGCAATCACAGTTGGGTGGGATAACCGCTCAGACGGCAGCGATAGCGATGAAAAATGGCCGCAAAGGCGACACCATCAAAGTCCGTAACGAAAGCAGTCAACGGATCGTTAGCGCTATCGTCATCGATCAAGGGGTTGTGAAAACCCTGAATAGTGAGTGACGGAAATATTTTTTCACTTCTGGGTTAAGTTTTCCTTCCGATGTGTCGCCTGTTTGTTTGTGAAGAGAGAGGCAGACGCCCCCGGATGGTTAACAGGCTTGAGGTCAAAATGAAGATTGCCCCGATGTCAGTAGAGAACACGGCCGCAGCAACGCAGTCAGGTTCCGGAACTAAATCGAAAAAAAACAATGATGTGGCTACGGTTGCTCCCCAGCAATCTGCCGATGAGCTGACTCAAAGCTCGCTGCATTCTGCGCAGGTTGCCCTGAACAATTCCCCACAGGATGACGTGGATATGGACAGTGTTACCCAGATGCAGGCCGCGCTAGCTAACGGCAGCTTTACCGTCGATATCGATGAACTCGCAGCCTCAATGCTGAGTTTCTTCAATTAAAGAGAGTTACCTGAAGTGAGTGACAAACTCGTCCTGGTGAAAGCATTACTGCGCGGCATCCGTCTCGATGAAGAGCAATACGGAAGCTTACGCCAACTGCTCGAACAGCAAAGACTGTGCATGATCCGTCGCGACTGCGATGAATTAGAACGCGTTAACCACAAAATAGAACAGCACTACGCTGAGCTGAGCGAACAGTCCAGGGCACGCAGAAATGCCCTCCAGGAGCTGGGATTAACCGCTGACCGGACCGGAATCGAGACCGTTTTTAGCTGGCTGCCCTCCCCGCAAAAAACGGCCGCGATGACCGCCTGGAAGCAGCTGGAAAATCAGGCCAGACGATGCAAATCCTATAATGAAAAAAACGGCGAGTTGCTGATTCGCCAACAGGAATTCGCACAAACCTTTTTGGGTAACAAACCGGATTATCTCTACCATCCCTGATACACCTTCCTGAGGTGGAAGCCACGTTTCCGCCTCTGCCCCAGCTATTTTTAACTCATTGAATAGTAGAACATTAAAACTGGCATGAATATTGCGAGAGGTTTTCTATACCTCAATTCATAATGCCGGTTAGTTGCAGAGAACGTTATGCCACAGATTGATTACCACCAACCCGAATTCGTTCGTCATTACCTGAGCCAGCCCGATGCCAACCCTGAGCAGGTTATCGCCCTGAACTGGTCACAGGAAACTCGCCTGAGTTTATCCCTGGACAGCACCGCCACCTGTGGCGCGCTGCTGCAAAAGCCGGATGCCTTTGTGCTGCACAGCGAGAAGCGCGACGCCAAGAATGCTGCCGACGCGCTGCCAGCCCGTGCACGCCTGCTCAACCAGGTCTCCTTCGATATTTTGACCCTGCATCCTCTGCCTGCGGATATTCGCTTATACGCCCTCGGCATTCTGCTCTCTTTCGCCGAAAAAAGTCCGGGCGAAAGCGACGAGACCCTCGCGCTGCTGGCCACGCTGCCGGAGAAAATGCGTGAGCATTTACAGCAGGGTGCGCTGCAAGCCCAGTTCGCGCAAATGCCGTCCGTGCCAGCCTTGCAGCGTAAGCTGATTTCCGGCCTCGCGGAGCAGGAATTTAACTGGGATCTACTGCCAGAAAGCCAGCGTAAACAGGTTCTTCCGCTGCAAATCAGCCTGCTGTCATTACAGGATGCAAACAGCGAAGCGCTGCTGCAACAGCAGCTGACCGACCTGTGGGAAACCACCGCCTCGGCCAGTTTCGACACCCAGCCGTGGATGCTGGAAAACTACTTGCTGTATCGTCTCTATCACGACGTTTTCCCGTGCCACGAACACGATTCTGCCCAGCAGCGTTATCTGCAGCTGAACGCCGATTACTTCATGCTGAAATCCCTTTTCAGCCTGTGGGTGATGGACGGCTCTGTCCTGAGCGAAGAAGAGATTGTTGCGCTGGTCGCGATGTTCGAACAGTGGCGCCACACGCCAGCGGCGCAGGATTACTACCGGCAGCTTCTGGCCTCCCCTGCTGGTGGTGCCCTGCTGAGCGCGTTCTCCCTGCTAGTCCGTTAACTTTCCCCACCGGGGCGGATACGTTACGCCCCGGCGCTGTGAGCTTGATGAAAAACTGAATATGTCATTACCCCCGACCCCGAATAAAAACCCGTTATTGATGGTGAAAACCCTGGATTCCGGGCGTGAACTTCCGTTTGTCAGCGTGGTAACACCCACCTGGAATCGCGCCGCCTTTTTGCCGTATCTGTTATACATGTTCCGCTACCAGGACTATCCGGCCGACCGCCGCGAGTTGGTTATCCTTGATGACTCACCGCAGAGTAATGAGAAGATCATCCATGCGCTGACCCAGGGAAAGCCGGAGGCGTTTAATATTCGCTACGTCCATTCGCCAGAGCGCCTGGATTTAGGGCGCAAGCGCAACATGTTGAACGAGCTGGCGCAGGGGGAATACATCGTCTGTATGGATGACGATGATTACTATCCTCGCGATAAAATCGCCTACACCATCGGCATGATGCAGCGTCACCGGGCGCTGATTTCGGGCTCCGATCAGATTGCCATCTGGTACAGCCACATTAACCGCATCTTTAAAACGCGCTCGTTTGGCGAAAATCACATTCTCAACGGGACGTTCTGTTATCACCGCAACTACCTGAAAAAGCACCGCTATGAGGATGACTGCAACCTGGCGGAAGAAAAAGGCTTCACCAACAACTTCACGGTGAAACCGCTGCAGCTGCCTGCCGAACGCACGATCCTGTGCATATCTCACAGCCAAAACACCTTTGATAAAGATTTTGTCCTCGGCAGTAGCCAGGCTCTGGAAACCACGCTGGATGAGTGGGTCAGTGACCCGATGCTCAAAACCTGGTATCACGGTTTGCATAATGCCGCACACGGGCAAAGCCTCAACTGGCGCCACGTCGATCAGTTTGTGGTTATCAATCTTGATAAGCGTGAAGACCGGTTGCAACACATGCGTAACGAGCTGAGCCTGCTCGGTGTCCCGGCGGAGAAAATCACCCGTCTGAGCGCCGTAGAAGACAGACACGGCCAAAGCGGGCGTCGGCAATCGCACCTTCAGGCGTTACAGCTGGCGCAGGAGAAAGGCTGGAAAAACTACCTGCTGCTGGAAGATGACGCCGTCATGCTGAAGCAGGCAAAACACGTTCAGGCACTGAAAAAACTGCTGCATGCCTTACCGGTCCTGCCGTGGGAAGTGATTCTGCTGGGCGCCAGCGTTCAGACCGGCAGCGAGCTGAAGAGCTTTGATAATCTGGTGCGTGCCAGCAGCTGTGATCATATCTGCGCTTATCTGGTGAACAGCCCTTCTTACGCCACGCTGCTGCGTCAAATGCAGGAAGATCTTTCGACCACCCTCGAAGAACAGTGGCAGCCGCTGCTTCGCCAGGGAAAATGGCTCGCCTTTTATCCGAGCATCGCCTACCAGAAACCTGGCCTCAGCGATATTACCGGCGAATACAGCGATATGACTCAGCACTATTTCAGCCGCCTGCCGCGTAATACCGATAGCATGACAAACGCCGCGCCGGTCGAAAAAATGCTCAACCAGACCATCGGCTTTTTCATGGAGTCGGCGTTCCATTATCAGGTGTATAAACCGATACTGGATGTGTTGCTGGCTCAAGGCTATCAGTGCGAGCTATTGATCAACGACCGGACACCAAAAGAATTTATTCACGAGATGCAGGAATGCCTGTCATCGCTGGATACCCCTCAGCTACACGGTAGCCTGTTGTCGAAAGTGGCAGAACGTCGGCAGAAATATGGCTGCCTTGTCAGCCCATACTATTCGCCGGTGATAAACGGCCTGGCCGAGGTTCACGTTCGCGCCATGTACGGCCTGGCAAAAGAGGAATGGAACCACGCCTGGTGGAACACGTTCTATCAGCACATTCTCTGCTACAGCCACCATTCACAGCAGGCGCTGAATATTAACGGCAGCGCAGTGCTCGTCGGTAATCCCCGCTTTGATGCCTGGCACAATCAGCAGTTCGAACAGGAACTCCCGGCGTCGCTCAGAATCGATCCGGCGAAACCAACGCTGCTGTATGCCCCGACCTACGGGGCGCTCAGCTCGATCCCACACTGGGTCGAGAAGCTACATAACCTGAGCCATCAGTACAATGTGATTACCAAGCTGCATCACGGCACGCTGTGCCGCGCGGAAGAAAAAACCTCACTGAGCCTGGTCAAACGGTATCTGAAACGTCATGTCAGCGAACATCAGCACACCCTGGCCCTGTTGGAAAAAGCGGATTTCGTGATAACAGACAACAGCGGCTTTATCTTCGACGCCATTCACGCCGGGAAGCGCACCATCCTGCTGAATTGGGAAGGTATGGACGACCTGTTAAAAGACGGGGCCAGCTATTCCACGGCCCACAGCGCAGATCAAAAGATTCGGGAAATCTTGCCAGGTGCGGGGAATATCGAAACGCTGGTGTCTTTGCTGAAAGAGGAAACGCGCTGGTCTGAGGTGGATAAGGCGATGCAGGAATGTCGGGAATATTATTGCGATGCTTTCCTGGATGGCCAGGCGGCAGCCCGTGCGGCGAAAGTGATAACCAACGCGCTTGAGCAATCATCGATGCCGGGAAATAACACGTTGTTAGCCAGCATCCAGAAGAAATTATTTAGCTAAAAAAAACGCCCTTCAATGCAGATTGAAGGGCGTTATTATTACGCGTCGGTTTCGCTATTGTCGTCTACGTCTGGCTCGAAGCTTTCGTCATCCGAATATTTTTCGAGGAACATCTCTTTCGTTATCGGCCGCGAGAATAAATATCCCTGCCCCAGCGATACATTCTCTTTCAGCAGGAATGAAACCTGCTGTAAGGTCTCAATCCCTTCCGCAATCACTTTTATATTATGACGGTGAGCCTCAAGAATAATTTCCCGGGTTTCGTTCAGGCGGCTTTTCGCCATCAAACGGCGGTCCAGCTTAATATAGTCAGCTTGCCATGCATTATTTTTAAGCTCGAGCATTAACAGACTATAAATATCCCCCCAGGCAATCGTAAAACCACTCTCCCGGAGTGCTTTCAGATTAGTAATCATCTGTTGGGTCAGAATGGCATCTTCACCCGTTATCTCCAGAATAATCTGTGGCGGAGAAATGGAGTAACGCGCCGCCTGCGCAATCACCAGCTCAGAATAGTCAGCCCGCAACAACTCCGTTTTAGAGATATTGATGTTATAGAGCCTGTCGTCATCGGTCTCAGGGAAGTAGCGGTTGATGTATTCGAATGACTCGTTGACCAGATAGTGCCCGAGATTAACGATGCCGGTACCATGGCGCTCAAGGCTCGCGATAAACCGGAACGGAAGAATGGTTTCCCGCAGGTATTGCCCGCGAATGAGGATTTCTCCGCCGGTACATTTGAACAACGAGAGATCAAACAGCGGCTGGAACCAGATATCAACAGGGAAAGGTTTTTGATTGTTAGATATTCGCTTGATTATGATGTCAGATATTACTTTTTCGCGGGATTCGTTCATTATATGAGATTTCGCTGCGGGAATATTCTTAGTATTGAAAGATAGTTTGATAATAATGAAATACTAAACTGAACGTCATGGGAGCGCAAGTTTTTAACACAGGGAAAATGTAAGCGAATTAAGGTGGATATATTTCGCTATCGATAACTTTTATTTTAAATAAAGTTTACTGATAACAATCGTTGACATTAAGACGGTCTAAAGAAGAGGAAGGGGAACAATATGCGGTAAGACGTCCCGATAATTCGGGACGTCCGGAAAATCAATTACTGCGATGCGTTCTCAATTGACGCCTTCTTCAGACCTTCATTTACCCAGGCCATAAAGATGAGATAGCCAATCGACAGCAGCGTTGCCCCGATGAACATACCCAGAATACCGTTTGTCGCCATGCCGCCCAGCGCACCGAGCAGCACAACTGGCATTGGGACATCCACGCCACGGCCCAACAGCATTGGCTTAAGCACGTTGTCGACCATGCCCGCCACAATCAGCAGCACGGTATAGACCACATTCATCACGGTTCCGTGGTCGCCTGTCAGCCACATGAGAGCGATTGCCGGTAAGCTCACAAGCAGAACCGGAACCTGTGCAATCCCCAGGATCAGCGCACCAACGAAGAAAATACCCACCGCCGGGATACCGGCCAGCGCCATGATGATGCCCACCAGCAGCGACTGAATCAGCGCCACGCCGATGACGCCCTGCGCAACGGCACGAATCGTTCCGGTGCAGAGTTTGACCAACTCAACGCCTTTTCTTTCATCGGTGATGCGCATGGCGATACGCGTCGCGCTATTCGCCCCGGATGCGCCTACGGCCATCATGATGCCCGCCGCGATAAAGGAAATGATAAATCCGAACACGCCGCCGCCCATACTTGCCAGAACCGCCAGCACCAGTTTGGCCGCGTGGGCAATCTGAGTGTGGTAGTCACTGATGAGGCCCGGTAAATCCTGTGAGGCCTGAGACCATAATGCAAACAGCTTCCCACCGATAACAGGGATAGTGCCGATGCTGGCATTAGGCGGTGGGATAACCAGATGTGTGTGACTGGCTTGCTCAACCAGTGTGGTGGCGCTTTCCCCTAATGAGGTGAGCATGATAATGGTCGGGACGACGATAAGCGCCACGCCGAGTAATACCAGAATGACGGAGGCTAAACCCTGCTTCCCGCCCAGTTTTTTAGCAAAATATTGATGCAGCGGATAAAGCGTAACAGCCAGTATCAGCCCCCACAACATGACGTTGAGGAAGGGGGAGAATACGGTAAAACAGAAAGAAGCCAGGGCCAGGATCAGTCCAAATTTAATGAACATATCCAGAAATCTGGTTACGAGTCTTCTTTCAATGGTAATTAAATCATTGCTTTCCATTATGGGTTCTTCCAGTTGTATTGATATTTATCGCCGCAGGGGCGAGCGAAAAAACGAACTATTATAGAGGAGTGGGGGGTAGCAATAATTGTAGAATATTATCTAAAAATAAATAATCTTTCGTGCGGTGGCAAGGGAAGTTCCCCCGCGTTAAATGGTCCCGGATATAAGAGCAAAGCGCCATCCGGTGAAGCGTATACTCGAAATAATTCACGTTGCAGGAAGACGGCAAACCTGCTCACCCCAGGAGCTTACTCAGGTAAGTGACTGGGGTGAGCAGGTGTAGCCAACGCACATGCAGCTTAAATTATGACGAGTATAGCGCTTACGTGACCGCAGAAACCTCAAGTTAAGGAGTCTGGCGTATCCTTAATGTGCAGTGACAGCTGCGGCAGCAACCGGATGATCAGAACCTGCAACAACGGCGGTGCGCGCTACAGGGTTCGAGCCGCCAGAGGTCGCTACAGCCATCTCTGCTGGATGGTCAGAAGACATGACTACGGCGCCGCGGGCAACAGGATTTGCACCATTACCGCCAGTTGCAGCAGTCATTGCAACAGGATGATCAGATGATGCCACAGCAGCTGTTCTGGCGACCGGGTGTAAACCAGCAAAAGCAGAGATACTCACGGTTGTAAAAGCTAAAGCCAGAATGATTTTTTTCATAGTATTACCTCTGATAAACAAAATATAAGTGACAGCATGGAACGACAATCGACATCCCAGTCAGAAACCCATACGTCGCAAAACACACGGGGAAATTAATTTCACAGACACTGCCTACCACTCTTATAATGGAATTACAGAGGTTAAAAAAGGCTATTTTCGTTTTTATTTGGACAGCAATAAAAAATTAATTTTAAATTTTCATCATTTTCTCATGCTCATCAAATCATATTTAAAAGCAAGGATAACGATGAAAAGAAGTGTTTTTGCTGTGGCTGACGGACAAGTGACATTCTGCGAGATCTTCGCCGAGCACTGGCCTTACGGTGAAGTTTTTGGGTCTCTCTATTCTGGTTGTTTTATGACCTTTCATTAGCATCTATCGATGGATGATAAATACGATAATTTTTCTCATAATTGAGTCTGCCAGCCATGAGCCTGATTCCTAAGGGTGTAAGCATCCCTGTTAGCGGCATCCCAGACACCGCCCCCGCGCCGGGTATGTACCAACTGTGGCTTATCCCGGAACTCAATCCGTGTACCAACTTTCAACCCGTACACCTACGCCCCGACTCCAGGATGGTCACACTAGTCGGGTTCCACTACTTAGCCATGCCACCCCCACCGGAACACAAGGCAACGTGGGCTAGACTGCCGCTAAGCTCTACCCCGTAATGGTCTAACAGGGCAGGTGATCCGTTTAGGGATCGTGGCGAGATTAGTCAGGCGTGGCGCGGGTTACAAGGGGGGGATATGATGAACGGGCGATTTTTGGGCGTGTTAAAACGCCTGTTTTAAGCAGTTTTCCGTTTTGGGGGGGGTTTACATCGAATGGGGGGCTAACTGTATTCTAACTATGCTCTAACTGTATTTTGTCACACGCCGGAATTACAGCTAAATCATTGTTTTAAATGGTACGCCCTACAGGGCTCGAACCTGTGACCTACGGCTTAGAAGGCCGTTGCTCTATCCAACTGAGCTAAGGGCGCACTGAGAAGGTAAACTTCGCGGTGTTGAACGCCGGGAATTATACGGTCTAAGACCAATGAGTCAATGGGTTTCGCCCTCAAAACCCTCATCTCTGAGGATACCTGCAAAAACAATCACATCTACTGATTAAAGCGTAAACACTGGCTTTAATCTCGCCTTCCTATACGAAATATCCCGCTACGGTTTAAGCAACGCCTGGTACCTTCAGATATTCCTTATAGCAACAATGAAGCACGTCCCCGGACGGAGGGAAAACCGTTGTGACACCCCTATTGCCGACTGTTCTCAGGCAATATTTTTGTGCTTATGCCGATACTCACACAGAGTGCAATGAGCAATTGCCCAACGTGCCGGGAGGGAAACGATGCGTGTGATGCTACGCAGGGAAAGGCGGCGGCGAAATATCATGGAATTTCAGGGGCATTCACTTCCCCTTCCCCATAACGCGCTGGTTGAACGCAACGACCTGATCAACCATACGGCACGCTATTGCGAGTACCACATTCTCGTGACGCGCGACCGCTATCTTGCTAATGGCGTTCGTCACAGCCCTGTTCCCTTATGCCTCTGTCGCATCTTTGACGATATCGACGAGGCGCTGGATGTGGTTCGCCTGACGCACCCGCTTGGTCTGATTATCGATCTCGAAGGCCAGAGTCTGGCCGTCATTACGCTTCTGGATCGCCTGCGGATGTTGCAGCAAAAGTATCCGGCACTGGACATCGTGCTGCTCACTCCTGAAGTAGACCCGGGTGCGCAACAGTTTCTTCAGTTGGCCTGTCATTGTCGGGTGTTCAACAAACGCCTGCCGCTGTTTCAGGCCCGCGATGCGCTTCATCTCCAGAGTCAGGCTCAGTCTCTTGTGCCGCGTTTGTTCAAAGCCAAAGAGTGGAGCGTGCTGATGTTGATGTCTGAAGGCTACGCCTTATGCCATATCGCTCGCCTGCAGGTTCGTCCGTATCACAGGATTATCTACCGTGTCGGCTGCGTTTTATCGCTGCTGCGACTAAACCATCGCCACCAGCTGCTGCGCCTGCTTCAGCGCGTGGGGGCCATTCGGGACACGCATCACTCGGGATAACCTGCTGATGTCAGGATGATTTTAAGAAATTACTTAAATTAACGTTAATAAACGGTAATTTTTTAACCAAAAGAAAACAATTACAACTATTCCTAAGAATGTCCACAGGGCGATATTTATCACCATAACAGACACAAATAATGAAATTTTTCTCCACATTAAATGAATTAATTTCACCATCGTCGGTGATTTGTTCGAGCATTATGTGAGCTAATCGACAAACCAGCCCCCTTTCCGTACCCGTCTGGCAGGACAAACGACGGGTGAGTGACTCAGGCAAAAAATCCCTAAGCTAAACTCATCGTTTCCTCTAACTCGTTATCCAGTCAGCATTTTTTCCCTTATCGCCACACCCTGCGGCACATCACAATTCGTCATTAATTTAACAACCACACAACAAGCAGTCGCATATTTTGTTTTTTGCTATTACATAAACACTAAGCGTCAACAAATCGATAAACTGCAGAAATTAGGCCCAAAAGAAAATTCCTGGTCAATCCGCTACAGAACATCGTAATTAGTAAAGTTAATTGTCGTAATCTCAGACTTTTTCCTAAAACGTTACACGGTATAATCGGCACCGTTGAGATAAATAACAAAAACAACAACAAGATCATCTATGGATAATATGGTAATAGCGACGATTTTGTCGTAGCTCAAAAAAGGAAGCGCTGATCACAGCAGCCCACAAATAAACAAGCATCAGAAAGAACTGATGCAACCCGCCGTTTTTACGAACGAATGGCCTGCCAGCCAGATATTGCGTTTTCTCTTACCCTGGATGTTAACCTTTAGGGTGCAACCGAGTGTTCCAAAACGAGACAAATGCACGCCGGGGCTGGCAATGAAGTTCTCTCCGAACTCAGCACAACTGAATACATAATCTGAGGAATAGAAAATGAAACCTGCTTCCGTTGTTATTATGGATGAACAACCTATCGTCAGGATGTCGATAGAGGTTCTGTTGCACAAGAATAGCCAGATTCGCGTTGTCCTCAAATCGGGTGATGGCAGAGAAGTCATTGATTATGTACGAAAAAACAAAACGGACCTGGTCATTGTTGATATTGAACTGCCTGGAACAGATGGTTTTTCGCTACTCAAACGGATCCACGACCTCAGCCCGAAAACCAAGGTTTTGTTTTTATCTTCAAAGTCGGAAAATTATTATGCCGGGCGGGCGATTCGCGCGGGCGCCAATGGTTTTGTCAGTAAAAGAAAGGATCATAATGACATCTATAAAGCGGTGGATATGCTGCTGGCAGGCTATTCTTTCTTCCCGGCAGATACTCTTAACTTTCTTAGCAACAATCCGGCAAAGCGTGGAGAATTGAACGAACTTCCGCTTTCAAATCGTGAAGTGACGGTGCTGCGCTATCTGGTCAACGGTCTGACAAATAAAGAAATAGCCGATCAGCTTATGCTCAGTAACAAAACAATCAGCGCGCATAAGTCAAATATTTTCTCCAAACTCGGCGTACATACTATTGTTGAATTGATTGACTACGCAAAATCACACGAGCTGGTTTAAGAGTATGCGCCGTGCCCGATAAAATATCGGGCACGGCATTTTGATATTAATTGTAGTTAATCATGAACGTGGCGTCGGCATCAGCCTTACCGGGCTGCGGATTATCGGCTGTCGCAATATAGTTGGCGTAAAACTGCAACGTGGCGTTGCCCAGTGCATCGACGGCCACTTCGCGGCTCGCCTGCTGTAAAGGCAGACGGCTGCGGTCGGCGTCGCGGATTTCCACCGCCACCCGTGTGGCATTGCTGGTGCCGTTCAGCCCAAGCAGTGTGGGGTCGTCGTCATCAGCTTTTCCGGCAAAGGTTATCGATGCCGACCCCGGCGGGCAGCCAGTCAGGCTCAACGTAAAAGGTATCACCGAGGTGGTGCTTCCGGCGTTGCGAAGCTGTTTGGTGGCCCAGCGCCCCAGCTCGACGGCTTTGTCGCTGTCGCTCGCCTCCACCACGCAGCTGTAATCCACCACGTTACCAAACAGCTCTATGTTCACTGCCCCCAGCGCGTTATCGGCACGCACACTGTGGCTCATCGCCGTTGCGGCCAATACGGCCAGACACATATAGACTGATTTCATCGGCAGGCCCTTAGTCATAATCCACGCGCAAATACCCCCTGGCGGTAAATTTCCCTTCCGCCGGTTTGTTGCCGGTGACGCTGATTGGCCATGCGCGGATCCCCACCTGCGCCTGGGCGCTGGCATCCAGTCGGAACGGGATTTTGCTGTTAATGTTGTTCGGCGTTAGCGGATTACCGCTATTATCTGCGACGATAAAGCCCAAATCCGGGTTATCCGATACCATCGCGTTGCCCTGCGACTTTTCCGCTTCCACGCGCATGGTGAGATACGCCTGCGATTCCACGTTAGTACATTTGATGCCAATGGTTTTCTGCTGCGCCGGGATATTTGCCGGACGGTTTCCGGCACCTGCCTGGCTAAACAACGATGCACCGATATCGCCAAAATCAAATTGCACCACGGTACCGGCATTGATCTCACAGGTTTGCGGCACGTTGATGGTACCGCTGTAACTGATGGTATAGACCGGCGTGGTCAACGGATCAGCGCTGGTTGTGGTCACATAGACGTTAAACATGGTCTGTTTCGGGATAACCACCATGTTGATGAATCGTCGCGTCACCTTCAGGCGGAATACCAGCTTCGAATCATTTACCGGAAACGCTTTTTGCTTAGGCACATTCGGGTGTGAACCCATCTGAATGTAATTCTGCGGTGGATAAAACACACCGGCTGAGCTGTCTGTTATCTGCATCGCGCCGTCGAGATAATCATTAAGTTTAAGATACTTAAAGCCATTCTCGGTGCTGACCACCGGGAAGCGGGTGACGTAGCTGCGTTTAGTGGTAGTGCCCGTGGTCCCGCTCGGACAGATGGCATTCACCCCTACCCAGCCGGATTTTTGGCTGAGCGTGACCACTTGCCCGACCTGGTTATTGGCGCTGGTAAAGGTATCGGTCAAATCGTAAAACACGTCTGATGCCACACCGTTCGCGTTGCGGCAAACCGTGGCCATCGCCGAGGTAGACGCCATTGCGCATCCCAGCAGTAAAACGGTGAAGACTTTATTGATCACAGCGAACCTCCGTGAGCGTGATCGCCTGTTGCAGGCTCTTTTCCGGGAGCGAATAGCGAGCGCGACACTGTGCGCCCGGGCCTTCGCCCCACTGAATCAACAGATCACCGCTGAGCGGCAAACCACTTAAGTAGATTTGTCCGTCGTCGCCCACCATGCTGGTGACGCCGCTGGTCGCTTCCCGGACAATGGCCCCAAACGGCACCGGCTGCGCGCCGCGACGCGCGGTGATTAACGCCCTCACACCAATCCGCGTATCGAACGTCGCCCGCACCACTGCGCCTTCGGTTGGTACCACGCTGCTGACGTTGTTTTCGACGTCGGTGCTGTTGCTCATGGTGTTGGTGTCGAGCGCAATGCGGTTGTAGCGATAGACGGTGGCGTACGGCATCACCGCGTAACCGCGCCAGTCGGTTTTGACCCCGGTCTGGTTTTCGATGCTGACGCCGCTCGCACCCGGCGCTTTGATAAGCACGTTGGTATCGCCCAACGGCTGACTGAACGTGACGCCATCGGCGTGCGCCAGAATGCCGCCGGATGCCTGCCAGTTCAGAGAATGCTGGTCGCGGTCATAGTTGTAGGCGCCGCTCAGGGTGCCGTACGTCGCCTGCCAGTTGGCGCTGGCGCTGCCGGTGTAACCCTGGCCGCTGGTGCTGCCCTGCGTCACGCTGTAGCTGAGGTTGTTTCCATCCAGTAAGGTGCCGCTGACGCCGCTCTGCCAGCTATTGTCGCCGTCGCTGTTGCGGCTGGCGGAAACGGTGGCATAGGCGCGGTCAAACGCTGAATTGCGGCGCGCCGCGCCGTTGCTGAACAGGCTGAACGGCACGGAGAGATTAAATGACGCAATCTGATCGGTGCCCGGAATACCAATCGAACGGTTCCACGACATCGACACCGAATAGCTCACCCCGCGCCAGCCGCCGGAATAGCCCACCTGATACCAGGTGTTGGTATCGTCAGAACCCCAGTAGGTTTGTTCACTGCCGGAAAGATACAGCGAGCCGTAATCACCGAGCGATTGCGAAATGTTGGCCTGGAAGCGGCCTTTTTTATTCTGCGTCAGGTTGTGGTAGCTGATGATATCCGGCACGCCGTCATCATCCGTTTCCTTGTCGCTGTACTGATAGCCGCTCATGTTCTTCCACGTCGTATCGTCGAGGGTGAAGAAGCCTTTAGTCGAGTAGCGGTAGCCGAGCAGCTGGAAGTTGGTCCCGTAGGTGTTCAGAGATTTGGCGTACAGGAAACGCAGCGATTGCCCGTCGTGGGTGCTGTCGTCCACCAGCCGGCTGTGCGCGTGGGTGATATCCAGCGAGACCGCGCCCCAGTCGCCGAGGTTTTTCCCCAATCCCAGCGCAACGGAGGTGTAGTTTTCCGCCAGCTGCGTGCCGCCGTAAACCGTGTAGCCGTCGTTCAGCCCAGTGACCACCGTGCCCTGCGCGAAGAACGGCGTCTCCTGTTGGTTGTTACCAGAACGGTAATCCCCTGCCACCAGGTCATACTTCCAGCGGCCTTCACGTTGCAGCAAAGGGACCGAAGAATACGGCACGGTATAGCGCTGCTGGCTGCCGTCTTTTTCGTCCACGGTCACCTCCAGGTCACCGCTCGAAGACGTCGGGTTCAAATCGCTGATGGCGAATGCCCCGCTCTGGACATAACTCTGATAAACCACATAGCCGTTCTGGCGAATGGTGATTTTGGCGGGCGTGCGGGCGATGCCGCGCACCGTCGGCGCGAAGCCCTGCATACTGTCGGGGTACATGCTGTCAGACGAATAGAGACGCGCCCCGCGAAAGCCGACGCTGTCGAACACGTCGCTCCCGGTGTTGCTGTCACCCATCACCAGCTCACTTTTCCACGGCACTATCGCACGCTGCACCCAGGTGGCGACATTGCGCCAACGATTTTCTCTTTGGGAATGGTTATCGGAATAGGTCCAGGTGCCACTGTTACGCAGCCGCCACGGGCCGAAGTTAGCGCCGCTGGTCAGGCTCAAAAAGTAGCTGTCATCATCGCTGCCGCGGTTACCGCTAAAACTGTAGTTCGCCAGCAGCGCCGGAATGCCTTCATCCCACTCTTCGGGCGGAATATAGCCGCGCGCACTGTTGAACATCGCCACCTGTGGCAGGCTGATGTTGAGCCTGAGCGC
This sequence comes from Citrobacter sp. 18056, assembly GCA_902706235.1. Lineage (GTDB taxonomy): Bacteria > Pseudomonadota > Gammaproteobacteria > Enterobacterales > Enterobacteriaceae > Scandinavium > Scandinavium manionii. The sequence goes on along the minus strand of CACSJR010000006.1, from coordinate 225,995 downwards.
CGCAAAATCGAAGGCGATCTCCGTTCCAGGGATAACGTTTTCCAGCGCCACGCAGGCCTCAGGCGCCTCTTTCGCCAGCGCAGGAAATGCCGCGATGTTGACGCCAAGACGCTTGAGCAGCGCCGGGGTCAGGCACGGGGCTAATCCCCCGGCCGCAGGCTGTGTGCCTTCGGCGGGCGTAAAAGTTAAATCCTGCGAACCAACGAACTCATCGTTGCGCCAGACATCGACCCGATACACCCCGGCGGGCTGCTTGTTGCCTTTTTCGAAGCGCGACAAATCCGCCACGCCCGCCGCATCATCGGACAGGAACGAAGGATTAAAATAGCTTTCCGCCTGTACGCCGGACACAAACGACATGCCGGACAAGGCAAGGGTCAGCAGTTTCAGACGCGGCCAGCGTCTGGAACGTTCGACGTGAGGAAAGATATTCATTACAGATTCACGCGACAAGCCGGAGTAATTGCTCCGTAGTCATTCACGCTCTGCCAGCTCAGCGCGCCCTGCGCACCCGCAGGCAGCGTCACCGTGGCATGGCTTTTTGGCGCAACCATCACGTTGTCGAGCTTCTTGCCACTCATCTGTAAATTGACCAGAGTGATGAAATACGGCGAAGGATTGTTAATGCTGATGGCTGAACCGCTGCGGGTGAACGCCAGTGTTTCGAGAGCCTGCAACGGCTGCGTCTCAAGTTTGTTCGGACGAACGAACAGCTTGATGCGCGACAGGATCGCCAGCTGTAACACGTTGTTGTTTTCGCCGTTGTTTTTATCCATCGACGGGATCGCTTTAACGTTCAGATAAAAAAGCGATTCCCGGTCCGTGGCCAGGGCTGGCCCTGCATAGATGATGCGCAGCGTGTTTTCGCTGTTGGGCTCGCTAACGAACAGCGGCGGCGTGATGACGAAGGTTTTTTCTTTCTGACCGCTGGCATTTTCAATCCACGCGTTAATCAGATAACGCTCCTGCTTGTTGCTGTTGCTCAGCGCCAGCGAGGTTTGTTTGGCGTCAGCGGGGTAAATCACTCGGGTCGCGCCCAGCGCGATGCCACCTGCCGCCTGTGCCGGTAGCGCATTCATTAACATCAGAATTGACAACAAAAGTGTTTTTTTAATTAAGCGAATCATAACCCAGTTACCTGTTTTCTTATTTTCTGACAGCGTCTGTTTTTAGGGATAAACAAGGGTAAACCAGACGTCAGTGAGTAAATTCCCTGGTACGAGCGGTAATGAAATAACGCGATAACGCGCGCTGAAATGGAAAGTCATTTCCTCCGCGGTTATCGGTAAATAATTATCGGGCGGTGCGTTTGGAATAATAAGCTGCTGCTGGGTATCAAAGAGCGCCAACCCTAAGCCGCTTTCTCCTGGCCTGCCGCTGGCTTTTGATGAGGCGACAAAGACCTGCGGATCTTCCGCCGGACTCAACCCCTGAAAACTCATGCCCACAAGGTTTGCGACATCGCGACGACACTCCACGAGGCGTAGCGTGAACGGCACGGTAACGGTGGAATAGCTGCCCACTTCGCCGAAGGTATTGCTGCGGTATTGCCCCATTTCCACACGTAAATCCTGGCTCTCAGGGGCCACAACGCAGGCGCTGTTCACCAGTTCACCGCGCAGCTGAACGCGCCCGCCATCGACTACCACCGTGTGCGCGAAAGCCGGTGCAGCCGCGACGAATATCAGTGCCAGCAGTGGTAACGTCCGTATCATGATAGATTCCCGGGAGGTCTAAAAGGGTCCTCATCCTTGAGGCAATGCTCATCCTGAGCGTGACTGAGGCTTACTCGTATTTCATTACGAAGGTAGCGTCAGCGTTAGCCTGGCCCGGCGCGGTGGTGTCCGCCGTTGCTTTGTAACGCGCGGTGAAGCGCAGGGTGTTAGTGCCTTCTACCAGGTTCTGCGCGGTAGAGAACGTTGCGCCGTTTGGAGCCAGCGTCGCGGATGAAGTATCCAGGATTTCAATGCCGACGCCGGTTGCGGTATCGGCGTTGTCACTGGAAGCCACTGCCAGCAGGGTATTGTCTTTCGCATCAACCTGACCGGTAAAGGCTACAGCTGCGGTTGCCGCGACGGTGGGGTCGCAGTCATTCAGCACGATGCTGAATGGGATTTTGGCAGAGGTATCACCGGTTTTAGTGAAAGATGCGGTGCGGTACTGGCCCAGTTTCACTTCCTGATTGGAAGAGTCGGTGCTGACCGCACACGCCGCGTTGACCAGTTCACCTTTAAAATGCACGTTACCGCCGTTAACGGTAGTGGTATCGGCATTGGCCGCGCCAACGAACAGACCCAGCGACGCCACCAGAGACGCAGCAATTTTGCTAACTTTCATGATTTTTCCTTGATGATTTATCTAATTATTTACGGCGAAGAAACTACCCGAAAATAAGTTTCGTCGTTCCTTCAACACTGTCCGAAAATAGGGTTCCCGGCAGTAGTCATAAATTAAACAATTCGTCTGATGCACAATACGTATAAAAGCTGCGATCGCCTTCAGTCACGTCCTATTATTATTTAGGAAATGACCCGGAAAATAATGACGCACAAGAAAAGGCCTAAAAACAACAGGGCTTTTGGGCCGCCGGGCATTGAGCACGCCAGAAAAACGCAAACGGTGACTGACATCCCGCCCGGCTTCTGACAAAATATGTGCATCCCCCCTTGTGACACTGACAGACGGAATCTTCTCTCTGATGGCAGCAAAGATTATTGACGGTAAAACGATTGCGCAGCAGGTACGCTCTGAGGTCGCGGAAAAAGTGAAGGCGAGAATTTCCGCCGGAAAACGCGCCCCTGGATTAGCCGTAGTGCTGGTCGGCAGCAATCCTGCGTCGCAAATTTACGTCGGCAGCAAACGCAAAGCGTGCGAAGAAGTGGGCTTCATTTCCCGCTCTTACGATCTGCCGGAAACCACTCTCGAAGCCGAGCTGCTGGAGCTTATCGATACCCTGAACGCTGATGACACTATCGACGGCATTCTGGTGCAGCTTCCGCTGCCTGCGGGCATTGATAACGTGAAGGTGCTGGAACGCATTGCGCCGGACAAAGACGTGGACGGCTTCCATCCGTATAACGTCGGTCGCCTGTGCCAGCGCGCGCCGCGTCTGCGTCCGTGCACACCGCGCGGGATCGTGACGATGCTTGAGCGTTACAATATCGACACCTACGGGCTGAACGCAGTGATCGTGGGCGCATCCAACATTGTGGGTCGTCCAATGAGCATGGAATTACTGCTCGCGGGCTGTACCACTACCGTCACCCACCGCTTCACCAAAAATCTGCGTCAGCACGTTGAGAACGCCGATTTACTGGTCGTCGCGGTCGGTAAGCCGGGCTTTATTCCTGGCGAGTGGATCAAAGAAGGCGCGATCGTGGTCGACGTCGGCATTAACCGTCTGGAAAGCGGGAAAGTGGTCGGCGATGTGATTTTTGACGATGCCGCCGCGCGCGCGTCCTATATCACCCCCGTGCCGGGTGGCGTTGGCCCAATGACGGTGGCGACGCTAATCCAGAACACGCTGCAAGCGTGTGAAGAATATCATGATGTAAAGGACGTTTAAGAATGGCTACTTTTTCCCTGGGTAAACACCCACACGTTGAACTGTGCGACCTGCTGAAACTGGAAGGCTGGTGTGAAAGCGGCGCGCAGGCAAAACTCACTATCGCCGATGGGCAGGTGAGCGTCGACGGCGCGGTTGAAACCCGTAAACGCTGCAAAATTGTCGCGGGCCAGACGGTGAGTTTCGCCGGTCAGAGCATTACCGTCATCGCCTGATATCAGGTGGTTGCAGACCGGGTTCCCTGCCCGGTCTGGTGCCCGGCGACGCACTGTTTGCCGGGCCTACACAGTGGTTATCCCTTTCCTGTTATCAACTCTAATTATCGATCGACTTCAAAGAATCATCATTTCCTCTGCCTGAATGTAAAATTTAAGTTGCGCACCTCGAATACTTCTTAGACGATAAGTAGAACGTTCTACTAAAACGTTCTACTTACAAAAACAGCACGTAATCAGTGCATCTCAGGGTCTCAGGTCGGGGGAAAACAGCATGGGTCTGTTCTCAGGGTTTGTGAAATCGTTGTCAAAATTATCCATGATTGGTCGTGCGCTGATGCTGCCAATCTCACTGCTGCCTGCGGCCGGTTTGCTGCTTGCGTTCGGTGATAAATTCCATATGCCGTTAATGATGAACGCCGGTGGGGTTATTTTCGATAACCTGCCGATGCTGTTCGCCATCGGTTCTGCGGTCGGGCTCGCGTCCGAATCGGGGATTGCAGCGTTATCCGCAGCGGTGTCGGTGTTTGTCACCAACATCACCATCGGCACCGTGCTGAGCATCACGCCAGAAATGGCCTCTCAGGGCGGGAAATATGCAATGGTCGTCGGCATTCCGACGCTGCAAATGGGCGTCTTTGGCGGCCTGATTTGCGGCGTGCTGGCGGCATGGTGCTACAACCGCTTCCACAAGATGCAGCTGCCGGAATTCCTCGGCTTCTTCTCCGGCAAGCGCTTCGTGGCAATCGCGACGGCGTTTCTGTCGTTCATTATGGGCCTGCTGCTGCCGTATATCTGGTCGCACATTCAGTCTGGCATCGACGCCCTGTCGGTGGTGGTTAACGGTGATAACCAGGCGGCATCGACCTTTATCTTTGGTCTGGTTGAGCGCGCGCTGATCCCGCTCGGCCTGCACCACATCTGGTATCCTTCGTTCTGGTACTCCTTTGGCGATTACACCACTCAGGCAGGCCAGGTGATTCACGGCGACCAGACCATCTGGTTCAAAATGCTGGAAGAAGGTGTGAAATCCTTCAGCAGCGACAGCTACCAGAATGCCGGTAAATTCATGCAGGGCGAGTTCCCGCTGATGCTGTTCGCACTGCCTGCTGCGTGTCTGGCGATGTACCACGAAGCGCATACCGCTAACAAAAAAATCGCAGCGGGGATCTTGTTCTCTGCGGCACTGACCTGTTTCCTGACAGGCATCACCGAGCCGGTTGAATTTACCTTCATCTTTGTGGCGCCAATTCTGTACGTCTTCAACGCCATCATGGCCGGTCTGGCGTACATGACCATGTACCTGATGCACGCCCACATTGCCAAATCGTTCTCCGCCGGGTTCATCGACTATCTGTCATTCGGTATTCTGCCGTCGTTTAACGGCTATCAGACCAACTTCCTCAGCGCGGTGATTATCGGTATCCCGATGGGACTGATTTACTACTTCACCTTCCGTTTCGTGATTCGTCGCTTTGACGTCAAAACGCCGGGCCGTACCAGCGTGACCGCCAATGCAAACGACAAAACCGATACTGAAATCGCGACTGAAATTATCGGCCTGCTGGGTGGTGCGCAGAACATCGATTCCGTCGGTTCCTGCATCACCCGTCTGCGTCTGGAAGTGGCAAAGAGCGATATCGTGGACAAAGATGGCCTCAACGCCGTCGGCGCTCGCGGCGTGGTGTTCATCGGTGATAACGGTATCCAGGTGATTTTTGGTGCCAGAGCGCAATTTATCGCACAAACCATGTCGACGATGATTGGCAAATAAGCGGAAGATGATACGCTGTCGACGTCTCCTGCCGTGCAGGAGACGTTTTTATCTGTTTGATTGCGGCGAGTTTTTCAGGGAGCAGGTTTGAAAAAAGTCAGCATTATCGATGTGGCGAAACAGGCGGGCGTATCCGTCTCCACCGTCTCTTTGGTTCTGCGCCAGAAAGGTAAAATTTCCGACGCCACCATTGAGAAAGTTCAGGCCGCCATCGCCCAACTCGGTTACGTGCATAACGTCGCTGCCGCCAACCTGCGCTCCAGTACGTCCAATCTGATTGGCCTTATCCTGCGCGATTTCAGCGACAGTTTTTCCATCAAAGTAATGGCAAGCGTGGTTCAGGAGCTGGAGAAGCAAGGGTTTATGGTATTTCTCGGCCAGCCACAGGACGACCACGCCAGCCTCGAACGTTGCCTGCTGTCGTTCAAACAACAGGGCGTAGCGGGCGTGATTTATCTGGCATCCGACACCAAACACCCTCATCTGCCTGAGCAAATTCGCGCGTGTCCCTTACCGTTAGTGGTGGTTTCTCAGTCGCTGATGGAAGAAAACTGCAATCTGGTGATGCGCGATAACCGCCAGGCGGCGAGCCTCGCGACCCGCTATCTGATTGAACGCGGACACCGCAGCATTGGCTACATCGGCGGCCAGGACGAGTGTCTGATTCGCCAACAGAGGCTGCAAGGTTTTCGCAGTACGCTGGTGCAAAATGGCATGGTGTACAAAGAGGATTCGGCCCCGGCATGCAGCGATGATACACATGCAGCCAGCATCGCCACCCGGCAACTGCTGGAGAAAAACAACACCCTCACCGCCCTGCTGTGCCATTCTCCGGACGCGATGATCGGTTGTATCAACGGCATTCATCAGGTCGGGCGTACTATCGGGAAAGACGTGTTCCTGACCCAGCAGGTGGCGCTGATTGGCTTTGAAGATATGCTGCACATCAATCTCACCTCCCCTTCATTCACCTTTGTCTCCTCCGCCAGTGAAGAAACGGGTCGACAGACCGCCAGTCTGATCATCCGCAAACTTAAAGAACCTGAGTTACAAACGCAGAAAGTCACGCTTTCAGGCCAGCTGATCGCCCGCGAATCAGCATAAAAAAGCCCGGCGGCGCTACGCTTGCACGGGCCTACGTTTTTCATTGTAGGACCGGTCAACGCTGCGCCCACCGGGCAGTTAAATCAGATGACGTGTTACTTACGACGCCAGGTTGTTCCCTGTGCGCCGTCTTCCAGCACGATACCCATTTCGTTCAAACGGTCACGCGCCGCATCCGCCGCCGCCCAGTCTTTTGACTGACGCGCGTCCAGACGCTGTTTGATCAACGCTTCGATTTCAGCCACTTCGCCGTCATCTGCCTGCGCGCCGCCCTGCAGGAACTCTTCCGGATCCTGTGCTAACAGGCCCAGTACGGCAGAAAGTTTACGCAAATGTGCCGCCATGGCGTTTGCCGCAGCCACATCTTCGCCCTTCAGACGGTTCACTTCACGCGCCATATCGAACAGCACGGAATAGGCTTCCGGGGTGTTGAAATCGTCGTCCATCGCGTCACGGAAACGCGCTTCGAACGCATCGCCGCCCGCTGCATCAACGCTGGCATCGGTGCCACGCAGCGCGGTGTACAGACGTTCAAGCGCAGAGCGTGCCTGCTTGAGGTTATCTTCGCTGTAATTCAGCTGGCTGCGATAGTGGCCGGACATCAGGAAATAACGCACGGTTTCCGCATCGTAATATTTCAGCACGTCACGTACGGTGAAGAAGTTTCCCAGCGATTTGGACATCTTTTCGCGGTCAACCATCACCATGCCGGAGTGCATCCAGGTGTTGACGTACTTGCCGTCGTGCGCACAGGTTGACTGCGCGATTTCATTCTCGTGGTGCGGGAACATCAGGTCAGAGCCACCGCCGTGAATGTCGAAATGGGAACCGAGCTGCTTGCAGTTCATGGCAGAACATTCGATGTGCCAGCCTGGACGCCCGTCGCCCCACGGTGACGGCCAGCTTGGCTCGTCGGCTTTGGACATTTTCCACAGTACGAAGTCCATCGGGTTACGCTTCACGTCAACGACGTCAACACGGGCACCGGCCTGAAGATTGTCGAGATCCTGACGCGACAGCAAGCCGTAGTTTGGATCGCTCGGCACCGAGAACATCACGTCGCCGTTGTCTGCCACGTAGGCATGGCCCCGTTCGATCAGCCGTTCGGTTATTTCCACTATTTCATGAATGTGGTGCGTCGCACGCGGTTCGTTGTCCGGACGCAGGATATTCAGTGCATCAAAATCGTTGTGCATTTCGACGATCATGCGGTCAACCAGCGCCACAAAATCTTCGCCATTTTCATTAGCACGCTTGATGATTTTGTCGTCAATATCGGTGATGTTACGCACGTATTTCAGTTGGTAGCCGAGAAAACGCAGGTAGCGCGCTACCACGTCAAAGGCAACAAACGTACGGCCGTGGCCGATATGACAGAGATCGTAAACGGTAATACCACACACGTACATGCCGACTTCCCCGGCATGAATAGGTTTGAATTCCTCTTTTTGGCGCGTCAGTGTATTAAAGATTTTTAACATTGAAGATTCCATGTAAACGAGTGTGGTCGTAAAGCGGATATTCTACCTGTAATTCGATCCGGAAGCAGCACGCAATGCAAGGTGATCGAACCCGGCGGTTATGCTATAACAACCCCCTATACGTGACCCGCCAGCGGGTATTCGCACCACAATTTCGGAACAGGATGCAAAAATGGTTACTTTCCACACTAATCACGGCGATATCGTAATCAAAACGTTTGATGATAAAGCGCCTGAAACAGTTAAAAACTTCCTGGACTACTGCCGCGAAGGTTTCTACGACAACACCATTTTCCACCGTGTTATCAACGGTTTTATGATTCAGGGCGGCGGCTTTGAGCCGGGCATGAATCAGAAAGAAACCAAAGATCAGATCAAAAACGAAGCGAACAACGGCCTGAAAAACACCCGTGGTACGCTGGCAATGGCCCGTACTCAGGCGCCACACTCTGCTACCGCACAGTTCTTCATTAACGTCGTTGATAACGACTTCCTGAACTTCTCCGGCGAAAACCTGCAAGGCTGGGGTTACTGCGTATTCGCAGAAGTGGCTGAAGGCATGGATGTTGTTGATAAGATCAAAGCCGTGGCAACTGGCCGCAGCGGCATGCACCAGGACGTTCCTAAAGAAGACGTTATCGTGACAAGCGTGACCGTCAGCGAGTAATTCGTGGCGACACTCTTTATTGCGGATTTGCATCTGCACACAGAAGAACCGGCGATCACCGCCGGTTTTCTGCGTTTTTTACGCGGTGAAGCCCGCAGCGCCGACGCGCTGTACATTCTCGGCGATCTGTTTGAAGCCTGGATTGGCGATGACAGCCCTGAACCGCTTAATCGTGAAATAGCAAAAGAAATCAAAGCGCTGGTCGATTCAGGTGTGCCCTGTTTCTTCATCCACGGCAACCGTGACTTTCTGCTTGGCAAGCGTTTTGCCCGTGAGAGCGGTATGACGTTACTGCCCGAAGAACAGTGTCTGGATCTGTATGGCCGAAAGGTATTGATAATGCACGGCGACACGCTGTGCACCGACGATCCCGGGTATCTGGCCTTCCGCGCCAAAGTGCATCAGCCTTGGCTGCAAACGCTGTTTCTGGCCCTGCCGCTGTTTATCCGCCGTCGCATTGCCGCCAAAATGCGCGATGACAGCAAAAACGCCAACAGCCATAAATCGATGGAAATCATGGACGTCAACGCCCACGCGGTGGTCGAGGTGATGGAAAAGCATCAGGTGCAGTGGCTCATACACGGGCACACGCATCGCCCGGCGGTTCACGAACTCACTGCAAACGAGAAACCCGCTTTTCGCGTGGTATTAGGCGCGTGGCACAGCGAAGGATCGATGGTCAAAGTGACCACCAATAACGTCGAATTGATCGCCTTCCCTTTCTGAAGCACCTTATCTCAAGCGGACAAATTAACCACGATCGTCTTTCGGGCCGAGGAAGTAGAAGCCAAACGGCAGTGAGCCAATGATGGTGAACATAATGCTGTAGATGGTGGCCCATGCACCCTGAATGAAGTACATCGACACGCTCCACTGATCCATCGGCAGGTTGTATTGATCTTCAACCCCCTGGAACGTGACTTTGGACACCACCGTTACCGCAATAATGAAAACGATAGCAACGGCGGTCAGAAATTTTTTCCCCTCCGGGGTGCGAAGTATTGCCAGCATACCTTCTCCTCATGAAATGCTGCGCTGCGTAATACGCCTGACGGCGATGCAGTCGATATTTTCTAACAGGTGACTTTACCGTATTTCTCAGCGTTATGGGTCAGATTTACAGGAACAGAAAAATCGGCAGCGCATTCGCCGCTTTCATGACCGCGCAACCGTGTTAAGACTATGCGGTAATGTCCCCTTGACCCAATCAGAAATGTCACCCACCGTATTTGGAGAGGATATTTCATGGCAAAAGAGATAATTAGCATGAGTCACAAAGAGCTCGATCGGCTCCAGATTATTCGGGAGTCGGTCAGCCGCCACATCATTCAGGACCAGGCTGCGGAGCGAATAGGTATTTCGGTCCGGCAGGTCAAACGTCTTGTTCAACGATACCGGGTTGAAGGCCCTCAGGGGCTGGTTTCACGCCGTCGCGGGAAACGTCCCAGTAATGCTTTCTCGCCTGAGTTTCGCTCACTCGTTATCTCGCTTGTCAGGGATAAATACCCGGATTTTGGGCCAGCGAGAAGCTGCGGGAAATTCACGGGCTGGCGCTGTCCGCTGAGACATTGCGTAAGTGGATGGTTGAGGAGGGACTGTGGCGAGAGCGTCGTCGCAAGATTGCCCGTATTTATCAGCGGCGGCAGCGCCGCCCATGCTATGGGGAGCTGATCCAGATTGATGGCTCTCCGCATGACTGGTTCGAAGCACGGGGGCCACGCTGCACGCTGATCGTCTTTATCGATGATGCGACCAGTGCGTTGATGGCCCTTCGGTTCGCCCCGGCCGAAACCACCCGGGCTTATATGGAAACTCTGCGAGATTATCTCGGCAACCATGGACTCCCTCTCGCCCTGTATTCAGATCGGCACAGTATATTCCGTGTTAATAACCCGGAAAGGGAAGGTGAGCTGACGCAGTTCACCCGCGCCGTGAAAACGCTTGGCATAGCGCCGATTCACGCGAATACCCCGCAGGCTAAAGGTCGGGTTGAACGGGCTAATCAGACGTTGCAGGACAGGCTGGTTAAAGAGCTGCGACTTCGTAATATCAGTGACATCGAAACGGCTAACGCCTGGCTGCCGGAATTCGTGAAAGCTTACAATGACCGCTTTGCATCCCAGCCCCGGGAAGGCGGTAATGCCCATCGGGACATTCATCACACTCCGGAAGAACTGAATTACATTCTCTCCTATCAGGCCCGCCGTGTGTTGTCCAGGAATCTGACGTTCCAGTACAAAACCTGCGCGTATCAGCTCCGCTCAGAAGGGCAGGGTTACCGACTCAGGCATGCGCTCGTCACGGTTTGTGAGAATTTTCAGGGAGAGATTACGGTGTTGCACGACAGCCGGGAACTTGGCTGTGAGAAATATGTGAATGGGCCTGAGCCCTTACCTCTTGATGACGAGAGAGTGTTCATGAGCGGGTTGAGAATGCGCGTTTCGACCTGCGTTCGAAGTTCTATGTTAAACCGGCAGCCGACCATCCGTGGAATACACGCAGAACGCAAAGTATGTCCCCTGTTAAACCACCGAAGTTACCCAGAAAGAAGGCTGACAGGGACAAATCAGGATGAATACGGGACGGATTTATTTACCTGAATAGTCATGCAAAATGCCATAAATTAACCGGGGATTAATCGAGACTTTAGTGTGGCTTAACTTAAACTTTCGGCCCACTGGCGGGATAAGCGCCCTGAGCGTGTTTTAGCGGTGGGTACAATTAGAGCGTTATGGTAACCAATACCTGCTAAGAGCGAAGAGATGCCCCTATGTCTGTCTATAATGAAAATCCATAATATTGTGCAATCTTCAGTTTATGCTCAAATATTGTTGAAATGCAGGTATTCTAAAAAACATCCTCTTTCCCGGAAGCCATTACTCCAATGAATTCGTGTAACAAAAGAGCTCGAGCTTATCACTTCAAAGCCTTTCGTCATCTATTTGTTGCACGCCTGTTTACCGTACTGGGTAATGGTATTGCACCGATCGCACTTGCGTTCGCAGTCCTTGATATTGGCGGAGCCGTCACTGATTTAGGTATCGTCGTCGCATCACGTTCCATTTTTAACGTTGCATTCTTGTTAATTGGTGGAGTACTGGCGGACCGCTATTCACGTAGCCTCGTTTTAGTCTCTTCTTCAGTAATAGCCGCCGTTTCACAAGCTATCGTTGCATGGTCGGTGCTGGATGGTTCAGCCACTGTGATGAGTCTGGCATTACTCGGTGCGTTGAACGGAGCGGCTGCCGGTATCGCATTACCTGCGTCCTCTGCGCTGGTTCCTCAGACTGTTCCAGGACAGAATTTGCGGGAAGCCAACGCATTAATCCAGCTCGGTATTTATAGCGGTACCGTAATCGGCGCTTCGCTAGGTGGAATGTTGACCAGTACAGTCGGTCCGGGTTGGGGACTCGCAATTGATGCGCTGGGTTTCGCGGTCTCTGCACCACTTTATTTCTTCATTCGCGTTACATCAATTGAGGCATCTCCATCCCAGGATAATATCTTGCAAGATTTAAAAGAGGGGTGGAATGAATTCGCCAGTCGAGCCTGGGTCTGGTCGATTGTTGTCCAGTTTACTATTATTAATGCTGCTTTTAGTGGTGTTGTTATGGTACTCGGGCCAGTGATTGCTGATGGCTCTTTTGGACGAACTAATTGGGGGATTATCGTTGCCGCGCAAAGTGTTGGCCTGATTGCAGGTTCGTTCCTTGCCTTGCGATGGCGTCCACGGCGAGATCTCTTTATAAGCGTCATGTTGATATCACTTTGCGCAGTACCGATTTTTATGCTCAGCCAGCTTGCTTCGGCATTGTGGCTTACAGCCGCTTTTTTTATTGCCGGTGTCGCTTTTGGCCTGTTCGGCGTGTCCTGGGCTCATTCGCTACAAACCCATATTCCGCAGGAGAAATTGGCTCGCGTATACGCCTATGATGCAGTGGGTTCGTTTGTGGCTATTCCTTTCGGCGAGTTGGTCGCCGGACCGCTTGCAATACATTTTGGGAGCAGCAATGTGCTCTTAGTTTCAGCGATGGCGGTAGTCATCGCCACTATAGTTGCCAGTATGGTTCCTGCAATTAGGCTGCTGGATAACTCATCACAGATTAAGTCCCAAAAGGTTACCAACTCCTTATGATGTCCTCAAAAATATGCGGCGATGTTAGGAACGTCCGCTCCTGGCACGGAGCGGGCATTGATGGCATTAGAAGTATGAGAGTGCCATTGTCATACTGGACATAATCGTAATTCTGTCCAGAATATGCAGATTGAAATCAGTGGAAGAATCATGGATATCCAACTCACAAACGTTACCCCGGAAAGCGCAGGATTTGCTGAGTTAAAATCGCAGAGCATGGCTGAAGGATTTAACATGTTACGCCGACTGGAAGATAACTGGCTTAGCGGACTGAACCGCTTTGACAGACCCGGAGAAAAACTAATTGGGGCTTCTGTAGATGGATTGATCGTTGGCGTTTGTGGACTCAACGTTGATCCATTTACGCTAAAAACTGGCATCGGACGTCTGCGACATCTCTATGTAGACTCAGGATGGAGAAAAAGGCAGGTTGGCAGCACCCTGCTCAGTGAAATACTTAAGGATTCTGGCCACTGGTTTGATTTTATCAACACAAACGCTCCTCCATCGGCATTCACCTTCTATGAACGAGCCGGCTTTATTGCTTTAACTGGCATAGAAAAAGTTACGCACCATCTATGTCTCAAAGACCCAGCGCGTTAATTCAGTCACGTCCTGGACAGACCGCATATCTTGTCCAGTGAACCATTTTTCAGGAGCGCCTGCCCAGATACAGCCTTGACGCATCCAAACCGTACCACTTTCAGGCAAATCAGAGCCATTACAGTTAAATCCGCGCCGCCTTGGACACACTGCGTTTTCTAACCAGGCATGCAGAACGGCGGCTTAAACATCTTCAGGAAATCAAAGGAACTGACTGGCAGGTTTGAGCGAAGAGCGGACTAAACCCAGGGGCTTGACTGGCTTTAATAGGGAGAATAGATTTTCAACCGCGCAAACTGGACGCGACAGGTTGTAGTTTTCCTGGATAGAGCATCGGAGGAAGCCGGTAGAACTGTGACAAACTGGCTTAGGCTGAACGACGCTAAGCATAAATATTGCTCTCCCGGGCCGCAGGAGAGCAACAGGCTCAGGCAATCAATACTGCCCGAATGTCATTCACGTTTGTTAACGTCGGACCGGTTATCACCAGATCATCGAGCGCGTGAAAATAGCTGTAACTGTCATGTATATCAAGATAATTAGCCGCATTCAGGCCGCCCATCTTGCCGCGTGTTAACGTGTCCGGAAATACCAATGCTCCTGCTGCATCTTCCGTTCCGTCGATACCATCACTGTCGCCGGCGATTGCCCATATGCCGCTCTCTCCCTGCAATGCACAGGCCAGACTGAGCGAAAATTCAGTATTACGCCCCCCCTTTCCGTGCTGGCCATTGCTTACCGTCACGGTGGTTTCACCACCCGACAACAGTACTGCCGGACCGGAAACTGGATGACAATACTGCTTCACGGATTTAGCAATCCCGGCCATAACAATGGCCGCTTCGCGGCTTTCGCCTTCTATCGCATCGCCCAGAATAAGCGGCGTCAGCCCATGTCTGCGCACAGCCAACGCGGCAGCCTGCAAAGCCAACTGCGGCGTGGCAATGAGTTTGACTTCACTGTTCGCTACGCTTTCAACCGGACCTGCCGGCTGGCTTAGCAGGTTATGAACAGGTTCCGGGGTCGGAATACCGTAACGCTGGAGTACCCGAAGCGCATCAAGCGGCGTGCTGTCATCTGCGACAGTAGGGCCTGAAGCAACATCTGCCGGGTTATCGCCCGGCACATCGCTGATAATCAATGACACAATACGAGCCGGTTGTACCATTCTTGCCAGCTTGCCGCCTTTCACCGCGGAGAGATGACGACGTACCAGATTCATCTCTTTGATGTTGGCACCGCTGTGCAGTAGCGCGCGAGTGATGGCCTGCTTATCTTTCAATGTTAAACCTGGAGCAGGTAGCGCCATCAGCGCCGATCCACCACCTGAAATTAGCGCCAGCACCAGGTCATCAGAAGTCAAACCGCGTAGCGCTTCCACAATTAGCATTGCGGCAACTTCGCTCATCGAATCGGATACCGGATGAGCCGCCTCGATGATCCGGATGCGGCCAGTAGGCACAGCGTAACTGTAACGCGTCACCACCACGCCAGAAACATCCACATCCGGCCAGGCTGCATCCACAGCCGCAGCCATCGCCGCCGAGGCTTTACCGGCACCGATCACCACGCAGCGGCCCCGCGGTTTTTCCGGCAGATTAGACAGGATCGCAGGTCCCGCACGAGCGCTGTCGATTGCATGCTGAAAGATATCCTGCAGGATCTCTGCAGCCTGTTCATTTTTCATGATTATACGGTCTCGGCGATATTTGCTCTGGCTTCGATAAATTCCACTACAGCGCGAGTTACGTCCGCGGTACTGGCTGTTCCACCAACATCTGGCGTCAGAATGCCTTTCTCACAAACATATTCGATACTTTCCATAATCAGCGCCGCGGCGTTACGTTCGCCCAGATGTTCAAGCATCTGTACCGCAGTCCAGAAGGTTGCTATCGGGTTAGCAATACCTTTGCCGGTGATATCGAAAGCTGAACCATGGATAGGTTCGAACATGGAAGGGAAGCGGCGTTCCGGATCAATATTGGCGGTCGGCGCTACGCCCAGACTGCCAGCCAACGCCCCGGCCAGATCAGAAAGGATATCGGCGTGCAGATTAGTGGCCACGATGGTATCCAGCGTCTGGGGATGCAGTGTCATGCGGTGTGTCATGGCATCGACTAGCATCTTGTCCCACTGCACATCCGGGAATTCCTGCGCCACTTCGGCGGCAATCTCATCCCACATCACCATTCCGTGACGCTGGGCATTGGATTTGGTCACCACGGTCAGCAGTTTGCGTGGACGAGACTGCGCCAGTCTGAAGGCATAGCGCATAATGCGCGTAACGCCGACGCGGGTGAAGATGGCCACCTCGGTGCCTACTTCTTCCGGTAAGCCACGGTGTGCACGGCCGCCGTTGCCAGAGTATTCCCCCTCGGAGTTTTCACGCACAATGACCCAGTCCAGATCGCCCGGCCCGCGGTTCCGCAGCGGAGAGGTGACACCCGGCAGGATTTTGGTTGGACGCACGTTGGCGTACTGGTCAAAGCCCTGGCAAATTGGCAGGCGCAGACCCCAGAGAGTAATATGGTCAGGCACATCCGGCGCGCCTACTGCGCCGAAGTAAATAGCATCAAACGATTTCAGCGTATTCAGCCCTTCTTCTGGCATCATCACGCCATGTATTTTGTAATAGTCCGACCCCCAGTCAAAGGTCTCTACATTAAACTTCAGCTGCGGATCGTGGCGTGTCAGCGCATGCAGTACTTCAACACCTGCAGAAATGACTTCCGGACCGATACCGTCGGCAGGTATGGCGGCAATTTTGTAGTTACGCATAGTTAATTCTCCGGTTAATGAGTATGAGGATGAGTGAGCTCTGCCGTATGCGGCTTGTCTGCCCTGGCTGAAAGAATCAGGACAATGAGGGCAGAAATAGTCAGCAGTCCGGCGACGAAGTACAGGCCCCAGGTGTAGCTACCTGTTTGCTGGCGGATCACGCCAATCATCATCGGGCCAACAAAGCCGCCGAGGTTGCCGATGGAGTTAATCGTGGCAATACCCGCTGCCGCTGCCGGACCGCTCAGGAACACTGTAGGCATACTCCAGAGAGGCGGTTTCGATGCGCTGATGCCTACGGTGACTAGTGTTAAGGCGACGATCACCGTAAATAGTGTGCTGACGTTACCCGCGTAAATCAGACCGGCTGCCGCCAGCAGGCAGGCACCAATCACATGCCAGCTGCGCTCTTTGGTACGGTCGGAATGCTGTGCCCACAGGATCATGGCGATGACACCGATGACAGCCGGGAAAGCGTTGAGGAAACCAATCTCCAGCGAGGTAGCACCAAAGCTGCGGATGATTTGCGGTGACCAGATGCCAAGTGTGTACAATCCGGCAGATGTACCAAAATAAACCAGCGCGAGTGCCAGTACCCGCTTATCCGCAAGTCCTTTCCATGCGCTGCTGTGGCTTTGTTTTGCAGCCCGAGCCAGTTCCTCGGCCTGCATGGTGTTTTCCAGCCACGCACGCTCTTCGTCAGTCAGCCATTTGGCTTTGGCGGGGCGATCGGTGAGGAAGAAAAGAACCACAATCCCAAGCACCAGTGCTGGCAGGGCTTCCAGCACAAACATCCACTGCCATCCTGCATAGCCGAAGAAACCATGCATCTCGAGCAGGGCGGCTGAAATAGGTGATCCCAGCGCGGTTGAAAGCGGTGCTGCGGCCATAAAGATGGCAGTGACCTGCGCACGTTTTGCCGCCGGGAACCAATAGCTGAGATAAAGAATGATGCCAGGAAAGAAACCCGCTTCCGCTACGCCGAGCAGAAAACGTAGGGTATAGAAACTAGTTGTTCCCTGAACAAAAGCCATGCAGCCAGAGACCATGCCCCAGGTGATCATCACGCGGGCTATCCAGATACGGGCACCAACTTTATGGAGGATTAAGTTTGAAGGGACTTCAAACAGAAAGTAACCGAGAAAGAAAATGCCGGCCCCCAGCCCGAAAACCGTGGGCGAAAATCCCAAATCCTCATTCATTGTCAGGGCGGCAAAGCCAATGTTTACCCGATCGAGAAAAGCGATGAAATACAGCAGCATGATAAAAGGAATAATACGCAAGGTAACCTTGCGCATAACCTTTTTTTCGAGGTCGTTATTCATTTCGGGATGCTCCAATGTCGTGTAGGGTTGTTATCGTTTTGTAATAATCCCAGTATGGAGATATGTGCGGTTTTATCATCAGCACTACTTTATACAAATAATTTATATAATCTGTTTCTGGTGAAAAAATGGATATAAATCAGTTACGTTGTTTTGTGGTGTTAGGTGATGAACTTCACTTTGGCCGGGCAGCCCGTAAACTCGAAATGATGCCTGCGTCACTCAGTCGTTTCATCAAGCTACTGGAGGACGATCTGGCTATAAGGTTGCTGAATCGTTCGACCAGGAACGTGTCGCTGACACCTGAGGGGGCAGAGTTTTTAAATGAGGCCAAGGTCGTCATTGCTGACTTCGATGCGTTGCGGCTGCGGTTTCGAAAACATACACCGTCGCATAAAAGAACATTGCGGATCGGTGCAATTGACAGCGCGGCCAGAGGGTTATTACCAGAATTACTTAATCTTTTCGTGCAGCAGTATCCTGATGCGGATATCCATATTACTGAAGATAAATCTTACAGTCTTATTCCGCGGCTCATTTCTGGGTGGCTGGATATTGTTTTTGTTCGTCCACCAGAACATGTAAACGCAATGCTGACGACGCGGTTTATCGCTAATGAAAGCTGTGTACTCGCTGTACCTGCCCATCACCGGCTGGTCAGTTATGACGAAGTCAGTATTGATGATTTCTTTAATGAACCCGTTATCATGCCGGAAAGACGCACAAGACCTCACAGCCATGATCTGACGATGAATTTCTTCAAAGCTGGCGGCAGATCTCCTGTCATTGCTCAGTATGCTGAGGAGAAACAGACCATCCTGAGTTTAGTCGCCGCCGGACTGGGCATTGCTCTGGTTCCCTCATCCTATAAAAACATGAATGCTGACGGGGTTAAATACCTTGATCTCTCGTCGATGGAACATGTTGAAGGGCTTCCACTGAGTGTGATGTGGCATCAGGGAAATAATAATATTCATGTGAGTTCTCTGCTGGATATACTTTCTGACAACATTGAAGAGCTTACTTATAACCTGTGACTGATTACAGAACGGTGGAGACTGACTATCCATTTGCCCTGCGCATACGTACTGAAATAACCGCCAGGTCGGCGTGGGATTTCATGCGGCTCTTTGATTAGCGAAAGAAAGGGAAGCATCAAAAAGAATCAGGGCGCATAAATTTATGAAACATAAAATACCACGATACTCTCAACGTTCCTCACCGCTCTGCAACCGGTTGATTAACATCCCATAATCTCAATAAAGTCCGCTCATGCATTTAACGGACAAGTTCGAAGTTTCCAGAGCCATCCTAAACGTCCGCTTTTGGCACAGAGCGGACCTTCATCATCTGGCGTTCTGTCCGCGGTCAGTGAACCCAGTCTTTCTGCACCAGACCCGGCATCCGCGCAAACTCTCTCACATTATTGGTCACAAGAATGGCTACAGCCGCTATGGCTTGTTCCCCATTGATTAACACTCCATGTTGTTAAAAATATCCGCTTCTGGCTGTGAGTTGCACCCAGAGGCAATTAGGACTTACGGGCGGTTAAATGGCAGTAGGTAACCGGAGAAAAAGTGTTTTCTCCTGGGTAGTTGAGGACATAAATCCATGGTGTAGATAAAACTGTTTTGCTGCATCAGACAGCGCATGCACCATAATGGCCCGGACGCCAATATTCTCCGCAACCCGGCAAATACGCAGTACCGCATCATGAAGTAAATCCGCACCAAGGCCCTGGCCATGGTAACTCGAATCAACGGCCAGCCGGGCCAGAATTATGATGGGAAGGGGGTCAGGCATGTTTCGTCTGAGCCCACCGGGTGCAATGGCATGAGTGACACTGCCGGTGGCCAGAGAGTAAAAACCAATCACTTGCGAAGAATCCTCCCGGCATATCACAAACGTTCTGGCGGCGCCGGTCGACTGGTTTTTTAACCCCCGGAGCCTGATCCATTCATCCAGTGCAGCTTCTCCGGAGTGAAACTCTGAAAGAATGTGAGTCGACTTTAGCGGTGCTGGAGCGGTTACTTTTCCCACTGCGGTTTTCTCGCCATGAGCGTATCCAGTGCCGGATTCGCTGTTACGGGTGCATCCAGCATATCGATAAATTCGGCGTACTGTTCATCATCGAGATTAAACATCCGGCGATCAAGGATCACGTTTTCAGCAGCCTGGCAGGCTATGTCTAGTATAAAGTCGGTGCGTGATTTATGGAGAATACCGGCAGCGGTATCGATCAACGCGCGCTGGGCTTCTTTAGCCCGAATGTTAAGCTGAACATCAGATTTCATGATGAGTCCCTGTATAGCAAATGATATACAGAGCTTACACCTGCCGTATAGAGAATGCTATACACATTGGGAGCGAAATTTTTGTGCCCGGACAGCGTTGAAACAATAAACCTATGCCTTAGCCAGAAGTCAGGACATTTGTGTCTTGCAACAAAAAGGCCTTTTCTGCTTTGCGTTGACACATGACCGCGCAACCGTTTTCCTTGGCGTTTTTCCATGCTATTCTCTGTGGCCTTCAAAGCAGTGTGTTCCACACCCACAGGAGTTTTAAGACGCATGTCTTCCCGCAACAATCCGGCGCGAGTCGCCATCGTGATGGGGTCCAAAAGCGACTGGGCTACCATGCAGTTTGCCGCCGAAATCTTTGATTCCCTGAATGTTCCACACCACGTGGAAATCGTCTCTGCCCATCGCACGCCCGACAAACTGTTCAGTTTTGCCGAAACGGCAGAAGACAACGGCTATCAGGTGATTATTGCGGGCGCAGGTGGTGCAGCGCATTTGCCGGGGATGATTGCAGCGAAAACTCTGGTGCCGGTGCTCGGAGTACCCGTTCAGAGCGCGGCCCTGAGCGGCGTGGACAGCCTTTATTCTATCGTTCAGATGCCGCGCGGCATTCCGGTGGGAACCCTGGCGATTGGCAAAGCGGGCGCCGCCAACGCCGCCCTGCTGGCCGCACAAATTCTGGCGACGCACGACCGCGAACTGCATCAGCGCCTGGCCGACTGGCGCAAAGCGCAGACCGACGAGGTTCTGGAGAATCCGGACCCACGGGGTGACGCATGAAACAGGTTTGCGTCCTCGGCAACGGTCAGCTAGGCCGCATGCTGCGCCAGGCCGGTGAACCCATGGGGATCGACGTCTGGCCGGTTGGCCTCGAAGCCGATCCGGAAGCCGTGCCGTTTCAGCAAAGCGTTATCACGGCTGAAATTGAACGCTGGCCGGAAACCGCGTTAACCCGCGAACTGGCGCGTCATCCGGCGTTCGTTAATCGCGACGTCTTTCCGATAATCGCCGACCGCCTGACGCAAAAACAGCTGTTCGACAAGCTGGGTCTCGCCACCGCGCCGTGGCAGCTGCTGGCAGAAAAAACCGAATGGCCCGGCGTGTTTGAGAATCTCGGCGAGTTGGCCATCGTTAAGCGCCGCACCGGCGGCTACGACGGGCGCGGCCAGTGGCGCTTGCGCAGTCATGAAACCGCACAGCTGCCGGACGACTGCTACGGCGAATGCATCGTTGAGCAAGGCATCAATTTCAGCGGCGAAGTGTCGCTGGTCGGCGCCAGAGCGCACGACGGTACGACGGTGTTCTATCCCCTGACCCACAACCTGCATCAGGACGGCATTCTGCGCGTTAGCGTCGCCTTCCCGCAGGCTAATGCCGAGCAGCAGGCGCAGGCCGAAACCATGCTCACGTCGATCATGGATGCGCTGAACTACGTCGGCGTGATGGCGATGGAATGCTTCATCACCCCTGCCGGGCTGCTGATTAACGAGCTGGCCCCGCGCGTGCACAACAGCGGGCACTGGACGCAAAACGGGGCGTCGATCAGCCAGTTCGAGCTGCATCTGCGCGCTATCACTCAGCTGCCGCTGCCCCCGCCGGTCATCAACAGCCCGTCGGTGATGGTCAATCTGATTGGTACGGATATGAACACGGACTGGCTGAAGCTGCCACTGGTGCATCTGCACTGGTATGCGAAAGAGGTGCGTGCGGGCCGGAAGGTTGGCCATTTGAACCTCAATGACAGCGACACCGACCGTTTAAGCGCCACTCTTGAAGCGCTGGTTCCACTGCTGCCACCGGAATATGCCAGCGGAATTACCTGGGCACAATCTCTGTTGCGGTAGTCCTCTTGCCCGGCGGCATTGCGCTGCCGGGCACGTTAACGACAGACTCATTCCAGGCTAATACAGGTTCCCGCCTGCCCGGCCAGTGTCTCCTCAATGCGCGACAGGGCGCCAATCCACGCAGGTTTTCCGAGACGGGTCACGAACCCGCTGACCGCAGCGACTTTTGGTCCCATCGCGCCATCGGCTTTGGCAAACGGGGCCAGCTCCTGCGGCGTGGCCTGGCGGATCGCCCGTTGTTGCGGCGTGCCCCAGTGTTGATACACCGCATCCGCATCAGTCAGGATAACCAACCCGTCGGCCTGAATATGTTCAGCTAACAGCGCCGCTGCCAGGTCTTTGTCAATCACCGCTTCCGCCCCTGCCCCGCTTTCCAGCACTGGCACACCGCCGCCGCCGCTGCAAATCACCACGTGTCCGGCCTGTAACAGCAGCTCGATGGCGTTGATATCCATGATCTGCTGCGGGACCGGCGACGGCACCACGCGGCGCAAATGCTTGCCATCACGCTTCATGGTCCAGCCGTGACGGGCTTCCAGCTGCGTTTGCCGCTCAGGCGCATACACCGGGCCGATAAATTTCTCCGGATCGCTGAATGCCGGGTCATCTTTCGCCACCGCTATGCGTGTCATCACCGTGGTCACCGGCGGCATGTCTGCCTCAGTGCTCAGACGCTGGGACAGCATATAGCCAATCATGCCCTGGCTTTCTGCCACCAGTACATCAAGCGGGTACGGCGTGACGCTCTCCTGATAGGCGAGATTTTGCAGAGCTAACAACCCAACCTGCGGGCCGTTACCGTGCACAATCGCCAGTCGATAGTGCTTTGCCAACCGTGCCAGGGCAGGCACTGCGCTGTCGATATTGCGATACTGATTTTCTACGGTTAGCGCTTCTCCGCGCTGAAGTAATGCATTGCCGCCGAGGGCAACCACCAGAGTTTTCATTGTGTTCCCTTGATAATCTGTTGTGCAGTCCAGAACCCCAGCAACGTATCCGCCCCGGAGGTATGCCCGAGCGCCAACACGGCCGCAATGGCTTCATCCAGGCGTCGTTGACGGCTCAGGGCATGGGCGAAATGCAGCAACGGTGAGGAAAAACAGCCCATCGCCGCAGAGTGCAAGTAATTGACGCTCACGGCAGTCGTCACCTCGTTCAGTGCACTGGACGCGGCAAAAAATGGCGCGGCGCGTGAAAGGTTCAGCGCACCGAAATACCAGGCCGCCAGTAACATCCCGGTCAGCGTATCGTCATGGCTTGGCGTGAGGCCGGGACCTTTGCCCAGCCACACCCGCCAGTCAACCACCTGCCCGTTCAGTGCCACGCCAAAGGCATGCGCAAACTGGCGCAACTCATTGGGCAACGGCTGCAGTGATGCCTTCCATAACGGACCAAACAGCCCGGTTTCTGCCGCATGCTGCATCTCGCTGGTCGCTAAACGATACGGCGTAAAGGGCGACACGAGGCGCAGTGAGCAACGCCGTTGCGGCGAGCAAATGGCATAACCGCCCAGCGTCAGCGAATGCGCATCTGACCCCACCCGGCTAGCCGGGCCGATCGCCTGACGCAACCGATCAAAATCATGGGCGCGTAGCACCCATCCGGCAGGGCTAATCCCGCTCCCGATACGATGCAGCGTCAACATCGCCCCGCCGCCACTCTGCAGATTGATACTGCGCCGCCAGATACCTGCCAGCCGCCAGGGCTGCTCGGGATGCGTGGCCTGCAGGCTGCCGATAAGTGGCGCAATAAGACGCATTTAGTTCACGCCCAGCTCATCGGCCAGCGCCAGCAGCGCCTGTTCGAAGCAGCCCAGCGGCGCCCTGACCGTACCCGCGCCAATCTGGCCAATCCCGGCCTCCTTGTGAGCAATCCCGGTATTGATCAACGGAGTGATCCCGGTTTCCACCACTCGCCGGATGTCCAGCCCCAGACAGGCCCCCTGGAAATCCCAGCCGGGGATTTGCAGCTGCATGTTGCGCTCGACGAAGATTTCCGCCATTTCCTCGGAAACTGACTTCGCCGCCTCCATGCCCCCGGCACCGACAAAACGCGTCACCCCCGGGGCCGCAATCATCGCTGCTCCGCCAATACCAAAGGTTTCGGTAATGGCGCTGTCCCCCATATCCGGGTTGGCCTGCTGCTGGCTGAAGCCGGTGAAGAACAACCCCTGCGGCGTATTGACCGGCGCGGTAAACCAACGATCACCCAGCCCGCTAACGCGAATGCCGAATTGATTACCGTTGCGAGTCATGGCGGTCACGATGCTGCCTGCCCGCACCTGCGCGCCAGCGTCCATCGCCGCTTTGCAGTAAGCCATCGCCACGTTGAGGAAGAACTGATCGGTGAGGCTAAGGAAATCGAGGACTTCGGCAATCTGCTGCTTATCATGATTCAGACGGGCAATCTGCGGGGCCAGCACGCGCATCAACAGCGCCGAGGTGGCGATATTGCGCTGATGAAATTCATCACCCATAGTGATGCCCTGCGCCATCATGGCGGTCAGATCGATGCCACGTTCAAAGGTGCCCAGCGCTGCGCTCAGTACCGGCCCCAGCACGTCGCGCATCCAACACAGCCGCTGTTGAACGTCCTCGCCATACGCGCCAAAGCGCATCACTTTGCCAATTCCTTCGTTTAGATTACAAAAAGCGCGGTTGCCGTCGGTAATGTTCTCCACCACCAGCATCGGCATACTGGCGGAGGTGATGCCCCCCATCGGCCCCACTGCGTTGACGTGATGGCAAGGGATAAACGTGACCTGCCCGTTTTCAAGCAACGCCAGCGCACTGTGCTCATTGGCGGCCCAACCTTCAAACAGGCAGGCCCCAATGCAGGCCCCTTTCATCGGGCCGGTCATCTCCTGCCAGCGCATTGGCGGCCCGGCGTGCAGCAACGTTTTTCCCTGATTAAGCACAGAGATAAGCGAGGCGGCAGGTTTGACGTCAAGCCAGTGAGGACGCGCCTGACGAATACGTTCGATTACTGCGACATTGGCTTGCGCCACGGATGTAAACATTGGAACCCCTTATTGCAAACGTTCTAATAAACGTGCCAGTTGTTGATTGCCGCCCGCAACGGGCACCCATGAGTAATGCACCACAGGGGTGTCAGCCGCCTGTAAATCCAGAGCAAAACTGCGCAGCCCGGCATTGATCACCGCCACGCCTTCCAGCAGCGCCGCTGTACTTTCTGCGAGGTGGACCGGACGTGGGCGCAGTAATTCCACCGCCAGCAGGGTCGCTTCTGGCAGAGAATTGACTACCGCTACCCCGGCATCTTCCAGAATGGCAATTTGCATCGAACGCACCTGCGGATCGCGCTCGGTGCCGGTGACGGTGACGATAACCTGAAGTGGATGCGCGGCGCTGCGTCCCGCCTGTGCTTTGCCGATGGCCTCCACCAGCGGCCCGGCAGGATCGTCGGTCGCGCCATAGCCGAGCACCACATCGAGCAACAGAACGCTGACGTCCGGTTGCTGTCCCAGGCTGGCGACCAGTTGGTTACGCAGGGACGGGTCGATCATCGGGTGCGGGCGACCCACGGTGTAAAAATCATCGCCCAGATCGATAACCTGATGTCCTTGTGCATCCAGCATCATGCCGTGATGATGCTGCGGGTCAGGTTCGATCCCGAGATGGCTGGCCAGCAGCATTGCGGCTTCTGCAGCCAGGGTGCCGCCGGTGTACAGTCCGCGCAAAACGCCGCCGGCAGCCGGATCGCAGGTATCTACGCGGCTCGCAACGCGTGAAAGCAAACAGGCCAGCCGGGCTGCCTCATCCAGAGTGGCGGCAAACCAGACGTTTTCATCGTGGGCAACCGGAGAGACATAGCCGAGGAATAGCGCCACTACCGGTTTCCCGCTGGCTTTCATCGCCTGAATGACCCGATGTCGCACGGTTACTGCGGGAGGTTTGGACACAAAGGCCAGTACCTGGCTTGGCGCATCGCTCGCCAACATCTCCAGTGCAGTCAGAGCACTGATGCCCCCGACCTGCTCACTGAGGTCACGCCCACCCAGGCCAATGGCGTGGGTTATTCCTTCTCCGGCGAGGGCGATTTGCGACGTGAGCTCCTGGATACCGGTCCCGGAAGCACCGATAACCCCGATGTTTCCCTTGGGCATGACGTTAGCGAAAGCCAGCGGCGTCCCGGCCAAAATCGAGGTGCCACAATCTGGCCCCATCACGAGCAGCCCGCGTTCACGGGCTCGCGTTTTGAGTGCAATTTCATCGTCGAGCGTGACGTTATCGGAAAATATCATCACGTTTTTGCCGCTTTCCAGCGCCTGATGCGCCAGCCCGGCGGCATACTCTCCGGCAATGGAGATCAGCAGTAAATTGGCCTGGGGCAGCTTCTGACAGGCGCTTTCCCAGCGTTTCACCTGGACCAGCGACTGACCGCTCCCCGCTCCCTGAGCCAGGGCTACCAGCGCGGCATCGAGTTGTTCAACAATCTGCTGAGTAACCGTCGTGTCCTCGGCCAGAGTGCGAATCGCCACGCAGATATCATTTGGCGTCGCCTGCTGGAAATCGTCATGCCAAAAACCGGTGGTTTCCAGCAAGGCTTTATTGGCGGGCGTGCCCATCATTACCGACACGTCCTCTACGCTTTCTGATTCGCTTAATTTACGAGAAATAATCATTAAGCTGACCGAATCCTGAAAGCACCCTTTTTTTATAAAGGCATGGATCATAACCACTCCCCAATAATTACGTCGTGCATAAAACACTGGCGCTGTTAATTTAGTTCAAGGCTATACAGCAAAAGAGTAATTAAAGGTGACAGGCATCACACCCCGTTTATTACACGAATTATTTGAACAGTCCCTCGGGTATTACCTGTGTAATTTTAAAAAACCGACTCATTAAAAGCTTCGACAAAAACAAACTGGATTATTAAATTAATTCTAACTATCTGAATTTATCAATCCGGATCACATATTCGATTTATTTTCACGGTATGTTGGCGCTCATTCAGCTCTCCACCGTCGTAAAAAGGAAGACCGATGAAAGTCAGCCGGGAAACACTCTTTCAACTTATTCAGCAGAAGTTGACCAAAGCAGGGCTTAATAGCGACCACGCCGCCACCGTTGCCGAAGTACTGGTGTTTGCGGATGCGCGGGGTATCCATTCTCATGGCGCCGTCCGCGTGGAGTATTACGCCGAGCGCATTTCCAAAGGCGGCACTAACCGCAAACCGGTCTTCCAGATGGAACAAACCGGCCCCTGCTCTGCCGTGCTTCATGCGGATAACGCGGCTGGTCAGGTTGCCGCCAAGCGGGGGATGCTGCACGCCATCGAACTGGCCCAGGAAAAAGGCGTGGCAGTGGTCGGCATCAGCCGGATGGGCCACAGTGGCGCTATCTCCTATTTCGTGCAGCAGGCTGCCCGGGCGGGGCTGATCGGCATTTCGCTGTGCCAGTCCGATCCGATGGTGGTGCCGTTTGGCGGGGCAGAGATTTACTATGGTACCAACCCGCTGGCCTTCGCCGCGCCGGGTGAAAACGGCGATATCATGACCTTTGACATGGCGACCACCGTGCAGGCGTGGGGAAAAATTCTTGATGCCCGCTCGCGTCAGGAACCCATCCCCGCGACCTGGGCCGTCGACAGCCACGGGGCCCCTACTACCGATCCGTTTGCCGTCCACGCGCTGCTGCCCGCCGCCGGGCCAAAAGGTTACGGACTGATGATGATGATTGACGTACTGTCCGGTATTTTGCTCGGATTACCGTTCGGCAAACAGGTCAGTTCAATGTATGACGATTTAAGCCACGGACGAAATCTCGGACAATTACATATTGTCATTAACCCAGCCTTTTTCTCCTCGAGTGAATTGTTTCGCCAGCATTTAAGTCAAACCATGAGTGAATTAAATGCCATTCAGCCCGCACCAGGGTTTAACCAGGTGTATTACCCTGGGCAAAATTTAGATCTTTATGAAAAGGAATCAACAACCCATGGCATAGAGATTGTTGATGATATTTATGACTATCTGGTTTCAGACGCGATATATACCCGCTCGTATGAGACGAAAAATCCGTTTGCCCAGTAATAACAGGTTTTAATATATGGATAACGTATTTCGCAAAGCGATAGAAGACACGCTGCCATGGCTTTCAACTTTCGGTGCCGACCCGAGTGGCGGAATAACCCGTTTACTTTATTCGCCGCAGTGGCTGGAGACCCAGCAACAATTCCGGCAGCGGATGGCCGACGATGGGCTGGAAACCCGGTTTGACGCAGTCGGAAACCTGTTCGCCCGCCTGCCGGGCACCCGCTATCCCGATGAGGTGATCCTCAGCGGTTCGCATATTGATAGCGTGGTCAACGGCGGCAATCTCGACGGTCAGTTCGGCGCGCTGGCCGCCTGGCTGGCTATTCGCTGGTTGAAAGAGACCTACGGCTTACCGCTGCGCAGCCTGGAAATGGTGGCGATGGCGGAGGAAGAAGGCAGCCGCTTCCCGTATGTGTTCTGGGGTAGCAAAAACATCATGGGCGAGGCCAACCCCGCCGACGTGCGTGATATCAGCGACGCGCAGGGCATTGGCTTTGTCGAGGCAATGCACGCCTGCGGCTTTGCCCTGCCAGCCGCGACTCTCCCGGCACGCAAGGACATCAAAGCCTTTGTCGAGCTGCATATCGAGCAGGGGCGAATTCTCGAAACCCACCAGCAGGCGATTGGCGTGGTGCATGCAATTGTCGGCCAGCGCCGTTATACGGTCACGCTCAGCGGTGAGTCTAACCACGCGGGCAGCACGCCGATGAGCTATCGCCGCGATACGGTGCACGCTTTTAGCCGTATCTGCAGTGAATCTGTCGCCAAAGCGCGGGCGGAGGGCGATCCGCTGGTACTGACCTTCGGCAAGGTCGAGCCGCAGCCCAATACCGTGAACGTCGTGCCGGGTAAAACGCTTTTTACCATCGACTGCCGTCACACTGACGCCCAGGCGCTACAGCAATTTACCGAGCGCCTTGAAGCGGATATGCGCCAGATTTGCCAGCAGGAAAATGTCGACATCGATATTGACTTGTGGATGGACGAAGCCCCGGTGCCGATGGACGCCAACCTGGTGGCGCAACTTACCGCCCTGTGTAAATCGGAAAACCTCAACTACCGCGTCATGCACAGCGGTGCAGGCCATGATGCGCAAATTTTTGCCCCGCATGTCCCGACCTGCATGATTTTTATCCCCAGCATCGGAGGCATCAGCCATAACCCGGCAGAACGTACTCACATGACCGATCTGGCGGAAGGCGTCAAAACGCTGGCGCTGATGCTTTATCAATTGGCTTATAAGGAACTGTAACAATGGGATATCTGAATAACGTTATCGGCTACCGGGATGATTTACTGGCCAGCCGTTCCATCGTCCGCCATGGTAACTATGCCCTGCTGACGCCAGATGGTCTGGTGAAAAATATCATTCCTGGCTTTGAAGGTTGCGACGTCACGATCCTCTCCACGCCGAAGCTGGGGGCGACCTTCGTTGATTACCTTGTCACTCTGCATCAGGATGGCGGCAACACGACGGGCTTTGGTGGCGAAGGCATCGAAACGTTCCTCTATGTTATCGAGGGCAGCATTAGCGTCGAAGCCGGTGGTGAGCGTTTTGCGCTGATACAGGGTGGCTATCTGTACTGCCCGCCGGATATGCTGATGACCTTTAAAAATCAGCAGGCTGCCGACAGTCAGTTATTTCTCTATAAGCGCCGCTATGTTCCGGCTGCGGGTCACGCGCCGTATCGGGTCTGCGGCAATGCCAGCCAGCTGGAGCAAATCCATTATGAGGGCATGGACGACGTCATTCTGCTCGATTTCCTGCCCAAAGAATTGGGCTTTGACATGAACATGCACATCCTGTCGTTTGCACCGGGCGCCAGCCACGGTTATATCGAAACGCATGTGCAGGAACACGGGGCCTACATTCTTTCCGGTCAGGGGGTGTATAACCTCGATAACAACTGGGTGCCGGTGAAAAAAGGCGATTACATCTTTATGGGTGCGTACTCGCTGCAAGCGGGCTATGGCGTTGGTCGTGGGGAAGCCTTCAGCTATATCTATTCGAAAGACTGTAACCGCGACGTGGAAATTTAGTTTAGCTATGTTGGCTTGAGTTTGTTCTGTTTAGCCACGGCAAGCGCCGTGGCTTTTTTTACGCCATCAACTGACCGATCCTGATGGCACAGGCAATGTTTCGCGCACAGTGATAGAGATTGTTTTGGCCATCGGCCAATACCTCGGGCAGCGGTGCAAGGCGCGGTAAAATGCTGAAAACCGCGTCGATACCGTGCTGATGAATCACCTCCACGCCCTCACCTAGCACGCCCGCAATGCCGATCACCGGCACGTTAAACTGCTTCGCCACCCGGGCCACTCCCATCGGGGCTTTACCGCCGACGGTTTGTGAATCGATGCGCCCTTCCCCGGTTAGCACCAGCGTCGCCCCGTCAATTGCCTGCGCCAGACCTACCGCCTCAATCACGATATCAATCCCCGGTTTGAGCTGCGCATTAAGGAACACCACAGCGGCAATGCCCATCCCACCCGCGGCACCGCCGCCCGGGAGCGTGCTTACCTCGACATCGGTCAACGTTTGCAGCACCCCGGCATAGCGGGTCAAACCGCGCTCAAGCGTCTCAACCATACCCGGTGTAGCCCCTTTTTGCGGGCCAAACACCGTGGCCGCCCCGCGCGGGCCAATCAGCGGATTATCCACATCGCAGGCCACTTCTATCCGACACTTTTTCAGCAGCGGATCTAACCCCTGCAGATCAACCCGCTCCACGTGCAACAGGGCCCCGCCGCTGGCTGACAGTTCCTTACCCTGAGCGTCAAAAAAACGTGCGCCCAGCGCCTGCGCCATGCCCATACCGCCGTCTACGGTGGCGCTGCCGCCGATACCCAAAATGATATGCCCGATCCCGGCCCGTAGCGCGTGACGGATAAGCTCCCCGGTGCCGTAGCTAGTCGCTCGCAGCGGGTTTCGCGCGTCAGGCTCCACCAGCATCAACCCGCTGGCCGCGGCCATCTCAATCACCGCCGTTGCGCCATCCCCGGTCACGCCGTAGAACGCCTCAACCGGCGTTCCCTGCGGGCCAGTGACCGTCACCGGGACAGTCAGTCCCGAGGTGGCGGCGACCATCGCCTCAACGGTGCCTTCGCCGCCATCGGCAATCGGTAAACACTGATATTCCGCGTCGGGAAAAATAGCGGAGAAGCCCGCCTGGATTGCTTGTGCGCATTTTTGCGCACTGAGGCTTTCTTTGAATGAATCAGGGGCAATCACAATTTTCATGCTACATCCTTACGGTAGGGAGATTATTTCAGCCGTTGCCACGGAATGAGGTTATCCATCGCCAGAGCCAGCAAAATGCCGACCAGCAAACCGTTACTCAGTAACGGCCGCACGATCAGCGGTACCGCCTGTAAATAGAGCGGCGGCAAGCCCATCAGGAAAATACCGGCGAACAGCGGCAGCGCCAGACGGTAGCAATTGCGTGGGGTCAGGGTCAGTTGTTGACTGAAAGCCAAACTTGAATAGAGCAGCGGCAGATAGGACACCAGCATGACCGCACTGCTGACCGCCAGAGGTAAAGTGCAAAACAGTCGCGTCAGCGGGGGAAATACCGCCACCGCCAGACAACACAGGCTACCGATGACAAAAGCGCGCCGCGTGCTGTCGCCGGTCTGGGTAATCAGCCCAATGGAAGAAACAAACGGAGAGAACGGCACCACACCAAGCGGAACGGTGAGCACGGTCATCGCCCCAGAAACGATAAAACTGCGGGAATACGGCGAAGTGCCTGCTGTTTTCTGCGGATAAAAAACGTCCGTACCGCGTAATGCCCCGTAGGTATTCGAGACGTTAACGATACCCGCCAGCAGTGCGGTCAGGATAATGCCGGGCTTCAATTCACCGCCATGGCCCAGCGGGAAGAACTGCCAGTGTGCGCCCGGGTCGCTGATTGACGGCGCGGAATAGCACAAACGCCAGACGACCCAGCCCACCAGCGTTCCCACCAACAGTGCGTAGCGGGACACCCGAGGCGGCAGCAAAATAATCATCCCGATCACCAGCAACATCACCGCCAGCGCCAGCAGAAAAGGCAGCATCTGCACGCCTTGTGCCACGTGGCCTGCGCCGAACGGCAGCCCAAGCATGCCTTTGAAAAAGATACTTGTGAGCTGCGCGCCGAGCAGCAGCATAAACACAACCATCACCGCCGGGCTGAACCAGCCAGCCAGCCGCTGGCCAAGCCCACTCGCGCCCAATACCAGCGTGAGGATCCCGGAGCAGCCAATCCCCACCGCCAGGCTCCAGGCAATGCTGTCGACCGGTGTGCCGCGCGCGGTTTCCGCGAGGGTGACGGTTAAAATAGTGCCCCACCACAACCCGGTTGGCCCTTCCATGATTGCCCGTTGATGCCCCAGAAAAGCCTGTGCCAGGCAGGCCAACGCGGTGCTGAGAAAAGCGAACTGGATCAGGGTAAACAGGGCGGCATCGGGAAGCTGAAAGGCCGATTGCAGCGTCGGTGGAACCACGACGGTATTGCAGAAAATAAAGAAAAACCACTGGAAACCGGACAGCGCACTATCGCGGCTTAAAGACACATTCATCATCACGTTACCCAGAAAAAAGCATGCCCATCCCAGGGATGGGCATGCATGACCGCGTTATTGCTGGTGTTTAAGAATGAACTGACCTTTCGGCGCGATTGGGAAGCCCGCTTCGATGTCGTAAATCACATCGCCGCGCAGCAGCGTTTTGGTAATACGCGCCCCGATGGTACGGCCAACGTATGGGCTGACTTTATGACGGTATTCCAGATCCTCGTTTTTCAGCACGTAGCTGCTGTTCGGCTGGATAAAGACCAGATCGGCATCTTTGCCTGGGGCAATTCGGCCTTTGTTCTGCAAGCCGAAAATGTCGGCCGCATTGGTGGCCATCAGCTTGCCGAACATCTCCAGCGACATGCCGCGCTTTTGCACCGCTTCGTCAAACATCACGTCCATACAGCTTTGCAGACCGGCAATGCCGCCCCACGCCTGCATGATGTTGCCTGCTTTCATATCCGGCGGGCATGGCGAGTGGTCAGAGACCAGGCAGTCGATTTCACCATTGAACAGTTTGTCCCACATACCTTTCTGATTTTGCGCATCGCGGATAGGCGGCGAGCATTTTGCCAGGGTGCCAATGGCTTCAAACTGATCGGTATCCAGCACGAAGTAATGCGGGCACGATTCGCAGGTCACGTCCTGGCCTTCCTGACGGGCGCGAGTCACTTCCGCCACGCCTTCCGGGCTGCTGACGTGGCACACGTGCAGGCGACAACCGGCAGACTTCGCCAGATACAGGACGCGACGAATGGCTTCCACTTCGGTAAACACCGGACGCGATGCCACATAATCATGGGCGGTCACGCGGCCTTCTTTTTTGGCTTCCTCACCCAGCTCGTCGCAAATCAGCGCGTTTTCGCAATGCACCAGCACCGGCTGCCCAAGCTTCGCCAGCGTCTGCGCGCCTTTATAAAATTGCCAGTCGTTCACATCACGGAAATCGTTGTCGATGCCACGATCGCCGCAGGTGGCGACGAAGCATTTGAAGCCAACCACGCCGACTTCATCGAGTTCGTGCAGACGGTCAAGGTTGTAGGACACCAGCCCGCCAAGCTGCGCGGCGTCAATGGTGAGCTTGCCCGCAGCGGCGTCGAATTTCAGTTCAATACTGGCGCGGTCGACGGTGGCTGGCAGCTGGTTGAGGGGCATTTCAATCATGGTCGTAATGCCGCCCTTCGCCGCGGCACGCGTTCCGGTGGCGTAGCCTTCCCAGTGGGAGCGGCCCGGCTCAGAAATGTGGGTATGCGCATCCACCATTCCGGGTGAAACCACTAATCCGCTGGCGTCCATCACCTCTTTGGCCTCGCCCAGATCTTCGCCAAGAGCAACGATTTTGCCGTCTCGGACAGCGATATCAATCACTCGGGCTTCATTTTCCAGAATAACAGTGCCGTTTTTAATAATCAGATCGTAAGACATAATATTCTCCGTGTAGGTACAGTTGTTTTTATTTACGCATTGCCTGGTGCTAGCTTGCTACATGTTGTTTAGGAGCCGGTTCATTCACCACTCGTTTTTTCAATAAGGCGTAAGCGACAAATGCAAATATGACGCCGACAAACCATGAAACGCGGGATAACGGTTCCAGCAGAGGGATGAATTTTCCACCGAGGGATAAAATAACAGCGGCAACGGTGACGGAAAACGCCGTCAGGTTAAAACCGTTATCGTAATATTGATAATCGCCGGCGGCGGTATACAATTCATCAAGATTAATATTCCCACGCATGACCACAAAATAATGGGCCATCATGACACCAATCACCGGACCTAACATGCCGCCGATAATATCGAGGAATAAATAGATGCTGTTCTGATTTTCCATGAGCTTCCACGGGCAAATCAGCAGACTAATAATACTGGCAATCAGTACGCCGTTTTTATACGTCAGTTTGGTCGGAGCAATAGCGGCAATTTGATAGCCTGCCGGAATAATATTCCCGGTGGCGTTAGTCGAAATCGTGGTCATCAGAATAACCAGCACCGCAAAGAATGAGGCAAACAGGCTGTCCCATTTCTGCACAATGTCCAGCACGTTCCAGGTGTCCATACCGTAATGGATACTGGCTCCGGCAATAATGCACACACCGGCCACCGCAAACAGCACGTAGGCCACAACCAACCCCAGCGTTTGTCCCAGCGCATGAGCACGAAACGAGGACGCGTTTTGCGTAAAGTCAGAGGCGCTTACCGCAGGTGCCGCCCAAACCGCCACTACCGCGTTGATCACCACCAGAAACAGGAAACCGCTGTGCTCAGCTTTCTGCACTCCGGTCGGCAAATAATCCAGAATCGGGCCGATACCGGTTAATGAAATCGCCCAGATAGCCATACCGCCAAACACGATATAGATGCAGGGATTAAGGATCGCGGTGAACTTATTCAGCACTTTCCCGCCACCAAAACCGATGCCAACGTTAACCAGCCAGAACAGCAGGAACGCAATCAGCCCCGGTAGAGACAGCCCCAGCAGTGTAAAATCGCCGCCCAGTGTCAGGAACGCCGGCCAAATTTTGCCGAGCAGAATAAGAAATGCCAGCGACCCGGCATAGCACTGCAAACCGAACCACATGATGGCCGCGATACCGCCTCGTAAAATGCCAGGAAATAACGCACCACGAATGCCGTAAGACGCACGCAGGATCATCGCAAACGGCACGCCGTATTTACTGCCTGCTGCACCGTTCATGACCATTACTGCTGCAATAAAAAAGGCGCTAATAATAATTGCCAGCATAATATTCAGCGTCGACAACCCGAGAATAAAAAATCCGCCGACCATTACATAATTAGGGACGTTATGAACCGATCCCATCCATAAGGTAAAATAGTTAAAGCTTTTCCAGTTGCGTTGACTTTCAAGTTTGGGTAAGAGATCGTCACTGTAACCGCGTTTTTGGTAAAGACTTCTTTGCTGTTCCATAATGCCCTCTTTTCACGTATCGGAATAACGCTTTCACGGGTTTAGCTATGCGGAACAAAACGATGAAACTTCCCGCCGTCATAGCGGCGGGTTTAATTTTTATGCAATTTTATGGTTGGCCATTAATTCCAGCGCCTGTACCAGAGCCGAGTGATCCAGCTGGCTGCCACCGTTGGCGGCGCAGGTATTAAACAATTCCTGACAGGTCGCGGTGTTCGGTAAATTTACGCCCAGCGCCCTGGCACTTTGCAGCGCAAGGTTAAGGTCTTTCTGATGTAAGGCGATTTTGAAGCCCGGGTTAAAGGTACGCTTGATCATACGCTCGCCGTGTACTTCGAGGATACGTGAAGCGGCAAAACCGCCCATCAACGCCTGGCGCACACGTACCGGATCGGCCCCGGCCTTCGAGGCAAACAGCAACGCTTCCGATACGGCTTCAATGTTCAGCGCCACGATAATCTGGTTCGCCACTTTACAGGTCTGACCGTCACCGTTGCCGCCCACCAGGGTGATATTTTTCCCCATAATCTCAAAGAGCGGTTTCACCTGGTCAAACACATCCTGATCGCCGCCGACCATAATTGAAAGCCTGCCTTCACGAGCGCCTATTTCGCCCCCCGACACTGGCGCATCAAGATATTCACCGCCGAGTTCATTGACCTGCTTTGCAAAGCGCTTGGTTTCAATCGGTGAAATGGAGCTCATATCGACGAGGATTTTGCCCTTCAGCGACGCTTTTGCACAGCCGTGCTCACCAAACAGTACCTCGTCAACCTGAGGGGTATCAGGCACCATAATAAAGATAATGTCTGACGCTTCCGTCACCTGACGCGCCGTCTCGACATTTTTCGCACCGGTTGCCAGCAGTGCCTCAGCCACCGGACCGATGGTGGTCACGTGGAGTGAATGCCCCGCTTGTGCCAGACGCAGCGCCATCGGCGTGCCCATAATGCCCAATCCAATAAATCCCAGTTTCATGCTATTTCCCTCTTCGTTTTCTGAATTCAGGCAACAGTTATCCCGCCGGATTTACGGTGAAATATACCCGTCATACTTCAAGTTGCATGTGCGTTGGCTACGCCTGCTCACCCCAGTCACTGACTTGAGTAAGCTCCAGGGGATTAATGAGAGACATCCTGTCTCTCACCAGAGGCTAGCCTTTGGCTGGTCAAATTCGTTCCCGACGAATTTGTCACAGAGTTACCGCCTTCCTGCAACTCGAATTATTTAGGGTAAAAACGCTGCCTGACAAAAGACTTATTTTAAATAACGACCCATCCAGCCTATTCCGGCTTCGGTGGTGGTGACGGGCTTATATTCGCACCCGACCCAGCCGTCATAATCAGATTGCGCAATCACCTCAAACAGGTAGTCGTAATTAATTTCCCCTGTTCCCGGTTCACCACGATGTGGGTTATCGGCAATTTGCAAATGACCAATATGCTCAGCCTGCTTTTGCATCGTCAGAGTTAATTCCCCTTCCATGCGCTGCATATGATAAATGTCATACTGAATTTTGACGTTGCGGCAACCGATATCCTCAATCAACGCCAGCGCCTGCTGCGTGCCGGTCAGATGGAAACCCGGGATATCGAAGGTGTTAATTGGCTCAAGCAGCAACAGCAGGTCTTCTTTTGCCAGCACGTTTGCCGCAAAACGCAGGTTATCCACCAGCGTTGTGTGAACCTGTTCCGGGCTGAACTGTGTAGGGGTTTTGCCTACCAGGCAGTTGATTTTGCGGTTACCTAACGCTTTTGCATAACGCACGGCCGCCAGCACGCCTTCTCGAAACTCCGCTTCGCGCCCGGGAATACAGGCTATTCCGCGTTCCCCGGCGGCCCAGTCACCCGCCGGGAGGTTGTGCAGCGTATGTTCCAGAGAGTTCTGCTTCAGGACCTGCTGGAGCACATCAATGTCGTAGTCATACGGGAACATAAATTCGACGCCGCGAAATCCGCAGGCCGCCGCTTTGGCAAAGCGGTCGAGAAAGTCATATTCCGTAAACAGCATCGAGATATTGGCAGAAAAACGTAACATGGTGCGCCTTCCTTAGTGATATTGCATAAAGCAGGTTTCAGTCGGTGCATCGGCGGCACTGTCAGCCGTGGCTTCAAACTCCGTAACGTTATCCAGTTCACTGCCCATCGAAATATTGGTTACGCGCTCAAGGATAACTTCCACCACTACCGGCACGCGATATTGCGCCATCAGGGCCTTAGCCTGCTCAAACGCCGGGGCCAGATCCTGCGGATTAAACACACGAATGGCTTTACAGCCTAAACCTTCAGCCACCTTCACGTGGTCAACGCCATAACCGTTTACTTCGCTGGAGTTGATATTTTCGAACGCCAGCTGGACACAGTAATCCATATCAAAGGCGCGCTGTGACTGGCGGATAAGGCCCAGATAGGCGTTATTCACCAGCACGTGGATATACGGAATGTTGAACTGCGCGCCGACGGCAAGTTCTTCAATCATGAACTGGAAATCGAAGTCGCCAGAAATCGCCACCACTTCACGTTTCGGATCCGCGATGCAAACGCCGAGGGCCGCCGGAAGTGTCCAGCCTAAAGGTCCCGCCTGGCCACAGTTGATCCAGTGACGGTCTTTAAACACATGCAGCATTTGCGCCGCGGCGATTTGCGACAGGCCAATGGTGGTGACGTAACACACATCACGGCTAAAGGCTTTGTTCATCTCTTCGTAGACGCGCTGTGGTTTGACCGGCACGTTGTCAAAATGCGTTTTGCGCAGCAGGGTGCGTTTACGCTGCTGGCAGTCGGCTACCCACGCGCCACGACACGGCAACAGCCCTGCTTTTTGCCGCGCTTCCGCCACCTCAACCAGCAGGGTCAGCGCTGCTTTCGCATCGGAGACAATGCCTAAGTCCGGGCACAGCACGCGCCCAATCTGCGTCGGCTCGATGTCGATATGAATGATTTTGCGCCCTTCGGTGTATTTCTCTACCGAGCCAGTATGGCGATTGGCAAAGCGGTTACCAATGCCCAACACCAGGTCGGAGGCCAACAGCGTGGCGTTCCCGTAGCGGTGTGCCGTTTGCAACCCGACCATTCCGGCCATCAGTTCATGATCGTCTGGAATGCAGCCCCAGCCCATCAGGGTTGGGATCACCGGCACCTGCGTCAGCTCGGCAAAACGCTGTAACAGCGCAGCCGCATCGGCATTAATTACCCCGCCCCCGGCGACAATCACCGGATGCTCGGCCTGCA
Source organism: Citrobacter sp. 18056 (assembly GCA_902706235.1). GTDB lineage: Bacteria > Pseudomonadota > Gammaproteobacteria > Enterobacterales > Enterobacteriaceae > Scandinavium > Scandinavium manionii. Next base: position 187,427 of record CACSJR010000006.1, on the reverse strand, counting down.
TCAGCATGTCGATGGCTCTTTCAATTTGCGCGCGGGAAGCCGCAGGTTTGTAGACCGCCAGCGGTTCGTACATATCAGGATCAAACTCAATTTCTGCCACTTGCACGTCGTACGGCAGGTCGACCAACACCGGGCCAGGGCGGCCTGAGCGCATCAGGTGAAATGCCTGTTGCAGCACGCGCGGCACCAGCGCCGCTTCGCGCACGGTCACAGCCCATTTGCTCACCGGCTTGGCAATGGATTCGATATCCACTGCCTGAAAATCTTCTTTATGCAGACGGGCACGCGGTGCCTGGCCGGTAATGCACAGAATAGGGATTGAATCTGCCGAAGCTGAATACAGCGCGGTTATCATATCTGTCCCTGCCGGGCCAGACGTTCCCAGGCAGACGCCGATATTCCCTGCCATTGCACGAGTGTAACCCTCCGCCATGTGAGAAGCGCCTTCCACGTGGCGCGCCAGTACGTGACGGATACCGCCATGTTGTCGCATTGCAGAATAAAAAGGGTTAATCGCCGCACCCGGCACACCAAATGCGGTGTCCACACCTTCTTTTTCCAGAACATACATTGCCGCATCCACGGCTCGCATTCTTGCCATTTCCGTTTCACCTTATTTTTTGGAAAAATATTCCAACTTTGTAAATCCACCAAAAAAACCCGCTCCGGCGAGCGGGGTGCGACGCTTATGCTCTGGCTGTTTTCAGGCCAAGCGCAGTACTGATATCCATAGCCGTCTGATGTACCAACTCTCCCTGGCTGGCAAAGCGATCCGGCGTTAAGCGTGAGGCAGGTCCAGAAATAGAGATGGCGGCCACCACGCTGCCTACATCATCGTAAATGGCTGAGGCAATACAGTTCAGCCCAATAACGTGCTCTTCCTGATCGATGCAGTAGCCCCGCAGACGCGCGCCCTCCAGGTCCTTTTGCAACACCGGCAGGTCGATAAGGGTCGTCGGCGTAAAGCGCTGCAAACCCGTTTTCAAAATCGCGTCCATCAACGCCTCTTCACCTATCGGATAGAGCAACGCTTTCCCCGCACCGGATGCGTGAAGCGGCAGACGGCTGCCCAGCGGGGCACACATTCTGACCATCGCCTTACACTCCTGCTGCCCTATCAACACCGCTTCGTTACCGTTGCGGATAGCCACGTTCACCGTTTCCCCTGACATCAGCATCAGACGGCGCATAAACGGCCCGGCGACCGACAGGACGTCACGGTTGTGGATGTAGGCCGTGCCGACGTTAAACACGCCCAGCCCGATATGCCACCAGCCTAACTGATTGTCCTGGTAGACAAAATCTGCGTTTTCCAGAACCTTCAGTAAGCGAAAGGCGGTGGTCAGAGGCAAGTCGAGATTCACCGAAATATCGCTAACTGAAGAACTGCCGCCGCTTTTGGCCAGATACTGCATAATCGCGATGCCTCGCTCCAGGGCCTGCGCCCCTTTTTGCGCGGTCGGTTCTGCCAGGCCTGGCCTGCCGCGCCGTCGTACTTCTGTCATTTTTTCCGTCTTCTCCGCCAGCCTACGTTAAGCATAAGTTCGATATCTTATGCAAGATAACCAGCAGCGTCACGGGATACCTCAACAAATTACCAGCTCGTGCGACGGGACAGAAACCACGTCGCAGTTATCATTCCCACCGCGATCGATGGTCAGAAATTGGGTTTCTTTTTGCCAGGCAAACAGTGGGTGATGCCAGACGTTACGGTGATAATTTACCCCCTGCTGCCCGTTAGTGATAAACGCGCGCAACGTCGTTAAATCAACGTCATCGCCACCCAGCGCCACGACAATGACAAAGGGTTCGCCGTGCAGAGGCACAAACGCTTGTGTGCCAAGCGGATGGCGCTCCAGCTCCGTGACGATGATGGGAAGCGCGACAGGCTGCGCCTGATTAATGCTAATAAGCGTTCTGTCCTGCTCAAGGATCTCGACGTGTGCCAGATCGTGAAAGCGCTGCACCTGCCCGTTATTGATAAAGAAAAAATCCTGGCCTTCGGTTTCAATCACGTCACCATACTCTGCAAACGCCGCACGACTGAGCGGTTTTACCTCAAGTTTCATCTCGTTTTCCCTTGTGTTCCCGATCCCTTTCGGCTCTGAACTTCTCTCTGCGGCTAATCTAGAACCTTCTCAAATTAACAGCAACCTAAAAGTTGGAATATTTTTCCAAAACAAGACAAAGACCACAATTCATAAATGGTGATTATGAGAAAATACTTATAAATCAGCTCACTATTGGAATGTAATATGTTTGATATTGAAACGCTGCGCACCTTTCTGTGCATTGCTGAAACCGGTAGCTTCTCCAGGGCCGCTGAGCGCCTGTGCAAAACCACGGCAACGATCAGCTATCGAATTAAGTTGCTCGAAGAGAACACCGGCGTCGCCCTCTTCTGCCGGACTACACGCAGTGTTTCGCTGACTCCTGCCGGAGATCACCTACTGGCTCAGGCACGAGAGTGGCTGGGCTGGATAGACGGCATGTCCGGTGAACTCCGGCAAATTAACGACGGCATTGAGCGCCAGGTGAATATCGTGGTCAATAATCTGATGTACAGCCCGCTTGCCGTCTCGCAGCTGCTGGCGTGGCTGGTCGGGCGTTATCCCTTTACCCAGTTTCATTTTTCTCGCCAGATTTACATGGGCGTCTGGGACACGCTGCTGCACGATGATTTTTCACTGGCGATTGGCGTGACCGGCACTGAAGCCCTGTCGGATACCATCGCCGTTGAACCCCTCGGCGAGGTTCAGTGGCTGTTTGTGATGTCCCCCACTCACCCACTTAACCAGTCCGAAGCCCCGCTCACCGAGGCCCTGCTCCGCCGCTATCCAGCGGTCAACATTGCCGACAGCGCGCGTCGGTTGACCAAACGAGTGGCCTGGCGGTTGCCAGGGCAAAAAGAAATTCTGGTGCCCGATATCGAGACGAAAGTAGCCGCGCATATTGCGGGGGTGGGGATCGGTTTTTTACCGTTACCGCTTTGCCAGCCGCTAATCGCACAAGGCCAGCTGGTTAGCCGGGCTATTCCTGCCATGAGAGCCGCCTCGCCACTGAGCCTTGCCTGGCATACCGCCCACAGCGGCAAAGTTGTTGAGGATATCGTTGGCCTGTTTCAACAGCGGCGGCCAGAAATCCGTGGGTTTATGACACCTTTTTGCTAAACGAATGGCGAATATCAAGCTATCCCCCCTCACGTGGCGTAAAATGCCGAGGTGTATCGCTCCAGAGTCTTTAACCATGCCACATACCACCCGACCCGCAGTTAACTTCCGACAAATTCTCGCAGGCAACACGCCCATCATCGATGTGCGCGCCCCGATAGAGTTTCAACAAGGGGCAATGCCAACGGGCATTAATCTCCCGCTGATGAATGACGACGAACGCGCCGCTGTTGGGACCTGCTACAAACGCCACGGGGCAGATGCCGCGCTGAAACTCGGCCACACACTGGTCGCCGGGGAAAAGCGCCAACAACGTTTAGACACTTGGGTCGACGTGATTCGCCGCCACCCGGATGCCCTGCTGTGCTGCGCGCGTGGCGGTCAGCGATCGCACATTACCCAGCACTGGCTGCGCGAGGCCGGTGTGGATGTACCGCTGATCGCCGGCGGCTATAAATCCTTGCGTCAGACCGCCATCACCGTGACCGCAGATTATGTCGAGCGGCCAATGGTGCTGATTGGCGGCTGCACCGGTAACGGGAAAACCCAGTTGGTACAGGCTCTGGCGTCAGGTATCGATCTCGAAGGGCTCGCCCATCACCGCGGCTCGTCCTTTGGCCGCACGCTTCAGCCGCAGCTTTCACAGGCCAGTTTTGAAAATGAACTGGCCATTGCGCTGTTGCAAAAAGACGCAGCACGCTGGGTTATTGAAGATGAAGGACACATGATTGGGGCTAACCACTTGCCGGAATGCCTGCGCAATCGGATGGCGCAGTCCTCCATTGCGGTGGTGGAAGATCCGTTTGAGGTCCGGCTGGAGCGCCTTCGGGAAGAGTATTTCACCCGCATGCACCATGATTTTTTGCAGGCGTTTGGCGAAGAGCAAGGCTGGCAGGAATACAGCGACTATCTGCATCAGGGCCTGTTCGCCATCCGCCGCCGTTTAGGATTGCAACGTTTTGCCGAACTGACGGCAAGCCTCGACGAAGCGCTGCTTCAGCAGCAACGCGGCGCATCCACCGAGGTGCATTTCAGCTGGCTTAAACCGTTGTTGGTGGAATATTACGATCCGATGTATCGCTATCAGCTCAGTAAAAAAGCGGGAATGATTGTGTTCCGAGGTAGCTTTGAGGACGTTGCCGCCTGGCTGGCGGCATAACGCATTTTCCCGGTGGCAACGCTCGCTTGGGCCTACAAACCGGTAGGCCCGTGCGAGCGCCGCCACCCGAGGAGTTACACGTTGAACTGACGGAACAGCGCTTTTCCTTTCAGCAGGCGCAATCCTAACCAGCCGCCGCACAGAGAGAGCATTACCCCGCCACTTAGCGGCAGCGTGACCCAAAGTCGCCAGTCAGGCTCCCACGGAAAATCGAAGACTTTCGTCTGCAACACCGCCAGCGCGGTTTCTGCGCCAATAGCCGCCACCATCCCGGATACGAGCCCCAATAAGGCAAACTCAGCCCACAATGTGGTGCGCAGCAATGATTTTCCTGCGCCCAGCGTGCGCCAGACCACCAACTCCTGATGACGCTGTCGCATCCCTACCTGAACCTGCGCTAACAGCAGCAGCACGCCGCAGGCGGTCACCAGCACCACCATCACTTCCAGCGCCCGACTGACCTGCTCCAGCACCTGCCCGACCTGCTTGAGAATAGCGCCGATGTCCAGCAGACTGACGGTCGGAAATTCACGATTTAGCTGAGTCAGCAGCGCGTTGCCATTATCCCAGCGGAAACTGGTGAGCCAACTTTGCGGCTGCCCGTCCAGCGCCCCGGTCGGGAAAATAAAGAAGAAGTTTGGTCGCAGGCTTTCCCAGTCAACTTTGCGCAGGCTGGTGACTTTCGCGCTGAACGCCTGGGTATCACCAGTAAAGGTCACGTTGTCGCCGAGCCCAATGTTCAGACGCTTCGCCAGGCCTTCCTCAATCGACACTTCCCCCACTTTCGGCGGCCAGCTGCCATCGGTTACCGCATTGTGTTCCAGCGGCTGGCTTTGCCAGGTCAAATTTAGCTCGCGGTTTAACGCTTCGTCTTTATTGCCGTCCGTCGTCTGACCGTTAATGTCCGTCAGACGCGCACGCACGATCGGGTAAAACGCCGACGGAATCACCTGATGTTCGGCCAGGAAGGCCTTCATCGGCCCAACCTGCTCTGGCGCAATATTGATCAGGAAGTAGTTCGGGCTTTCAGGCGGAAGCTGTTGCTGCCAGCGGTCAAGTAAATCGCCGCGCAGCACCAGCAGCAACGCCAGCAGCATGAAGGAGAGCGAGAACGCCGCCAGTTGGCTGAGCGTGGACCACGGCTGACGTAACAAGCGGCTTACTGCCAGACGCAGCGCCAGCGATTTCAACGTTACGCGCCGGAGCATGTTCAGGAGAACCCAGCCCACCAGCCCGCAGAGCACGGCCAGCACGACTGCGCCCGCCAGCACCGACCACAGTAGCATTGAACCGCCCATCAGCCAGGCCAGCAGTAGCACAACCACTACCAACATCACCGGAATGTAGAATTTCAGCGGCCAGACGTTCGCCACCGCATCACGACGCAATACGCGCAGCGGCTGGGTCGCCAGCAGCAGACGCCACGGTCGCATTCCCACCAGCAGTGAAATCACCACCATCGCCCCAATGGCCCACAACCACGGCCAGAGGCTGGCGGTTGGCAACGCGGCAGGCAACACGGGTTTGAGTAGCACCATCAGCACGCGTTCAAACAGCATCCCCATTGCGCCACCGGTGACCAGCGACAGCAGCAAGAGCATCGCCCACTGACCGAGGATCAGCTTGCGCAGCTGCGCCCGCCCTGCCCCCAGCGTTTTAAGCACCGCCACCAGATCGTAGCGGCTACGGCAATAATGTCCCATCGCCACCGCTACCGCAGCGACCGCCAGCAGCAGTGTCAGCAGCGCCGACAACAGTAAAAACTGCTGCGAGCGCTCAAGAGATTTGCCGAGTGCACCTTCATCCTGCTCGAGGCCAATCCAGCGCTGATCGGGCTTCAGCTGCGGCAACAACCATTTCTCGTAGGCTTCAATCTGCTGCGGCGTGCCACCAAATTTGTAACGCCAGCTGACACGACTCCCTGGCTGTACAGCTCCGGTTTTTGCCACGTCGACGATGTTCATCATCAGGCGCGGTGCCATCTGGAACAGGTTGAAGCCGGAATCCGGCTCCTGCACGACTTCGCCGGCAATACGCAGCGTCGCATCGCCGACGTCGATTGTGTCCCCCGTTTTCAGGTTCAGCAGAGCCATCAACCGGGGGGCTAACAGTACGCTACCCACCTGCGGCTTGAGGCCCGGCGGTTGGGTGTCCAGTTGGCCATACATCGGATAAACGTCATCCACCGCTTTCACACTCGCCAGCTGCGGGGTATCACCCGCGAAGGTCATAGTGGCAAAACTGAGCTGCTCACCGACCTGTAGCCCCATTTCGCGGGCTTTATTCAGCCATTCTTCCGGCGCGGTGCGCGCGGTGCGCAGCGTTCTGTCACCCGCCATAAATTCGCGGCTCTGCTGACTCAGCCCTTTGTCCATGCGGTCACTGATATTACCGAGCGCCAGCACACAGGCCACCGCCAGGCTCAGTGCCAGCCAGACAATCAGCAGTGACGGCGAACGCCATTCGCGCCAGAACCAACGGGCAATCATGATTCCTCCTGCAGTTGACCGTTCACCAACCGCAGGCGTCGATCACAGCGCGCCGCCAGCGCCGGATCGTGCGTCACCAGCACCAGCGTGGTGCCATGCTCTTGATTGAGGGAAAACAGCAAATCGGCAATGCGATCGCCAGTTTGCCGGTCAAGATTGCCTGTGGGTTCATCGGCGAACAGCAAGTCTGGCCGACCGTTAAACGCGCGGGCCAGCGCCACACGCTGTTGTTCACCGCCGGAAAGCTGTGCCGGAAGATGATGCAGACGTTTGCCGAGCCCTAATTGCTCCAGAAGCGCCTTCGCGTGGCTGCGCCCCTGACTGTCGGTTTCACCGCGCAGCAGGGCCGGGAGTTCGACGTTCTCCAGCGCGTTGAGCGTCGGGATCAGCATGAAAGATTGAAACACAAAGCCCACATGACGGGCACGTAGCCCGGCGCGCGCCTCTTCGTCCATCGCGTGCAGAGGTTGGCCAATCAGATTCACTTCCCCGCTGCTGCCGTCGTCCAGCCCGGCGAGGATCGCCAACAGCGTCGACTTACCGGAACCGGATTCCCCCACTAATGCAATGCTCTGGCCTCGTTTGACAACCAGCTCAACTCCGGTGAGGATGGATAGCTCCTGCTCCCCCTGACCGACGGATTTCTTAAGATGATGAACTTCAAGTATGTTTTCCGCTGGCATGTGCCGTTCCTGTTTCTTTTGCTGTTAACCTGCCGCGCCGCATTTGCCGACACGCTGTTAATTCTGGGTGACAGTCTGAGTGCCGGGTATCGCATGGCGGCAACGGCCGCATGGCCCGCGCTCCTTAATGAAAAGTGGCAGCCGAAGACCGAGGTTGTCAACGCCAGTATCAGCGGTGACACATCGCAGCAGGGGCTGGCGCGCCTGCCAACGCTGCTCAAGCAGCACCAGCCGCGCTGGGTGTTGGTCGAACTGGGCGGTAACGATGGCCTGCGCGGGTTTCAGCCTCAACAAACCGAGCAAACCCTGCGAACGGTTATCGAACAAATTAAAGCCGCCAACGCCGAACCACTGTTGATGCAAATTCGTCTGCCTGCGAACTATGGCCGTCGGTATAATGAGGCCTTTAGCGCGATGTATCCGCAGCTTGCCAAAGAGTTCGATATTCCTCTGTTGCCATTTTTCATGGAAGAGGTCTATCTGAAACCGCAATGGATGCAGGATGATGGTATTCACCCCAATCGTGACGCGCAGCCGTTTATTGCGGACTGGATGGCGGCACGCCTGGCTCCCTTAGTTAAACACGACTCCTGAATATCAGGAGTTGTCTTCAGGTAAAGTTATGCAAAAAACGGTCTTAATAACAGGATGTTCCAGCGGAATTGGGCTGGAGAGTGCGCTTGAGCTGAAACGCCAGGGCTTTCGCGTACTGGCCGCGTGTCGCAAGCCGGAAGACGTGGCCCGCATGTCAGGTCAGGGGCTGACGGGAATTATTCTTGATTTGGATTCGCCCGACAGCGTGGACCGCGCCGCCGACGAAATCATCGCCCTGACCGATAATCGCCTGTTCGGCATTTTCAATAATGCCGGCTTCGGCGTGTATGGCCCGCTGAATACCCTGAGCCGCGCGCAGCTGGAACAGCAGTTCTCCACTAATTTCTTCGGAGCGCATCAGCTGACTATGCGCCTGCTGCCTGCCATAGAGCCACACGGCGAAGGCCGAATCGTGATGACGTCCTCGGTGATGGGCCTGATATCCACGCCCGGCCGTGGAGCGTATGCCGCCAGTAAATATGCTCTGGAAGCCTGGTCCGACGCACTGCGCATGGAGCTGCGTCACAGCGGCATTAAAGTTAGCCTGATTGAACCCGGCCCGATCCGCACCCGCTTCACTGAAAACGTCAACCAGACCCAGGCTGATAAACCTGTCGAAAACCCGGGTATCGCCGCCCGTTTTACCCTCGGGCCAGAGGCGGTGGTGGAAAAAGTGCGCCATGCTTTCACCAGCGAGAAACCGAAAATGCGCTATCCGGTGACCCTGGTGACGCACGCAGTCATGCTGCTCAAGCGCATACTGCCGGGCCGAATGATGGACAAAATTTTGCAGGGCTGAGTTGAAGCACCGTCCTCCGCCCCCATCTCAATAAGATATCGACTCATATCGAATAAAGAGAATGACTTATGTCTGCACAGTATATCGTTAACATTACCGAAGCTAACCTGCACCAGACCCTGGAGCAGTCCGCCACCGTTCCCGTCCTGTTCTACTTCTGGTCTCCGCGTAGCCAGCACTGCGAGCAGTTAACCCCGGTGCTGGAAAGCCTCGCTAACCAGTACAACGGTCAGTTCATTCTGGCGAAGCTCGACTGTGACGCCGAGCAGATGATTGCCTCCCAGTTTGGCCTGCGCGCCATTCCGACCGTGTATCTTTTCCAGAATGGCCAGCCTGTCGACGGTTTCCAGGGCCCGCAGCCGGAGGACGTTATCCGTACGCTGCTCGATAAATTCCTGCCACGTGAAGAAGAGCTGAAAGCCCAGCAGGCGATGCTGCTGATGCAGGAAGGCAATCACGCCGACGCGCTGCCGCTACTGAAAGACGCGTGGCAGCTGTCGAATCAGGACAGCCAGATAGGTCTGCTGTTGGCGGAAACACAGATTGCGCTAAACCGTTCAGAAGAGGCAGAAGCAACGCTGAAAACCGTGCCGATGCAGGATCAGGACACCCGCTATCAGGGCCTGGTGGCGCAAATTGAGCTGCTGAAACAGGCGGCCGACACCCCGGAAATCCAGCAACTGCAGCAGCAGGCGGCGGAACATCCGGAAGACGCGGCTCTCGCGTCACAGCTGGCGCTGCAGCTGCATCAGGTTGGGCGCAATGAAGAAGCGCTGGAACTGCTGTTCAGCCATCTGAAGAAAGACCTGGGCGCGGCGGATGGTCAGGCGCGCAAGATGCTGCAGGAAATCCTTGCGGCGCTCGGTACCGGCGATGCGCTGGCGTCGAAATACCGTCGCCTGCTGTACTCCCTGCTGTACTGATATTCCCTCTCCCCGGCGGCGTCCTGTCGCTGGGGCATTATGTACGCTTTCAACACAGAAGAACGTTACCGCAGCCTACTGAATAAAAGTTATACTTCCTGTATCAGCCCTGACATGTAAGTCCCAGGGTTACCCAGCAAAAACAGGAGGTTTTTAATGCTCATCTTTATTCCCGTCTTGATCTTTGTGGCGTTGGTGATTGTCGGCGCAGGCGTCAAGATCGTTCCTCAGGGTTATCAATGGACAGTCGAGCGCTTTGGCCGCTATACCAATACCCTGAATCCAGGTTTAAGTCTGGTGGTACCCTTCATGGACCGTATTGGCCGTAAAATCAATATGATGGAACAGGTGCTGGACATCCCATCCCAGGAAGTTATTTCCAAGGATAACGCCAACGTTTCCATTGATGCGGTGTGTTTTATTCAGGTAATTGATGCCCCGAAAGCGGCGTATGAAGTCAGCAACCTGGAACTGGCTATCATCAACCTGACGATGACCAATATCCGTACCGTGCTGGGCTCGATGGAGCTGGACGAAATGCTCTCCCAGCGTGACAACATCAACACCCGCCTATTGCATATCGTCGATGAAGCTACCAACCCCTGGGGCATCAAAATCACCCGTATCGAAATTCGCGACGTGCGCCCACCGGCTGAACTTATCGACGCTATGAATGCGCAGATGAAAGCCGAACGAACCAAACGTGCGTACATCCTGGAAGCTGAAGGGATCCGTCAGGCGCAGATCGTCAAAGCCGAAGGTGAGAAACAGTCGAAAATTCTCAAAGCGGAAGGTGAACGTCAGTCAACGTTCCTGCAGGCGGAAGCGCGTGAGCGTTCAGCCGAAGCGGAAGCCCGCGCCACGCAAATGGTATCCGAAGCGATTGCCGCCGGGGATATTCAGGCCGTGAACTACTTCATCGCGCAGAAATATACTGATGCGTTACAGCAGATTGGCTCAGCGAATAACAGCAAAGTAGTAATGATGCCGCTGGATGCCAGCAGCCTGATGGGCTCGATTGCCGGGATTGCTGAACTGGTCAAAGACAGTGCCGGTGAGCGGAAAAAGCCATGATTGACGCCCTTCTCATCCACCCGCACATTTTCTGGCTGAGCCTCGGCGGCGTGCTGCTGGCGGCAGAAATGCTAGGCGGGAATGGCTATCTGCTGTGGAGCGGCGTGGCGGCGATTGTCACCGGCCTGCTGGTCTGGCTGCTGCCGTTTGGCTGGGAGTGGCAAGGGGTGGTGTTTGCGGTGCTGACGCTGCTCGCCGCCTGGCTGTGGTGGCGTTGGCTGTCGAATCGTGTTCGTCAACAGCCGCGCGCCGACAGCCAGCTCAATCAGCGCGGTCAGCAGCTGGTCGGTAAAATCTTCACGCTGGATACGACACTCATCAATGGTCGTGGTCATATGCGCGTCGGCGACAGCTCATGGCCGGTTCTTGCCGAGGACGATCTTCCGGCAGGCACCCGCGTAGAAGTGTTCGCCGTGGAAGGCATTACCTTAAAGGTGCGCCCACACTAGCTACTTTTGCGATGACAGCAGCCGGACAGATTATCAATAATCGGGCAGTCGGCGCTGTCATCTCCTGGACAGGCATCCGCCAGCGCCAGCAGCTGTTCCCGCATACTCTGCAATTCCGTGATGTGCTTTTCGATATCGGCTACTTTCTGCAACGTCCGCGCCTTCACATCAGCGCTGTGACGCCCCGGATCGTTGAACAGATCCACCAGCTCGCCACACTCTTCCAGGTTGAACCCCACCTGACGCGCCTGACGCAGCAGCGTCAGCTCATCCAGATGTTTTTGCGTGTAGCTGCGGTAGCCGTTATCGCTGCGCAACGGCGGGGTGACCAGGCCCTTCTCTTCGTAAAAACGAATCGCTTTGCTGGTTAAACCGGTTCTTTTCGCCACGTCGCTGATATTCACGCCTGCCTCCACTCATAAGTTGTGGGAATAGCTTAACTGCGCCAGAAGGTCCTCGACAAGAGGATCAACACCGGATAAATCTCCAGACGGCCCAGCAGCATCGCCCCGCACAACAGATATTTGGCGGTATTGTCGAGCGTACCGAAGCCCGTCGCGGTCGCGCCAAATCCCAGGCCCATATTATTGATGCAGGCGGCGACGGAGGCAAACGATGTGAGCAGATCGTAGCCCAAGAGATTCAGCGCCCAAATGAATGAACAGGTGCAGAAAATGTATAAAAAGAAGAAACTCCAGACCGATCGCATCACCCTGTCGTTAATCACCGTGTTGCCCACGCGCACGCTCATGATGGCGCGCGGATGTGCCAACTGGTGCACTTCGTGGCGGCTCTGGCGGAACAGGATCAGGAATCGCAGCGCCTTAATCCCGCCACAGGTTGACCCCACACAGCCGCCGAAGAAGCTCGCCGACAACAGTAAAACCACCACGTGCGTGGGCCACGAAGCGTAATCCGCCGTCGCCAGCCCATTATCAGTAATCATTGAGCTGACGAGGAAGAAGGAGTGCACGAACGACGCAGGCAGCGCGTACATTCCTGCCCGCCAGACTTCGAAGGTAATTATCGCGACCACCAACATCACCACGCAGAGGAAAAAGCGCAGCTCGCTGTTGCGGCGAAAAGGCTTAAGACTGCGGCGCGAAAGTGCGACGAAATAAAGGGTAAAGTTCACCGCCGACAGCAGCGAAAACCCGCCCGCCACCAGTTCGATGGCGTAGCTGTTGTAGTAGCCAATACTCTCGCTTTGGGTGGAAAAACCGCCCAGTGAAACGGTCGATAAACCGTGGCAAAGCGCATCGAAAAACGGCATTCCGGCAAGGTAAAACGCCAGTGTGCAGGTCATGCCCAGCAGCATGTAGGTGAACCACAGGCTTTTGGAGGTGTCCGCCAGACGCGGCGTCAGGCGCTCTTCTTTAAACGGACCCGGCATTTCTGACTGATACAGCTTCATGCCCCCGATACCCAGCAGCGGCAACACCGCAACCGCCAGGACGATAACGCCTAACCCGCCAATAAAGTTCAACTGTGAACGGTAATAGAGAATCGAACGCGGCAGATGCGTCACGTCACTGAAAATCGACGCCCCGGTGGTGGTTATCCCGGACACGCCCTCAAACATCGCGTCGGCCAGGGAAATATTAAGCGAATCATCCAGCCACAGCGGCATGGCGCTTATCAACGAAAACAGCAGCCAAAACAGAACGATGATGATAAAGCCATCACGAGTTTCGAGCTGGATTTTCGACTGGCGCGTTAGCCCCCAGCCAATCAGCCCGGCGGGGAAGAAAATGGCAAACGTCGACAGAAACGCAAACAGGCTACGCTCCTTATCCACCAGTGCCAGTAGCATGGGCGGAAGCATCGTCAGGCTATACAGCACAACGAGGAAAGCGCAGAGATGGATAACCACTTTAATGCGTGTCGAAATATACATACCAGTGAGAGGACTTAGATTGATCACGTTGTCGGCAGTATAAGTGATTTGCACAGCAGCATTTTGTTTTACTGGGGTAAATCAGAGATACCCTGTGATTTGACCGGGAATTTATCGTTAACGACGCCTTTTGTAAATCACCCTTGACCTTCCCCTTGATGGAAGGTTTAAGCTTTATCACAGTGATAGAAAGAAACAGTGTCGACGCGGTTTGTCGGCTAATCCATCAGGAGAATGAATATGTCTCAAATTATTGATCTTACGCTGGACGGCCTCACCTGCGGCCACTGCGTCAAACGCGTTAAAGAAGCTCTGGAGCAACGTCCGGACGTCTCTCAGGCAGACGTGACAACCACTGAAGCGCATGTCACCGGTAGTGCCAGTGCGGAACAGTTAATCGATACCATTAAACAGGCCGGATACGGGGCGGAGCTTAGCCACCCAAAGGCTAACCCGCTGACAGAGTCATCAATCCCGTCGGAAGCACTGACAGCGGTCCCTTCAGCGCTTCCGGCAGCCGATGACCTTGATGACAGCCAACAGCTGCTGATCAACGGCATGAGCTGCGCCAGTTGTGTCTCCCGGGTTCAGAACGCGCTTGCTGCCGTTCCGGGCGTCACCCAGGCACGGGTCAATCTGGCGGAACGCACGGCGCTGATAATGGGCAGTGCGGCCGCCACCGATTTAGTGCAGGCGGTGGAAAAAGCGGGCTACGGTGCAGAAGCGATTGAAGATGATGTGAAGCGTCGCGAGCGTCAGCAGGAAACCGCCGTCGCCACCATGAAACGCTTCCGCTGGCAGGCGATTGTCGCGCTGCTGGTCGGTGTTCCGGTGATGGTCTGGGGAATGTTCGGCGATAACATGATGGTCACCGACGCCAATCGATCCCTGTGGCTGATGATTGGTCTGGTGACGCTCGGCGTGATGGTCTTTGCCGGGGGCCACTTCTACACCAGCGCATGGAAAAGCCTCAAGAATCGCACCGCGACCATGGATACGCTGGTCGCCCTCGGTACTGGCGTGGCCTGGCTCTATTCGATGAGCGTCAATCTTTGGCCGCAGTGGTTCCCGATGGAAGCCCGACATCTTTATTATGAAGCCAGCGCGATGATCATCGGTCTGATAAACCTCGGCCATATGCTCGAAGCTCGTGCTCGCCAGCGTTCCTCTAAAGCTCTGGAAAAACTGCTCGATCTGACCCCGCCGACCGCACGCGTCGTAACGGAAGAGGGTGAGATATCAGTGCCGCTGGCAGACGTACAGCCGGGCATGACGCTGCGTCTGGCCACCGGCGACCGCGTTCCGGTTGATGGTGACATCACTCAGGGTGAAGCGTGGTTTGACGAAGCGATGCTGACCGGCGAACCGGTTCCACAGCAAAAAAGTGACGGCGACAACATTCACGCCGGGACGGTAGTGCAGGATGGGAGCGTACTGTTCCGTGCCAGTGCGGTCGGCAGCCACACCACGCTGTCGCGCATTATTCGCATGGTACGCCAGGCCCAAAGCAGCAAACCGGAAATCGGCCAGCTGGCTGACCGCATCTCCGCCGTGTTTGTCCCGGCGGTGGTCGCCATTGCGTTACTGAGCGCCGCCATCTGGTATTTCTTCGGCCCGGCGCCGCAGATTGTCTACACCCTGGTGATTGCCACCACGGTGCTGATCATCGCCTGTCCGTGTGCATTGGGGCTGGCAACGCCGATGTCGATTATCGCCGGGGTTGGCCGCGCGGCTGAATATGGCGTACTGGTGCGTGACGCCGATGCGCTGCAGCGAGCAAGCGAGCTGGATACACTGGTGTTCGATAAAACCGGCACCCTGACCGAAGGCAAACCGCAGGTCGTGGCAGTGAAAACCTACGGTGATATTAATGAAGCGCAGGCCCTACGCCTTGCCGCCGCACTTGAACAAGGATCCAGCCACCCGCTGGCTCACGCCATTATTGAAAAAGCCGGTGAAACACAACTGCCACAGATTTCCGCGTTCCGTACCCTGCGGGGTCTGGGTGTGAGTGGCGAGGCCGAAGGCCACGCATTGCTGCTGGGGAATCAGGCCCTGCTAAATGAGCAGCAGATTGCTACATCAGATATTGATCCAGAGCTTGTAGCGCAGGCAGCCAAAGGGGCGACGCCGGTACTTCTGGCAGTCGACGGCAAAGTCGCGGCGCTGTTTGCCATTCGTGACCCGCTGCGGGCTGACAGCGTTGCTGCCCTGAAAAGACTGCACCAGGAAGGCTATCGCCTGGTGATGCTGACGGGCGATAACCCGATTACCGCCCGGGCGATTGCCAAAGAAGCGGGTATCGATGAGGTAATGGCCGGCGTATTACCGGATGGCAAAGCCGAAGCGATTAAAAAATTGCAGGCTGAGGGCCGGAAAGTCGCGATGGTCGGCGACGGTATCAACGACGCCCCGGCGTTGGCGCAAGCGGAAGTGGGTATCGCGATGGGCGGCGGCAGCGACGTTGCCATAGAAACCGCAGCCATCACCCTGATGCGCCATAGCCTGGTCGGCGTGGCGGATGCGCTGGCTATCTCAAAAGCGACGCTGCGTAACATGAAGCAGAACCTGCTGGGGGCATTTATTTACAACTCGCTCGGCATTCCGATTGCCGCCGGGATCCTCTGGCCACTGACCGGTACGCTACTCAACCCGGTGGTCGCGGGGGCGGCGATGGCGCTGTCGTCCATCACCGTGGTCAGTAACGCTAACCGCCTGCTGCGGTTTAAACCGAAAGCGTAACGCCTCATCTGGCCCTTAATTCAGGACGTTAAGGGCCAGATACTGCAGCAACATGATCGTTTTGCCATCCTGAATTTCCCCGCTGCACACCGCTGCCAGCGCCTTCTCTAGCGACCATTCCAGCACTTCGATATCTTCGCCTTCGGCTTCAATACCCCCGCCCTGCCCGCTTCGGTCCTGTTCGCGGTATTCAGCGATAAAGAAATAGAGTTTTTCGGTCACCGAGCCCGGGCTCATGAAGGCCTCAAAGATTTTCTCCGGCTCGGCAATCTGAAAGCCCGTTTCTTCCTGCGCTTCGGCGATGATGCGCTGCTCCGGCGAGGCGTTATCAAGCAAACCCGCAGCTGCCTCAATCAGATAACCATTTTGATCATGCAGATACACCGGCAGGCGGAACTGGCGCGTCAGCACCACCGTTTTTTTATCGCGATTGTAGAGCAAAATAGTGGCGCCGTGGCCCCGGTCATAGGCTTCGCGGCTTTGCTGCTGCCATGTCCCGTCCTGACGGCGTAGTTCGAAGGTGTATTTTTTGAGGGTATACCAGTTGTCCGATAACAGTTGGGTTTCAAGGTAACGTACGTGATCGTTCGCTTTTTGCATGTTTTTCTCTCCGGCTGATGACTTTAAAAACGCTACCATGCATAATCGTGCACAATCAAGAATAATCATGAATGAGGTATGACATGCTCGCCAGCCAACGTAAACAGCGGATCCTGCAGATCCTGACGCGAGAAAAGCAGGTCCATTCCGGTGCGCTGAGTCAGCATTTCGGGATCTCCGAGGACTCCATCCGCCGGGATTTGCGCGAACTGGCGGCCGAGGGTCTGCTGCAGCGCGTGCACGGTGGGGCGCTGCCGATTTCTGATGCCATAGCACCGTTAGAAACGCGCAAAAACGTGCAGTCCGGGAGTAAACAGGCAGTGGCTCAGAAAGCCGTGCAGCTGATCCAGCCCGGCCAGGTTGTGATTCTCGACGGCGGCACCACCACCCACGCGCTGGTGAAACAGTTACCCTTGGATCTGTCCTTCAGCGCCGTGACGCACAGCCCGACAATTGCCGTTGCGCTGGTGGATTTTCCAAAGGTGGAGGTGATTTTGCTCGGCGGTGTTCTGTTCCGGCATTCGGTAGTCACGATGGGAGCGGCCATGCTTGAATCACTCGGTCGAATCAATGCTGACCTGTTTTTTATGGGCGTGACCGGCGTCCATCCGAGTGCGGGTTTCACTACCGGCAATTACGAAGAAGCCTGCGTGAAGCGCGCGCTGGCCGGGCGTGCGGCCGAAACGGTGGTGATGGCGTCGCAGGAAAAGCTGAGCAGCGCGTCGGCGTTCGCCATTGGCGAACTCAGCATGGCGAGTACGCTTATCGTGGAACATTCGCTGGATAAGGAGTTGCACACCGCCTGCCAGAAACAGGGGCTGGCGGTGATTTAGGCATTGAGCGCCCAACCCTGACGCGTTAGCATGATCCTTTATCTTCGCGGAGCGCGTATGGGACTGTTTCAACGAATAAAATCTTCACTGTGCGCCCTGTTCCGCGGCCGTTACACCTGGCCCGGCATGGACATCACGCTGGCAGGTGGGCAACAGCTGCACCTGGTCGGCAGCATTCATATGGGCACTCGCGATATGTCGCCGCTCCCCCCGCGGTTGATCAAACTGATTCAGCAGGCCGATGCGCTGATCGTCGAAGCCGATATCACCGGCAGCGAGACGCCGTTTCGTGATCTCCCAGCGCATCCACCGTTGCGTGAGCGTCTGAGTGAAGCCTGTTTCCAGCAGCTGGAAAAGCTGACCGATGAGCTCGGGCTTTCCGTAGCGCTGTTCGACATCCAGCCGCTGTGGCAAGTGGCGATGGTGCTGCAAGCCACGCAGGCACAAAAGCTGGGTTTACGTCCTGATTACGGGATTGATTATCAGCTGTTAAATACCGCGCGGGAAGCTAACCGTAAGGTCATCGAACTGGAAGGGGCTGAGAGCCAGATAGCGCTACTGCGTGATATGCCTGACAACGGGCTGGCGCTGCTGGAAGATACCCTGACCCACTGGCACACCAATGCACGTTTGCTGCAAGTGATGATTGGCTGGTGGATGGAGCAGCCGCCGGGCGAAACACCGTCGCTGCCGAATACGTTCAGCCACTCGCTGTACGACGTGTTGATGCATCAGCGAAACCTGGCCTGGCGAGAAAAATTGCACACGTTGCCGCCGGGGCGCTATGTGGTTGCCGTCGGGGCACTGCATTTATATGGGGAAGGAAATTTGCCGTCGATGCTGCGATCAACGCGTAAATAAAAAAGTGGCCAATATTTCTATTGGCCCGTCAAAGAGGAATTTCATCGTTATTATTATCCCGAAGTTCGCACTTCGGATCCTCAGATTGTCGCTCAAAGTCAGCATCACTGCCAACACTATTGCGCAAGATAGTACTATTTTTTCGACAATCTTCAGGCGTATGCTGGCCCCAGTTCACCCCGGTTGTAAGAAGGATGGTTATGACTCCCGCCGTTAAGTTACTCGAAAAAAACAAGATCTCTTTCCAGCTCCATAGCTACGATCACGATCCAAATGAAACCGACTTTGGCGATGAAGCCGTGCGTAAACTCGGCCTGAATGCGGACCAGGTTTACAAAACGCTTTTGGTCGCGATGAATGGCGATATGAAGCATCTGGCCGTCGCCGTGACCCCCGTCGCGACGCAGCTGGATTTGAAAAAAGTCGCCAAAGCATTGGGCGCGAAGAAAGTCGATATGGCCGATCCGATGGTCGCCCAGCGCATCACCGGGTATCTGGTGGGCGGCATTAGCCCGCTGGGGCAGAAGAAACGCCTGCCGACGCTGATTGACGCTCCAGCTCAGACTTTCGAGACGATTTATGTTTCTGGTGGAAGACGCGGGCTGGATATTGAATTAGCGGCGAGCGATTTGGCCAAAATGCTGGATGCGAAATTTGCGGATATTGCGCGACAGGATTAATGGCCCAAGAAGGCGTCGGCCCGGTCAGCTTGCGCCGCCGGACCGACAAAACAGTTCTCTTCAAAGACAACTTACTGCCAGCTCACTTCCCCTTTCGGTTCGTAAGCATTCACATCCAACGGTGAGTTCTGCTCAACATATTGTTTCAGCACTTCGGCATCGATAAACCCGGTATTCACATAGCCAGGTTTGCTGTCGATATGCGGATAACCATCACCGCCAGTGGCGTTAAAACTCAGCGTCGCCATACGGTAGGTTTTGTTCGGGTCAATCGGCTCGCCTTTGATTTTCAGGTCGTTCAGCTGACCGCCTTTCGCCACAAAACTGACGTTTGCAAACTGAGGATATGCCCCTGAATCCGGTTTCATCTGCGCGACCGCCGTCAGATAATCCGTCACGTCTTTGCCAGTCATGTCGACATACACCACCACGTTGCCGAACGGCTGCACTTTCAGCACATCTTTGTAGGTGATTTTGCCCGCTTCGATGGAATCGCGGATCCCGCCGCCGCTCATTACCGCAAAATCAGCGTTAGTGCGCGCCATTTGCGCCGCCAAAATCAGATGCCCCATATTGGTTTGCACGAAACGCACTTTGCTGCGATCGCCTTCAAGATGGCCATTCACGTCACCCACTTTCACGCCCAGCTGTGCTTTACCTTTGTTCTGGAACGGGGTCAGCAGCGAGAGCATCTGCGGGTTTTCCGGGATCTGCGGGGTATAAAGTACGCGCTCACTTTGCCCGTTATCGTAGGTCACCTTTTTCTTCAGGTTGACCGGGATAAGCTGATAATGCACCAGCTTCATCTCGCCATTGCGGAATTCGAAATCTGCGCGGCCCACGTATTTGCCCCATTCATGGGCTTGCACAATCCAGATGCCGTTTTGCTTATCCGGCGCGCACGGTGTGCCCGGCACGTAATCGACCTGCTTTTTATTCTCTGACGCCATGCAGACCGGGTCCTGTGAGTGACCACCCACAATCATCGCTAATGAACCGGCTGGCAGGCTGCGCGCCATTTCCACATCACCTGGTGCGTTCGAGCCATGATTGCCGTTGTCATAGTGGCCCATATGGGTGGCGGCCAGGATGACGTCCGGTTTCTGCGTTTGCTGCAGCTCCTGAATCACCAGCTTCGCTTCTTCAGCCGGATTACGGAATTCGATATCGGTGAAGTTTTCCGGGTTACCAATTTTAGCGGTGTCGTCGGTGGTTAAGCCAATCACCGCAATTTTCAGTCCCTGACGGTTAAACAGCGCCCACGGTTTGAACAGGCGTTCGCCGGTGCTTTTCTGGTAAATATTGGCGGACAGGAATGGGAACTTAGACCATTTTTCCTGCTGACGCAGCACCGACAGCGGATTGTCGAACTCATGATTGCCGACCGCCATCGCGTCGTAGCCGACCAGATTCATACCGCGGAAATCGGGCTCAGCATCCTGCAAATCAGATTCCGGTACGCCGGTGTTGATATCACCGCCCGACAGCAGCAGCACGCTGCCGCCTTCAGCTGCCACTTCTCTCCTAATACCGTCCACCAGCGTCTTTTGCGCCGCCAGGCCGTATTCTCCGTATTCACTGCGCCAGAAATGGCCGTGGTGGTCGTTGGTATGCAGGATGGTGATTTTGTAGGTTTTATCCTGCTCATACGCCTGCACTTGCAGGCTGGTCAGCGACCATGCTGCCAGCATTGCCAGCGCCACACCGCGTTTCAAACATTTCATGACTCTCTCCCTGACTAAATGACAAGTGCAGAAATTACAATGAGTAACAAGCATAGACAAATATGTTTTCAGAATTGAGACTTTCTTCAAACGTCCGACACCGTTATCTTAGTCTGATAATTATTACAGAGTCGATTTTCCCCAACGTCGCAATCAACTACTTAAGTGAAATCTATGGCAATCAGTGAAACCAGTCCGACGCTGTCAGGCCCGTCTGCGCCACCGCAAAAGGCCAGAACCTCCTTTGGCATTCTGGGCGCAATCAGCCTTTCCCATCTGCTAAACGATATGATCCAGTCGCTTATCCTGGCGATTTACCCTCTGCTGCAATCGGAGTTCTCTCTGACCTTTGTGCAGATCGGGATGATAACCCTGACCTTCCAGCTAACCTCTTCGCTATTGCAGCCGGTGGTCGGCTACTGGACCGATAAATACCCGATGCCGTGGTCGCTGCCGATTGGCATGTGCTTTACCCTGAGCGGGCTGGTGCTGCTGGCGATGGCGGGCAGTTTTGAAGCCGTGGTACTTGCGGCGGCGTTGGTCGGGACCGGTTCATCGGTGTTCCATCCGGAATCTTCCCGCGTGGCGCGCATGGCCTCCGGTGGGCGTCATGGCCTGGCGCAGTCTCTGTTCCAGGTCGGTGGCAACTTCGGTAGCTCGCTGGGTCCCTTGCTGGCGGCACTGATTATCGCGCCCTACGGCAAAGGGAACGTGGCGTGGTTCGTGCTTGCCGCGCTGCTGGCGATTGTGGTTCTGGCACAGATCAGCCGCTGGTACGCCGCTCAGCACCGGATAAACAAGGGCAAACCGGTCGCGAAAATTGTTAATCCGCTGCCGCGCAACAAAGTCATACTGGCTGTGAGCGTCCTGTTGCTGCTGATATTCTCGAAATACTTCTATATGGCGAGTATTAGCAGCTATTACACCTTTTATCTGATGCATAAATTCGGATTATCGATCCAGAATGCGCAGTTTCATCTGTTTGCCTTCCTGTTCGCGGTGGCGGCTGGGACCGTGATTGGCGGGCCTGTCGGTGATAAGATCGGACGTAAATACGTAATTTGGGGTTCTATCCTGGGCGTTGCGCCGTTTACGCTAATTTTACCTTACGCAACACTGGAATGGACCGGGATTTTAACGGTGATCATTGGATTTATCCTCGCCTCGGCGTTTTCCGCCATCCTGGTGTACGCTCAGGAGCTGTTACCGGGCAGAATCGGCATGGTTTCTGGGCTATTCTTCGGCTTCGCATTCGGGATGGGTGGCCTTGGGGCCGCAGTTCTGGGGGTGGTTGCCGACCATACCAGCATCGAAGAAGTCTATAAAATCTGTGCTTTCCTGCCATTACTGGGGATGTTGACCATATTCCTGCCTGACAATCGTCATAAAGCCTGATTTTCTGGCCGTCAGATTGAAACTTTGACGGCCATTTCCCTAAGGTTTATCAGTCCTCTCCTCTCATGAGTCCCTTTCTTTTCCCATCTGGGTGCTTTTTACGTCAAATTCCTTTTTTATTATAAATTCAACAATTATTCATAAACAGAATGGTTGAAATTGTCATAAACTATTACTCGGTTTTTTGGCTTTTTTAGGCCAGAAATGGAACCCAGCAGCCACGAAAGGAGACGGAATGCATCACGCGACACCGCTAATCACCACCATTGTAGGGGGGCTCGTCCTCGCCTTTATCTTCGGCATGATCGCCAACAAGCTGCGTATTTCTCCTCTGGTGGGCTATTTATTGGCCGGCGTGCTGTCAGGACCCTTTACCCCCGGCTTCGTGGCCGATACCAAACTTGCCCCTGAACTGGCGGAACTCGGCGTAATTTTGCTGATGTTCGGCGTGGGACTGCATTTCTCGCTGAAGGATTTGATGGCGGTAAAGACCATCGCCATTCCCGGCGCTATTGCACAAATTGCGGTCGCCACGCTGCTGGGTATGGGGCTTTCAGCAGGATTAGGCTGGTCGCTGATGACCGGCATCGTCTTTGGCCTGTGTCTCTCTACCGCCAGTACCGTGGTGCTGCTACGCGCGCTTGAAGAGAGGCAACTGGTCGACAGCCAGCGAGGGCAAATTGCCATTGGCTGGCTGATTGTCGAAGATCTGGTGATGGTGCTGACGCTGGTGATGCTGCCTGCGATTGCCAGCATGACTGAGCAAGGCGACGTGGGCTTCGCTACGCTGGCGCTCGACTTAAGTCTGACCATCGGCAAAGTTATCGCCTTTATCGCCGTGATGCTGCTGGTAGGCCGCCGTCTGGTACCGTGGATTTTAGCTCGCAGCGCTGCCACCGGCTCTCGAGAACTGTTCACCCTGTCGGTGCTGGCACTGGCGCTGGGCATTGCCTTTGGCGCGGTTGAGCTGTTCGACGTCTCCTTCGCCCTCGGCGCATTTTTCGCTGGTATGGTGCTCAACGAATCTGAACTCAGTCATCGCGCCGCGCACGATACACTGCCGCTGCGCGATGCCTTCGCGGTGCTGTTCTTTGTCTCCGTCGGGATGTTGTTCGACCCGATGGTGCTTATCGAGCAGCCGCTGGCGGTACTCGGCACGCTGGCAATTATCGTCTTCGGTAAGTCGGTCGCCGCGTTTGCGCTGGTTCGCCTGTTCGGGCATTCGCAGCGCACCGCCTTAACCATTGCCGCGAGCCTGGCGCAGATCGGTGAATTCGCATTCATTCTTGCCGGCCTCGGTATGGCGCTGGGGCTGCTGCCACAGGCCGGACAGAATCTGGTGCTGGCGGGTGCAATCCTGTCGATTATGCTCAATCCGGTGCTGTTTGCGTTGCTGGAAAAATACCTCGATAAAACCGAAACCCTCGACGAACAGACCCTCGAAGAAGCGATTGAGGATGAAAAGCAGATCCCGGTGGATATCTGTAATCATGCGCTGCTGGTTGGCTTTGGCCGCGTCGGAAGCCTGCTGGGCGAGAAGCTGATGGCCCAGGGCATTCCACTGGTGGTGATTGAAACATCACGTACCCGGGTCGATGAACTGCGCGAGCGCGGCATTCGGGCGGTGCTAGGCAATGCGGCGAGTGAAGAGATTATGAATCTGGCGCATCTTGATTGCGCGCGCTGGCTACTGCTGACGATTCCGAATGGCTACGAGGCGGGCGAGATTGTCGCGTCGGCCAGAGAAAAATGCCCGACCATTGAGATTATTGCCCGCGCGCATTACGACGATGAGGTGGATTACATCACCGAGCGTGGCGCGAACAAAGTAGTGATGGGCGAGCGTGAGATTGCCAATACGATGCTGACGCTGCTGGAGAAACCGGCAGTGGACGAAGCGGTAACGGGATAAGGCCCCGTAGACACGGTCAGCCCACCGGCTGTCTAACGTAAATGCCCGACGGCGCGTTGCTTGTCGGGCCTACACGACCTACATTGCTTACCGATCCCAGTAAGACTCTTCCAGACTGTCTTCCCGCTCCGGTAGCCCCCGCGTCAGACGCGGAGAATGCTGGTTCAGCACCTGATAACTCACGCGATTGGCGTATTTACACACCTGCGCCAGCGAGGAATAAGTCAGCCATGTGAACGCGTGTTTGCTGGAGTTCGGTACGTTGCTGCGGTGGAAATTATTCGCCGTGATGTCATGCAGCAACGCCGCCAGCGCGCCGTCGCCCGCACCATTGGTGTTCATGATTTTCTCCGGACCGCCCATGTACGGGGCGATGTGGGAGTAAATACGCAACGGCTGCTGACAGTCTTTGTGACGCATCGCACGGCTGAATTCATACTGGTTAAATTCGGCAATCGCCCCCGGCAGCAGCGGATGCTGTGTCAGACGCTTTTTCTCTTCTTCGGTGAAGCCCGCCATGTACAGCCCAACCGGGCCTGCGGTGCAGAGCACTAAATCGACCCAATCCAGCGCTTTGTCAGACGCCAGCAGCGGGTCGGCAATGCCGGTCAACGCTTCGGCTTCTTCTTCGTTCATCGCCAGAATCGAGACGTTTTCTTTGAGGAAAGACTGCCACCAGGCAGGATCGTCGGCAATGACGTATTTGGTTCCCAGCGTCAGCACCACCGGCACGTCATGCTTTTTGGCGTATTCCACCGCTTTCATGGTCGCATCACGCATCGGTTCGCCGGGCTTGCAGCGCACCAGATATGAGGTCAGCACCAGCGCCGAAGCGCCCGCAATCACCTCTTCCGGAATGCTTTCTGCGTGCAGCTGGTTCATGTGGCCGGGGCTAATCGCAAAGGTGCGCTCGCCGCTGTCGCTGATAAGCGTGAAACAGCGGCCAATTGGGCCATCTACGCCCTGCAGGTAGTTAAGGTCGGTGCGGCTGGAGGTGTTGCAGAGATAACGATAGGCGTAGCCGCCGATTTCGATGTTGCTGCACATCACGCCGAGCAGGATCGAACGGTCGTCGGCCAGCACCGAGTAGTTGTGCATGGTGTTGCCGATGGTTCCGCCGGCAAACTGATGAGTAATCAAGTCCTTACTCACCAGTTCCTGATAAAGCGCTTCCGCTACATCGTCTTCGATCACCAGCGAATGACCGCTGCTCAGGCCGTAACGGGCGACAAACCCGTCATCCACTTTGGCTTCGATATCCACCAGCGTCTGATCGATACCGACCACCCATGAAGCACTGTTTTCAGTTTCAGGCTGGATCTGCTGCAACAGCGGGTCGCGGGCGTTTACGGGGAAGTAATGTTTGGATTTGCGTTTACCGGGAAATTTCATGGGATGCAGTCAGGTGGCTGTGAATAAGCGGAGAATAGTAGCATATTCTCCGCCCGTTCGCTCTCTGACTGCGGGCCTAGCGGTAGGGAGCGGTCAGATTGACCATCATTTCAATGTGTTCAGCCGAAGCATTTAGCGCAGGAATATATTCATACTTTTTGCCACCGGCTTCCAGGAAGAACTCTTTGTTCTGCACTGCGATTTCTTCCAGGGTTTCCAGACAATCTGCCGAAAAGCCCGGACACATCACTTGCACATGCTGCACACCTTTCTCACCGAGCATTTTCAGCGTGGCGTCAGTGTACGGCGTTAGCCACGGTTCACGGCCAAAACGCGACTGGTAGGTCATCATCACTTTGTCAGGTGAAATGTCGAGGGCCGAAGCCAGCTCGCGGGTGGTATCGCGGCAGCGCTGCGGATAGTCATCGCCTTCGTCAGCGTAGCGCTGCGGAATGCCGTGATAGGAGAGCAGCAGCACGTCCGGCTCACCGTGTTCGGCAAACGAGGCTTTTGCGCTGCTGACCAGCGCCTGGATGTAGTCGTCATCATCGGCGTAATCACGAATAAACGAGACGCCGGGAATGTAACGTTTGGTAGCTAAAATTCGGGCCAGTTCATCCCACACCGCCGCGACGGTCGAACAGGAATACTGTGGGTACAGCGGCAGGACGACAATGTGATCGACGTTATGGCTCAACAGCTCTTCCACCGCGCTTGCCAGCGATGGCGAGCCGTAGCTCATGCCGAGCACTACCGGCGTGTCCGGTAAGCGCTTAGCCAGCGCCTGCTGCTGCTGACGGCTGTACACCATCAACGGCGAGCCTTCGTCCATCCACACAGACTGATAGAGTTTCGCCACACGCGGTGAGCGCAGCGGCAGAATAACGCCGCGCAAAATCGGCCACCACAGGGCGCGCGGAGTATCGACGACGCGTGAGTCGCTGAGGAACTGGCGCAGATAGCGTTTAACCGCTTGCGGGGTGGGTGCATCGGGCGTGCCGAGGTTAGCTAACAGAATGCCGGTTTTCGTCTGACGCATTGCCGCCTCTTAGTCGTTAAATGGCTGATAATTGTAGCCGAAACGGCGCAGAGAAGTATCTATTGGTGTGAGAGGTAAGATGAGAAATTTTCTCACCCGGGAGCCGGGTGAGAGATCCAACGGATTAACCGAGGATTTTAGCCAGTTCAGCGCGAACGTCAGCTACGGCTTGGGTGCCGTCAACTTTGGCATACTTAGTGTTGCCAGCCTGCGCTTCTTTGGAGTAGTAGCCGATCAGCGGCGCGGTCATCTGATGGTATTCCACCAGGCGCTTACGCACGGTTTCTTCCTGATCGTCTTTACGGGTGGTCAGCTCTTCGCCGGTCACATCATCTTTCCCTTCCACTTTCGGTGGATTGAATTTGATGTGGTAAACGCGGCCAGAAGCGGCGTGTACGCGACGACCGATGATGCGGTCAACGATCAGCTCGTCCGGTACTGCGAACTCCAGCACGTAATCCACGTTGATGCCCGCTTCTTTCATGGCATCAGCCTGCGGAATGGTGCGTGGGAAGCCGTCGAGCAGGAAGCCGTTACGGCAGTCTTCTTGCGCAATGCGCTCTTTCACCAGGGCGATAACCAGTTCATCCGTCACCAGCTTGCCAGCGTCCATGATGTCTTTCGCCTGTTTGCCGAGCTCAGAGCCTGACTTCACTGCGGCACGCAGCATGTCACCGGTGGAGATTTGCGGAATACCGTACTTCTCCATGATGAACTGCGCCTGAGTTCCTTTACCCGCGCCCGGAGCGCCAAGCAGAATAATACGCATCGCGAAAATCCCCTCAAATGTCGTTTCAATTTTCAAAAGCGCTAAACGATACCACCAGACGGCGGCTCGCTCAAGGAAGGCGGGCAGGCTGAAACGGTTAACGACGGGATTTATTCGGGTCTGGTCAGGATCCCTGTGCTCAAAAAACAAGTAGGCCCGGTAAGCTTTGCGCCACCGGGCATCAAACATCATTGCCCGGCGGCGCGTGGCTTGCCGGGCCTACGCAGAGAGTGGTTTATCGATTAAGAAACCAGTAACTGGTTCATGCGTTTGATAAACAGGTTTGGATCTTCCAGCGTGCCGCGCTCGGCAAAGAGCGCCTGATCCAGCAGCAGTTCAACCCACTCGCCAAACTTGCCGTCATCCTGCGTATCAGCCGCACGTTTTACCAGCGCGTGATCCGGATTCAGTTCAAAGATGTACTTCACTTCCGGTACGCTCTGGCCCGCCGCCGCAAACAATTTCGCCATCTGGGTGCTCATCTCGTCGGCTTCGGTGGTGACAATCGCTGGCGTGTCGGTCAGACGGTGGGTCAGACGCACCTCTTTCACGCGCTCGCCCAGCAGGGTTTTCACGCGGTCAACGAACGGCTCCAGCGCTTTTTCCGCTTCTTTGGTGCTGTCATCCACGTCGTCTGTCAGCTTATCCAGCGACTCGTCGGCTTTTGCCACCGACTGGAATGCTTTGCCGTCAAACTCGGTCAGGTAGCTCATCATCCATTCGTCGATGCGATCGGACAACAGCAACACTTCGATGCCTTTCTTACGCAGCAGTTCCAGATGCGGGCTGCTCTTCGCCGCAGCGTAGCTATCAGCGGTGATGTAATAAATCTTCTCCTGCCCTTCTTTCATGCGGGAGACATACTCTTCCAGCGACACGGTCTGCTCGGAAGAATCGGTATGGGTAGACGCGAAGCGCAGCAGTTTGGCGATAGTCTGCTGGTTGGCGTTATCTTCCGCCGGGCCTTCTTTCAGCACCAGGCCGAACTGCTTCCAGAAGGTCTGGTATTTTTCAGCGTCGTCTTTCGCCAGTTTTTCCAGCATCTGCAACGCACGCTTACTCAGCGCAGTACGCAGGTTGCGGGTGACAGTGCTGTCCTGCAGGATTTCACGGGAAACGTTCAGCGGCAGATCGCTGGAATCAATCAGGCCACGGATAAAGCGCAGGTAGTTCGGCATGAACTGCTCGGCTTCGTCCATGATGAACACGCGCTGCACGTACAGTTTCAGGCCGTGCTTATGGTCACGATTCCACATATCCCACGGGGCCTGCGCCGGGATGTACAGCAGGCTGGTGTATTCCTGCTTACCTTCCACGCGGTTGTGGCTCCAGGCCAGCGGGTCGGTAAAGTCGTGGGCGATGTGTTTGTAGAATTCGTTGTATTCGTCGTCTTTGATTTCAGACTTGTTGCGCGTCCACAGCGCCTGGGCTTTGTTGATTTTTTCCCATGACACGACGGTTTCGCCGTCAACCTCTTCGGTTTTCTCAATCTCAACCGGCAGTGCGATGTGATCGGAGTATTTACTGATGATAGAGCGCACACGCCAGTCGTTGAGGAAATCGTCTTCGCCTTCGCGCAGATGCAGGGTGATTTCGGTGCCGCGATCGGCTTTGGTAATGTCGGCCACGGTGTATTCACCTTCGCCTTCGGATTCCCAGAACACACCGTTCTCGGCGCTGTCGCCTGCCGCACGGGTGCGCACAGTGACTTTATCCGCCACGATGAACGCCGAGTAGAAGCCGACGCCGAACTGACCGATCAGCTGGCTGTCTTTTGCCTGGTCGGAGCCCATGGATTGCAGGAAGGCTTTGGTGCCGGATTTGGCGATGGTACCGAGGTGATCAACCACGTCGTCGCGGTTCATGCCAATACCGTTATCGGCGATAGTCAGGGTGCGTTTTTCCTGATCGAACGAAACGCGCACGCGCAGTTCGCCCTCACCTTCATACAGGGAGGCGTCAGACAACGCGCGAAAACGCAGCTTATCCGCCGCATCGGAGGCGTTAGAAATCAGCTCGCGCAGGAAAATTTCTTTATTGGAGTAGAGCGAGTGGATCATCAGGTGCAGAAGCTGTTTCACTTCTGACTGGAAACCGCGAGTTTCTTGTCCTTTCATCGGAAAATTCCTCAATGCCAATTAAATAGAATAAAAAAGCGTTGAGGGGGAGATGGGGCTGAGGGCGGACCTTTTCAAGCGAGAGAACGCGATTGTCCTCCCGATTGGTTAAAAACGAATCTTGTGGCGGCCGGCAAGGGAGTGCGACAGCGTGGTGCCATCGACCATTTCCAGTTCGCCGCCGACCGGCACGCCGTGCGCGATACGGCTGGCTTCTACGCCATATTGCCCGCAAAGTTCAGCGATGTAGTTGGCGGTCGCCTCCCCTTCCACCGTCGGGTTGGTGGCGAGGATCACCTCTTTCATCTGTTCGCTGCTCAAACGCTCTTCGAGCCTGTCGAGGCCGATGTCATCCGGGCCGATACCGTCGAGTGGTGACAAATGGCCCATCAGCACGAAGTAACGCCCGGAGAACTGCCCGGTTTGTTCGATGGCGTAGATATCCGCTGGGCTCTCGACCACACAAAGCTGGCCGTTTTCCTGACGACGCGGGTTCGAGCAAATGTTACACACGTCCTGCTCGGTGAAGGTCCGGCAATCAGCGCAGTGGCCAATTTCAGACATTGCCCGAGTCAGCGCCTGCGCCAGGCGCATTCCACCGCTACGATCGCGTTGTAACAAGGTAAACGCCATGCGTTGGGCAGACTTCGGACCCACGCCTGGCAGGCAGCGGAGGGATTCCATAAGGGCGGTAAGTAAAGGACTGGTTTGCATTGCTCAGACTTCTAAAAAAAGAGTGGGCCATAGCCTAACATTAGCCCCAGTGACGGGTATAGAAAAAGATACGTCTCTGCGCGATCCCTCGCGCAGAGACGATGACTCAGGTGCGCTGCGAATCCAGTGTTTCCTGATTCGTCACCACGTCCTGTGCCTTCTGATAGCTTTCCATCAGCAGAGGATATTCGGTGAACACACCCGACCACAGGTTGGCCCATTCCATTGCATCATCACGGTTCCAGGTGTGCTGAATTTCCGCGGTCACCGCCGCCATATCCAGCGGAACCACACCGGCCTGCACCACTCGCGCGAGGCTGATTTCCTGGGCCATTTTGGAATACGTCCCGGACGCATCAATCACCGCGAAAACTTTAAAGCCGTCTGCCACTGCGCTGATCGCCGGGAAAGCCATGCATACGCTGGTGACGGTCCCGGCGATAATCAGGGTGCTGCGACCGGTCGCTTTCACCGCCGCCACAAACTCCGGGTTATCCCAGGCGTTAATTTCACCTTTACGCGGCACGTACTGCGCGTGTGGCGCATACTTATGGATCTCTGGGATCAGCGGTCCGTTCGGGCCTTGCGGCACGGACGCAGTGGTGATGACCGGGATTTTCGCCAGCATCGCCATTTTGGCGAGCACCGTGGCGTGGGTGCGCAGCGTGGTCATCGGCATATCGTGGACTAACTGGAACAGGCCGCTCTGGTGGTCGATCAGCAGCAGCACCGCGTCGTTCGGGTCGATCATTGGCTTTTGGCCGTTAAAATTTGCAGGGGTCATGATTGTGTTCTCCATCTGATTGAAAATGAACGGCTACCGGGCTGGTAGCCGTTAACGTTTACTCGGCCTGCTGGCCGAATCGTCCTTGGTTGAAGTCGTCGATAGCCTGGTTGATTTCTTCCCGGGTATTCATCACGAACGGGCCATAGCCCACTACCGGCTCATTCAGCGGTTCGCCGCTAAGCAGCAGCACCGTAGCGTCGTTGTTGGATTCAAGCGTCACGCTTTCGCCTTTCGCATCCAGTACGACCAGTTGCGCTTCCCGCGCAATTTCCTGACCATTCACCTGCACCGTACCTTTCAGCACTACCAGCGCAGTGTTCCAGCCATCAGGCAGCGTCAGCGTGGTCGTGCTATGGGCATTGAGGCGCAAATCAAGAATGCGCATCGGCGAGAAGGTTTTCGCCGGGCCTTTATGGCCGTCCAGTTCACCGGCAATCACCCGCGCCAGACCGGCATTATCCGGCAACGCCACCTGCGGAATATCGCCGTCGGTTATCGACTGATACGCCGCTGGCGTGGATTTATCCTTCGCCGGGAGGTTCACCCACAGCTGGACCATTTCCAGCGTACCGCCCTTCTCACTGAAGGCCGGAGAGTGAAACTCTTCATGCAAAATGCCGCTTCCGGCAGTCATCCACTGCACGTCGCCTGGGCCAATCACCCCACCGCTGCCGGTTGAGTCGCGGTGCGCCACTTCGCCTTTGTAGACAATAGTGACCGTTTCAAAACCGCGGTGCGGATGTACATCTACGCCACGCTGGCCTTTGTTACTCGGTTTAAAATCTGCCGGGCCCGCGTAATCCATCAACAGGAACGGGCTAAGCTGTTTGGCAAATTTTGCGTAGGAGAACAGGGAACGCACCGGGAACCCATCGCCCACCCAGTGGGACTGCGGGGCTGAGTACACGCCTAAAATTGATTTCATCATTAGCTCCAAAGCGGTTGTTGCGATGTGATCAAGCTTACTCACAAGACAGTGACTGCGGTAGACTGAAAAAACGAACTCAGCGTTCCATAAACAGGACAATGAAAATGCAGGACCTCAACGATCTGTGGTATTTCGTGCAAGTCGTGGATAACGGCGGATTTTCCCCGGCCAGTCGAGTGATTGGCATTCCAAAATCACGCCTGAGTCGCCGGATTGCACTGCTCGAAGAGCGGCTGGAAACGCGGCTTATCCAGCACTCGACGCGCAGTTTTACGGTGACCGAAGCCGGGCAGATTTTCTACCGCCATTGCAAAGCGATGATGATTGAGGCTGAAGCGGCGCAGGAGGCAATTGATTCGCTGCGCGCCGAGCCACGCGGCGTCATTCGTCTGGCCTGCCCGATTACGTTATTACACGTGCACATCGGCGAGATGCTCGCGCAGTTTATGGCGCGTTATCCCCACGTCACAGTGCAACTGGAAGAAACCAACCGTCAGGTGGATGTGCTGAACGAAAACGTTGATATCGCCATTCGCGTACGTCCGCTTCCACTGGAAGACAGCGATCTCGTGATGCGCAAGCTGGCCGACAGAAGTATGTGTCTGGTCGCGAGCCCGGCGCTGGTTGCTCAGTATGGTGCCCCGACATCACCCGCCGATCTTCATCCCTGGCCGAGCCTCGCCTTAAGCAAGCCGCAGCAGGTTTACCGCTGGTGTTTATACGGACCGGATAACCAGGACGTCACCCTGCACCACACGCCGCGGTATATCACCACCGATATGATTGCGCTACGCAGTGCGGCGCTGGCCGGAGTCGGCATTGTGCAGCTACCACGGTTGATGCTGAAAGAGCAGATCGCGGCAGGAACGCTGGTGCCTCTGTTGTCAGAGTGGCGAACGCGACGTGAAATTATTCACGCGGTCTTTCCTTCGCGAAGAGGGCAGCTTCCGGCAGTGCGGGCGTTAATTGATTTTCTGGCTGAGAGTTACGCGGGGTTTGACGAGGAGTAGCTAAAAAAGAACACCCTCTCCGGGGAGAGGGTGTGGGATGACATTAGAACGGCATTTTAAAGCCTGGTGGCAGCTGCATTCCT
Source organism: Citrobacter sp. 18056 (assembly GCA_902706235.1). Taxonomy (GTDB): domain Bacteria; phylum Pseudomonadota; class Gammaproteobacteria; order Enterobacterales; family Enterobacteriaceae; genus Scandinavium; species Scandinavium manionii. The sequence goes on along the minus strand of CACSJR010000006.1, from coordinate 154,604 downwards.
GAGGAAACACCGGCCATTTTCTCTTTCTGGGTTTCTTCGATGCGGCGTGCTGCGTCGTTGAACGCGGCAGCGACCAAATCTTCCAGCATGTCTTTGTCATCTTCGAGCAGACTTGGGTCGATCTCAACGCGACGGCAGTTGTGCGCACCGTTGATGGTGACCTTTACCAGGCCCGCACCAGACTCACCGGTCACTTCCAGTTGAGCGATTTCTTCCTGCGCTTTCTGCATTTTTTCTTGCATCTGCTGGGCCTGTTTCATCAGGTTACCCAGACCGCCTTTTCCACCAAACATAGGCTTATCTCTCAGTCAGTCATGTTAAAGGTAAAACCGTAAGCCGGGCTTACAGTCAAATGGGTCGAATACTGTCTTCATCCAGATCCGCATCGAAGAAACGACGCAGGGTCTGAATGTTGTTATCGGCAACAATCGCCTCGCGTGCCTGCGCGAGCTTTTCTTCATAAATGGCCTGACGCCACTCAAGCGGCGTACGCACCGCGGGATTATCATCTTCAACGATGGTCAGTTCAACCGGCGCGCCGGTTAATTCGCTCATCGCTTCGGTCAGAACCTTGAGCGCCCCACCGTTATTCAGATGACGCTGGGACGGACGCAGGTGCAGGCAAACGCTGTTCCCGCTCTGCTCTTTCCACGCATTCAGCGCGACCTGTTCTACCAGTTTAGGCAATTTAAGCTGACTTACTTCAGCCGCCCAGCCGTCGCGCTCCACGGCTTCAACCGCAAGTTTCGCGGCAAGCTCTGGCGTTTTCTCATGCTCCAGCGCTTTCTTCAGCGCCTTCGGCGTGGCGACCTCTTCCTTCACCACTTCGGTGATGGTGGTCGCCTTCCAGCGGTATGCTTCTTTTTTCTGCGGGCGCTGTTCTTCCAACGCCGTTGAAGATGGGCGCGCCTGCACGCGTTCCGTGACCGAGGCCAGTCTCTCCAGCGCAGCATTGTTCACCGGCCGCGCGCGGGATGCGGCTGCCGGTTCACTCTTTTTTGCTTTGGGTGCTCCCTGAGCGCGTTGCAATTGGCTGCGGGCCGCCAGCACCTGGCTGGTAGAATCCGGTAGCGTTTCGCTTTGATACGCAGGCGCGGCTGTCGCTTGCTGAGGCGCAACCTGTGTCGGGTGCATCACCGCCGTCGGCGCGACGGGGGCAAAAGACTGCGGCTGGGCTTCCGGCTCCGGCAACGGCTGGCGCGGATGGAACGCCAGCGCGCGCAACAGGGTCATTTCGACACCCATACGGCGGTCAGGCGCATACGGCAGCTCTTTGCGGCCGATCAGCAGCGTCTGGTAATACAGTTGAATATCGGCGGGCGGCACGGTTCGCGCCAGCTCGCGCATCCGGTGCTCTACCGGCGCCATGTCGCTGCCCAGCGCCGAGGGCGACAGCTGCACCATCGCAATGCGGTGCAGCAGGCTTTGCATTTCGACCAACAGCGCCTCCCATTCGATACCGCGTGACGCGGCCTCGTGGATAAGCGCCATCACCTGCTCACCGTTGGCACCGACCAGCGCTTCAATCAGTGACAGCGCCTGATCGTCGTCGAGCGTGCCGAGCATGGTGCTTACGCTGGCGGCGGTCAGCTGCCCATCACCGCTGGCAATCGCCTGATCGGTGAGGCTCAGCGCGTCACGCAGGCTGCCATCGGCCGCGCGGGCCAACAGCTGCAAGGCGCGCATTTCGGAAACAATTTTCTCTTCGCCGAGAATATGTTCCAGCTGATGACGAATCTGATCGACGTCGAGCGCCTTCAGATGGAATTGCAGGCAGCGGGAAAGGATAGTCACCGGCAGCTTTTGCGGATCAGTGGTCGCCAGCAGGAATTTTACGTGCGATGGCGGCTCTTCCAGCGTTTTTAACAGCGCATTAAAGCTGTGACGCGAGAGCATGTGCACTTCATCGATCAGATAGACCTTGAAGCGACCGCGGGCCGGCGCGTACTGCACGTTGTCCAGCAGGTCACGGGTATCTTCGACTTTGGTACGCGAGGCGGCATCGATCTCAATCAGATCGACAAAACGGCCCTGCTCGATTTCACGGCAGTTATCACACACGCCGCACGGCGTGGCGGTGATGCCGCTTTCGCAGTTCAGCCCTTTCGCCAGCAGGCGGGCAATAGAGGTTTTCCCTACGCCGCGGGTGCCGGAAAACAGATACGCATGGTGGATACGACCGGACGCCAGGCCGTTCGCCAGTGCGGTCAGCACATGTTCCTGGCCGACGACGTCAGCGAAGGTTTGTGGTCGCCATTTTCGGGCTAAGACCTGATAACTCATTGGCAGGCTCTGCAACGCTGGAAGGTGGAATACAGGAGGGTAATGCTAACATAGACAGGCAAAATCAGCGAGGCTGTGTCTTGCCTTCACTTATCAGTCGTTATCGTTGCTGCCAGTTTGGTCACGGCCAGCGCGCAAAAACCGGAGCGTACACAGAGTACGTGAGGATTTTGAGCACTGCCGGGGCCAAAATGGCAAATAAGATAGACTGATCAATGGCCCGGGAAAGATACCAGGCTGTAGCAGTGGATACCCTGATTTTCCAGGCGCTGTTCGCCGCCCAGATCGAACAGATTGATGATGAACGCGGCGTCAGTGACTTCACCACCCAAACGACGGATCAGCTTCACAGTGGCTTCAATAGTCCCGCCGGTTGCCAGCAGATCGTCGACCACCAGCACTTTGTCACCCGGCTGGATGGCATCAATGTGGATTTCCAGCTGATCGGTGCCGTATTCCAGCTCGTAGCTTTCAGCGATAGTTTCACGTGGCAGTTTGCCCGGTTTACGTACCGGTACAAAGCCTACGCCCAACGCCAGCGCGACCGGAGCACCAAACAGGAAGCCACGCGCCTCGGTACCCACCACTTTGGTGACACCCATGTTTTTAAAACGCTCGGTCAGCAGTTCAATGCTAAGCGCATAGGCTTTCGGGTCTTCCAGCAAACTGGTGACATCGCGGAAAAGAATGCCAGGTTTAGGATAGTCCTGGATGCTTTTGATGCTGTTTTTCAGAAATTCAAGCTGCTGTGCAGTTGCGGTCATAGGTGTATGCCTGATTAAAACGGTATTACTCACAAGGCGCCTTTTCTGCGGTATCAAGTTACACTTGATTAACTTTTAACCCGCTGGGCCCGTGCTCGAAAACGCCAGAATGTACTGGCAGTCAAACAGAAATGCAATAACCATTACCAGCATTATTATTTTTGTTGTTTTGCATCAACCACAGGAATACGCCACAGGAAAATCAGCAGGCAGACGAGGATCCCCAGCAGCAAAAATCGCACCCACAAAATCTTCACCAACCACAGCGAAAATGCGAAGGTCACAAGCGTGACCACGATGGCGCGTGATTTCGCCCCTGGCGGCATCGCTTTATGCAGCTGCCAGTGGCGCAGATAGCCGCCAAACCACGAGCGATACAGCAGCCAGTCGTGAAAGCGCGGGGATGAACGCGCAAAGCACCAGGCCGCCAGCAGGATGAAAGGCGTAGTCGGCAGGAGCGGTAAAAACACGCCCAGGGTGCCAAGGACTACCGCCAGCCAGCCAATGATGTTTAGAATGGTCCGTTTCATAACGGCAAATGTAGCACAGGCCACCGTCCTTTCGAGGGAGAAAACATGAAAACTGACCTGTTACTGCAATCGCTGGATACGCAACTGTCGCGGCTCGAAACCGAGGTCGCCCCGATGGCGTTTCATGCCACTCTTGGCGCCCGCTTCGACCGGCAGCTTTTTCGTACGCGCAGTTCATTCTTACAGGCCTGCGTGGAAGAGGCGCGAGGCAATTTGAAAGCGTTGCACCTGGCAGTTGAAAAGCAGCAGTTTGCGCAGGTGCAGTGGCTGGCGGAACATTTGGTTTCTCAATTGGAAGCCATCGCCCGAGAAAGTGCCGCCTGGCAGCTGCGTGGGTGGGACAATGGTTCCCCGGCGTTGACGCGCTGGCAGCGTAAGCGGCTTCAGCATCAGGAGTTTGAGCGCCGCCTGCTGGAGATGACGCAGCAACGACGCCAGCAGTTAGCGCAGGCCACGACGCTTGCGGATCAGCAACGGCTTACCAGGGAAGTCGAGGCGTTTAGCGCCCGGCTGGCACGCTGTCGCGGCGCGCTGGAGAATATTGAAAACGTACTGGCGCGCATGACGCGCTAACAGGAGAACGCATGTCGCTGGAGAATGCCCCGGACGATGTCAAACTGGCGGTAGATTTGATTATGCTGCTCGAGGAACACGCGATTGCACCGGACGTTGTGCTGCGTGCGCTGGAGATCGTGAAACGGGATTTTGAGCGTAAGGCGCAGGGTGTCCGACATTCACAATGTTAGAACGGTGGTATTGTTCCGTTCACCAAATGTTCAGCAGGTTCCGTAAACCGTGCAGAACGTGAACGGGATAAGGGGCGCTTTCGCGCGCCCCTTATCAATCCCCGCGACCCCGCAAAAGAAATCGGTGCTTCGCACTGCCCGGTCTTTCAGCCATCTGCCTGCGGCCGGCTCTACTCGACTTCCTGTCTCGTTTCGCCTCAGCCCGCCATCCCTGGCGGTCTGACCTTGTCATCTGGCCTACAGCCCGGCGATTTCTGGCGGGGACACAACCGGTGTCAGAGGGAACTGAGGGTGTTGACCTTGTGTCCGGCTGAAAATCGCCGGGACGTTTGCGGCTGGCCGGGGCCGCCCGCAGGGATGCGGGCGGAGGGCACAACTTACAGGGATGTTACCTGCGCCCGACCCGAAAGCCAGACGCAATAAGTCACGGGCACCGCGAAGCGGCGATTTTGATCGCCGGGAGCCGGGATTGCAAAGGGAGCGGCGGCGAGCTCCCTTTGCACGTTCACCGTCAACGGTGTAACAGAAAAGCAGAGGAGCCCTGGTGAACGGAACAATTCCACCGATCCAGCCCCCCCATCACGCACCCGCAGGTGTCGGATCGTCCCCTTTCACTTCGCGCTTCACTTCCGTCACTTGATCACCCATTTTGTTGCTCAGATGAACTTCCAGTTGGTTAAACGCGATGTTAATTCCATTCTCACGACACAGACGGTCGATGGTGCGGTTCAGCTCGTCCACGGTGTAGCTGCGATCGCGTAATTCACGTACGTACAGGCGCAGTTCGTGATCCAGCGTGCTCGGGCCGAAAATAGTGAAGAACACCGCCGGCTCCGGATCGTGCATGACTTTCGGGTGTTCCATCGCCGCTTGCAGCAGCACTTCTTTCACCTTATCCAGATCAGAACCGTAGGCCACGCCCAAACGGATCACCACGCGAGTGATGGTATCGCTCAGTGACCAGTTAATCAGACGCTCGGTCACGAAGGCTTTGTTCGGGATGATCACCTCTTTACGGTCAAAGTCGGTGATGGTGGTGGCGCGGATACGGATCTTGCTGACCGACCCCGAAAACGTCCCAATGGTCACTGTATCGCCGATGCGTACCGGGCGTTCGAACAGGATGATCAGGCCTGACACAAAGTTACCGAAAATTTCCTGTAAACCAAAGCCAAGACCGACCGACAGCGCGGCGGCGAGCCATTGCAGTTTGTCCCACGACACGCCGAGCGAGCCGAAGACCGTCATTGCGCCCGCGCCGATAATCACATAATTCAAAATCGTCGTGATGGCGTAAGAGGCCCCCTGGCGCATGTTCAGACGCGAGAGCACCAGCACTTCCAGCAGGCCCGGTAAGTTACGGATCAACGCCCAGGCAACCCCAAAGGAAATCAGCGCAAACAGCAAGCTACCGAGCGTGACGTTACGTAGCACTTCGGCCCCGGCTTCGGTCACGTTGTAATGCCACAACGTGATACTGTCGAGATAGGCGAATACGGTGATTAAGTCTGACCAAATCGCCCAGAACATCACGCCAAACAGTGCGGTCATCACCAGCACAGTAATACGCAACGTCTGCTGGTTAACGTCTTCCAGCGCGATGGTCGGTTCTTCCAGCGGCTCTGCCCCTTCCGCGCCCTCTTTCACAATATGCTGACGACGCGCCAGCGCACGGCGGTAGGCAATTCGGCGAGCGGCAACGCTCAGGCCACGCAGCACGGTCTGGTAAATCAGGTTCCACAGAATGACCAGATAAACGGTTTCAATCCAGCGTCCGGCCAAGCGCAGCGTAGTGTAGAAATACCCGGTGGCAGTCAGCACCATCAGCGCAACCGGCACAATCGCCAGCGTAGTAATGGTTATCAGGCGCAGGCTGTGGGACTCTTTGTCACGCCAGCTGTCACGGCACATCGGCCAGATAAGCACCGTGACCAGCATCAGGTTGAGGAAAATCGCAAACTGGCCGAGCACGTCATCCATCAGGTGCAGCGGCGAGAGCTCCGCTTCAACAGACCAAAAGTGCAGCGGCAGCAGCGCCAGGCTGATACGTACAATCTGGCGACGCCAGTGGCTGGTCAGCTGCGGCTGCATGTTGAAATGCATCACCGCCACGCCGTTTTTCTCAAGCACTTTCCAGCACATGCCAAAAATCAGCCAGAACAACGCCAGTTTTTTACTGAACGCCCACAGCAGGTCGCTGATGTTAAGCTGCATGGTCAGCAGGATCAGACCCATCGCCAGGATTAGCATCACCACCGGCAGGGTGCGGATCAGATCGATAAACAGCGCTTTCGGGGTATTGAGCTGGCTGTCGTTACGCAATTGCCCCACTTCCGAGGCCAGCTTTTGCTGGTAGTTGCGCAGCCATTTCATGCGCCAGCGGATAAGCCCGGCGATCAGTAACAGCGGCAATCCGGCAAGGAAAGCAACGAACACCGATGGCCAGGCTTTTTCCCAGTTGACGGTGACTTTCATTTTGCTGAACTGATCTTTCAGCGCCGACGGAAACGATTTAATCCAATCCCAGTCCATCGGTTTGTTGCTGTTCACCCAGAAAATTTGCTGGGTAAGAATAGAGCGCAGGCTTTTCGATACACTCATCAACTGCTGCTGGTTCACCTGTAGGTTGATAGCCATCATCAGCTGGTTGCCGAGCTGCTTGTTCATCTGGTCGAGTAATTCACGACGCATGTCGACCACCTGGGTCAGCGCATCGGTCACTTCGTCGGTGACGTCAGTGTTGTGGCCCTCTTCCAGCTTCGCCACGAAATCGTCGCTCTGGAACAGCGCATCACGCTGCTGATTCACTTCAAACTGCTCAAGACGCAGGTCCGCAATGCGGTTGGTCATGTCTTCCAGTTCATCCGCCGATGGCAGCGTCTGCTGTTCCTGATAGAGAATACGCGACAGTAGCAGGCTGCCTTTGAGCATCGAAATCTGTTCTTTGATGTTGCGCTCGGACTGCAGCGCGCGGTCGAGCCAGGTTTTGACCCGAATATTTTGCTGCACCAGCTGGTTGCCGGTCTCGGTCGCTTTAATCAAACGTTCGCTAAGCTGATGGTTAACATCCAGTTCCTGTTTGACCAACGGATTCGCCTGAATGCGTTCGGCATCGTCAGGTGAGACCGCTTCTTCCGCCGTTTTTTCGGTCAGGGTCAGACGCTTGCTGTTGACCGCCTCCTGTAGCAGCAGGAGTTGATGCTGAAGACGGTTGCTGTTGGCAGTGACATAATCGCGCTGTTTCTGCAATGTGTCCTGCAGCACGGTGTTGCCGGAGAGGCTTTTACGCTGTTGATCGAGTTCGGCGTTGAGCAACGCCTGCTGCACTAACAGCATGGTTTGTTGACTCGGACGCAGCGCGTCTTCACCCACGGTGGTGCCGTTCAGGCGATTACGAATTTGTTGGAGCTGCTGGGACGCGTTGTACATGGCGTTCTGCACACGTTCGGGCTGCGTTTGCAGAGACACCAGTTGACTGTTGTAGGTGGCGAGATCGTTCTGCGCGTTTTGCAGTTGATCGAGTAATTCAGTGACCCGCGCTTCCAGTTGACGCATCGAAAGCTGATTCAGATTTTTGCGGGTTTCGTCATCGTTGTCGACGTCGGATAGCGCGTTGAGGCTGTCGGTAGCCTGGCGCATTTTGGCCGGGGCCTGGTCTATCTGCTGTTTAAGCTGTGCGGTTTCATCTTTGACGCGGTCAATTTTATCGAGCAATTGCAGGGTGTCCGACAGGTCCTGCTCAACGAGCTTATCCTGCGGAGTGAGTTCTTTTTTCTTACTCAGCGTCGTGAGTTGCTTTTGCACATCAGCCCGATCAGGCAGATCGTTATTGCTTTGCGCGCGCGCCTGCGAAATGCCAAAGGTACCGAAGAAAAAGGTCAGAGCGATGATGAGCGCGGAAAATGATTTTCGCCAGAAATTGTTGTGCAGCATAGTGTCAGCATGAATGAGTTCAGGGCCGGAGACGCCGGGAGCAATAGCCGGCGAAGAATAGCATTTCTCCCGTTCGCCGAATAGCAGTCAGCCTTAGGAAAATTCCGGGTATATTCCCTTTTGCGCATTCATTGCGACGGGCCAGCCCGCAGCGTCGGGCAAAGCTGGTACATTTCCAGCAAAATAGCGATGTAGTCTCGGGCTTCTTTTTTCAGGTCAAAGGTGTCGGGGGAAAATAACCAATTTTCGACAATCCCGGAAATATAGCTGCGCATCAAAATGGCAGCACGTCGGGTGAGTAAATCAGCCGGAAGTTGTCCGGCTAGCGTACATTCCCGTAAGGCCTGTTCTACCCGGTCATAACTTTCAAGGCAAAGGTCGCGCTGAACCTGCTGCACAGTGGCCATTTCGCCAACAAATTCACATTTATGGAAGATTATCTCCATCAATAAGCGTCGACGCTCTACGACCACCGTCGCTTCCAGGATATAGACCAGGATTTCCCTAAGAACTGAAAGTGGATCGCCGGGGAATTTTGCCTGATACTCAGACTCAAGACTGCCGATACTGAATTCATAAAGCTGCCAGATTTCGTTAAATAAATCTGATTTGTTCTTGAAATGCCAGTAAATTGCTCCGCGGGTAACACCAGCCGCTTTTGCAATCTCGGCCAGCGAGGTGGATGATACCCCCCGTTGGGAAAACAACCGCAGGGCCACATCGAGTATGTGATGCCGTGTTTCCAGGGCTTGTTGTTTGGTTTTTCGTGCCATAGGTTGGTGAATTTACAGAGGTTAGATTTACATACATTTGTGAATGTATGTACCATAGCACGACCATAATATAAAGCAGCAATGGGTTTGTGGACATTTGATCCATTGATCAATTTGAAATCGGACACTCGAGGTTTACATATGAACAAAAACAGAGGGTTAACGCCTCTGGCGGTCGTTCTGATGCTTTCAGGCAGCTTAGCGCTTACAGGATGTGACGATAAACAGGCTCAACAAAGAGCGGCGCATACGCCAGAAGTTGGTGTTGTAACGCTCAAAACCGAACCTCTCCAAATCACGACTGAATTACCTGGCCGCACCAGTGCTTTCCGTATCGCAGAAGTTCGTCCTCAGGTGAGTGGCATTATCCTGAAGCGCAACTTTACGGAAGGCGGTGAAATCAAGGCTGGCGAGTCTCTGTATCAGATTGATCCGGCAACCTATCAGGCTGCGTACGACAGTGCAAAAGGCGATCTGGCGAAAGCAGATGCTGCAGCGAAAATCGCTCAGCTGACGGTTAACCGTTATCAGAAACTGGTCGGTACGCAGTACATCAGTAAGCAGGATTACGACACAGCCCTGGCGGATGCACAGCAGGCTAACGCTGCCGTTGTCGCTGCAAAAGCTGCGGTTGAAAGCGCGCGTATCAATCTGGCTTACACCAAAGTGACTTCTCCAATCAGTGGCCGCATTGGCAAATCTTCCGTTACCGAAGGTGCGCTGGTACAGAACGGTCAGGCTGATGCCCTGGCAACCGTGCAGCAGCTTGATCCTATCTATGTGGATGTTACGCAATCCAGTAACGATTTCCTGCGTCTGAAGCAGGAACTGGCGAGCGGCGCGCTGAAGCAAGTTGACGGCAAAGCGAAAGTCGACCTCGTTACTCAGGACGGTATCAAATATTCGCAGAATGGTACCCTGGAATTCTCTGATGTGACCGTAGACCAGACCACCGGTTCTATTACCCTTCGCGCTGTCTTCCCGAATCCTGACCATACCCTGTTACCGGGCATGTTCGTGCGGGCAAAACTGGAAGAAGGGACCAACCCGACGGCGCTGCTGGTACCTCAGCAGGGCGTAACGCGTACCCCACGTGGTGATGCCAGCGTCATGCTGGTCGGTGAAGGCGACAAAGTTGAACTTCGCCAGATTACCGCAACCCAGGCTATCGGCGACAAATGGCTGGTTACAGACGGTCTGAAAACAGGCGATCGCGTCATCATTACCGGTTTACAAAAAGTGAAACCGGGCGCTCAGGTAAAAGCGCAGGAAGTCACTTCTGACGCACAGCAGCAAACTGCAGGTAATGCAGCGTCAGAACAGCCTAAGTCTTAACTTAAACAGGAGACGTTAAGACATGCCTAATTTCTTTATCGATCGCCCCATATTCGCATGGGTGATCGCCATCATTATCATGCTGGCAGGAGGGCTTGCGATCCTCAAATTGCCGATAGCGCAATATCCAACGATTGCGCCACCGGCGATTGCTATCACGGCCGTGTATCCCGGAGCGGATGCTGCGACCGTGCAGAACACCGTGACGCAGGTTATCGAACAGAACATGAACGGTATCGATAACCTGATGTACATGTCGTCAAACGGTGACTCCACGGGTACAGCAACCATTACGCTGACTTTCCAGTCGGGTACCGATCCTGACATCGCTCAGGTTCAGGTGCAGAACAAACTGCAGCTGGCGATGCCGCTTCTGCCGCAGGAAGTTCAGCAGCAGGGCGTGAGCGTTGAGAAAGCGTCAAGTAGCTTCCTGATGGTTGTCGGTGTGATTAACACCGACGGCACCATGACGCAGGACGATATCTCCGACTACGTTGCAGCCAACATGAAGGATCCGATCAGCCGTACTTCCGGCGTCGGTGACGTTCAGCTATTCGGTTCTCAGTACGCGATGCGTATCTGGATGGACCCGAACAAACTGAATAACTTCCAGTTGACTCCGGTTGATGTTATCACCGCTCTGAAAGCACAGAACGCCCAGGTTGCAGCTGGTCAGTTAGGCGGTACTCCGCCGGTGAAAGGCCAGCAGCTGAACGCCTCGATCATCGCCCAGACACGTCTGACGAATACCGATGAGTTCGGCAAAATCTTGCTGAAAGTGAATCCGGACGGTTCGCAGGTTCGCCTGCGTGACGTGGCGAAGATTGAACTCGGCGGCGAAAACTACGATGTTGTCGCGAAGTTTAACGGACAGCCTGCATCAGGTCTGGGGATCAAACTGGCGACCGGCGCGAACGCGCTGAACACCGCCGATGCGATCCGCGCGGAACTGAAACGCATGGAGCCGTTCTTCCCGGCAGGGATGAAAATCGTTTACCCATACGACACCACGCCGTTCGTGAAAATCTCCATTCACGAAGTGGTGAAAACGCTGGTTGAAGCGATAATCCTCGTGTTCCTCGTCATGTATCTGTTCCTGCAGAACTTCCGCGCCACGCTGATCCCAACCATCGCCGTACCGGTGGTACTGTTGGGTACGTTCGCGATTTTGTCTATCTTCGGCTACTCGATAAACACCCTGACGATGTTCGGGATGGTGCTCGCCATCGGCCTGTTGGTAGATGACGCCATCGTGGTGGTCGAGAACGTCGAACGTGTCATGGCCGAGGAAGGACTACCGCCGAAAGAAGCGACCCGTAAATCGATGGGCCAGATCCAGGGCGCGTTGGTGGGTATCGCGATGGTGCTGTCCGCAGTATTCATCCCGATGGCCTTCTTCGGCGGTTCAACCGGTGCGATTTACCGTCAGTTCTCCATCACTATCGTATCGGCGATGGCACTGTCAGTTCTCGTGGCGTTGATTCTGACCCCAGCCCTGTGTGCCACCATGTTGAAGCCTATTCAGAAAGGCGGACACGGCGAGCACAAAGGCTTCTTCGGCTGGTTTAACCGCATGTTCGATAAGAGCACGCATCATTACACCGACAGCGTGGGTAACATCCTGCGCAGCACCGGTCGTTATTTGCTGCTCTATATCATCATCGTGGTGGGCATGGCCTATCTGTTCGTTCGTCTGCCAAGTTCCTTCTTGCCGGATGAAGACCAGGGCGTATTCCTGACCATGGCGCAGCTGCCTGCAGGTGCAACGCAGGAACGTACGCAGAAAGTGCTTGATGAGGTGACGGATTACTACCTCAACAAAGAGAAAGCTAACGTTGAATCTGTGTTCGCGGTTAACGGCTTCGGCTTCGCCGGCCGTGGTCAGAACACCGGTATTGCGTTCGTTTCTCTGAAGGACTGGAGTGAACGTCCGGGTGCGGAAAACAAAGTGGAAGCTATCACTGGCCGTGCCATGGCGCGTTTCTCGCAGATTAAAGATGCGATGGTCTTCGCCTTTAACCTGCCGGCGATTGTGGAACTGGGTACCGCAACCGGTTTTGACTTCCAGCTGATTGACCAGGCGGGTCTGGGTCACGAGAAACTGACACAGGCGCGTAACCAGCTATTCGGTGAAATTGCGAAACACCCTGACATGCTGGTCGGCGTTCGTCCGAACGGCCTGGAAGATACGCCGCAGTTCAAGATAGATATCGATCAGGAAAAAGCGCAGGCGCTCGGTGTGTCCATTAGCGACATCAACACCACGCTGGGAGCCGCCTGGGGCGGTAGCTACGTCAACGACTTCGTCGACCGTGGCCGCGTGAAAAAAGTGTATGTGATGTCCGAAGCGCCATACCGTATGCTGCCGAACGATATTGGCAACTGGTACGTACGTGGCAGCAATGGCCAGATGGTGCCGTTCTCCGCCTTCTCTACCTCGCGCTGGGAATACGGTTCACCGCGTCTGGAACGCTATAACGGTCTGCCTTCGATGGAAATCCTCGGCCAGGCTGCACCGGGTAAGAGTACCGGTGAAGCGATGCTGCTGATGGAACAGCTGGCGGGCAAACTGCCGACCGGCGTGGGCTACGACTGGACGGGGATGTCCTACCAGGAACGTCTGTCCGGTAACCAGGCCCCTGCCCTGTATGCAATTTCACTGATTGTCGTGTTCTTGTGTCTGGCAGCCCTGTATGAGAGCTGGTCGATTCCGTTCTCGGTCATGCTGGTGGTTCCGCTCGGGGTAGTGGGTGCGCTGTTAGCCGCCACCTTCCGTGGGCTGACCAACGACGTGTACTTCCAGGTAGGCCTGTTGACAACCATTGGCTTGTCGGCGAAGAACGCGATTCTTATCGTGGAATTCGCCAAAGACCTGATGGAGAAAGAAGGTAAAGGCCTGATTGAATCGACGCTCGAAGCGGTCCGTATGCGTCTGCGTCCGATTCTGATGACCTCCCTGGCGTTTATCCTCGGGGTCATGCCGCTGGTTATCAGTACGGGTGCCGGTTCCGGTGCACAGAACGCCGTAGGTACTGGCGTAATGGGCGGGATGATCACCGCGACCGTTCTGGCTATCTTCTTTGTTCCCGTGTTCTTCGTGGTGGTTCGCCGCCGTTTCAGTAAAAAGAACGAAGATGTAGAACATAGTCATCCGGTAGAACATCATTAATTAACGTTTGCTGTAATGAAAAAGGGTCGCTTCTGCGGCCCTTCTTTTTTGTCTCATAAGATGAATCGCACGTATTGCTCAATCGTATATTTAACGCCAACAATCATCAGGGATATAATCTTAATAATGTGGATATTTTCCGCAGGCAATATGCGGAGATTCTGCCTTGTTTTCAGGCGATCACTTAAGATTACTCTTAGTTTGATTGGCTTGCATTAAATGGCTATTCACTAAAACGGGTTGGTATTAAACATAACCTAATGAAAAATAAGCGTGTCTACGCCTCTTTTCCGATAACAGTCGTACGTCATTGGTATTAGCAATGTCGTGAAATGTTGATGGTGGCGCGCTAAATAACGGTAATTGTAATTTTTCGTAATAGCGCGGTGAAATCTTTTTCAGAGTAGATTATAGTTACGGTATCAGGTTCACAGCGTATGTTCCGGGTCAGACAGTAGTATCCATCCCACACGGTGTTTGTTGATTAATCATAAGGGGATGCGTTATGGACGAGTACTCGCCAAAAAGACATGATCTCGCACAGCTTAAATTCCTCTGTGAAACGTTGTATCATGACTGTCTCGCTAACCTTGAAGAAAACCGAGCTGGCTGGGTTAATGACCCTACGTCGGCCCTGAATCTTCAACTCAATGAACTGATCGAGCACATTGCAACCTTCGCACTTAATTACAAAATTAAGTATAACGAAGACAATAAATTGATCGCGCAAATTGATGAATATCTGGACGACACCTTTATGTTGTTCAGTAACTACGGCATTAATGCTGATGATTTGCAGAAATGGCGGAAGTCTGGAAACAGGCTCTTCCGTTGCTTTGTCAATCTTAGCCGGACGAACCCTGTAAGTCTTTCTTGTTAAAATTATTACAATCAAAAAGGTGAAGTTATGTCAGATCAACCTTTAACAAAAACTGATTATTTGATGCGACTGCGACGTTGTCAGACGCTTGATACATTGGAACGCGTTATTGAAAAGAATAAATATGAACTCTCAGATAATGAACTGGCTGTTTTTTACTCAGCAGCGGATCATCGTCTCGCAGAACTCACAATGAATAAGCTCTATGATAAAATCCCATCATCAGTGTGGAAATTTATCCGTTAATTAACACAGCTAATGCTCCCCTCCCTCTTATTTCTTTACTGACAACAGTACAGATTACAATGTGATAAAAGTCACACGTCGAGCCAGGGAACGTTCCCCAATGGTGCGACAGCCTATACTGTGACTCTCTGATTAAAAGGAGAATCACATGAGTGAAGAAAAATGTAAAATGATCGCCGGAGAGCTGTATCGTCCGGGTGATGTCACCCTCCGTGCCGACCGTTTACGCGCCAGAAACTCTCTGCATCAATACAATCACTCCTCGCCTGAGGAGAAAGCGCTACGTTCCCGTTTGCTCGGTGAACTGCTCGGGCGGGCCGAAGACGCGTATATTGAGCCCACTTTCCGCTGCGACTACGGCTACAACATTTTCCTCGGCCATAACTTTTACGCTAATTTCGACTGCGTGATGCTAGATGTCTGTCCGATTCGAATTGGCGACAACTGCATGCTCGCCCCCGGCGTACATATTTATACCGCCACCCATCCACTGGATGCCGACGAGCGTAACAGCGGGGCGGAATACGGAAAACCGGTAACGATTGGCAACAGCGTCTGGATTGGCGGCCGGGCTATCATTAATCCGGGGGTCACCATCGGCGATAATGCGGTGATTGCCTCCGGCGCGGTGGTGGTAAAAGATGTCCCGGCCAATGCGGTGGTGGGCGGCAATCCGGCGAAGATAATCAAAATGCTCACCTGACTGTTATGCTTTTCTGTCACTGAACTGTTACTTTTCGCCTGAATTGACGCAACATAAAATAGGGCATCCCCGATTCAGGCATAACAGAAGGCGCAGATGTCCGAAATCCAACAACTGCTCACCCGCACCATCAACGAGCTGAACAGCACCGAGAAGCGAGACAATCGTCCGCGCTTCAGCATCAGCTTTATTCGCCGCTTCCCAGGGCTGTTTATCGCCATGTATCTCGGCTTCCTCGCCACCTGGATTGTGATGTACCGTTCCGAAACGCTGGCGGACTCTCAATGGCTGTTGGTGGTACTGTTCATCGTGATGAATGGATTTTTCTTTTTTGACGTGGCCCCACGCTACCGTTACGAAGATATAGACGTGCTCGATTTCCGCGTCTGCTACAACGGCGAATGGTACAACACCCGTTTTGTACCCGAAGCGCTGATCGACAGCATTATGCAGTCGCCGCGCGTGGCAGAACCGCAGAAAAACCAGCTGAAGAAAATGATCGCCACCAAAGGCGAACTGTCGTTCTACGACATCTTTACTCTGACGCGCGCCGAGTCTGCGCAATAAGCTGATTCAGGGTACGGATACCGGCCGTAAACCGCGAAGCGGACGTATTGCCGTACCCCAGCACAAGCCCGGTTTCGCCCTGAGTCGGGTCAAGATAAAAACGGCTCAGCGCCGCCGGGGCCAGCTGGAACTGGCGCGCTAAATCCACCACCTTTCCGTCATCAATCCCGGCGATTTTCACCGTCAGATGCATTCCCCCTTCCCCGGCAGAAATCTGGTGTGGAAACGTCAGCTCCTGCTGAATGGCCGCCCGGAGCTGCGCCTGACGCTTACGGTATAAACGACGCATCGATGCCAGGTGCCGCGCGTAGTGCCCTTCCTCAATGAAATGCGCCAACGTTCGCTGCTCGGCGCGATGCCCACCGCGTAACAACGAATGAATCGCAGGCTGCACCGATTTAGCCAGCGCTTTGGGCATCACCACAAATCCGATACGCAGCGACGGAAACAGCGTTTTGCTGAAAGTCCCGAGATACACCACCGGTGCATTCGGCACCATCCCGAGCATCGCCGGAATCGGCTCGCCGCTGTAGCGAAACTCACTGTCGTAATCATCTTCAATAATCCACGCGTCATGCTGACGGGCGAACGCCAGCCACGCCAGACGTCGCGTGGCGCTCATCAGATTTCCGAGCGGATACTGGTACGAAGGCGAAGTGAAAATGAATCGCGGCGTGGGCAATGCCACCGAGGTAAAGCACATGCCTTCTTCATCCACCGGCAGGCCATGAATCGGCAATCCGGCGGAAATAAACGCGCTGCGTGCGCCAAAATATCCCGGGTCTTCGAACCACACCGGCTGGCCTCTTTCACTCAGCAGCTGGGTGCACAAATTCAGCCCTTCACGTGCGCCTTCGGTAATCACCACCTGGCTTGCATCGCAATCAATCCCGCGTGACAGCGCCAGATGCCGGGCAATCGCCATCCGCAGCGACCATTCGCCAGCGGAATCACCGTAGCCCAACAGCGTACTGCCTTCATCACGCCATACGCGATCGAGCAGACGGCGCCAAAGCGGCAACGGGAAATAGTTCACCGCAGGCGTGCCCGGTGTAAACGCCAGCACCGGCGAATCCCGACGCGTACCTGCGGGCAGCTGTGCCAGATGCGGTGGCAGGCGGATTACCAAGGGCGGGGTCGTTTCATTCGTCGGGGAATGTGGCAGCGTCGCCACCTGAGAGCCTTGTCGATCACGCAGCAAATAGCCTTCCGTCGCCAGCTGATCCAGCGCGGCATTAATGGTATTACGTGAAAGTTGCAGCTGCTGGGCAATGGCGCGCGAGCCGGGCAAACGGCTCTGCGGCTGCAGCTGCCCGTTCAGAATAGCGTTGCGCAGCGCATGGTAAATCGTCCGCTGCAGCGTTTCACCGTCGCGCAACTGCACGGCCTTCGTCAGCAGCCCATAAAACGCATCATCAGGAATATTCATCGGATCTCCTCGTGGTACCACCAGAAGATACGCCAGTGGCTCTTTCCAGGGAACCATCAGCACCCTATTCTGCGTAAACGCGTCCAAAAAGGAGTCAGTATGAGTCAGAATAATGAGTTTGGTCAGCCGGTTGGGGAAGCTCTCCCGGACTGGCAGCCGCGCCCGCATCCGGGTCGTGAAACCCTGGAAGGCCGTCTGTGCCGACTAGAACCTTTACGGACTGAACATGCCGACGCGCTGTTTGCCGCCTATCAGCTGGCGGAAGACACCCGCGCCTGGACATGGCTGCTGCGCGAGCCGGACACCGATGTGGAAAGCTACCGCGCGTGGGTGCACAGTGTGGTGACCTTACAGGACCCGATTCATTTCGCGGTCATCGATAAACAGAGCGGGCAGCCGGTTGGCACGCTGGCGTTGATGCGCATCGACAGTAAAAATGGCGTCGTTGAAGTGGGCCATGTGCATTTTTCACCGCTGCTGAGCCGCACGCCGATGTCCACCGAAGCGCAATGGCTGCTGATGCGTTACGCGTTCGACACTCTCGGCTATCGCCGATATGAGTGGAAATGTAACAGTCTGAATGAGCCGTCCCGCCGCGCCGCGCTGCGCATGGGCTTTCAGTATGAAGGGCAATTTCGTCAGGCGCTGGTTATCAAAGGGCATAATCGTGACACAGACTGGTTTTCGATTATCGACCAGGAGTGGCCAGAGGTAGATGGCGCGATGCAGAAATGGCTTGCCGCCGATAATTTTAGCGCCGACGGCAAGCAGAGGACTTCCCTGGAAAGTTGGCGACAACCAAAACGTTAACGTCTTTTCTTGCGCCCCTGCACAGCTTTAAAGCGGGGGTTTGTTTTGCAAATGACGTACAATCGCCCTTTGCGTCTTACAATCTGACAATCCGGGTGGCGCTGTTTCGCGCTTTTAAGTGAATTCAGAACCTGCATGTTTAGCCTCGTTTCGCATCAAGAAAGCCGCCAAAACGCTGACGGAAACGCGCCATGCTGCCTTCATTCGAGAAGGTTTTTTGCTTCCCGGTATAGAACGGATGCGACTTAGACGACACTTCAAGGGTGATGTACGGGAAAGTTTCCCCGTCCAGTTCGATTTCCCTGTCGGTTTTAATGGTCGACCCGACTTTGAAGTATTCGTTGGCGCTGGTGTCGTGGAACACCACGGTACGGTAGTGTGGATGGATATCGGTTCTCATAATCAACCTCAATTGTTATAGTATAACATAACAACAAAATACACCCACCCTCTCCCCAGATCAACCCTTCCTATCGCAAGGTTTACTCTTCCAGCGCATGAGTCAGCCAGGCAATCAGGGCCGTATTATCCACCGGCTTCCCCTGATCCACGGTATACACGGGCCCTAACGACATAGGTTGCGCGCAATCTGCCAGGCGCAATAACTCGGGAAGGTACTCTTCACCGGGATGGCCGTTACGCCTGACTCCCAGTCTCTGTGCATAGCGTGCCGCCGCCAAATTTCCGGGGATACTATTCCACACCTCCAGAACCCGGGTAATGCCTGCTTTTTCGAGATAACGGATCAACGATTCCTTCGGCTGGAAGCCAAACCATGCATCAATCAGAAAGACACACTGCTGCGGGCTGGCAGCGACTATCGACCAGATCACCTCATACGCGGCGCAGCCCAAACGGCGATTGAATGGCCTGTCGATATTGTCAAATTGCGCCATAAACGGCTCTTTAATACCGTCGATGGTCAGCACTGGCAGAGCAAAATGTTCTGACAACAGTTGTGCGATGGTGCTCTTCCCTGATGCGGGAACGCCGTTCACAAGTACCACCGTTTTGCCCTGTGTTCGCGTTGTCTG
This sequence comes from Citrobacter sp. 18056, assembly GCA_902706235.1. Taxonomy (GTDB): domain Bacteria; phylum Pseudomonadota; class Gammaproteobacteria; order Enterobacterales; family Enterobacteriaceae; genus Scandinavium; species Scandinavium manionii. Next base: position 135,402 of record CACSJR010000006.1, on the reverse strand, counting down.
ACTCATAATATTGCAATCACCTCTTCTTTCGCTTTTGCCTTGCGCAGTTTTGCCATAACGTCGTCGTCACCAAGCCAATTCACAATGGCACGAATACCCTCTTCGATATGTGCATTGCTGTCTTTGGCTGCAAACATGATAACGATATCGGCCTTGTCGCTGTCGGCAAAACCTATCGGCTCATCCAGCAGTAGCAGGCTGAAGCTGTTTTTCAGCACCCCGCACTCCGGCCTGGCATGGGGCATAGCGATGCCTTCCTCAAACACGTAATAGGCACCGTGCTCCAGCGTGTTAGCGATTACCGCCTGGTGATAGGACGGCAAAATATAGCCGTTCTCAACCAGCGGCCGGGCGGCCATTTCAATGACCTTTTGCCAGTCTTTTTCACGTACGCCGACCTGGATTGCCTGCGCCTCGATCAATAACTCCTTAATCGCCATAATGGCTCCTTAAATAGTTCTGCGGATGATATTGCGCAGCTCGTCTATTTTGACAAATAAAGGATCGATATACTGACGGTGTGTTTTACTCTTCGCAAAGACCTGTAACGCCTGGTTATAACGCAGCATTAATGTTTTTTGCGCTTCGCTATTCAGGGGATCTGCCGATAATGTATTTTCCAGAGCCGTTAATTCAGCCGCAAGCTCTCCCGCCTGAATATCATATTTTTCCGTATCTGTATTATCCGGCTTAAACACTCTTTTTAGTGATTCAAACATAGCTATCTCCCGCCCTGATGATTGTCGGGCAACCAGGGTTACAGTGAAGAGTAAAGATTAACGCATCCGTTATTTAAACAATGCGATCTTTTCGATTAATACCGCAGCCACCGCATCGTTAGCCGGAATTAAAAATTTTCGCACGCTGTCATTAACTTTGCCTTTGCCAAACGTCTCCTGGCAATGACCGACCCACTGAACGTTCATCTCTGTACCGACGTTCACTTTGTCGATTCCCCCCGCCACGGCACGGCGCATATCCTCATCGCTGACGCCCGTCCCACCGTGCAGTACCAGTGGCGTTCTGGTGACTTCGCTGATGTCCGCCAGGCGCTGATGCTGGATTTTGGCTTTGCCGGTATACAGGCCATGTACGGTGCCCACGGAGACCGCCAGCATATCGACCTGCGTTTCAGCAACAAAGTGCCGGGCATCTTCCGTAGTGGTAAAACAAATATCTTCCGCCGCCACCGCTTTACCGTCTTCCGAACCGCCGATTGCGCCTAACTCTGCTTCAACAGAAACATTTCGCGGACGGGCAATTTCGATAACTTTTCGCGTATTGGCGATATTCTCTGCCATTTCCAGATGCGAGCCGTCATACATCACCGAACTGAACCCGGCATCAATTGCCGTTTTAATGGATTCAATATCCGAACAGTGATCCAGATGCAGGCAGGTTGGGATATTCTGGCTTTCCGCTAAAGAACAAACCGAATCAACCAGTAAGCGATAACCTAAATATTCCGCGGTACCCGTTGAGATCTGAATCATTAGCGGGCTGTTCGTTACTTTGGCGGCTTTAAAATAAGCGGGCAACATTTCCAGGCAATGTAAATTAAAGGAACCCACTGCTTTAAAACCGCGTTCTTTTGCTACCTGTAATAAATCTGGGAAGTTATACAGACTCATGCACTTTTTCCTCTTGAGGTTTGGTTGATTTACCATTCACGAACCAGGCGATGAGCGCCACGAACAGGATAAATACGCCAACAAACGTCCAGTTATTCTGGAAGACATGCCCCAGAATCAGGCCGCTGCTGATCACGTCGGAGTCGCTGAAGGTCACGCCGGTAAATCCGTAGCTTTCCAGCATCGGTACCAGGATTGCCGGCAGGAAGGTAATGAACAGGCCGTGTACCACGCCGCCGATTACTGCCCCTCGCCTGCCCCCCATCGCGTTACCGAAAATGCCTGCGGTACCGCCGGCAAAGAAGTTGGTCAGCAGACCGGGGAGGATCATCGCCAGACCAAACATCGGGAAGACAATCATGCCAATGATTGAACCCGCTGTGGTGGCCAGGAAACCGACGATGACGGCGTTAGGGGCATACGGGAACAGAACCGGGCAATCCAGCGCGGGTTTAGCGTCGGGCACAATGCGCATCGCAATGCCGCGGAATGCGGGAACCAGTTCGTTAAGCAGTAGACGCACGCCGCTGTAAAGCACGAACACCCCGGCAACAAACTGAATCGATTGCATAAATGCGAACATCAGGTAGTTCACGCCGTTAGAATACTGGCTGATGTACTCCGGGCCAGCCGCCAGAGCCGGGATGAGATACATCGGGATCATCACCACGGCCATAGAGAGGTAGGTATCCTGCAGGAATTTGAAATTATCCGGCAGCACCAGGTCTTCGGTGGATTTCGATCCTTTGCCCACCACCTTCGCCACCGCCGCCTGCACCAGATAGCCAATAGTGCAGAAGTGGCCCAGGGCAACATCATCAGAACCCGTGATACGGCGAACCACTGGCTGAGCCAGCGCGGGCATCAACACTGCCATAATCCCGCCGAAAATCCCGCCGGTCAGAATCAACGGTGCCCCTGTCAGCCCCGATTTGTAGCCGATAACCGCGCCGATGGTTGCCATCCACAGCAGTGCCTGCCCGGTAAGGAAGATATATTTAAACGGCGTAATGCGGGCAATGATGATGTTGACGATGAAAATGACCATCAGCGTGAGTGCCACTTCGGAACCGAGCTCGCGGTTTGCCAGCCCCGCAATCGCCGCCACGTCGGTGATGTAGCCCTTCATGCCAAAGCCGTGGGTGAAAATATCGTTCAGGAAGGTCAGGGTATCGACAATAATATTGATGCCCGCCATCATGATTAAAAAGCCGAGCAGCGTTTTAAACGTGCCTTCCGCTACTTTGCCCTTCGATTTCTTCTGCAATAAAAGACCGAGCATGGCGATAAAGGCAATCAGAATCGATGCCTGCCCCAGCAGGTCCTTAACAATAAAGTTAATGATGCTATTCATTTTCGAGTACCTTCACATTGCGTTCTTTTAAAAAGGCGACAATTTTCTGCTCGATTTCGTCTTTATCCGTTAAGCGGTGCAGAACGATAACGCGTTTAATTTCCTCTTCACTAGCGTCCGCCGTTAAAATATCGGCAAAGGTTTTTTGCGTGAGAATAATATCGGATTTAAAGGCGCCCGCTTCGGAGACGGTAGTGTGTTCAATCTCAGCAGGGATTTCTAATTTTTTAAGCACCGCCTTCGCCGTCATTTCAATGGCGAAACTGGAACCTAAACCGCAGCCACATACGCATAGAATTTTAAGCATTGATTCACTCCTCAAATAATATCGAGTTGCCTGGCTAATTTATAATGATGCCCTTCGGTGTCGACGAGGCGCTTTTGCATACTAATTAAATCTATTGGGATCGGTTTATTACTCGAATTAATAATGACTGCTTTATTTTTCATGCCTGACCGGATACAGCGCACGACCTCTGTGGCCATTATGGTACCCTGATAAATCTCTTCGCAGGTTGGCTCACCGTTACGCAGGCTATAGCCGATTATTGACTTACGGATCCGCACGCCAATTTTCGGTTCAAGCTGTTTAATCATGGTATCAATCGCCCCCTGAAAGCCGGGGGAGTACTCTTTGGTGTAGCCTTCAGAACAGAGGATCACGACACTGTTTTGCGATTCAAGCCTGGCAGTAATTTTCCCGGCCAGTTCGCTCAGCGTCTGCTGGCATTCAGGGATCAGCGCGAAATCGGCGTTGCTTTTAATGGCCGACTGCAACGTCAGTTCACCACAGTAGCCACCCAGGAGCTCAACCATAAATACCCGTCCCGGCAATGCCCGCCCTGTATTACGCAGCTTTGCGACCTCTTTAATAATTTGTTCGCAGGCAGTAGAAAAACCAATCGTGTAATCGCTGCCGTAAACGTCATTATCGATGGTCATGCCGACGCCGAAGCAATTCACGCCGTACTCACTAAGGTGGTGAAGAAACTGTAATGAACCATCACCGCCCGCCATAATAAGCACATCAATATGCAGGGCTTTAAGCTGCCTGGCGATGGTTTCATATTCAGAGGCCATCAATTTACGGCTGGTTCTACCCGAAGACATAATCGGAATGGCGGCAACAGAAAAGTCCACTAAATCACGTAGAGAAATAGCCTGATGCGTATTTTTCAATAGACCAGAAATACCACCATTAAATAAGATGATATCTGCCCGCGCGAGTCGTGACACTTGAAATACAAAATTATTTATCCCTGTCACATCGCCGCCACTAATTACCATGCCGATTTTCATGAGCGTCACCCCGTTTAATTTCCTGACAATGATTTTTCCTTTTAACAAGCCCTAAATTTGCAATGAAAGTCACAAATTTGTCATTCCCGTACCCATCACAGGTATTGACAGATGCGTGGAAAGACTCATTTTTGTGAATTTAATCACATTTAATCTTTTATTCACGAGCTGATTAATTGACTTTTATTTCAATAGATTACTGCGCATCTTTTCGTGTTCTGTTTTCGGTTTTTCACACGCGGGGAACGCACGTAAAACGCGCTTTAAAAAATGTGAGTTATCGCACAGTTTTTCTGCGTAACTGAATAAAAGAGAGGGATAACGGAGAGATTTGGCGTATTAAAAAGGCGACTCACGCCGCCCTTTAGATCTGAAATCGTATTGGTTTACTGTTGTTCCCGGCCCACCAGCAGCGTGGTCAGCGTAAACGACAGCACTAGCGCAATTACCACGCCCGACAGCGCAAAGACAAAATACGGGCCGATATAGGCCGGTAAACTGAAAATGCTCGACAAAATGTAGCCGTACAGGCGCACACCGAAGAACGCGATAAACGCCGAGGCTACTGAACTGGCGATCGTTGCGGCGATAAAGGCCTTTTTATAGCGCGTCAGCACGCCAAACAGCGCCGGTTCGGTAATGCCGAGCAGCGCGGAAACCGCCGCCGATAGCGTCACCGTACGGTCCTGGCGATCCTTGCTCAAACGCCAGATAGCAAACGTCGCCCCGGCAATCGCCATATTGGCCATAAACATCATCGGCATCAGCATGTCGTAGCCGCGATCGCTGAAGTTTTGCAGGGCAATCGGCGTCATTGCGTGATGCATCCCGGTCAGGATCGCCACGGGACGGATCGCCCCCACCACCAGCCCGGCAAAGCTCGCTGACACGCTGAACAGGCCTTCGATAAACAGCGCCAGCCCTTTACCCAGCCAGATGCCAATCGGACCAATCACCACCAATGCCGCCAGCGCGCCGATAAACAGCGTCAGCGTTGGCGTGAATACCGTTTTCAGCACCTCAGGCATGATGCTGTCGACCCATTTGTGGATGTATTTCAGCGCCAGCACCGAGAAAATTACCGGAATAACGCTCGATGAATAGTTAAACACCGACACCGGGATCGCGTTCATCAGCCACAGCGCGGAAGCCGCATCCGGCTGGTGCGTCGCCAGAGCCTTTGCCGCGTCGATTAAGGTCGGATACATCAGGCAAGCCGCCACCGCGGCCGCGAGGTATTCATTGGTTTTGAAGATTTTCGCTGCGGAAACCGCCAGGAAAAACGGCAGGAAATAGAACACGCCGCTGGCGATAAGGTCGATGACCATCACCGTTTCACTTTTCGGCGACACCACTTTCAGCGCAATTAATCCAGCCAGCAAACCTTTGATCATCCCGGCCCCGGCAATCGCTGGCACAATCGGACCAAACACGCCAGAGACGGTATCCATAAACAGCGACACCAGGCTTTTTCGCCCTTTCGCGTCCGACGCGGCTGGCGCATCACGCTGGCCCAGCGTTTCCTGCAATTGCTCATACCAGCCGTTCACTTTCGGACCAATGATTATCTGGAACTGATCGCTTTGTAATTGTGCGCCCAGCACGCCGGGCAGCTTCTTAATTTCGCTTTGTTCGATTTTGCTATCATCAATTAAATCAAAGCGTAAACGGGTCATGCAGTGCCAGACTTTATTGATATTATCTTGCCCACCGACCAGCTGAATAATCCGGGCGATGGCGTCTCGCGTCCCCATAGTGACTCCTGCGAAGTGTACTTGTTTTGGTTATCCGGATGGTAATCAAGCCCACCACGTAAAACAAACCAATAAAATTTGAAGGCCCTCACACTTCTCGATCTAATTAGCCATCAATGTCGTTTCGAGGCACAATTGGTCTGGTTTTTAATTCAATTAACCCTCTATTTCAGACCAAAATATTTATTCCAGAAAAAGGTTTACCTGCCCCTAAAAATAGGGCGAAGATAAATCATCAATCATGTTCTTTTTCTGTCTCAGACAGGGAGCTTTTTTCCGTGCAACCGACGCTTATTACCGCTATCGACTGCTTCATCACCCGCCCCGACCGCCATAATCTGGTAACGGTGCGCATTACCACTGACAAAGGCGTTATCGGCCTCGGCTGCGCCACATTTCAGCAGCGCCCGCTGGCGGTCAAAACGCTGGTCGATGAATACCTGCGCCCGCTGCTGATGGGCCGCGACGCCAATAATATCGAAGATCTCTGGCAGATGATGAACGTCAACGCCTACTGGCGTAACGGCCCGGCGATGAACAACGCCATGGCCGGAGTTGATATGGCGCTGTGGGATATCAAAGCGCGGCTGGCGAATATGCCGCTGTACCAGCTGCTGGGCGGGAAATCCCGGGATGCGATCGCCGCCTATTCGCACGCCAGCGGTGAAACGCTGGCACAGCTGTACGTCGCTGTCGATGGGTTGCTGGAAAAGGGCTATCGCCACATTCGCTGCCAGCTCGGCTTTTATGGCGGCACCCCGACGGAATTGCATGCGCCGGAAAACCCCTCGTCCGGCGCATGGTTCTGCCAGGACCAGTACATGCGTAACACGGTGGAAATGTTCCGCGCCCTGCGCGAACGCTACGGCCACCGTTTCCATATTCTGCATGACGTCCACGAACGCCTGTTCCCGCAGCAGGCGGTGCAGTTAGCCAAACAGCTTGAACCCTACCAGCCGTACTTTATTGAAGACATTTTGCCGCCTCAGCAAACCCCGTGGCTGGCACAAATTCGTCAGCAGAGCAGCGTTCCGCTGGCGCTGGGCGAGCTGTTCAACAACCCTGCGGAATGGCACGACGTAATTGTGAACCGGCAGATCGATTTTATTCGCTGCCACGTATCTCAGATTGGCGGGATCACCCCGGCGCTGAAGCTGGCGGTGCTGTGTCAGGCCTTTGGCGTGCGGCTGGCGTGGCATGGTCCTGGCGACATGACGCCGATTGGCGTGGCGGTGAATACGCATCTGAATATTCATCTCCACAACGCCGCGATTCAGGAATATATTCCGCGCTCGGCCACCACCGACGCGGTATTCCCCGGCGCACCGGAAGTTAAAGATGGCTACGTATATCCGCCGCAGGCCAACGGCATTGGCGTCGATTTCAACGAAGCGCTGGCCCTCGCGCATCCGGTGGTTTACCGTCCGCATGAATGGACCCAAAGCCGCCTGCCAGACGGCGCGCTGCACACGCCGTAATCAGCCTGGCTGCTGGCGGAATGCGAGATTATCGCGGTTATGCGGGATCACGTAGGTGCAGGTGTAGTTGATATCGATAATATCGCTGACGGCGTAGACCTGCCCACCCGCCAGAATGCCACGGTTATTGATGAGCATCGCCGGGCTGCCCTTTTTGCAGCCCAATAATTCTGCCTGTTCCCGACTAACGTTTACCGCCCGATACGTCGTGAGCATGTGCGAAATTTGGTAGCCCTTTTCCAGAACATATTGCTGTAACGATCGTTCGATAACCTGCTGATTGAGGTCAGCGAACGTCGTCGATGGCATGCGCGACACCTCGATTTGCACTGGGCTGTCGTCCACATAGCGCAGACGACAAAACTGCCAGATAAAATCATCATCCGTTAGCCCGAATATCTGTTGCTCCTCGCGATTCGGGCGTTTTTTATGCAGGCTTATCATCCGATAACGCATCTGGTCGAAACGCTTTTCGGTAATCGAGTTGTACACCAGCGGATTATTTCGCGCCTGTTCGTTAATCCAGCATCCCGATCCCTGCACAATTCTGACGATGCCAATACTCGCCAGCTTTTCCAGCGCCTGACGTACCGTAAAGCGCGACACGCCGTATTCTTCCGCCAGCTGTCGTTCAGGCGGCAATTTGCGCGGGGCCGCATCACCCTGCTGATAAATTTTGCTGAGCAGATCCTGCGTGACGAACTCATTTTTTTTCATCGCCGCTTCCCAAATTAGTCCTTTGAAAAAAGACAGTTAACCCTATCATTGCATATAATTGGCAGAACATGATGAATTCAGCGCTGAAAGGAAAACAGGCCCATGACAAGTAAAAGAACGATCGGTCTGGTCGTGGGCGTGCTAATCCTCTCGGTCCTGTTACCGGTCACGCTCAGTGTGTGGCTCGCGCATTATCAGGCAGAAAAAGAGTTTAATCATGACCTCAACCAATATGGTGAACGCACCATATTGCGCACGCATCTGGTAGTGGAACAGGCTAAATCGGCACTGCAAGAAATTGACACCTTTCAGGGCCGGATCTGTAGCCCTGAACATCTGCAGGCAATGCGGCGCGCGTCCTATACGCACCGTGATATCCAGGAAGTCTTATCGCTCAATGGCATGAAGCCGGAATGTTCTTCCCTGGAAAGCCACAGCAGCGAAATGCAGTTTCCGCCGACCAACCGCCGGACCCCGGATGGCTATCGCGTTTGGCTGACCAACAGCAACGACTTGGGCATCAATCATGACATGGTGGCACTGGCGAGCCAACGGCATATGGTGATGATTGATCCCGGTTCATTTGTCGACGTTGTGCCCTTCGCGCAATGGACTATCAACACCGTGTTGATTGGCAGCCAGAGCGGCCGCATTGTCGCCCAAAGCGCACCGTTTGACCTGTTGCTATGGCAGCAGGAGCGCCACAAAGGCAACCACACCTTTGAGCACGATGGTATGCTTTACAACCTGCGCGACTACCCGGATATCGGCTTATCGCAGGTGGTCTGGGCTCCTGTTGCGCCGCTGACCGACAAATGGCACCAGCAATTACTGCTGTGGCTGCCGCTCGGCGTGTTAATCAGCGGGCTCGCATCGCTGCTGATTTTGCGCATGGTGCGCAATCTGCAATCGCCCTATCACCGTATGCTCGACGCCATAAATGCCCGCAGCCTCGACGTGTATTATCAGCCGATTGTCTCGTTACGCTCGAGCCGGATCGTTGGCGCAGAAGCCCTGGCCCGCTGGCGACAGCCGGACGGCACCTTTTTGTCACCGGAGATTTTCGTTCCGCTGGCTGAACAAACCGGGCTGATTACGCGCCTGACCGGCCTTATCGTCGAGAAAGTATTTGAGGATTTGGGTCCGTGGCTGAAGCAGCATCCGACCCAGCACGTCTCAATCAATCTCGATCCGCAGGATTTGATCACCACGCGGCTGCCCGCCCAACTCGCCCAGCAGTTAAACAAATGGAGTTTAACGCCCTCACAGGTGGCGTTAGAGCTCACTGAACGCAGCTTTATCGATTTGAAAAACAGTGCCAGCACCCTGAGCCAGCTGCGTCAGGCAGGATATGCACTGTACATCGATGATTTCGGCACTGGCTATTCCAGTCTCAGCTATCTGCAAAATCTCGACGTCGACATCATCAAAATCGATAAGTCATTTGTCGATGCACTGGAGTTTAAAAACGTCACCCCGCACATCATTGAAATGGCTAAAGCATTGCAGCTGGCGATGGTGGCAGAAGGGGTGGAAACTGAGTGCCAGCGCCGCTGGCTGGCGGAGCATGGCGTGCAGTTTGGTCAGGGCTGGCTGTTCTGCAAAGCGCTACCGAAGGCGGAATTCATTACCTGGGCGCAGGAAAACCTCGCACAGGAATGAACGATCCTTTTTCACACCGACGGCTCGACAAACGTCACCTGTTCACCAAAGTGTCCTGAATAAAACGGCTGGCGGCACGCCGCACAGCCGTATTCATCATTTACTCATCGAGGATCGGGGCGAAGCCGCCGTAAATCATCCGTTTACCATCAAACGGCATGCTGTCGCCCATCTCTTTCATCCGCGGATCGGCCATCATCTTCGCGTTGGCCGCATCCCGAACCTCTTTCGAGGGGTATTCAATCCAGCTGAAAACCACTTCTTCATTGTCTTCGGCTTTTACCGCCATGCGAAAATCGGTCAGCTTGCCGTCCGGCACATCTTCTGCCCAACATTCCACCACGCGAGTTGCACCAAACTCTTTAAACAGCGGTGCCGCCTTTGCCGCCAGCGCGATATACGCCTCCTTTTTGTCCGCAGGCACGGCAACGACAAAACCATCAACATACTTCATGAGATAACCTCCGAAGTGAACGGTGCGGCCAGCGTGTCTGACCGCATCCGGCGTTGATAAGTTTAGTCGCGGCGCCAGCTGAACGCATAACGCAGGCGGCGCGATGGCAGCAGGAATTCTGGCGATACGCTCGGGCTCCATGAATCGTCACCGCCGACGCCCATGTGGAACGCGTCCAGGTTCAGCCAGCAGCCCGCTTCTTCACGCAGTAAATGCTGATGGCTCACCTCATGCAGTTGCTGTTGACTATAGCGGCTCAGGCCAAAATGGAACGCGCCCTGCCAGAGATTATCGCCGTAGCGCAGTTCGCGGGTGTCGCAGCGCAGGCCATTTTCAGTGGGGAAAATATACGGCGTATGCAGTTTTTCAAGCGGTAACGTCCAGCGCCCCTGACGCGCGGCAAGCTTTCTGTCGGGGTAGTTTTCATGCGCTCCAAGGCCCAGCCACGATGCCTCTGGCGCAATATCGGCCAGCTGACAGCACAGGCCGATGCGCGAAGGCTCAGGGATATCGGTCGCCACGGTGACGTCGATTTCTGCGTGTAGTATGCCGTCGTCGTCGACGCGCCAGCACTTATCCGAGATAAACAGCGTTTTCTGCTGATGCTCCCAAACGTGGCGCGTGTGAATCACCACCTCATCGCCCTGCTGGCGGGCTTCACAATGCAGCAGACGGGCATTCATGGCGTACAGCCCGGCGGCCTTCCAGCGCTCAACCCAGGCGTTCGGATCGATGCGCGTGGCTTCGCTGACGCCAATATCGTTATCCAGCGGCGCGCGGGTGAAGTTATCCATCACTGGCGTCAATAATCCCGGCTGCTCGTCACGCCACCACTGGCTCAGGTGTCCGCTTTCCCGGCAAAAAGCCCAGCGCTGGCTACCGTGGGTGACGGTGAAGGCTTTTTCACTCACGGCCAGCTCCGGTGCATAACCCGCAACATGCGGGGCAGGCACGGCGAGCGGCGCGGGCAGCGGCCATTGGTCCCAGGCGCAAAGATGATTGGCCTCAGACCAGGCGGTGGCATCGGTCTGCCACACCTCGACGTTCAGCCAAATTTCACCCTCGCCCGCGGGCAGCGTCATGTCCGAAAGCTCAAGCAACTGGCTGCTCTGCGGCACCAGATTCAATTCGCATTCGCCTTCGGCCAGACGTTCACCATCGCGCGAAATCCACCAGCATAAACGCTCGTTATCGCTGTGGCGGAACAAGTATTCGCTGCAGATTTCCACACGCAGCGGCGCGAGCGAATGCAGACGGAACTGGAAAAACTGCTGCGCGCGTTTGGCTTCAAACAGCGCCGGATGCGGCGTGCGATCCGGGAAAACCAGGCCGTTCATGCAGAACTGGCGATCATTGGGCGTGTCGCCAAAATCTCCCCCGTAGGCCCAAAATGTCTGCCCATCGGAATCGGTTTTACACAGCGCCTGATCGACCCAGTCCCAGACGAATCCGCCCTGTAAACGTGGGAACTCGCGGAACGCCTGCCAGTATTTGGCAAAGCCGCCAAAGCTATTGCCCATCGCATGGGCGTATTCACAAAGGATCAGCGGTCGCGATTCTTCCGGCAGACCGATCCATTTTTTCAGCGACCATTTCGGTACCGCCGGGAACAGCTGATCCTGATCGACCCGCGCGTACATCGGGCAGATGATATCGGTCGCGGCGCTATTCGCCCCGCCGCCTTCGTACTGCACCGGACGCGTCGGATCGGTGGTTTTCAGCCAGCGATACAGCGCATCGTGGTTCGCACCGTGCCCGGATTCATTACCGAGTGACCAGATAACGATCGACGGATGGTTGCGATCGCGGCTCACCATGCGCGTCACACGCTCGCTCATCGCCGGTAACCAACGAGGATCGTCCGCCAGACGACTCATCGGCACCATGCCGTGGGTTTCAATATTCGCCTCATCCACCACATACAGGCCGTAGCGGTCGCAGAGTCGGTACCACAGCGGATGGTTGGGATAATGCGAGCAGCGCACGGCGTTAAAGTTATTCTGCTTCATCAGCAAAATATCCTGCCGCATCGTGGCTTCATCCACGGCCTGCCCGGTTTGCGGGTGATGCTCGTGGCGGTTCACGCCGCGGATAAGCAGCGGTTTGCCGTTGAGCGTCAGCAGGCCATCAACGATGGCTACCCGGCGAAAACCAACATCGCAGGCTTCGGTTTCCAGCGCCTGGCCGTCGGCGTTAAACAGGGTGATCGTCAGTCGATAAAGATTCGGGATCTCCGCACTCCACAATTGCGGTTCGTTTACCGGAATGGCCAGCGCTAACCGTTCGGCCCAGTTGCCGCGTTCATCGACAGTGTCGCTGCCCGGCTTTTGCCGTTGGCGGCCAATTTCCTCGCCATCACGCCAGAGCACCGCTTCCACTTCGGTTTCGTTAAACGCCTCACCTTCCAGCACCACGTTAAGCTTGAGCACACCGCGGCTGAAATCCTCGTTCAAATCCGTGACGTGATAATAATCAGCAATCCGCGTCGGGGGCTTATGCAGTAGCGAGACGTCGCGGAAAATGCCGCTCATCCGCCACATGTCCTGATCTTCCAGATAGCTGCCGTCGCACCAGCGCAGCACCATCACCGCCAGCCGGTTGCGTCCGGCCACCAGCACCTCGCTGAGGTCAAATTCCGCAGGCAGGCGACTGTCCTGGGAGTAACCAATCCATACGCCGTTGCACCATAAATGAAACGCAGAGTTCACACCGTCGAACACAATTCTCGTCTGCCCTTTTTGCAGCCAGCTTTCCGGCACCTCAACGTCGCGCGAATAGCAGCCGGTCGGGTTGTCGGCAGGCACCTGCGGCGGGGTGACCGGAATGGGATAGGTGACGTTGGTATAAATCGGCGTATCAAAACCCTGCATCTGCCAGTTCGACGGCACCGGCATGACGACGGCATCGGGCAAATCGCCTTCGAGCCAGACATCCGGCACCGCTTCAGGGGCGCTAAAGAAGCTAAAACGCCACTCACCGTTGAGGGATTTTAGCGAAGCTGAAGCCGCGTCTTGCTGCCCCGCAAGTGGATTGCGCCAGCTGTTCATCGGCGCGTGGGCCGCTAAACGATGCCATTGCGTGACGCCGGGGTTTTCCCAGTCACGACGAGCCAGTTGCAGAGCCAGGGTGGTAGGTGCAGATGTCATCAGATAAACCTCTTTGCGAAGCGCTCACAATTTCAATCAGAATGCACCGATCGGAAAAAAGGGTAAAGGATCCTGTCGACAAGAAGCGAGCACGATCACAAAGCGATTATGGCAGGCCCAATTTATTCGCCAGCGCCGCCAGTTGGTGTAAACGATGGGCCAGATCTTCCGGCGGTTCCTGCTGAGCAGGCGCGGTTGATCCACGCACCACCAGCGTCACCGGCAGCCGGGTCTGGCTGATAACGCCTGCCTCGCGTTCGCCCGTTAGCCAGTCAACGCCCTGCTCGCCCGCTTCGCGAAACGCCTGACGAATGGTGGTCAATGGCGGCGTAAACCATGCGCTGTCGGTGGTGTCATCATAGCCGACGACCGACAGCTGCCCCGGCACCGCAATGCCCTTTTCAGCACAGGCCCGCAGCACGCCGAGCGCCATCTGATCGTTCGCCACCAGTACCGCGTCAGGTTTAGTCGCATTCGCCAATAAACCGTGAGCTTTTTCATACCCCGACTGCGCGCTCCAGTCTCCTCTGGCTACCGCGCATGGCGTCAGCCCGGCCGCTGCAAGCGACTGCTGCCAGCCCGCCAGGCGCGCCCGCGCCGAGACGGATGTTGCAGGCCCTGCCAGTAGCGCGATACGTGAATGCCCCTGTTCAAGAAGATGCGTCACGCCAAGCTGCGCCCCCTGCGAAGGGCTGAACACGAGGCTGTTCACCGCTGCTTGTTCACTGACATCAAGAAATAGCACCGGCAGCGGCGCGGCCAGCTCCCGTAGCCGCTGCGCAACGTCATCTTCCAGCGGAACGTTGATCATCAGGCCATCAACGCGCTGTGCAAGCAGTTCCTGCACCGCCTCCCGGCAGCAGGTTTCCGCATTGTCCGTGACCATCGAAATCAGCACCGCGTAGCCTTGATCACCCGCACGCTGTTTCACCGCTGACGCGATTTGTGACGGCGCATGCAACGCCAGATCGGCGCTGATAAGCCCCAACGTCGGCTGGCGTTTACCCGCCAGAAGCTGCGCGCCACGGTTGGGAACATAGTTGAGTTCAGCCATTGCGCGCTCGACGTTTTCACGCGTGCGCGCCGAGACGTTCGCCGCCTGATTTATCACGCGGGAAACGGTCTGGTAGGAAACGCCCGCCACACGGGCGACATCGTAAAGGGTGGTAGTTTTCATCGTTGTGGCATCCGGGAAGCAATGCCGTCAGTGTAACGGATAATCCCGCCTATGACTGTGAGCGCTTCGTAAATTAGCTCAGGACTTTTTCTTTTTTTAGCACCGGACGTGCGGTGGATTCCGTGCGGAACCACGGTAAACAGAGCTGGATCAACGGGCCAATCGCCAGCGCATAAACCAGCGTGCCGATCCCCACGCTGCCCCCGAGAAAATAGCCGATAACCAGCACCGTGACTTCAATCGTGGTGCGGATCCCTCGAATCGACCAGCCGGTGCGAGCGTGGATCCCCGTCATCAGTCCATCGCGCGGCCCGGGGCCAAAACCGGCACCGATGTACATTCCGGTCGCCAGCGCATTCAATATCACCGCGATGACCATCATCCCACTTTGTAGCCACAGTGATTCCGGCGTGGGGATCACGACAATCGTGGCATTCGCTGCCAGGCCGAGCACAATCACATTGCTGATAGTCCCGAGTCCCGGACGCTGGCGGATTGGGATCCACAGCAGCAATACCAATGCCCCGGTGAGGATCATTACCGTGCCGATATCCAGTGAAAAGACTTTCCCGACCCCAAGATGAAACACATCCCAGGGATCAGCGCCCAAATTGGCCTGCACAAACATCCCGGTGGAAATACCATACAGGCATAGCCCGACGTACAGTTGCAGTAAACGACGCAGCATAACGACCTCATTATTAGTTGCTGAAAAACGCATCATCATTAAAAATGGACTGATTATTAATGACCAGTTTTATAAAAGTGGACTGCTATGTCTCTTCGTCGTTCCGGTAGTCAGTCGTTGGTAAGCCTGCTGGGTCATTGGCAGGAAACCCCATCCCGCACTCCACTCTGGCGTCAGCTGGCCGAGGCGCTGCGGCTGTTAATTCTCGATGGTCGCCTGGCGCTGGACAGCCGTTTGCCTGGCGAACGCGAGCTTTCGACCGCGCTCGGCGTAAGTCGCACCACGGTTGCCAGCGCGCTGGCCCAGCTGCGTGATGAAGGCTACATAGTCAGCCGTCATGGCAGCGGTTCCCGGGTGATTCTACCGGCGCAGCAGCCCCAGGTTCCGACCAGAATGAACACCGTGCAGGCGCTGGACTTATCCATTGCCGCACTCAACGCCGGGCCAGAAATTCATCAGGCTTATCATCACGCGCTGTCTCTTTTGCCACAGCATTTAGCCAGTACCGGTTACGATCAACAGGGTTTACCGGCACTGCGTGAAACCGTTGCGCAACACTATTGCGCCCGTGGTTTGCTGACGCGCGCTGACGAAATCATGATTGTGAACGGAGCGGTGAGCGGGCTGGCCTTGATTCTGCGGCTGTTGACTGGCCCTGGCGATCGGGTGGTGGTGGATAACCCAACGTATCCGCTGGCGATTGCGGCGATCCAGGGTGCGTCCTGCCGCCCGGTTGGTGTGTCACTGCCCGCAGAAGGCTGGGACGTAGACGGTCTCACCGCCACATTCGCGCAAACGTCACCGCGTCTGGCGTATCTGATGCCTGACTTTCATAACCCGACCGGACGCTGTATGGACGGCCCGACTCGCCAGCGCATCGCCGATCTTTCAGCGCGCACCCGCACCACGCTGGTGATTGATGAAACAATGGTCGATCTCTGGTACAACGCCCCACCACCACCGCCGCTGGCTGCATTCAACCCAGATGCGCCGGTGATAACGCTGGGTTCAACAGGCAAAAGTTTTTGGGGCGGTTTGCGACTCGGGTGGATCCGCGCCTCATCGCGCACGCTTTCTTCGCTGGTACAGGCGCGCGATACGCTGGATTTAGGCTCGCCGTTGCTGGAACAGCTTGCCACCGACTGGCTGCTGGAAAATGCCGACCACCTGCTGCCGCAAAGACGAAAAATGCTCGCCGCCCGTCGGGATATGTGCAGCATGTTAATGGCGGAATATTTCCCTCAATGGCGCTATACACAGCCGGAAGGCGGACTGTCATTCTGGGTGGAATTACCGGATATGCTCTCGACGTTGTTTGCAGCGCGGGCCGAAAGTGTGGGGATTCATTTGGGTACGGGGACGCGATTTGGACTGGCAGGCGCATTCGACCGCTGGCTACGGTTGCCGTTTACGCTGGACGATGAAACGCTACAAATCGCCTTCAAAACCTTGCAACCGGTCTGGAATTCTCTGAACGGTCAGCAGAATAATTTACGAGCAAGAAAAATAATCTACTAAAATAGCGACGCGCTAATAGCAGCTATTAGCGCGTCAAAATAATTCGTCCATGACTCATGAGATGATTTGTGTGTTTCTTATCGCCGAACAGGATCCTGTTTTCAGGTTTCAGTAATATGACATGAAGTTGATGTTTTTATTAATGCTGGCGTGGGATCGGGAAGCCTTTAACTGAGATAATAAAGCTGTCACCGTCTTTTTTAATTTTTGCACCGGTGTCGCACCAGTCGGATGCAATGCGAAAGAACTCATCGCTGCCGACATTCCAGTTCAGGCGCACATGCTTAACATACCCTGAGCGGAGCATTTCACAGGCTTCTCCGTAGTTAGCGGCTGTTGAAAGTTGTTGTTTCATTTTCTCTTCTTCAGAATTTTGCGTATCGCTTTGATTTCTTTAGGAGTAAGAGAGGATGACTCTTCTTCGGTATGCTGACTGTCTACCTCACCTTCGGATACTCCCACCTCTGATGCCGTTTCTAGCGCCAGCTGCAGAAGACGTTGAGTTGCTGCGCTCAAGGTCTCGTTATGGACTTCCGCATAATGACGTAATTGCTCTTTTAAATCGTTTTCAATTTTAACATTCAAAACTGCAGTGGTCATGTTCAAACTTCCCGTGCAATAAATTAACATGATTAATACACGAAGATGACAGGCCGATCCACAGATATATTTTACTTATGTTCGAGATACATTATCACCCAAATTTATTATCGGCCTAATATATGACAGTTAAGTGACAGTAATATTTCATTCCTGTGACGGCAACAGCAGGAGAGCAGATAAATGTTTAAGATTCGAGAAATGCACGGGTCACATTGAGAGGGCGTCTCGCTGTCGCTTTCACTTCTCAGACTTTATTGCGCAACGCCCCGTGCATCTTGCGCAATATAGCATAAACTGCAGACAACAAAAAATAGTCCCGTAGTTTATTATCGCCTCTAAAATAATAACCAAGAGGCGAGTCTGGTTAGTCAGGCAGATTATTTATCTTCAGTTTGTACCCACCGCGCTCATAATCGATATACTTGTTCCTTTTTAACGAGGAAACAACATTTAGAATACTACTGCGTGACAAGCCGGTACGCTCCTGAATATAGCTAAGAATGTTAACTTGATATTTCCTCTCTGTCGGAAGCTTATCCAGCTCTTGAAGATACTGATGAACCACGGGCGGCGTGCGTTGATTCACAATCTGCATATCGCGATACAACATGAAAGTGGTGTGGTAGGTTGATAACTCTGCGACCGCACGCCATAAACTGAGTCGTTCAATCTCAGGGATCACAAGCGATGCATCTACGCGAATGAGTGTACACGCCGTCTCGGCTCGAATAAGGTTACTGCGGATAGGGCAAAACATTTCAGTAAAACCAAGGACATGGGGTTCATTCGTCGTCCCCAAAAGGAGTCCATCAGATATCCTTAATACTGAGACTTCGCCTTGTATGACCAGATAAATATAAGATTTGTCACGCGTCCCCCAGGCAATTCTTTTTCGTGCAACAATATGTATTGTTTCGCCTAAAGGCGTAAGGGCGTTGATTAAAGTGTCAATTGCATCACCGGGACGTTTTGGTGGGCAAATCACCATATTCCATTCCTCTTTAACTTCAAAATTAGAACTACCAAATAAAAATTGCAGAATAATTATAGAGCGAAGACTATGGTATTACACCCCTATTAAATTAATGAAACGAAAGAAACAGCATTAAATTTAAAATTAAATAAAGACGCTTTCATTTTGCACAAACCCCAAGAAAGCTCTGATAGATGAAACGACCCGTCATATAAAGAGCAGCACGCAACAAGCAATAATATGCTTTATTTCGTTCTCGCGTCAGAGCTGTTGTTTATCCTGGTATTGCATAAGGTACATAGCCAACATCGGCGAACAGAGGCATGACCTGAAGGAATGAAAAAAATAAAAAAAAGGGGGGGGAAATCAGTGAGTTACCCAGAAATGGGTGGGGGCCCTGCCAGCTACATCCCGGCACACACGTCGTCTGCCCTGGCTGCTTCCTTCCGGATCTGACCTGGTGAACAGAGTAGCGTTGCGGGAGAACCAACAGAGCCCCCATTGAGAGCGTTATTCCTAACGCGCTGACGCATTATCCCTGCGCGGCCCGGCAATTGCAACCCACCGCGGTCTGGATGATGGTTTATTGTGCGACTGTACCTTTACTGGGGTCCTGCGGGAACAAGATTTCCATATTGCGAACTTGCTCTCAGCAAAACCTGGGAGAGTGTCCAGACTGTTTTAATGCCATCGGACATCCGTCTTTCTTCTTTTTTAGGGGTCGACAATGATCAAATCACTGCCTTTGACACTCACGCTGCCAATGCCCGCTATCGACGAAGTGACTCTTGCCCATCAGGGCCTCAACTATTTACGCCCCAGCGTGGTGCTGGATTTTATCAGCGTCAGCCCTAACGCTTTGCTGTTTGTCACCCCGGTGGCAGTGCTGTTCGCCTCGCTTGGCGTGGTCGGCCACGTGCCGCTGCGCAGGATACCCGTGGCGGTTTCCGGGCGCGTAACCTATCCCATCAGCACCCAGGTACTCCCGGAATTACGCGGTAAGCTGATTATCAACACCGCCTCCAGAAAGCTGAAATTCCTCGAAAATCAGGTGGTCAAACCCGATGAGTTTGCGCCGAGTACCTCGCAGGTAATTGGCCTGGCCCTGGAGTTTACCTTCCAGCAGCCCGAGTGATCTCCACCTTCACAAGCTGAAGTGCGTCGCTTATCCTGTGCTTTTCCCAACTGGAAAGCGCTATGGAACCCATTGATTCATTTCCGCACCGGGTGTGGCAAATCGTTGCAGCCATCCCGGAAGGTGCTGTCACGACCTACGGAGACGTCGCGCGGCTGGCGGGTTCGCCTCGCGCGGCGCGTCAGGTGGGTGGCGTTCTGCGCCGTTTACCGGAAGGATCAACCCTGCCATGGCATCGGGTGGTGAATCGCCATGGCAATATTTCCCTGACCGGGCCAGATCTCCAGCGTCAGCGCCAGGCGCTGCTATCGGAAGGCGTTCAGGTATCGGGTAGCGGCAAAATTGATATGCAGAAGTATCGCTGGAATTACTGATCCCTCCCCCGAGAGGAGGAGGGAAGCCGACGTTATGGGATTTGCGTCGGGGCAGGTACGGCAGACGACGGGTTCACTTGAGTCGGTGAAGTCGACGGTACGGTTGTTGCCGCACCACCATCAGTCGCCACCGGCACTGGAGTTTGCTGCACAGGCACCAGTGTCAGGTCAGCTTTGGTGCCACCGTCATTGATAACCGGCTGCACCGTATCGGTAATGAACACCAGTTTATCGTTGATGGTCACTGCCGCACTCAACAGGATCCGCGCGTTTGGCTGAATATCTGCCGGGTTATACGGCAGCACGAAGCTGAACGGTGCCTGTTTCCCTTCCGTACGCGTGACTTTCTGAGAAAGCACTTTCGACGGCGCATCTGCCAGAGAAGCATCCGACAGCGTTACCGTCAGCACCGCATCCGGTGGCAGGGCCACTTTCTGGCGGATCCAGGCGGTACCAGAAACGTTAGGTTGCTGAATGGCAGGTTGTGTAGCCTCAGAGGGGTTCGGGCTTGGTGCCGGTGTCTTGATATCCGCACTTTTTTGAGCACAGGCAGACAGTGCAACCGCAACCGCTAAACCACTTAACATGTGCACGAGTTTCATTATGTTCTCCTTATCATCCATGCACTCACAGGATTAAATCCTGCAAGAGTGAGTGGTTAAAACATTTGTGACGCAGTAAGTGTGGCACAGATCTCAGATATTTGCCTGTAATCGCGCCGTTATTCAGATAATTGCACCCATCGGACCACTTCGAAAACTGCGTTATACTGTGGCTATTCCCGCGCAGCACGCGGTCTTTTTACCTTTGAGGACATTTATGAGTCAGGCTCTCTCTAATCTGCTAACCCTGTTAAATCTGGAAAAAATTGAAGAGGGATTGTTCCGCGGTCAAAGTGAGGATCTGGGCTTACGCCAGGTATTTGGCGGCCAGGTCGTCGGTCAGGCGTTGTATGCCGCTAAAGAAACCGTGCCTGTCGACCGTCTGGTGCATTCGTTCCACAGCTACTTTTTACGCCCAGGTGACAGCCAAAAACCGATTGTGTATGACGTTGAGGTACTGCGCGATGGCAATAGTTTCAGCGCCCGCCGCGTGGCAGCTATCCAGAACGGCAAGCCGATTTTCTATATGACCGCCTCTTTCCAGGCGCCGGAATCGGGCTACGAACATCAAAAGCAGATGCCACTGGCCCCTGCCCCTGATTCGCTGTCATCCGAAACCGATATTGCCCGCCAGCTGGCGCATCTTCTGCCCCCACAGGTGAAGGAGAAGTTTCTGTGTGATAAACCACTGGAGATCCGTCCGGTCGAGTTCCATAACCCGATGAAGGGCCACGTGGCTGAGCCAAAACGCCAGGTATGGATCCGCGCCAACGGCACGGTGGCCGATGATTTCCGCGTGCATCAATATCTGCTGGGCTATGCATCTGATTTTAACTTCCTGCCGGTTGCCCTTCAGCCGCACGGCGTGGGCTTCCTCGAAAAAGGGATGCAGGTCGCAACGATTGACCATTCCATGTGGTTCCATCGCCCGTTCAATATGAACGAATGGCTGCTGTACAGCGTGGAGAGCACCTCTGCGTCGAGCGCGCGCGGTTTTGTGCGTGGCGAGTTCTATACTCAGGATGGCACCCTGGTTGCCTCTACGGTGCAGGAAGGCGTAATACGTAACCGCAATTAACCCTTTGTCGTAATGCAAAGAAGCCTCCCAATGGGAGGCTTCTTGCGCTCGGGAGATAACTCAATCTGTCGGACGCTGGCAATTATGCGTTATACGCATTCTCGCCGTGGCTGTTGACGTCCAGACCTTCGCGTTCCTGTTCTTCCGGAACACGCAGTCCCACAGTCAGGTCAGCCAGTTTGTAACCGATGAAAGCCACCACGCCAGACCAGACAATCGTCAGACCGATACTTTCCAGCTGTACCAGAACCTGATGGCCCATGGTCACGCCTTCCGCATAGCCGACGCCACCCAGTGAAGTCGATGCGAAGATGCCGGTCAGGATACAACCTACAATCCCGCATACGCCGTGTACACCGAACACATCGCATGGGTCATCCACACGCAGCCAGCGTTTCAGAGCAGTGACGCCCCACAGACCGGCCAGGCCCGCCGCGATACCGACAATCAGGGAACCACCCACGCCGATGTAACCACAGGCAGGAGTGACCGCCACCAGACCGGCGATTGCACCAGAACATGCGCCCAGCAGAGAAGGCTTACCGCGTACCGCCCACTCACCGAAGACCCAGGCCAGAATCGCAGCCGCAGTCGCCACTACGGTGTTCAGGAAAGCGAGTGCCGCAATTTCGTTGGCGGAGCTTGCGGAACCGGCGTTAAAGCCGAACCAGCCCACGTACAGGATAGCCGTGCCGGTGAAGACCATTGGCAGGTTATGCGGTTTGAACGCTTCTTTGCCAAAGCCCACGCGTTTGCCAATCAGGTATGCGCCCACCAGGCCCGCAACTGCGGCGTTGATGTGAACAACGGTACCGCCCGCGAAGTCCAGCGCGCCATGCGTGGCCAGCAAACCGCCGCCCCAGACCATGTGCGCAATCGGTACGTAGGAGAAGGTCATCCACACCACCACGAAAATCAGCACTGCGGAGAAGCGAATACGCTCCGCCAGCGAGCCAACAATCAGGCCGACGGTGATACAGGCGAATGAACCCTGGAAGGCCACGTGGATGTACTGATAGAAGGTGCCCATCAGCGCTTTCAGTTCGATGCCTTTCAGCAGCACCCAGTCGAAGCTGCCGAAGAAGTTGCCGCCGGTGCCGAACGCCAGGGTATAGCCGTAAACCACCCACAGCACGCAAACCAGTGCGAAGGTGACGGTGACCTGCGTCAGCATGGAAAGCACGTTTTTGCCACGGATCAGGCCGCCGTAAAACAGCGCAATCCCGGGGATACTCATAAACAGCACCAGCGCGGTGCTGATCATCATAAAGGCGTTGTCAGCTTTATCGGCGACCGCAGGCGCCGCCAGAGCCAGGCCCGGCAACAGTGCCAGTACAGCTGGGGCAATTTTCAGTAGAGTTTTGTTCATTTTCTCGATCCCTATCACTGTGTGCCAGGAGTTACAGAGCCGCTTCGTCGGCTTCGCCAGTACGAATACGAATGACGCGTTGCAGCTCGGCGACGAAGATCTTGCCGTCGCCAATCTTGCCGGTGTATGCCGCTTTACTGATCACGTCGATCACCTCATCGAGCTGATCGTCGGCGATCGCCACGTCGATTTTCACCTTCGGCAGAAAATTGACGCTATATTCGGCACCGCGGTAAAGCTCGGCATGGCCTTTCTGACGCCCGAAGCCTTTCACTTCGGTCACGGTCAGCCCCTGAATACCAATGGAAGACAGCGCTTCGCGAACGTCTTCGAGTTTGAATGGTTTAATCACCACGGTAACCAGCTTCATAGATCCCCTCCAGTCAGAATTCGGTAATGGCGGCAGCTAACACCTATGAGGTAAAGCAATCGGCGTGCCAGAAATTAAAACCGGAGATCATCCAGAAGATTCTGGCCTTTTCTGTGGCTGCGTAGAGCAGTGCTGTTCGACTTAACGGAAATGAGAAGCAGGAAGGAAAAACAAAACGCACCATTGCGGTGCAAGGTGCGTTTTGTTTTTGCACCAGCGCGCGCTGGTGTGAGTAAATTGCTTAATCGTGGTGCATCAGGCGATAAGCGTTTCTTCTTCGATACTGGCCGCCAGTTCTTCCCCGGCAAGTTGCAGTTGATACATCTGCCAGTAACGCCCTTTGGCTTCAAGAAGTTGCTGATGCGTGCCCCACTCCACCGCCTGTCCACGGTGGAGCACCATGATGGTATCGGCCTCAACGATAGTTGAAAGACGGTGGGCGATCACCACCAGCGTCGTACGCTGTCGTACCAGCGCCAGCGCCTGTTGGATCGCCTGCTCGGTGCCGGAATCGATATTTGCGGTGGCTTCATCGAGGATCAAAATTTGCGGGGTATCCACCAGCACGCGGGCCAGTGCCAGCAGCTGTTTCTGTCCGACCGACAGATTATTGCCCTGCTCACCGAGTCGGGTGTAAATCCCGTCGCTCAGGGTGCGTGCCAGTTCTGCGAGCTGTACCGTTTCCAACGCCTGCCAAACCTGTTCCTCGCTGATATCACGGCCCAGCGTGACGTTGGCAAAGAACGATTCGGCCAGCACCACCGGGTCCTGCTGCACCATCGCCACGCCCTGACGAATGACGCCGTGGCTCAGCGACGATAGCGGGCGTCCATCGAGGCGAATTTCGCCTTTGCTCAGCGGATAGTAGCCCATCAGCAAGCTGGCGAGCGTACTTTTACCGCTGCCGGTATGCCCGACCAGCGCCACAAAGCTGCGCGTCGGCACGTTAATGTTGATGTCCTGCAGCACCAGACGATCGCCACGGTAGGCGAAAGAGACATCGTCAACGTCGATCGACCCGCTTTGCAGCGGTGCTTCGTCTGCGCCGTAGTTCTGACGCGGTTTGTCCATCAGTTCAAACACGCGCTCGCCCGCCACCACCGCCTGCTGCAGCATCGACTGCTGAGTGGTGAGTTCAATTAACGGCTCATTTAAACGCCCGAGGTAGCTGATAAACGCATACAGCACGCCGACTTCAATCGTGCCGGTGCTGCTCAGTCCAAACAGCATCAGCAGGCCGCAGAGGATCAGTGAGGAGAACAGACTCAGCAGCGGACGCAGCAGAAAGCCATCCAGACGCAGAGTCTGCATGCGGGCCATGTAGTGCGAGCGGCTCGCTTCCCCCATCCGCTCGCCAAAACGCGCCTGCTGGCGGAACTGCTGAATAACGCTCATGCCGTTGATGACTTCGTTGAAACCGTCGTTGATGTCCGCCAGATAGGCGCGGACGCGACGCACAATTGGCGTGCTGTAGCGCTGGTAAATCAGCATCACCACGATAACCGCCGGGAAGATGGCGATCGCCACCAGTGCCATGCGCCAGTCGAGGCTGAACATCGCCACTAGCATCGCGCTGATCAGTGCTGCGCTGCGTAGCACCGTAGAAACCACGGTGACGTAAAGATCGCGAATCACTTCGGTGTCATTGGTCACACGTGAAATCAGCTGCCCGACCGGCTGCACGTCAAACTCGCTGAGCGGCTGGCGCAGCGCGGCGTCCATCACGTCGGTCCGTAATTGTTGTACCACGCCGACAGCGGCACGGTTAAACAACAGCGACTGCGCATAGTGCAAGGATGCCGCCAACAGCTGCAGACCTACGTACGATGCGGCAAGACCGATAACAATGCCCCACGGCAGATAGCTTTTCGCCACCATATTATCGATGAAATAACTTATCAGCAGCGGGCCGGTGACTTCCGCGATGGCGGCAATCCACATCATCACCATCCCGATGCCTAACGGCTTGCGCCACGGCGACCCGTAGGCCAGCAGGCGTTTGAGCGTTGGCCAAAGTTGTCCGAAACTACGCATCGGCTTCCTCCTCACGCTGCCCTTCCGGCACGTCGTTGAGCGCCGCCTCCAGCTGTTGATAACGATACATATCGCGGTACCAACCGGACTGAATCGCCAGCTGCTCATGTTCGCCGCGCTGGGCAATATGTCCATGCTGCATGACGATAATCTCACTGGCTTCGGTCAAGGCCGACAGGCGATGCGCACTGATAATCACCGTCCGACCTTCGCCCCACTGTCGCAGGTTATGCAGGATTTGATGCTCTGTGCGCCCGTCGACCGCAGACAGCGCATCGTCGAGGATCAGAATTTCAGCATCCAGCAACAGCGCGCGGGCGATAGAAATACGCTGCTTCTGTCCACCGGACAGCATCACGCCGCGCTCGCCCACTTCCGTTTCATAGCCCTGCGGCAAACGTAAAATGTCTTCATGCACGCTGGCAAGCCGCGCCACATGCTCAATTTCTTCCTGCGTCGCCCCCGGTTTGCCGAGCGCAATATTGCTGCCCACGGTATCGGAGAACAGGAACGGGGTCTGATTGACCACCGCCAGTCGGCTACGCCAGCTGTCGAGCTGCAGTGCCGTCAGAGGCAAATCCTGGAAACGAATGTCGCCCTCAGTGACGTCAAAATGACGCTGTATAAGCGACAACACCGTCGATTTTCCGGCACCGGTTGGGCCGCAGATCCCCAGCATCTGACCAGGCTGCAGGTTGAACTGCACATTATGCAGCGTCGGCTTTTCGGTTTGCGGATAGCAGAACCCGCGGATATTCACCGCCAGCGTGCCGCGATCGGGCGTCAGTATTTGCGTACCGTCGTCCACCACCGGCGCTTCGGAGAGCATGGCGCGGATTCGGGTGTAAGCGGCACTGCCGCGCTCGACAATATTAAACATCCACGCTAGCGCCAGCATTGGCCAAATCATCAGCCCGAGATACATCATGAAGCTGGTCAGCTGGCCGAGCGTCAGAGTGCCGTGCACCACCATCCAGCTGCCGCCGGAAATCGCCAGCAAGTTCGCCATACCGATTGCGATGTAAATCGTCGGATCGAAACGCGCATCCACCCGAGCCACACGCATGTTTTTCGCACCAGTATCTGCCGCATCAGCCGCAAACTGCGCCGACTGACGGTCTTCCAGACCAAAGGCTTTGATCATGCGGATGCTGGTCAGGCTTTCCTGCGTGCGGTCATTCAGACCGGAGAACGCCGCCTGCGCCAGCTTGAAGCGGTTATGCAGCGTGTCGCCGTTACGCTTGATAGCCAGCGCCATGACAGGCATCGGCACCAGCGCCAGCAACGTCAGTTCCCAGCTAATTTGAGTCGACATGACGATCAGCACTGCGCAGCCCATTACCAGCGAATCCACCAGCGTGAGCACGCCTTCACCAGCAGCAAACACCACGCGGTCGACGTCGTTGGTCGCGCGGGCAATCAAATCCCCGGTGCGGTGACGCAGGTAAAATTCAGGATGCTGACGGCTGAGCTGGCGATAATAATCTTCACGCAGTTCAACGGCGAGCTGATAGGACGCGCCGAACAGCAGCACGCGCCAGACGTAGCGCAGCAGATATACCACCACCGCAATCAGCGCCAGCGTCGCTACCCACATCATAATGTGCGTGGTGGTGTAGTGTTGTTGCGTCACGCCATCCACCACGATGCCCACCACCTTCGGCGGGATCAGTTGCAGAATGGCAATAATGATAAGCAGCAGGACCGCGCCAAGATAGCGGCGCCATTCCCGACGGAAATACCAGCTGAGTTGAGCAAATAATCGCACGCAGAATTACCCAGAGCTTATTCAACTGGCAGCGCGGTAGTGTACTTAATCTGTTCCATCGCAAAGCTTGATGTCACGTCAGATAAGCCCGGCACGCTGTTAACCAGTCGTTTGTAAAAGTCGTCGTAGCGTTTCATGTCCGCTACCTGTACCCGCAAGAGATAGTCGTACTCGCCCGCCATGCGCCAGAAGCCAAGCACTTCGGGCATTTGCGTCACCTGTGACACAAAGCGGCTATACCATTCACTGCTGTGATGCTGGGTTTTTATCAGCACGAACGCCGTGAGTCCGAGCCCTAATTTTTCTGCATCCAGCAGCGCCACTCGTGCACGCAAAACGCCTTCGTCTTCGAGGCGTTTCAGGCGTTTCCAGCAGGGCGTGGTGGTCAGATTAACGGCATCGGCGAGCGCCTGCAAAGAGAGGGTACAATCCTCCTGCAGCAGCGCCAGCAGCTTACGGTCAATTTTATCTATCATTAGCGCCCCATGGAGAAAAATATTCTCTCTTAATTGTATTTCAAAGGCTATATAGCAACAATTTTTTCCGTGCTTTCCGTTAAGCTGGGCACAAAATGACAAACAGGACGTAATGATGAACAGCACCTGGGTAAAACACGCCATCAGTGAGATTAACGCCGACTATCAGCGCTCTGCGGACACGCACCTGATTCGCCTGACGCTGCCCGCCTTCCCCGGCATTCAGCTCTACCTGAAAGATGAAAGCACGCACCCGACCGGCAGTCTAAAGCACCGCCTGGCGCGCTCACTTTTTTTATATGGTTTGTGCAACGGCTGGATCAAAGAAGGCACCACGATCATCGAAGCGTCGTCAGGATCGACGGCGGTTTCCGAAGCCTATTTTGCGCGCCTGCTCGGCCTGCCGTTTATCGCCGTGATGCCGTCGTGCACTGCGAAACGCAAAATTGAACAAATCGAATTTTACGGTGGTCGCTGCCACTTTGTGCAAAGCGCCTGCGAAATCTACGAAGCCTCTGAAAAGCTGGCCCGCGAGCTGAATGGTCATTATATGGATCAGTTCACCTACGCCGAGCGCGCCACCGACTGGCGCGGCAATAATAACATCGCCGACAGCATTTTCCGCCAGATGCAGCATGAACCTAACCCGGTTCCAGCCCATATCGTGATGAGTGCAGGCACCGGCGGCACATCGGCTACCATCGGGCGCTATATTCGCTGCCAGGGTTACGACACGCAGCTGACGGTGGTTGACCCGCAGAACTCGGTATTTATGGACTACTGGCAGCAGCGCGATGCAACATTGCGCAGCCCGGTTGGCAGCAAAATTGAAGGGATTGGCCGCCCGCGCGTCGAGCCGTCGTTTATTCCTGACGTGGTCGATAACATGCTACGCGTGCAGGATGCAGCAAGCGTCGTCACCGCGCATTGGCTGGAAACGCAACTGGGCCGCAAAGTGGGGGCTTCAACGGGCACCAATATGTGGGGCGCGTTACAGCTTGCCGCGCAGATGCGCAGCGCGGGTCAGACTGGCTCGATTGTGACCCTGCTGTGTGACAGCGGCGAACGCTATCTCGAAACCTACTATAACCCGCAATGGGTGGCCGCAAATATTGGCGAACTTGCCCCGTCGCAGATTGCGCTGTCGGAGCTTATCGGACAGTAATTAACGACCGCAGAAAAGAAAAAAGCCAGGCATCATACGAAGCCTGGCTCGCCGGAAGGGTCTCGTCATTCGGGGGAATAAGGGAGATGTGGTGTATCCAGCCAATGAGTCAAAAAGTGGGACACCGCCTGATTCTGGCAGTGGCCGATAACCGGTAAGTGCGGTAACGCCGCTTTCAGCTGCGGCATGGCGTTGCCCATAATCAGGCCTTTACCCACCTGCCCCAGCATTTCGCTGTCGTTCATCGCGTCACCAAAGGCCATGCAGTCTGCCATCGTCATACCGAGATAGGTGCTGAGCGTCGACAGCGCTGCGCCTTTATTGCTGCCGACGGGCAGCACTTCCAGACATTCGAACGCTGAAAACGTCAGATGCGCGCGGGCACCCAACGCCTCATTGAGCTGGATCCGTAAACGGCTGAGATCGTCATGATCGCCGCAGAAACAGATCTTGGTGACATCATGGGCTGGCAGACGTTTGAAATCGCAGAGCTGATAACGGAACCCGCTATAAACGTGCGCCTGTAGCATGTCCGGAATATCTTTGTCCGTCAGCCAACCGCTGTCGTTAAACACATGCATGCTGGCCTGCGTATCCCAGTGGCTGTGCAGAACGAGGTCTGCTACTTCGGGATCGAGATCGCTACGGTGCAACACTTCCCCTTCCAGAGAATGAATGCGCGTACCGTTTCCGGTTATCAAGAAGGCGTCGAGGGAGAAGTTACCAATCAGATGGCGCATTTCGAGGACATGGCGACCGGTGGCAAACGTCAGCGTAATTTCCCGCTCGTGCAGGCGTTTCAGCGTACTCAACGTTTGTTCACCCAGACGATGGTCGGGCATCAACAACGTCCCGTCCATATCAAATGCAGCCAGTCTTGCCATATTCTTCCCCGGAGGTGTGATGAAAGTCTCTTGTGCGAAAGTATCGCCTGAGATATACGGAAGGAATAGTGAATGATTAAATTTTATTGTTCCGGGTTTTCCAGGTGAGCGACGATGCGTCAACTCAACAGACTTAACCAGTTTCAAAGATTGTGGCAGCCCTCTTCCGGCGCGCCGCAGCAAATTACCGTCGCCGAACTGGCGGAACGTTGTTTTTGCAGCGAGCGACATGTGCGTACGCTTTTGCGTCAGGCGCAGGATTCTGGCTGGCTTAGCTGGCAGTCCCAGTCAGGCCGTGGAAAGCGCGGCACGCTGACGTTTCACGTCACACCCGAGACGCTGCGTAATGAGATGATGGAGCAAGCGCTTACGCTCGGCCAACAGCAGAATGCGCTGGAACTGGCACAGCTTGCGGCCCCGGAGTTGCGCGCCCTGCTACATCCGTTTCTCGGTGGCCAGTGGCAGAACAATACTCCGACGCTGCGTATTCCCTACTATCGCCCGCTCGAACCGCTGCACCCTGGTTTTCTGCCTGGTCGTGCGGAACAACATCTGGCAGGACAGGTTTTTTCCGGCCTGACTCGCTTTCATCAAAATACCGCCGAGCCGCTCGGCGACCTGGCCCATCACTGGGAAGTGTCGGCCGACGGTTTACGCTGGCACTTTTACATCCGTTCAACGTTGCACTGGCACAATGGCGATCCGGTTGATACCACGCAGCTGCATCGGCGCCTGGAAATGTTACTGGCGCAGCCTGCTCTGCGGACGCTGTTCGCCAGTGTGCAGCGCATCGAAATCACTCACGCGCAGTGCCTGACCTTCACGCTGATCAAGCCAGACTTCTGGCTCGCGCATCGTCTGGCCAGCTATTGCAGCGTGCTGGCGCATCCGGATAACCCAGCCATCGGCACCGGTCCGTTCCAGCTGAAAATTTTCGAACCTGAATTGGTAAGACTAGAAAGCCATAACCGCTACCATCTGACGCACTCGCTGTTGCAGACCATCGAATACTGGATTACACCGCAGCTGTTTGAGCAGGATTTGGGCACCAGCTGTCGTCACCCGGTGCAGCTGGCGATTGGTGAAGCGGACGACCTGCGAAAATTACGGCTGGTGAGCGACAGTATTAGTCTCGGTTTTTGCTACCTGACGCTGCGAAAAAGCGCGGCGCTTACTACGCCACAAGCGCAAAAACTGATTACGCTCATTCACCGGACATCGCTAATGCAGACGTTGCCCCTGGATGAAAACCTGATTACGCCAAGCCATGAACTGCTACCCGGTTGGGAAATTCCGTTGGCAGAAGACTCCGAGTCTGTCACCTTCCCCGCGACATTGACGCTCATCTACCATTTGCCTGTTGAACTTCACACCATGGCCGAACAGCTTCGTCAGGCGCTGGAGAAACGAGGCTGTAAGCTGACGGTTATTTTCCATGATGCCAAAACCTGGGATGGCTGCCCGAATTTATCGCAGGCGGATTTGGTGATGGGCGACAGGCTGATTGGCGACACGCCTGAATACACGCTCGAACAATGGCTGCGCTGCGATCCGCTGTGGCCACATACGCTCAGCCCGGCACAGTATTCCCACCTTCAGGCCACGCTTGACGCGGTTCAGACGCAGAAAAACCCTGAATCGCGCCATGCAGCCCTGCAAAACGTTTTCCATCATTTGATGGATACGGCAGTGCTGACGCCGCTGTTTAACTATCAGTACAAAATCAGCGCGCCGCCGGGTGTGAACGGCATTCGTCTCAACGCCCGAGGCTGGTTCGATTTCACCGAGGCCTGGCTGCCCGCCTCTACGGAAACGTAAAGCACGTCTTGTAGCTGGTCGGCATCGCCGCCAAACGCTACCATAGCGTTTTCTTAAATATTGACAGGATTTGCTATGAAACGCGCCGTCGTGGTTTTCAGCGGAGGTCAGGACTCCACCACTTGCCTGGTTCAGGCTTTACAGCAGTATGATGAAGTGCACTGCGTGACGTTTGATTATGGACAGCGCCATCGCGCGGAAATTGACGTCGCACGCGAACTTGCACTGAAGCTTGGTGCTCGTGCGCACAAAGTGCTGGACGTTACCCTGCTGAATGAACTTGCGGTGAGTAGCCTCACCCGCGACAGTATTCCGGTTCCGGACTACGAACCGGAAGCTAACGGCATTCCGAATACCTTCGTGCCGGGCCGCAACATTCTGTTCCTGACCCTGACCGCGATTTATGCTTATCAGGTTAAAGCAGAAGCGGTGATCACCGGGGTGTGCGAAACCGATTTCTCCGGATATCCGGATTGCCGGGATGAGTTCGTAAAAGCGCTCAACCACGCGGTGAACCTCGGTATGGCAAAAGAGATCCGCTTCGAAACGCCGCTGATGTGGATAGATAAAGCAGAAACCTGGGCGCTTGCAGATTACTGGGGCCATCTCGATATGGTTCGCAGCGAAACCCTCACCTGCTATAACGGTATCAAAGGCGATGGCTGTGGCCACTGCGCGGCCTGCACGCTTCGCGCCAACGGCCTGAATCATTATCTGGCCGACAAAACCGGCGTCATGGCGGCATTGAAAGCGAAAACCGGCCTGAAGTAAGTACGTACTCCCCCGGCGGCAATCTGCATGCCGGGGTTCTTTTCTACCATTTCAATTTATTCGACCATTTCTTCCAGATGAGCGCGAAGTTCACCGTCCAGCGGCAATGCTTTTTGTGTTTTCAGATCGATACAAACAAACGTAATCTGCGCATCAGCCACCACTTCCCCTTCAGGCTCCAGCGTCACGACCTGGCTTAACACACCGCTTTTGCCGTTCAGTTGCTGCACCTTACTGGTCACCGTCAGCAGGTCGCCCAGTACCGCGGGACGACGATAATTGATGTTGATATTCACCACGACGAACGCGATATGGTGCTGGCTCATCCATTGAAAGCCCGCGCTGCTTTCCAGCCCATCCCAGCGAGCCTCTTCGAGAAATTCAAGGTAGCGAGCGTTATTAACGTGTTGATAAACATCCAGGTGATATCCACGAACTTTAATTTGGGTCTGCATAGCGCAATAGCCTTTGTTATTTATAGAGTCAGAGGTCGCACACTGGTACGACCTCTTTAGTCTGGCATTATTTTGCTACTGTGCAAACTCTCCGCGTGGTCAGAGCGTCAGATTTGAAATATTTCTTTCGACAAGTGCGCCCCCCATACCCGGCACCTGGCGCAAATCGTCAATAGCTTTAAAAGGACCGTATTCTTCGCGATAGCTGACGATAGCCTGGGCTTTCTTCAGTCCTACACCATTCATCACCCGAGCCAGTTCGTCAGCGCTGGCGGTGTTGATACTGACCTTATCGCCGGCACTTTGGTTTGCTGTGGCTGACTCGTTGAGTTTTTCAGGGCTCGCAGGGACTGCTGCGGATTTGACATCCACAGGGGGTTTTCCTGCCGCCGTGGCAGCCAGAGCGTGAGAACCGATACCTGAAATGGCGAGAGTAAGAACGAGAAGTACTGTTTTGATTCCTGATTTCATGCTGTATCTCCTTGTGTGTTGACAGCGACGTCACGATAACCAGATGGAGAAAACAGTACAAAGGGCAGATTTCAAAATTGGAAAAGGCCGCGAAAGCGGCCTTTAAATATTGCATTGCGTTACGAAATTCTGCGAGCGTGCTCGACGTTATTGCTGTTGTTCAGCGATGTCGCCCAGCTTGATCTTCGCTTCTTTACGCAGGTTTGCCATCAGTGCTTCGAAAGCCACCTGGGCGTTGTTCTGGGTGATCCCCTGAACCATCGCTTTCTTCTGTGCTTCCGGCATGGTGCCGTCTTTCACTTCGTCCAGCGACAGAATAACAACGTTACCCTGCATATCAGAACCGACACCGTAGCTCGCTTTGCCTTTCTGAGGCAGTGGCAGTGTGAACGCGGTCTGGCTCAGCGGATCCTGACCAGTACGGCTCAGGGTCTTCGCTTCACCAAAGCTCAGGTTCGCCGCTTTCATCGCGTCGTCGCCTTTGCCTGCTTTCAGGTCAGTCAGCAGCTTCTCTGCGGTGATGTTCGCCTGCTGCACCGCTTTGGTGTGCTTGACGATGTCCGTCACCTGCGCTTTCACCTCTGCCAGTGGTTTGACCGATTCAGCTTTATGCTCGCTTACGCGCAGCACGAACGCACGGTCGCCATCGACGGTGATGATGTCAGAGTTACTACCCGGGGTGCCATTTTGCCCCACCAGACCGCCCTCAAAGATAGCGTCAGATACCGGTTTGAAATTCAGCTCGGCTGGCAGATTGTCATGGCCAAACCAGCCAGTTTCGACGGCTTTAACGCCAGAAACCTGCTCTGCGCCCGCCAGAGATTCGTTATCGTTGCTCGCCGCATCGCTCACTTTCTGCTGCAGAGCGTAGTAAGCATCCAGCGCTTTTTCCTGCTTCACTTTCGCCGCGATATCATCATGAACATCGGCCAGCGGTTTAACTGTCGCAGGCTGAACGTCATCAAGACGCGCGACCAGGAAGCCGACGGAAGATTTGATAACACCGGACAGCTGACCTTTGTCTTTCAGACCCGCATTTTTCAGCTCGTCCGGCGTGGTAGACGCTTCCAGCCAGCCCATGTCCCCGCCATTTTTGGCAGAGATAATGTCGGTGGATTTCGCTTTTGCCACGTCAGCAAAGTTTGCGCCTTTGGTGATCTCATCCAGCGCCGCTTTTGCATCTGCTTCGGTTTTGGTCTGAATCACGCTGTAGCGTACACGCTGTGGCTGAGTGAATTGATCCTGGTGCTGATCGTAGTAAGCCTGGATGTCGTTGTCAGCTGCCGTTTCCTGCATCGCCGCG
The DNA here is from genome assembly GCA_902706235.1 of Citrobacter sp. 18056. Lineage (GTDB taxonomy): Bacteria > Pseudomonadota > Gammaproteobacteria > Enterobacterales > Enterobacteriaceae > Scandinavium > Scandinavium manionii. The sequence continues at coordinate 100,875 of CACSJR010000006.1, read as the reverse complement.
GCGTCCAGCTTGATGTAGCTGACGCGATACTGCTCCGGCGCAACAAATTCATTCTTGTGCTGCTCGTAGTAGCTGTTGATTTCCTGATCGCTCACCTGCTGCTTCGCCGCCAGGGCATTCACATCAAGCGTTGCTTCGCGCACGACGCGCTGCTGGGAAACCAGAGAAGCCAATTCGTCCGTTTCGCCCGGGAGCATGAACTCAGAACCTACGATGGCGTTGATCAGCTGTTGAGTGACCAGTTGGTTACGCAGCGCCTGCGCGTACTGATCGGTCGTCATGCCCATCTGGCCTACGATACCGCTGAAACGCTGGTTATCGAATTTGCCATTGGCCTGGAACGCCTGAGTCTGGAAAATCGCCTGTTTTACCTGCTCATCGCTGATGCCAAGGTTCAGGTGTTTCGCATACTGGTCGAGAAGGGATTCGTCGATAAGACGGTTGAGCACCTGCTGACGCATGGTCTTCATGTAGTTTTCGTTGGAAGCCAGTTCAGAGAACTGATCGCCCAACTGCTGCTGCATGCGATTTCGCTCGCTGGCAACGGCATTTTCATACTGTGCGCGGCCAATTTCCTGGCCATTCACTTTCGCGGCGTAATCTTTGTTTCCGCCAATCAGGTAGCTGCTCACGCCGGTCAAAATGAACGACACGATAATGATACCGAAAATAATCTTGAGCACGACACTATTGGCTGCCGTACGTAAGGAGTCCATCATGGTGTAACAACGCTCCGCTGTAGGTGACTGTATCCTCGCACAGCATACCATGAGAGCGGCTGCACGTGAGGACGTATTTTGACAAGAAACGAGGGTTATTGTCAGCCCACAACTCGCCTAAAGTCGCATAAAGTCAGGCTGGAGAAACAAAAAAAGGCACATCTGATGATGCGCCCTTGTACTTTGTCACATTCCCTGAACGGGAAAGCGATCAGTTTACCGCGTCTTTCAGTGCTTTACCTGCACGGAAACCTGGCACTTTGGCAGCAGCAATGGTGATCTCTTTACCTGTTTGCGGGTTGCGACCAGTACGGGCAGCACGCTCTTTAACAGCAAAAGTACCAAAACCAACCAGTGCAACGTCATCCCCAGACTGCAGAGACTCGGTAACGGAAGCGATTAAAGCGTCTAACGCACGTCCAGCAGCAGCTTTAGAGATATCCGCACCTGCAGCAATTTTGTCAATCAGTTGAGATTTATTCACTATTCTCTTCCTCTCTTTATAATTTATATCGCACTGGAATCCTTCGCAATGCGACGGCGCAGCAGTTATATCAGGAGTGTCATGCCCTTACAACACCCGTTGTATATGACATACCCAACCAGCAATCTAAATTAGCTATACAAAAAAAGGCTGGCAAGTGCGAAATCACCTGACAGCCCCGTTTTTCTTAGCGCTATTTGCGCGACGTCACTATTTTACGGTCTCTACCTGCATGCCATACGGTGCATTTTGCAGTGCGAGGGCCAGAACTTCTTCAATGCGCTTAACAGGATGGATATCCAGATCGGCGATCACGTTATCAGGAATTTCTTCCAGATCGCGTTTATTTTCATCAGGAATCAGAACTGTCTTAATGCCACCACGGTGGGCTGCCAACAGTTTTTCCTTCAGACCGCCGATAGGCAGAACCTGGCCACGCAGCGTGATTTCACCGGTCATCGCAACATCGGCGCGTACCGGGTTACCGGTCAGACACGACACCAGGGCGGTACACATCGCGATACCTGCACTTGGACCGTCTTTCGGCGTAGCCCCTTCCGGAACGTGAACGTGAATGTCACGTTTTTCGTAGAAGTCGCCATTAATACCCAGCTTCTCTGCACGAGCACGCACCACGGTCAGCGCCGCCTGAATGGATTCCTGCATCACTTCACCGAGCGAGCCGGTATAGGTCAGTTTACCTTTACCTGGAACGCACGCGGTTTCGATGGTCAACAGATCGCCACCCACTTCGGTCCACGCCAGGCCAGTCACCTGACCGACACGGTTTTCGCTGTCGGCGCGGCCAAAGTCAAAGCGCTGCACGCCAAGATAGTCATGCAGGTTTTCACCATTGATATCAATGTGCTTGAGCGTTTTGTCCAGCAGCAGCTGTTTCACCGCTTTACGGCACAGTTTGGAGATTTCACGCTCCAGACTACGCACGCCCGCTTCACGGGTGTAGTAGCGAATGATGCTGACAATCGCACTGTCATCGACCGTAATTTCGCTCGGCTTCAGCGCATTTCGCTCAATCTGCTTCGACAGCAAATGACGTTTCGCGATGTTCAGCTTTTCGTCTTCGGTGTAACCGGACAGACGAATCACTTCCATACGATCCAGCAGTGGAGCCGGAATGTTCATGGAGTTAGAGGTCGCCACAAACATCACATCGCTGAGATCGTAATCGACTTCCAGATAGTGATCGTTGAACGCCACGTTCTGTTCTGGATCAAGGACTTCCAGCAGAGCTGACGCCGGATCACCGCGCATGTCGGACGACATTTTGTCGATTTCATCCAGCAGGAACAGCGGGTTTTTAACGCCCACTTTCGCCATTTTCTGGATAAGTTTACCCGGCATGGAACCGATGTAAGTCCGACGGTGACCGCGAATTTCCGCTTCGTCACGCACGCCGCCCAGCGCCATACGGATGTACTTACGTCCGGTCGCTTTCGCGATGGACTGACCCAGAGACGTTTTACCAACCCCTGGCGGTCCTACCAGACACAAAATTGGGCCTTTGAGTTTGTTCACGCGGCTCTGGACTGCGAGATACTCGAGAATGCGGTCTTTCACGCGTTCCAGGCCGTAATGGTCGGTATCGAGAACCTCCTGCGCCTGACGCAGATCCTTTTTAACTTTGCTGCGTGCGGTCCATGGAACCTGCACCATCCAGTCAATGTAGCCACGAACGACGGTCGCTTCCGCAGACATTGGCGACATCATTTTCAGCTTCTGCAGCTCAGCTTCGGCCTTCTCTTTTGCCTCTTTCGGCATTTTAGAGGCGTCAATTTTACGCTTCAGGGCTTCATTTTCGTCCGGCGCATCGTCCATCTCGCCGAGTTCTTTCTGAATGGCTTTCATTTGCTCGTTCAGATAGTACTCGCGCTGGGATTTCTCCATCTGCTTTTTGACGCGATTGCGAATACGTTTCTCAACCTGCAGCAGATCGATCTCCGACTCCATCATCGCCATCAGGTATTCCAGACGCTCGTTGATGTCGGACATTTCCAGCACGGACTGTTTGTCAGTCAGCTTCAGCGGCATGTGCGCTGCGATGGTGTCCGCCAGACGTGCAGGATCATCGATGCTGTTGAGCGACGTCAGCACTTCTGGTGGGATTTTCTTGTTGAGCTTGATATAGCCTTCGAACTGGCTAATGGCAGTGCGTACCAGCACTTCCTGCTCGCGCTCGTCGATTGCCGGAGACTCGAGGTACTCCGCTTTCGCCGAGAAATGCTCGCCGTCGTCAGACAGCGCGGAAATACGCGCACGCTGCAAGCCTTCAACCAGCACTTTGACGGTACCGTCAGGCAGCTTCAGCATCTGCAAAATAGAGGCCACGGTCCCGACGGTGAAAAGATCGTTTACACCCGGCTCATCCGTTGACGCGTCTTTCTGAGCAACCAGCATGATTTTTTTATCATGGTCCATGGCCGCTTCGAGACAACGGATAGATTTTTCCCGCCCTACAAATAAGGGAATGACCATGTGCGGATAAACCACCACATCGCGCAACGGCAATACGGGGATTTCAATGCGTTCAGAACGCTCAGGATTCATAGAGCTCTCTCTTAGTTTAATGTCCGCCAGGTAGTCAATGGCGCCACTGTGCTTCACGCCACCGTTAACATGTAATCCAGTATATGGGGATGTTTCCCACACATTCAACGGGAGGAATACAGGAAAAGTAAAAGGGGGATAAAATATCCCCCTTTTGGTTAACTGACTGAGTAATTTGGTGAATTATTCGCCAGATGCCTGCTGCGTTTCAGCGGCGCTGTAAATCAGCAGCGGCTTGGTTTGACCTTCGATGACGGACTCATCGATAACCACTTTTTCGACGTCTTCCATGGAAGGCAGGTCGTACATGGTATCAAGCAGTGCCGCTTCGACGATTGAACGCAGACCACGGGCACCGGTTTTACGAGCCATCGCTTTACGAGCAATCGCATCCAGCGCTTCATCACGGAATTCCAGATCAACACCTTCAAGACCGAACAGTGCCTGATATTGCTTAGTCAGGGCATTTTTCGGTTCTTTCAGGATCTGAATCAGTGCATCTTCACTCAGCTCGTTGAGCGTCGCGACAACCGGCAGACGGCCGATGAATTCCGGGATAAGACCAAACTTGATCAGATCGCCCGGCTCTACCTGCTCCAGCAGTTCACCTTCGTTCGCTTTTTCGGATTTCGCTTTTACCGTCGCGCCAAAGCCAATACCTGAACCGGTTTCAACGCGGTTAGCGATGACTTTATCCAGACCGGCGAATGCGCCGCCACAGATAAAGAGGATCTTCGACGTATCAACTTGCAGGAATTCCTGCTGCGGATGCTTACGGCCACCCTGCGGCGGAACGGCCGCCACAGTGCCTTCGATAAGCTTCAGCAGAGCCTGCTGTACGCCTTCGCCGGACACGTCACGGGTGATCGACGGGTTATCCGATTTACGGGAAATTTTGTCGATTTCATCGATATAAACGATGCCGCGCTGCGCTTTCTGCACGTCGTAATCGCATTTCTGCAACAGTTTCTGGATGATGTTTTCAACGTCTTCACCCACGTAACCGGCTTCGGTCAGGGTGGTTGCATCAGCCATAGTAAATGGAACGTCCAGCAGGCGTGCGAGCGTTTCCGCGAGCAACGTCTTACCGGAGCCGGTTGGGCCAATCAGCAGAATGTTACTTTTGCCGAGCTCAACGCCGTTGCTGGTATCGCCGTTACGCAAACGCTTGTAGTGGTTGTATACCGCCACAGCCAGCACTTTTTTCGCACGTTCCTGACCGATAACATAATCGTCCAGGTGATGGCGGATTTCATGCGGTGTGGGCAGCGCACTACGTTCACGATGCGGGGCTACCTCTTTGATTTCTTCGCGAATGATGTCGTTACATAAATCAACGCATTCGTCGCAGATATACACGGACGGCCCGGCGATCAGCTTACGCACTTCGTGCTGGCTTTTGCCGCAAAAAGAGCAATACAACAGTTTGCCTGAACCATCTTTGCGTTTATCTGTCATGAGTCCAAACCTCTTTCTAAGTTCTTTGTGCCGCACATGACGACGCAAATGCCAGTCTTAACGGAATGCCGCCCTAAACAGTATAGCGGCACTCGACGCAGTGGCATTATTTACGATGGGTCAAAATGGAGTCGACCAGGCCGTACTCAACTGCTTCAGACGCAGCGAGGAAGCGGTCGCGCTCGGTATCGCGCTCAATCTGCTCAAGAGATTGACCCGTGTGTTGCGCCATAAGTTCATTCATGCGCGCTTTAACTTTCAGGATTTCACGGGCGTGGATTTCAATATCCGTCGCCTGGCCCTGATAGCCGCCCAGCGGCTGGTGAATCATCACGCGGGAGTTCGGCAGGCAGAAACGCTTGCCTTTCGCTCCAGCGGTCAACAGGAATGCACCCATTGAACACGCCTGCCCCATACAAATGGTGCTGACGTCTGGCTTAATGAACTGCATGGTGTCGTAGATGGACATCCCTGCAGTGATGACGCCGCCTGGGGAGTTGATGTACAGGTAAATGTCTTTTTCCGGGTTTTCCGCTTCCAGAAACAGCATCTGCGCTACGATCAGGTTCGCCATGTGGTCTTCCACCTGGCCTGTCAGAAAGATAACGCGCTCCTTGAGCAGACGGGAGTAGATATCAAAAGAACGTTCACCGCGTGAGGTCTGTTCGATGACCATTGGCACCAGGGCCATATGGGGTGCAAAGTTATCTCGTTCGCCACTGTATGACATGTCCGTCTCCTGGATAAAAAGTGAAAATACCTGCTGTACTGATTGTAACCTTGCGGACGGATCATCAGCCAGTCAATCTACTGCTTCCCCTTTTATGGGGGTGATACTGCCCTATTTCAAGCATAACAATATTTTGCTGTAACGCTAACACCGAAACAGCGTTTTGGCACGTATCGTCATCTATTACAGTGATAAAAAAAACCCGCTACCAAAGGCAACGGGTTTTTCGCTCAAACTTTAAACCGTGAAGGCGTTAATTACGCCTGCTGGTTCATCAGTTCGTTGAAAGAAGTCGCTTTTTCAGACACTTTCGCTTTGTTCAGAACGGCTTCGACAGCCTGTTCTTCCAGAGCTACATTGCGCATGTTGTCCATCAGCTCTTTGTTTTTGCTGTAGAACTCGATAACTTCTGTTGGATCTTCGTACGCAGCAGCCATCTCTTCGATCAGAACTTTAACGCGGTCTTCGTCAGCTTTCAGCTCGTGGGTACGAATCACTTCGCCCAGCAGCAGGCCAACAACAACGCGGCGTTTAGCCTGCTCTTCGAACAGCTCGCGTGGCAGCTCCATCGCTTGCTTGGCGTTGCCACCAAAGCGCTGTGCAGCCTGCTGACGCAGTACGTCAATTTCGCTGTCGATCAGGGCAGCAGGAACGTCGATGTCATTGGCGGTAACCAGACCGTCGATTGCCTGAGACTTGATACGGTTTTTAACCGCGCCTTTCAGCTCGCGTTCCATGTTTTTACGTACTTCAGCGCGCAGACCGTCTACGGAACCATCATCAACGCCGAAACGTTTGATGAATTCTGCAGTCAGTTCTGGCAGCTCACGCTCTTCAACTTTCTTCAGGTTGATAGCGAATTTCGCTGCTTTACCCTTCAGGTTTTCTGCGTGGTAATCTTCCGGGAAATTCACGTCGATAGTGAATTCTTCGCCTGCTTTGTGGCCTTTGATACCGTCTTCAAAGCCTGGGATCATACGACCCTGGCCCATTGCCAGCACGAAATCAGTGGCTTTGCCGCCTTCGAATTCTTCGCCGTCAATAGAACCGGAGAAGTCAACGGTAACGCGATCTTCATCGGCTACAGCGCCTTCTTTATCTTTCCAGGTCGCCTGCTGCTTGCGCAGAGTGTCCAGCATGCCGTCAACGTCAGCATCCGTCACTTCTACAACCGGTTTTTCAACTTCGATTGCGTCCAGACCCTGCAGTTCTACTTCTGGGTAAACTTCAAACTCAACAGAGTAAGTGAAGTCTTCACCCAGTTTGTACTCGCCCGGAACGTAAGTCGGGGAGCCTGCTGGATTGATTTTCTCTTTGATGATCGCATCAACGAAGTTGCGGCTCATCAGGTCGCCCAGCACGTCCTGGCGAACAGAGGCGCCATAACGCTGAGCAACAACATTCATCGGTACTTTCCCTTTACGGAAACCGTCGATGCGAACTTTTTTCGCTACGTTGACCAGCTCGCTATTTACAGCTTTTTCGATGCTGTCAGCAGCGATAGTAATCGTTACACGGCGGCCAAGGCCCTGAGTGGTTTCAACTGAAACTTGCATCTTGTTACCTCAAAAAAATCACAGTGCTCGGTCAACTCTGGAAGCACGTATCGATGGCTTCGCAGAACCGGGATGTTCTCTTCAATGCAGAATACAATCCCTGTTGCCAGAATCATCCCGAAGACATTCCGAAAATAAGACGCAGCATTATAGCGGCATCACTGTAGTGAGTCGAGAACGGTAATGCCGCATGGATGCGCCATTTTTCACAGTTTTGAGGTAATTTTGACCCAAAAAATGCGTTGCTCGCTCAAAATTCAAACAAAACAAAACGGCCCGCAGGCCGTTTCTCATTTAATCTGTACGCAACATACTGGAAAAGTTCCGGCAGTTGCAAATGCGAATTTTACGCGATACTGCCCGCGCCGCGACAAGGTGGTGATGCAAAGACAGTATCTTGCAACCCTTCCCACTCTTTCACGGTGTAAGTATGCAACGCCAGCGCATGCACGGTCGTGGATAATTCAGCGGTTAAAGTGCCATAAATCATGCGGTGACGGTTAAGAAAGCGTTCTCCGGCAAAGCGATCGCTGACCAGCACCACTTTAAAGTGACTTTCGGAGCCGGCCGGGACATTGTGGCGATAACTTTCGTCCACCACTTCGAGGAATAAGGGTTCAAACGCTGCCCTTAATTTTTCTTCTATCTGTTCACGTATCATCATGAATTTACTCCTCCGACAACGCTGAGATGCCGCCCTTCCCTTTAAATGTTAGCCGCTTTTACCGTTTCCATTACATCAAGACAACAAAAATTTAGCTTTCGTCTGTATTTTTCAGTCAAACGGATGAACTTTGTGCCCTCCCATAGACGAATAATCGCAAAAAAGAGTGCGAAATCGGGCTTGCGCTCAGAAAACGCTCAACACGATGAATTTACATGCGTTGCCCACTTCCCCTTGCCGTTGGCAATGTTATGATGGCGGGAATTTTTCGCCCGTTGAACAACAGTGACGCTGAGAGTCTTATTTATGTTAAAAAAAATCCTCTTCCCGTTGGTTGCGATGTTTATGCTGGCCGGTTGTGCCAAGCCGCAAACGACTATTGATGTAGCACCAAAAATCACCCTGCCTTCACAGGATCCTAGCCTGATGGGCGTAACTGTCAGCATCAACGGTGCTGACCAGCGTCCGGACCAGGCGCTGGCAAAAGTGACCCGTGATAACCAGCTTGTGACGCTGACCGCTTCCCGCGACCTGCGTTTCCTGCTGCAGGAAGTACTTGAGAAGCAGATGACCGCACGCGGTTATATGATTGGGCCGAACGGTGCCGTCGATCTGCAGATCATCGTCAACAACCTGTATGCTGACGTGTCTCAGGGCAACGTGCGCTACAACATCTCCACCAAAGCTGACATCGCCATCATCGCCACCGCGAAGAACGGTAATAAGATGAACAAAAACTATCGCGCAAGCTATCAGGTTGAAGGTGCTTTCACGGCGAACAACCAGAATATTGCTAACGCGGTTAACAGCGTGCTGACGGATACCATTGCCGATATGGCTCAGGACACCAGCGTCCACGACTTCATCAAACAGAACGCCCGTTAAGTCTTTCTGACCCGGCCCTGCGCCGGGTCAGTTATTTATGACCATGTCCAACCAATACTTACGCATTTTCCAGCAGCCCAAATCAGCGATCCTGTTGATACTCGGCTTCGCCTCCGGTTTACCTCTGGCGCTCACATCTGGCACGCTTCAGGCATGGATGACCGTCGAGAACATCGATCTTAAAACCATCGGTTTCTTCTCTCTTGTCGGCCAGGCCTACGTCTTTAAATTCCTGTGGTCGCCGATGATGGACCGCTACACGCCGCCATTTTTGGGGCGCCGTCGTGGCTGGCTGCTGACCACGCAGATCCTGCTCTTGTTCTCGATTGCGGCGATGGGTTTCCTTGAACCGACGTCACAATTGCGCTGGATGGCGGCTCTTGCGGTGTTGATCGCCTTCTGCTCGGCGTCGCAGGACATCGTTTTCGATGCATGGAAAACCGACGTTCTGTCGCCGGAAGAACGCGGCACCGGGGCAGCAATCAGCGTGCTGGGCTATCGTCTGGCGATGCTGGTATCTGGCGGACTGGCCCTGTGGCTGGCCGATCAGTGGCTCGGCTGGCAGGCCATGTACTGGCTGATGGCGGCGCTGATGATCCCGTGCATTATCGCCACGCTGGTTGCACCTGAACCAAGCGATGTCATTCCTGCGCCAAAAACCCTGGAACAGGCCGTCGCCGAACCGCTGCGTGATTTCTTTGGTCGTAACAATGCCTGGCTGATTCTGCTGCTGATTGTCCTTTATAAGCTTGGCGACGCGTTCGCGATGAGTCTGACCACCACCTTCCTTATACGAGGGGTCGGTTTTGACGCGGGCGAAGTCGGGGTGGTGAATAAAACCCTCGGGCTGTTTGCCACCATCCTCGGCGCGCTGTACGGCGGCGTGCTGATGCAGCGTTTATCCCTGTTCCGCGCTTTGCTGATTTTCGGTATTTTGCAGGGCGCTTCCAATGCCGGTTACTGGCTGTTGTCGATTACGGACAAAAGCATGTTGACCATGGGCACGGCGGTGTTCTTTGAAAACCTGTGCGGCGGGATGGGAACGGCGGCATTCGTCGCACTGTTAATGACGCTGTGCAACAAATCCTTCTCGGCGACGCAGTTCGCGCTGCTCTCTGCCCTTTCTGCGGTGGGTCGCGTGTATGTCGGCCCGATTGCAGGCTGGTTCGTCGAAGCGCACGGTTGGCCCACGTTTTATCTGTTCTCCGTATTTGCCGCTATTCCAGGTATTTTGCTGCTGATGTTGTGTCGGCAAACGCTGGAATACACCTGGCGGAGCGAAAGCTTTATGCCGCGAACAGAATTCAAGGGCATCTATTCCATCGCCCTGCGGATCCTCGCCATTGGCTGCCTGATCATCGGCGTCTGGCTGCTGCTGCTTATCATGAACGCGCTTGACCTGACGGCCTTCTCGTTCCTGACAGGCCTGCTGGAAGTGGGTGCGCTGATTGCCATTTGCGGCATCGTGCTGGGCGGTATCCTCGACGCTCTGGCATTACGCAAAACCCACCTCGTCTGACCCGCAAAAACGTATACCCTAAATAATTCGAGTTTCAGGAAGGCAGCAAGTTTGGGAATCCCCAGGAGCTTACTCAAGTAAGTGACTGGGGTGAGCAGACGCGGCCAACGCGCATGCAACTTGAAGTATGACGGGTATAATTGCCGTTGTAGTTACTCTCAGTAATAATAACGGCAACAATTCATTTATTTTTCCCGATTGTTATTTTGTGCGTTATTTAATTTCGGAAATTACTGGCGCTTTTTAAGTTTCGGCATATTTCCTTAACCGATTCAGCTTTCATTCGATTATTTTTTTGTTTTTATGATGTCGTTAAGTTGATAATTAATTGTTAACTTTTTGTGTGTTTTTCACCTTGTTTATGCCTATTGCCAGAGAAATAGATCCAATTCACCTCGTTTCGTTATAAAACTCCGGCAATGCGCTATCCGCCTGGATTTTAGACACAATCAGCAACATCTGTGACAGCCCCGGCAGAACCCAGTAACACCCGAAAGACACTTCTCCAATCATGTTTACAGTAATGTAACCTTCCCGTAAAATGCCCCCACACTTTAAACGCCACCAAATCCCGTGGAATTGAGGTCGTTACATGAGACTCAGGAAATACAATAAAAGCTTGGGATGGTTGTCATTAATCGCCAGCACTGTTTTACTCAGTGGTTGTGATTCTGCGCTACTTGACCCCAAAGGACAGATTGGACTGGAGCAACGTTCGCTGATACTGACGGCATTTGGCCTGATGTTAATCGTCGTCATTCCCGCCGTCTTGATGGCCGTTGGTTTCGCCTGGAAATACCGTGCGAGCAACAAAGATGCGAAGTATAGCCCTAACTGGTCACACTCCAATAAAGTGGAAGCTGTGGTCTGGACGGTGCCTATCCTTATCATCCTGTTCCTCTCCGTGTTGACCTGGAAAACCACTCACGCGCTTGAGCCTAGCAAACCGCTGGCCCATGCCGAGAAGCCAATCACTATCGAAGTGATTTCCATGGACTGGAAATGGTTCTTCATTTACCCGGAGCAGGGCATTGCGACCGTTAACGAAATCGCTTTCCCGGCGAACGTTCCGGTTCAGTTCAAAGTCACCTCCAATTCCGTGATGAACTCGTTCTTTATCCCGCGTCTGGGCAGCCAGATTTATGCGATGGCCGGTATGCAGACAAACCTGCATCTGATTGCAAACGTTGCGGGCACCTACGACGGTATCTCCGCCAGCTACAGTGGCAAGGGCTTCTCTGGTATGAAGTTCAACGCTACTGCAACACCTGATCGCGCTACGTTCGACCAGTGGGTCGCGAAGGTGAAACAGTCTCAGAGCACCATGAACGATATGGACGCTTATGAAAAACTGGCAGCGCCGAGCGAGTACAACAAGGTGGAATACTTCTCCAGCGTGAAACCTGATTTGTTCAAAGACGTTATCAACAAATACATGGGTCACGGTCACATGGACATGAGCCAACCTGCCGGTGAGCATGCCTCACACGAAGGGATGGAAGGCATGGACATGAGTCACGCGGAAACCGCTCATTAAGGGGCCGAGGAAGAAACGATGTTCGGAAAATTGACACTGGATGCAGTGCCCTACCACGAACCCATTATCGTGGTTACGGTGGCTGCAATTATCATCGGTGGTGCGGCCTTACTGGGCCTGATCACTTACTTCGGTAAGTGGACCTACCTGTGGAAAGAGTGGCTGACTTCGGTCGACCACAAAAAACTGGGCGTGATGTACTGCGTCGTCGGTATCGTGATGCTGATTCGTGGCTTCGCGGATGCCATCATGATGCGTAGCCAGCAGGTTCTGGCCTCGGCAGGTGAAGCGGGCTTCTTACCACCTCACCACTACGATCAGATCTTTACCGCCCACGGCGTTATCATGATCTTCTTCGTTGCGATGCCGCTGGTTATCGGCCTGATGAACGTGGTTGTTCCTCTGCAGATCGGCGCACGCGACGTTGCGTTCCCGTTCCTGAATAACCTCAGCTTCTGGTTCACGGTTGTCGGTGTGATTCTGGTTAACCTGTCTCTCGGTGTGGGTGAATTCGCACAGACCGGCTGGCTGGCCTATCCGCCGCTGTCAGGTATTGAGTACAGTCCCGGCGTCGGGGTCGATTACTGGATTTGGGCGCTTCAGCTCTCCGGTATTGGTACTACGCTGACCGGTATCAACTTCTTCGTGACCATTATCAAGATGCGTGCGCCTGGCATGACCATGTTCAAGATGCCGGTATTTACCTGGGCCTCTCTGTGCGCAAACGTCCTGATTATTGCATCATTCCCGATCCTGACCGTCACCATCGCCTTGCTGACCCTCGACCGCTATCTGGGTACCCATTTCTTCACTAACGAAATGGGCGGCAACATGATGATGTACATCAACCTGATCTGGGCATGGGGCCATCCGGAAGTGTACATTCTGGTACTGCCAGTCTTCGGTGTGTTCTCCGAAGTGGTCGCAACCTTCTCGCGTAAGCGTCTGTTTGGTTACACCTCTCTGGTGTGGGCAACCGTGTGTATTACCGTTCTGTCGTTCATTGTTTGGCTGCACCACTTCTTCACCATGGGTGCTGGCGCGAACGTAAACGCCTTCTTCGGTATTGCCACCATGATTATCGCCATCCCTACCGGGGTTAAGATCTTCAACTGGCTGTTCACCATGTACCAGGGTCGTATCGTGTTCCACTCCGCAATGCTGTGGACTATCGGCTTTATCGTGACTTTCTCGGTCGGCGGTATGACCGGTGTTCTGCTGGCGGTGCCGGGCGCGGACTTCGTTCTGCATAACAGCCTGTTCCTTATTGCCCACTTCCATAACGTGATTATCGGTGGTGTGGTGTTCGGTTGCTTCGCAGGGATCACTTACTGGTGGCCGAAAGCGTTCGGTTTCACTCTGAATGAAACCTGGGGCAAGCGCGCATTCTGGTTCTGGATCATCGGTTTCTTCGTGGCATTTATGCCGCTGTACGTGCTGGGCTTCATGGGTATGACCCGTCGCCTGAGCCAGCAGATTGACCCACAGTTCCACCCAATGCTGGTTGTTGCAGCCTGCGGTGCGGCACTGATTGCCTGCGGCATCGCATGCCAGCTGATTCAGTACTACGTGTCTATTCGCGACCGCGAGCAGAACCGTGACTGGACCGGTGACCCATGGGGCGGCCGTACGCTGGAGTGGTCAACTTCCTCTCCTGCACCTTTCTATAACTTTGCACACGTACCGCACATTCATGAGCGTGACGCGTTCTGGGAAATGAAAGAGAAAGGCGAAGCGTATAAGAAACCAGCGGGCTATGAAGAGATTCATATGCCGAAAAACAGCGGTGCAGGCATTGTGATTGCTGCCTTCGCAACGGTGTTTGGCTTTGCCATGATCTGGCATATCTGGTGGATGGCGATCGTTGGCTTCCTCGGCATCATCATCACCTGGATTGTAAAAAGCTTCGACGAGGACGTGGATTACTACGTGCCTGTGGCAGAAATCGAAACACTGGAAAACCAGCATTTCGATGAGATCTCTAAGGCAGGGCTGAAAAATGTCAACTGATACTCTGACTAACGCGCATGCCCACGCGCACGAACATGGGCATCATGATGCAGGACCGATGAAAGTCTTCGGTTTCTGGATCTACCTGATGAGCGACTGCGTTCTGTTCTCTATTCTGTTCGCAACCTATGCGGTGTTGGTTAACAACACCGCCGGTGGCCCGGCAGGTAAAGACATTTTCGAGCTGCCGTTCGTGCTGGTTGAAACTGCCCTGCTGTTGTTCAGCTCCATTACTTATGGCATGGCGGCTATCGCCATGTATAAGAACAACAAAAGCCAGGTTGTTTCCTGGCTGGCGCTGACCTGGCTGTTCGGTGCAGGGTTCATCGCGATGGAAATCTATGAATTCCATCACCTGATCATGGAAGGTATGGGCCCGGATCGTAGTGGCTTCCTGTCAGCGTTCTTCGCGCTGGTTGGCACCCACGGTCTGCACGTGACCTCCGGTCTTATCTGGATGGCAGTTCTGATGTTCCAGATTAACCGTCGCGGCCTGACCCCGACCAACCGTACCCGTATCCTGTGCCTGAGCTTGTTCTGGCACTTCCTGGACGTAGTCTGGATCTGCGTGTTCTCTGTAGTCTATCTGATGGGGGCGATGTAATGAGTCATTCAACCGATCATGGCGCTTCCCACGGTAGCGTAAAAACCTACATGACAGGATTTATCCTGTCGATCATCCTGACGCTAATCCCGTTCTGGATGGTGATGAACGGCACCGCATCTCACGCAGTCCTGATTGGCTGCGTACTGGTGGCTGCGGTAGTACAGATTCTGGTGCATCTGGTGTGCTTCCTGCACATGAATTCCAAGTCTGATGAGGGCTGGAATCTGACGGCATTCATCTTTACTGTACTAATCATTGCGATTGTAGTGATAGGTTCAATCTGGATCATGTGGAACCTTAACTACAACATGATGGTTCGATAAGAGCGGCGAGTATGTTTAAGCAATACCTGCAAGTTACAAAACCAGGCATCATCTTCGGTAACCTGATCTCGGTCATCGGCGGCTTCCTGTTGGCTTCTAAAGGCAGCATCGATTACCCGCTGTTTGTCTATACCTTGATTGGCGTGTCGCTGGTCGTTGCGTCCGGTTGTGTGTTTAACAACTACATCGACAGGGATATCGACAGGAAGATGGAACGGACCAAAAATCGGGTGCTGGTCAAAGGCCTGATTTCTCCGAACGTTTCGCTGGTGTATGCCACCTTGTTGGGTGTTGCTGGCTTTATGCTCCTGTGGTTCGGCGCTAACCCGCTGGCCTGCTGGCTTGGCGTGATGGGCTTCGTGGTTTATGTGGGCGTTTACAGCCTGTATATGAAGCGCCATTCCGTCTACGGCACATTGATTGGTTCACTCTCCGGCGCAGCGCCGCCGGTGATTGGCTACTGTGCCGTAACCGGCAACTTTGACAGCGGTGCGGCTATTCTGCTGGCGATTTTCAGCCTGTGGCAGATGCCGCACTCCTACGCCATCGCGATTTTCCGCTTTAAGGATTATCAGGCGGCAAACATTCCGGTCCTGCC
The DNA here is from genome assembly GCA_902706235.1 of Citrobacter sp. 18056. Classification (GTDB taxonomy): domain Bacteria; phylum Pseudomonadota; class Gammaproteobacteria; order Enterobacterales; family Enterobacteriaceae; genus Scandinavium; species Scandinavium manionii. The sequence goes on along the minus strand of CACSJR010000006.1, from coordinate 85,220 downwards.
GGTTGTTAAGGGGATTTCCGTTGCCAAAAACCACATCACGCTCTACATCATCGCTTTTGCTGTTGCAACGCTGATGCTGACTCTCGGTGGCTACGCTGGATATAAATATCTGATTGTAGCGGCGGCGGTAAGCGTCTGGTGGCTTGGAATGGCGCTGCGTGGGTACAAAGTGGCGGATGACAGAGTCTGGGCACGCAAGTTGTTCGTCTTCTCTATCGTCGCCATCACCTCGCTGTCGGTGATGATGTCAGTCGACTTTATGGTTCCGGATTCGCATTCGGTTCTGGCTTACGTCTGGTAAGCCAACCATCGCGTTAAAAGGGTGCTTCGGCACCCTTTTTTATTGGTTAGATCAACGCGGCACGATGTAATATTTGCTAAACAACCGCTTGTTTACCCTACCCTTCCCCGGCTTTACACTAAGCGCTGCTTTTATACTGAGGTGGAAATGAACGATTTTAAGATGACGCCAGGCGAATTGCGCGCAACCTGGGGTTTAGGGACCGTATTCTCACTGCGTATGCTCGGCATGTTTATGGTTCTGCCCGTTCTGACCACGTACGGCATGGCATTACAGGGTGCCAGCGAAGCGTTGATTGGTATCGCTATCGGAATTTATGGGCTCGCACAGGCAATATTTCAAATCCCATTCGGCCTGCTTTCAGACCGGATTGGTCGTAAGCCGCTGATCGTCGGCGGACTCCTGATTTTCGTCGTCGGCAGTATGATTGCCGCGATGTCGAATTCTATCTGGGGCATCATTCTTGGCCGCGCGCTGCAAGGCTCTGGCGCCATTGCCGCTGCCGTGATGGCATTGCTCTCAGACCTGACCCGCGAACAGAACCGCACAAAAGCGATGGCGTTTATTGGCGTCAGCTTCGGGGTCACTTTTGCCATTGCCATGGTGCTGGGCCCGATCGTTACCCACAAACTTGGCCTGCATGCGCTGTTCTGGATGATTTCCGGACTGGCGACGCTGGGTATTCTGCTGACCATTTGGGTGGTGCCGAACAGCGACAACCACGTCCTCAACCGTGAATCTGGCATGGTGAAAGGCTGCTTCAGCAAGGTGCTGATGGAGCCAAAACTGCTGAAGCTGAATTTCGGCATTATGTGCCTGCACATTCTACTGATGTCGACGTTTGTCGCCCTGCCAGGTCAGCTTGAAGCCGCGGGTTTCCCGGCAGCCGAGCACTGGAAAATCTACCTGGTCACCATGCTCGTCTCGTTCGTTTCCGTCATACCGCTTATCATTTATGCCGAAGTGAAACGCCGCATGAAGCGTGTGTTCCTGATTTGCATCGCCCTCATTTTGATTGCTGAGATTGTACTGTGGGGATCGGGCACCTACTTCTGGGAACTGGTCGCCGGGGTTCAGCTGTTCTTCCTCGCCTTCAACCTGATGGAAGCCCTGCTGCCGTCGCTTATCAGCAAAGAATCTCCGGCGGGCTACAAAGGTACGGCGATGGGGATTTACTCGACCAGCCAGTTCCTGGGCGTCGCGATTGGCGGCTCATTGGGTGGCTGGCTCGACGGTTTCTTTGATTCGCAAACGGTCTTCCTGATGGGCGCGTTACTCGCCACTGTCTGGCTGCTGGTCGCGATGACCATGCAGGAGCCGCCGTACGTCAGTAGCCTGCGCGTCACCCTTCCGGATGACGTTGATGCCGATGAGGACCTGAAAGCGCGTCTGCTGGCGAAGGACGGCGTGAAAGAAGTATTAGTGATTGCCGCCGAACGTTCAGCGTACGTGAAGATCGACAGCAAAGTGACTAACCGTTTTGAGGTTGAACAGACGATCGTAGGGGCATAAAAAAAAGCGGGCATCGCCCGCTTTTTGAGTTCAATGAAACCACCTTCACGAAGGTGGTTTTTTATTAGTCGCGGAAATTCTTGAACTGGAAAGGCTGGCCGAGATTGCCGCCGCGCACCAGCGCCATAACCGCCTGCAGATCGTCACGGGCTTTACCCGTCACGCGGATTTCTTCGCCCTGAATTTGCGTCTGCACTTTCAGTTTGCTGTCTTTAATCAGCTTAATGAGCTTCTTTTGCACCGCGCTTTCAATGCCGGTTTTCAGCTTCCCTTCAACGAACCAGGTTTTTCCGCTATGGGTATATTCTTCTGGTACATCAATGGAATTGCCTTCAATGCCGCGCTTGAGCAGCTTGGCACGCAGGATATCCAGCAGCTGATTAACCTGGAAATCAGATTCGCTCAGCACCTTGATGGTCTGGTTTTTTTCATTCAGCTCAATGCTGGCTTCTACATCACGGAAGTCGAAGCGTGACTCCACTTCACGGGCCGCATTATCGACCGCGTTCTTAGCTTCCTGAAGATCAACTTCAGAGACAATATCGAAAGATGGCATGTTTTATTCTCCCTCTCTTTTTGTTGCGATGCATAATACCCGCAAAGTCAGATAACACAACCTGTTATCCCTGCGAGTCAGGGGGTATCGTCGGCGCTATAATAGTAACATAACGCCTGATTCCGCAGCAGGTGAGGAGGAACGATGAAGATTACCGTGCTCGGATGCGGCGCCCTTGGACAATTATGGCTGACCGCGCTGTACCGACAAGGGCATGAGGTCCAGGGCTGGCTGCGCGTTCCCGCTCCCTGGTGCAGTGTGAATCTGCAGGAGACTGACGGGAGCGTCTTCAACGAACTGCTTACCGCCAACGATCCTGAGTTTCTCGCCAGCACTGATTTGCTGCTCGTCACCCTGAAAGCCTGGCAGGTCTCGACAGCGGTGAAAAATCTGGTGGGCATGCTGCCGGCCACCAGCCCTATTTTGCTGATGCATAACGGCATGGGAACGAAAGACGAACTACGAGCGGTAAAGCAACCGCTGCTTCTTGGCATGACCACCCAGGCCGCGCGTCGTGACGGCAACCTGATTATTCACAGCGCAAAGGGCACTACCCACATTGGCCCGGCCAATGCTCAGGGACAGGATTACAACGCCCTCGCCGACACGCTGCACACTGTGCTGCCGGACGTCGCATGGCATAATGACATTACTAACGCCAGCTGGCGTAAGCTGGCAGTGAACTGCGTGATTAACCCGCTCACCGCACTGTACGATTGCCCGAACGGTCAGCTTCGGGACTATCCTGAAGAAGTGGCGCGCATCAGCGCAGAAGTCGCGGCGGTGATGCAGCGCGAAGGACTGCACTCCAGCCCGGAAGATTTGCTGACGCTCATCTGGCAAGTCATCGACAGTACCGCCAGTAATATTTCCTCAATGCTTCAGGACGTCCGCGCCCAGCGCCAGACGGAAATTGACTACATCAGCGGCTACCTGCTGAAACGGGCCCGCGCTCACGGTATCGCCGTGCCGGAAAATGCCCGCCTGTTTGAACAGATTAAACGTAAGGAGAACATGTATGAGCGCATCAGCGCTGGTTTGTCTCGCCCCTGGGAGTGAAGAAATAGAAGCCGTGACCACCATCGACCTACTGGTTCGAGGCGGGATCGAGGTCACCACTGCAAGCGTGGCCAGTGACGGCGAACTGGCTATCACCTGCTCACGCGGTGTAAAACTGCTGGCCGATGCGCCATTGGCCCAGGTGGCTGACGGCGACTTTGACATCATCATTCTGCCCGGCGGCTTAAAAGGCGCCGAGTATTTCCGCGACAGCGCCATTCTGGTGGAGACGGTTAAGCAATTTCACCGCTCAGGCCGGATCGTGGCCGCCATTTGCGCCGCAGCGGGCACAGTTTTGGTTCCGCACGAGATCTTCCCGATCGGCAACATGGCCGGTTTCCCTGGACTGAAAGACACCATTCCGGCCGATCAATGGCAGGATAAACGCGTGGTCTGGGATCCGCGTGTGAACCTGCTCACCAGCCAGGCACCGGGCACCAGCATCGACTTCGGCCTGAAAATCATTGACCTGCTGGTTGGCCGTGAAAAAGCCTATGAAGTGGCTTCCCAACTGGTGTTGCCGGCGGGCATTTATAACTTCTACGAATAACGTCTTAGCGAATTAATCGTCGCCACGCCCGTGGCGGCGCTCACACTTCCAGCATTAAATTACTCCATTCTGTTCAGCGCTTTCATCAATTAGCGCTTATTTTTCAACTCATTAAACGAAAAGTGCGCCATTTCCGCTGCCTTGACACGCCAAATATTCCGTGGAAAACTCAAACCAAACTGGACTATACCAGTTTAAAAAACACCTCCTGACACGCCCCCGGCAGGAGGCATAAAAACCTCATCAAGAGGAGTCGCCCGTGATTACGTTTATTGAGAGCAAGGTCATCCCTGTCCTTATCCGGATTGGTGAAAACAAAATTCTGGTAGCGGTCCGTAACGGGATCGCGCTGACGCTGCCGTTCACCATCACTGGCAGTCTTTTCTTAATCATCGCCAATTTACCGATCCCCGGCTGGAGCGAATGGTTAGGCCCGTGGGCTGACAAAATCAGCGCGCCGGTTGCCGTTACCTTCGGCGCAATCGGCCTGATTTCCGCCGTGGGGATCAGCTACAACCTCGCGAAAGAATATAAGCTGAATGCGATTACCTGCAGCGCCGTCACACTGGTGGTGTTCCTGCTGGCACAGCTCAACGATAAATATCAGCTGAACGTCGACAACCTCGGGGCGGCGGGCCTGTTCTCCGCCATTATTCTGGCGGTGCTGACGGTGCATATCATTCGCTGGTTTATTGGCCGCGAAATTGTCATCAAGCTGCCGGACGGCGTTCCGCCCGCCGTGGCTCAATCTTTTGCGAGCCTGATTCCGGCAGCAGTCGCCATCACGCTGGTGTGGTTTGTCCGGGTCATGCTCGGCTTTGATATCAATGAATTTTTCACCCAGATCCTCAGCCCGCTGGTCAGCGGTCTCGGCTCGCTGCCAGGCATGCTGGTGCTGATTTTCCTGATTTCACTTCTGTGGTGCTGCGGCATTCACGGTGACAACGTGCTTTCCGGCATCACCAGCCCGATCTTCCTGAAATACATCGCCGAAAATACCCAGGCGTATTTAAACCACCAGCCCATTCCACACATCACCGCCGACGGCTTTTACATCGTGTTTATGTGTATCGGCGGCACGGGCGCCACGCTCGGTCTGGTGCTGGCGATGCTGCGCTCCCGCAGCAAACTGTATAAATCGGTAGGCAAATTGTCGCTGCCTTCGGCGGTGTTCTGTATCAACGAACCAGTCATTTTCGGCTGCCCGATTGTCTTCAACCCGCTGCTGATGATCCCGTTCACCCTGACGCCGATGCTGCTGTGTATCTCCACCTACAGCCTGATGTACTTCGACATCATCGGCCGCCCGGTACTGCAAATCCCGTGGACCATGCCGCCTATTCTCGCGGCCTGGTTCGTCACCGGCGGCAATATTCCGGCGGTTATCTGGTCCGTCTGTACCGTGGTCATTTCTGTCGCCATCTACTTCCCGTTCTTCAAACTGCTCGAACGTCAACAGCTGACAAAAGAGCGTCATGAAGAACAGCGCGTAAGCGAATCCGTACTGAACACTGACTCCGCATTGTAAAAAGGATATCTGATGAAAAAGCTCAAAATTGTCACCATCGGCGGTGGCTCAAGCTATACCCCGGAACTGATCGACGGCTTTATCAAACGTTACGATGAACTTCCGGTCACCGATTACTATCTGCTGGACATCGAAGAAGGCAAAGAGAAGCTGGAGATTGTCGGCAAGCTGGCGCAGCGCATGGTGAAAGAAGCCGGGGTTCCGATGAACATTCATCTGTCCCTCGACCGCGCCGAAGCGCTGAAAGACGCCGATTTCGTCACGACCCAGCTGCGCGTCGGTTTTCTCGATGCACGCATCAACGATGAAAAAATCCCGTTGAAATACGGTGTGCTGGGCCAGGAAACCACCGGCCCAGGCGGGTTTATGAAAGCCCAGCGTACGATCCCGGTGCTGCTGGATATCTGCCGGGACATGGAAAAATATTGTCCTGACGCGTGGCTGATTAACTTCACCAACCCGGCTGGGATCGTCACCGAAGCCATCACCCGCCATTCGAACATCAAGAGCATCGGGATTTGCAGCGGCGCCAATAGCATGCTGATGGATATCGCCAAAGCCTATGAGGTCGAAAAGAAGGACGTTTACGCCCGTATCATGGGCCTGAATCACCTGATTTTCGCCGACCAGATTTTCATTAAAGGCGAAGATTACACCGATGATTTCATGGCAAAACTGGCGCAGGGCAGCGCCAGCAACTCGCTGAAAAATATCCCGGACATCGGCTTCTCCTCGCGCTTTGCCAAAGCGTTACACATGTACCCGATTTCCTATCTGAAGTACTTCTTCCTGACCCGTGAAATGGTTGAGGCGGCGCAGAAAGATGCCAGTACCAAAGGCACCCGCGGTGAGCAAACCCGCGAGATTGAGCATCGCCTGTTTGAGCTTTATCAGGATGAGCACCTTTCCCATAAACCGAAAGAGCTGGAAAAACGCGGCGGCGCCTGGTATTCGGATACCGCCTGCTCGATTATCAGTTCGATTTTTAACGACAAAAAAGAGATCCACGTGGTGAATACCGTCAACAACGGCGCGACACCGGATCTGCCGGATCACGTGACGCTAGAAACCAACGCGGTCATCGATCGTCACGGTGCGCACCCGCTGGCGTACGGACGGATACCTGTCAAAATTCGCGGTCTGATCCAGAGCGTGAAAGCCTATGAAGAACTGACCGTCGAAGCCGCAGTCACCGGTGATTACAGCACTGCGCTGATGGCGCTGACCATTAACCCGCTGGTACCGTCGGCAACACTTGCCGAGAAAATTCTCGATGAATATCTGGAAGTGAATCAGCGCTATTTACCGCAATATCAGGCTAAATGCTAAGGAATCGCCATGAAAACACACATTTCCCCGGACTACTCGCAGCTGTGCCAGGCGGTCGCGCAAAACGTGATTCACTGCGTGAATGCCAAACCCGACGCGCTCATCTGTATCGCGGGCGGTGACACACCGCTGGGCGTCTTTGCCGCACTGGTCGAGGCGCAAAAGCAGGGCCGCGTGGACTTTTCCCGTACGCAGTTTCTCGGGCTGGATGAATGGCTCGGTCTTGGCAAGGCGGACAAAGGCAGCTGCCGCGAAATGGTCTGGCATCATTTCTTCGACAAGTTGACGCTGCGGGATGAGCAAATCTGCTTCTTCGATGGGCTCACCGCCAACCCGCAGACAGAGTGCCAGCGCGTGGATGGCTATATTGAGCAGCATGGGCCCATTGACTGTATCGTGCTCGGTATAGGAATGAATGGGCACATTGGCTTTAACGAGCCGGGCGTTTCACTGGACAACACCTGTCACGTTGTGACGCTGGACGCGATAACACAGGCGGTATCAGTGAAGTATTTCGACACCCCACGCGAGATAAAACAGGGTATTTCACTTGGGCTGAAAACCATTCTGGCGGCGAAAAATATTGTGGTGATGGCAAGTGGTGAGAAGAAAGCGGCCATTGTGGCGCAGACTGTGAATCACCCGGCGAGTCGCGATATTCCGTCGACGCTGGTCAAAACGGTGCCACAGGCGAGTTTGTATGTCGATAACGCGGCAGCCAGCGCACTGTAGCGGACATCTGGCAGGTACTTTCGCGCCTGCTAGCGTTCGATGCGCAGGTTTTTGACCCGGAAGATATCAGCGCGGTTATAGCTGATGGAGTAGTTAAACGCCGTTTTGTCGACAAGGCGCGTCACTTCGGTAATTTTCAGCATCGGCTGGCCGCTGGCAATATTGAGCAGCGGTGCCAGCCCATCGTCAAACAACGCGGCTTCGATAATGGAGTCGGCGTCTTTGATTTTCTTTCCGGTGTACTCTTCGATATAGCCATACAGCGAGCCTTCCTTGAGGATCTCCTCAGGAATGGCGTCGATAACACTTTGCGGGATATTACTGTCTTCCACCAGCACCGGATTGCCGTCGAGCAATCGGATACGACGGATAAACCAGACGTTGTCGCCGGGAGAGATTTCAAGATGCTGCGCCAGGGTGGCATCAGCCTGAATGACATTGAACGCTAACAGCTGACTGCTGACCTTTACTCGCCCCTGAAATTCGCGGGAAAAGCCGAGGATGCTGTCGCTGGTTTCGTTATTCAAAAGGTAGACGTTGGTGGCGCTGTTTTTCAGCACGAACATCCCTTTGCCGTGAATGCGCTCGATAAACCCTTCCTGAACCAGGTTATCCATCGCTTTCTGCACCGTTACGCGGGTCACGCCGTAGAGGCCTGCCAGTTCACGCTCGGAGGGAATGCTTTCACCTTTTTTATAGCGTTGATTAAGAATGTCGCCCTTAATGCGTTCCTTAATCTCAATATACTTGTGCACCTTTTGCATGCTGACCTCAGACAAATGCCGGGTGGCGCGGTGCTTACCAGGCCTACATTTCCACGTAGGCCTGGCAAACAGCATGCCGCTGGGCTGTCACTCTACGGGCGATAGACCTTCACGTTAGCAAAGCCCTGCTCGCGCAGATACAGCGCCTGCAGACGGCTCATGACACCGCGATCGCACCACAGCAAATACGTTCTGCTCTGGTCGAGGTCACCAAACTGGGTGCTGAGTTTGTAGAACGGCAGCGACCCCACTTCCACGCCTTCGAGCTTCAGTGGTTTGTCGTCCTGCTCATCGATAGAACGAATATCGAGCACCACGTCGGTGGCGGCAAACTCAGTGACGGTTTCAACTTCAACCACTTCCTGTTGAGTCTGCTGCGCAATCTCGCGAATATCGACGTTGTTGGCTTCCGCCACCACTTTGTCGAGGATCGCGAAATCGAAGTTCTGCTCTTCCGCTTCGATTTTTGCCTTCACCGCTTTCACGGTCGGGCTCTTCGAAATCACGCCGCAGTATTCCGGCATGGTACGGGCAAAATCTTCAGTACCGATTTCACGCGCCAGATCGATGATGTGTTCTTTGTCGTGAGAAATCAGCGGACGCAGAATCAAGGTATCGGACACGTTGTCGATCAGACGCAGGTTGGTCAGGGTCTGGCTGGAGACCTGGCCCAGCGCTTCGCCTGTGACCAGCGCCTGCACGCCGTAGCGTTCAGCAACCTGAGACGCAGCACGCATCATCATACGTTTAAGCACCACGCCCATCTGGCCGTCGTCGACTTTTTCGAGGATTTCGCCCACCACAGGTTCGAAGTTGATCGCCACGAAGCGTACGCGGTGTGAACTACCGAAGCGGTTCCACAGATAATGCGCCACCTGACGTACGCCGATTTCATGCGCCGCGCCGCCCAGGTTGAAGAAGCAGTAGTGCACGCGACAGCCGCGACGGATCAACATATAGCTGGACACGCCGGAGTCGAAGCCGCCGGAAATCAGCGACAGCACGTCTTCCTGAGTACCAATCGGGAAACCACCGATACCTTCGTAGCGGCCTTTAACCAGCAGCAGACGGTCGTTATCAATTTCCAGATTAACCGTGACATCCGGTTTGGTCAGCTTCACGCGCGCGGTTTCGATGTGCTGATTCAGCCCGCCGCCCACGTAGCGCTCTACCTCAATAGAGGTGAAGTCATGCTTACCACGACGTTTCACGCGCACGCAGAAAGATTTACCTTCCAGCGTTTCGCGCCACAGTGGCAGCGTCTGCTCGAAGATATCGTGCAGTGAAGTGAAAGGCACATCTTCCACTTCCAGAATATGGTGGATGCCGGGAATACGAGTCAGCGCATCGCGAATAATCGGACGCTGATCTTCGTCTTTAGCGCGAACTTCAATGTGATCCCAATGACGAACAACGGCAAGGGTTTCGTCGTACTGCTTGAGTACGTTACGGATATTCCCGGTCAGAATTTTTATAAAGCGCAACCGCACAGATTGGCTTTTGATGGTAATTTCCGGGAACAATTTAATGATAAACTTCATGGCGGCAATGGTTCGTTGGCAAACCCGATTGGGCTTGTGGACAAAAAATACAGCAGCCATGACATCCCGGCTGCATCCAGGCGCGCAAGTATACCACCATCGCGGTCAACCTGCGCGTTACCATTATGCGTTATTTCATATGCCCGAGGACTTCGCTACCATAGGCGGGTCGCGACACAACAAGAGTCAAACATTCACTATGCCAAAGAAAAATGAAGCGCCAGCCACGTTTGAAAGCGCACTGACTGAACTTGAGCAGATTGTTTCCCGTCTCGAAAACGGTGACTTACCGCTGGAAGACGCCCTGAACGAGTTCGAGCGCGGCGTTCAGCTGGCGCGTCAGGGTCAGGTGAAGCTGCAACAGGCGGAGCAGCGGGTACAAATCCTGCTCGCTGATAACGAGGAAGCCCCGCTGACCCCTTTCACGCCGGACGCTGAGTAAACAATGGATTTCTCGCATCAATTACAAGCCTGCGTCGAGCGGGCCAATGAAGCGCTGCGTCAGTTTATTGCTCCGCAGCCCTTTCAGAACACTCCGCTGGTTGAAGCCATGCATTATGGTGCACTCTTGGGGGGTAAACGCCTGCGCCCATTCCTGGTGTACGCCACCGGCGGCATGTTCAACGTGAGTCTTTCCACGCTGGACGCCCCTGCGGCGGCGGTGGAATGTATTCATGCCTATTCGTTGATCCACGACGATCTGCCGGCGATGGACGATGACGATCTGCGTCGCGGCCAACCGACCTGCCACATCAAATACGGTGAAGCCAATGCCATTCTGGCCGGCGACGCCCTACAGACGCTGGCGTTTTCTATACTCAGTGATGCACCGATGCCGGAAGTGTCAGACCGTTTCCGTCTGGCGATGGTGTCAGAGCTGGCTCAGGCCAGCGGCGTGGCGGGGATGTGCGGCGGACAAGCGCTTGATCTGGACGCAGAAGGTAAGCAGGTTGACTTAGACGCACTTGAGCGTATTCATCGCCACAAAACCGGGGCGCTTATCCGCTCTGCCGTTCGCCTGGGTGCGCTGAGCGCTGGTGAGCCGGGCAAAGCGGCCCTGCCGGTGCTGGATAAATACGCCGAAAGCATCGGCCTCGCATTCCAGGTGCAAGATGACATTCTGGATGTGGTAGGGGATACTGCGACCCTTGGCAAACGCCAGGGCGCTGACCAGCAGCTTGGTAAAAGCACCTACCCTGCCCTATTGGGACTTGAGCAAGCCCAACGAAAAGCCCGTGATCTCATTGAAGAAGCCCGCCAGTCATTAACGGTACTGGCCGCGCAGTCTCTGGACACCACGGCACTGGAAGCGCTAGCGAATTACATTATTCAGCGCGATAAATAAACTACATCCTCTAAATAATTCAGGTTGCAGGAAGGCGGCAACGCAGTGAATCCTCAGGAGCTTACACGAGTAAGTGACTGGGGTGAACGAGGAAGCCAACGCCCCGGTAGCCTGAAGAATGAAGAGGAACTTGTGAGTCTCTGATGAGTTTTGATATAGCCAAATACCCGACGCTGGCACTGGTGGAGTCCACTCAGGAATTGCGTCTGTTGCCAAAAGAGAGCCTGCCGAAGCTCTGCGACGAACTGCGTCGCTACCTGCTCGACAGCGTGAGCCGCTCCAGCGGACACTTTGCCTCCGGGCTTGGCACGGTGGAACTCACCGTGGCGCTGCATTACGTCTATAACACCCCGTTCGATCAGCTGATCTGGGACGTGGGTCATCAGGCTTATCCACACAAAATTTTGACCGGCCGTCGTGATCGTATTGGCACCATTCGCCAGAAAGGTGGGCTGCATCCGTTCCCATGGCGCGGTGAAAGCGAGTACGACGTGTTGAGCGTCGGGCACTCGTCTACCTCCATTTCTGCCGGGATCGGCATCGCCGTCGCCGCAGAAAAAGAAGCCAAACAACGTCGCACCGTGTGCGTCATCGGCGACGGCGCGATCACCGCCGGAATGGCGTTCGAAGCGATGAACCATGCGGGCGATATCAAGCCGGATATGCTGGTTGTCCTCAACGACAACGAAATGTCGATTTCCGAGAACGTCGGCGCGCTGAATAACCATCTGGCACAGCTGCTGTCCGGTAAGCTCTATTCGTCGCTGCGTGAAGGCGGCAAGAAAGTCTTCTCAGGCGTCCCGCCGATTAAAGAGCTCCTCAAACGCACTGAAGAGCACATCAAAGGCATGGTGGTTCCGGGCACGCTGTTTGAAGAGCTTGGTTTCAACTATATCGGCCCGCTCGACGGACACGACGTGTTAGGGCTGGTCAGTACACTGAAAAACATGCGCGACCTGAAAGGCCCGCAGTTCCTGCACATCATGACCAAAAAAGGTCGTGGTTATGAGCCAGCTGAAAAAGATCCCATCACCTTCCACGCGGTGCCAAAATTCGATCATACCAGCGGTGTGCTACCGAAAAGTAGCGGTGGCCTGCCGGGTTACTCGAAAATTTTCGGCGACTGGTTGTGCGAAACCGCGGCAAAAGACAACAAACTGATGGCGGTCACCCCGGCCATGCGTGAAGGCTCCGGGATGGTCGCGTTCTCTAAAAAATACCCTGACCAGTATTTTGACGTGGCGATTGCCGAGCAGCATGCGGTGACGTTTGCAGCCGGTCTGGCGATTGGCGGTTATAAGCCGGTGGTGGCGATTTACTCGACCTTCCTGCAACGCGCTTATGATCAGGTCATTCACGACGTCGCAATCCAGAAATTGCCGGTGCTGTTCGCCATTGACCGCGCGGGCATCGTTGGCGCTGATGGTCAAACCCATCAGGGTGCGTTCGACCTCTCCTATCTGCGCTGCATTCCGGAAATGGTCATCATGACCCCGAGCGATGAAAACGAATGCCGCCAGATGCTGTTTACCGGCTATCACTACAACGATGGCCCGAGCGCCGTTCGCTATCCACGCGGCAGCGGTACCGGTGTCGAGCTGGCCCCCCTGGAAAAACTGCCGCTCGGTAAAGGCGTCGTCAAACGCCAGGGCGAGAAAATTGCGATTCTCAATTTTGGTACGCTGCTGGCGGATGCCGCCGTGGTGGCCGAAAATCTCAATGCCACACTGGTCGATATGCGCTTTGTGAAACCGCTGGATGAATCGCTAATTCTGGAGATGGCCGCCCGTCATGAGGTGCTGGTCACGCTGGAAGAAAACGCCATCATGGGCGGTGCGGGCAGCGGTGTAAATGAAGTGCTGATGGCGCACCGCAAACCGGTACCGGTTCTGAATATTGGCCTGCCGGATGTCTTTATCCCGCAGGGAACGCAGGAAGAAGCGCGGGCAGATATCGGCCTCGATGCGGCCGGAATAGAAGCAAAAATCACGGCCTGGCTGGCCTGATCCTTCCCCCCTTTCCGCTCCTGCTATGCTTAACATTATGTTCATCGCAGGAGTGGAAGCATGCAATACAATAAATTGGGAACAACCGACCTCAACGTCTCCCGACTGTGCCTTGGCTGTATGACTTTTGGCGAACCTGACCGTGGTAATCACGCCTGGACGCTGCCGGAAGAAAGCAGCCGCCCCATCATCAAACACGCCCTCGAAGGCGGGATTAACTTCTTTGATACCGCCAACAGCTACTCCGACGGCAGCAGCGAAGAGATCGTCGGCCGTGCGCTGCGTGATTTCGCCCGTCGTGAAGAGGTGGTTGTGGCGACCAAGGTTTACCATCAAACGGGGGATTTACCGCAGGGGCTTTCCCGGGCGCAAATCCTGCGCTCTATCGACGACAGCCTGACGCGTTTGGGGATGGATTACGTCGACCTGCTACAAATCCACCGTTGGGATTACAACACGCCGATTGAAGAGACGCTGGAAGCTCTGAACGACGTGGTTAAGAGCGGAAAGGCGCGTTACATCGGCGCGTCATCCATGCATGCGTCACAGTTCGCACAGGCGCTGGAACTGCAAAAACAGCACGGCTGGGCGCGGTTCGTCACCATGCAGGATCATTACAATCTGATTTATCGCGAAGAAGAGCGCGAGATGCTGCCGCTGTGTTATCAGGAAGGCGTGGCGGTTATCCCGTGGAGTCCGCTGGCGCGCGGTCGTCTGACCCGTCCGTGGGGTGAAACCACCGCCCGCGTGGTCTCCGATGAGTTTGGTAAAACGCTCTACAGCACCACCGAAGAGAATGACGCACATATTGCGCAACGGCTGGCGAACATTTCGGATGAGCTGGATGTGACGCGCGCGCAGGTGGCGCTGGCGTGGCTGTTAAGCAAACCCGGCGTGGCGGCACCCATTATCGGTACATCGCGGGAAGAACAGCTCGAAGAGTTACTGAATGCGGTGGATATCACCCTGAAGCCGGAGCAGATTGCCGAACTGGAAACGCCGTATCAGCCCCATCCGGTGGTGGGATTTAAATAGTTGTTCCTGGCGGAGTTCCACTATTTTTTAGTTCAGATGTTTTGTTCCGTTCACCAAATGTTCAGCAGGTTCTACAATCCTTGCAGAACGTGAACGGAACCGTTCCACCGTTTCCGGACGATGTCTCAAATAATCCCAATCGGCCAGTGATGCCCAATCACATACAACAGCCCCGCGGAAATCACCCCAGCCACAATATCGTCGACCATAATTCCCATTCCGCCGTGAACGTTGCGATCGAACCAGCGGATCGGCCACGGCTTCCAGATATCGAAAATACGGAAGATGACAAATCCGGCGGCGACCCACTGCCAGTCGTTGGTGGGGATTGCCATCAGCGTAATCCACATCCCGACAAATTCGTCCCAGACGATACTGCCGTGATCATGCACACCCATGTCTTTCGCCGTGCGGTGACAAATATATACGCCAATGCAGATACTGAGCATCACCGTCAGCGAATAAAGCTGCCACGGCAGGAAGGTTATCAGATACCAGAAAGGAATGGCCGCAATCGAGCCCGCCGTGCCAGGCATTATCGGGCTGAGACCGCTGCCAAAACCGGTCGCCAGCAGATGCCACGGGTTGAGCATACTCAATCGGCTTTTTGCTACGTCTTTACTGCGCAAAATGGTCGTACCCCTTCCAGTCGAGCGTTACCGGTTTGCCGTCACGCTGAAAATGCAGCCCTTCGATGTCGGCGCTAACCTGGCCAATGCAGGTGAAGCCCATGCCGAAATTCCCCAAAGCGACATCCAGCGCGCCGCGATTAAGCTCCGGCACGGTGAAGCACAGTTCGTAGTCTTCGCCGCCAGAAAGCGCCCAACGCAGCGCCTGTTCGGGCTCAACGTGACGCTTCATCGCGTCAGAATACGGCAGCAGATCGAGATCTACCCGTGCGCCGCAGCCGCTGGCGTTGAGAATATGCCCGAGATCGGAAATCAGCCCGTCGGAAATATCGATGGCCGAATGCGCCAGATTACGCAGCGCCTGACCGCTCAGAATACGCGGCGTCGGATTCAGATGACGCTTAACCAGATAATCCGCGTCTTCTTTGTTATCCACCTGCAGATGGTCCTGCAAAATCGCCAGCCCGGCAGCGCTGTCGCCCGGCGTACCGGTGACGTAAATCCAGTCACCCGGTTTTGCGCCAGAACGCTTCAACGCCCGGCCTTCCGGCACTAAGCCGTGAATACCCAACGTCATCGACAGCGGCCCTTTAGTGGTGTCGCCGCCAATCAGTTGCATATCGTAATAATTAAGTTGTTCAAACAGGCTGTCGCTAAACGCTTCAAGCCAGGCGTCGTTCACTGACGGCAGCGTTAATGCCAGCGTCAACCACGCAGGATCAGCTCCCATCGCAGCGAGATCGCTGAGATTCACCGCCAGCGCTTTATGGGCTAAATCGGCAGGATTGATATCAGGAAGGAAATGAATGCCCGACACCAAAGTGTCAGTACTGATCGCGAGAGTTTGTTTTTCAGGAATATTGAGCAGTGCGCAGTCGTCACCGATTCCGGTTTCAACATCAAGACGGGAACTTCTTACACGATCAAAATAACGGGCAATCAGGGAGAATTCGCCACATGCCATACGTTATGCCTCGGCAGAGAAAATAGAAGGCCGGAGAGAACGTGAAACCGCTTTCTCCGGCCTGCAGATTACTTTTTGCGGGGACGAATTGCCGGAGCTGCTTTATCCAGCACGCCGTTAACGAACTTATGGCTGTCTTCGGCACCGAAGGTTTTTGCCAGTTCAATAGCTTCGTTGATGGCCACTTTGTACGGCACATCATCACGCTTCGCCAGCTCAAACAGCGCGATGCGCAGCACGGCTTTCTCTACCTGACCCAGTTCATCCAGCAGACGGGACAGATACGGTTTCATCAGGCCGTCGAGATACGCGCTGTTGGTCGCCACTCCGGTCAGCAGTTCACGGAAGTACACGACGTCGACGTCTTTCACGTCCTGTTCCGCCAGGAACTGGTATTCAACATCAGAGATGTCGTTTTTAGACAACTGCCAGGAGTAAAGCGCCTGGACAGCACACTCACGGGCGCGGCGACGAGCAGCAGGTTTCACGGAATTCCCCTTACAAAAAAATCAGGCCTTGATAGCCTTCAATACATTGATCATTTCAAGCGCGGTCAGTGCAGCTTCTGCACCTTTGTTACCGGCCTTGGTGCCAGCACGTTCGATGGCTTGTTCGATGCTTTCGGTGGTCAGAACCCCAAAAGCGACCGGGATTTCGCTGTCGTGCGCAACCTGCGCCAGACCATTGCTTGCTCCACCGGCCACGTATTCAAAGTGAGCAGTACCGCCACGGATAACAGTGCCGAGCGCGATCACTGCGTCGTATTTACCGGTTTTCGCCAGTGCACCGGCTGCCAGCGGCAGTTCGTATGCGCCAGGAACCCAAACGACAGTGATGTTCTCATCTTTCATCTGACCAATACGCTTCAGGGCGTCAATCGCACCTTCCAGCAGGCTGTCATTGATGAAGTTATTGAAACGCGCAATAGTGATGGCAACGCGAGCGTCCGGGGCAGCAACGTTAGCTTCGATAATGTTCATACATTTCCTTTTGGGATTCGACTTACCCCGAGGGGGGCGGATTTTATCATAATTATTCGCGTACGGCTTCCCTATTTAGGGCTGCTTCACGCGGGTATTAAATGCAAACAGAGATCCGGGCCGACCGGGCGTATCTCGCTGAAACTAAATTGGGGGGCGTCGGCCAGTTTCTCAAGCCCTGGCAGCACACATAAACCGCGCGCATCACTGCCTAACAGTTTAGGCGCAACGTAGACAATCAGCTCATCAACCAGACCTGCCTGCAACAATGCGCCGGCAAACGTTGGGCCCGCTTCCACCCATAGACTGTTAATTTGCTGTTTACCCAATTGCATCATCAGCAGAACTAAATCCAGATGACCGTTATGTTCTGGCACGTTCAGGTTGCGCACATTGTCCGGCCATTCACGGGTATCGTCTTTGCAGCGCGCAAACAGGATCTCGCCCGGCTGCTGCACGATGCGGTGTTCTGGCGTCACGCGGTTCTGACGGTCGATAACAATGCGCAGCGGCTGACGCAGATTTTCCTGCGGATAATGCGCCTGCACATCGGCACTCAGTTCTTCCCAACGCACGGTGAGTACAGGATCGTCGGCCAGCACAGTGGCATCGGTGGTCAAAATGGCGTGGCTTTCCGCACGAAGACGCTGCACATCGCGGCGCGCCTGCGGCGAGGTAATCCATTGGCTTTCACCGCTGGCCATCGCCGTGCGGCCATCCAGCGACGCGCCGAGCTTCAGCTGTATATACGGGAAACCGGTACGCATCCGCTTAAGGAAACCCTTATTCAGCGCTTCCGCTTCGCTCATCATCAGCCCGTGGCTAACGATAATGCCTTCCTGCTGCAAACGGTACAGCCCGCGCCCCGCAACCTGCGGATTAGGATCCTGCATCGCGGCAACCACGCGGCTGACGCCCGCGGTAATGAGTGCCTCACAGCACGGCGGCGTACGGCCATGGTGACTGCATGGTTCGAGGGTAACATATGCCGTTGCCCCTTTCGCTTTCTCGCCCGCCATGCGCAGGGCGTGGACTTCGGCGTGCGGTTCACCCGCGCGATAGTGCGCGCCTTCGCCGACGATTTCCCCGTCTTTCACGATGACGCAGCCAACGCGTGGATTCGGATGCGTCGTGAAGCGCCCCTGATTCGCCAGCTTCAGCGCACGGGCCATGTACATTTCGTCAAGCATCGATCAGTCCTGTAAACGGGCGATCTCTTCGCCAAATTCTTTGATGTCTTCGAAACTGCGATAGACCGAAGCAAAGCGGATATAGGCCACTTTATCGAGCTTTTTCAGCTGTTCCATTACCAGATTACCGATTTGCTTGCTCGGCACTTCACGTTCGCCGGTGGCACGCAGCTGCGATTTAATGTGGTTAACAGCCATTTCGACATCATCAGAGCTGACCGGGCGCTTTTCCAGCGCTTTTTGTAAGCCGCTGCGCAGTTTGTCTTCGTTAAACGGTTCGCGGACGTCGTTACTTTTCACCACCCGCGGCATCACCAGTTCGGCCACTTCGAAGGTTGTAAAACGTTCATTACACACCAGGCACTGACGGCGACGGCGCACTGAAGAACCTTCTCCTACCAGACGGGAGTCGATCACTTTGGTATCTACGGCTAAACAAAATGGGCAATGCATGGCGCGTCCTGACGAAGATAAATAACATATTCCTATTTTACCACGACCCACCCCACGGCGTCATTTTGAGACAATCCCCCGATGGCTTCCAGGACGATACTGCTACCATTGACTTCAGACAGAACCTCGAAAGGACACCTAACGATGACACGACGTTTAGTACGAATTCTGGCGCTGGGCAGCCTGTTTACCCTTAGCGCCTGCGCACAGCAGCACGAAGTACATGAGATGCAGCAGAGCGTCACCGCGCTCAATAAAGATATGACCAAGCTGAATCAGGAAACCGTGAAGATAACCCAGCAAAACACCCTGAATGCGAAATCCGCAAGCGGTGTGTATCTGTTACCGGGGTCGAATACGCCAGCCCGCCTGGAAAGCCAGATTGGTACGCTGAGAATGTCGCTGATTAACATCGCGCAAAACGCCGACGGTATGCGCGCCACGCTGCGTATTCAGGGCGAATCCAACGATCCGCTTCCCGCGTTCAGCGGCACCGTCGAATGGGGCCTGATTCAGGGCACAACTGACAACTATCAGGAAGTGAATGTTAAAAACCAGCTGATCAACGCTCCGGCCAGCGTCCTCGCACCGAGCGATGTGGATATTCCACTTCAGCTCAGTGGCACGGATCCTAAGCAGCCCGTTTTCGTGCGCATTCACGATATTCAGCCCGCCAGCGTTCAGTAATTTCTTAACACCGGATAGCGACGGTTATCCGGTTTTCATCCCCCTTTTTCATCACCCTTCAACATGCACCGCAATCTTTGCTGTTTTTCAGAAATCCCTGGAAACATTTGAGAGAATCCGTACAATCCCCGCCGATAATGTACGCAAACGTGAACGCAATCGATTACGTACTTGAGAAAACTGTGAAACACCACATATTTTTGTGAGCAATGATTCTTATAATAGGCCTCGCAGAAAACAGTTACATTTAGAAACGCCCACGCGGTTCTTTTCACTCCCCGAAAGGGATTTCAACAAGTGGCATCATGATGAAAAAAACATTACTTGCAGCCGGTGCAGTGCTCGCGCTTTCTTCGACTTTCACGGCAAACGCAGCCGAAACGACCAAACCAGAGTATGTCTCTGACTGGTGGCATCAGAGCGTCAACGTGGTAGGTAGCTACCACACCCGCTTTGGGCCGAAAATCAATAATGACGTTTACCTGGAATATGAAGCGTTCGCCAAGAAAGATTGGTTCGACTTCTACGGCTATATCGATATCCCAAAAACCTTCGGTGCGGGTAACGGTAACGACAAAGGCATTTGGGATGACGGTTCTCGCATGTTCATGGAGATTGAACCGCGCTTCTCTATCGACAAGCTGACTGGCACCAGCCTGGCTTTCGGTCCGTTTAAAGAATGGTACTTCGCCAACAACTATATCTACGATATGGGTGCGCACGGTGACGATGCAAGTAAGCAGAACACCTGGTATATGGGTCTGGGTACCGATATCGACACCGGTCTGCCAATGAGCCTGTCCCTGAACGTGTATGCTAAATACCAGTGGCAGAACTACGGTGCCGCGAACGAAAATCAGTGGGACGGCTACCGCTTCAAGGTCAAATACTTCGTACCGATTACTACCCTGTGGGGCGGTAACCTGAGCTACATCGGTTTCACCAACTTTGACTGGGGTTCAGACCTGGGTGACGAAGACTTCCGTGACCTGAACGGCAAGAAAGCGCGTACCAATAACTCCATCGCCTCCAGCCACATTCTGGCGCTGAACTACGATCACTGGCACTACTCGGTGGTTGCACGTTACTGGCACAACGGCGGTCAGTGGAACGATGATGCAAGCCTGAACTTCGGTGACGGTAACTTCAACGTCCGCTCTACCGGTTGGGGTGGCTACCTGGTTGTCGGGTATAACTTCTGATAATCAGCGTTAAGCGATAAAGCCCGGCGGCGCAGGCTTGCCGGGCATTTTAAGATTCATGGCTTACACGACAACGCACTTGTAGGGTCCAGCAACCATGGCCGCAAATATCCCACGGTATTTGAGAACGGCAATACCCACTCGGGTAAACGAATCCCGACCTCTTTTTCAATAAAAGCCCGTCTCGCCTGCACCCTCGCCCACAGCTGCGGATATTCCGCCGCCAATTGCTGACGCAACGATTCATCCGCCAGCGCCACCGTGTCTTCGATGCTTGCCCCTGCATATCCCGCCCGGGAAGGAATAATATCGATTTGCAGCAGCATGCCGCTGGCAAGTGGAATGTCAGAGCCCGCAGACACCGGCGAACACAGCCATTCTTCATCCGCCACAAGATGCCCCGGATTAAGATGCCAGTGATATTCAGACTTCGGCAGCACATCTTCAATCAGCTGGTACAACTCACCGCCGGTCATGCCCGGACGAATGTTTTCCAGCCACGCGACCACCGCGCGGAAATACGGAATCGCGACGACATCCAGATAATCGCTAACCGCATCCGGCAACTGCCCGGCATTTTCGACCACGTAGGCCGCACGACTGCTGAGCCCACCTTTAAAACTGGTGGTCAACGAAAATTTATCCCCCAGTTGCACCGTTTTATCACCCGGATAAAGATTCGCATGGGCGAAACGATCGCCAGTGGCAGCGATGGACACCACGTTGTGCGGCTGGCCATCGGCGGCGAGCAGGCTGGCAATCTCCTTTTCCGTTTTGCCCGGTGCGACCGCATTCAGCGCCCGAAGTATCGCCGTTGAAGCCAGATTGGCCCCGTATTCATAATGCGCTAACTCATTGGCATTATTGATAACCCGAGCGCCATACGCCGGGGAAATAAACACGCCGGTGGCATTGCGCAGTTCTGCCCTGGGCGCAGCCTCACGGACTGCATCAACGATAAACGACGGGATATCGAACAGCTGCCGCGTGTTGTCGTTTATGCCAGTGAACAGCTTCCAGCCCGCCAGACCCAGTGTTTTATCCCCGATAATACCGGCATGTTGCAGAACCTCGTGCAGGGGCTGAACCGTGTCCATTGGCTGATTCGGCAGAGAGAACCACGGCGCATGCAGCACGTGGTTTTTCAGCCGCGCGTGCGGCGCCAGCTTGAGGTTTTCGTTGCCGAGAACCAGCCCCGCCTCGCCATCCTGATGCAACACCAGCAGCGCCTCTTCAAAGCGCGGAATAAAGCCAGTGAGATATTCAAAGTTTCCGCCGTGCTCTTTGTCGGCGTAAACAATCAGCGTGTCTAACCCCTGTTGGCGCATCCGGTCCAGCACGCGCGCTTTACGCCCGGCAAGCGTGGCGTCATTTAGGGTAACGGAAGGCAGATTCGTCCAGCACGGTGGCTGAGGCATGGGCTGCAGTGAAACGAGGGGCGCAGTGGTCATTTCTGTAGTGTCCTTTAAACAGAGATTATCTGTTCACCCTACCGGAAACGCGGATTTTTGACATAAAAAAATCCCGGCCATTTGACCGGGATTCGATTTTGCAGTGCAGAACTTACGGCAGAATATTAGGCTGATCGGCGCCTTCTTTTTCCACTTTCTGCTGCAGCAGGTGCTCGCGACGCATCCCGAGTTTCAGCGCCAGCGCAGATGCTACGTAGATGGACGATGCCGTACCGATGGATACACCGATAAGCATGGTCAGCGAGAAGCCTTTCAGCATCGCACCACCGAACAGGAACAGCATCAGGATAACCATCAAGGTGGTACCGGATGTGATCAACGTACGGTGCAGCGTCTGGGTCAGGGACACGTTAAAGATTTCGTAAGGCGTACCGCGACGAATTTTGCGGAAGTTTTCACGAATACGGTCCGATACCACGATGCTGTCGTTCAGCGAGTAGCCGATAACCGACATCAGTGACGCAACGATGGTCAAATCGACTTCAATCTGGAACAGCGACAGAATGCCCATGGTGATCACCACGTCGTGCGCCAGCGAGATAACCACACCCGCCGCCAGACGCCACTCGAAGCGGAATCCGACGTACACGAGGATAGAGATAAGCGCCACCAGCAGCGCCATTGCGCCGTTAGTTGCCAGGTCAGCGCCGACGCTTGGCCCCACAAACTCAATACGCTTAACAGCAGCATGTTGGTTAGTGGTTTCGTTAATCACGCTCAACACCTTGCTGCCCAACTCCTGACCGCCAGTTTCCCCTTTGGCCGGTGGCATACGCACCATGATGTCGCGGCTGCTGCCGAAGTTCTGCAGCAGTGGATCGGCAAAGCCTGCTTTTTCCAGCGCGTCACGCATCTGGTCCATATCGGCCGGTTGTTCGAGGCTGATTTCAATGACAGTACCGCCAGTGAAATCCAGACCCCAGTTAAAACCACGGACGCCGATAATGATGATGGAAGCCACCAGCAGCAGGCCAGAGATGCCAAAGGCCCAGTAGTCCCAGCGCATAAAGTCATGGACTTTACGGCCGTGGTTCAATTGTTCAACAGTATATTCCTGTGCCACAACGCACTCCTCAGATAGACAGCTTGTTGATGCGTTTGCCGCCGTACAACAGGTTTACGATGGCACGGGTGCCGACGATCGCGGTAAACATGGAAGTCGCCACACCGATACCGGTCGTGATAGCGAAGCCTTTAATAGCGCCAGTACCGACCGCGTACAGGATGATAACTTTGATAAGCGTGGTAACGTTCGCATCGAAAATCGAGCTAAACGCGCCGCGATAACCTTCGTCAATCGCCTGCTGAATGGAACGTCCGTTGCTGATTTCTTCCTTAATACGTTCGTTAATCAATACGTTGGCGTCGACCGCCACCGCAAGGGTTAACACGATACCCGCAATCCCCGGCATGGTCAGCGTGGCCCCCGGCAGCAGCGACATGATACCGACAATCATTACCAGGTTCATAATCAGCGCGGAAGTCGCGATCAAGCCAAACTTCTTATAGAAGAAGATCATGAAGATGATAGAGATAGCCAGACCCGCCAGACACGCTTCCAGACCTTGCTGAATATTCTGCATACCCAGAGTTGGACCGATGGTGCGTTCTTCAACAATCTGAATCGGAGCAATCAGCGCACCGGCACGCAGCAGCAGCGAGAGTTGACGCGCTTCGTTAGGGTTGCTGATACCGGTAATACGGAAGCTGTTACCGAGGCGGGACTGGATGTTGGCGATGTTAATCACCTCTTCCTCTTTCACCAGAACGGCACGGCCTTTCGCGTCTTTCTTACCGCTGTCTTTGTACTCCACGAACAGGGTGGCCATCGGTTTACCGATGTTATCCTTGGTGAAGTTAGACATGATGTTGCCACCTGCGCTATCGAGCGAGATGTTAACCTGCGGCTGATTGTATTCATCCTGGTTCGATGTGGAATCGGTGATGTGGTCACCGGTCAAGATAACGCGCTTGTACAGCACAACCGGCTGGCCTTCACGGGTATCTTTCACTTCGGAATCGCCCGGTACGCGGCCAGTAGTGGCTGCGGACTGATCGACAGTGGTATTCACCAGACGGAATTCCAGGGTTGCGGTTGCGCCAAGAATTTCTTTCGCACGCGCCGTGTCCTGAATACCTGGCAGTTCAACCACGATACGGTCAGCACCCTGACGCTGAACCAGAGGTTCGGCTACGCCAAGCTGGTTAACACGGTTACGCAGGATGTTGATGTTCTGCTGAACGGCATACTCGCGCGCTTCATTAAGACGCGCATCGGTCATCACCGCACGCAGCTGATTGCTGCCCTGCTTAGAGATAACCAAGTCGCGATGGCGCGGAGCCAGATAATCAATTGCCTGAGTGCGCGCCGCGTCGTCGCGGAACGTAATGCTCAAGCCATAGTTATCTTCTTTACGAACGGTAGTGTAAGCGATGCCTTTTTCACGCAGGTCACTGCGCAGGCCATCAATGTTTTGTTCCTGCAATTTACCGAGCGCGGTATCCATATCCACTTCCATCAGGAAGTGCACGCCGCCACGCAGATCAAGACCGAGTTTCATCGGCTCTGCGGAAATCGACGCTAACCAGCGCGGGGTTGCCGGAGCAAGGTTTAACGCCACGACGTACTTGTCACCGAGCACGCTCATCAACGCTTCACGCGCGCGCAGCTGGATGTCAGTGGAGTCGAAGCGAGCAAGAATTGCGCCCTCTTCCAGTGCCACAGACTTAGCGGTAATTTTTTCTTCTTTTAAGGTGTTCTGGACCTGGATCAGCGTTTGCTCACTGGCGGCGACGCCGCGCGCGCCAGTGATTTGAACAGCCGGATCCTCACCATACAGGTTGGGAAGTGCGTAAAGCAGGCCGACGATAAACACGACGACCAGCATAATGTACTTCCACAAAGGATAACGGTTTAACACGGCAGTTCCCTTTGGGAAAACAGTAGATTACAGCGCCTTCATGGTGCCTTTCGGCAGAACGGCAGCTACGAAGTCACGTTTGATAACCACTTCAGTGGTGTCGTTCAGCGCGATAGCAATGTAGCCAGCTTCAGCTACTTTGGTTACGCGACCAACCAGACCACCGTTAGTCAGCACTTCATCACCTTTCGCGATGGAGTCCATCAGCTTTTTATGATCTTTGGTGCGCTTCTGCTGTGGGCGCAGGATCATGAAATAGAAAATCAGACCGAACACAACCAGCATCAGGATCAGAGACACTGGGCTGCTTTGTCCAGGTGCACCAGAAGCGGCTACCGCATCAGAAATAAAAAAGCTCATTGAATTTCCCTCATTATTAAAATTAATCAACGTTCAACGGTGGAACATCTCGACCCTGACGTTGGTAAAACTCCGTCACAAAGCTCTCTAATTTACCCTCTTCGATAGCCTTGCGTAAACCAGCCATTAAGCGCTGATAGTAGCGAAGATTATGGATGGTATTGAGACGCGCGCCCAAAATCTCATTGCAACGGTCAAGATGATGCAAATAAGCGCGTGAATAATGGCGACAGGTGTAGCAATCACACTCAGCGTCGAGCGTGCTGGTGTCGCTTTTATGCTTCGCATTACGAATTTTCACCACGCCATCGGTCACAAACAGGTGCCCGTTTCGGGCATTACGCGTTGGCATCACGCAGTCGAACATGTCGATACCGCGACGCACGCCTTCAACAAGATCTTCCGGTTTGCCCACACCCATCAGGTATCGTGGTTTGTCTGCCGGGATTTGCGGACACACATGTTCCAGAATGCGGTGCATGTCTTCCTTCGGCTCACCGACAGCCAGGCCGCCGACAGCGTAGCCATCAAAGCCAATCTCCACCAGACCTTTGACCGAGATATCACGTAAATCTTCGTAAACGCTGCCCTGAATAATGCCGAACAGTGCGTTCTTATTATTCAGAGAATCAAAGCGGTCACGGCTACGTTTTGCCCAGCGCAGGGACATTTCCATTGAGCGCTTGGCATAATCCCAGTCCGCCGGGTACGGCGTACATTCGTCGAAGATCATCACGATGTCGGAACCGAGATCGTTCTGAATCTCCATGGATTTTTCCGGATCGAGGAAAATCGGATCGCCGTTGATCGGGTTACGGAAGTGAACGCCCGCTTCGGTAATTTTGCGGATATCGCCCAGGCTGAAGACCTGGAAGCCGCCGGAATCGGTGAGGATCGGCCCTTTCCACTGCATGAAATCGTGCAGATCGCCGTGCAGCTTCATGATCTCCTGACCAGGACGCAGCCACAGGTGGAAGGTGTTGCCGAGAATGATTTGCGCGCCGGTTTCTTCAACTTCTTCCGGCGTCATCCCTTTTACGGTGCCGTAAGTGCCGACGGGCATAAATGCAGGCGTTTCGACAACGCCACGTTCGAAGACCAGGCGGCCGCGGCGTGCGCGTCCGTCGGTAGTATCCAGTTCAAATTTCATTGTTGCTCCTGCGTCAGAAAGACAGTCTGACGTATAAAACCCTGCGCCGCGGAATTATTCCCCAACACGTTCTTGAATAGCCGACGGATTGTACGTGATGTACATGGCATCCCCGTAGCTAAAAAAGCGATATTTTTGTTCTACCGCAGACTTGTAGGCGTTCATCGTGTTTTGATAACCGGCAAAAGCCGACACCAGCATGATGAGGGTTGACTCCGGCAGGTGGAAATTGGTCACCAGCGCATCAATCACTTTGTACTGATAGCCAGGATAGATAAAGATTTGCGTATCGCCGAAGAACGGCTCAATCAGGTCCGTTTTCGCCACCTGCGCTGCGCTCTCCAGAGAACGCACAGACGTCGTGCCCACCGCGACCACTTTGCTGCCGCGCGCTTTCGCTGCCAGCACCGCATCGACAACATCCTGCGGCACTTCCGCATATTCAGAGTGCATGATGTGATCTTCAATGGTGTCGACCCGCACCGGCTGGAAAGTTCCCGCGCCGACGTGCAGCGTCACGAACGCCATCTCGATGCCTTTCTCACGCAGTTTCGCCAACAGCGGCTCGTCAAAGTGCAGGCCCGCCGTCGGGGCCGCAACGGCGCCTGGCTTCTGGCTGTAGACGGTCTGATACAGCTCGCGGTCTGCGTCTTCGTCCGGACGGTCGATATAGGGCGGCAGCGGCATGTGGCCGATGGCGTTGAGAATATCCAGCACTGGACGTTCATCGTTAAACTGCACTTCGAACAACGCATCGTGACGCGCCACCATGGTGGCATTAATGCTTTCATCGTCGCCGAGCAGCAGCTCCGCGCCCGGCTTCGGTGCTTTTGAGGCGCGAATATGTGCCAGAATACGTTTATCATCGAGCATACGCTCAACCAGCACTTCAATCTTGCCGCCGCTGGCTTTACGGCCAAACAGGCGCGCCGGGATCACGCGGGTATTGTTAAAGACCAGCAGGTCTCCAGGGTTGAGCTTAGCGAGCAGATCGGTGAAAGTACCGTGCGTCAGCGCGCCCGTTGGCCCATCCAGTGACAGCAAGCGGCAGCCACTGCGCTCCGGCTGTGGGTAGTGAGCAATCAGGGATTCGGGCAGTTCAAAAGAAAAATCGGCGACGCGCATGACGGTAACTCGAGACATAATAAAGAGGCGGGTAGTCTAGTGGCAGGCTGCTTTGGCTGCAACCTGTAAGCCTTAAATACGGATAACGCATACCATGAATTTTCTGGCCCACCTGCACCTCGCACACCTCGCCGACAGTTCCTTGCCCGGTAATTTGC
Source organism: Citrobacter sp. 18056 (assembly GCA_902706235.1). Taxonomy (GTDB): domain Bacteria; phylum Pseudomonadota; class Gammaproteobacteria; order Enterobacterales; family Enterobacteriaceae; genus Scandinavium; species Scandinavium manionii. The sequence continues at coordinate 57,671 of CACSJR010000006.1, read as the reverse complement.
TGGCCGATTTTGTGCGTGGCAACCCGGATGACACCTACGAATCGGCGATTGTCAGCGGCATTCATATGCACCGCCGGGTCGATGTGCTGACTGATAATCTGCCGGAAGTGAAAAGCGCGAAAGCGTGGTTCCGCCCCGAAACCCGCCGCGTGGCGCCGATTACGCTCGACGTGATGTGGGATCATTTCCTCTCCCGCGATTGGGCCAAACTGTCGCCGGAAATCTCTCTGCCGGATTTCGTGCGCTACGCACAAACTCAGGTCACACAAATTCTGCCGGAATCACCGCCGCGTTTCGTTAATCTGAATGATTATTTATGGTCCGAGCATTGGCTGGAACGTTATGCCGACATGAATTTTATACAAAATGTGCTGAACGGGATGGCTAATCGCCGCCCGCGACTCGATGCCCTGCGCGATTCCTGGCTGGATTTAGACGCGCATTACTCACAGTTAGAAGACACATTTTGGACGTTTTACCCACGGATGATGGCGCAGGCCAAGGCGCGAGAGCTATAAAACTTGCGCTTTATCACAGAATCGCTAAGCTGAAACAGTTGTTCATATTATAATTGATAGGTAAAACCTTTCTCAACGATTGTCAGCTTCTCATTGAGTCACCCGCTTCCTCTCCCTATACTGGCCCGCGTTGCGTTCCATTAACCTTATAAATGTAGAGGAGAACCTCATGGTTCTGGTAACTCGTCCTGCTCCTGATTTTACTGCCGCAGCTGTACTGGGTAACGGCGAAATCGTTGATAACTTCAACTTCAAACAGCACACCAACGGTAAAGCGACCGTTCTGTTCTTCTGGCCGATGGACTTCACCTTCGTATGCCCGTCTGAACTGATCGCGTTCGACAAGCGTTACGAAGAATTCCAGAAACGTGGCGTAGAAGTGGTTGGCGTTTCTTTTGACTCTGAGTTTGTCCATAACGCATGGCGCAACACCCCTGTCGACAAAGGCGGCATCGGTGAAGTGAAATACGCGATGGTTGCGGACATCAAACGTGAAATCCAGCAGGCTTACGGTATCGAACATCCGGACGCTGGCGTTGCTCTGCGTGGTTCTTTCCTGATCGACGCTAACGGCATCGTACGTCACCAGGTTGTGAACGATCTGCCACTGGGTCGTAACATCGACGAAATGCTGCGCATGGTTGACGCGCTGCAATTCCACGAAGAGCACGGCGAAGTGTGCCCAGCTCAGTGGGAAAAAGGGAAAGAAGGCATGAACGCGTCTCCAGCAGGCGTGGCTAAGTACCTGACTGAAAACGTCACCAGCCTGTAATCGGCTCGTTTCGTCAAAAAGCCTGCTGAAATAGCAGGCTTTTTTGTTTTTCGTGCCCCATCCTGGGACGTGTTAATGACCAAACCACACACTGGCAGAAATGGCCGGTAGTGACAGCACATCATCATGCAGCGTGCCTTTGCCCTCTTTCAGCTGCCACTCTTTCACCGCCAGTAACGGGGTCGCTTCCAGCACCACTTCGCACGGTTCGCCGCGATTAATCGCCACCAGCACCCGCTGCTGCTTCAGCACCCGAACAAACACCACTACGTTGTCTTCGGCGTAAATCACCTGACAGCCGCCGTGGCGCAGGGCCTGCGTCCGGTGACGTAGTTTGGTCATGCGCTGATACAACGCCAGCAAGGCACCGTCCTGCTGCGCTTTGTCCCACGGGAACGGCTTGCGGCAGAACGGATCGTTGTTGCCGTCCAGCCCCACTTCGTCGCCATAATAGATACAGGGCACCCCCGGCCAGGTGAACAGCCACACCACTGCCAGCGGCAAGCGTGCCACGTCCTTACCGAGCAGCGATTTAAAGCGCGCGGTATCGTGGCTGTCGAGCTGATTAAACATCCGCAGCTGCTGCTGATGCGACAGGCTGGCGCGGTAGTTATCCATCCACGCCATACAGGTTTGGGCGTCGATCATCTGCGGATCGTAGGAAATATCGGTGTTGGCGAGGAAGCCCCACAGTGGGAAAGTGAAGCCGCGATAGTTCATCGCCGCGTCTTCCGCATCGGCCTGCAGCCACTGCCGCGCATCGCCAAAATGTTCGCCGAGCACATAGGCTTCGGGCTGGGTCTCTTTCGCCGCTTTGGTGATGCCCGCGATGTGCTGCAAATTGTTCCGCGCCCCGCCCGCTTCGCCTAGCATATGCACCACATCAAGCCGCCAGCCGTCCATGCTCCACGGGGCTTTCAGCCAGTGGCGGACGATGCTGTCTTCACCGCGATACACTTCATTAATCAGCGTTTCCGAGCTGAAATCCAGCTTCGGCAGGCTGGCGTAACCAAGCCAGTCCAGCGCCTGCCCTTCGTCAGAAAAACTGTACCAATCGCGCCAGTGAGAAGACGGATTGTGGCACGCGCCGTCGGTACCGTGATTGTGTCGGTCGAACCAGGCATGCGAATCGCCGCTGTGGTTAAACACGCCGTCGAGGATCAGACGCATTCCCTCCCGGCGCGTATTGTGCCGCAGACGCAGCAACGCCTGATCGCCGCCAAACTGCGGATCCACGTGACGATAATCTTCGGTGTCATATTTATGCACGCTGGGCGCGACAAATACCGGATTGAGGTATAGCGCGGTAACACCAAGCTTTTTGAGGTACGGCAGCTTTTCGCTGATCCCATCCAGATCGCCGCCGTAAAACGTCGATCCGCCCGCCTCCGCCGTTAACGGTTCGTCCCAGTCGCACAGGACGATTTCGCGCCCGGCTGCGTGATGGTAATAAACGTTATCCTGTTCGGCATTGCGCGGTTCTGTACGGGCAAAGCGATCGGGGAAAATCTGATAGAACACCTGATCGGCAACCCACTGCGGGCCGTTATCCGGCACATCGACTGCAAACTGCTCCAGACGCGCCGGAGGAAAGCGACTAAAACCCTGCGGCGTAAACCAGCGCTGGCGGTTTTCCCACAGCAGTTTAAAGCTGTAGCGGCGGCGCGACTGCCCGTTGCTTAAATCGATTTCCGCACGCCAGGCGATAACGCCGGGATGGGGTTCGCTGCGCAGACGATGCATCGGCAGCGCAATTTCCTCATTGTCTTCTTCTGCCCGAAGCGTGACCCGCAGCGGCGACATTTCACCACTCAGCCACAGCGTAATCACCAGTCGGTCCTGCTGCTGTTTCAGGAACGGTGCAACAGGAAGATGCCATGCCTTCAACATCGTCATTCCCCTTTGTTCAAAATGCGTTCACCTTGCCACAGTCAGGCTGCGTCCGACTCATCACTATGACGTTTATTGGGGGAGGATGCCGGAGGATGAGGGCGAAGAGTAGCGGAATTTTCCGGCAACGCGGGCGTGAAAATGAAGCGAAAGGAAGGCTCCTTCTTTACAGATATTTACGATACACTATTTGTTACTCAGTTGTTATCAAAGAGACGCGCAGTGCCTAATTTTGATTTGCAGGACCTGTATGCCTTCACGGCATTATGCGAACACGGCAGCTTTCGATTTGCTGCCGAAGCCATCTGCATCTCACAATCAGCGCTCAGCCGCCGCATCGAAAAACTCGAATCGGCCCTCGGCGTGCGCCTGTTTGACCGCACTACCCGCCGTGTCACCCTGACCCAGGTCGGCAGAACTTTCGCCCCTCGGGCCCGGCAACTGCTGAGCGATTTTGAAGACGCGTTAAGCGGCATTAGCGACCCGATGCTTTACGGCAGCGGCGTGGTCACCGTGGCCTGCATTCCTTCTGCTGCCTACTATTTCATGCCAAAAGTGATCGCTCACTTTCGCAGTCGTTTTGCCAAAGCACGCATCAAACTGGTGGATACCAGCGCCGGGAATGTGTATGCCGCCGTCCACAATCGACAGGCTGATTTTGGCCTGAGCTTTCTCTCGAGCGAAGAATCAGACCTGACGTTTATGCCGTTGGTGGACGAAACTTACCGGCTCGTGTGTCGCCAGGACCATCCGTTCGCGCAGCTTCCCTCCCTGAGCTGGCAGGACTTTTTTAACGCCGATTACATCTGGCTGAGCAAATCATCCGGAAACCGCCATTTACTCGATCAGGCATTAGGCGACATCACTGTTCGCCGCCCTGCGGTGTGTGAAACGCGCCACGTCACCACCATGATTGGCATGGTCGAAGCCGGGCTTGGCGTTGCCGCCGTGCCATCCATGGCATTTCCTGAAGGCGGTCACCCGCTGCTGGTGCAAAAAACGCTGATTGAGCCGGTTATCAAGCGCCAGGTCGGGCTTATCAAGAAAGCGGGATCCACGCTGTCGCCGCTGGCAAGCGAACTAGAAACGATAATCACCGGCTTGTTTCACCCTTAGCGGTTAACGGATCCAGCCCCGTTTCGCGGACGACTGCCTGCGCATTTGGCGAGGCTAAATAGCGCAATAGCTGACGGGCGTGATCCTCATGTTGAGCGCCATCAACCACGGCCCCTGAAAAGCGCGTTACGTACTGGACGGGCTCTGGAATGCGTCCGACAAACTCGGCGCCTTTTTCCGGCAGCAGTTCGCTCACCTGCTGCAATCCGACGGCATAGTCTCCTTTTGCTACCACCGAGGCGACCGGCGTTTTCTCAATCATTTTCGCCTTCGACTTCACCTCATCGCTAATGCCCAACTGGCTGAATAATTTAGACTGTACGTAGCGTCCGCTGGCGCTGTCGGAATAAGCGATAGATTTGGCGTTCAACAGCGTGGCCTTTAGTGTCGCCACGGTGCTGATATCCGGTGCCGTCTCGCCCGCACGCACCACCAGGCCAATCCGCGAATCAGCTAACTCTGTCCGGCTGCCAGCGGCTATTTTTCCATCCTGTTGCAGTTTATCCAGCGCATAACCAACCATAATCACCGCATCCGCAGGCTGCCCCGCAGCCAGTCGGTGCGGAATGGCCTCGGCGGAATTGCCCATCGACGGACCATGAACGATGCGGATCGTGTCGCCGGTTTTGGCCTCATATTGCGGTGCCAGTTTATCGAGTGCCGCAGAAAACCCGCCGGAGATCATCACCGTGATTTCGTCGGCCTGCGCCCCGAGGCTGATATTCCCTGCAACGGTAATCGCTATCCAGAGTGTCAGACGTTTCATCGCGCAGCTCCGTGGTGGAATGATTTAGGGGAATGCGTGACCTGCTCCGACGCACGATGGTAGAGATACAGCGTGGCGAGCAGTGCACAGATTGCGGCGAAGCTCATCCAGTAACCGGGCGCGGCTTTATCGCCAGTGAAGTGAATCAGCGCAGTCGATACCGCAGGCGTGAAGCCGCCAAAAATGGCGGTCGCCAGGCTATACGCCAGTGAGAATCCGGCCACGCGCACTTCAGCAGGCATGATTTCGGTCAGCGCCGGGATCATCGCCCCGTTATAGAGGCCATAAATAAATGACAGCCACAGCAGCACCGCCAGCATCATACCGAAACTCGGGGCATGCGCGAGGATCGAGAGCACCGGCCAGCTGGTGAAAATCGCCAGCAGTGTCATCGCAATCAGCACCGGTTTACGGCCAAAGCGGTCAGAAATAGCCCCGCCAATCGGCAGCCAGATGAAGTTTGAAATCGCCACCAACAGCGTCACCAGCAGGCTGTCGGAAGAGCTCAGCAGCAGGACTTTTTTACCAAACGTTGGCGCATAGACGGTGATCAGATAGAACGCAGTGGTCGTCATCGCCACCATCAGCATCCCCGCCACCACCACGCGCCAGTTCAGCAGCAGGGTTTTCATCGCCTCGTTTAGTGGCAGATGCTCTTTGCGCGAGGCATAGGCTTCCGTTTCCGCCAGCTGGCGACGGAGAACAAAAATAAAGGGCACAATCAGGCAGCCGACGACAAACGGAATGCGCCACCCCCAGTCATGCAGCGCCCCGGCGTCCATAAATTCGTTGAGCATAAACCCGAGCGAGGCTGCCACCATAATCGACACCTGCTGACTGCCTGACTGCCAGCTGGTGTAGAAGCCTTTGCGACCCGGGGTGGCGATTTCAGCCAGATACACCGAGACACCGCCCAGCTCTGCGCCCGCAGAAAAGCCCTGCAACAGACGGCCGCATAGCACCAGGAACGGCGCCCACAGGCCAATCGTCTGATAACCCGGGATCAGCACAATCATAAAGGTGCCCGCCGCCATGATAGACAGCGTGACGATAAGCCCTTTGCGGCGACCGACTTTATCAATCCAGGCCCCGAGCACCACGGCGCCAATGGGGCGCATCAAGAACCCGGCTCCGAACACGGCAAAGGTCATCATTAACGATGCGAATTCGCTTTCAGCAGGGAAAAACGTGTGGGCAATGTAGGTGGCGTAAAAGCCGAACAGGAAGAAGTCGAACTGTTCCAGAAAGTTTCCCGACGTGACGCGCAAAATCGCCATAGCCTTTGCGCGGAACGACGCGTTGTCAGCAGAATAAGGCATCTCGCCCTCCGTAGTTAACATGAAAGCTAACACATTTAACTTTTCATCAACCTTGAGAGTGCGTGATTTCAGAGGGCAAAATAAGTGCATTTACTGCATTGATTCATGAGCCTCACGCATGAATCCAGCGTCACGTCAGCCTGGCGGGCGGCGGCGGGCCAATTCAGGAGGATCCGGGTTGGTCAGCCAGGATGTCTGTTCCGTGAACAGTGCCACATTTATCAGTCATGTCATCTCACTGAATAGAGAAATGACGAAGTTTACGCGGAGTTCCGGCAGAAAAGTCAATCTGCCTATATAGTTAACATTATGAGCGATAAGGAATATTGCTGGTCACATCCGTATCTGACATAACAAATCTGGGTGAATGTATGCGTACAACGCTGTTATCAGTATTGATCATTGCTCTTGGAAGTTTCTCCAGCGCAACGTTTGGAAAAGCAGGCACCGTAAAAACGAATAGCGAAAAATCCGACGATGATCCTACCCGAGTAACAACACAGGTGGGGGTGTCCTGGTCCGATGATTATGATTTTGATGACAGCGATGTAACGTTTTCTGGATCTCTTGCGCTGGATGACGCCCGTAAAATCAACGCCAGGATCAACAGTGATGCGTCTGAGTGGCGGGTCGGGGGTTCATGGTTATTTCCGATTGGTATTTTTAATTTCAATATCGGCAAGAATGATTTCTCTAACGGCGCATCACAGACCAACTACTCGATCGGCACATTCCTGCCTCTGAGTTATTTCGGTATTGAACCTGCCGGTTTTCAGATCTTCCCCATGGCAGGTTATACCTATAATACGGGTGATGCAGTAGAGTGCAGTCGTCGGGCACAGGATGCCTGTTCACAAGAGGGATTTAATGGCTCACCTTCGCCTGAGAATGGTTTCGCCCCTACGGATATCTCCGGCAGCAGCGGTTATCTGGGCGCTTTTGTGCTTAAACCGTTGTCCACTCAGTGGCGACTGATGGCGTTTATGGCAGGCTCTTATGGTTCGAAGAACGATGCCGGAGACAATTATTCTGGTTATTTTGGCGGGATAGGCGCGGGCTATTCGATCAACACTCATCACTCGTTCAGAGCTATGACCTATATCCAGGATAACAATACCTATATCGCCGATCCCGATAAACGCTTTTTGTTAGCCTATAAATACCAGTTCTGAGGCGAGGCAAACCCAGCGGCGAATGCCGCCGGGCCTGACAATTATTGCGCGCTGGACAGTTGACGGTCGCGACGCGTTTTGAACTGCCAGCCAATCAGCAGCAGCACAATCCACGCGAATCCAACGTACAGCGAAATGCGGGTGTCCGGATGCCAGCCAATCAGCATGATGATAAACACCAGGAACAGCAGGCCGACGATCGTGGTGAACACGCCGCCAGGGACTTTAAACTTCAGGTCCTTCAGCTCTTCCGGCGACAGACGACGGCGGAACGCAATTTGTGACAGCAGGATCATTATCCACACCCAGACGGTGGCGAACGTTGCCAGGGAGGCAATCACCAGGAATACGTTTTCCGGCATGATATAGTTCAGATACACCGCCAGCAGCAGCGCGACGGTCATGACCGCCACCGTCACCCACGGCACGCCGTTACGCGAGGTTTTAGCGAACACCTTCGGCGCACTGCCCTGCTCCGCCATGCCGTGCAGCATACGGCCCACACCAAAGACATCAGAGTTAATCGCCGACAGCGACGCGGTCAGCACCACGAAGTTCAGGATGCCTGCGGCAAACGTAATCCCCATGTGCTGGAAGGTCATCACGAACGGGCTACCGCTGGTGCCGACCTGGTTCCATGGGTAAATCGACATGATCACAAACAGCGTGCCCACATAGAACACCAGGATACGCATCGGCACGGAGTTAATCGCACGCGGAATGGAGGTCTGCGGGTCTTTCGCTTCACCGGCGGTGATGCCGATGATTTCAATCCCGCCGTAGGCGAACATCACCATTTGCAGGGACATCACCATACCGAGCCAGCCATGACTGAAGAATCCGCCGTTGCTCCACAGATTGTGGATGCCGGTTGGCTGGCCGCCGTTGCCTATCCCCCAAATGATGATGCCGAAACCGGCGACGATCATTACGATAATGGTGGCGACTTTAAAGAACGAGAACCAGAATTCCAGCTCGCCGAAGACCTTCACACTCATCAGGTTGATGGAGCAAATCAGCAACACGACGCTCAGCACCCAAATCCAGTGCGGTACCGCCGGGAACCAGACGCCCATGTAAATGCCGAACGCGGTGACGTCGGCGATGGCCACGATCAGGATTTCAAAACAGTAGGTCCAGCCGGTGATGTAACCCGCGAGCGGGCCTAAGTTGTCCTGCGCATAGCGAGAAAACGAGCTGGCAGACGGGTTGTGCACCGACATTTCGCCAAGTGCGCGCATGATGATGTAAGCGGCAACGCCGCCAATAAGATACGCCAGCAGCACGCTGGGACCGGCCATTTTGATGGCGTCTGCCGAGCCATAAAAAAGACCAGTACCAATTGCCGATCCGAGCGCCATAAAGCGGATGTGACGGGCGGTTAGCCCACGCTTTAGCTTGTTGTTGGTTTCCATAAATTCCACTGCCTGTACAAAAAACAAAACCACGGAGCCAATGGCCCCGTGGTTAATTTCAATCCTCGCCCGCTAATTAATGCGCGCTGGAGGTCACCTGACGGCCTGCTGCGCGATCCCATCCCATTGCCAGAACGGCGGCAACGATAGTCGGCATCAGCCAGGCCAGACCTTGCTGAGCCAGCGGCAAATGCGCGGTCCAGGCTGGCAGAATATCGGCGAATGCAGAGGCTTTAACACCGTCCAGCAGACCGAACACCAGGCTGATAAACATCGCCGGGGCAATCACGCGGGACGAATTATGCCACCAACCGCGGGTAAAACTTAATACTACCAGTGCGATACATGGCGGATAAATCGCTGTCAGCACCGGAACCGAAATCTGAATCAAGTGGCTGAGGCCCAGATTGGACACCACCATCGAGAACAGACCGAGGATAAAGACCAGTGAACGATAAGACAGCGGCAGGTACTGAGAGAAGAACTCGGCACACGCTGTGGTCAGGCCAACTGCCGTTACCATGCAGGCGATGAAAATCAACGCTGCCAGCAGGAAGCTGCCTGCCCCACCAAAGGTGTGCTGAACGTATGCGTGCAGGATAGCGGCGCCGTTGGCATTCTGATCGACCAGCGTCGCGCTGTCTGAACCCAGACGGAACAGCGCCAGGTACAGCAGCGTCAGGCCGACGCCCGCCATCAGGCCCGCCCAGACGGTGTAACGAGTCAGCAAACGCGCTTCGGTCACACCGCGAGAACGTGCGGCGTTAACGATAACGATGCCGAATACCATTGCGCCAAGGGTATCCATGGTCAGGTAGCCGTTGACGAAACCGTTGGAGAACGGCGCGGTCTGGTAGGCATCCAGCGCATGGCTAATAGAGCCTGCCGGCCACATCAGGGCAGCCACGGACAGCACCACCAGGGCGATAATTTTCAGCGGTGCCAGGAAGTTACCCACCGTATCGAGCAGTTTGCCCGGATACAGTGAAACCAGAATGACCAGCGCGAAATAGATAATGCTGTAGATAAGCAGCGGCAGTGCGCCGTCACCCGTCAGCGGCGCGATGCCTACTTCGAAAGAAACGGTTGCGGTACGCGGCGTGGCGAACAGCGGCCCGACGGCGAGATAACACACCACTGCCAGCAGAATACCGGCCACTTTACCGATTGGCGTGCTGAGACTGTCAACGCCACCGCCGACCTTCGCCAGTGCAACGATAGTCAGAACCGGCAGGCCAACGCCCGTAATCAGGAAACCAAAGGCCGCCGTCCAGACGTGTTCGCCAGCCTGCAAACCCACCATAGGAGGGAAAATAATGTTGCCTGCGCCAACGAACAACGCAAAGGTCATAAAGCCCAGGGCGATGATATCGCGAGATTTTAACTGATGGGTCATAAACTCTTTACTGCCTGTGGATGTGGTGTTGAAAGTAAAAGCGTCGATTTATTCCAGTGGAACAGAACAACGGCAAGAGCGAACAAAGCAGTGGGAAATACTCCCGATAATCACGCACGAAGAATTGTTATTGGGTTTAGCGCGCGAAAGCAGTCAGACCGCGACTGCATTGGGGGCAATTTAAACGCTTATAACGTTTTAAAGCAACAAGGGATCGCAAAACCAGAGGATTATAGCAATATCGAGTTTCGAGTTAGCATGATTGACCAGATATTAGAAAAACCTCTGGCTAATCATGCGAACAAAAAAGCAACAGGCGTTTGATAATTATCCACCGTTTGGTTAACTGGAAAGCAAAAAAACCGGCTTGCGCCGGTCTTTGTCAATCTTTCCTGACACCCGAATCATCAGACGCTTTTTTTGGCAATCAAACGTTCCGGCAGTAAGAAACTGAAGCGGGTGTTTTTACCCGGCGTGCTTTCGATATCAAGGCGACTTTCGTGATGATTTACCGCATGTTTCACGATTGCCAGCCCCAGACCACTGCCGCCGGTTTGCCGCGAGCGGGCTTTATCGACGCGGTAGAAGCGTTCCGTCAGGCGCGGAATATGCTCCGGCGCGATGCCAGGACCGTTATCTTCCACGCTGAACAATACGCCGTGCGGCTCGCGCTGCCAGCGCACGGTGATTTCAGTGCCTTCCGGCGTATGATTCACCGCGTTATACACCAGATTCGACATCGCACTGCGCAACTGCTCCTCGCTGCCAAGCACCTGCAGTGAATCCTCAATGTCGAAATGCAGAATGTGCTTCTTATGGCTGAGAGTCTGCGCCTCGCGCTCAATCACCCTGAGCATCATTGGCACGTCGATAGTTTCATTCAATGCCGCCAGCGGAGCCGCCTCGATGCGTGACAGCGTCAGCAGTTGGCGCACCAGGCCTTCCATACGCTGGGTTTGCTCACGCATGGTGTGCAGCGCTTTTTCACGCGGCGCGCCTTCCAGCGCTTGCTCCTGCATCATCTCCAGATAGCCCTGCAGCACCGTCAACGGCGTGCGTAATTCATGGCTGACGTTGGCGAAGAAATTGCGGCGGGCGCCTTCCAGCTGGTGCATCTGAGTAACGTCACGTGCCACCAGCAGCAGCTGTTTTTCGCTGTAGGGCATGACGCGAATTTCCAGATGTCGCCCGGTGTTGAGCACCAGATTGAGCGGCCGGGTGAAATCGCGAGATTTGAGATAGCGGGAAAATTCAGGGTAGCGCAGCAGGTTAAGGATGTTCTGACCGTTATCGTCCGGCCAGCGTAGATTCAGCAGCTGCTGGGCCAGGCCGTTACACCAGAACATCGCCCCTTCTTCGGTGGTCAGCACCACCGCATCAGGCAGCGATTCCGCCCCACTACGAAAGCGTTTGATCAGGCTCCCCAGCTCACGACGGCGCTTTTTATTACGCATCTGCATCTGGTGCAGCCCATACAGCAGCGGCTCCCAGCTGCCTTTGCCCGGCGGTGGCGTCATGCTGCGGTCAACCCATAGCCACCATGAAAGTTGCAGTAAATTCCAGAAATGCCAGATAAGTAGCCCGGTCACCGCCGCCAGTAAGAACCATGGCAAATACCCGAATAGCGCCCCCAGAATGAGGGCCGGAATACAACAGAGGATCAGCTCAAAAACCAGCCTTTTCCATGACAGCCGTTCAAGCACGGGTCACACTCCAGTCAATTGTCAGAAACGGGCGGAGAAACGATAACCCGTGCCGCGAACGGTTTGTACCATTCTGTCGTGACCACTGTGTTCCAGCGCTTTACGCAGACGACGAATGTGAACATCCACCGTCCGGTCTTCTACATACACATTCGTTCCCCAGACGTTATTCAGCAGCTGTTCGCGGCTGTATACGCGCTCCGGATGAGTCATAAAGAAGTGCAGCAGTTTAAACTCGGTCGGCCCCATGTCCAGCGGGTTTTCACCGGTCATGACGCGGTGGGAAGAAGGGTCAAGGCTCAGGCCCTGCATTTCGATAACCTCTTCTACCGCCATCGGCGAGATACGGCGCATGACAGCTTTGATACGGGCCACCAGCTCTTTCGGGGAGAAAGGCTTGGTGATGTAATCGTCGGCGCCGGTTTCCAGGCCCCGCACGCGATCTTCTTCTTCGCCACGCGCGGTCAGCATCACCACCGGAATATCGCGCGTTAACGCTTCACGCTTGAGGTGTTTGATAAACTGAATGCCCGAGCCGCCTGGCAGCATCCAGTCGAGCAAGACTAAATCAGGCCACGGTTCGTTCAGTTGGTTTACAGCACTGTCATAATCGTCTGCTTCTACAGGCTGAAAGCCATTTTGCTCCAGGACGAAGCACACCATTTCGCGAATTGGGGCTTCATCTTCAACGACCAGAATACGTCTCGCCATTATAAATCCTGTGTTATTAGTCATGTGCCTGTAAGCGGCGTCTTATTCGGCGTAAGTATGCGTCAGATTTATGACAGATTTATGATAGAGCCTTTTCACATTATTACACTGAATGACTGCGGTCATCGCCCTGTTATCCCTAAATGTTTTTACCCGTCATATTTCCAGCTGCCTCTTCATTGGCTGCGCTTGCCCCCCAGTCACATAGTTATCTATGCTCCAGGGGGGAAGCAAGCTTGCCGCTTCGATGCAACTCGAATTATTTAGGGTATATAATGACGGCCTCGCTTTTCAGCCACGGGCCCACTATGCGCATCCTACACACCTCCGACTGGCACCTCGGCCAGAATTTCTACAGTAAAAGCCGTGCCGCTGAGCACGATGCTTTTCTCGACTGGCTGCTGGAAACCGCCCAGGCGCAAGAGGTGGATGCCATTATCGTGGCCGGTGATATCTTCGACACCGGTTCACCGCCGAGCTACGCGCGCGAACTCTACAACCGTTTCGTGGTGAAATTGCAGCAAACCGGCTGTCATCTGGTGGTGCTGGCGGGGAACCATGATTCCGTCGCCACGCTCAACGAATCCCGCGATATTCTCGCGTTCCTGAACACCACCGTGGTCGCCGGAAGCGGGATGGCCCCTTGCGTGCTCAACCATCGCGATGGAACCCCTGGGGCGATTTTCTGCCCGGTGCCGTTTCTGCGTCCACGCGATGTCATCGTCAGCCAGGCCGGTTCCTCCGCCGGGGAAAAGCAGCAACATTTATTACAGGCCATCACTGATTACTATCAGCAGCAATATCAGCAGGCTTGCGAACTACGTGGCGATCGCCCGCTGCCAATCATCGCCAGTGGCCATCTGACTACCGTCGGCGCCAGTAAAAGTGACGCGGTACGTGACATTTATATCGGCACGCTCGACGCCTTCCCGGCGCAGAACTTCCCGCCGGTGGACTACATTGCCCTCGGCCACATCCATCGGGCGCAAAAAATTGGCGGCAGCGAGCACATTCGCTACTGCGGCTCGCCGATTTCCCTGAGCTTCGATGAAACAGGCAAAGCGAAAACCGTCAATCTGGTGAGTTTTAACGATGGAAAACTGGCGGAAGTGACGCCGCTGGAGGTGCCCGTGACGCAGCAGTTGGCGGTGCTGAAAGGCGATTTCGCCAGCATCAGCGAGCAACTGACGCAGTGGCGCGATGGCGATGCCCCCTCGCCGGTGTGGCTCGATATCGAAATCACCAGCGACGAATATCTGCACGACATCCAGCGAAAAATTCAGGCCCTGACCGACGAGCTACCGGTTGAAGTGCTACTGGTGCGCCGCAGTCGCGAACAGCGCGAGCGCATTATGGCCAGCGAACATCGCGAAACGCTAAGCGAACTGAAAGTCGAAGAGGTTTTTGCGCGCCGCCTGGCGCTGGAAGCACTGGAAGAACCGCAGCAACAGCGCCTGCATCAGCTGTTTAACGAAACGGTGCACGCGCTTTCCGGGGAGGAACAGCCATGAAAATTTTGAGTCTGCGGCTGAAAAACCTCAACTCGCTGAAGGGCGAGTGGAAAATTGATTTCACCGCCGAGCCTTTCGCCAGCAACGGTCTGTTTGCCATTACCGGCCCGACCGGTGCGGGTAAAACCACCCTCCTCGACGCCATCTGTCTGGCGTTGTACCACAAAACGCCGCGTCTCAGCACCTTGTCACAATCACAAAACGATTTGATGACCCGCGATACCGCCGAATGTCTGGCGGAAGTGGAATTCGAGGTGAAAGGCGTGGCCTACCGCGCCTTCTGGAGCCAGAACCGCGCGCGCAATCAGCCCGATGGCAACCTGCAAGCCCCACGCGTGGAGCTGGCCCGCTGCGACGACGGTAAAATACTGGCCGAAAAAGTCAAAGACAAGCTGGATCTGACTGCCTCGCTGACCGGGCTGGATTATGGCCGCTTCACCCGCTCAATGATGCTTTCTCAAGGCCAGTTCGCCGCGTTCCTCAACGCCGAACCGAAAGAGCGCGCCGAACTGCTGGAGGAGCTGACCGGCACTGAGATTTACGGCCAGATTTCCGCGATGGTGTTTGAAAAACATAAAGAAGCCAAAACCGAACTCGAGAAACGCCAGGCTCAGGCTTCGGGCATGATTTTGCTGAATGACGAGCAGCAGCAGGCGTTGCAGCAACGTTTGCAGGCACTTACTGACGACGAAAAACAGCAGCAGAATGAACAGCTTCGGGGCCAGATTTGGCAGCAGTGGCTGACGCGCGAAACAGAGCTGCACGCCGCAGAGCAGCGCACGCAAGCCTCGCTGAGTGCCGCGCAGCAGGCGCTGACTACCGCTCAGCCGCAGCTTTCTACGCTCGCCCAGTCGTTACCCGCCGACAGACTGCGCCCGATGTGGGTTCGTCTGCAGGACAGCCAGACGACACTGACGCAAACGCACCAGCAAACCGAAGAAGTAAATACTCGCTTACAGAACCGACTGGCGCTGCGCGGGCGCTTGCGCCTCAGCGCCGAACGCCAGCAACAACAATGGCTGGTGAGCCAGAAAACCCTAAATGAATGGCTGGCGGCGAATGAACGCTATCGCCACTGGCAGCGCGAACTGACCGGCTGGCGTGCGGCGTTTACCCAGCAAACGCGCGATGCGGCCCAGTTGCAAACCCTGAGCCAGCGAGAAACTGAATTCACACGCCAGCTTAACGCTCTGCCGACCACGTCCCTCACCCTCGATGAAACTGCGGTGGCAACGGCGCTGGAACAACACGGTGCCGCGCGCCCGCTTCGCCAGCAGCTGAACGCGCTACAAAGCCGTTTTCAGCCACTGCAAAAGCGCCGTCAACAACTGCAACCGCTGCTGGTTCAGCGCCAGCAGGAACAGGAAAAAGGCGAAGCCGAGCTTGCCCGCCGTCGCCAGCAGTACAAAGAAAAACTGCAGCAGTTCAATGACGTCAAGACCCTGTGCGAGCAGGAAAAAATCATTGCCAAACTCACCGATGAACGCGCCCGTTTGCAGCCCGGCGCGCCGTGCCCGCTGTGCGGTTCGGCGGAACATCCGGCAGTGGCGGAATATCAGGCATTAAAGCCAGGTGTCAACGAAGCCCGTCGCGATGCGCTTGAAAAAGAGGTCAAACAGATTGGCGAATCCGGGGCCAGCCTGAAAGGCGAACTCGATGCGCTGGTGAAACAAATTCAGGCTGAGCAACGCGAGCTGCAGTCCATCGCTGAGCAGGAGCAAGCACTCACCTCTCAATGGCAATCGACCGTCGATGGTTTGCAGATCTCCCTGACCCCTGACGATGATATCGGTGGCTGGCTGAGCGAGCAGGAAAACTACGAACAACAGCTTTATCAGCACAGCCAGCGATTGAACATAGCGCGTCAGATGCGCGACCTGAAAAATCAGCGCAGCGCCCTGGAGCAGGAAATCGCCGATCGCCAGCTGACGCTGGGTGAAGCGCTGAACGGCTTTAGCCTGACGCTTCCCGCGCACGGCGAAGAAAACGTCTGGCTGGCAGCCCGCGAGACCGAAAGTCAGCAATGGCAGACACAGAGCGAACAGCAGCAGTCCATCGAACAAAAACTGGGACAGCTTCAGCCCTTGCTCGACACCCTGCCTACGGCTGCGCCGCAGGAAGATGTTGCCTCGATGGCGCTGGACGGCTGGCAGCAGCTGCATCACGACTGCGTGTCGCTGCAAAGCCAGTGGCACACGCTGCAACAACAGGAGAGTCAGGCGCGCGAACGCCTGACGCTGGCGCAAAAAGAGTTTGAAGCCGCGCTGGAAGGCAGCCAGTTTGCCAACCAGGACGCTTTCCTGGCCGCGCTGCTGGATGACGATACGCGCCAAAAACTGGAGCAGCTGAAACAGCAGCTCGAAAACCAGTTGCAGCAACAGCAGGCGCTGGCGTCGCAGGCTCAGAACGATCGGGTTCAGCACCAGCAGCAGCGTCCGGACGATTTACCGGAAACGCAGGATCGCGATCAAGTGCCAACGTTGCTGGCCCAACTGGCGCAGCGGTTACGCGAAAACAGCGCGGCACAGGGGGAAATCCGCCAGCAGCTGAAACAGGATGCGGACAATCGACAGCAGCAGCAGGCACTGATGGCGCAGATCAACGCCGCCGCGCAAACCCTGGAAGACTGGGGCTGCCTGAATACGCTGATTGGCTCCAAAGAGGGCGACAAATTCCGTAAATTCGCGCAGGGGCTGACGCTCGACAATTTAGTGTGGCTGGCCAACGAGCAGATGAGCCGCCTGCATGGGCGTTATCTGTTGAAACGCAAAGCCAGCGAAGCGCTGGAACTGGAAGTGATGGACACCTGGCAGGCCGACGCGGTGCGCGACACCCGCACGCTTTCCGGCGGAGAGAGCTTCCTCGTCAGCCTCGCGCTGGCGCTGGCGCTGTCCGATTTGGTCAGTCATAAAACGCGCATTGATTCGCTGTTCCTCGACGAAGGTTTCGGCACGCTCGACAGTGAAACGCTGGATACCGCGCTGGACGCGCTCGACGCGCTGAACGCCAGTGGTAAGGTTATCGGCGTGATAAGCCATGTGGAAGCGATGAAGGAGCGGATCCCGGTGCAGATTAAAGTGAAGAAAATTAATGGACTGGGATACAGCAGGCTGGATAAAATTTTTTCCGTAGAGTAATGACGTAGCAGTTTCGTCAATATAGACAGAAGAATAAGCCCTTGGTTTAGCCCCGCTTTTACCTCAAGCTGGGCTTTACTACGCGGCCTGATGTTCCGGGCACATTCCCTCGCAACGAGTCAGTATGAAAAAAGTCATTTTATCTTTAGCACTGGGCACGTTCGGCCTGGGCATGGCTGAGTTTGGTATCATGGGCGTGCTGACGGAACTTGCCGGCAACGTAGGAATTTCTATCCCCATGGCCGGGCATATGATCTCCTGGTATGCGTTCGGCGTGGTGCTGGGGGCGCCGGTTATCGCCCTGTTTTCCAACCGTTTTTCCCTTAAACATATCCTGATTTTTCTGCTGGCCCTTTGCCTGGTCGGTAATGCGATGTTCACCCTGTCGTCCTCTTACTGGATGCTCGCGGCAGGCCGACTGGTCTCCGGTTTTCCTCACGGTGCCTTCTTTGGCGTGGGCGCTATTATATTGTCAAAACTCGCCAGCCCCGGAAAAGTGACGTCTGCCGTCGCGGGGATGATCAGTGGAATGACCGTCGCGAACCTGCTCGGTGTGCCGCTTGGCACCTGGCTTAGCCAGGAATTTAGCTGGCGCTACACCTTTTTATTGATAGCCATGTTTAATATCGCGGTGATGGCCGCGGTGACCTGTTGGGTGCCCAATATTACGGATAACGCCAGAACCAAATTGCGTAATCAGTTTCACTTTTTGAAATCACCCGCCCCCTGGTTTATATTCGCTGCGACTCTCTTTGGCAATGCCGGTGTCTTCGCATGGTTTAGCTATATCAAGCCGTTCATGATGACGGTCGCCGGTTTTTCCGAAGGGAAAATGACGGTGATTATGATGCTGGCGGGGCTGGGAATGGTCTCGGGCAATCTGTTGAGTGGTCGCTTATCCGGAAAATTCTCTCCGCTCAGCATCGCCATTGTGACGGATTTGGTTATTGCGCTTTCGCTGGGCCTGCTGTTTTTGTTTGGCGGTGGCCAATTCGCGTCGCTTAGTCTGACATTTATCTGCTGTATGGGGCTTTTTGCACTCTCCGCACCGTTGCAAATTTTGCTGCTGCAAAATGCGAAAGGAGGCGAAATGCTGGGTGCGGCCGGGGGACAAATGGCCTTTAATCTGGGGAGCGCAGTCGGCGCTTACTGTGGCGGATTGATGCTGACCGCGGGTTTTGCCTACAACTATGTGGCGCTCCCCGCGGCCCTTCTGTCATTTTTCGCGATGTTTTCGTTGCTGCTGTATGCTCGCTTGAAACACAGGCCTGTGCCTGCATTCTCCTCAATCTGAATTCTGCCCTGTTGACCAGGGCAGCCTGATTTAGAGCGGCCACAACCATGCGGCACCACGTACGCCACTGGAATCGCCGTGCACCGCCTTGCGGATCGGCGTTTCACACTCCCCGCCAAAGACAAAATTCTTCACCAGCCCCGGCACCGTTTTATACAGGCGCTCGACGTTACTCATTCCTCCACCGAGCACAATCACGTCCGGATCCAGAATATTCACCACGTGAGCCAGAGATTTCGCCAGCCGCAGTTCATAGCGACTTAGCGCCAGTTCTGCCACCGCATCCTGTTCTTCAACCAGACGCATGATTTCACTGCCTTTTAACGGCTGCCCGCTCAGACGATGATAATCCGTCGCAAAACCGGTGCCGGAGATAAAGGTTTCAATGCACCCCTGTTTTCCGCAGTAGCACGGCACTTCCGCGCGGTAACGCAGTTCGTCTTCGTCCATCCACGGCAGTGGATTGTGCCCCCACTCGCCCGCCGTGCCGTTACCACCAATGTGTGCCCTGCCGCCGAGCGCGACGCCCGCACCGCAGCCTGTGCCAATAATCACCGCAAAAACGGTTTGCGCACCCGCTGCGGCACCGTCGATGGCTTCTGACACCGCCAGGCAGTTGGCATCGTTCGCCAGTCGCACTTCGCGATTAAGCCGCTTACCCAGGTCTTTATCGAAAGGCTGCCCGTTGAGCCAGGTAGAATTGGCGTTTTTCACCACCCCGGTATACGGCGAAATGGAGCCTGGAATGCCCATGCCTACGGTGCCGGTCTGCCCGGTTTCCTTCTCTGCCAGCCCGACCAGCGTGGCAATGGTTTCAATCGTCTGCTGATAGTCATCGCGCGGCGTCGGCAGACGATGACGATA
The DNA here is from genome assembly GCA_902706235.1 of Citrobacter sp. 18056. Lineage (GTDB taxonomy): Bacteria > Pseudomonadota > Gammaproteobacteria > Enterobacterales > Enterobacteriaceae > Scandinavium > Scandinavium manionii. The sequence goes on along the minus strand of CACSJR010000006.1, from coordinate 38,087 downwards.
CAGTTGCTCGCCCTGGTCACTGAGTGCAATGACCTCTGTTTTAGTACCACCCAAGTCTATTCCTATTCGCACAGAAGCCTCCCCGGTGCCTGATTAACAATGCAAGCATAGTGACAATTCGCTATCATGCCCGCTGAATTTAACGACAAAGCCGTGGAAATTATCATGCTGTGGTTCAAAAATTTAATGGTTTACCGTCTTAGCCGCGACATTACGTTGCGCGCAGATGAGATGGAGAAACAGTTAGCCTCGCTGGCATTTACCCCTTGCGGCAGCCAGGATATGGCAAAAACCGGTTGGGTACCGCCGATGGGATCGCACAGTGATGCTTTCACGCATGAGGCCAATGGCCAGATCCTGGTCTGTGCCCGTAAGGAAGAGAAGATCCTGCCATCGTCGGTAGTGAAACAGTCTCTGGAAGCGAAGATCCTCAAGCTCGAAGCCGATCAGGGCCGTAAGCTCAAGAAAACCGAAAAAGATTCCCTGAAAGATGAAGTGCTGCACTCGCTACTGCCTCGCGCTTTCAGTCGTTTCAGCCAGACAATGCTGTGGATCGATACCGTCAACGGATTGATCATGGTCGATTGTGCCAGTGCGAAAAAAGGTGAAGACACCCTCGCACTGCTGCGTAAAACCCTCGGCTCGCTGCCGGTGGTTCCGCTGGCGCTGGAAAATCCAATTGAGCTGACGCTGACCGAGTGGGTTCGCTCCGGCAACGTGGCACAGGGCTTCCAGCTGCTTGATGAAGCGGAACTGAAAGCGATCCTCGAAGACGGTGGCGTCATCCGCGCGAAAAAGCAGGATCTGGTCAGCGACGAAATCGCAGTACACATTGAAGCCGGGAAAGTGGTGACCAAACTGGCTCTCGACTGGCAGCAACGCATTCAGTTTATGATCTGCGACGATGCGTCGATTAAACGCCTGAAGTTCTGCGATGAACTGCGCGATCAGAATGAAGACATTGAGCGCGAGAATTACGATCAGCGTTTCGATGCCGACTTTATCCTGATGACCGGAGAGTTGGCTGCGCTGGTGGCGAATCTGGTGGAAGGGCTGGGCGGCGAAGCTCAGCGTTAAGTAAGAGCCTTCCTGCGCAAACAGGAAGGCTTATTTTTAAAGGTAGCGCTTAAAGGTAGCGGCACAGATAGGATGTAGGTTCTGCAACCTGCAGATGAAATTCGCTGTGACCCGGCACGTTAAATACCTGCCCGGCAGTATAGGTTTTCCACTCCGTTTCACCCGGCAGCAGAACGTGTAGCGCCCCGCTCACGACGGTCATTTCTTCAGGCTCAGCCGTCCCAAAGGTATATTCCCCTTCCGCCATGACGCCTACGCTCGCGCGACCAGTACTGCTGCTTGTAAAACCGATGGACTTCACTTTCCCGGAAAAGTACTCATTGCTTTGAAGCATAAACAGACCCTTATTCGTTTCGTCGTTGTGTACAAACCCAATATAGGGGGCGTGACAGCGAACTGTCACGCAAATAGTGAGATTAAACCAAGAGTTCCGACACAAGCCTTACGACCAGCACGTTCGACAGCAGAACCGGAACATCCAGCGCTTTTTGCAGCAGGTCACGGTGTTTCTGATTAAAGCCCAGGCAGTCGAGCATTAGCACGTCCGCGCCCTCGCTCAGCAGTTGCTTTCCGGCGGCAATCAGCTCGTCTTCGGTTCCATGAATGGGATTCGCCAGCGCATAGCACGGCTTATTCTGTAAGGTCTGCCATTTGATACGTTGGTTTTTCATCAACTCCGGGATCGGTACGATGACTCCCATCTGATGACCGTCGACGATGGAACTCACCAACGGAGGAATGATGCGCTGTGGTTCAATAAGAATCGCGTTCCGAGCCACCAGTCCACTAATTGGCGCAGTGCTCATGAACAAAATGACATCGTAGTTTTGGTTATCCAGCACTTCAACGACCGACTGTAAATCACGCTCGACTTTCTTACGTGAGAGCTCCGCCAGCTGGTTATCATTCAGGAGAGTGATAAGAACCTCTTCTCCTGGCTCTGCGGTATATTCTTCCATGACCGCTTCTCGGGTCATTTTTCCCACCAAACTGACATGGGTAATTTGATCTTCCCTGATGTGCTCTGTTAATAACGGCAACACCTCACGCATCGGAACAACACCGACGGTCAGGATTGCCAAAGTCGCACTCATGTTATTTACCTTTTATCACGACAATCACAGCTTCGACACAGGCTTACTGCTGAAGAATAGCCCCCTAAATGGCTAAAAAACAACCGTTCAGAAGCGTAGCAGCTCCCTTCTGCGGGCGTTTGTAAAGATTCCAGATGGCGCCAGTGCACTCCAGTAATTTCTGGAGCTTAACTTTTTATTAACATTAATTTTAGCTAAAAAGTGTGATTTACGCCCGCTTATCACAGGCGTTGCGCAACTAAGGCTGAATTAGGACTTATCGGGATCTTCGTAACGCCGTTTGGCGTCGACGGCTTCCGCCTCGGTGGAATGTTCGCTGATCAGCGAATCGGGTTTTGGGTGGTCAGCACGCAGCTGATACCAGGTCACTGACTGGCCCGGATCGCCCTTCTCGACGGCGACAACACGGGCTTCACGTGGATATGGGGGATTTGACGGCATAGCTCTTCCTCTTTCGGTTCAGAGCGTTAAGTATAGGCGTTAGCCAGCGGTTGCCGAATTTACCGCCACGGTGGTGGGATGAACGGAGGCGATTGCCGCCAAAATTTGCGCCACGACGTCATTAGGTTCACAGGCGGCGTCCACCGTGAAATGCGCCGTTTCGCGGTACAGCGCATCACGCTGGGCCAGAATTTCACGCACTTCTTCGCTGATAGGTTTGCCGGTCAGCGTTGGACGCTGAGATTCTTCCGGACAAGCTTCCAGGCGCCCGGCGAGTACCGTAACTGGCGCTTTCAGATAGATAACGATCCCGTTGTCGCGCAGAAACTCACGATTAACCTGTGCCAGAATGACACCGCCGCCGGTGGCAATAACGGATTGCGCCGCAGTGACAGATTGCAGCGTTTGGGTCTCAAGCGCGCGAAACGCGGGCCAGCCTTCTTTCGCCACTATATCGGCGATGCTCTGTTGCGCACGCTCCTGGAGGGTAACGTCGGTATCGATGAAATCAAAATGACATGCCCCGGCGAGCTTCTGCCCGACCGTGGTTTTACCGCAACCGCGGGCGCCAATAAGAAAAATAGGCTGTGTTATCACTGAAAATCCCCCTGGTACTGCGGTGTGGCAAGGCGTACTGGTGAGCCGGTGATAATATCACCAAACTAGTACGCAAGTAAGTGTAAAATAATAATTACACCATCACTCTAAATCCCGACGTCTTGGCTATTATTATTGGCTATTGGGCAGAATGAGAGTGTAAAGAAATAGTGTCATTTAGTGTTGCGGCAACCTTACATGAAAGGGCGACAGTTTGACAACCCCTGTCCGGCTGCAAAAGGTAACACATTTATGCATAGGTTTACGTACCGTATATTTACAGTGCAAATGTTTCAGACACACTAAGCACTGTACCGTTCGTCTTATCGAGGAGTGATCCATGCAATCTGAAGAACAACGGCTGATCGACGGACTCTTTTCGCGTCTGCAACAGGCCGAAGCGCAAAGTGCGCCGCGCGATGCTACCGCCGAGAACGTTATTGCGCAACATGTTCAGGCTCAGCCTGCCGCTCCGTACTATATGGCACAGACTATCCTGATTCAGGAAGCCGCCATTAAGCAGCTGAACGAACGTATTCAGGCGCTGGAGAGCAATGTTGCTCAGCTTCAGTCAACGAAACAAAACAGCGGTGGATTCCTTGCCGGGCTGTTTGGCGGCGGTCAGTCGCAGCCACACGTGAGTGACCCGATTCCCGGCGCGCAAAATTATGCCCGTTCTGCGCCGCCACAGGCCGGTTACGCGCCCCCGCAGGCTCAGAATTATGCTCAGGGTCGCAGCGGTGGCGGCTTTATGGGCGGCGCCCTGCAAACCGCCGCGGGCGTTGCAGGTGGCGTCGTCCTCGGCAATATGCTGATGAACATGTTCTCCGGCACGCATCCGCAGGAGATTGTGAACATCATTGAGGAACCACAGACCCCGGCGGCGGATGACCTGAATCAGGCCAGCGACGCACAGTTTCTGCCGGATGATGGCACCGACTACACCGCCAACAGCGGAAGCGACGACTGGAGCAATGTTGATTTCAATAACGATGATTTCAGTAACGACGACTTTGGCGGCGATGACGATAGCTGGACTTAATTCTGTCCGCGCTGAACCGCCAGTAGCCATTTGTCGAGTTCAGCGGCAAACTGCTGGCGGTCACGCTGAGACAACGTGTCCGGGCCGCCAGTCTGGATCCCGCTGGAGCGCAGCGTATCCATGAAATCACGCATCGTCAGACGCTCGCGAATGGTGGCATCGCTGTAACGCTCACCGCGCGGATTCAGCGCCGCGCCGCCTTTGGCCAGCACTTCCGCCGCCAGAGGAATGTCGGCGGTAATCACCAAATCACCCGGCTGGCACTGACGCACAATTTCGTTATCCGCCACGTCAAAACCGGCCGGAACACGCATCGAACGGATAAACCGCGAAGGCGGTACGCGCAGATTCTGGTTAGCCACCAGCGTGACCGGCGTTTGTGTTCTGTCCGCCGCGCGGAACAGGATCTCTTTAATCACATTCGGACACGCATCCGCATCCACCCAAATCGCCATACTCACTCCTGAATAAAATAACCGGGGTATTGTCGCCTGCTTTCTTCTTCGGGCATAGTCACAAGATGTTAAGCTAATACGCATTATCAGAAAAACGCTGAGAGAGAGACAGAATGGACAAAAAAATCGGTTTCATCGGCTGCGGTAATATGGGTAAGGCCATTCTTGGTGGCCTGATCGCCAGCGGCCAGGTACAGCCTACTCAGATTTGGGTTTACACGCCATCACCAGAAAAAGTCGCCGCCCTTCACAATCAGTACGGCATTAACGCTGCCGAAAGCGCCCAGGAAGTCGCCCACGTGGCGGACATCGTCTTCGGTGCCGTGAAGCCGGGCATTATGACCAAAGTGCTGAGCGACGTGACGTCCAGCTTCAATAAAGACACCGTGGTGGTTTCCATTGCCGCGGGCGTTACTCTCGATCAGCTCGCGCAGGCACTGGGCCATGACCGCAAAATTGTTCGCGCCATGCCAAATACTCCTTCACTGGTGAATGCGGGCATGACGTCCATTACGCCAAATGCGCTGGTGACCAGCGAAGACGTCGCCGATGTGGTATCGATTTTCCGCTGCTTCGGTGAAGCCGAAGTCATTGCAGAGCCGATGATCCACCCGGTCGTCGGCGTCAGCGGTTCTGCACCAGCCTATGTCTTTATGTTTATTGAAGCGATGGCTGATGCTGCCGTGCTGGGCGGTATGCCGCGCGCGCAGGCCTATAAATTCGCCGCGCAGGCGGTGATGGGCTCAGCCAAAATGGTGCTGGAAACCGGCATGCATCCGGGCGCACTGAAAGATATGGTGTGCTCCCCAGGCGGTACCACCATTGAAGCGGTCCGCGTGCTAGAGGAAAAAGGTTTCCGTTCAGCGGTTATCGAAGCGATGGTTAGCTGCATGGAAAAATCAGAAAAGCTCAGTAAGTCCTGACAATAACGGGTGAACCGCACTGGCGATTCACCCGTTTTTTACATCCGCATTAGCCGGTTTTCTTCAGACACGCACTCATGAATTTATTACGATCGTCACCTTTCAGCGATTGCTGAGTCGCCGTGGAATTACATTCCCGCATTTTCTGCTGCTGCGGCGTCAGGCTTTTCTCTGCCGGTTTTGAACTGCTGTTTTTCAGACAGTCGCTCATATAGGTTTTTCGGGCATCGCCTTTCAGCGTTTTCGACGTGGCCTGCTGGTTGCAAGTCGTCATTCGCTGTTGTTGCGGGGTCGTCGTTTTTTCTGCTGCTCCCACCGTTGTGAGAAACACCAGACCGAACAGTAGGGTAACCAGTAATGTTATTTTCATTGCACCATCCTTCTATGAGGGGATCTTAGTAAGTCTGGTCGCTGAAGCGAAAAAAACCACTTTAGAGGCAGAAAAATAGCGCAGAGGGATAAGGAAATACTGATGGGTAAAATAATGCATAGCGACGACTACTGATGAGCCGACGCTGTACAATACGGCATGCGCCTTAATTACGCGGATGCCGTAATAGCTTTTTTATATATTGATGCAGTAATTCGGCATCGTGTGCGGGAACCTCAAGCTCTGGTTTTGCTTCATCCAGGGCAGATTCAATATCGGTGATTAACGCCTGTTGCTCCGGCTGTCGCATATGGCGTAAGAGCGCAGTGACGACTATTTCCAGCGCTTCTACCTGAACCACTAACTCCTTTGATTCTTCTTCCTTTTCCGCAAGCTTTACCAACAATTCTGCAATCAGATTTTTCATGGCGAGACTTCCTTATGATAATGCCTGAGACGGTAGCACCGATGATCCGTAATGCATAGCCAGTATAAGAATTATTCTATAAATCCCCAATTATGCAAATTGAATTATTAGCGAAACGTTTCTCTCCTCGGTTTATCCCACCAAAATTAAGGGGGATAGAATAAATAATATCCTACCCCCTGAGAGTTATTCGTTTAATTCACCGCAATACGCTGGCGGCGGCGCAACATAATGGCGAGTTGAATAAGGTTTATCAGCACAACTATCGCCGTGGCAACAAAGACCCAGCGGAAGCCGGCCATTGCCGACACCGATGCACCGATCAGCGGGCCGACCACGTTGCCTAAATACATAAACGACTGGTTATATCCGAAGATGCGGCCGGTGACCTGATCGCTGGAATATTTAAGCAGCAGCGTCTGTACGGCGGGTAACATCGCGCCGTCGGCAAAGCCGAGCAGGAAACGCAGCGCGCCGAGCTGGAATGGCGTGGTGACAAATGACATCGCGAAGAACATCACCACCGCACAGAATAGCGTGGCCAGTAATATGCGATGCGCCCCAATGCGGTCACCGAGTTTGCCAAGCCGGGGAGCAGAAATCAGCGCAGAAATTCCCGGCACGGCGGCAATCATCCCGGCCAAAAACGCGATGTTATTACTTTGCGGCTCCATCGATTTGATAAACAGCGCCAGAATCGGGCCAATCGAGCCGTTACAGAGCTGGATAACCAGAGTGGTGAAAAACAGGCTGATAACCAGGCCTGGATAGGTGAGTGAAGCAAACACCGCTTTGCCGCTGAGCCGGTCCGCTTTGCTGACTACCGGGCGTGCACCCTCTTTAATCAGGAACAGCGTCACCAAAAAACTCACCGTCAACAAAATGGCGGTGATGAAAAACACCGCGCGCAGGCCAACATGATCGGCCAGAAAACCGCCGAGCAGTGGTCCGCCAATCACGCCGCTGATTTGTGCAGTCGACAGCGTGCTTAACGCCCAGCCGCTGCGCTCACGCGGCACTTGGGAGGCTACCAGCGCCATTGCATTCGGTATGTAACCTGACGTCAAACCCATGATGGCGCGCAGAATAAACAGCTGCCAGACGTTGGTGGCAAAAGCCTGCAGCAGGATCGCAATCGCCATTCCGAGAGAGGCACGCAGCAGCATCAGTTTGCGCCCTTTACGGTCCGCGAGGCTGCCCCACATTGGCGAGACAATAGCGGACACCAGGAACGTGACGCTAAAGGTCAGCCCGGACCACATCGACAGGGCTTCGTGCGACGTCACCCCAAGCTGGGAGACGTACAGCGGTAAAAAAGGCAGGATTTGACTGATGGCGAGACCGGTGAAGAAACAGCCAAACCAGACGGAAATAAGATTAACCTTCCAGGATTCCATAACTACGCGTTTTCATTCGTTTTCGGGGTGTATTGCCCAGCATAGCAAGTGCGTCGTCTGCTTGTATGGCGCGAGATGCGCTGTAAAAGAGTTTAGTATTTTATTTTTCCAATAGGTAATTGTGTGATAAATATCACGAAAAACAACCCTAATCACAGTGCGTTATGCTCAACGATGGAGACCGTAGCGACGAACTTCCCCGCCACTGAAAACGAAGATTATGGCAGAAGCCCCAGGAATCACGTGCTATGGTATCGGCTTTGTATTTTCTGTGGATGGATGTAGAAATGGCTAAGTTGCGGGTTGGTGTGGTCTTTGGCGGTAAATCGGCGGAGCATGAAGTCTCTTTGCAGTCGGCAAAGAACATTGTCGAAGCGATGGATAAAACGCGTTTTGAGGTGGTGTTGCTGGGCATTGATAAGCAAGGTGAATGGCATATCAACGACGCCAGTCGCTATCTGCTGAATGCGCAGGATCCAGCCCGAATCGCTCTGCGCCCTTCCGACATTACGCTGGCCCAGATCCCCGGTAAAGCCTCAGAGCAGCTGATCAACGCCGGAACTGGCCAGCCGCTGCCATCCATTGATGTTATTTTCCCGATTGTTCACGGCACGCTCGGTGAAGACGGATCCCTCCAAGGGATGCTGCGCATGGCGAACTTGCCCTTTGTCGGCTCCGATGTGTTGAGCTCCGCCGCCTGTATGGATAAAGACGTTACCAAGCGCCTGCTGCGCGATGCTGGACTGGCGATCGCGCCATTCGTGACGCTGACCCGTTCCAACCGTAATAAATTCAGTTTTGCCGATATGAAAGAAAAACTGGGTCTGCCGATGTTTGTGAAACCGGCTAACCAGGGTTCTTCCGTAGGCGTCAGCAAAGTAAAAAGCGAAGAGCAGTATCAGCAAGCCGTCGCGCTGGCGTTCGAGTTCGACAGCAAAGTCGTGGTTGAAACCGGCATTAACGGGCGTGAAATTGAATGTGCGGTACTCGGCAATGACGAACCACAGGCCAGCACCTGCGGTGAAATTGTGCTGAACAGCGAGTTCTATGCCTACGACACCAAATATATTGATGACGTCGGTGCAAAAGTGGTGGTACCTGCAGCTATCGATCCGGCGGTGAACGAAAAGATCCGCCAGACAGCGATTGAAGCGTATCAGGCACTGGGCTGCAGCGGCATGGCGCGTGTGGATGTGTTCCTGACGGCGGAAAATGAAGTCGTCATTAATGAAATCAACACACTGCCTGGCTTCACCAACATCAGCATGTATCCGAAGCTTTGGCAGGCGAGCGGCCTGGATTACACCAGCCTGATTACTCGCCTGATTGAACTGGCGCTGGAGCGTCATCAGGCCAATGCGGCGCTGAAGACCACCATGAACGGATAGTTTTCATTCGGTCGGGCGGCATTTACGCTGCCCGGATCATGCCCCGGATTGCTCTTCTTCTTGCGCAGGACGACGGCGAATAATAAACCCCGCCAGCCAGAAACTGATAACCCAGGTCACCATTCCAACGGCATAAGTTTGCCAACCCTTCGCTTCAAAGCCCAACAGCCCGACCACACCGTTGAGTATAAAAATCAGGCCGATGGCAAACGCATAGTAGTGCCAGTCGCGGCGGATTTTATCAGGCAGTTTCATAACGACTCCGCAAAAGAAAAAAGTATACTCGCACATTCCCAGGCCGCCGTCTGCGCGGCACTTAGCAAATATTTAACATCCCTTCCGTTTAACTTAAGGCACATCTTTGTGACTCAGCCAGAAAAACCCAAAAATAAGAGCATTCCCGGACTGAAATTACCACGAATCTGATATTGACAATCACCTTCTACTGTCAGAATTACCGGAACCAAGCTGGTATCGGCCAGCAGAATAAACGCCTGACTCCGTCAGTGCGAAAGAAGTATCAGGAGGTCGTTATGGCTGAGTTCACCTTACCCAGAGCAATCATTGCCGGGAAAAAAAAGGAATCCTCCACACCAGGTAATATCGCGTACGCGCTGTTCGTCCTGTTCTGTTTCTGGGCGGGCGCGCAACTGCTAAATATGTTGGCGCATGCGCCTGGCGTGTTCGAGCATCTGATGCAAATTCAGGACAGCGGTCGCCCTCATGTCGAAATCGGGTTTGCCGTTGGGACGTTGTTTGGACTGGTTCCTTTCCTGGTAGGCAGCGCCATCCTTGGCGTGGTCGCCCTCATCATGCGCTGGCGTCGTTATTTCTGACCCAACGCCATACAGCTGGCCCGACGGTCATCCACGCGTTTTGCAAACCATGCGGTTGTAAGATTACGGGTGATTTTCGGGCTCTCAAGTTGGATCCCTGGCAGCATTTCACGCGCTAGCGTCTTTCCGGTTTTCGCTTCTGCGAGCTTATACACGCCGCGATACAACGCCGTTTCTTCAAAATCCTGGCTGTCGCCTTTTTGCAACTGCTGACGGATTTCGCTGTTACTCATCGACAGCTTCGAGGCCAGCTTCTGCACGGCAAGTTCTGTTTTCCCCGCGTCATCGCTGTCATACCGAATCAAATCGCCATCCAGCGCCAGCTTCACGCCGCTGGCTTTACTGACCGCATTCTGGAACGCAGCATTGCGGCTCGCGTACCAGCCAGCATTGAAATCGGCAAAACGGTAGAGCGGCGCGGAATAGCTGGCCGGATAATTCAGCAGATGATAAGTACCAAACCACAGGCCACCGCGCAGCGAGAAGACTTCCTGACGCACGGTGCCGTCCATTTTCCATGGATATCCGCTGTCATGGGCTTCGGCGAAGGCGATACTCACCTGCATCGGGCCACCGGTATGTACCGGATTCAACGAGCCGAACAGCGTTTGTCCCATCGGCACCATGCCAATAAAGTCGTCAAATATGGCGCTAAGCTGCTTTTCAGTTTTCACCGTATCAAGCCGCTCGCTGTAGGTTTTCCCATTCGGCGACGTGATTTTTAGCGCCGTATGCACTAAAAAAAGCGGCACGTGCACCTTCTGCGCCCGGCGGTCGATTTCCTGCCAGGCGATTTTGCTCAAACCCGGCACGGCAGGATCGGCCTGATAGTTTGACTCTTGCTGTGCGACCGCCAGCACCGAACAGACATTTTCCTCCGTCGGTGCCAGCTTTTGGCTTTCAAAGGCTTTGGCGATGCTTTGCGCCCAGGCCTCCCGGTCTTTCACACTGGCTGGCATTTTCTGCCGAACTACAGCGGCAACATCCACCGGTTTTTCACCTTCTTTCAGTACCGGTTTCTGGCTGGTACAGCCCGCCAGAATAAGGCCAGCGAGCAGTCCCAATGAGGGTGAAATCTTGCGTATTGCGGCAACCGCCATCGTGCATCCCTGTGTTAGCTAAATGATTGAGTCACTTCCTGCTCTGGCATGTTATCCAGCTCACGCTCGAAACTGCGCAGACGTTTGTAGATAGACATCAGTTCCACCAGCGTGGTCCAGGAGCTGATCAAGTACTGGAACGAACCGCGAACCTGACCGAAAACGTTGGTTATCTGCGTCATTAATCCCAGCGTAATCGTACCGGCAACAATCGACGGGAACAGTAAAAACAGGCCGAAAACATTGTCTACCTGCAGGTAAAGAATTCGCGCGATGTTGAAGTACATGTAGTGAAAATAGAGACGGAAATAGTTGTGACGCACAGCGCTGAACAGTTCGCGAACCGTCGGCGGCGTGGCGCGCGACGCATCATCTTCACCATAAACCAGTTCTTTACGGTAGGCCGCTTCAACGCGCTGGTTTTTGAAATTCAGCCCCGGAAGTTTGATACCGACCACGGCTAACAGGCCAGTGCCCATCAACGACCAGACAATTGCGGCGATCACCAGACCGTACGGCAAATGGCCGACAATCGGCAGGTCTGGCACGTGCGCCGACAGCGTCACCAGCACCGGCAGGAAGGCAATCAGGGTCATGATGGCGTTGATAAAGCTAACGCCCATATCTTCAAGGGTCGACGCAAAGCGCATGGTGTCTTCCTGCACACGCTGTGCAGCACCTTCGATATGACGCAGTCGCTGCCAGTTGTCCATGTAGTATTCGTTCATTGCGGAACGCCAGCGGAAGACGTAGTGGCTGACGAAAAAGTTATTCATCACCCCAATCACCACGGCGATCAGCGCAATGCCGAGGAACACCCCGACTTCATGGTAAAACTGACCGATGCTCACTTTATGTGGTGCGGAAAGCGCGGTCTGGATGAGATCGTAGAACGGCGCATACCAGGCGTTGACCGCCACCCCCACTTCGACCAGGAACCAGGTCACGAAGATTATCAGAGAGGTGCCGAGAATCGACCAGTACTGCCAGCGGTGCGGGCTGTAAAGACACCAGAACAGCGCAAAGACCAGCACACAAACCAGGTAGTAGGCATAGAACACGAGGTAGTCGAGAGACCAAAAACGCGCCGCGCTGATCGGGATATCACCGGAAGCGCCGACAATATGAAGCAACCATTTACCCCCACCTACCTGCCATAATATGACGGTGATGAGTGCCCAAATTGCCGCCGAGAGAAAAAAGGGTCCCGGCTTAGGGAAAAAAGACTTAAACATACATGCTCTCCTGCTAACTTCTTATCGTTTTAAGGTTGCTGTGTTCTACGAAAAATCGCCGCGCCATCACCGCGACAAAAGGTGAAGCTGGGTTGACCGTGAATGAGACCGATGAGAAAACGCTTAGTTCGTATGCCATTGCGTAACAATTGTTTCGACGGGTTTCACGCTGACCGGGTTTCCGGGCACCGTGAGCGTGCGCCAGACATCGTTGTAGTGCGCGATAAGCGTTGCGGCTTCAGCAGCCGGGCGGTTGGCAGTGGTATGTGCATCTTCGGCAACGGTGATTTGATAGCCTTTGCTGGCGCCGACTTTCAGCGTCGTATCCACACAGTAATCCGTGGCGCAGCCGCACATCACAAAAGCGGTAATGTCGTTTTCTGCCAGCACACGTTCCAGCTCGGTTTTATAAAAAGCATCGCAGGCCGTTTTGGTGACGTAAAGTGCTCCACTCGGCTGCTCGAGATCTGGCAATAATGCAAAGCCGTGACTCCCCTCTTCCAGACCACCTTCTTCGATGTGCTGGATAAAGATGACGCGGTCAGCGGCGCGAATCAGACGGTTCACCAGCGAGACGCATTCCTGTTGCTCACGACGCGGCGTTTCGAAGACACCGTTTTGCATATCGACCACCATGACAACGTGTTTATCCGACATCATTTTCTCCGTAACAGGTTGTGAACATTGAGACTATCATACGCGTGAGTTCACAAAAGCGCGTAGAGGCGTGCACAAAAACCGCCATATTTACCCGTCGTTACGTTTTTCTTGCGCAATTCCGGCGTAAAGGCGCTTTGCAAGTGGCCGTTTAATAGTATAAATACGCATTATCTTTCCATTTCAATTCATGGATGCCTTCCTTGAAACGTAGTCTGCTATTTCTTGCGGCGCTGTGTGCTGCTTCGCTGCCTGTGGCTCAGGCCGCACAAACTTCTCCGGACCCGGTTTTTGCCTCAGATATTGTCGACCGATACGCCAATCATATCTATTTCGGTAGCGGCGCGACGGGCATGGCACTGGTGGTTATTGATGGTAACCAGCGCGTGTTTCGCAGCTTCGGAGAGACTCGGCCAGGAAGCAACGTCCATCCGCAGCTGGATTCTGTGATCCGCATTGCCTCATTGAGCAAATTGATGACCAGTGAAATGCTGGTGAAGCTGCTCGATCAGGGTGTGGTGAAGCTTAATGATCCACTGAGTAAATATGCTCCGCCGGGTGCAAACGTGCCTACATATCAAGGGAAACCGATTACGCTGGTGAATCTGGCGACGCATACCAGCAGCCTGCCGCGCGAACAGCCCGGTGGTGCAGCGCATCGTCCTGTTTTTGTCTGGCCAACGCATAATCAGCGCTGGAACTGGCTCAGTACCGCGACACTGAAAACCGCGCCGGGAACCCAAGCAGCTTATTCAAATCTGGCATTTGATCTTCTGGCCGATGCATTGAGCGCAGCCGCAGGTAAACCGTATCCGCAGCTTTTTGAAGAGCAAATCACTCGCCCATTGGGGATGAAAGACACTACGTTTACTCCCTCACCGGATCAGTGCCAGCGCTTGATGGTTGCCGAAAAAGGGGCCAGCCCATGCGATAACACGCTGGCGGCCATTGGCAGCGGCGGGGTGTATTCCACGCCAGGGGATATGATGCGCTGGATGCAGCAATTCTTGTCTTCTGATTTTTATACCCGTAACCAACAGGCTGACCGGATGCAAACGCTTATCTATCAGCGTAGCCAGTTAACCCGAGTGATCGGTATGGACGTGCCGGGAAAAGCCACGGCTTTGGGCATGGGCTGGGTCTATATGGCCCCGAAAAATGGCCGTCCGGGCATTATTCAGAAAACAGGTGGTGGTGGCGGATTCATTACCTATATGGCCATGATCCCGCAACATAACGTCGGCGCGTTCGTGGTCGTAACCCGTTCCCCATTGACTCGCTTTGTGAATATGAGTGATGGCGTTAACGATCTGGTCGCAGAGCTGAGTGGCAATAAGCCGCTGGTTGTTCCCGCTTCCTGATCGTCAATACTCAAGGGGCAAGCGGTGTATGGAAACCAGCTTGCCCTTATTCATTTCGATATAGTTTCCGGCGCGCAGCGCAGCAAGGACTTCTGCAATCACTGAGCGGGAAATATGGGTCCGCTGCTGGATATAGTTCATTACGCCTATCCTGGCCCGCAAAGCATCATCCCAACCCGACATCACCTGCAAGGTTGCCCTGATCTGGCTGTAGGAGTTTTTGCCAATCAGTTGAACATCGCGTGCCTCCTGCGCTCTGACAATCCAGCTTACCCAATGAAACGCTTCACGCCAAAGTTGATGCTGATCCAATAATTGCCGGCATTGCGAAGCTTCCAGCTGATAAGCCTCACAGTGGGTCAACGCGGTGAGTTGGTAACTTTCTGTTCGGGCATCTAACAGCCCGGCCAGGCCAAGAATAATAGGTGAAGGACTGATAGCAACCAGAATATCTTCCTGGGCTCGCTCGATTTTACACGTCCCCTGACGAAAGACGGTCACAACCGAGGCATTGCAATTCAGGCTCAACGTATCCTGTGGAGAAAGGATGAAGGTTGAAGCATTAGGGGAAAAGAGCTGATCAAGTGCGTTAAATGCGGACAACGGTTTTACAGCTAACATGCGAGTGTCACATCCTGTGTCAATGCCATGTTAATGATAAAAAAAGCAGGGAACAATGTTCCCTGCTTTGATTTATTACCAGGTGTATTTCACGCCGACGTTTGCTGCCCAATTCTGGTCAACGTCGCCGCCGCCCAGATAGTTAGCATCGGTATACGCGCTGAACTTCTTGGTAAAGTTGAACTGCGCACCAGCGCCTACACGTACCGCAGAGCCTTTAACGCCGTTATCGATATCGTCACCGTTAACGTTCGCATCATTGTCAGCATCGTCATAGACATAGGCGAGTTTGAAGTACGGTGTCAGGGCCTGATCTTCGCTATAAGTGAAGGTGTAGCCCGTATCGATACCCAGTTCGTAACGCATGCTGTCATAAGACTGACCATCCATACGCATATCGTTGCTCAGACGATAATCGTCGCCAGACTGGAACAGACCTGAAATTGCGCCATACGGAGTCACATAACCCGCTGCGTCATATTTCCAGTCGTAACCCAGTTTCAGACCAAAGCCCCAGGCATCCGTTGAGGTGTCGCCATCAACATACTCACCATTGCTCATAGTTGCAGTCAGGTCGTTGTCAAAACGGCTATAGCTCATGTTGCCATCGAGGAACACGTTGTTGTCCCAGCGAGCAGAAGAGTAAATATAAGCAGACTGGCTATCCTGATCAACCTGACCAGATTTGTCGCTCATATCGCCCTTGGCGAAGCTTGCTGCAGCACCGACGGTCCAGTTAGCGTAGTTACCATCAATCTGAGTATCCAGGCCCACCATGATGCCATTAACATCCTGGTCGTAACTGAGGGTGCCGTTGTCTCCGTCAAAGTTACCGCCGAAGTAGCTCACCCACACACCACCGTCATCAACCAAACCGTGACGAGCATTGCTCAGACGAGTACCCAGAGTATCCTGTTGCAGGTTCCAGATATTGGTGTTTGCAGACGGAATGCTCAACGCCATGTTGGCGTAGTCGGTCAGCTCACGCTGTTCCAGTACGACCGTGTTGCCTTGTTGCTGAGCCTGATAGGTGTAAGCACCCAGGTCAGCTTTGTTGGCAGCTGAGAAGGTCGCGGTGCTGTCCTTATCGTTAATATAGATAAGTTCTTTGTTTTTGTATTGAGACTCTGAACCCGCACCAGTCGCATCATTAATGCGAACTTTGTAGTTACCGGTTGCAGCATCAACACCGTCGCTCGCATCATCAACACTGAACTCTTCATCACCATTATTGGTATTGCCGTTACCATTAACAGTCAGGTGACCATCAGAGTTCATGGCGATAACGCCATAACCGTAGGTCGCATCAGAGGTATTAGTGGTATTGGTATGACCGTTAACCAGATCGGCATTTAACACATAGTCATTGCTATTGATGTTAAAGACGCCGCCATTGGTCAGTTCTACAGTGTCGGTAGTCAGCGAGCGCGCATCGAAATCGTCGCCAGCGATGCTGAATTCACCGCCGTTTGAAACGGTAAGGGTATTCGCATACAACTGCGCGGTTTCATCCGACAGTTCAACGGTACTATAAGTATCAACGGTCAAATGGTCAGTCGCGACAGTACCATCTGTGCTGAGGTTCATCGCTGAACCATTAGTCAGCGTAATCGTATCCGCTACCAGGCCAGACCCATCAGCAACCTGAACAAGTGAACCATTGTTCGCGGTCAGGGTATCAACCTGAGAACCATTGACGGTATCCCACTCTGAACCGTTATTCAGCGCTACGTTAAACACACCGCTCTGGAAAGTCTGGTCGTCAACAACATTGCCCCAATTATCATACGTCGAATTGGGTTCAAGACTATTAACGGCTACGTCATACATAGAGGCTGGTGCAATCGCGTCATAACTGAAAATTGCATCACCGACCCATTTGCTGCCGTTATCCAGCGTAATGTTCAGTTCATCAACGTTCAGGCTATCGTCAGTCCAGCCGCCATTGGTATCCAGCACGCCATCATCCGAAGAGTCATGGCCATACGGGTAGAAGTTCGCGTTGAAAGTGCTGTCAAACACAACGTCGCCCATCAGCGTAGAATTGCTGAAGTTTACGTTGTTTTTCATTGAGTAATCGGAAGCCGAGTTATCAACGAAGGAGAGTGCTACGTCATTCGCACCGCCATTACCGGTATAATCACTTGGCTCTTCGGAATTACCATACCAGCAGTTATCTTCCAGTGGTGTATAAGCACCAGAAGTGACGGTAGAATCGGTCACAACAATGTTGTTATCCCATGTGTGAGATTCAGTGGTGTAATCAGCATTAGTGGTGTCGCCTTGCGACAGAGCGATACCGGCAACATGCGAGTTATCACTGATGTTGATGTTACTTTCAACATTCAACGTCACCGCTGTGCCCAGATCCGCAAAGCCCAGGCGATGATCTTCGGTTGTCGCTTTGTCGCCATCCAGATAGGAATCAGTGAAGTAGAAATACTCGTAATCATCGTCAATCGTAGAATTGGCAACATTCAGAGTAAAGACATCACCATCATTCCATTTATAGTCAACTGGCGTGCCGTTAGTCCAGCCGTAAGTGTAGGCATCAGCACCACCATCACCGTTACTGCCGAAGACCTGCCCGGAAGTAATCATGCCGTGAATAGTAGAGTTGGAAATATTCAGCGTATTAGCGGTACCATCTGCATAATCATTATTCAGATAATAAGTAGAAATAACGCCATTTACGACATCACCGTTGAAGTTCTGATCGAAGGTGCCGTCTGCTGCGTTATTATAGATATAACCATTGTAACCAACGTAATTGATATTATCTGCGTTAGTCCAGTCACCCCAGCTAAAAGCTGTGTCTGAGTCATCGTGGTAAGTGAATGTATCGTAGGTTTCTGCATTTGCCTGAGAAGCGATTGCCAAAGTGCAGGCTAATGCTATTTGAGATAGCGCAATTTTATTTTTCCATGGGTGCATCAGTCATCCCTCCTCAGGGATAAAGTCATGTTAATCCGTCAACGGGCATTTCAAAAAACTAAGATTATCTTGCGGGAAGCATTATGCGATGCGTTGATAAAAAGGTTCAATTGTTCTTTGGGTAAAGTATGATTCCAGACAAATATAAAAATTCACTAAATCTTATGAGAAGGAAAGCCAGTATCCATGAGGCCTACAGACAACACCTGCTTAAATCAGGATAAAAGACAAACACATTCAAATAACGCACTCACATTAAACAACCAAAAACTAAAATATATAAAAACAGCCAAAACACAATCCGAGAATATATATACACAATACTTATTGATTATTAAATTAAATAATCAAACCTAATAACTGGCAGATTTATCTTCTAAGGGCCGAAAAGGCGAAGTAACCACTGTTGAAGAGGCCGTTAATGGCCATTTTAGCCGATCAGCCCCTCTTTAATTCGGTTACAATGAATGCATGTTCCATTAACATCAGGCCTATCATGACAGATTTGATCACTCGCCCTCGCCGCCTGCGCAAATCCGCTGCGCTGCGCGCAATGTTTGAAGAGACATCACTGACCCTTAACGATCTGGTGCTGCCTATCTTTGTTGAAGAAGAAATTGACGATTACAAGGCTATCGAAGCGATGCCTGGCGTGATGCGTATCCCGGAAAAGCACCTTGCCCGTGAGATTGAACGCATTGCTAACGCCGGTATCCGCTCCGTGATGACCTTTGGGATCTCTCACCATACCGATGCCACCGGCAGCGATGCGTGGAAAGAAGATGGCCTGGTGGCGCGCATGTCACGCATTTGCAAACAAAGCGTGCCTGAAATGATTGTGATGTCGGACACCTGTTTCTGCGAATACACCTCACACGGCCACTGCGGCGTGCTGTGCGATCACGGTGTCGATAACGACCAGACGCTGGCAAATCTCGGGAAGCAAGCCGTGGTTGCTGCCGCTGCTGGCGCTGATTTCATTGCCCCGTCTGCGGCAATGGATGGTCAGGTTCAGGCGATTCGCCAGGCACTGGACGCCGCCGGATTCACTGATACCGCGATCATGTCTTATTCCACTAAGTTCGCCTCGTCGTTCTACGGCCCGTTCCGTGAAGCTGCCGGAACCGCGCTGAAAGGCGACCGTAAGACCTATCAGATGAATCCGCTGAACCGCCGCGAAGCGATTCGCGAATCGCTGCTCGACGAAGCCCAGGGCGCTGATTGCCTGATGGTGAAACCTGCCGGTGCCTATCTGGATATAATCCGTGATATCCGCGAGCGCACAGAGCTGCCAATTGGCGCCTATCAGGTCAGCGGCGAATACGCGATGATTAAGTTTGCCGCTCAGGCAGGTGCAATTGATGAAGAGAAAGTGGTGCTCGAAAGCCTTGGCGCAATCAAACGCGCAGGCGCAGACCTGATTTTCAGCTACTTCGCCCTGGATTTAGCCGAGAAAAAAATCCTGCGTTAATGCTTGTGCCGTCGTATCGACGGATGCCCTCTCCCGCAGGAGAGGGCAAAAGCGAAGTCGCCAGCCCTTAGCCCGGCGATGCGAAATCCCGATTTCACGCATATTCAGAAAACAAGCCCATCAGCCTGCCCGATAGAACGGCTTATCCCCCAGGATGGTCGCACGGTGCATGATACGCCGCTGCGGCAGATAATCGGCATTGGCGTAATGCTGCGTCACCCGATTGTCCCACATCGCCACATCCCCTTCTTGCCAGCGCCAGCGCACCTGAAATTCCGGCCTGGTGATGTGAGCAAACAGAAATCCCAGCAGCGTTTCGCTCTCTTTCTCGCTGACATCCACAATACGCGTGGTAAAACCTTCATTCACAAACAGCGCCTGCTTGCCGGTCACCGGATGCGTGCGCACTACCGGGTGCAACAGCGGCGGATTTTTTGCCACCGCGCTCAGCCAGCGCTGATGCTCGTCTTCCGTTTTAAGATGCTTCCATTCCGGGAACGATTTACGGAAATCATGCTCCGCCTGTAGGCCATTCAGCAGCGTTTTAAGCGGGGAAGACAGCGCTTCATAAGCCGCAATCCCGCTGGCCCACAGAGTATCTCCACCGGTTTCGGGAAGCTGTTTTGCCGCCAGAATCGCCCCAGCAGGCGGTGTCTCAATGAAAGTCACATCGGTGTGCCAGTTATCATTATCCGGCGGATTATCGTTATGCGTATCGAGGACGATAATCTCCTCCACACCCTCGGCGTGTGGATAAACCGGGTGAATGTGCAGATCGCCAAAACGGTGCGCCAGACTGCGCTGCTGCTGCGGTGTGACCGGCTGCTCGCGCAGAAAAATAACCTGATGACGCAGCAACGCGTGGTACAACTGTTCAAACTGGTTATCGCTCAGAGGACGGGTCAAATCCAGCCCGGAAACCTGTGCGCCAATATACGGCCCTAACGGGCGAATGCTCAGACGTTCACTCATGCAATTTCTCCATGCCACGGCGTCAGGCGGCGTTGTAGCGCCCGCAGGCCCAGCTCTAAAACGAAAGCAATAACGGCAATCACCGCGATCCCGGCCAGCACCACATCGGTGGCCAGAAATTCCCCGGCGGACTGCACCATAAACCCTAAACCTCGCGTGGCGGCGATGAGTTCAGCCGCAACCAGCGTCGACCAGCCCACGCCAAGCCCAATGCGCAGCCCAGTCAGGATCTCCGGCAGCGCACCGGGCAAAATCACAAACCACAAAATCTGCACCCGGCTGGCACCCAGCGACTGCGCTGCTCTCACCCGCACCTGCTGAGCACTTTTCACACCCGCCATCGCCGACATCGCCACCGGGGCGAAAATCGCCAGATAGATGAGCAGGATTTTCGACGTCTCGCCGATACCAAACCAGATAACCATCAGTGGCAAATAGGCCAGGGGTGGGATCGGGCGATACAGCTCAATCAGCGGGTCAAGAATACCGCGTACCGTTGGACTCAGGCCCATCGCAATGCCGACCGGAATACCAATAATCGCCGCTGCGAGCAGTGCAATCAGAATGCGCGTCAGGCTCGCCGACAGATGCTGCCACAGTGTGGCGTCCATAAAGCCCTGCGGCCCGGCGACAGAAATCAGTTTTTGCAGTACCTGCCCCGGCGGAGGCAGAAACAGCGGAGCGATCAGTTGTAACGCCGTCACCGCCCACCACAGTGCCAGCAAAATCGCCAGCGTCGACAGGCTCAACGTCAGTTGACGCGACAGTGGCCAGCGCCAGTTCAGCGCCAGGCGGCGCGGTTTATCGTTCGCCACAATACTCATGAGAATGCCTCCCGATGTTCAAACACACGGCCCAGCACGTATTCGCGCCGTTCGATAAACTCCGGACTGGATTTAATGCTGCGGCAGGTTTCCCCGGCGACAAACCGGCGGGCAAAATCGAGCGACAGTCGTTCCGTCACCCTACCCGGCCCGGCCGACAGCAGCACCAAATCCGTCGCCATAAACACCGCTTCTTCAATGTCATGGGTAATCAGCAGCACCTGCTTGCCGGTTTCATGCCACAGACGCAGCAGCAAGGTCTGCATCTGCTCGCGGGTAAACGCATCCAGCGCCCCGAACGGCTCATCAAGCAGCAGTAACTGTGGGTCAGCCGCCAGCGCCCGGGCGATTCCTACTCGCTGGCGCTGGCCGCCGGAAAGCTGCCAGATAAACCTTTTTTCTGCGCCTTGCAGACCTACTTTTTTCAGCAACTGGCGGGCAATTTCATGTCCTGCCGGTTTGTTCATTCCTGTCAGCTGCAGGCCGAACGCCACGTTATCCTGCACGTTTCGCCACGGCAGTAACCCTTCGTTCTGGAACACCACACCGCGCTCGGCCCCCGGTCCGTTGACCGGCACGCCGTTCAGGGTAATGCTGCCAGACTGATACGGCAGGAAACCGGCTACCAAATTCAGCAGCGTGGTCTTGCCACAGCCTGACGGGCCGAGCACCACCAGCAGTTCACCGCGATCGACGCTCAATGAAATGTCGTCGAGCACCGGTTTTCCGCCGTAGTTCGCACTGAGATGGGAGAGTTGCAGCATAGTGACCTCCGTTATTTCACAAATTTATCGGTCACGTACTGACTGTAATCCGCCGCAACGGCGGGCACTTTGCCCTGCGCCTTCAGGAACTGAGCCGTGTCGACAATCGCTTTGTTTACCGGGCCGTTAAGCTGCTGCGCCTGCTGGGGAGCCGTCAGATAGGTATTGCCTTGCACCAGCCCCGGCACGTCCGCCTCCGGTACGCCGCTCAGCTTCGACAGCTTATTGAGGTTATCTGGCTGTTTGAGCCAGACGTCGGGGTTATCGATATATTGCTTCTGGGCCGCAATAGCACTGCGGGCAAAGGCTTTCACTACATCAGGATGCTGCTCGGCGAAATCTTTACGCACCACCCATACATCCAGCGTCGGTGAGCCCCACTGGCCTACCTGGGAAGAATCCGTCAGCACCGTGCCATCTTTTTCCAGCGCGTTCACAGCAGGCGCCCAAACATAAGCCCCATCAATATCCCCACGCTGCCAGGCGGCGACGATGGCCGGCGGTTGCAGGTTCACAATCTGTACCTGATTCGGTTTGATGCCCCAGTGTTTCAGCGCAGCCAGCAGGCTGTAGTGGGTGGTTGAGATAAACGGCACGGCGATGCGTTTGCCGATCAAGTCTTGCGGTTTGCTGATGCCTTTTTTCACCACCAGCGCTTCAGAATTTCCGAGCTGCGAGGCAAGAAGGAACACTTCAATCGGCACTTGCTGGCTGGCGGCAACCGCCAGCGGGCTGGAGCCGATATTACCAATCTGCACATCGCCTGAAGCCAGGGCTCGAACTACACTCGCTCCGCTGTCGAACTTCCGCCAGTCGACGGTCGCCCCGCTCTCTTTTGCAAAAGTGTCGTCCGCTTGCGCAACTTTGGCTGGTTCAGCGGATGTCTGATACGCGACGGTGACATTCACTGCCTGCGCCTGGAAAGTGAGGAAGGCCAATGCGGCCAATAATGAAAGATGCGATGCGCGTGCCATGGTGTCTGCTCCCCTTGTTGTCATGGGCGCAGTATTTCCGGCAGTGGGGATTTGATAAAGGAATTAAAAATTCTGGCTAATGCCAATCTGTTTTTAGAAAAAAAGTGGCAAAGCTTAGTCACAAAACGTCGCCTTCATCGCACCAGCGTCAGTTTCCCACGGCGGCGTGAAAGCTGCGGATGCGGTGTGGATATCAGAAAAAGAAACGGTCGCCAGGCCATGATGCTCTCCTTCAGGGCTTTCTTTCAGCATGCCCTGACATCACCTGACGCACCCTCAACCAAAAGCCTGAATGCGTAACGAATATTCACCCTTTCGCCTCAGTGTCGCCTGAATGTTCCGGCAGGCGTTTTTACTCTCTCTTCACTCTAATTTATTTTTACACAAGAAAATCACCCATTTTTATATTTCACTGCACAACAATCGCCACGACTAAATAATTTATTTTTGAACTGCCCGTGATTTGTACAACTGAATTTTTTGTGGTCTTCTGTACCCTGAAGGATATTTCCCCTCTCTGCCATCCCTTATTCGGTTATTTTGCTGGAGTTTTTATCATGACCCTGGACTATGTTGCCCTGGCAATACTGGCTGCGGTAATTCTCATTCTGTTTTACGGGATTATCGTTATCCATGATATCCCTTATGAAATTGCGAAAGAACGTAACCATCCCCACCAGGATGCTATCCATTACGCTGGCTGGGTGAGTCTGTTTACGCTCCACGCGCTGTGGCCGTTCCTATGGATCTGGGCCACGCTCTGGCGTGAAGACCGGGGCTGGGGCATGCATAAAATCAGCGAAGAACAACACGACATGCAGTCTCAGATGACCCATCTGACGCTTCAGGTGGACAGGTTAACAAGCGAACTTAACGCGATTAAAAACGCCGTTTCTGACAGTCCCGCCGTTGTTGTGACGAAGGAGGATAAATAATGGAAACGTTATTACTGCTTACCTATGCGGCCCTGTGCGTCGTTATTTTTAAAGTTTTCCATATTCCGCTGAATAAGTGGACCGTGCCTACGGCCGTACTCGGCGGTATTGTTTTCATTACCCTCATCATCCTGGTCATGAATTATAACTTCCCGTTCAGCGACGTCGGTAAACAAGCCTTCCAGACCGTTCCTATCGTGACGCAGAATCGCGGCAGAGTCATTGATGTGCCGGTAAAAGCGAACGTCATGCTGAAGAAAGGCGACATCCTTTTCCGCACGGACCCAACGCCGTTCCAGGCAAAAGTTGACGATCTGCGCGCGCAGGTCAAAGAGGCCAGCCAGAACGCGCTTTCCCTCGATGCCGGGCTGAGCCAGGCTCAGGCCGATCTCGCAAAAGCCATTGCCGATCGCGACAAAGCACAGCGCGAGTACGCCCGCTATAACGAGGGTCATGCCAAAGGCGCGTTCTCCGATCAAATGGTCGATACCCGCCGCCAGACATACAAAGCGACAGAAGCGGCTGTGACCGCCGCTCAGGCACAAGTTGAAGAAGCAAAAAACAATCTCAATTCCGTGGTGAACGGCCAGAACACCAAAGTCGCCTCGCTGTTAGCCCAGCTACGTAAAGCCGAATTTAAGCTGGAGAATACCGTGGTACGTGCGCCTGCTGCGGGCTATGTCAGTACCGTCGGTCTGCGTGAAGGGACTATGTCCACCGCGCTGGGCCTCGCGCCAGTGATGACCTTTGTGCCAGTAGATACCGATGCACAGAAGACCTACGTGGCCGCCTTCCGCCAGAACTCGGTTCAGCGCCTGCAACCGGGTTATAAAGCTG
The DNA here is from genome assembly GCA_902706235.1 of Citrobacter sp. 18056. GTDB lineage: Bacteria > Pseudomonadota > Gammaproteobacteria > Enterobacterales > Enterobacteriaceae > Scandinavium > Scandinavium manionii. The sequence continues at coordinate 13,355 of CACSJR010000006.1, read as the reverse complement.
AGCTGATGTTCCCGTCAATTCCGGGCACCGTCTTCACGGGCGAAGTGGTTGAAGTGCTGCCTGCCATTGGTGAAAGCCAGTTCCAGGGCCAGGGCCGACTGCTGACCACCGCCGATTTGGCTAATCAGGGTCGCATCATGGTGAAAGTCAAAGCTACCGATCCACGACTAGATGACTACAAACTGCCGCTGGGTACCCAGGTTGAAGTCGCGGTCTATTCCGATCACTTCAAAGAGCTGTCACTGATTCGTAAGATTTTGATCCGCATGAGCAGTTGGGAAAACTACGTCTTCCTCGATCATTAATGCCCTCCGTCTCCCGCTCCTGGCGGGAGACGTTTTTGCCGCTTATTTTCAGCTAAGTTAAGCATTTTTTCTTCTCGCTAATATGTTGTCAGGCCTTTTCTCTCGCTCCACGGCGCAGCCGGATAGGTTTTTTCTTTCAACAAGTTAACCTTTACGCGCACCTCAGCGCACTGCAGAACATCACCCTGGCGCTGAAAGCGGTACATCGGCTCGGTGAGGCTGACGCCACTGCACGCGCCCGCGCATTGCTTGCCAGAGTCGGACTCGCTGAGAAAGCGGATCATTATCCCTCACAGCTCTCAGGCGGCCAGCAGCAGCGCGTCGCCATCGCCCGGGCACTGGCCTCCGATCCGCAAATTATCCTCTTTGATGAACCCACATCGGCCCTCGATCCCGAAACCATTGGCGAAGTGCTGCAGGTGATGACGGGGGGATCGTTGCCCGGGACGGTTACGGTGACGCTGGCATTAGCCTGGTTTACCAGCGCCGCGGTAATGCATTCGGTGTTGGCAGGCCTGCAAGCCTTGCCTTCCGGTCAGTACGAAGCGCCACAAACGCAGGGGTTTAGCGAGAGTCAGGCATTGTGGTTCATCCTGCTGCTGCAGGCGCTGCGCAATGTGATGCCCTCTCTGCCTGGCATCCTGATTGCCCTGCTGAAGGACACCTCACTGGCGTTTATCGTCAACGTCCCGGAACTGACCACGGTAGCCGGACAGGTCAATAACCGGGTGCAGATTTACCCGATGGCGCTGTTCATTTTCATCGCGGTCATCTACTACCTGCTGTGCTGTAGTTTAGGCCTGTTAACACGCCGTTTTCAGCGTCAGGCCGTCTGAACGGGCAAGCCGCATATCCGGTCGCGCCCGCTGTTTTTTGCTTCATACAGCGCCGCATCGGCTTCCGCTAACACCTCGCCTAACTCACGCTGCCAGCCTGAGGCCACGCCAAAACTAACCGTTATCGTGAAAGGTTCCCCTTTCGGCCCTTCGCAGCGCAGTTGACGAATTTCGTTCTGAATACGGGTGGTGTAGCCGGTCACGTCTTCGTGGCCCGGTGTGCGAAAGACTACCGCAAACTCCTCGCCGCCCAGACGTCCGATAACATCCCCTGGTCGACTGAATTTCTTCAGCGTGGTCGCCAGCGCCACCAGCACTTTGTCGCCGGTGGGGTGTCCCCAGGTATCGTTGATCGACTTGAAGTGATCGACATCCATCATAATGAGCCATGCCGGATGCTCATGCGTGGCTTGCGCCATCAGATTTCCCGCCAATTCGTCGAACGCCCGGCGGTTAAACAGGTGGGTCAGCGGGTCCTCCTCCGACTGGCGCTGTAAGCGTTTACTCAGGATGGTCTGTTCGCGCAGTCGAGCGCCCAGCGTGCCGAGGGAGGAAAACAGCTCCTGTACCTCTTCGGCGGTGCTTTCGTCCATCAGCGCTTCCTGGTGCTTCCCGGCGATTATCCCGCTCGCTATCTGGTTGAGGCGTAAAATCGGCTGAAGCACCCGGGAGCGAATATAGAAAATGAGTCCTGCCGTCAGCGCGCAGAGCATGATCAGGATAATGACAATCAGCACCAGATGCAGCAATGCCTGGTGTTCAGCGTGGACGTAGTGCTTATTCACCCCGGTCAGATAGGTGTTCAGCAGCTCATCAAACGCATTCAGGCTTTCGTGATAGCGCACCGCAAACTTTTCGGCATCCACGCTATAAGGCTGATTTTTCACGCTTTCCGACTTGAGCTTATTCAGCAATGCCACACCCTGCGATTCAAATTTCTGACGCACATTATCCAGGCGCTGCGTAAAACCAGGAAGATAGTTGGCTTCTTCGCCCTGGGTACGCAACAGCCACCACAGCACGTCGATACGCTCCATGCCCCGGCTCAGCGCTTCCATATTGCTGAGCGGAATCGGCGTATGGGTGGCGAGCGGGATTAGCACTTGCGAGCCTAATCGCCCGGTCGCATCACGTAATTCCCCCAGTGCCTGCGCGCGCAAAATCGGCCCTAGCGCTTTGGGCTCGAGCAGCAGAAATGATGAAGTATGCTGGAACAGCGCTGAGTGATAAAAATCAGTCGCTTCGACCATTGCGCTGATCGAACGCTGCGCTTCCCGCGGGTCGCTCAGCTCCTGATTTCGATATGTATCGACGCTCACACGCGAATTATCGAGCTGTTCGATGGTCGCCATCAGTAGCGCCGGGGAAAGTAAGTTTTGTGGGATCCGCTCCAGATTGCGATCGGTAATCCGGCGGCTGCCATCAAGGGATTTCCAGGCCTGCGCTTTTCGCTCCATTGGGCTAAGGACCAGTTCATTGGCATAAGCGCGCTCGCTCGCCAGATCGTTGGAAACCTGTAATACATGGTAGAAATCATTGAACTGGATAACATCATTACGGGCGCTGTGCCATGCGTTCCAGGAACCGGACAGCAACCACCAGGACAAGATTGACGTCAGCACAATGCTGGCGATAGCCGAACCCCAGAGATAACGCAAAACGTTGGAAGGCGATGATGCTTTTTTGATTCTTTTCATTAGGCAATCAGGCCATAAAATTCAGTAAATGACAGCGGGTTACGCTTAGTCTACCGCAGCCTGGGGGGATCCGGACAGTTTGGTGCGCGATTTTTCGGCGATTTCCACGATATTCTGCTGATGGCCCTGTCCACCACCTTACGAAAGTAAGCCGCCAGACGTCTCCCTGCCTCGGTATTGATGCATTTCCCTCATGACGGCAATCGCGATTTAAGAATAATCCTGCGTCCAGTGCCGTCTATGCTTAATGTTTAAAAAACCAACAAATCCGTTCGTATCTGATTCTGAATCCACGCATTGTGAATACCGGAGGCCTGGCATGAGCAACCAAGGCGAAATACCTGAAAATAACCATCCTGGTCAATCTCAACACCCTGATTTTAGTCTGTCGCGCCGGACGCTTTTAAAGGTCGGTGCGGCCACCGCGGCCACGGCAGCTGTTCCACCCGGCACGGCCCTGGCCCAGCCCACGCGTGCGGTAACGCCTGCGCCTGAAATCCTACCACTCACCCTGAAAGTGAACGGTAAAAACCACCAGCTTGACGTTGATACGCGCACCACGCTGCTGGATGCGCTGCGCGAAAACCTGCACCTCACCGGCACCAAAAAAGGCTGCGACCACGGGCAATGCGGGGCGTGTACGGTGCTGGTCGACGGTCGCAGGCTCAACGCTTGCCTGACGCTGGCGGTGATGCATCAAGATGCCGAAATCACCACCATCGAAGGCCTCGGCACGCCTGACAACCTGCATCCGATGCAGGCGGCGTTTATCAAACACGATGGCTACCAGTGCGGCTACTGCACGCCGGGGCAAATCTGCTCGTCGGTAGCGGTGCTGAAAGAAATAGAAGCCGGAGTCCCAAGCCACGTCACGCTGGATTTAGTGTCGTCACCTGACATAACGGATGAGGAAATTCGCGAACGCATGAGCGGCAATCTCTGTCGCTGTGGCGCGTACTCTAACATACTGACCGCTATCAAAGACGCCGCCGGGGAGCTGAAATCATGAAGGCTTTCACCTATGAACGCGTGAAAACGCCCGCCGAGGCGGCGGCCAGCGCCCGACGTTCGAGCGGATCGAAATTTATCGCCGGGGGAACCAATCTGCTCGATTTGATGAAGCTGGAGATCGAGACCCCGGTACATCTTATCGACGTCAACGGTCTGGCTCTGAATCACATCGATGCCACCGACGAGGCCGGATTGCGCATCGGTGCGCTGGTACGCAACACCGATTTAGCCGCTGACCCGCGGGTCCGTCGGGATTACGCAGTTCTGGCCAGATCGCTGCTGGCGGGCGCGTCCGGCCAATTGCGCAATCAGGCCACAACGGCAGGCAACCTGCTGCAACGCACCCGCTGCCCTTATTTTTACGATGTCAATCAGCCCTGCAACAAGCGCCTGCCCGGCAGCGGCTGTGCGGCACTTGAAGGCTTTAGCCGTCAGCACGCGGTCGTGGGTGCCAGTGAAGCCTGTATCGCCACACACCCCAGCGATATGGCGGTGGCGATGCGCTTGCTGGACGCGATTGTGGAGACTGTCGATCCGGACGGACACGAACGCAAAATCCCAATCGCTGATTTTTATCGTGCACCGGGCAATACCCCGCATCATGAAACGGTCCTGACACCGGGAGAGCTGATCGTCGCGGTGACACTCCCTGCGCCGCCTGGCGGTACGCATATCTACCGTAAAGTGCGCGACCGCGCCTCTTATGCGTTTGCGCTAGTGTCGGTGGCTGCCGTGGTGCTGCCCGATGGCAGCGGGCGCGTGGCGTTCGGTGGCGTGGCGCATAAACCCTGGCGACAAGCTGAAGCTGACGCGCAAATCCCGCACGGGGCGCAGGCGGTGTATGACCAGCTTTTTAGCCACGCGCACCCCACGCCTGAAAATGCATTCAAGCTGACGCTGGCGAAGCGTACGCTCGCCTCCGCGCTGACCGAAGCGAGGGCCCGGACATGAAATTTGATAAACCCGCAGGCCAAAACCCGATTGATAACCTTACCGTTGTCGGGCAGCCCCACGACCGAATTGATGGCCCGCTAAAAACGACCGGCAGCGCGCACTACGCCTACGAATGGCATGATGTGGCTGATAACGTGGCGTATGGCTATATCGTCGGCGCGGCGATTGCCAAAGGGCGAATCACCTCCATGGATATCGAGGCGGCGAAAACCGCGCCCGGCGTACTGACCGTGGTGATCTCAGGCAACGCCGGACCGCTCGGTAAAGGGAGTAAAAACACCGCCATGCTGCTCGGCGGCCCGGAGATTGAACACTATCATCAGGCTGTGGCGCTGGTGGTCGCCGAGACGTTTGAGCAGGCGCGCGCGGCGGCAGCGCTGGTGAACGTGGAATATCGTCGGGATGCCGGAGCCTATTCGTTGGCGGACAAAAAACCCTCCGCGACTGCGCCGAAAGGCGAGGAGGACAAAAACGTCGGCGACTTTGATGCCGCCTGGTCAACGGCGGCGGTAAAACTGGAAGCCACCTACACCACGCCCAATCAGAGCCATATGGCGATGGAGCCGCACGCCTCTATGGCGGTATGGGAAGGCGACAAGCTGACCGTCTGGACCTCAAATCAAATGATCAACTGGTGCCACATCGACCTGGCGAAAACCCTGAAGATGCCGATGGAAAATGTGCGGATAATCTCTCCGTATATCGGCGGTGGATTTGGCGGGAAGCTGTTTCTGCGAAGCGATGCCCTGCTGGCGGCGCTTGGCGCTCGGGCAATAAAACGCCCGGTGAAAGTCATGTTGCCGAGACCCGTCATTCCCAATAATACGACGCACCGCCCGGCGACCATTCAGCATATTCAGATTGGTTGCGACAGCAACGGTAAAATCACCGCCATCGCCCATGAAAGTTGCTCCGGAAATCTTTCCGGCGGCGCGCCCGAAACTGCCGTTCAGCAGACTGAACTGCTCTACGCCGGGGCGAATCGCCATACGGCTTTACGACTGGCGAAACTTAATCTGCCGGAAGGCAACGCCATGCGTGCTCCCGGTGAAGCGCCAGGACTGATGGCGCTGGAAATCGCGATGGACGAACTGGCCGAAAAAGCCGGTATCGACCCGGTGGAGTTTCGCATCCTGAATGACACCCAGGTCGACCCGGCTAATCCTGAGCGGCGTTTCTCACGCCGCCAGTTGGTGGAGTGCCTGCGCACCGGTGCAGAACACTTCGGCTGGAAACAACGCAACGCGACGCCCGCTCAGGTTCGCGACGGACGCTGGCTGGTCGGCATGGGCGTAGCGGCAGGTTTTCGAAACAATCTGCTGACCAAGTCCGGCGCGCGTGTGCATCTGGATGGCAACGGCAACGTGACGGTTGAAACGGACATGACCGACATCGGCACCGGCAGCTACACCATTATCGCCCAGACGGCGGCGGAGATGCTCGGCGTGCCGATGGCAAAAATTGACGTCCGGCTGGGTGATTCCCGCTTCCCGATCTCCGCCGGTTCCGGTGGGCAATGGGGGGCCAACACCTCGACGGCAGGCGTGTATGCCGCCTGCGTGAAGCTGCGTGAAGCCATCGCCAGCAAACTCGGTTTTAATGCGACCCAGGCGCATTTCGCCCACGAAGAAATCATCGCGGGCGACAGGCATATCAAACTCAGCGAGGCGGCGTCAGACGGGACATTAACCGCCGAAGACACCATCGAATTTGGCTCCCTCGACAAGCAGTATCAGCAATCGACGTTTGCCGGGCATTTTGTCGAAGTGGGCGTGGATGCCGCGACCGGAGAAGTCCGGGTCCGGCGAATGCTGGCAGTATGCGCGGCAGGACGCATTCTTAACCCGAAAACCGCGCGCAGCCAGGTGATTGGCGCGATGACCATGGGCCTCGGCGGAGCGTTGATGGAAGAGCTGGCGGTCGATACGCGACTGGGCTATTTCGTCAATCACGATATGGCGGGCTATGAAGTGCCCGTTCACGCCGACGTGCCGGAGCAAGAAGTGATTTTCCTTGAGGACACCGATCCGATTTCATCCCCGATGAAAGCCAAAGGGGTCGGCGAACTCGGGTTGTGCGGGGTCAGCGCGGCGATCGCCAACGCCGTATATAACGCCACCGGCGTGCGGGTGCGCGATTACCCGGTCACGCTGGATAAGTATCTCAGCGCCCTGCCAGACGTAGTGTAAGGAGACGCGATGGGACAGAACGCGATATGCATCGCCCCTACTGATACGCCGCGGGTTACGCCTGAACAGGCGTTTCTGACCGATGACAGCCGGGAGATTTTACGCTTTGCGCTCGAGACATTAACGGCCGGAATGGGCGCGGCGCTGGTGACACTGGTGGCGATTCGTGGCGGCGCGGCACGCTCGCTGGGCGCACAAATGGCGGTGCGCGACGACGGCTTATACTGCGGCTTTGTCTCCGGTGGCTGCGTGGAGGCCGCCGTGGCTTACGAGGCGATGTCGGTCATTGCCTCGGGCCAGGACCGCGAGGTGCGCTACGGCGAAGGCTCACCTTATTTCGATATCGTTCTGCCCTGCGGCGGCGGTATCACGCTCAGCATTCATCGGCTGCGCTCTGCGCAACCGCTGCTGGCGGTGCTTAACCAACTGGAACTACGCCAGCCTGCCGGGCTGCGCTATTCGCCTCAGTCAAAGAGGCTGCAAAGTATCGCCTCGCCGCCCAAAACAGGCTGGCAGGGTGACGTCTTCGATACCGTTTACCGCCCCGGTGTGCGGGTGATTGTGTTTGGTCGCTCCATTGAGGCGCAGACCACCGCCGCACTGGCACAGGCCGCCGGTTACGACGTCCACACCTGTACCGCTCTCGACGCTGATATCGACAGAATGATCGATGCCGACACCGCGGTGCTGCTGCTGTGGCACGACCTACACCACGAGCTGCCGGTTTTACAGGCTGCCCTTCGCGGCAGGCCGTTTTATATCGGTGCGCTGGGCAGCCATCGGACACATTGTCAGCGCAGCCAATCGCTGAGGGAACGTGGCTGGAGCGAAGGCGATATCACGCGGATCAAAGCCCCGATCGGCATCTTTCCCAAAGCCCGCGATGCGCGATCGCTGGCGCTTTCGGTGCTGGCAGACGTGGCGGCGGCCCGCCTGCAAACCGGGGAACCGTGATGCTCTTCCCCGTGGTGATCATTCTGGCCGCCGGGCGCGGCGAACGTTTCCGGGCGAGCGGCGCCACAACGCATAAACTCGACGCTATCCTGCACGGCCAAACCGTGTTAACGCATGTGATTCAGGCGGTAAAGGACGCAGGGCTGGCGTGGCATTTGGTCAGACCGGAAGGCGGCACGCGTGGCATGGGCGAATCCATTGCATTAGGCGTCCGCGCCACGTCACACGCCGCAGGCTGGTTGATTCTTCCCGGCGATTTACCACTGATTCAGCCCGATTCACTGCGGCGCATCGCCGAAGGGTTACGCGAAAAACCGATGGTGGTGCCGCACTATCGCCAGCAGCAAGGGCATCCGGTGGCATTCAGCCATGACTTTCTGTCGCAGCTGGCGGCCCTGACGGGCGATTCCGGCGCGAAAGAAATTGTTCGTAGCGCCCGGCTTCACCATCAGGTCCTGGATCTGGCCTTACAGGACGCTGGGATTAGGCACGACATCGACACGCTGGCGGATTTAGCGGCGGTACAGCAGGTGCTTAACCTGCGTCAATGACGAAGAACAACAGACTGAAACGTCGCTCAAATTCCCGTTATCCCAAGCCCCTCCGCCGTGCCGTCGACTACAGTTAACCTTATCAATCATTTGTAGAACAACTTACCTTATGAGTTTTTCGCTAAGGACTCACTTGTTCACGCGGCTGCGGCTGCTGATTTCAATCGCTGCGGGCGTTATCTGTTATTTCGCCCTTCCCGTTTCGGCAGGTACGCTGCAACGCATATTGATCGGCTGGAACGTTGTGGCCTGGCTGTACCTGATATTCATCTGGTTTCGGATGTTGCGGACCGACGTGAAAGATATTCCGCGTATCGCCAAAATTCAGGATCAAAGCGCGGCGCTGGTGTTGGGTATGGTTATCGTCGCATGTATGGCCAGCATCGTGGCGATTCTGAGCGAACTCTCTTCCCTGCACTCGCTTTCTGGCACGCCGCGTATTCTGCATCTTGTCCTGACGGCAACGACGCTGATTGTCTCTTGGGCATTGCTGCCAAGCTCATTCGCGATGCATTACGCACACCATCATTACCTCCATCGCGGCAAGGGGGTTTCGCCGATGATCTTCCCGGAAAAGCCCGAAGATCCCGGTTACTGGGATTTTCTCTATTTTGCTTTTACGATTGCCGTTGCGTCACAAACCGCGGATGTTGCGACGGGCACCACCGAGATGCGCCAGATTACGCTCCTGCAGTCCGTCATCTCATTTGTCTTTAATCTGGCGATTTTAGGATTATCGGTCAACGTCGGCGCCGGATTGCTGAGCTGAATCTTAATTGATGAGAAATTCTAATTAACCCTAGCGTATTACACCCTCTAATCAAATAAATCACCCTGCGCTATTCTTTGCCCACACAACCGCGAAGGATAACGTCATGCAATCTGTAAAACTGAACAACGGCATTGAAATGCCCCTGCTGGGCTTTGGTGTATTTCAGATGACGGATGCCGCCGAATGCGAGCGCGCCGTAGTTGAGGCCATTGAAACCGGCTATCGACTGATTGATACCGCCGCCTCTTATCAGAATGAAACTCAGGTCGGCAATGCATTGAAACAGAGCGGTATCGCGCGCGATGAACTGTTTGTCACCACCAAACTGTGGCTGCAGGACACACATTACGAAGGCGCTAAAGCCCAGTTCGAACGCTCACTCAATCGCCTGCAGCTGGACTACGTCGACCTGTATCTGATTCACCAACCTTATGGCGACGTGCACGGCGCATGGCGCGCGATGGAAGAGCTGCATCAGGCCGGGAAAATCCGCGCCATTGGCGTGAGCAACTTCCACCCGGACCGTCTGGCCGACCTTACTGCATTTAATAACGTGATTCCGGCGGTTAACCAAATTGAAGTGAACCCGTTCAACCAACAGCTGCACGCGGTACCGTGGATGCAAACTCACGGGATCCAGCCTGAAGCATGGGCGCCGTTTGCCGAAGGGAAAAACGGCCTGTTCCAGCATCCGGTGTTGACCACCGTCGGTGCGAAATACGGCAAAAGCGTGGGCCAGATTGTCCTGCGTTGGATCTTCCAGCGCGGCATTGTGTCGCTGGCGAAAACGGTGCGTAAAGCGCGAATGGAAGAAAACATCAATATTCTCAACTTCGAACTGAGTCAGGAAGAAATGCTGCAAATCACCGCCCTCGACAGCGCCACCAGTGCATTCTTCTCGCATCGCGATCCGGCGATGGTGCAGTGGCTGACCGGTCGTAAACTCGACGTGTAATGAGGAATTGTTAATGCAAAAACGTTATCTGGGTAAATCTGGCCTTGAAGTCTCAGCGCTGGGTCTGGGCTGTATGGGTCCCAGACACGGTTATGGTCCACCCGGATGTGCCGATTAAAGACGTCGCAGGCGTGGTAAAAAAGCTGATTGTGGAAGGGAAAGTGAAACACGTCGGCCTGTCCGAAGCGGGCGCGCAAACTATTCGCCGGGAACATGCCGTGCAGCTCGTTGGGCAAAGGCTTCCTGACCGGGGCCATCAAATCCGGTACCACTTTCGGTGCGGATGATTTCCACAGCAAAGTGCCGCATTTTGCCGCCGAGGCCATTGAAAATTGTCGGTGACCGTTATCCGGCCGCACTTCAGGCTCGCGTAGGTCGTTAAAGTTCTGGCTGGCTTGTCACTGTTGGCAAGCCAGCTATTCCGAATAGCGCAGCGCGTCGATCATCAGCGCAAATGCCGGAGGATGCTGTTTGCGACTCGGGTAATACAAATAATATCCCGGGAACGACGGGCACCATTCCTGCAACACCTGAACCAGCTCGCCGGATTCAACCTGTGCCTGAATCGCATCTTCAGGAATGCAGGCAAGTCCAAACCCGGACAGCACCGCGTCGATGCGTTCCGGCAACAGATTAAACGTTAGCTGTCCGTCCACTCTGACCCGCAGCGGCTTCCCTTCCCGCTCGAACTCCCAGTGATAAAGCCCCCCGGCAGTCGGCAAACGCATGTTGATACACTGATGATGCTGTAGCTCATGCGGCGTTTTCGGGGCCGGGTTTTCCGCGAAATAGGCCGCTGAGCCCACCACCGCCATCCGCATATCCGGGGCAATCCGTACCGCAACCATATCTTTGTCCACGCTTTCACCCAGACGAATGCCCGCATCAAAGCGCCCTTCCACGATATCGACAAAGCCGTTATCCACCACCAGCTCAACCTTAATCTCCGGATATTCACGCAGAAACGGTTTCAGCTTTGGCCACAGCACGCTGCGTGCTGAATGCTCTCCGGCGGAAATACGGATATTACCAGAGGCGCTCCCGTTCAGTTGAATGAGCGTGGACAGCTCCTGCTCGAGGTCAGCAATGCGCGGTTCGAGGCAGGCGATAATCCGCTCGCCCGCTTCTGTCGGCGCCACGCTGCGGGTGGTTCGGGTCAGCAGTCGGATGTTCAGCCGCTCCTCCAGCGCCTTAATGGCATGGCTCAGTGCCGACTGCGAAACCCCCAGCTTACCGGCGGCTTTGGTAAAACTTCGCTCTCTGGCCACCACCAGAAAGATCTGCAATTCATTGAAGTTTTCTTTAAGCATGAGCTTATTCCTTTTTGAACACGACGACGGGAGTGGACTAACAAGGGAGAGTAACAGCTAGCGCCTGCGATTGCTTCCAGGGAAACGTGCAGCCACCCAGTGAGGGTTCGCGGCAATTAAATGCATGCCTGATATTTGCGGAACGTAATTATTACAGATATTTGGATTCGGACTTATTACATCAAGAACAATCCCATTTACATCAATACAACCTGCTCAGGTCGGTGTATATTAACTGCCCAGAGAAATTTTGCGTAATTCCGGGCCGATGAGCGAGACGTTCTGAATCAATCTCAGCGCCTGAAGGACGAGTTAAAGCATATAAAGGAATCACATGTACGGGTTAGTTTTGATTATCTCATTTGCCACTGGCGCGACTCAAAGCAACGTTATCGGGGCCTACAGCAGCCTGGCGCAGTGTGAGGCGGCATCGCAATCCCACCCTTCTGACACACATTGCGCTTACATCGATCCAGATAAGGGCCTGCTCGCAGTCAAACCCAAAAACAACGATGCCACGCAGTCCTGACACCAATATCGCGCGTCAAATCGGTCCGAAGTACTTATGCCCCCTGACGCGCTGCCTGCCTAATAGAAAGCCCCTTCCAATTCCTGATGATATATCGATAACACTATTCAGAAATGTGTAGGGGTTATTAATCAATGGTGATTCACTTTTCTATTTTTGCAGTTGGTAAAGCGACTCTTTTTTGTTATAGGTATGTTAACAACACAATACAAAAGGCTCAGTGAATGAGAACACAAAAGAAATGTATGGGGTATGTCGCTATTGTGGTGGGCGGGTTTTCCTCTTCCTTCAAACAGATGATTTCTGGCGCGATTACAACGCGATGAAAGATGCTGGTGTGCATTTCTGCGAAAAGCCACGACAGGAAGAATACGGAACAGTAGTTGTGTTTGAAGATCTTTACGGGAACCGCTGGGATTTGTATCAGAACGCATAATCATAGGGGGCTAGCCTCCTTTCTTAGAAGCCCGTTGGTATTATTTGTCCTTAGACGCTAGCCATTCATCATGAGAAATGCTGAACATAAGGCTTGCTGACAGGTTCTCAACGTCTTCGATTTTTTCTAAAAACCTCAGACCGGCTTTTTCAAGAACTCTCCTTGAAGCAAGGTGGTTATCTCGAACTACACCGACAATTTCTTGCAGGCCGATTTCATCAAACCCGTAACGTATAGCCCTTTTGGAAAGTTCAGTTGCATACCCTTTCCCCCATGCGTCCGGCTCAAATCTGTACCCTAAGGTATTAGTTACCTTCCCGTTAAATTCACTGACAAAAACCCCACCAAAGCCGATGATGTGCTCAGGCTTCTCCTTTTTCATTATTGCCCAATCATTAAACCCGTATGCTTCTGTCTTGATAATACGTCTTTCGAGAGATTGCCTTGATTGCTCAATGTCGAGGTGTGGACCAGCAGGATTAAAAGTCTGTGTTCTGGGGTCGCCAGAAACTTACGGGCGTGAATCTTGCGGTTGTTGCGCTTTGTCGCGGCGCTTTTGGGCGCGTTTGACATGTTCTCACCTCGATTTGCTAATTTTCTATACTGATCAAGATACTGGAGGCTATCCAAAATTGAGGAACAATGACAAATACAAAACCTTTGGGTAATACTCGACCTTTACGTGCCGTGTAGTGGTCAACAAAAACTGGCCACCACTTTAGAGTTTTCCCAGTATCGATTTTCCGATTCGTTGGGGGGTAACCCGCCGTTATATTCATGCGGCCTGAGCGCGCTGTAATACCCAACGATATAATCTGTTATTTCATGGGCAGCATCGCTGAAGCTTACGTAACCA
>CACSJR010000005.1 GCA_902706235.1 Citrobacter sp. 18056 | reverse complement strand
ATTTGCCTGGCGGCAACAGCGCGGTGGTCCCACCTGACCCCATGCCGAACTCAGAAGTGAAACGCCGTAGCGCCGATGGTAGTGTGGGGTCTCCCCATGCGAGAGTAGGGAACTGCCAGGCATCAAATTAAGTGTGCTGATATGGCTCAGTTGGTAGAGCGCACCCTTGGTAAGGGTGAGGTCCCCAGTTCGACTCTGGGTATCAGCACCAGTTTTAACGGTTAAGTTCGGCAGATAAAAGAATTTGTCTGGCGGCAACAGCGCGGTGGTCCCACCTGACCCCATGCCGAACTCAGAAGTGAAACGCCGTAGCGCCGATGGTAGTGTGGGGTCTCCCCATGCGAGAGTAGGGAACTGCCAGACATCAATTAAGCAAAAAGCCCAGTCTTATGACTGGGCTTTTTGCTTTTCTGCGATCTGAAATGGAAAAATCCTCCCCATTTGGGGAGGAAAAGGCTCAGTGGATGACCTGCGAGAGAAACGCGCGGGTACGTTCAGATTTTGGATTTGCAAAGAACTGTTCCGGAGGTGCCTGTTCGACGATTTCACCTCTGTCCATAAAGATAACCCGGTCGGCGACGGTTCTGGCAAAACCCATTTCATGCGTTACGCATAGCATCGTCATCCCGGATTGGGCCAAGCCAATCATGGTGTCGAGCACCTCCTTCACCATTTCCGGATCGAGCGCGGATGTCGGCTCATCAAACAGCATAATTTTGGGTTTCATACACAGTGAGCGCGCTATCGCGACGCGCTGTTGCTGGCCGCCTGAAATCTGGCCGGGAAACTTATGAGCGTGTTCCGCGATCCTAACCCGCTCCAGATAGTGCATCGCCAGGGCTTCTGCTTCTTTCTTTGGTAGTTTTCGCACCCATATTGGAGCCAGAGTACAGTTTTGCAACACGGTCAGATGAGGGAACAAATTGAAGTGCTGGAATACCATTCCCACTTCCTGACGCACTCGCTCGATATTGCGAATATCCTCATTGAGCTCGATGCCATCAACGACGATCCGGCCCTGCTGATGTTCTTCCAGATGATTAATGCAACGGATCGTAGTTGATTTCCCTGAGCCTGAAGGTCCGCATAAAACAATACGCTCACCCTGTTTCACGTTCAGATTAATGTCCTTCAGAACGTGAAACTGTCCGTACCATTTATTGACGTTTTCCAGCGTAATCATCGCATCCGCCGGTTGTAGTAATGTTTGACTCATAGTTTCCTCAATGCGGTGTACGCCCGGTGTTAAAGCGCTTTTCCAGATGCTGGCTGTAGCGCGACATGCTAAAACAGAAGATCCAGTAGATCAGTGCGGCAAAGACATAGCCTTCCGTCGACATCCCGAGCCATGCCGGATCGACGGTCGCTTGTTGGACGCTGCTGAACAGATCGAACAGGCCAATGATGATCACCAGACTGGTGTCTTTAAACAGCGCGATAATGGTATTGACCAGGCCAGGGATCACTAACTTCAGCGCCTGGGGAAGAATGACCAGCACCTGTGTTTTCCAGTAGCCCAGGGCCAGCGAACTCGCGGCTTCATATTGCCCTTTTGGGAGAGCCTGCAAGCCTCCGCGCACCACTTCTGCCACGTAGGCCGACTGGAACAACACCACACCGACTAGCGCGCGGATAAGTTTGTCGATGCTTGTACCTTCGGACATAAACAACGGTAGCATCACCGACGACATAAACAGTACGGTTATCAGGGGCACGCCGCGCCAGAATTCGATGAAAATGACCGAAAGAACGCGTACCACCGGCATGGTCGAACGGCGTCCAAGCGCCAGCAGAATGCCGAGCGGTAATGCCCCAGCAACCCCGACCGACGCGATAATCAGCGTTAACGTCAGGCCACCCCATTGCCGCGTCTCTACTCTCTCCAGGCCAAAGAAACCGCCATACAGCAGAAACCACACCACAATGGGATAAATGACCGCCCAACAGGCAATGTAACGACCACGGCGTGGCATCGCATTCCAGAACATCGGTACGATCGACAGCAGGCCGATAATCAGCGCAGTATTAATGCGCCAGCGCTGGTCATGGGGGTAAAGCCCATACATAAACTGGCCGAAGCGCTGATGAATGAACACCCAGCAGGCACCCGCCTTAGTACAGTCAGCGCGAGTCGTTCCCACCCAGTTCGCCTGTAAAAAAGCCCAGTTCAGCAATGGCGGAATGAGTTCCCACATCAGCCACAGCGCAAAGAGCGTCAACAGGCAGTTAGACCAGCTGGAGAACAAATTCTTGCGCATCCACGTCAGAGACTGATTACGCTTTGCACCGTCCGGCCGCGCAGCGTGAGACAGAAGTGCTTTTGTCATCATGACCCCTTAGCGCTCAATCAGTGCCTTACGGCGGTTATAGATATTCATCAACAGTGAAATGCTCAGACTGATAATGAGGTACACCGACATGGTGATAGCGATTGTTTCAATTGCCTGACCGGTCTGGTTTAACACCGTACCGGCAAACAGCGAAACCATATCGGGATAACCAATGGCCGCGGCCAGCGATGAGTTTTTGACAATATTCAGATACTGGCTGGTGAGTGGTGGGATCACCACGCGGAGCGCCTGGGGAATAATGACCTGGCGCAGCGTCACAGGATTGGGCAGCCCAAGCGACCGGGCCGCTTCATGCTGCCCAAAAGGCACCGCCTGGATACCAGAACGGATGATCTCGGCAATAAATGCGGAGGTATAAACCGAGAGTGCGAGCGTTAAAGCCGCCAGTTCGGGGATCAGTACCATACCGCCGCGGAAGTTAAACCCTTGAAGTGCAGGAATATCCCAATGCAGTGCAGCGCCAAAGGTCCAGTGAGCGAGCAACGGTAGCGCGATAACCAGCGCCAGGGCCGTCGGCCAGGTGCGTCGCAGTTGGCCTGTTTTTATCTGATGGGTTTTGTTATAGCGAAAAAGCCCGACGCTCAGCAGCCCGGCAATGACGAGCGCGGCAGTACAAGCCAGCACTCCTTCACCCCATTGCGGGGAAGGAATATAGAGTCCGCGATTGCTGAGGAACACCAGTTCGAAGGCGTTCACCGCCTGTCGCGGTCCAGGTAAATTACGTAGTACGGCAAAATACCAGAAGAAGATTTGCAGCAGCGGCGGAATATTACGGAACGTCTCGATATAGACCGTCGACAGCTTACGCAGCAGCCAGTTTTCGGAGAGTCTCGCTAGCCCCAAAAAGAAGCCAAGGAAGGAAGCAAAGATAATACACAGCGCAGAAACCAGCAGAGTGTTCAGTAAACCGACCAGGAAAACCCGGCCATAGGTATCACCTTGCTGATAATCAACTAAGTGTTGAACGATGCCAAAGCCCGCGCTTCTGTCGAGAAAAGCAAACCCAGAGGTAATGCCCCGCTTGTCCAGATTGGTAATGGTGTTGTGTATCAAATAGATAGCAATAGCGACGACCGCCACTACCGCAAGGATTTGAAACAGCCAGGCGCGAACCGTGGGGTTGGAAAAGGAGAGCGATCCTTTTACGGTCAGGCGGCGTTGGGACATAGTAAACCTCAATGACCAGAACATCAGGTTGGGCACCGCCGAAGCGATGCCCGTCACAGCGTAAAACTTAACGAACCGGCGGCGCGTACTGTATCCCACCGTTATTCCAGAGGTTGTTCTGGCCACGTTTGATCTTCAGTGCACTGCCTTCGCCGACGTTGCGGTCAAAGATTTCAGCGTAGTTCCCGACCTGTTTAACAATGTTATAGGCCCACTTGTTATCCAGCTTCAGATCCTTGCCGAAATCACCCTCTTTCCCGAGCAGATGCGACATATCTGGGGTTGATGGGCTGGCAAATTTCTCATCAACATTTTTAGAGTTAATCCCCATTTCTTCTGCGTTCAGCATGGCGAACAGCGTCCATCGCACAATGGAGAACCACTCGTCGTCGCCACGGCGAACCACTGGGCCCAGCGGCTCTTTGGAAATCACCTCTGGCAGAACAATCCAGTCACCCGGTTTGCTCAGTTTGATACGCAGCGCATACAGCTGCGACTGGTCAGAGGCTAGGGTATCGCAGCGTCCGGATTCCAGAGCTTTTGCTGATTCGTCAGAACGGTCGAAGGTCACCGGGGTGTACTTCATGTTGTTGGCTTTGAAGTAATCTGCCACGTTCAGCTCGGTATCGGTACCGGCCTGGATGCAGACGGTCGCGCCATCCAGCTCTTTTGCACTTTTCAGCCCGGCTTTATCGTGAGTCAGGAAGCCGATGCCGTCGTAATAAGTTACGCCGGTAAAGGAGAGGCCCATGCCCGCATCGCGGGAAGAGGTCCAGGTGGTGTTACGGGACAGCAAATCCACTTCGCCTGATTGAAGGGCGGTGAAACGTTCCTTCGCGGTCAGTGGGGTATATTTCACTTTGCTGGCATCACCAAATACCGCTGCGGCCACGCCACGGCAGACATCCACATCAATACCGGTAAATTTTCCGTCAGCATCTGCATAAGAGAAGCCCGGCAATCCATCACTGATCCCGCACTGAACGAAGCCTTTCTTTTTAACGGCGTCAAAAGTGGTACCTGCATGTGCCTGATTTGAAATTGCAAACAGTACGCCCGCCGCTGTGAGGCTGGCGATCATCATCTTTTTCATAAAGCATCCTGTGTGGCGAAGATTTATCGTTATTAATTAGACGTCCGGGGGAACGCCGAAACCTGTCTGTGGCCATGGCCATTTCCTGTAAAGCAAAGGGAATGCCAGAATTGCAACCGCCTGAGATTGAGGCTTGGGGAAGCAATAAGGTGAGTGTAGACAGGAAAGAAAAAAACAAGCGCCCTGAGATGGTGCAAAATTACAACCTGTGCCACAAATCAGAGCGAAAAAGTTTCAGGATTGAGACGAGAAAGAGAAATGATTTCGGGGGTTAATATTGATGTGAGAATGAATGGCAATAATATGTGAAATCGTTCACGTCAATTCACAGGCATAATCATTTTAAATTATGGATGCGCGATTAAAAACACGGAATTGTTTTATGAAGGGCTGAAACAAGGCGATTTTTTTACTTTCGAACGCGGTTTTGCACCCCCATGAAGCAAAAGCGTGGGGGGCCCGCGCTTACGTTTAATTATTTAGTGAGGGC
Organism: Citrobacter sp. 18056; assembly: GCA_902706235.1. Classification (GTDB taxonomy): domain Bacteria; phylum Pseudomonadota; class Gammaproteobacteria; order Enterobacterales; family Enterobacteriaceae; genus Scandinavium; species Scandinavium manionii. The sequence goes on along the minus strand of CACSJR010000005.1, from coordinate 303,711 downwards.
TACGATGCCGAGCGTCAAACCTGCCAGTGCAGCTGCGCCACCGGCGATAGCACCCGCCGTTTCCCAGTTATCTTGCGTCGTGCCCTTCATACAGGTATTGGTATGAACCAGCCGCCCCTGATCGTCATAAACCGGCACGCAAGGTGAGTCGTGTGCGCAGCCTGCGAGCAAAGCGGTCAGCAATGCAACTGAAATCAATCTTTTCATGATATTACCTCGATTAAACCGCGGCGGTTATAAAACACCTGCCGTGCGGAATTACGACGATTTTATCATTGGAGTCTGACTGGATGAGAGCTGCAAATAATCTCAATTTATTTGCTCTGTAAACATCGTGGAGGTTTTGGCGGATATCCCGCTAATTATGTAGAAAATATGCAGAATAAAATGTTGGTTTTTTAAGGGGCGATGATGTTCACATCTCTACAGTAAATAAAAAAGGCGCTTAAAGCACCTTTTTTATTTTAGTTATCATTTACTTCGACTAAATCTTCCTCGGACAACCACAAAGAATACAGGAACGAAAAAGATAGCCAGTAATGTTGCGGTTAACATGCCACCCATTACACCAGTACCCACCGCATTTTGCGCTCCGCTGCCAGCACCCGAACTGATAACCAGCGGCATTACGCCGAGGATGAATGCCAGTGACGTCATCAGAATCGGTCGCAGACGCATGCGCGACGCTTCAAGAGTGGCTTCAATCAGCCCTCTGCCCTCTTTATCCATCAGATCTTTGGCAAACTCGACAATCAAAATGGCGTTTTTGGCCGAAAGACCGATTGTGGTCAACAGACCCACCTGGAAGTACACATCGTTGTTCATTCCGCGAAGCGAAGCCGCCAGAAGCGCACCCACCACGCCGAGTGGGACAACGAGCATCACCGAGAACGGGATAGACCAGCTTTCGTACAGTGCGGCAAGGCAAAGGAATACGACGATTAGTGAGATCGCATATAAGGCGGGAGCCTGGTTACCGGAGAGTCGTTCCTGGTATGACATGCCCGTCCAGTCGTGACCGATTCCGCTTGGCAGTTTTGATGCCAGGCTTTCCATCAGCGCCATCGCTTCCCCGGTACTTCTGCCTGGCGCCGCTTCGCCCAGCAACTCCATTGAAGGCGTACCGTTGTAGCGTTCCAGACGTGGCGAGCCGTAAATCCAGCGTGCTGAACTGAAGGTTGAGAAGGGAACCATTTCGCCATTTGCGCTGCGCACATAGAAATTATTGATGTCGCTGGGCAACATACGGAACGGGGCATCCGCCTGTACGTATACTTTTTTGACGCGACCGTGATCGATAAAATCGTTCACATATGTGCCGCCCAGAGCGGTGGAAATTGTCTGGTTGATATCCGACAGACTAACACCCAGCGCCTGCGCTTTTTCCTGGTCGATATCCAGTTTGAATTGAGGTGTATCTTCTAATCCATTAGGTCGCACGCGCACCAGCAAGTCAGGATGTTCTCTCACCATACCCAGTAACTGATTTCGCGCTTTGGTGAGTTCTTCATGACCGAGGTTGGCCTTGTCAATTAGCTCAAAGTCGAAGCCAGTTGCGGTGCCCAACTCAAGAATAGCGGGCAGGTTGAATGGGAATACAAGACCATCTTTGATTTGACTGAATTCTTTAGTTGCCCGTGAGACGATCGCCCCCACGCTATTTTCTTTGCCAGGACGTTCTTCCCATGGTTTCAGGCTAATAAAGACCATACCGGAGTTTTGTCCCTGGCCGCTAAAGCTAAAGCCATTAACGGTAAATACTGATTTAACGTTGGCTTTTTCCTGGCTCAGATAATAATTTTCAATTTGTTCCATCACTTGCTGCGTACGTGTCTGCGTCGCGCCGGCAGGTAGCTGGACCATCGTCATGAATACCCCCTGGTCCTCTTCCGGCAGGAAGGAGGTTGGCAGACGCAGGAACAAGACCGCCATCCCGCCGACAATAAGGACATACAGCAGCAAATAACGCCCGGTCTTGCGTAAAATCCCGCCAACGCTGTTACTGTAATGGTCGACGCTTTTGTCAAACAGCGCGTTGAACCAGCCAAAGAAGCCGCCTTTCTTTTCGTGATGCTCGGCAGACACAGGCTTAAGCAGCGTGGCGCATAACGCTGGTGTCAGAATGAGCGCGACAAGAACCGAAAGCACCATCGCTGAAACAATCGTCAGTGAGAATTGACGATAAATCGCACCTGTCGATCCGCCGAAGAAAGCCATCGGTACAAACACGGCGGAGAGTACCATTGCGATACCGACCAGAGCGCCCTGTATCTGAGCCATTGATTTCAGCGTCGCTTCTTTAGGAGGCAGTTTTTCTTCCGCCATCACACGTTCAACGTTCTCTACTACGACGATGGCGTCATCGACCAGCAAGCCGATGGCGAGCACCATCCCAAACATCGTTAACGTATTGATAGAGAAGCCGAATGCCGCCAGTATGGCGAATGTGCCCAGCAGTACGACAGGCACTGCAATGGTAGGTATCAGTGTTGCGCGTAGATTCTGCAGGAAAAGATACATCACCAGAAAGACAAGGATGATGGCTTCAAACAGCGTTTTCACCACTTCGCGAATAGATATTTCCACAAACGGCGTGGTGTCGTACGGGTAGACCACCCTCAACCCTTGCGGGAAGAACGGCTGTAGCTCTGTAAGCTTAGTTTTGATGGCAGTGGCGGTATCCAGCGCATTAGCGCCGGTCGCCAGCTTAATGCCCAAGCCTGTTGCGGGCTGGCCATTAATTTTCGTCACCATATTGTAGTTTTCGCCGCCAAGTTCGATACGGGCCACATCAGTGAGACGGACCATCGAACCATCCGGGTTCACTTTCAGCGTGACGCGGCCAAACTCCTCAGGTGTTTTCAGACGCGTCTGGGCAATGATGGAGGCATTAAGCTGTTGACCCTGAATGGACGGCGTTCCCCCTAGTTGACCTGCGGCAATCTGGTTGTTTTGTGTTTTCAGTTGATTAATGACGTCCAGGGGCGTCAACTGATATTTGTTCAGCGCATTGCTGTCAAGCCAGATACGCATCGCATACTGCGCGCCAAAAAGCTGAACATCCCCAACACCCGATGTACGACTGATGGTGTCCTTCACATTAGAGGCGACATAGTCGGAAATATCATCCTGTGTCAGGCTCTTATTATCGGAAACAAAACCCGCAACCATAAGGAAGTTGCTGCTTGATTTCTCGACGCCGATACCTTGTTGCTGTACTTCCTGAGGCAGCAATGGCATCGCCAGTTGCAGCTTGTTCTGTACCTGAACCTGCGCGATATCAGGATCGGTGCCGGACTCGAATGTCAGCGTGATCGTCACGCTACCAGCGGAGTCGCTGGTGGAGGACATGTACATCAGGTTATCGATACCGTTCATGTTTTGTTCGATAACCTGGGTGACGGTATCCTGCACGGTTTGGGCATCAGCCCCCGGATAGGTTGCCGTAATAGCCACAGCCGGTGGCGCGATGGTCGGGTACTGTGCGACAGGCAATTGCATGATCGCAAGCCCGCCCGCCATCATCATAATGATCGCCAGCACCCAGGCGAAAATCGGGCGCTGAATAAAGAATTTGGACATAGTGGCCCCTGATTATTTGGCAGACGAAGTGGCAGTGTCTGGCTCTGTGGTCACCGAAACGCCAGGACGTACTTTCTGCAATCCGCTGACAATCACTTTGTCACCCGCATTGAGGCCGTTGGTGACAAGCCATTGCCTGCCGATGGCCTGAGAGGCCGTGACGTTGCGGACTTCAACCTGATTTTTCGCATCGACTACAAGCACTGTGGCATCGCCTCGCGGAGTGCGGGTGACGCCTTCCTGTGGCACCAGAATGGCGTTTGGCTGCACGCCTTCATCAATGCGCGCCCGCACAAACATACCTGGCAGCAACGTATGCTGAGGGTTAGGGAAAATGGCGCGCAGGGTGATGGAGCCGGTACTTTCGTCCACGGTGACATCAGAGAATTGCAGGGTGCCTTTTAGTGAATACGGTTGTCCGTTCTCCATCACCAGCTCGACGCTTTTGGTGTCGCTCCCATGCTCAAGGCTTTGCTGTTTGAGGCGCATAAAGTCGCTGCTGGACTGGGTGACATCGACATAAATCGGGTCCAGCTGTTGTACCGTTGCCAGCGCCTGGGACTGACCGTTAGTGACCAGTGCCCCTTCCGTTACGCTGGATTTGCCGATACGCCCGCTAATAGGCGAAGTGACTTTGGTGTAGGCTACATTGATGCGCGCGGTTTCCACCGCGGCTTTGGCGGCCATTACGCTGGCGTCGGCCTGCTGGGCGTTAGCCACAGCCTGATCGTAATCCTGGCGGCTGACATATTGTGTGCCGAGCAGAGGCAGATAACGTTTTACGGTCAAATGCGCAATCGTGGCCGCAGCAGCGGCTTTGGCTTCATCGCCTTTGGCGCTGTTCCATGCAGCCTGATAGGTGGCAGGATCTATCTGATAGAGAGACTCGCCCGCCTGAATATCGCTGCCCTCAATGAAATTACGGTGCAGGATGATACCGTTGACCTGGGGACGAACTTCGGCAATGCGAAATGCCGTGGTTCTGCCCGGCAGTTCGGTTGTCACGGACAGAGGAGCGCGCGTGATGACATGAACCGTAACGTGTGGTGTCTGTGGTTGTTGCGGCCGATCCCCGGCGTTATCGCAGCTGCAAAGAAGCAGAGTTGATGCGAGTAAACTGGATAAAATCGAAATCCTGGCGTGAATCTTCATTGCAAGTCCTTAATTACAGATATAGCAAATTCTCCGGAAACCGGTGAAAAAATAAAAAATGCGCACGCCATAGTACAAATAAAAACGTTGAAATGTTAGCCATTGGGATTGAGAAATGATAAGGGAAAGCACGCATACATAAAGGAAAAGTGATGTGTGAATTTTATGGCTGGGGGATAAAGGGTGGGAATTATATTTATTATCAATACATCAAGCGGAAGTATTTGTGATTATTATTGAATGCGGGTAGGAAGTGAGAGCCAATCCAGTATTAATGCATAAAGTGCTATGTGGAAAAATAGATTGCCAATACATTAATGGTTTTTCAGGATGGTATTTGGGTTCGCTATGGCCAGAAAAACAAAAGAAGATGCGCTGATTACCCGACAGCAGCTGCTTGATGCTGCTATCGAACAGTTCTCACTGCGCGGGGTTTCGTGCACTACACTGACCGACATCGCTGATGCAGCAGGTGTGACACGCGGGGCCGTCTACTGGCATTTCAACAATAAAGTCGAACTGTTTAATGAAATATGGCGAGAGCAAATTCCATTGCGCGATATAATCCGCGATCGTTTAACTATTAATGAAAACGATAATCCGCTGATGTATCTACGTGAAATGTTTGTTGTTGGTTTGCAACATATTGCTCAATCTGTAAAACTTCGTGCACTGATGCAAATTTTGTATCACAAATGTGAATTCACAAAAGAGATGATGCTTGAATCGGAAATTCGTCAGCGTATCTGTTTTGGCTATGAAATGCCGCGGCGGGTATTAACACAATGTGTTCGTAATGGCAGTCTTCCGGCCGATACGAATATTGAATTAGCCCTGACAATGTTTCACTGTTTCTTTTCAGGCGTATTAAAAAACTGGTTACTCTTTCCTGAATATTTCAATTTGTATCAGCAAGCGCCAGAGCTGGTGGATAATATAATGGCAACGTTACCTCATCACCCTGCGACATTGCCGATACCGATGGATAACGTTGCAGCGTATCACCAACAGGTGCTGTAATCAGCTTGGGCGCTGATGCCTGGAAGCGATGGCCTCGGCGCTCACCGGTTTGCCCAACAGATAGCCTTGCAAGGTGTTGCAGCCGAGTTGTGTCAGAAACTCGCGCTGCGCCTGGGTTTCGACGCCTTCCGCCACCACGCGTAAATTCAACGTTCGCGCCACTCGCTTAGCTGACGACAGGTGTCGTTAGTGACCCAATTCCCCATCGGAATGATGATTCCAGTAGTGGCAGGAAAATATTGGCGCCAACAGTCCAGTAGCGCTTCAAAGCCCATGATTTCGCCTGTCGACGCGCTCGTCGACTTTTCCTACATTCTTCACTCGAGGTCGGAGCAGTTTACAAGCTTGAGCGGGTTGACAGAATTCATGTTGCGGCACTTCTCGCTTTCAGTGGATAAAATCTCAATCCACTGCATCAATAAACCTTCGAACACAAACATAAACAAGGCAAAGACAATCAGCCATCCGTACTTGCGAAGCATAACTGCACCTGAGAATTGATTGGGTGAATGGCAGGCAATATACACGAAAAGTGATGTCAGGAAAGAGGGAAGAAAATCGCCGGATTTCAGGCAATAAAAAAGGCGCTTCCCCATGCCGAAGAGCGCCTTTTTACCGTCATGAACGAACTTAGTTCATGCCGTATTTTTTCAGTTTCTTACGCAGAGTACCACGGTTGATGCCCATCATCAGAGCAGCGCGGGTTTGGTTACCACGCGTGTATTGCATAACCATGTCCAACAGGGGCTGTTCTACTTCAGCCAGTACCAGCTCATACAGGTCATTAACATCCTGACCATTCAGTTGAGCAAAATAGTTCTTCAGTGCCTGTTTAACCGAGTCACGGAGAGGTTTCTGAGTCACCTGATCCTGAGAGTTAACGGTAGAAACGGTCAGTACGTCAGAATTTACGCGTTGTTCGAACATAGTTCTGTCAGCTCTTTATTTCTGTTTACGCAAAATTTTCGAAGTATGCCTCCAACGCCTCCAGCTGTACGCTGGCATCCTCAATGGCGTTGAATGTGCGCCGAAACTGGTCATCTGGAGCGTGTTCCTGTAAATACCAGGATACGTGTTTGCGCGCTATTCGGTACCCTTTTGTATGACCGTAAAAATCATGCAATTCCCGAACATGTGCACAAAGTAAGCGCTTCACCTCTGCCAGAGGCAGTGGAGGTAGCAGCTCCCCAGTGTCCAGATAATGCTGGATTTCCCGAAAGATCCAGGGTCTTCCCTGAGCTGCACGTCCTATCATCAGGGCATCAGCCCCCGTATAGTCGAGCACAGCTCTGGCTTTAAGCGGGTCAGTAATGTCACCATTCGCGATAATCGGAATGGAAACTTTCTGCTTAACTGCCCGAATACTGTTGTATTCAGCGTCTCCGTTAAACAAGCAGGCGCGAGTGCGTCCGTGAATAGTCAGAGCCTGAATGCCACAATCTTCAGCCAGTTGGGCAATCTCTACACAGTTACGGTGGTCCGGCGCCCAGCCAGTGCGAATCTTGAGAGTAACAGGAACGTCCACTGCCTTTACCACCTCGGTCAGGATAGACTTCACCAAACCGGGATGCTGCAAAAGGGCTGAACCTGCAAGCTTGCGATTCACTTTTTTAGCCGGGCAACCCATATTGATATCAATAATTTGGGCGCCACTTTCAACGTTAATACGTGCGGCTTCCGCCATTTCTTCAGGACAGCTACCGGCAATTTGCACGGTGCGGATCCCGGGCTCGTCAATGTGCACCATCCGTAAACGGGATTTGTCGCTCTCCCAGACCTGCGGGTTGGAGGACATCATCTCGGAAACGGTTAAACCTGCTCCCATCTCGTAGCACAGCGTCCGGAATGGTCTGTCAGTAATGCCAGCCATGGGCGCTGCGATCAGGCGATTTCTAAGCTGGTGGTGTCCGATGCGCATGAGTTAAGAAATGACCATACTGTGACTGCAAGGCGGCGTATATTACGCATTTTTTTCCTGAGATGAAAGGCCAAACTTTGAGCAATCCTCTGTTATAGATCAAGGAATCGCCAGTCACCCCCGAGGCGAAAATTTAATAATCAAACAAATCATTATGTTATATCAATAAGGTGAATTTTTGAACAGATGCAATTTTGCGTAACTTATCGTTTTTTCCTGCTCAAAAGGGAGCAGAAAAGAGATAACCTGCTGGTTTTATCAGCAGATTATCCCGATTATTGCGGGCTGGATCCCATTTCATTGCTGCAGGTAATCGACACTTTTGCACACTTACTCGAACAAAATGTGAACGTAACCGGGAGACCACGCACCTGTTTTATCCGTTCTTACGACCGGTAATGCGACACCACTCTTCTTTCTCAACCACTGGGTCGAGCGCGAATTGAGAGGTATAGGCTTCACAGACGCTGTCGGCCTGGCTCGCAAGAATCCCGGAAAGGCCCAATAAACCGCCCTCAACAGGCAGGACGCTGATTAGCGGGGCCAGTTCGCGTAATGGGCCAGCCAGGATATTAGCGACTACTACGTCGGCTTTCATGGCGTCTGGCTGGTCCTGTGGTAAATAAAGTTCCAGCTTATCGGACACGCCATTGCGCAGCGCGTTATCGCGGCTGGCCTGAATCGCCTGCGGATCAATGTCGATCCCGATCGCTTTAGCCGCGCCCAGTTTCAGCGCCGCAATGGCGAGGATCCCTGATCCACAGCCAAAATCGATCACCGTTTTACCGTTCAGATCGAGTCCGTCGAGCCACTGCAGGCACAGCGACGTGGTTGGGTGGGTGCCGGTACCAAACGCCAGACCCGGATCGAGCATCACGTTAACCGCGTTTTCGTCCGGCACATCGCGCCAGCTTGGGCAAATCCACAGCCGCTCGCCGAAACGCATCGGGTGGAAGTTATCCATCCATTCGCGCTCCCAGTCTTTATCTTCCAGTTGCTCAATCTTGTGAACAAAACCCGCACCCAGCAGCGGCTGATGTTCCAGAATGGCGACCACTTCCTTCATGTCGGTTTCGGCATCGAACAGGCCAATTACATCGGTATCACCCCAAAGTCGGGTTTCGCCCGGTAAAGGCTCAAACACCGGCGTGTCGTGGGTGTCCTGGAAGGTGATAGAGACGGCACCCACTTCCATCAGCGCATCGCTCAGTTCTTCCGCGTTGGCACCGGTGGTGTTCAGTTTCAGTTGGATCCATGGCATGGCAAAACTCTTTTAATGATTAACAGTGATATTAGGGGCTTGCGTGGCAGGCTGACCAAAACGGTTACCGACGACAAAAGCCAGAAGACTGAGCAGTAGCGAGGGAACAATCGGGTGAAAGCCCAGGTACTGAATTTTCAGAGTAGCAAGCAGGGCGTATAGCACGCCGCCGACAATCATGGCGCTCAGCGCCCCGGCGGCGTTCGCGCGTTCCCAGTAAAGGCCCAGCACCAGCGGCCACAGGAACACGGCTTCCAGCCCGCCAAACGCCAGCAGGTTCAACCAGATGATCATCTCCGGCGGTCGCCAGGCAGCCAACAGCAACAGCGCACCCAATATCAGGGTGATCAGCGCTGACATACGCTTCAGCCGCTTTTCGTTCTGTACCTGCTCCGGGCGGAAATTCAGATACAGATCTTTGATGATCGTAGCGGAACTCTGCAATAACTGCGCGTTGATCGTCGACATGATTGCCGCCATCGGTGCGGCGAGGAAGATCCCCGCAGCCACTGGCGGCAATACTTTAACCATCAGCGTGGGGATAACTAAATCCGGGACGTCGAGATCCGGAATAACGGCGCGACCCAGTGCACCAGCCAGATGCATCCCGAACATCAGGACAGCCACGACAATCGTGCCGATAATCATACCTCGGTGTACTGCCTTGCTGTCTTTGTACGAGATGCAACGTACTGCCGTGTGCGGCAGGCCAATCACCCCAAAACAGACCAGTACCCAGAAAGAGGTCATAAAGCTCGGCGATAAAATATCGTCAGCCCCCTGCGGAGAGACCAGTTTTGGGTCGATGTGTTCCAGTGTTTGCACCGCGTGGCTCAGGCCGCCCGCCGCGTGAACGACACCAATCAGCAGTACGATGGTGCCAATCAGCATCACCATGCCTTGCATGGCATCATTGAGCACGCTGGCGCGGAAGCCGCCGAAAGCGGTGTACAGCGCGATACTGATCCCGAAAATCAGCAAGCCCGTTTCGTAAGGAATACCGGCTGCGGTTTCCAGCAAGCGTGCACCGCCGATGAACTGTACGGTCATCGCGCCGACAAACGCGACCAGCAGGCTAAGACTCGCCAGCCATACCAGCAGACGGCTCTGATAGCGGGCAAACAGCATATCGTTGAGCGTCACCGCGTTGTAACGCCGGGCAAGGATGGCGAATTTTTTCCCCAGAACGCCTAGCGATAGCCACACGGCAGGTAGCTGGATCATCGCCAGCAAAACCCAACCCAGCCCGTATTTATAGGCCGCACCCGGGCCGCCGATAAACGAACTGGCGCTGATGTAGGTGGCGGTGAGAGTCATCGCCAGTACAAAGCCGCCCATCGAACGACTGCCGAGGAAATATTCGTTGAGGAACGTGCCGGTGGCGCGCTTTCGCATCGCGTAAATCGACAGGCCAAACACCACCAATAAATAGGCGACAAGCGGCAGAATGACTTCAGGCTGCATCATCGTCCTCCAGTGGAATTTCGCGATAGATGAATTTCACCATGGCCCAGCACAGTAAAATGAAGATCAGCGGAATCAGCAGGCAGGCCATTTCAAACCATCGTGGCAGGCCGGTGAAGCCCTGTATTGAACTAGGTATGTAAGCACTCGCTAACCATGCGGCGAGATAGAGGAGGGTAAGCCACAACGCCCAGCGGGCTTCTTTGTGGGCCTGAACAAAACGCGCGTCCATAAGGCTCCCAGGGTCAATTTAAAGCGGGGATTGTACCTTAAGGGGCTGGGAAGGGGAGAGAAAAAGAAAAAAGGCCGGAAGATCCGGCCTTTTGCTAAACGTTCAGGATTACTTTTCCTGAAGTCCGAGTTTTTTCTCCAGATAGTGGATGTTGGTTCCACCATGCTGGAAGTTCTCGTCACTCATGATGCGCATCTGCAGTTCAACGTTGGTTTTGATACCGTCGATGATCAGTTCCTGCAGGGCGTTCTTCATGCGAGAAATCGCCACGTCACGGGTTTCGCCGTAACAGATGAGCTTACCAATCATTGAGTCATAGTACGGCGGTACAGTGTAACCGGCGTAGATATGAGATTCCCAACGCACACCAAAACCGCCAGGTGCGTGGAAACGGGTAATTTTACCCGGGCTCGGCAGGAAGGTGTTCGGGTCTTCGGCGTTGATACGGCATTCCACCGCATGGCCGCGAACGTGCACTTCTTCCTGTTTGATTGACAGCGGCTGACCGGCAGCGATACGCAGCTGCTCTTTGATCAGGTCAACGCCAGTGATCATCTCGGTAACTGGGTGCTCTACCTGAATACGGGTGTTCATTTCGATGAAATAGAACTCGCCGTTTTCAAACAGGAATTCGAAAGTACCCGCGCCACGGTAGCCGATATCCACGCAGGCTTTCGCACAACGCTCGCCGATGTAGCGACGCAGTTCCGGCGTGATGCCTGGTGCTGGTGCTTCTTCGACAACTTTCTGGTGACGACGCTGCATAGAGCAGTCACGTTCTGCCAGATAGATAGCGTTGCCCTGGCCGTCAGCCAGTACCTGAATCTCGATGTGACGAGGATTTTCCAGGTATTTTTCCATGTACACCATGTCATTGCTGAAAGCGGCTTTCGCTTCAGCTTTGGTCATGGAGATGGACTGGGACAGTTCAGCGTCGCTGCGCACGACGCGCATACCGCGACCGCCGCCGCCACCGGAGGCTTTGATGATAACCGGATAGCCAATGCGTTTCGCATGGGCACGGTTAGCATCCATGTCGTCGCCCAGCGGGCCGTCAGAGCCTGGTACAGTAGGAACGCCTGCTTTTTTCATCGCGTTGATTGCAGACACTTTATCGCCCATCAGGCGGATAGTGTCAGCTTTCGGGCCGATGAAGATAAAGCCGGAACGTTCAACCTGCTCAGCAAAGTTGGCGTTTTCGGACAGGAAGCCATAACCCGGATGGATTGCCACCGCGCCGGTGATTTCAGCGGCGCTAATGATAGCCGGGATATTCAGATAGCTTTTTACGGACGGAGCCGGGCCGATACAGACCGTCTCATCCGCTAACAGTACGTGTTTTAAATCGCGATCCGCAGTGGAGTGTACGGCGACGGTCTTGATGCCCAGTTCTTTACAGGCACGAAGAATGCGCAGTGCAATCTCGCCACGGTTTGCGATGACAATTTTATCCAGCATGTTCGCCTCGTTACTCGATGACGACCAGCGGCTCGTCAAATTCTACCGGTTGACCACTTTCGACCAGGATAGCCTTCACGGTACCCGACTTGTCGGCTTCGATCTGGTTCATCATTTTCATGGCTTCAACGATGCACAGGGTATCACCCGCGTTCACCTTCTGGCCCACTTCGATGAATGCTTTCGCGTCCGGGCTCGGGGTGCGGTAGAAGGTACCAACCATCGGGGAGCGTACGATGTGGCCACTGATTTCAGCTTTAGCCGGGGCTTCAGCAGCAGCTACCGGTGCAGCAGCGGCCGGAGCCATCTGTGGTTGCATCATCGGCGCAGCATAAGCCTGTTGCATAACCGGGAAGCCCGCATTGGCCGAAGCGCGGCTGATGCGTACAGACTCTTCGCCTTCAGAAATTTCCAGTTCGGAGATGCCTGATTCTTCAACCAGCTCGATCAGTTTTTTAATCTTACGAATATCCATGAGTGGGTTCCGTACTCTTTGTTTAGTGTGATTGTGACAGGCGTTTAACCGCCGTCTGTAATGCGTATGAATAGCCGTCAGCGCCTAATCCGCAGATGACGCCGGCAGCGATATCAGAGAGATATGAGTGATGGCGGAACGGCTCGCGAGCGTGCACGTTACTCAGATGTATCTCGATAAACGGGATACTGACCGCCAATAGCGCATCACGAATCGCCACGCTGGTGTGCGTGAATGCGGCCGGATTGATCAGGATATAGTCAATGTTGTCTTTAGCCTGATGAATTCGGTCGATAATCGCGAACTCCGCGTTGGACTGCAAATGGTCCAGCGACACATTCAGAGCCTCAGCTTCCGTCGTTAAACGGTTTACAATTTCCGCTAACGTCTGGGAGCCATACTTCTCTGGCTCACGGGTGCCGAGCATGTTCAGGTTCGGTCCGTTTAAAAGCAAAATGCGTAACTTGTCGGCCATCGTGCTGCTATCTCCTGCAATTCTCCGGTAAAAAACAAAATATACCTTCGATGCGCGCTTGTCACCTTTTCAGAGGCCAAAAACCCCTGTCAGGAAAACCAAAGTCGCACATTATAACGATTTCGTAGCAATTGGCAGCTAAATACTGGTCTTATCAGGGAAGATTATCAACCTCAAACCCGAAAAAGCCTGACGTAGTGCGGGAGTTCTGCGGGAAACTGCACATTATCGTGAATTAACGCCACCACCGGCGGAACTTCTTAAAACGCCACGCTAAAAGCGCAAAAGCGGCGATTGCGTACAGGATCGGCTGTAGTGAGAGGATCTTCACCGACCACAGATAATGGATGGGGGCAAGGATCGCTACCAGATAGACGAAGTTATGTAGTTTTTGCCAGCGCGCGCCCAGTTTTCGTTGCACACGCTGAAACGAGGTGGCCGCCAGCGCCAGCAAAATCAGCCAGCTCACCAGGCCCAACGTTAAATAAGGGCGCGTGACCACTTCCTGCCCTAATAAACCCAGATTGTTAATCCCGAGCTCTAATAGCGCGTAGCTGGTGAGGTGTAACGTCGCCCAGGCAAAACACCATAGCCCTAAAAGGCGGCGAGTTCGTATCAATAAAGGCTGTTTAGCGTAGCGCGCCAGCGGGGAGACCAGCAAGGTGGCGAGCAGTAGTTTCAGAGCCATCCTACCGGTAAAGTGTTGAATATCTTTGGCAGGGTCAGCGCTGAAGTAGCCCTGGTCGCCCGCCCAGAACAACCACACCAGAGGTAAAAAGGCGGCCAGATGCAGCATTACCTTGAGCCAGACAATCTGTTTAGCCGTTAAGCGCACTCAGAAATTCTCCCGTAAATTCAGGCCGTGATAGAGCGACGCCACCTGATCGGCATAGCCGTTAAACAACAGCGTCGGTTGGCGTTTGACGTCCAGTACGCCGCCCGAGCCGATAAAGCGCTCGGTGGCCTGCGACCAGCGTGGATGGTCAACATGCGGATTCACGTTGGCGAAAAAACCATATTCATCAGGGGCCGCCAGATTCCACGTGCAGGGCGGACGTTCGCGAGTCAGTTTAATACTGACAATAGATTTAATGCCTTTAAAGCCGTATTTCCACGGGACGGTCAGGCGGATGGGCGCACCGTTTTGCGGCGGTAACGCTTTGCCATACACGCCGGTAGTAAGCAGCGTCAGCGGATGCATCGCCTCATCGAGACGCAGGCCTTCGACGTAGGGATATGAAAGACCGCCGCCAATAAAACGGTCCTTCTGACCGGGCATCTGCTCAGGAGAGAAAATGGTTTTAAAGGCGACGTATTTGGCATCGCTGGTGGGCTCAACCAGCGCCAGCAGCTTATGCAGCGGAAAACCAATCCACGGCACGACCATCGACCAGGCTTCCACGCAGCGCATCCGGTAGATTCGCTGTTCGAGCGGGAAACGTTTGGTCAGCGCGTCGTGATCGAGCGTTAGCGGTTTAGCGACTTCACCATCGATGGTCAGCGTCCACGGATCGGTTATCAGGCTCCCGGCGTTTGCCGCTGGGTCGGCTTTATCCAGCCCGAATTCATAATAATTGTTGTAGCGTGTGACTTTATCTTCCGGCGTGAGCGCCAGCTGGCTCTGCCATTCGGCAGGGCGAGAGAATTCGAGCGGTTTTCCGGACGGGGCAGGTGGCCTGTCGTTGCCCTTAAACCAGCTGAGCAAATCGGCCTGGGCGGTGGGCGCGAGCGTCATTGCGGTGGCGCTTATGCCTAACATTTTCAGCACCTGGCGGCGCTGGAGCATAAAAACGGATTCCGCCGTTACATCAGCTTCCGTTAGTTTTTTCGACTTCATGGCTTCCTCCGTCATGCTTTTTCCTAAGCATGACGGAGGTGACTGATTAACGCGAATATGTCACGAAAATTTGAAGATTAGGCAATCTTAACCAGCGTGCGGCCCTGAATCTGATTGTTCATGATTTTTTCGGCAAACTCCGGTGCCTGAGCAAGGGTGATTTCCGTTGCGCTCTGGCTATAGAAGGAAGACGGTAAATCCAGAACCAGACGTTCCCAGGCCTGTGCGCGGCGTGCGGCAGGTGTCATGACGGAATCGACGCCCTGCAAACGGATGTTACGCAGAATGAACGGCATCACCGTGGTCGGCAGTGCAAAACCTCCCGCCAGACCACATGCGGCCACACATCCGCCGTAGTTCATTTGCGCCAGCACTTTGGCCAGCACTTTATCGCCGACGGTATCGACCGCACCGGCCCACAGCTGTTTTTCCAACGGACGGGATTCGGCGAATTCATCACGGCCAATAATACGGTTTGCGCCGAGGCTGCGCAGATAGTCATGCGTGCTTTCGCGACCGGAAACGGCAGCAACCTGATAACCCAGCTTGTGCAGCAGCGCAATCGCCGTACTACCCACGCCGCCGCTGGCACCGGTCACGACAATTTCGCCGTCCTGAGGTTTGATGCCAGCGTCTTCCAGCGCCATCACGCAGAGCATGGCGGTAAAGCCAGCGGTGCCGATGATCATCGCCTGGCGCGCATCCATTCCCTGCGGTTGAGCGACCAGCCAGTCACCCTTCACGCGGGCTTGCTGAGAAAGTCCACCCCAATGGTTTTCACCTACGCCCCAACCAGTCAGTAGCACCTGCTGGCCCACGTGAAAACGCGGGTCTTCGCTGTGATGAACCACGCCCGCAAAATCGATACCTGGCACCATCGGAAAGTTACGGATGATTTTACCTTTACCGGTAATGGCGAGGGCATCCTTGTAGTTGAGGCTTGACCACTGGATATCGACTGTGACATCACCTTGTGGCAGCTGACTTTCCTCGATGGCCTGTACCGAGGCGAGAGTTTTACCGTCGTGCTGTTCTAAGATTAATGCCTGCATAATCGTTCCTCAGTTGCTCTATGATTGGAAAATAATTATCGAAGACTATACTCGGTAACTGAAACACGATGCCGATTCAACGCAATAAATTGCCAGATTCACTAACTCTGGTAGTATGCAGGGTCCTTTTGGCATGCTAGTTAGTGCTTACTAATTTTTTGCGGGCCAGCGTGGGTGTCCGGTCAACAGCCGGGCTGTTTTTCATTAACGGAGTTAATACAGGGATGCGATTAACGACGAAATTCTCAGCTTTTGTCGCGCTTTTAACGGGCCTGACCATCTTTGTCACCCTCATTGGTTGTTCACTGAGTTTCTATAACGGTATTCAATATAAAGTGGATTATCGCGCCCGGGCTGTGGCGACGGTTATCGATTCCCGCCTGGTCAGTACCCCTTTTGATCAGTTCGACAACCAACTGGACGAAATTCTGGTCCCTGTCGACATCGTGCGCATTGATTTCATCGTTAATGATAGGACTATTTTTAGCCACTCACGTGTCAGCAGTTATCGCCCGATGGGCAGCAGTATTCAGTACCGCGAACTGGACGTAGAATCGGTGAAGCACCCGGGGATGACCATTCATCTGGTGTATCAGGATCCGATGGTGAATTATTTCCACTCTCTGCTGACCACCGCGCCTCTCACCATTGCCATTGGTTTTATGGTATTGATTATCTTCTTTTCGGTACGCTGGCTACGCAATCAGCTGTCGGGCCAGGAATTGTTAGAGCTGCGCTCCACGCGGATCCTCAACGGTGAACGCGGGCAGCAAGTGCGCGGTTCGGTGCATGAATGGCCCGCGCGAACCAGCAGCGCCCTCGATACGCTGCTGTCGGAAATTCAGTTTGCCGGCGAACAGCGCAGTCGCATGGATACGCTTATCCGCTCCTACGCGGCGCAGGACACCAAAACCGGCCTCAGCAACCGGATGTTTTTCGATAACCAGCTCGCAACGCTGCTCGACGATCAGGAAAAAGTTGGGGCACATGGTATTGTGATGCTGATTCGCCTACCGGAATTCGATTTGGTTCGCGACCAGTGGGGGCGTATGGCGGCGGAAGAGCACTTCTTTATGCTCATCAATATGCTTTCCACTTTCATGATGCGTTATCCTGGTGCGTTATTGGCACGTTATTACCGCAGTGATTTTGCCGTGCTGCTGCCACACCGCACGTTGAAAGAAGCCGACAGCATCGCCGGGCAGCTGTTAAAAGCGCTGGACTCGTTGCCGTCGACCAAAATTCTCGATCAGGATGACATGATGCACATCGGCATCTGTACCTGGCGCAGTGGGCAAACCACAGAGCAAGTGATGGAGCACGCCGATGCGGCGGTGCGTAACGCGGTGCTTCAGGGCAGTAACAGCTGGGCAGTGTATGATGACTCTCTGCCAGAAAAAGGGCGCGGTAACGTGCGCTGGCGAACCCTCATCGAACAAATGCTCAGTCGCGGAGGCCCGCGCTTCTACCAAAAACCGGCGGTGCATTACGACGGCCGTGTTCACCATCGTGAATTGATGTGCCGTATTTATGACGGTAAAGAAGAAGTGATCGCCGCTGAATATATGCCGATGGTAATGGAGTTCGGTCTGGCGGAAGAGTACGACCGTTTACAAATCACCCGTTTACTGCCTTTCCTCTCGTTTTGGCCTGAGGAAAATCTGGCTTTGCAGGTGACGGTTGAGTCGCTCATCCGGCCCCGGTTCCAGCGCTGGCTACGTGATACGTTGATGCAGTGTGAAAAAACACAGAGAAAACGGATTATTTTTGAACTTGCAGAGGCAGATGTCTGTCAACATATCAGCCGCTTACAGCCTGTGATGCGTTTGATTCACGCGTTAGGGGTCCGAGTAGTGGTGATTCAGGCTGGTTTAACGCTGGTCAGCACCAGTTGGATTAAAGAATTGTCGGTGGAAATCGTCAAACTGCACCCGGGCCTGGTGCGTAACATAGAGAAACGCAGTGAAAACCAGTTGCTGGTGCAGAGTCTGGTCGAAGCCAGTAAAGGGACATCGACCCAGGTTTTCGCTACCGGATTGAGAAGTCGCAGCGAGTGGCAGGTGTTAAGAGAGTGCGGTGTGCTGGGTGGTCAGGGCGATTTTTTTGCCACGTCACAACCACTTGACACTAGCGTAAAAAAATATTCGCAAAGATACTCTGTTTGATCTGCCGTTTGTCGTGTTTTCACGTAGAATAACGCGCGCTGTTTCTCCGCGGGTGTTATTGAGTGCCCGCCGACAAGTGATACAGAACATGCCAGTGATCGTCCTTTGACAGGTTGCAATGTAAGCGAGGAGCGCTGCGGCTCTGACAGTGTCAGGTCGAAATTGTAACAAAGGAAACGAACTGCACTAATTTTCACCGTTGCAGATGATTTTTGCGCCTTGTCGCTGCTGCGTGTGGTTGGTAAAGTAAGCGGATTTTGTTTCCGCCCCAGCTTTCAGGATTATCCCTTAGTATGTTGAAAAAATTTCGTGGCATGTTTTCCAATGACCTGTCCATTGACCTGGGTACCGCGAATACCCTGATTTACGTAAAAGGACAAGGCATCGTACTGAATGAGCCTTCCGTTGTCGCCATTCGCCAGGATCGTGCCGGTTCACCGAAAAGTGTGGCTGCCGTCGGTCATGAAGCTAAGCAGATGCTCGGCCGTACGCCGGGCAACATCGCAGCTATTCGTCCAATGAAAGACGGCGTTATCGCTGACTTCTTCGTGACTGAAAAAATGCTGCAGCACTTCATCAAACAGGTTCACAGCAACAGCTTTATGCGCCCGAGCCCGCGAGTTCTGGTGTGTGTGCCGGTAGGTGCAACCCAGGTTGAACGCCGTGCAATCCGTGAATCTGCTCAGGGCGCTGGCGCCCGTGAAGTATTCCTGATTGAAGAGCCAATGGCTGCTGCTATCGGTGCGGGTCTGCCTGTTTCTGAAGCAACCGGTTCAATGGTTGTGGATATCGGTGGTGGTACGACAGAAGTGGCCGTTATCTCCCTGAACGGTGTGGTTTATTCCTCTTCCGTTCGTATCGGTGGTGACCGTTTCGACGAAGCCATTATTAATTATGTGCGCCGTAACTACGGCTCTCTGATCGGTGAAGCCACCGCAGAGCGCATCAAGCACGAAATCGGTTCTGCTTACCCAGGCGACGAAGTTCTTGAAATTGAAGTACGCGGTCGTAATCTGGCAGAAGGCGTTCCACGCGGCTTTACTCTGAACTCCAATGAAATCCTCGAAGCGCTGCAAGAGCCGTTGACCGGTATCGTGAGTGCGGTGATGGTTGCCCTGGAACAGTGTCCGCCGGAACTGGCTTCCGACATCTCAGAGCGTGGTATGGTTCTGACTGGTGGTGGTGCGCTGCTGCGTAACCTCGACCGCCTGTTAATGGAAGAGACAGGAATTCCTGTCGTAGTTGCAGAAGATCCACTGACCTGTGTTGCCCGTGGCGGCGGCAAGGCACTGGAAATGATCGACATGCACGGCGGCGACTTGTTCAGCGAAGAGTAGTCAGCCAGAAGTCTGGGGTAGCGTTTGTGCTGCCCCTTGATTTCTTCACTGACACGAGAATACGCATAGCCTATGAAGCCCATTTTTAGCCGTGGCCCATCGCTACAGTTTCGCCTAATTCTGGCGGTGCTAGTGGCGCTTGGCATCATTATTGCCGACAGCCGCCTTGGTGCGTTCAGTCAAATCCGAACGTACATGGATACTGCTGTTAGCCCTTTCTATTTTGTTTCCAACGGTCCTCGTGAATTACTCGACGGTATTTCGCAAACTCTGGCTTCCCGCGATCAGCTTGAGCTGGAAAACCGTGCCCTGCGTCAGGAGCTGCTGTTAAAAAACAGCGATCTGCTGATGATGGGTCAGTACAAGCAGGAAAACGCCCGTCTGCGTGAGTTGTTAGGTTCACCGCTGCGTCAGGATGAGCAGAAAATGGTGACCCAGGTTATCTCTACCGTTAACGATCCGTATAGCGATCAGGTGGTTATCGACAAAGGTAGCGTCAACGGCGTCTACGAAGGTCAGCCTATTATCAGTGATAAAGGCGTGGTCGGTCAGGTTGTGGCCGTCGCGAAGCTGACCAGCCGAGTGCTTCTGATTTGTGATGCGACCCATGCACTGCCGATTCAGGTACTGCGTAACGATATCCGCGTGATTGCCGCCGGTAACGGCTGTACTGACGATTTGCAGCTGGAACATCTGCCTGCCAATACTGATATCCGTGTGGGTGACGTGCTGGTGACATCCGGTCTCGGCGGTCGTTTCCCTGAAGGGTATCCGGTTGCGGTTGTGTCGTCAGTTAAGCTGGATACGCAGCGTGCGTATACGGTGATTCAGGCGCGCCCAACTGCCGGTCTGCAGCGTCTGCGTTATCTGCTGCTGCTGTGGGGTGCCGATCGTAACGGTGCAAACCCGATGACGCCTGAAGAGGTACATCGTGTAGCCAACGAACGTCTGATGCAGATGATGCCGCAGGTTCTGCCTGCTGCCGATTCCATGGGGCCGCCAGCACCCGTTCCGCCGCCTGCGACGGGAATCACTCAGCCTGCACCGGCTGCTGCGCCTTCACCAGGAGGGCAGTAGTGGCAAGCTACCGAAGCCAGGGACGTTGGGTTATCTGGCTCTCGTTTTTGATAGCCCTTCTGTTACAAGTCATGCCCTGGCCGGACAACCTGTTGGTATACCGGCCAAACTGGGTTCTGCTGATCCTGCTCTACTGGATCCTCGCTTTACCGCACCGGGTCAATGTTGGCACAGGTTTCATTATGGGTGCCATACTGGATCTGATTAGCGGTTCAACGCTCGGCGTACGTGCGTTGTCCCTCAGTATCATTGCCTATCTGGTGGCACTGAAATATCAGCTGTTCCGTAATCTGGCGCTCTGGCAACAAGCGCTGGTGGTTATGATGCTGTCGCTGGCGGTGGATATCGTTGTTTTCTGGTCAGAATTTTTAGTGATCAACGTCTCTTTCCGACCGGAAGTGTTCTGGAGTAGCGTCGTTAACGGTGTACTCTGGCCATGGCTGTTCCTGCTGATGCGTAAAGTGCGCCAGCAATTCGCGGTACAATAAAGGTTTCTATGACAATGCTTTATCTTGCTTCCGGCTCCCCGCGTCGTCAGGAGCTGTTAACTCAATTGGGTGTGAGCTTCGAACGTCTGGTACCGGGCATCGAGGAGCAACGTCAGCCGCAGGAAAGCGCGCAGCATTATGTTGCGCGACTGGCTCGGGAAAAAGCGCAGGCGGGCGTCACGCTTGCCGCGCAGGACTTACCGGTGCTGGGTGCCGATACCATTGTGGTTCTGAACGGTGAAGTGCTGGAAAAACCACGGGACGCTGAACACGCGGCAGTCATGTTGCGCCAGCTTTCCGGGCATACGCATCAGGTGATGACCGCCGTCGCGTTAGCGGACAGCAAATACACCATTGACTGCCTGGTGACCACGGAAGTCACGTTCAGAGCCTTAACAGATGACGATATCCTCGGTTACGTCGCGAGCGGCGAACCGATGGATAAAGCAGGTGCATACGGTATTCAGGGGCTGGGTGGCTGTTTTGTCAGGAAGATAAATGGCAGCTATCACGCCGTAGTCGGCTTACCGCTGGTGGAAACGTATGAGTTGCTGAGCAATTTTAACTCACTGCGTGAGAAAAGGGATAAACATGACGGCTGAATTATTGGTTAACGTAACGCCATCGGAAACCCGCGTGGCGTACATTGATGGCGGTATTCTTCAGGAAATTCATATAGAGCGTGAAGCGCGACGCGGAATCGTAGGCAATATCTACAAAGGTCGTGTCAGTCGTGTACTCCCAGGGATGCAGGCGGCATTTGTAGATATTGGCCTGGATAAGGCCGCGTTTCTTCACGCTTCTGACATTATGCCCCACACCGAATGCGTGGCCGGGGAAGAGCAGAAGCAGTTCACCGTTCGCGACATTTCCGAACTGGTGCGTCAGGGCCAGGACCTGATGGTGCAAGTGGTCAAAGATCCGCTGGGCACCAAAGGCGCGCGTCTGACGACTGATATCACCATTCCTTCTCGTTACCTCGTGTTCATGCCGGGCGCTTCTCACGTGGGCGTGTCCCAGCGTATTGAAAGCGAAGCCGAGCGCGACCGCCTGAAAAACGTGGTGACAACATACTGCGACGAGCAGGGCGGATTCATCATCCGAACCGCGGCGGAAGGCGTTTGCGAAGAGGATTTATCCTCCGATGCCGCGTACCTCAAACGCGTGTGGACTAAGGTGATGGAGCGTAAAAAACGCCCGCAGACTCGTTATCAGATGTACGGCGAACTGGCGTTAGCCCAACGCGTACTGCGCGATTTTGCAGACGCACAGCTTGACCGCATCCGCGTCGATTCTCGTCTGACCTTCGAATCGCTGATGGAATTCACCGCCGAGTACATGCCGGAGATGACCAACAAGCTCGAACATTACAGTGGTCGCCAGCCGATTTTCGATCTCTTCGATGTCGAAAATGAAATTCAGCGAGCGCTGGAGCGGAAGGTGGAACTGAAGTCGGGCGGCTATCTGGTTATTGATCAGACCGAAGCGATGACCACTGTCGATATCAACACCGGTGCCTTTGTCGGCCACCGTAATCTTGACGACACCATTTTCAATACTAATATCGAAGCGACGCAAGCCATTGCGCGTCAGCTGCGCCTGCGTAATCTGGGCGGGATTATCATCATCGATTTCATCGATATGAGTAATGAAGACCACCGCCGTCGGGTGCTGCATTCTCTGGAACAGGCCCTGGGCAAAGACCGCGTTAAAACCAGCATCAACGGCTTCTCGCAGCTCGGTTTGGTGGAAATGACCCGCAAGCGCACGCGCGAAAGCGTGGAGCACGTGCTGTGCCACCAGTGCCCAACCTGTCATGGACGCGGGACGGTGAAAACGGTCGAAACGGTATGCTACGAAATCATGCGTGAAATTGTCCGTGTGCATCATGCCTATGATTCCGATCGCTTCCTGGTCTACGCTTCAGCCGCCGTGGCCGAAACCCTGAAAGGGGAAGAGTCTCATGCGCTGGCGGAAGTGGAAATCTTCGTTGGCAAGCAGGTAAAAGTCCAGATAGAACCGCTCTACAATCAGGAGCAATTCGACGTGGTGATGATGTAGTTTGCGGGCAGTTACAAGGAGAGATGCGTGAGGCGTTTGCCTGGAATCTTACTGATCACGGTGGCAACATTAATTGTTATCGTCGCGCTGCTGGTCAGTGGCTTGCGTCTCGTTTTGCCGCAGCTGGATAAATGGCGTCCGCAGCTGCTGGAGAAAATCGCGGAGTCTACCGGACATCCCATCGATGCGTCACAGCTTAAAGCCAGCTGGGAAGACTACGGCCCGACGCTGGAAGTCCGCGATATCAAAGCCGGGATGAAAAACGGTGGTCAGATGTCCGTTAAACGCGTGACGCTGGCACTCGACGTCTGGCAAAGCCTGCTGCATTTTCGCTGGCAGTTCCGCGAGCTGACCTTCTGGCAGCTGCAAATTCGCACCAACACCCCTCTGCAACACAATAACAGCAGTGGGCAGTTGAAAACGGACCGCATCGGCGATCTGTTCCTGCGCCAGTTCGATCAGTTCACTCTGCGCGACAGTCATTTAAGCTTCCTCACTCTTTCCGGCCAGCGCGCCGAACTCGCTATCCCGCAACTGACCTGGATGAACGGTAAAAATCGCCATCGCGCCGAAGGTGAACTGAGCCTGTCGAGTCTTAACGGCCAGCACGGGGTGATGAAAGTGCGCATGGACTTGCGCGATGAGAACGGTCTGCTGAATGAAGGTCGGCTGTGGGTGCAGGCTGATGACATCGACGTTAAGCCGTGGCTTGGCCGCTGGATGCAGGACAACATCGCGCTGACGTCGGCTCGGTTTAGCCTCGAAGGCTGGATAGACCTTGATAAGGGCGACATCTCAAGTGGTGACGTCTGGCTGAAGAAAGGCGGCGCGAGCTGGAAGGGCGATAAGCAACCCCATGACCTGTCCGTCGATAATCTGACGGCACACATCACCCGTGAAAATGCGGGCTGGGCATTTCATGTCCCTGATACCCGCATCGCCATAGACGGCAAACGTTGGCCGCAAGGTGCGCTGGCGCTGGCGTGGATCCCCGGTCAGGACGTCGGCGGAAAAAATAACGTGCGCAGCGACGAGCTGCGTATCCGTGCCAGCAATCTCGAACTGAGCGGCCTTTCTGGCCTGCTGCCAATTGCAGATAAACTCTCGCCGTCGTTAGGTGAAATTTGGGAAACCACGCAGCCTGCCGGTCAGATTGACGCCCTGGCGCTGGATATTCCGTTGCAGGCGACTGAGAAAACCCGTTTCCAGGCGGCCTGGAGCAATCTGGGGTGGAAGCAGTGGAAGCTGCTGCCCGGCGCCGAGCATTTCTCTGGTCGGGCAGAAGGTAGCGTCGAGCATGGCTCGGTGAATATCAGCATGGAAGACGCAAAAATGCCGTATGAGACGGTGTTCCGTGCGCCGCTTGAGATTGCCAAAGGTGTGGCCAATCTGTCATGGGTGAACAACGAAAAAGGTTTCATGCTCGACGGCCGTGATATCGACGTGCAGGCGAAAGCGGTTCACGCCCGTGGCGGCTTCCGCTGGTTACAGCCGGAAGGCGATGAACCGTGGCTCGGTATTCTGGCCGGGATCAGCACTGATGACGGCGGTCAGGCGTGGCGCTATTTCCCGGAAAACCTGATGGGCAAAGAGCTGGTCGATTACCTCAGCTCGGCCATCAAAGGCGGCCAGTCGGATAACGCCACGCTGGTCTACGGCGGTAACCCGCACCTGTTCCCATACAAGCACAACGAAGGTCAGTTCCAGGTGTGGGTGCCGTTGCACAACGCTACCTTTGCGTTCCAGCCTGACTGGCCTGCGCTGACCAATCTGAATATCGACCTCAACTTCCTGAACGACGGCTTGTGGATGCAGGCGGATAAAGTCGCGCTTGGCGGCGTGACGGCGCACAACCTGAATGCGGCTATCCCGGACTATTCGAAAGAGAAGCTGATTATTGATTCGCAGATTGCCGGTCCGGGCAAAGCGGTCGGGCCGTATTTCAAAGAGACGCCGCTGAAGGATTCCCTTGGTGCTACCCTCGATGAGCTGCAGCTGGATGGTGATGTGAATGCTCGCTTACATCTCGATATCCCGCTCGACGGCAAACAGGTGTTGGCGAAAGGTGACGTGCGTCTGGCTAACAACAGCCTGTTTATCAAACCGCTCAATAGCACCCTGAAAAACCTCAGCGGTGGATTCACCTTTGAAAATGGTGATTTGAAAAGCGGGCCAATGACCGCCAACTGGTTTAATCAGCCGCTGAACGTGAATTTCTCAACCACCGAAGGGCCAAAAGCCTATCAGGTAGCGGTGAATATGGATGCCAACTGGCAGCCGAGCCGCACCGGAATGTTGCCTCAACAGATTAACGATGCGATAAGCGGTAGCGTGCCGTGGCAGGGTAAAGTCGCGATTGAATTACCTTACAAAGGCAGCGCCAGCTATAAGGTCGATATGGCAGGCGACCTGAAGAATGTGAGTAGTCGCTTACCTGCGCCGGTAAACAAGAAAGCCGGTGAGCCGTTACCGGTGAAACTGAACGTTGAAGGTGGTCTGAGCCGCTTCGATTTGACCGGCAGCGTAGGTTCGACGGACCATCTCAACAGCCGCTGGCTGCTGAATAAAAAGCTGACACTCGACCGGGCCATTTGGGCGTCTGACAGCCGCAGCGTACCGCCGTTGCCGGATTCCTCCGGCGTCGAGCTGAATTTACCGCCGATGGACGGCGCGCAGTGGATGGCGTTGTTCCGTAAGGGCGCCGCCGACGGCGTGGGTAACGCAGCGGCCTTCCCGGAACGCGTGACGCTGCGAACCCCGGCGCTCACCATGGCGGGCCAGCGCTGGAATAATCTGAGTATTGTTTCACAACCGTCAGCAGACGGCACCCGCGTTGAAGCGCAGGGGCGTGAAATCAACGGCACGCTGACGCTGCGCGACAATGCGCCGTGGCAGGCTGCGATTCGTTATCTCTATTACAACCCGTCCTCGAAAACCACCACCGGTGAATCTCTGGGTCAGGGGATAATGAGCAATAACCGCATTGATTTCCAGAATTGGCCAGACCTGCAGCTGCGCTGTGCGGAATGCTGGCTGTGGGGTCAGAAATATGGCCGCATTGATGGGGATTTCGCGATTAAGGGCAACACCTTGTCGCTGGCTAACGGCCTGATGGATACCGGGTTTGCACGCCTGACCGTAGACGGAGAGTGGGTGAACGCGCCGGGTAATGAGCGCACCTCACTGAAAGGCAAACTTCGCGGCCAGAAACTGGATGCGGCAGTGAATTTCTTCGGTGCCTCCACGCCAATTCGTGATTCGTCATTCAATCTGGATTATGACCTGCATTGGCGCGATGAGCCGTGGACGCCGGACGTAGCATCGTTGAACGGCATTCTGAAAGCGCATTTGGGCAAAGGCGAGTTCACGGACATCAGCACCGGCCATGCGGGCCAACTGCTGCGTCTGCTGAGTGTGGATGCGCTGCTGCGTAAGCTGCGTTTCGACTTTAGTGACACCTTCAACGAAGGGTTCTATTTTGATTCCATTCGCAGCACCGCCTGGATTAAAGACGGCACGCTGCATACCGACGACACGCTGGTGGATGGCCTCGAAGCAGATATCGCGATGAAAGGCTCAGTCAACCTGGTACGCCGTCAGCTGGATATGGAAGCCGTGGTCGCGCCGGAAATCTCTGCCACCGTAGGGGTCGCTACCGCGTTTGTCATCAACCCGATTGTCGGTGCCGCTGTGTTTGCCGCCAGTAAAGTGCTGGGGCCGCTGTGGAGCAAAGTGTCGATTCTGCGTTACCACATCAGCGGGCCTATCGATCAGCCTCAAATCAATGAAGTGCTGCGCCAGGCGCGCGGCGATAAAAAGCAATGATTTGACGGGCGTTACAAATTACCTCACTCTCAATAGATATACCGCGATCTTCGCGACAACCAATGAGTAGCAAAACGATGAGTCTGAACCTGGTAAGTGAACATCTGCTGTCGGCGAACGGCCTGAGTCATCAGGACCTGTTTGCCATACTTGGCCAACTTGCCGAGCGCCGCCTCGACTACGGCGATCTCTATTTCCAGTCGAGCTACCATGAGTCCTGGGTGTTAGAGGACAGCATCATCAAAGACGGGTCGTACAATATCGATCAGGGCGTTGGCGTCCGTGCCGTCAGCGGCGAGAAAACCGGCTTTGCGTATGCCGATCAGATTAGCCTGTTGGCGCTGCAACAGAGCGCTCAGGCCGCGCGGACTATCGTGCGTGATACCGGCGACGGTAAAGTCCACGCTCTTGGCGCGAAAGAGTATTCTCCGCTGTATACCAGTCTCGATCCGCTGCAAAGCATGAGTCGTGAAGAGAAGCTCGACATTTTGCGCCGCGTTGACAAAGCCGCGCGTGCGGCAGACAAACGTGTGCAGGAAGTTTCTGCCAGCCTGACCGGCGTGTACGAACTCATTCTGGTCGCGGCCACTGATGGCACCCTGGCGGCGGACGTTCGTCCCCTGGTGCGTCTGTCGGTGAGCGTACTGGTCGAAGACGACGGTAAACGCGAGCGCGGTTCCAGCGGGGGCGGCGGTCGTTTCGGCTACGATTATTTCCTCGGTGACGTCGACGGCGAAGTCCGGGCCGATGCATGGGCCCGTGAAGCGGTTCGCATGGCGATGATTAATCTCAATGCCGTTGCCGCGCCTGCGGGCACGATGCCGGTTGTTCTGGGCGCGGGCTGGCCGGGCGTGCTGCTGCACGAAGCGGTGGGGCACGGTCTGGAAGGTGACTTCAACCGTCGCGGCACGTCCGTGTTCAGCGGGCAAATGGGGCAACTCGTCGCGTCCGAACTGTGCACCGTCGTCGATGACGGTACCATGACTGACCGTCGTGGCTCCGTGTCCATCGATGATGAAGGTACGCCGGGTCAGTACAATGTTCTTATCGAAAATGGCGTGCTGAAAGGCTACATGCAGGACAAACTGAATGCGCGCCTGATGGGCGTGAAGCCAACGGGTAACGGTCGCCGTGAATCGTATGCGCATTTACCGATGCCGCGTATGACTAACACCTACATGCTGGCGGGCAAATCGACCCCGCAGGAAATCATCGAGTCTGTCGACTACGGGATTTACGCGCCGAACTTTGGCGGCGGTCAGGTGGATATCACCTCCGGTAAATTTGTGTTCTCGACTTCAGAGGCGTATCTGATCGAGAAAGGTAAAGTGACCAAAGCAGTGAAAGGCGCGACCCTGATTGGCTCTGGCATCGAAGCCATGCAGCAAATCTCGATGGTGGGTAATGACCTGAAGCTGGATAACGGCGTAGGTGTCTGCGGTAAAGAAGGGCAAAGCCTGCCGGTTGGTGTGGGTCAGCCAACGCTGAAAGTCGATAATTTGACGGTCGGTGGCACCGCATAATTTCTGTGCCCGCTTCGTGCGGGCATATAGTTGCGATTAAAGAAGGAAAAAGCGTGGTTTTTCCTTATTTAGATTAGCAGCCGAAAATCAATTAATTGATTTTCCTTATTGATTGTTTCAATGACGGAGACCACTGATGAAGGTCGCTCGCCATCAGCACATTGTCACTCTTCTCGCCCAATCCCACAGCCTGACCACCGATGAACTGGCCGCCGTACTCGGCGTCAGCAAAGAAACGGTGCGTCGTGATTTAAGTGAACTCCAGCAGCAGGGACACATTCAGCGCAGCCACGGGCGCGCGCGAGCTATTCGCCGTAATCACCAGGACAACGAAGCGCCTTTCCACGCCCGACTGAAAAGCCACTATGCCCACAAATCTGATATCGCCCGGCACGCGCTGGCCTGGATAGACGAAGGTATGACGATTGCGCTGGACGCCAGTTCGACCTGTTGGCTGTTGGCGCGCCAGCTGCCGGACATTCCGCTGACGGTGTTTACCAATAGTCATCCAGTCTGTATGGAACTCGGCAAACGCGAGCGGATCCGGTTGATCAGTTCCGGCGGAGAGCTTCAGCGCCAGTATGGTTATTACGTCAATCCGGCGTTGATATCTCAGCTGAAAACGCTGGAGATCGATCTGTTTATTTTCTCTTGCGAAGGGGTCGATCGCAGCGGCGTGATGTGGGACCCGAGCGGACACAACGCCAGCTTTAAATCGCTACTACTCAAAAGAGCTTCGCAGTCTTTGCTGCTGATGGACAAAAGTAAGTTCAACCGTTCGAGCGAAGTCCGGATTGGCCCCCTTAGCGACGTCACACATCTCATATCGGACGCCGAGCCTGAGCAGGTACCTTAGTTTTTCCCCCGCCCTTTGATGCCCTGAAAACGATTGGCCACATCGACAAAATAATCGGTCAGGTAGTTAATACACACCTGCACCTTCAGCGGCAGTTTGTCTTTTTCTGTGTAGACGGCATACACCGGACGTGGATCGGATTGGTAGCGCGGCAGCAAGATCTCCAGCTCGCCATGGTTGATCTCGTTGATCACCCACATCAGCGGCACGAAGGCGATCCCGGCGCCGGCGGTAAGCCAACGGTTCAGCGTCATCGGATCGTTGGTGACAAAGCGTCCCTGCGGGATAAGCTTGGTGGATAAGCCTTCCGGGGCGATCAGTTCAAATTCATTGTAGGGACGGATGCTGTATTCCAGCCAGGAATGACTGGCGAGATCTGCGGGTTTCTCGGGCGTGCCTGCCTGCTGTAAGTAGCTTTTGGCTGCGCACAATACCATGGGCATCGAGCCGAGACGGCGGGAGAAAAGGCCAGAATCCTGCAATGCGCCAACGCGGATCACCAGATCCAGACCATCCGCAATGAGGTCCGGAGCCGGAATACCCGTTACCAGATTTACTGACAGATCCGGGTACTCTTTGAGCATCTCAGAGGTGATCATGGCGAGGACATTTTGTGCCATAGTTGAAGAACAGCCCACGCGCAGTGTACCAATCGGTGTGTTGTTAAAGGCGTAAAGCTGTTCGTGTACGTCCTGGGCTTCGTGCAGCATTCGCCGACAGCCCTGATAGTAGATTTTCCCGGCTTCTGTCAGCCCAATGCTGCGGGTACTGCGGTTCAGCAGCTTTACCTGCAGTTCGTTTTCCAGCTTTGAGACGGTCTGACTTATCGACGATACGCTCATTTCGAGCTGTCTCGCCGCAGCCGTAAAGGAACCCAGTTCCACGACTTTGGCGAAAACCGACATGCGTTTTAATCGTTCCATTGTTCACTCTGACTTAAAAGTGATTTGTATCACATAATATAGATCGGGATATATAAGTTACGTTAATATACTGTTAGCTAAATAAGTAAAGCTCGTTACTCTCACCTGCACTCTCTTAATCAAGGTCAACATGAGTCTGTTTCCCGTCATCGTGATTTTCGGCCTCTCATTCCCGCCGATTTTCGTCGAGCTGCTATTGTCGCTGGCCATCTTCTGGCTGTTGCGTCGGGTGCTGGTCCCCACTGGGATCTATGACTTCGTCTGGCATCCCGCGCTTTTTAATACCGCGCTGTATTGCTGTTTGTTCTACCTGATATCGCGTTTGTTCGTCTGAGGTCGCTGTGAAAACACTAACAAGAAAAATATCCCGTACCGCTATCACGTTGATTTTGGTGGTGCTGGCATTTATCGCAATTTTCCGTGCGTGGGTTTATTACACCGAATCGCCGTGGACGCGTGATGCACGCTTCAGCGCCGATGTTGTGGCCATTGCGCCGGACGTGGCAGGGCTTATCACGGATGTGAATGTGAAGGATAACCAACTGGTTCGCAAAAATCAGGTCCTGTTCACTATCGATCAGCCGCGTTACCAAAAAGCGCTCGAAGAAGCTGACGCCGACGTGGCGTACTATCAGGTGCTGGCGTCAGAAAAACGTCGTGAAGCCGGACGCCGTAACCAGTTAGGCACCATGGCCATGTCTCGCGAAGAGATTGACCAGGCCAACAACCTCTTACAAACCGTTCAACATCAGTTAGCGAAAGCGCAGGCCACCCGCGATTTGGCCCGTCTTGACCTCGAACGTACCGTCATTCGCGCTCCGGCCGATGGCTGGGTGACTAACCTGAACGTGTACAGCGGTGAATTTATTACCCGCGGGTCGACCGCTGTGGCGCTGGTGAAAAAAGAAAGCTTCTACGTTATGGCCTATATGGAAGAGACCAAACTGGAAGGCGTGCGCCCAGGCTATCGCGCGGAAATTACCCCGTTAGGCAGCACCAAAGTTATCAAAGGCACCGTCGACAGCATTGCAGCAGGTGTGACTAACGCCAGCAGCAGCAGCGATGTAAAAGGAATGGCGACCATCGATTCCAATCTCGAATGGGTGCGACTGGCGCAGCGTGTGCCCGTGCGTATTCGCCTCGACCAACAGCAAGGCAACCTGTGGCCTGCGGGCACCACTGCCACGGTTATCATTACTGGCGCGAAAGACAGAGACACACAGAAGGCTTCCTTCTTCCAGAAGTTAGGTATGCGTCTGCGTGAGTTCGGTTAATCGCTATGGGCATTTTCTCTATTGCCGATCAACACCTGCGTTTTGCTATCAAACTGGCCTGCGCGATTGTGCTGGCCCTGTTTATCGGCTTTCACTTTCAGCTTGAAACCCCGCGCTGGGCGGTACTGACAGCCGCAATTGTAGCGGCGGGTCCGGCGTTTGCCGCCGGGGGCGAACCTTATTCTGGAGCAATCCGTTACCGCGGAATGCTACGTATTTGCGGAACGTTTATCGGCTGTATCGCCGCGCTGGTGATGATCATCGGCATGATCCGCGCCCCGTTAGTGATGGTGATGGTGTGCTGTCTGTGGGCGGGTTTCTGTACCTGGGTGTCTTCACTGGTGAAAGTGGAGAACTCCTATGCCTGGGGCCTGGCGGGCTACACGGCGTTGATCATTATCATCACCATTCAGAACGAACCGCTGCTGTCGCCGCAGTTTGCCGTCGAGCGTTGCAGCGAGATTGTGATCGGGATTGTCTGTGCGATCGTCGCCGATCTGCTGTTTTCCCCGCGGTCGATTAAACAAGAGATCGACCGGGAGCTTGATGCATTATTGGTTGCTCAATATCAGCTGATGCAGCTTTGTATTCGCCACGGTGACAGCGAAGAAGTTGACGCCGCCTGGGGCGGACTGGTGCGCCGGACGCAGGCTCTGGAAGGAATGCGCAGTAACCTGCACATGGAATCTTCCCGCTGGGTGCGCGCCAATCGACGTCTGAAAGCGCTGAATACGCTCTCTTTGACGCTGATAACTCAGGCCTGTGAAACCTATCTGATTCAAAACTTCCGCCCAGATTTAATCACGCCCGCCTGGCGCGAAATGTTCGACCAGCCTGTCGAAACGGTGCAGGACGTGCATAAGCAACTGAAACGCATGCGCCGCATTCTTTCCTGGACTGGTGAGCACGACACACCGATTACCTTATACAGCTGGATTGGCGCCGCGACACGTTATCAGCTGCTTAAACGTGGCGTAGTGGGTAACGCAAAAATCAGCGCCCGGGAAGAAGAGATTTTGCAGGGCGAAGTGGTGGTGAAGGTGGAATCCGCGGAGCGCCACCATGCGATGGTCAACTTCTGGCGTACCACGCTTTCCTGTGCGCTGGGCACGGTGTTCTGGCTGTGGACCGGCTGGACATCCGGCAGCGGCGCCATGGTGATGATTGCCGTGGTGACCTCGCTGGCAATGCGTCTGCCTAACCCTAAAATGGCGGGGATCGACTTCCTGTACGGCACCATTGCCGCGCTGCCGATTGGCGCGTTTTACTTCCTGGTCGTCCTGCCGTCGACCCAACAAAGTATGCTGTTGTTGTGTATCAGCCTCGCTGTGCTGGCGTTCTTTATTGGGATTGAAGTGCAGAAACGGCGGCTGGGCTCGCTCGGTACGCTGGCGTCCACCATCAACATTCTGGTGCTGGATAACCCGATGACTTTCCATTTCAGCCAGTTCCTCGACAGCGCGCTTGGCCAGCTGGTGGGCTGCTTCCTGGCGTTGATGATTATCTTACTGGTGCGTGATAACTCCCAGGCTCGGACCGGACGCGTGCTGCTGAATCAGTTTGTATCGGCCGCCGTATCCTCCCTGACGACCAACACCGCCCGCCGCAATGAGAACCATCTGCCCGCCCTGTACCAGCAGCTGTTTTTACTGCTGAACAAATACCCGGGCGATCTTGCCAAATTCCGCCTGGCCTTGACGCTGATTATTGCGCACCAGCGCCTGCGTGACGCGCCGGTACCGGTTAACGACGACCTTTCGGCGTTCCACCGCCAGCTGCGTCGTACGGCGGATAAGCTCATTTCAGCCAGCAACGATGATAAACGGCGCCGTTACTTTGACCGCTTGCTGGAAGAACTGGATGTGTACCAGGAAAAACTGGTTATCTGGCAGGCGTCGCCTCAGGTCACCGAACCGGTCAATCGGCTGGTGGGGATGCTGAGGAAATATCAGCATGCGCTCACGGTGAGTTAACCCAGAAACCGACGCAAAAGCGTCGGTTTGAGATTGCTGACAAAGAAGGAAAAAGCGTGGTTTTTCCTTCTTTGTGGTTATCAGCCGAAAATCAATGGATTGATTTTCCTTGTTATTAATCTGGTGAGATCTGTTCGACTCTCAAACGTTTTAGGTTTGTCATCAGTCTGAAACCGACGCCAAAAGCGTCGGTTTTTTTATGGCTATACTTAACTGTTATCACAGGACATCACCGTCAGGGGACAACTATGACCATGCAGACACTTCAGGATAACGAACTTTTTCAGACCGGATATCTGGTCGACGGAATATGGAAAACGCTTGAAACCACCTTCGACGTGGTAAACCCGGCAACCGGCGAAACGATCGCCAGGGTCGCGAAAGCCGGGAAGCAGGAAACCGAAGCCGCCATCGCGGCGGCGAGCAAAGCCTTCCCGCTCTGGCGTGCGAAAACCGCCAAAGAGCGCTCAGAAATTCTGTATCGCTGGTATCAGCTGATCATCGAAAACAAAGCCTGGCTCGGCAGACTGATGACCACCGAGCAGGGCAAGCCGCTAAAAGAGGCCGAAGGTGAAGTGGAATATGCGGCGAGCTTCATTCAGTGGTTCGCTGAACAAGGTAAACGTGCCAACGGCGAAATTATCCCTCCCGCCAAACCGGGGTCACGCATTCTGGCCACCCGCGAACCGATCGGCGTCGTGGCGGCAATTACTCCGTGGAACTTCCCAATGGCGATGCTGACCCGCAAACTCGGTCCGGCGCTGGCGGCGGGCTGTACCGGTGTCATCAAACCCGCGAATAACACGCCACTCAGCGCCTTTGCGTTGCTCCAGCTGGCGAAGAAAGCGGGCGTGCCTGATGGCGTGCTGAATGCGGTCGCGGGGACGACTCAGGAAATCAGCGACGCGATTATGGCGAGCCACGAAGTGCGTAAAATCTCCTTCACCGGCTCAACGGCGGTCGGTAAAACGTTGATGCGCAATGCCGCAGAAACCATGAAAAAAGTGTCGATGGAGCTTGGTGGTAACGCGCCCTATATCGTTTTTGACGATGCGGATATCGACGCAGCGGTAAAAGGGGCGATAGCCAATAAATTCCGCAACGCCGGGCAGGTGTGCGTCAGCGTTAATCGCTTCTATATTCATGAAAAGGTCTATAACGATTTCACCCACAGGCTTACCGAGGCGGTCAATGCGCTTAAGGTCGGAAACGGCATGGACGACGGCATAGTCGTCGGGCCGATGATTGAACCTTCCGCCGTGAAAAAAGTACGCGAGCACGTGGAAGATGCGGTCGCGAAAGGGGCCAGCGTGCTGGCGGGGGGAAAACTGCATGCGCTCGGCGGCAACTTCTGGCAGCCAACGGTACTGGGTGATTGCA
Organism: Citrobacter sp. 18056; assembly: GCA_902706235.1. Taxonomy (GTDB): domain Bacteria; phylum Pseudomonadota; class Gammaproteobacteria; order Enterobacterales; family Enterobacteriaceae; genus Scandinavium; species Scandinavium manionii. The sequence goes on along the minus strand of CACSJR010000005.1, from coordinate 268,903 downwards.
GCGACAATATGCAGCTTGCGCAGGAAGAGACGTTTGGGCCGGTAGCAGCCTGCTTCCGATTCACCAGCGAAGAGGAAGTGATTCAGCGGGCGAACAATACCCCGTTTGGTCTGGCGGCTTACTTCTATACTCAAAATCTGCAGCGCGTGTTCCGCGTATCGCAGGCACTGGAAAGCGGCATGATCGGGATTAACGAATGCGCTGTATCGACAGAATTAGGGCCGTTTGGCGGCGTTAAAGAGTCCGGGCTGGGCCGTGAAGGTTCGGTCCTGGGGCTGGAAGAGTTTCTGGAAGTGAAAACCCTGCATCTGGGGGGATTGTAAGCCGGAGCCCGGGTGGCGATTGTCGCCCGGGCAGGAAAGAGGCGGGGGAATGCATGAAAACCTATACCTTTGATTTTAATGAAATAGGTACTCAGAACGATTTCTATCGTGAGTTTACCCGCACTTTTGCGCTGAGCGGTACGGCCATTCGCGATTTGGACTCTCTCTGGGAAGTGGTCACCGGCAGTCAGCTGCCCTTGCCGTTGGAAATTGAATTTGTTCATCTGGAAGAGAAGCAGCGTCGCCGCTACGGGGCATTAATTCTGTTGTTTGATGAGGCGGAGGAAGAGCTGGAAGGGATGCTGCGATTCAATGTACGTCATCAATAAAAAAGCCCCCGACAGGCGGGGGCAAGTCGTCAATTAAGACGACGAGGGTTTATTTGTACAGCTCGGCAGTGGCATGCCAGGTGTCGCCAGTACGGGCTTCGATAATACGGTAGCTGCTGGCGCCTTCTTTCTGCGCTTTTGCTGCCAGCTGGTGGTGCATATCCATTGGGTCACTGCCGACCTGTGATACAGAAACGGTGCCCATGGATTGCAGACCCTGAGCCTGCTCTGCACTAATCTGATGAACTGCTGCGCCTGCGCTAAAGGAAAGAACCGATGCCAGGCCCAGTGTTGCGATAATCATTGCGCTTTTCATAATCTTTACTCCTGATTCATAGACTGCGCGGCGAGAAGGTTTGAACTGCTTTTTTTATGCCTGGTGCCACGTTGTGACATGTTTGTTTCGTACCGACTTTCAATAAAACTTATTTGTACAGCTCAGCCGTTGCGTGCCAATGGTCGCCGCTACGTGCTTCGATTACGCGGTAAGAGGATGCCCCTTTTTCCTGCGCTTTCTGATTCAGCATGTCGTGCATGTCCATTGGGGAAGAACCGACTGCGCCTACGGAAACGGTGCCGATAGCTTCGCGATTTGCTGCCTGATCCGCATTGATCGAATCAGCGGCGAAAGCGCCAAAAGAAAGAACAGAAAGAATGGTCAGTGCACTCACAGTGGTTTTGATTTTCATAATTTTCACCTCGTCGAATTTTTTAGCAGGGCCTCTGTTTCGTGACCCTAATCACAAAATCAAGTATACACTAATCGCCGAAGAAATTAATACCAGGCTAATGGTTTCTCATGTAATCAAATGTCAAAAACCGTCATTTTTATAACAGAAATGCATTAAAAAAGTCAGAATGAGACGCAGGCTGGCACCTATTGCTAATAAAATCATATATATAGAATGAATTGATAATTTGTGCGCTTTTGATAACAACATTCACTGGCTGATAACATTCAGGCAGTGAAACGCACTTAATGTTAAATAAAATGGGGGTTTATGTAGCGTTCGGAGGTGTGCAGGGGAGATAAGACGCTCTCCGGCCGGATGCCGGAGAGGGGCAGATTAAAGCTCTTGTTCGAACAGCACCAGAATGGCTTCGTACAGGTCTTTAACGGTAAATCCACGCGCTGGCGTGGTGAAAATGGTGTCATCACCGGCAATGCTGCCGAGGATCCCTTCCGCTTTACCCAGGGAGTCGAGCAGGCGGGCAATCAACTGTGCGGCACCGGGACTGGTATGAATGACCACTACCGAATCGTTGTAGTCGATATCCAGCACCAGGTTTTTCAGCGGGCTGGATGTGGTCGGCACGCCCAGTTCTGCTGGCAGGCAATAGACCATTTCCATTTTGGCGTTGCGGGTACGTACCGCGCCAAACTTAGTCAGCATACGGGAGACTTTGGACTGGTTGATATTTTCGAAGCCCTCCTCCTGTAATGCCTGAACAATCTCACCTTGGGAGCTGAACTTTTCTTCTTTTAGTAGCGCTTTAAACGCTTTGATTAATTCTTCTTGCTTAGCGGAGCTTCGCATAAGTCACCCATATCATGGCGGTAAAAACAACATTATTATGCATATAGATGAATTTTTATGCAAATGATCTGCCGTGAATAAGGCTGAAATAATGTTATGAAAGGGAAGGATTTTATCAAAAATCGTTATCAAGAAACATGCTTTCGTCACGTGTCGAAAATAACGTCAAAAGTAAATCAAATGTTATAAAATTGATGTTGTTTTGCTTGTCTGGCTGGGTGTATTGTAACCAGCAGTCGACTGGTTACGCCGTCGCGGGTCTCTTGTCACAGGCGGTAAAGTGAGCAATGACACCGCAATGCTGCGGGGAATGCCGCATTCTTCAATGACGTTTGTTGTCATTATTTACCTTGTGAATTAAGGTTGCCGCAACGGAGTTTCGGTAGATGAAACTAACCATAATAAGGAGTTTAGGATGAAAGTCGCAGTCCTCGGCGCTGCTGGCGGTATTGGCCAGGCGCTTGCCCTACTACTTAAGACCCAACTGCCTTCAGGCTCAGAACTCTCCCTGTATGACATCGCGCCGGTAACCCCTGGCGTGGCAGTGGATCTCAGTCATATCCCAACCGCGGTGAAAATCAAAGGCTTCTCCGGCGAAGACGCAACCCCAGCACTGGAAGGCGCTGATGTGGTGCTGATTTCTGCTGGCGTCGCACGTAAGCCGGGTATGGATCGTTCCGATCTGTTCAACGTCAACGCGGGCATCGTGAAGAATCTGGTGCAGCAGGTGGCAAAAACCTGCCCTAAAGCCTGCATTGGCATCATCACTAACCCGGTCAACACCACGGTGGCGATTGCCGCAGAAGTGTTGAAGAAAGCGGGTGTATACGACAAAAACAAACTGTTCGGCGTCACCACGCTGGACATCATCCGCTCGAATACCTTCATGGCGGAGCTGAAAGGCAAGCAGCCGAATGACATTGAGGTACCGGTGATTGGTGGGCACTCAGGCGTGACCATTCTCCCACTGCTGTCGCAAATTCCTGGCGTGAGCTTCTCCGAGCAGGAAGCGGCTGACCTGACCAAACGCATTCAGAATGCGGGCACCGAAGTCGTGGAAGCGAAAGCCGGTGGCGGCTCTGCAACGCTGTCTATGGGCCAGGCTGCGGCACGTTTCGGTCTGTCTCTGGTACGTGCGCTTCAGGGCGAAAAAGGGGTGGTGGAATGCGCTTACGTTGAAGGCGACGGTGAATATGCGCGTTTCTTCTCTCAACCGCTGCTGCTGGGTAAAAACGGTGTGGAAGAGCGCCAGTCTATCGGCAAACTGAGCGCCTGGGAGCAGCAATCGCTGGAAGGCATGCTGGACACGCTGAAGAAAGATATCGTTCTGGGCGAAGAGTTCGTTAAATAAGCCTGACGTCAGAATGAAAAACCGGAGCCATCGCTCCGGTTTTTTTATGCCTGTCAGTTGGTGGCTGGGTATTCCTGGATGGTGACATCAAGCGACAGCTTTTTATCATCACGCATCACCACCACCGGGATAACTGAACCTGGGCGAATTTCCGCTACCTGGTCCATGGTTTCCAGCGCGGAGACCGCAGGTTTGTTGTTCACGGAGACAATCACGTCGTTGACCTGAATACCGGCTTCTGCTGCCGGGCCACCCGACGCCACTTCATTAACCACAATTCCCTGAATCTGATCCATCGGGCCGCCCTGAGCATGCAGCGGTGCAATTTCACGGCCGCTAATGCCGATGTAGCCACGAATAACCCGTCCATCACGGATCAGCTTATCCATAATTTTGGTCGCTAGCTGGAACGGAATGGCGAAGCCAATGCCTTCCGGCGTTTCGCCATCATTACTTTTATCAAAGGAAAGGGTGTTAATCCCCATCAGTTCGCCTAGCGAGTTCACCAGCGCACCGCCGGAGTTACCGTGGTTGATCGAGGCGTCCGTTTGCAGGAAATTCTGACGGCCTGACGGATTGAGGCCGATACGACCGGTGGCGCTGATAATCCCTTGGGTGATGGTCTGCCCCAGGTTGTAAGGATTACCAATCGCCAGTACTACGTCGCCAATGTGCGGCGTGCGTTTAGGGTTGATAGGAATCACCGGGAGCCCGCCGTTAGCGTTGATTTTCAATACCGCGAGGTCGGTCAGGCTATCGGAGCCGACGATCAGCGCTTCAAATACGCGGCCATCCTGTAGCGCGACGATGATTTGGTCGGCATCGTTAATCACGTGCTTGTTGGTAATGATGTACCCACGCTCGTCCATGATGACCCCGGAACCTAGCGTCAGCATGTTATGGCTGGAATTGTTGTTCAGTGCGCGGTTGTAGACGTTCACCACCGCAGGTGCAGCGCGTTTTACCGCCTGGTTATAGCTGACAGGCGATTCATCAGCACTGTCATAAGGCGCTGATGTTAGCGGGTTAAATTGCCGCAATGACGGCATAACGGCCAGCAGAATGCCACTGACGATACATCCGATTGCGACTGAGCGTAAGAGCTTTGCAAGCATGGTGCGATTATCACAGGTAAGGAAACAGGCGAAGCATATCACGAGTTATGCGGACATCACACGCAGGCGATGTCCGCAGCGTTTTCGCTTAATGCAGCAGCAGATAAATACTTTCATTATTGCGCATGATGTTCAGCGCAATGATGGCCGGTTTGGTTTCCAGCACTTTACGCATCTCGGCGATGGACTGTACGCGCTGGCGGTTGATACCGATAATCACGTCACCTTTATGCAGCCCCACCATTGCGGCCGCGCTGCCTTTATCAACGTCATCGAGCATGATGCCTTTGGTACCGTCCTTCATCTGGCCGTCGCTCAGCGATGCGCCTTGCAGTGCAGGGGTGATCAGTTCTGCGCTGGCGGTAGTCGAGGTGCTTTTATCCAGCGTCACTTCTACGCTCAGCGGTTTGCCTTCACGCAGCAGGCCAAGTTTGACCTTGGTGCCCGGTTCTGTGGTGGCGATACGCGAGCGCAAATCGGCAAAGCTGCTGAGCGGTTTGTCATTCAGGCTCACGATAATATCGCCTGCTTTAATGCCCGCTTTCGCAGAGCCAGAGCCAGGCAACACTTCGCTGATAAACGCCCCGCGTTGAATATCCAGATTAAACGCTTTGGCGATGTCAGCGGTCATCTCCATGCCTTTAATACCGAGCAGGCCACGTTTGATTTCACCAAACTGAATCAGCTGCTTGGCGAGCGTAATCGCCATGTTGCTCGGAATGGCAAAGCCAATCCCGATGCTGCCGCCGCTTGGGGCAAGAATGGCGGTGTTGATCCCGACCAGTTCACCGTTGAGATTCAACAGCGCGCCGCCTGAGTTACCGCGGTTAATGGAGGCGTCGGTCTGAATAAAGTTTTCCAGACCTTCGAGATTCAGACCGCTGCGTCCAAGGGCAGAAATGATGCCTGACGTCGCGGTTTGTCCGAGGCCGAACGGGTTGCCGACGGCGACGGCAAAATCACCGACGCGCAGTTTATCGGAGTCGGCAATCGCGATTTGCGTCAGATGATCGGCCTTTTGCAATTGCAGTAGTGCGATATCGCTTTGGTCGTCGCTGCCCACCAGTTTGGCTTCAAACTCGCGGCCATCGTTCAACTGCACGCTGATTTTCTGCGCCTGGCTGATGACGTGATTGTTGGTCAGGACGTAACCCTTCGCAGCATCAATGATGACACCCGAGCCAAGTCCTTCAAACGGCTGTGGCTGTTCATTCGGCGCATCGTCACCTAAATATTTTTTCAGCTCTTCAGGAACCTGTCCCACTTGAGCAGGCGTGGCCGTGCCTGAAACCTTCACGCTCACCACCGCAGGCAGTACTTTCTCCAGCATTGGCGCCAGGCTTGGGATCTGAGTCTGACCCGGTATCTGGGCAGGCAGAGAAGCAGAAACCGGCGCTGCGACGCCAAGAGATAACCCAACACTTAACGCTAACGCACTTAATAATAAGGTTTGTTTCTTCATTGATGCTGGCTCTCATAACCTGAGGAATGTGAGGAAAATACGCCCTTAAACAGTCCGATGTTATTGAATTTTCGAACGTCTAACAATGAGGTGAATGATTAAATAATAGCTGGGTCAGGCAGGAAGTGACGGGCGCAGTGGCTGCGCCCGTAAATAAAGAGGATTAATCGCGTTTAGCCGCGCTGCGAAGCAGGCCAGAAGCACCGTCAGAATAGTCGCGTGGCATCTGTACCGGCGCTTGATCGTTGCTGGCTTCAGACTCAGCCAGACGATTACGGAACGGATTATCTTCAGCACTCATTTCTGGCAGCAGGCTGCTGGAGCTCTTCGCCATGTGCTGATAGAGCTGACGATAGTCATGCGCCATATTGTCGAGTAGCTCAGCGCTGTGAGCAAAGTGGCTGACCAGTTCTTCACGATACTCGTCCAGCTCTGCTTTATTTTTTTCCAGTTCGTACTGCAGGGCCTGCTGTTGACGTAATTTGCGGTTCCCAAATCGCATAGCGACGGCGCCAATGATGAGACCGACGACTAAACCAATTAGCGCATATTCCCAGGTCATGAACTTCTCCCGTTGTTTTGTGGTTCCGTTAGGGTGGCAAAAAGGCTGCTCGCCCGCGCCCGATATTGCCACTATAACCGCTATTTCCTTAGAAGTGGAATCCTGGCGTGTCATCGCGTACTGTAGAACGGCCTTTTTTTCGACAACCGTGAACTGCTGCACGTTGCTTTTCAGGAAATAACAACAACTTATGCAAAGCATGACCCCCACATCGCGATATCTTCAGGCCCTTAACGAGGGCAGTCATCAGCCCGATGACGTTCAGCATGAGGCCGTCTCCCGGCTGGACACTATCTATCAGGAACTGATTCACCTTCCGGCGACAGCGGCTCCCGCCAGCGGCGGCCTGCGGGCAAAGTTCGGCAAACTGCTGGGTAAGCGTGAATCGACGACAAACGCACCGGTTCGCGGATTATATATGTGGGGCGGCGTGGGGCGAGGGAAAACCTGGCTGATGGATATGTTCTATCAAAGTCTGCCGGGTGAGCGGAAACAGCGCCTGCATTTCCATCGCTTTATGCTGCGAGTGCATGAAGAATTGACGGCGTTGCAGGGCCACAGCGATCCGCTGGAAATTGTCGCGGACCGCTTTAAATCCGAAACTGACGTGCTGTGCTTTGACGAGTTCTTCGTTTCAGACATTACCGATGCGATGCTGCTCGGCGGCCTGATGAAAGCGCTATTCGCTCGCGGAATTACGCTGGTGGCCACGTCCAACATCCCGCCTGACGACCTGTACCGCAATGGCTTGCAGCGCGCGCGTTTCCTCCCGGCCATCGATGCTATTAAAGAACATTGCGACATCATGAATGTCGACGCCGGTATTGATTACCGCCTGCGTACGCTGACTCAGGCGCATCTGTGGCTGTCGCCGCTGAATGATGATACCCGCCAGCAAATGGACAAACTGTGGCTGGCGCTGGCCGGTGTGAAGCGTGAGCAGATGCCGGTGCTGGAAATCAACCATCGCCCGCTGCCGACGCTTGGCGCCGAAAACCAGACTCTGGCGGTGTCGTTTGCGACGCTGTGCGTGGATGCCCGCAGCCAGCACGACTACATCGCGCTTTCGCGTCTGTTCCATACGGTGATGCTGTTTGACGTGCCAGTGATGACGGCGCTGATGGAAAGCGAGGCGCGTCGTTTTATTGCGTTGGTGGACGAATTTTACGAACGCCACGTCAAGCTGGTGGTAAGCGCGCAGGTGCCGTTGTATGACATCTATAAAGGAGAGCGCCTGAAGTTTGAATTCCAGCGCTGCCTTTCCCGTTTGCAAGAGATGCAAAGCGAAGAGTACCTCAAGCGCGAGCATCTGGCGGGCTAAAAACCGTTTCTAATCACAAAAAGGGGTCGACCTTTGAAGTCGACTTCTCTATAATCCTGCGACCCCACGTTACAACTAAAGTTTTTTTCCCAAAACTTTTGTCGTGCCGGCATAGGCTATTCGAAGGGGTAGGTTTGCTGGACAATGTCGTGTGAACCTCAACTTTTAAACGTTTGGGTGTTCACCAACGTGTAACTATTTATTGGGTAAGCTTTTAATGAAAACTTTTACAGCTAAACCAGAAACCGTACAGCGCGACTGGTATGTTGTTGACGCGACCGGTAAGACTCTGGGTCGTCTGGCTTCCGAACTGGCTCGTCGCCTGCGCGGTAAGCACAAAGCGGAATACACTCCGCACGTGGATACCGGTGACTACATCATCGTTCTGAACGCAGAAAAAGTTGCTGTAACCGGCAACAAGCGTGAAGACAAGGTGTATTACCATCACACCGGCCACATCGGCGGTATTAAAGAAGCGACCTTTGAAGAGATGATTGCCCGCCGTCCTGAGCGTGTAATTGAAATCGCGGTTAAAGGCATGCTGCCAAAAGGCCCGCTGGGTCGTGCTATGTACCGTAAACTGAAAGTTTACGCGGGTAACGAGCACAACCACGCGGCACAGCAACCGCAAGTTCTGGACATCTAATCGGGATTATGGCAATGGCTGAAAATCAATACTACGGCACTGGTCGCCGCAAAAGTTCCGCAGCTCGCGTGTTTATCAAACCGGGCAGCGGCAAAATCGTTATCAACCAACGTTCTCTGGAACAGTACTTCGGTCGTGAAACTGCCCGCATGGTAGTTCGTCAGCCGCTGGAACTGGTCGACATGGTTGAGAAACTGGATCTGTACATCACTGTTAAAGGTGGTGGTATCTCTGGTCAGGCTGGTGCGATCCGTCACGGTATCACCCGCGCTCTGATGGAGTACGACGAGTCCCTGCGTGGCGAACTGCGTAAAGCAGGCTTCGTTACTCGTGATGCTCGTAAAGTTGAACGTAAGAAAGTCGGCCTGCGTAAAGCACGTCGTCGTCCTCAGTTCTCCAAGCGTTAATTGTTTTTCTGCTTCGCGCAGAACAATTGGCGAAAAAACCCGCTTCGGCGGGTTTTTTTATGGATAAAATGGGCGTTATCCACAATCCCTCTCTCTCTTTTCAGCCTTTTTCAGCATTTCCAGCATAGCCTCACCACAAGGTCTGCAAAATCTGGTAAACTATCTTCCAATTTTCTGCCCAAATGCGGGCGATTGTTCATTTTTTGTTTGTTTCGTTTGTGAACAGGAATGTCGTTCGACGCTTACGGGGCTTTACCACTGGCCGGTCACATGTCGTGGCAGGTAGCAGTAAAAAAATTCTGAATATACCTGGAGGTTTTCATGGCTGTCGCTGCCAACAAACGTTCGGTAATGACGCTGTTTTCTGGTCCTACTGACATCTATAGCCATCAGGTCCGCATTGTGCTGGCTGAAAAGGGTGTCAGTTTTGAAATTGAGCTCGTGGAAAAGGACAATCCACCTCAGGATCTGATTGACCTCAACCCGAATCAAAGCGTTCCGACACTGGTAGATCGCGAGCTGACCCTTTGGGAATCTCGCATCATTATGGAATATCTTGATGAGCGTTTCCCTCATCCGCCGCTGATGCCGGTTTACCCGGTTGCTCGCGGTGAAAGCCGTCTGTACATGCAACGTATCGAGAAAGACTGGTATACGCTTCTGCATACTGTCCAGAACGGTTCGGCAGCACAGGCTGATGCAGCGCGTAAGCAGCTGCGCGAAGAACTGCTGGCAATCGCGCCAGTATTCACTCAGAAGCCATACTTCCTGAGCGATGAGTTCAGCCTGGTCGATTGCTATCTGGCTCCGCTGCTCTGGCGTTTGCCAGTCATGGGCATCGAGCTGGTTGGTGCAGGTTCTAAAGAGATGAAAGCGTACATGACTCGCGTATTCGAACGTGATTCATTCCTCGCTTCCTTAACTGAACCCGAGCGTGAAATGCGTCTCGGTCGAGGCTAATTGAATGGATGTGTCACAGCTGACTCCACGTCGTCCTTATCTGCTGCGGGCATTCTATGAATGGCTGCTGGATAACCAGCTGACGCCACATCTGGTGGTGGACGTGACGTTGCCGGGTGTGCGTGTTCCGATGGAATACGCGCGCGACGGACAAATCGTTTTGAATATTGCCCCGCGTGCGGTGGGTAATCTGGAGCTGTCAAACGACGACGTGAGCTTTAATGCGCGCTTCGGCGGAGTACCGCGTCAGGTTGAAGTACCACTGGCAGCAGTGCTGGCTATCTACGCGCGTGAAAACGGCGCAGGTACCATGTTCGAACCGGAAGCGGCGTACGACGAAGACGTGACTCACGTCAACGACGACGCAGGCATCGGTGCGGAAAACGAAACGGTGATGTCGGTTATCGACGGTGACAAGCCTGACAGCGATGACGACAACGACCCAGACGATACGCCGCCTCCGCGCGGTGGCCGTCCGGCGCTTCGCGTTGTGAAGTAAATCCATAATTCAACAGGTCCTTCGGGGCCTGTTTTGTTATCAGCCCCACTTTCGCCAGCCTGAAAATCCTGTGTTACTCTATGGACTCGATGTCACATACTGTCACCTGGCCCCGATAACCGCTATGAACGCATTTGATCCTCAGGAAGAAGAAACTTCAGAAACCATTGGTCGCAGCCTGGGCCGTCGTCCGCTGGCGCGCAAAAAGCTGTCGGAAATGGTAGAAGAAGAGCTGGAGCAAATGATCCGCCGTCGCGAGTTTGCGGAAGGCGAGCAGCTGCCCTCTGAGCGTGAGCTGATGACCTTCTTCAACGTTGGCCGTCCTTCCGTACGTGAAGCGCTGGCTGCGCTAAAGCGAAAAGGTCTGGTGCAAATCAACAACGGCGAACGCGCCCGCGTGTCACGTCCTTCCGCCGATACCATCATCAGCGAACTTTCCGGCATGGCGAAAGATTTCCTCGCTCATCCCGGCGGCATCGCGCATTTCGAACAACTTCGCCTATTTTTTGAATCAAGCCTGGTGCGCTACGCGGCTGAAAACGCCAGCGATGAGCAGGTCGAACGGCTGGCAAAAGCGCTGGAAATTAACAGCCAGTCGCTGGATGACAACACGCTTTTTATTCGCTCAGACGTGGATTTTCACCGCGTGCTGGCTGAAATTCCCGGCAACCCGATTTTCATGGCGATCCACGTTGCATTGCTGGACTGGCTGATTGCCGCCCGCCCGAAAGTGGCCGACAGCGAGCTACATCATCACAATAATGTCAGCTACCAGGAACACATCGCGATCGTCGATGCGATTCGTCGCCGCGATCCTGAAGATGCCGATCGCGCGCTTCAGACCCATCTGAACAGCGTTTCCGCCACCTGGCACGCCTTCGGGCAGATCAAAAAGCAAAAATAACCCTCCGATCCTGACGATCGTTTAGTGAAGCAGATCGCAAGATAAGCTTTCCGTATTTGGCTGACGCAGAAATGAGCTGGTATAACAGGTATAAAGGTATATCGTTAATGTTACATCATTCATCAGAGAGGTTTGTATGTCAGCCAATTTACGTGGAGTCATGGCCGCGTTGTTAACCCCGTTTACTCGCCAGCAACAGCTGGATGAGCAAAGCCTGCGCCGTCTGGTGCGCTTTAATATTCAACAGGGGATCGATGGGCTCTATGTGGGCGGATCCACCGGGGAAGCGTTTGTGCAATCCGGGGCCGAACGTCAGCAGGTGCTGGAGATGGTGGCGGACGAGGCGAAAGGTCAGATCAAACTGATTGCGCACGTGGGCTGTATCAGTACCGTAGAAAGTCAGCAGCTGGCGCAGGCGGCGAAGCGTTCTGGTTATGATGCCGTCTCGGCAGTCACGCCGTTCTATTACCCGTTCAGCTTCGAAGAGCACTGCGATCATTACCGCGCGATCATTGATTCAGCGGACGGCCTGCCGATGGTGGTCTACAACATTCCTGCGCTGAGCGGCGTGAAGTTAAGTCTCGAACAGATCAACACCCTGGTAACGCTGCCGGGCGTGGGTGCGCTGAAACAGACTTCCGGCGATCTGTATCAAATGGAGCAGATCCGCCGGGCGCACCCGAGTCTGGTGCTCTACAACGGCTATGATGAGATCTTTGCCTCGGGCCTGTTAGCCGGTGCTGATGGCGGGATCGGCAGCACGTACAACATCATGGGCTGGCGCTACCAGAATATCGTCAGCGCGCTGAAATCGGGTGATATGGCACGGGCGCAGCAGCTGCAAAGTGAATGCAACAAGGTTATCGATTTGCTTATTCAAACCGGCGTTTTCCGTGGCCTGAAGACGGTACTGCACTACATGGACGTGGTGGATGTGCCGCTGTGCCGCAAGCCGTTTGCCCCGGTGGATGAGAAATTCCTGCCTGCGCTGAAGGCGCTGGCCAGCCAGCTGCAGCAGGAAATGGCTCAGCAGCGCTGACAGGTTGCCCGGCTTGCCGGGTAACACCCCAATGAATACAGCGTGGGCGAAGCCCAACGCGGGAGAGTGACATGAGTATGACTACCCAAAACATCCCGTGGTACCGCCATCTCGACAGGGCGCAGTGGCGGGCATTCTTCGCCGCCTGGCTCGGCTATTTGTTGGATGGTTTTGATTTTGTGTTGATGGCGCTGGTGCTCACCGAAGTGCAAAGTGAGTTTGGCCTGAGCACCGTGCAGGCCGCGAGCCTGATCTCTGCCGCGTTCATTTCGCGCTGGTTTGGCGGTCTGATGCTCGGCGCAATGGGCGACCGCTACGGGCGTCGTCTGGCGATGGTCACCAGTATCGTCCTGTTCTCGGTCGGGACGCTGGCCTGTGGTTTAGCCCCAGGTTTCACCACGCTGTTTATCGCCCGCCTGGTTATCGGTATGGGCATGGCAGGCGAATACGGCTCCAGTGCCACTTACGTGATTGAGAGCTGGCCGAAGCAAATGCGTAACAAGGCCAGCGGCTTTTTGATCTCCGGCTTCTCGGTGGGCGCAGTGGTTGCCGCGCAGGTCTACAGTCTGGTGGTTCCTGTGTGGGGCTGGCGCGCGCTGTTTTTGCTCGGTATTTTCCCGATTGTGTTCGCTCTGTGGCTGCGTAAAAACATTCCTGAAGCGGAAGACTGGAAGCAGAAACACGCCGGAAAAGCGCCGGTGCGCACCATGGTCGATATTCTGTATCGTGGCGATCACCGCAACATCAACTATTTTCTCACTGCCGTGGCGGCCACCTCGCTGTGGTTCTGTTTTTCCGGCGAATTGCGAAACGCAGGTATGATCCTGCTGCTGGGCTTAATCAGCTCCATCATTTTTATCAGCTTTATGGTTCAGAGCAGCGGTAAGCGTTGGCCTACCGGTGTGACGCTCATGGTGGTGGTGCTGTTCGCCTTTCTGTACTCCTGGCCGATTCAGGCGTTGTTGCCAACCTACCTGAAAACCGAATTGGCATATGATCATTCCACCGTGGCCCGCGTCCTGTTCTTTAGCGGATTTGGTGCGGCGGTTGGCTGCTGCGTCGGCGGTTTTCTCGGTGACTGGCTTGGGACCCGTAAAGCCTACGTTTGTAGTCTGCTGGCCTCACAAGTGCTGATAATTCCCGTGTTTGCGATCGGCGGCACCAACGTGTGGGTGCTTGGCCTGTTACTCTTTTTCCAGCAGATGCTGGGTCAGGGGATCTCGGGGATCTTGCCGAAACTGATCGGTGGCTACTTCGATACCGATCAACGCGCGGCGGGATTGGGCTTTACCTACAACGTCGGTGCGATGGGTGGGGCGATAGCCCCGGTGATCGGCGCTCTGATCGCGCAGAAGCTGGATCTGGGCACCGCGCTGGGATCGTTATCGTTTGGCCTGACCTTCGTCGTCATTTTGTTGATTGGCCTGGATATGCCGACGCGCGTACAGCGCTGGATCCGTCCGGAAGCGTTACGCACTCATGATGCCATCGATGGCAAGCCTTTTAGCGGCGCAGTGCCTTTGCGCGGCGGTAAAAGCAGTTTGATTAAACACCATGGAGATTAGGATGTCGTTACTTGCACAAATTGAGTCTACGATCGGTAAAAACGGCGGGCTGATTGTCTCCTGCCAGCCGGTGCCGGGAAGCCCAATGGATAAGCCAGAGATTGTCGCTGCTATGGCGCTGGCGGCAGAACAGGAGGGTGCTGTGGCACTGCGTATCGAAGGCGTCGACAACCTGCGCGCCACGCGTGCGCGGGTGACAATCCCAATCATTGGCATCATTAAACGCGACCTATCCGATTCACCGGTGCGGATCACGCCCTTTCTTGAGGATGTCGACGCGCTGGCTAAAGCTGGGGCCAGCATCATTGCCTTCGACGGAACGGATCGCGTCCGGCCCGTGCAAGTTAGCGCAATCCTGGCGCGAATACACCATCACAATTTACTGGCGATGGCTGATTGTTCATCGTTGGAAGACGGGGTGAAATGCCATCGTGAAGGCGCAGAGATTATCGGATCGACGTTATCAGGCTACCTCGGTGGCCCGGTGCCGGATGAACCGGATCTGGCGTTGGTGAGTGCGCTCGCTAAAGCAGGCTGTCGGGTTATTGCCGAGGGACGTTACAACTCTCCCGCGCTGGCCGCCCAGGCGATGCAGCATGGCGCATGGGCCGTAACGGTGGGCTCTGCCATAACCCGGTTGGAGCACATCTGCCAGTGGTATCGCGATGCGTTAATAGAGGCGCAGCAATGACCCTGCTGGCGGTGGATATTGGCGGCACCAAACTGGCGGCGGCGCTGATCGATGGCAGCTTTCAAATTATGGAACGTCACGAATGCCCCACGCCTGCCAGCAAAACACCTCAGGCGCTTACCGCGAGCCTGGAAACGTTACTTTCCCCGTTGGCGCAGCGGGCGAAATGTGTGGCGGTGGCTTCCACGGGAATCATTCACCAGGGGATTTTAACGGCCATTAATCCGGGGAATCTCGGTGGGCTGCTGCATTTTCCCTTACAGGAGACGGTTTCGCGCATCACCGGTTTACCTTGTCTGGCTCTGAATGATGCGCAGGCTGCGGCCTGGGCCGAATTTCAGGCACTGGGCGAGTCTATTGAAGAGATGGCGTTTATCACCGTGTCGACCGGTGTGGGCGGCGGGATCGTCAGTCGTGGAAAGCTGTTGATGGGCTGCGGTGGTCTGGCAGGACATCTGGGCCACACGCTAGCGGACCCTAATGGACCGCGCTGTGGCTGCGGGCGTATCGGCTGCGTCGAAGCAATCGCCTCCGGGCGCGGAATTGCCGCCGCGGCGCAAGGCCATCTGGCCGGGCTGGATGCAAAAGCGATATTTGCCAAGGCGCGTGAAGGAGATGCACAAGCGCAGAGCCTGATGCACCGCTCCGCTCGGGCGCTGGCGAGGCTGATTGCCGATGTCAAAGCCGTGACCGATTGTCAGCGTGTCGTGATGGGCGGTAGCGTCGGCCTGGCCGATGGTTACTTAGCGCTGGTTGCTGACTACCTTTCACAAGAACCATCGGTATATCAGGTAAAGCTGCAAGCCGCACATTACCGGCATGATGCCGGATTGCTGGGTGCAGCGATGCTGGCACAGTCATAAAAAACCCGGAAGCTTGCGCTCACCGGGCTTTTATTTCATCCGTCATTACTCTGGCGGATTACACTTCCAGGTAGTTCATAATGCCGTCAGCCGCTTTGCGACCTTCTGCAATGGCGGTCACCACCAGGTCAGAACCACGCACGATATCACCACCGGCGAAGATTTTCGGGTTGCTGGTCTGGAAGGCGTTTTCGTTGCCTTCTGGCGCGATCACGCGGCCCTGCGAATCCAGTTCGACGCTGTGTTTCGCCAGCCATTCCATGCTGTGAGGACGGAACCCGAACGCCATCACCACCGCATCGGCAGGCACAACGTGCTCGGAACCGGCCACGATTTCTGCGCGACGACGGCCTTTGGCATCTGGCGCACCCATTTCAGTACGCGCCATTTTCACGCCGCTAACTTTACCGTTGGCGTTCACTTCCACGCCCAACGGTTGCACATTGAACTGGAATTCCACACCTTCTTCACGCGCATTTTTCACTTCACGACGTGAGCCTGGCATGTTTTCTTCGTCACGACGATAAGCACAGGTGACGTGCGTTGCGCCCTGACGAATAGAGGTGCGCACGCAGTCCATCGCGGTATCACCCCCGCCCAGAACCACCACGCGTTTGCCTTCCATATTCACGTACGGCTCTTCCGCCGACTCGCCGAAGCCCATCATCTGTTTGGTATTGGCAATCAGGAATGGCAAGGCGTCAAACACGCCATTCGCATCCT
Organism: Citrobacter sp. 18056; assembly: GCA_902706235.1. Classification (GTDB taxonomy): domain Bacteria; phylum Pseudomonadota; class Gammaproteobacteria; order Enterobacterales; family Enterobacteriaceae; genus Scandinavium; species Scandinavium manionii. Next base: position 252,605 of record CACSJR010000005.1, on the reverse strand, counting down.
CATTCTCCAGCCCACCGCGCATTGACTGATAGGTGCCGACGCCGAGGAACACCGCATCGTAATCTTTCAGCAGATCGTCGATTTGTACGTCACGGCCCACTTCGATATTGAGTTTGAACTCAATGCCCATGTCGGTGAAGATTTCACGACGACGGGTCATGACTTCTTTTTCCAGCTTGAAGGCCGGAATACCGAAAGTCAGCAGGCCGCCGATTTCTGGATGACGGTCGAAGACCACCGCTTTCACGCCATTACGGGTCAGGACGTCGGCACAGGCCAGGCCTGCCGGTCCCGCACCGATAATCGCCACGCGTTTGTCGGTTTGCTTCACGCCGGTCATGTCCGGACGCCAGCCCATTTCGAACGCTTTATCGTTGATATAGCGCTCGATGTTGCCGATGGTCACCGCGCCGAACTCGTCGTTCAGCGTACAGGAGCCTTCACACAGACGATCCTGCGGGCACACGCGACCGCACACTTCCGGCAGGGTATTGGTTTGATGCGACAGTTCTGCCGCTTCAAAAATACGCCCTTCGTTGGCGAGCTTCAGCCAGTTCGGGATGTAGTTGTGGACCGGACATTTCCACTCACAGTAAGGGTTGCCGCAGGACAGGCAGCGGTCTGCCTGTGCTTTAGCCTGGCCTTCGGAGAACGTCTCGTAGATCTCAACAAATTCAATTTTACGGATCTTCAGCGGTTTCTTTGGCGGATCAACGCGCTGCAAGTCGATAAACTGATAAACATTCTGACTCATCGATTTTCCTTACTGCGCCTGCACGCGCAATTCTGCGGCGCTACGACTACGGTGACCCAACAGTGCTTTGACATCGCTGGACTTCGGTTTAACCAGGGCGAATTTCGCGGAGAACGCAGGCCAGTTAGCCAGAATTTCTTCGCCGCGCTGGGAGCCGGTGAGCTGTACATGTTCGGTAATCAGCCCGCGCAGATGCTCTTCGTGAATAGCGAGAGAGTCTACGTCCAGCACTTCGACCAGTTCCGGGTTCACGCGTTTGCGGAAATCACCGTCTTCATCCAGTACATAGGCGAAACCGCCGGTCATGCCTGCGCCAAAGTTGACGCCGGTTTTACCCAGCACGCAGACGATGCCGCCGGTCATGTATTCACAACCGTTATCGCCGATGCCTTCAACCACGGTGATAGCCCCGGAGTTACGCACGGCGAAACGTTCACCCGCACGGCCCGCAGCATACAGACGACCGCCGGTCGCACCGTACAGACAGGTGTTGCCGATGATGCTGGCTTCGTGGCTGCGGAAGGCGGAACCGACCGGAGGACGAATGGCCAGCAGGCCGCCTGCCATGCCTTTGCCGACGTAGTCGTTGGCATCGCCGGTCAGGTACAGTTCAACGCCGCCTGCGTTCCACACGCCGAAGCTCTGGCCTGCGGTGCCGCTGAAGTGCGCTTTAATCGGATCGGAAGCCAGACCCTGGTCGCCGTGCGTCTGCGCAATGTAGCCCGACAGCGTAGCGCCCACGGAACGATCGGTGTTGCGAATATCAAACCAGAACGTTTTGCTCTGCTTCTCATCGACAAACGGCTTCGCCTGCTGCAACAGCTGCGCGTTCAGTACGCCGTTATCAAACGGCGGGTTGTGCTCAGTGCAGTACAGCGCTTTGCCCGGATGCGGCTCGGCGGTTTCCAGCAGTTTCGACAGGTCCAGCTTCTGCTGTTTGGCGGTGAAGCCCTCCAGCTCTTTGAGCAAGTCGGTACGACCAATCAGGTCTACCAGACGCTTCACGCCCAGCTGCGCCATCAGCTCGCGGGTTTCGCGGGCGATGAATTCAAAGTAGTTGGTCACTTTGAACGGCAGGCCGTGATAGTGGTTCTTACGCAGTTTTTCATCCTGAGTTGCCACGCCTGTTGCGCAGTTGTTCAGGTGACAAATTCGCAGGTATTTACAGCCCAGCGCCACCATCGGACCGGTGCCGAAGCCGAAGCTTTCCGCGCCGAGGATAGCCGCTTTGATGATGTCGAGGCCGGTCTTCAGACCGCCATCCACCTGCAAACGAATTTTATGACGCAGGCCGTTAGCGACCAGTGCCTGTTGAGTTTCCACCAGGCCCAGCTCCCACGGACAACCCGCGTATTTCACTGAGGAAAGTGGGCTGGCGCCGGTACCACCGTCGTAACCGGCGATGGTAATCAGGTCAGCATAGGCTTTCGCGACTCCGGTGGCGATGGTGCCCACGCCCGGCTCGGAAACCAGCTTCACGGAAATCATCGCTTTCGGGTTGACCTGTTTCAGGTCGAAAATCAGCTGTGCCAAATCCTCGATAGAGTAGATATCGTGGTGCGGCGGTGGGGAAATCAGGGTCACACCCGGCACGGAATAACGCAGTTTGGCGATGTACGGCGTGACTTTATCGCCCGGTAACTGACCGCCTTCACCCGGTTTTGCGCCCTGTGCAACTTTAATCTGAATCACATCGGCGTTAACCAGATAGGCTGGCGTGACGCCGAAACGACCGGAAGCCACCTGCTTGATGCGAGACACTTTGTTGGTGCCATAACGCGCAGGATCTTCGCCGCCTTCACCGGAGTTGGAATTGCCGCCGATGCTGTTCATGGCTTCCGCCAGTGCTTCGTGGGCTTCCGGGCTCAGTGCGCCGATGGACATTGCCGCGGTGTCGAAACGTTTGAACAGTTCGGTCGCAGGTTCAACGTCGTTGATGCTAACAGCGTCAGTCCCTGGATTTACCGCCAGCAGATCGCGCAGCGTTGCCGCCGGGCGCTCATTTACCAGCTTAGAATACTGCTGATAATCGCTGTAATCACCGGTCTGTACCGCCTGTTGCAGGGTGCGAACCACATCCGGGTTATAGGCGTGATATTCGCCACCGTGAACGTATTTCAGCAAACCACCCTGATCGAGCGGCTTGCGCGCCAGCCAGGCACGTTTGGACAGGTTCAGCAGGTCCTGCTGGAAGTCCTCAAAGCCTGCGCCGCCGATACGACTGACCACGCCCTGGAAGCAGAGGTCTGACACGTCATCGTGCAGGCCAACGGCTTCAAACAGTTTCGAACAGCGGTAAGAGGCGATGGTCGAAATGCCCATTTTGGACATGATTTTGTACAGACCTTTGTTGATGCCGTTACGATAGTTCAGCATCACATGGCGGTAATCTTTTTCGATAGCTTTGCTGTCGACCAGCTTCGCCAGTGTTTCATAGGCGAGATACGGGTAAACCGCTGTCGCGCCGAAGCCTAACAACACGGCAAAGTGGTGCGGGTCGCGGGCGCTTGCGGTTTCTACGATGATGTTGGCATCGCAACGCAGGCTCTTATCAACCAGGCGAGTCTGAATCGCGCCTACGGCCATCGGTGCCGGAACCGGCAGACGGTTTTTAGCGATGTTACGGTCGGACAGCACCAGCAGCACGGTGCCGTTGCGTACCATCTGCTCAGCTTTGTCGCACAGCGCGTTGACGGTTGCTTCCAGGTTGGTTTCGGTCACGTCGTACGTGATGTCCAGCGTGTCGGCCCGGTAGTGATCTTCCGTCAGTGTGGTCAGCTGTTTGAAATCGGAGTACAGCAGAATCGGCGATTTGAAGCTCAGACGGTGTGCCTGGCCTTCCGCTTCGCAGAAGACGTTCATTTCACGGCCGATGCTGGTGGCGAGCGACATCACGTGCGCTTCACGCAGCGGATCGATTGGCGGGTTGGTCACCTGCGCAAACTGCTGGCGGAAATAGTCGTAAATGATGCGTGGCTGGCTGGAGAGCACGGCAAACGGGGTATCGTCACCCATTGATCCGACCGCTTCCTGACCGTTTTCACCCAGCACGCGGATAACCGAGTCCAGCTCTTCCGCGCTGTAGTTAAACTGTTTCTGGTAGCTGGCGAGCATATCGTCGTCCAGCTCGCGGCTGCCGACGTCAGAGTCTGGCATATCTTCAAACGGCACCAGACGGCGGACGTTTTTCTCCATCCACTCTTTGTACGGATGACGGATTTTCAGGTCGTGATCGGTTTCCGCGGAGTGCAGAATGCGGCCCGCACGGGTGTCGATAACCATCAGCTCGCCAGGCCCAACGCGGCCTTTTTCTACCACTTCGTCCGGCTGGTAATCCCAGATCCCGACTTCAGAGGCGCAAGTGATGAGCTTGTCTTTGGTGATGACATAGCGCGCCGGGCGCAGACCGTTACGGTCGAGGTTACAGGCTGCGTAACGACCATCAGACATGACGATGCCCGCCGGGCCGTCCCACGGCTCCATGTGCATGGAGTTGAAGTCGAAGAACGCACGCAGATCCGGGTCCATATCCGGGTTGTTCTGCCAGGCAGGCGGAACAAGCAGACGCATGGCGCGCACGATATCCATCCCGCCGGCCAGCAGCAGTTCAAGCATGTTGTCCATCGAGCTGGAGTCAGAGCCGGTTTCGTTCACGAACGGCGCGGCATCATGCAAATCGGGGATCAGCGGGGTCTGGAATTTATAAGTACGGGCGCGTGCCCACTGGCGGTTACCGGTAATGGTGTTGATTTCGCCGTTGTGCGCCAGATAGCGGAACGGCTGTGCCAGCGGCCAGCGCGGCACGGTGTTGGTGGAGAAGCGCTGGTGGAACAGGCAAATGGCCGATTCCAGACGCAGGTCCGCAAGGTCCAGGTAGAAGCGCGGCAAATCCGCCGGCATACACAGACCTTTATAGATGTTGACCAGGTTTGACAGGCTACAGATGTAGAAGTCTTTGTCTTCCTGAAGACGCTTTTCAATACGGCGACGGGCGATGAACAGACGGCGTTCCATATCACGCGGACGCCAGCCAGCCGGCGCGTTAACAAAAATTTGTTCGATACGAGGCAGCGAGGAGAGGGCGATTTCACCGAGCACCCCTTCGTTGGTTGGCACGTCGCGCCAGCCGACAATGGACAGGGTTTCACGCTGAAGTTCTTCTTCAACCACTCGACGCGAAGCTGCAGCGAGCTCGGCGTCTTTATTCAGGAACAGCATACCGACCGCGTAGTTTTTAGCTAAGCGCCAGCCGCGCTCTTCGGCCACGAGGCGGAAGAAACGATCAGGTTTTTGCAGCAGCAGGCCACAACCGTCACCGGTTTTACCATCGGCGAGGATCGCACCACGGTGCTGCATGCGGGCCAGTGCGTGAATGGCGGTACGCACTACCTTGTGGCTAGGTTCGCCTTCTATGTGGGCGATCAGGCCGAAACCACAGTTATCCCTCTCAAGGGATTTATCGTACAACATATCAGTGAACCTCCCCAGGCTCTACGAGACACACTCTGGACCGCTGCGCGCAGGCGTAGAAAGAGCAAGGCGGCGGGGCACAGGCCACGCATTCGCCCTCTCAAAATCCTTTCGCATCGGTAAACAAGTATTGCGGACTTGCTTCAGAGGGAATCTCAATTACTGCATAAATATGATGAGCAGACTGCTCATCGAGAAAGCTTCCAGCGGATCCTCAAGTTATCGGGAATCCGCACACAGGTCAAATGGCAATCTTATTTATGCAAAAATGTGCTATAGGTAGGTTAACTATATGATTGTTATTGGAATTCGTGCTTTTTAACAATGCATTTACCCTCAGCGAACCGGCTGCTGAATGTGATCTCTCTCACTATATGAAAGCGCAATTATGGCGGTTCTGTGCTGAGTGGCTTTTTTATCGCAGAATAATGTTCTGTCGTGGTGGCTAAATCCCCCTGATGACACTGTTTTTCATCTGGCACGGTAATAGTGAAAAATCGAGGGTCAACATAAGGAAAAGTAATCACCGGAGTGGTGAATGAAATTGCAGTTATCTTGAGTGGTTATGCAATGGATGTGGCATGTCCGGAGCGTTTGATCCAGGTCAGCGCCGAAAGAGACTAAAAATGGCAGGCTTTGCACCTCTTCGAAAGGTGCGGTCTATCAGATTATGCAGTTACAGAAATTAGTCAATATGTTTGGTGGGGATCTTATGCGTCGCCATGGCGAAAAGGTGCATAAGCTGACCCTGCATGGCGGTTTTAGCTGCCCAAATCGCGATGGCACCATTGGCCGCGGCGGCTGCACTTTCTGTAATGTGGCGTCGTTTGCCGATGAGGCGCAGCAGCACCGCTCCATTGCGGATCAGCTGGCGCATCAGGCGCATTTGGTGAACCGCGCGAAACGTTATCTCGCGTATTTTCAGGCTTATACCAGCACTTTTGCGGAAGTGCAGGTGCTACGGTCGATGTATCAGCAGGCGGTCAGTCAGGCGAATATCGTCGGATTATGCGTGGGCACGCGTCCGGATTGCGTGCCCGAGGCGGTGCTGGATTTACTCTGTGAATATAAAGATATGGGCTACGAAGTGTGGCTTGAGCTCGGTTTGCAGAGCGCACAGGATAAAACCCTGCATCGCATCAATCGTGGGCATGATTTTGCCTGTTACCAGGCCACTACGCGTCTGGCACGCGAACGTGGGCTTAAAGTGTGTACGCATTTGATTGTCGGACTGCCGGGCGAAGGGCAGGCGGAGTGTATGCAGACGCTGGAAAACGTGGTCGAGACCGGCGTCGATGGCATTAAGCTGCATCCATTACACATCGTGACCGGCAGTATCATGGCGAAAGCCTGGCAAGCGGGTAGGCTGAAAGGCATTGAGCTGGATGAATACACCCAGACCGCAGGCGAAATGATACGCCACACGCCGCCGGACGTTGTCTATCACCGCATTTCCGCTAACGCACGTCGCCCGACGCTGCTTGCCCCGCTATGGTGTGAGAACCGCTGGACCGGAATGCTGGAGCTGGACCGCTATCTTAACGAACATGGCGTGCAGGGCTCCGCGCTTGGCAAGCCTTTTATCCCTTTCCCCGACGCATAACCCCAATTCTCACCGCATTTTTCGCACAACCTTCAACGCGTTGCTCAGAATTGGGTATTATTGAGCGACGTTGTGGTGAAGGAAATTCCTATGAAGCAAATCCGAATGCTTGCGCAGTACTATGTCGACCTGATGATGAAGCTCGGCCTGGTACGCTTCTCGCTGCTGTTGGCGCTGGCTCTGGTGGTGTTAGCCATCGTGGTACAGATGGCGGTGACCATGGTGCTGCACGGCCAGGTTGAGAGTATTGATGTTATCCGCTCCATTTTCTTTGGGCTGTTGATCACGCCCTGGGCGGTTTATTTTCTCTCAGTGGTGGTCGAGCAACTGGAAGAATCTCGCCAGCGTCTTACGCGTTTGGTCGAAAAGCTGGAAGAGATGCGTGACCGCGACCTGAAGCTGAATGTGCAGTTGAAAGACAATATTGCGCAGCTTAATCAGGAAATCACCGATCGCGAAAAGGCGGAAGCTGAGCGTCAGACCACGCTGGAACAGCTGAAAATCGAAATGAAAGAGCGCGAACAGACGCAAATTCAGCTCGAGCAACAGTCGTCTTTCCTGCGTTCGTTCCTTGATGCCTCGCCGGACCTGGTGTTTTACCGCAATGAAGATAAAGAATTTTCTGGCTGTAACCGGGCGATGGAGTTGTTGACCGGGAAAAGCGAAAAGCAGCTGGTAAACCTCAAACCTCTTGACGTGTATTCCCCGGAAGCTGCAGCCAAAGTCATTGAAACCGATGAGAAAGTATTCCGCCACAATGTTTCGCTGACCTACGAACAGTGGCTGGATTATCCCGATGGCCGCAAAGCCTGCTTCGAAATTCGCAAAGTGCCGTATTACGACCGCGTCGGGAAGCGCCACGGTCTGATGGGCTTTGGGCGCGATATAACGGAACGTAAGCGCTATCAGGATGCCCTTGAACGCGCCAGCCGTGATAAGACCACCTTTATTTCTACCATCAGCCACGAACTGCGTACGCCGCTCAACGGCATCGTCGGCCTGAGCCGTATTCTGCTGGATACCGAATTGACATCCGAGCAGGAAAAATACCTGAAAACCATCCACGTTTCAGCGGTCACGCTGGGTAATATCTTCAACGATATTATCGATATGGATAAGATGGAACGGCGTAAAGTTCAGCTGGATAACCAGCCTATTGATTTCACCGGTTTCCTGGCTGACCTGGAAAACCTCTCGGGCTTGCAGGCGCAGCAAAAAGGACTGCGTTTCGTGATGGATCCCACGCTGCCATTGCCGCATAAAGTGATAACCGATGGCACCCGCCTGCGGCAGATCCTATGGAATCTGATCAGCAACGCGGTCAAATTTACCCAGCAGGGTAACGTGTCGGTTCGCGTGCGTTACGATGCAGGCGACATGCTGCGCTTCGAAGTGGAAGACTCTGGGATTGGCATCCCACAGGAAGAGCAGGACAAAATTTTCGCGATGTATTACCAGGTGAAAGACAGCCAGGGCGGAAAACCGGCAACGGGCACCGGGATTGGTCTGGCCGTTTCGCGTCGTCTGGCGAAGAGCATGGGCGGCGATATCACCGTTTCCAGCCAGCCAGGCAGCGGCTCAACCTTTACGCTAACCGTTCACGCGCCTGCAATCGCGGAAGAAGTGGAAGACACCCTTACCGACGATGATATGCCGTTACCCGCCCTGCATGTACTGCTGGTGGAAGACATTGAGCTGAACGTGATTGTTGCGCGTTCGGTGCTGGAGAAACTCGGTAACAGCGTAGATGTCGCGATGACGGGCAAAGCCGCGCTGGAGATGTTCTCGCCTTCCGAATACGACCTGGTGTTACTGGATATTCAACTGCCGGACATGACCGGCCTGGATATCTCCCGCGAGCTGAAACAACGTTATCACGCCGACGAGCTGCCGCCGCTGGTGGCGCTGACAGCCAACGTGCTGAAGGACAAAAAAGAGTATCTGGATGCGGGAATGGACGACGTGCTGAGCAAGCCGCTGGCCGTTCCGGCATTGACCGCGATTATCCAAAAATTCTGGGATACCCCTGACGACGAGGAAAGCAGCGTGACCACGACCGACAGCAACAAATCAAGCAGCGTACTGGACACCGACATGCTCCAGCAGTACATCGATCTGGTGGGCCCGCAGCTCATCACCGACGGTCTGGCGGTGTTCGAGAAGATGATGCCGGGATATCTGGCGGTGCTGGAATCAAACCTGACCGCGCGCGACCAGAAAGGCATTGTTGAAGAAGGGCATAAAATCAAAGGCGCCGCGGGTTCGATTGGTTTACGCCATATTCAGCAGCTTGGGCAGCAGATTCAGTCTCCGGATCTTCCAGCATGGTGGGATAACGTGGGTGAATGGGTCGAAGAGATGAAAACGGAATGGCAGCAGGATATCGCTACCCTGAAAGTATGGGTCGCAAGCCGATAAAAAATGACCCCGGTCAAGCCGGGGTGCGCGAATACTGCGCCAACACCAGGGAAAACGTGGCTGCGCCTCGATAGTTTTAAGAGTGTTGAACAGACGCGGCCTGAGAATTTGGGCTGCACGTTCATTAAGATAGCAAAACTTAAATTATTTGTTACGTAAATCAGTAAAATGTGTGAAGCATGGCGGTTAAATCAAAATAACTGATGGGCTTCATGCGGTTGCAAAAAGGAACGCAGGATGAAAAAAATTGGCGTAGTGCTGAGCGGTTGTGGCGTATATGACGGCAGCGAAATTCATGAAGCGGTCATCACGCTGTTGGCTATTGCTCGAAATGGCGCGCAGGCGGTCTGTTTTGCGCCAGATAAAAGCCAGTCTGATGTGATAAACCATTTAGATGGTGAATCAATGGCGGGTGAACGTAACGTTCTGCTGGAAGCAGCGCGGATCACGCGCGGTGACATTCAGCCGCTGGCGAGTGCGCGTGCCGATGAGCTTGATGCGCTGATTGTGCCCGGCGGATTTGGCGCGGCTAAAAACCTGAGTAACTTTGCTTCCCAGGGCAATGAGTGCGTGGTGGATGTGGATTTAAAAGCGCTGACACTGGCTCTGCATCAGGCGGGTAAGCCGCTCGGCTTTATGTGCATTGCCCCGGCGATGTTGCCGAAGATTTTTGATTTCCCTCTGCGCATTACCATCGGCACCGATATCGATACCGCCGAGGTGCTGGAAGCAATGGGTGCCGAACATGTGCCGTGCCCGGTAGACGATATCGTGGTGGATGAAGAGCACAAAGTCGTCACCACTCCGGCCTATATGCTGGCGCAGAATATAGCTGACGCGGCAACCGGCATTGAGAAGCTGGTGGCCCGCGTGATGGTGCTGTGCGAATGAGTCAGCGCCGTTCGCCGTTGGCCTGGATAAAGCGCATTCTGCTGCGGGTGGTAATCACGCTCGCCGTTTTTTGGGGCGGGGGTATCGCGATTTTCAGCGTGCTACCGGTGCCATTTTCAGCAGTGATGGTGGAGCGCCAGCTCGGGGAAATGTTTAGCGGTAACTTTCACTATCTGGCTCATTCTGACTGGGTAAGCATGGATGAAATGACGCCGTGGATGGGACTCGCCGTCATCGCTGCGGAAGACCAGAAATTCCCGGACCATTGGGGATTTGATGTGTCTGCCATTGAGAAAGCGCTGGCCCATAACGAGCAGAATGAAAACCGCATTCGTGGCGCATCCACATTGTCGCAGCAGACCGCGAAAAATCTGTTCCTGTGGGATGGCAGAAGCTGGCTGCGTAAAGGGCTGGAAGCGGGTTTGACGGTGGGCATCGAAACCGTCTGGAGCAAAAAACGCATCCTGACCGTTTACCTGAATATTGCCGAATTTGGTGATGGGGTATTTGGCGTCGAAGCGGCTGCGCAGCGCTATTTCCATAAACCTGCCAGCAAATTGACGATGTCGGAAGCGGCGTTGCTTGCGGCGGTTCTGCCAAACCCTATTCGTTTTCGTGCTGATGCGCCATCAGGGTATGTTCGTAGCCGTCAGGCGTGGATCTTACGCCAGATGCGTCAGCTCGGTGGGGAAGGGTTTATGCGGGAAAATAAACTGTATTAAAGATTTTGCCCTCTCCTGCGGGAGAGGGCGTCAGACAGTCAGCGTAAACGCGGACTAATCTTCATCGAAACCGGCGTTAAACAGTGCGATCACCGCCGCCAGGGCTTCAGTTTCTTGCGGCCCGCTGGCTTCGATTTCAATCTGTCGGCCTTTGGCAGAATCCAGCATCAATAACGCGATAACGCTGCTGGCTTCGGCTTCGGTGCCTTCGTCATTGCGCAGCCACACTTCGGCATCATAATTCTGTACCAGCTCAAACAGCTTCATCGCCGGGCGGGCGTGCATCCCCAGCTTATTCGTGATTTCAACCGTGTGCTTTACGCTCATGTTTTCCGTTTTTCCAGCGTCCGATGACGAGACTGAACGTTCTTCCCGCGTGAGCGGAAGTAGTCAGCCAGCTGTTCGGCAATGTACACCGAACGATGTTTACCGCCGGTACAACCAATCGCGACCGTCAGATAGCTGCGGTTGTTGGTTTCCAGCATAGGTAACCATAGCTCAAGATAGCTGCGGGTCTGATAGATAAAATTGTGAACTTCTGTGTGACGATCGAGGAACGCGGCAACCGGTTTATCGAGGCCGGTCATCGGACGCAGTTTCGGGTCCCAGTGCGGGTTTGGCAGGAAACGCACGTCGAACACGTAATCGGCATCGATAGGGATCCCGTGCTTAAAGCCGAAGGATTCAAACACCATCGTCAGTTCGCGTTCACGCTTGCCAAGCAGGCGCGTACGCAGCATTTCAGCCAGTTCATGCACCGACATTTCTGACGTGTCGACAATCAGGTCAGCACGGGAACGCAGCGGTTCCAGTAAATCGCTTTCCTTATCGATTGCGCTTTCCAGCGACAGATTTTTGCTGGAAAGAGGGTGCAGACGGCGTGTATCGCTATATCGGCGGATCAGCGTGTTGCGATCGGCATCAAGGAACAACAGTTGCGGAGAGAATGCATCAGGCAAATTGTCCATTGCCTGTTCAAAAATCTCCGGAGATTCCGGCATGTTACGCACATCAATGCTGACCGCGGCAGAAATTTGTCGGTCAGCAAGGCTTTTCGCCAGTTCGGGCAACAGCACGACGGGCAGGTTATCCACACAGTAAAAGCCCATGTCTTCCAGCGCACGCAGGGCGACAGATTTACCTGAGCCCGAGCGACCGCTGACAATCATCAGTACCATCAGTCGTTTCTCCTTAAGACAACCGAGTTACCGTTAGGCATCTTCATCACCGTTATCGTCGCTGGTGATAATTTCATACAGTTCCTGATCGCTCTGTGCGCTACGCAACCGGCGGCAGATGGCTTTGTCTGCCAGACGCTTCGCCACCAGTGAAAGGGTGTGCAAATGCGTTTTGGTCTGATCGGCAGGCACCAGCAGGGCGAACAGCAGATCAACCGGCTGGTTATCAATGGCATCAAAGGCGATCGGTGTTTCGAGCTGCACGAAAACGCCGACGGCACGCAGAGTATCTTCTTCCAGCTTGCCGTGAGGAATGGCGATGCCGTTGCCGATACCGGTACTGCCCATCTTTTCACGGGTCAGAATAGCCTCGAATACCACCTGTGACGGTAAGCCAAGCTGTTTTGCGGCCAGTTCGCTGATGATTTCCAGCGCACGCTTTTTACTCTGGCAGTGAACTGCACTGCGGGTACATTCCTGGTTAAGGACATTGCTCAATTGCAGAGCGGAATCATTGTTCATCATAATTTCACCTGCGTGCCGCCCAACCCGAACAACCGGGTCAGGCGTACGCCCGGACAATTAGTGTTGTTTCAGTTTATCTTTATGTTTGGTCAGCTGTCTTGCCAGCTTATCGATAAGACCGTCTATTGCGGCATACATATCCTGCCCTTCCGCACTGGCATGAATTTCGCCCCCGTTAACATGCAGGGTGGCATCCGAGATATGAGTCACCTTTTCCACTTTTAACACAATATAGACTTGATTGATCCGTTCGAAAAACTGCTCAAGCTTCGCGAATTTGGTGTTCAAAAATTCACGCAGTGCGTCAGTGATTTCGACATTGTGTCCTGTGATATTGAGCTGCATAGTGTCTTCCTTATCGGTTGTGTCAGACCAGCTGTTTACGCTGGTTTGACGGCGGAATGGATAAAGACTCTCGGTACTTTGCAACGGTGCGGCGTGCCACCATGATACCCTGTTCGGACAGCATGGTAGTCAGCTTACTGTCACTCAGTGGTTTCGCGGGATTTTCCGCGGCAATTAACTTCCTCACCAGTGCGCGAATGGCCGTGGACGACGCTTCGCCGCCGCCTTCGGTATTTACATGGCTGGAGAAGAAATACTTAAGCTCAAAAATGCCCCGTGGGCTGTGCAGATACTTTTGCGTGGTAACGCGTGAAATCGTTGATTCATGCATTTCGACGGCCTGGGCAATATCAGCTAGCACCATCGGTTTCATGAACTCTTCGCCCTGATCAAAGAACGCCTGCTGCTGTTCGACGATGCAGCGGCTCACCCGCAGTAGCGTGTCATTGCGGCTTTCCAGGCTTTTAATCAGCCATTTGGCTTCCTGTAGGTTGCTGCGAATAAATTGGCTGTCGGCGTCGTTGCGCGTGGTGCTGCACATGCCAGCGTAATGCTGATTGATTTGCAGGCGCGGGATACTGTCGGAATTGAGTTCAACTGCCCAACGGCCGCTGATTTTACGCACCAGCACATCGGGGATGACGTATTCTGGTTCGCCGGTCTGAATCGACTGACCCGGACGCGGATCCAGAGACTGAATCAACGACACGGCTTCTTTCAGCACATCCTCTTTGAGGCGAGTGACGCGCATCAGGGAACGGAAGTCATGGTTGGCCAGCAGGGGGAGATGATCGCTGATAATCGTTTTGGCTTCCGTTAGCCACGGCGTCTCTTTGGCAAACTGGGAGAGCTGGATCAACAGGCAGTCGCGAAGATCTTTTGCGGCCACGCCGATCGGATCAAAGCGCTGGATGCGTTTCAGCACCGCTTCGACTTCATCGAGATCGAGCTCTTCGTCGCCGATGCTTTCGAGGATCTCTTCCAGCGATGCGGTGAGGTAGCCGGTGTCGTCAACCGCGTTCACGATCGACGTGGCTATCGCGCGGTCGGTATCGGAAAACGGCGTCAGCCCAACCTGCCACATCAGATAGTCCTGAAGTGACTGCGTCGTTTCGCCCTGGTAGACCGGCAGTTCGTCATCCTGATAATCGGTGCCGGTACCGGACGGCGTGCCTGCGGTATAGATTTCATCCCAGCTGGCGTCGAGCGGAAGCTCATCGGGCATTTCTTTCTGCTCGAGGGCATCAACCGTATCAAATGTGTCGTTATCGGTTTCTTCTTGTGAATCGACTTCCTCGTGAAGGTCGGTTTGCTCAAGCAGGGGATTACTCTCCAGCGCTTGCTGAAGTTCCTGTTGCAGCTCGAGCGTAGAAAGCTGTAACAGACGAATAGCCTGTTGCAGTTGCGGCGTCATGGCGAGCTGTTGGCTGAGCCTTAATTGCAAACCTTGCTTCATAATCAGGGCAAATTTCTCCGGCCAGAATGTCTGTATTCACTACCCTATCAGAGTCTGAAGTCTTCCCCAAGATACACGCGCTTAACATGCTCGTCCTGGAGGATTTGTTCCGGCGTACCGTGAGCAATCAGATGCCCCTGGCTCACGATGTAAGCGCGTTCGCAGACTGCTAACGTTTCGCGAACGTTATGGTCAGTAATCAGCACGCCGAGGCCGCTGTCGCGCAGGTGTTCGATAATACGCTTGATGTCGATAACCGAAATGGGGTCAACGCCCGCAAAAGGTTCATCCAGCAGAATAAATTTAGGATTAGCTGCAAGCGCGCGGGCGATTTCTACACGACGGCGTTCACCGCCTGAGAGCGCCTGACCGAGGTTGTCGCGCAGATGCTCAATGTGAAACTCTTCCATCAGCTCGTTTGCACGGTCAACGCGCTGCTCGTTGCTCAAATCGTCACGGATTTGCAGCACCGCCATCAGGTTATCAAACACGCTCAGACGGCGGAAAATGGAGGCTTCCTGCGGCAGATAGCCAATACCCCGACGGGCACGGGCATGCAGTGGCAGCATACTGATATCGTCATCATCAATGATGATGTTACCCGCATCGCGGGACACAATGCCGACCACCATGTAGAACGTGGTGGTTTTACCCGCCCCGTTCGGGCCCAGCAGGCCGACGATTTCGCCGGAATTCACCGTCAGGCTAACGTCTTCAACGACCCGACGTCCCTTATAGGCTTTCGCAAGATTCTTTGCTGTTAAAGTTGCCATAACGTATTAGTTACTCTTTTTAGGCTGAGCCGGTGTGGTGTTGTTGCTCTTATCTTGCAGCTGCGATGGCACCAGAACCGTCGTCACGCGTTTACCTTTTTCGCTATACGCCTGCATTTTCTGCTCTTTCACCAGATAGGTAATCTTGTCGCCTTTAATGTTGCTGTCGACCTGCTCGAGATACGCGTTGCCAGTCAGCACGACAAGATCATTAGCCACTTCGTAGTGCATTTTCGACGCATGGCCGTTAACTGGTTTGCCGTTGTCCTGCATCTGGTAAAACGTAGCCGGGTTACCGTAGCCATCCATCGTCTCTTTGCCTTTAACACCGGCTGGGCGAGTGACCACCACTTTGTCGGCATTAATTTTGATGGTGCCCTGGGTGACGATAACGTTGCCGGTGAACGTCGCAACGTTACCCTGCATGTCCAGAGACTGTTGATCAGATTCAATGTGGATCGGCTGATCGGTATCACCCGTTAAGGCCAGCGCAGGCAGGCTGGATGCCAGCAACACGCTGGCAAGGGCAAGCTTAAAGCTGAATTTATTATTTCTGAATTTCATAGGAGGTTCTCACCTTTTCAATCAGCTCGGCGTTTTTGCTGCGTAAGTTGCCGCGCATTTTGAGGCCGCTGGAATTAAATGTTGTACCGTACAACGTCACCAAATCGTCCGAACTCACGTCCTGAGTCACCAGATTCACAATGGCGTTATCCGTCGTAACTTTGCGCAGTTGAGAGTCGTCCGTCAGGGCGTTGATCTCAACGTGACCGTACAGATACAGCATACGGTCATTGGTCAGTTTGGCCTTGTCAGCCTTGATAGACCAGGTCGGCACTTTATTTACATCAAAAGTGGTCAGAACCGGTCGGGTAAACCACGAAACGGCCTGCTCGGAGAAATACTCGACATGTTCTGAAATCAACCGGTAGGTCAACGCCCCTTCTGGGTTGTAGACCACGGAGTCGGTATGCTCGCTTTTATATGTCGGGTCGTTATTGTTGACGACCGCCGGACCTGTGTCGTCTTTGTCCACCAGATTGAAGCCGATAAGCACCAGCGCCAGCAGCGAAAGCAGAATGATAACCCAACGTCTGGTTTTACTCATATTGATTGCCCTTTGGCTTCATCCAGCTTGCCCTGAGCCAGCAGCAACAAATCGCACACTTCACGGACGGCACCACGGCCTCCGGCGATACGCGTGACATAATCCGCGCGCGGTGGCAGCAGGGGATGTGCGTCTGAAACCGCAACGCTCAGCCCCACCTCGGCCATCACCGGCCAGTCGATGAGGTCATCACCGACGTAGGCGACTTCATCCGGACGCAGGGACAGGGTTTCCAGTAATTCACGATACGCAATCAGCTTATCGGACTGTCCTTGCCACAGATGTGTAATTCCCAGCGTTCTGCAGCGGTCTTCTACCAGTTTAGCTTTTCGTCCGGTGATGATTGCAACTTCTATGCCTGACGTCAGCGCACAGCGAATGCCGTAGCCGTCGCGCACGTTAAAGGCTTTCAGTTCTTCGCCGTTATTGCCCATGTATATCAGCCCATCAGACAGCACGCCGTCTACATCAAGGATCAGCAGACGAATTTTCTGCGCTTTCTCCATGACCTCTGAACTGACTGGTCCATAGCAGGTCGTTACCGACGCGCCAGCATTACTCATTGTTTTTTCCTTACTTACACTACGCCAGCGCGCAGGAGATCATGCATATGTATCACACCCAGCAGATGGTCGCCATCGGCAACCATGACGCAGGTGATATGACGAGACTGCATTAGATTCAGTGCATCAACGGCCAGAATCCCTGGTCGCACACGAATGCCGCCACGGGTCATCACATCCGCGATGTTCATATCGCGAACGTCAACGCCCATATCAAACACCCGACGCAAGTCACCATCGGTGAAAATGCCTTCGATTTTCATCTGATCGTCGCAGATAACCGTCAGACCGAGATTTTTGCGTGTGATTTCCAGCAGCGCGTCGCGCAGGGAAGCATCAGGGCTGACGTGCGGAATTTCATCGCCGGTGTGCATGATGTCGTTTACGCGCAGCAGTAACTTACGGCCCAGCGCGCCACCCGGATGTGAAAGGGCAAAATCTTCGGCGGTAAAGCCGCGTGCTTTGAGCAGCGCAACCGCCAGCGCATCACCCATGACCAGGGCCGCGGTGGTGCTCGACGTTGGCGCGAGGCCCAGAGGACAGGCTTCTTTCGGTACGCTGACGCACAAATGGATATCCGCAGCCTTGCCCATGCTACTTTCCGGGCGGCTGGTCATGCAGATAAGCGGCACATGCAGGCGTTTGAGCACCGGGATCAGCGCCAGAATTTCGTTGGACTCACCGGAGTTGGATAACGCGATGACGACATCCTGCGGCGAGACCATACCGAGGTCGCCGTGAGCGGCTTCACCAGGATGAACAAAGAACGACGGTGTGCCGGTGCTGGCAAATGTTGCCGCCAATTTACGACCAATATGCCCGGACTTACCCATGCCCATCACCACGACTTTACCGCCGCAGTAGGCTATTTTTTCGCAGGCGAGGGCGAAATCCTGATTGATAAACTGATCGAGCTGCGCCAGACCTTCACGTTCAATCTCCAGCACGTCGAGGCCTGCCTGCTGAAAGTCAAAACCCGGCTGCAAATCTATTTGCGACATAATGTTATCCCGATTCACTCTGCGAAAAACGGCGTGCCCCACCAAAGGAACGCCAGCCAAACAAGAAAGCACCCGGTCAGTATTGCCCCGGCACCTTTGCCAATTTGTGGTTTACGGCGCCAGCACAGTAGGGCAAAAATCATGCTGGCCAGCACCATCACACCGTAATCACGACTAAACGCCAGCGGATTAAACGGCCCCGGCGCGACCAGCGCAGGAATACCCATCACGATGGCGATATTGAAAATGTTGGAGCCTATGATATTGCCAATGGCGATATCGTCCTCTCCTTTACGTGCCCCGGCGATGGCAGTGGCAAGCTCTGGCAGACTGGTGCCAATGGCAATCACCGTCAGACCGATGGTCAGCTCGCTCATCGCGAAGTAGTTCGCCAACACGGTGGCGTTATCCACCACCATGCGCGTGGCCATTGGCATAATGATTAAGGCAACACCGAGCCATAAGCAGGCGACGGGCAGCGTCCCTTCGCGGGGCAATTCTGCTAATTGTTCACGCGTCAGGCTGTCATTTCCCTGCCGTTCCGCCAGGCGGGCGATTTTAACAATATAAAACAGCCACAGCACAGCCAATGCGAACAGAAATAAGCCATCTATCCTTGTTAACTGCCCATCATACAGCACAAAACCCGCTAACAGGCTTACGACTAACATTAGCGGCAATTCCCGACGCAGGATATCGGAATGGACGGTAAACGAATGCAGCAACGCGGCCAGGCCAAGGATCAGCAAAATGTTAATGATGTTTGAGCCGATCGCGGTGCCAATAGCGAGATCAATTTGTCCATGAAAAGATGCGGTTACGGATACGATTATCTCTGGAAGCGAGGTGCCCACGCTAACGACCGTCATGCCGATAATCAGCGGCGGGATGTTCATGCTGCGGCATAGAATCGAGGCGGCAAAAACGAGACGATCGGCACTGTAGACCACCAGAAGTAAACCAATTATTAACAGAGCCGTCGCTAAAAGCATCTAAAGTCCTTTCTTCAGGTATAATCGTCAGCCGCTTTGCACCACCTGCATGGCGCGGACGAATTCTTAATTTTGACTTTATGCGTTGAAAAAGTAAAACAAATGCCTGCTTTCGCTAACTGTGGCAGGTAAGATTCTGTAAAAATGATGGGTTAGGGGCGTCAAATCGCGCCATGCTTAACCCGAAGAGGTTTTTCCAGGGATAAACCTATGACCCAGACACTGGATAATTTAGTCGAAGTTCGCGGCGTGAGCTTCACGCGTAGCTCCCGAAGTATCTTCGACAACATCTCGCTGTCGGTGCCTCGCGGTAAAATTACGGCCATCATGGGACCGTCAGGGATCGGTAAGACCACGCTGCTGCGTTTGATTGGCGGACAGATACCGCCTGACAGCGGTGAGATTCTGTTCGATGGCGAAGATGTGCCAAAAATGTCTCGCTCACGACTGTACGCCGTGCGTAAGCGCATGAGCATGCTGTTCCAGTCGGGTGCGCTGTTCACCGACCTGAACGTTTTCGATAACGTTGCCTACCCGCTGCGTGAACACACGCGCCTGCCTGCACCGCTGCTGAAAAGCACGGTGATGATGAAACTGGAAGCGGTGGGGTTGCGCGGGGCTGCTAAACTGATGCCTTCTGAGCTGTCCGGCGGGATGGCGCGCCGCGCCGCACTGGCGCGAGCCATTGCCCTCGAGCCGGATTTGATCATGTTTGATGAGCCCTTCGTGGGCCAGGATCCGATCACCATGGGTGTACTGGTCAAGCTGATTTCTGAGCTCAACAGTTCGCTGGGTGTCACCTGCGTCGTGGTTTCCCACGACGTCCCGGAAGTGCTGAGTATCGCCGACTACGCCTATATCGTGGCGGACCGAAAAATTGTCGCTCACGGCAGCGCACAGTCGCTACAGGAAAACAGCGATCCGCGCGTGCGCCAGTTCCTGGATGGCATTGCTGATGGCCCGGTGCCATTCCGCTATCCGGCGGGCGATTATCATCACGATTTATTCGGAACAGGGAGTTAGTTGCTCATGCTGTTAAATGCACTGGCTGCGCTCGGACATCGGGGGATTAAAACGATCTCGACCTTCGGACGTGCCGGGTTAATGTTGTTCAATGCGGTGGTTGGCAAGCCTGAGTTCCGTAAACATGCCCCTTTATTAGTCCGTCAGCTTTACAGCGTGGGCGTGCTGTCGATGCTGATAATCATCGTCTCGGGCGTGTTTATCGGGATGGTGCTGGGCTTACAAGGGTATCTGGTGCTAACCACCTACAGTGCAGAAACCAGTCTCGGTATGCTGGTGGCGTTATCGCTGCTGCGTGAACTGGGGCCGGTCGTAGCCGCACTGCTCTTTGCCGGGCGCGCCGGTTCTGCGCTGACCGCCGAAATTGGCCTGATGCGCGCGACTGAACAGCTTTCCAGTATGGAAATGATGGCGGTCGACCCGCTGCGACGCGTAATTGCTCCACGCTTCTGGGCGGGCGTAATTTCGCTGCCGCTGCTGACGATTATTTTTGTCGCCGTCGGTATTTGGGGCGGATCGCTGGTTGGCGTGAGCTGGAAAGGGATCGATGCGGGCTTCTTCTGGTCGGCGATGCAAAACGCCGTTGACTGGCGTACGGACCTGGTGAACTGCGTGATTAAAAGCGTGGTATTTGCCATTACGGTGACGTGGATTGCATTGTTCAACGGTTACGATGCGATCCCCACTTCCGCAGGGATCAGCCGCGCAACGACGCGCACCGTGGTGCATTCGTCGTTAGCGGTACTGGGGCTGGATTTTGTGCTGACTGCACTGATGTTTGGGAATTGAGTTCATGCAAACGAAAAAAAGTGAAATCTGGGTAGGTATTTTTATTCTGGTGGCTTTTCTGGCGGCGCTGTTCGTATGCCTGAAAGCAGCGGACGTGACCTCTTTACGCACGGAACCGACCTATCAGGTTTATGCCACCTTCGATAATATCGGCGGCCTGAAAGCCCGCTCTCCGGTCCGTATCGGCGGGGTGGTGATTGGTCGTGTGGCTGATATTTCGCTGGACCCGAAGACCTATCTTCCACGTGTTACGCTGGATATCGAAGAACAGTACAACCAGATCCCGGATACCAGTTCGCTGGCTATCCGTACCTCCGGTCTGCTGGGCGAGCAGTATCTCGCGCTGAATGTCGGTTTTGATGATCCGGAAATGGGCACGTCGATGCTTAAAGAAGGCAGCACGATTCAGGATACGAAATCTGCGCTGGTACTGGAGGACCTGATTGGTCAGTTCCTCTATAGCAACAAAGGCGGAGAAAATAAGAATTCAGACGAAGCGCAAAACCCGGCGGAAGACCATACTGACGCTACGGCGCCTGCTGCAACGACGCACTAATCTCAGGAGAATTAACCCATGTTTAAACGCTTACTTATGGTTGCCATGCTGGTCATTGCCCCACTGACGGCGGCCACGGCGGCGGATCAATCCAACCCGTATACTCTGATGAACGAGGCGGCTCAGAAAACCTTTACCCGCCTCAAAAATGAACAGTCTCAGATTCGTTCCAATCCTGACTATTTGCGTCAGATTGTTGATCAGGAATTGCTGCCGTATGTGCAGGTGAAATACGCGGGTGCGCTGGTTTTAGGCCGCTACTACCGTGATGCAACCCCGGCACAGCGTGAAGCATACTTTGCCGCGTTCCATGAGTATCTGAAGCAGGCTTATGGCCAGGCGCTGGCGATGTACCACGGTCAGACCTATCAGATTGCCCCAGAGAAACCGCTTGGCGATGCCACCATTCTGCCTATCCGTGTCACAATCGTTGACCCGAACGGTCGTCCACCGGTTCGCCTCGACTTCCAGTGGCGTAAAAACACCCAAACGGGTAACTGGCAGGCGTTTGACATGATTGCTGAAGGCGTCAGCATGATCACCACCAAACAAAATGAGTGGAGCGACCTGCTGCGTACTAAAGGTATTGATGGTCTGACCTCTCAGCTGCAGGCGATTTCTAAACAGCCGATTACGCTGGAACAGAAAAAATAATGACCGACTCATTACGCTGGACGCGTGAAGGCGGACGACTGTTATTGCAGGGGGAATTAGATCAGGATTTTCTGGTTCCACTCTGGGACGCGCGAAAAGAGGTGATGCAGGGCGTCGAGACCATCGACCTGAGCGAGATAACCCGCGTGGATACAGCCGGTGTGGCGCTGCTGATGCATCTGGTCGCACAGGTTCGCCAGCAGGGTTCTGCTGTCAGCATCGTTGGCAAAAGTGAAAAGATGAACACCCTTGTTCAACTTTATAATCTGCCGCCCGATCTGATCCCCTAAATTATTCAATGTATTACTCTTAAAAGCCTCTACGTTTTGTGCGTCGGGGCTTTTTGCTTGTTTAAGACAGCGGCACTTTCCTCTAAGATGTTGGGCTGTTTTCACTATCAGATGAAATTATCCCATGGAAAATCATGAAATTCAGACAGTGCTTATGAACGCACTCTCCCTTCAGGAAGTCCACGTCTCTGGCGATGGCAGTCACTTTCAGGTTATTGCCGTGGGCGAACTGTTTGCGGGAATGAGTCGGGTAAAAAAACAGCAGTCCATCTATGCTCCACTGATGGAATATATTGCTGATAACCGAATTCATGCCCTGTCGATCAAGGCGTATACCCCAGAAGAGTGGGCACGCGATCGCAAACTCAACGGTTTTATGTAACGGGTAACCGCCCGTTACACAGGTGAATTTTAAAAGAGATTTGAACGAATGGATAAATTTCGTGTACAGGGGCCTTCACGTCTCCAGGGCGAAGTGAGCATCTCCGGCGCCAAAAATGCGGCACTGCCGATCCTTTTCGCAGCACTGCTGGCTGAAGAGCCGGTTGAGATTAAAAACGTACCGCAGCTGAAAGATATCGACACTACCATGAAGCTGCTGAGCCAGCTGGGAACCAAAGTTGAGCGTAACGGCTCCGTGTGGATTGATGCCAGCGACGTTAACGTGTTCTGCGCCCCTTACGAGCTGGTGAAAACCATGCGCGCGTCCATTTGGGCACTGGGTCCGCTGGTGGCACGTTTTGGTCAGGGTCAGGTTTCTTTGCCTGGTGGTTGTGCTATTGGCGCACGTCCTGTTGACCTGCATATAACCGGCCTTGAGCAACTGGGTGCAGAGATCAAACTGGAAGAAGGTTACGTCAAAGCGTCTGTGAACGGTCGCCTAAAAGGCGCGCACATCGTGATGGATAAAGTGAGCGTCGGTGCCACTGTAACCATCATGAGCGCCGCAACGCTTGCTGAAGGCACGACTATCATCGAGAACGCCGCACGTGAGCCGGAAATCGTTGATACCGCCAACTTCCTCAATGCTCTGGGTGCGAAAATCACCGGTCAGGGTAGCGATCGTATCACTATCGAAGGCGTCAAGCGTTTGGGCGGCGGCGTTTACAGCGTTCTGCCTGACCGTATCGAAACCGGCACTTTCCTCGTGGCTGCGGCCATTTCAGGCGGAAAAATTGTTTGTCGCGACGCACAGCCGGATACGCTGGATGCGGTGCTGGCAAAACTTCGTGAAGCGGGTGCGGATATCGAAGTCGGTGAAGACTGGATTAGCCTCGACATGCACGGTAAGCGTCCAAAGGCGGTGAATGTGCGTACTGCGCCGCACCCGGGCTTCCCGACTGATATGCAGGCCCAGTTCACCCTGCTGAACCTGGTCGCTGAAGGTACTGGTGTTGTAACCGAAACCATTTTCGAAAATCGCTTCATGCACCTGCCGGAACTGATCCGCATGGGCGCGCATGCTGAAATCGAAAGCAACACGGCGATTTGTCACGGTGTGGAGAAACTGTCTGGGGCGCAGGTCATGGCGACCGATCTGCGAGCGTCTGCAAGCCTGGTGCTGGCAGGTTGTATCGCGGAAGGCACGACCATCGTGGAGCGTATTTACCACATTGACCGTGGTTACGAGCGTATCGAGGACAAACTTCGTGGTCTGGGTGCGACCATCGAGCGTATCAAAGGCGAATAATTTCGCGTCCTGCTAAGGCATCCCCGCGTCAGCAAGACTCGGGGTGCTTATCGGTTTTACTTCTTCTTCGGCTGTCTTATCTGCTGCGTTCTGTCGATAAATTCATGCGTGATTCTATCGTGGTAACGCGATGGCCAGATAATCCACGGTTCGGTGCCTAATGCCGCTGCAATGATGGCTTCCCCTTTTGGCCAGGGGCGGGTGAGGGCATTTGCCAGCGTCGACGAGCTCAGTCCATTTTTGCGGGACTCCGCTGCCAGTGATGTTCCTTTTTTACGCAATCCGGCAATGATATCTGCAGGATGCCAGTCGATGAATTTATCCATACTTTCTCCCTGTTGATAAACAAACCACCATCGCCTGGTGGCTGCATTACTATAACGCTGAAAGCGATTAAGTTCTAAAAAGTTCAAGTAAGAGAAGGTGACATTCGGATTAAATCAAGGTGGTGGGGCAGTGGATGATTTTATTAGAACTTTCCCGCGCAGTGCGCGGGAGGGGATCAGTGGTCGCGCTGAACAGCAATATGGGCGAGCGCGATGAGTGCTTCGCGCCATGGGGTATCAGGCAGGCATTGCAGAGACTGGATTGCTTTATCGGCTTCTTCTTCGGCGCGCTGACGGGTCCATTCCAGCGAGCCACTGGCAGCCATCGCTTCAAGAACGGGTTCCAGTAAATGCCGTCCGTTGCCGTCCTCAATTGCCTGGCGAATCATCGCCGCTTGTTCCGGCGTACCGTTGCGCATGGCGTGCAGCAGAGGCAGCGTCGGCTTGCCTTCGTTCAGGTCATCGCCCACGTTTTTACCGAGCGTCTCACCGTCGGCGCTGTAATCGAGGAGATCGTCAATCAACTGGAAAGCGGTACCAAGGTAGCGTCCGTAATCCTGAAGACCTTTTTCCTGCTCATCGGAACAGCCAGCCAGAAGGCCGGAGCACTGAGAGGCCGCTTCGAACAGGCGCGCAGTTTTGCTGTAAATCACGCGCATATAGTTTTCTTCGGTGATGTTCGGGTCGTTGACGTTCATCAACTGCAGAACTTCACCTTCCGCAATGACGTTCACCGCCGAGGACATCACCTCAAGAATTTTGAGCGACCCCAAACTGGTCATCATCTGGAACGCGCGGGTATAGATAAAGTCGCCTACCAGAACGCTGGCTGCGTTGCCAAATGCGGCGTTGGCCGTGGCTTTGCCTCGGCGCATGTCGGATTCATCCACCACGTCGTCGTGCAGCAACGTCGCTGTGTGAATAAACTCAATTAGCGCTGCGATGGTGACGTGAGCGTTCCCCTGATAGCCGACAGCTCGCGCTGCCAGTACCGCGATCATTGGACGAATGCGTTTTCCGCCTCCGCTGACGATGTAATACCCTAACTGATTGATCAGTTGGACGTCAGAATCGAGTTGTTCAAGGATTGCCGCATTGACACCCGCCATATCTTGCGCGGTTAACTCATTGATTTTTTCTAAATTCATCGCAAAAGCCGGGCTTTATGTCCTGTTTACCGCTTATCCATAAGGGATAACGAAGAGTCTGGGTTACAATTGTAGCCCTGATTGTACTGAAAAAACGACGCAGATAAACGTCACCGTGTGCGTTGTGTTTTTTTTCTGCATTGATTGATGATCCCACTTGTCAAAGGCTCATGTTTTGCGTAATATTCGCGCCCTATTGTGAATATTTATAGCGCACTCTGAATCACACGAAGATGTGCGCGGAAGCGGAGTTTTATATGTACGCGGTTTTCCAAAGTGGTGGTAAACAACACCGAGTAAGCGAAGGTCAGACCATTCGCCTGGAAAAGCTGGACATCGCAACCGGCGAAGCTGTTGAGTTCGCTGAAGTGCTGATGATCGCAAACGGTGAAGAAGTCAAAATCGGCGTTCCTTTCGTTGATGGCGGCGTAATCAAAGCTGAAGTTGTTGCACACGGTCGTGGCGAGAAAATTAAGATTGTTAAGTTTCGTCGTCGTAAGCACTACCGTAAGCAGCAAGGCCATCGTCAGTGGTTCACTGATGTGAAAATTACTGGCATCAGCGCCTAAGACCTGAGGAGTAGATTAAATGGCACATAAAAAGGCTGGCGGCTCAACTCGAAATGGTCGCGATTCAGAAGCTAAACGTCTGGGCGTAAAACGCTTTGGCGGCGAAGCAGTTCTGGCAGGTAGCATCATCGTTCGTCAACGTGGTACTAAATTCCACGCTGGCAACAACGTTGGTTGTGGCCGTGACCACACTCTGTTTGCTAAAGCAGACGGTAAAGTGAAATTCGAAGTTAAAGGCCCGAACAACCGTAAATACATCAGCATCGTTGCTGAGTAAGTTTTTCGGTCCGGTAACGGATGAAAGCCCCGCAACGTGTTGCGGGGCTTTTTACATTAGAAGTCCGGTAAGTTTCGTACAGGGATAAACGGGCATGAAACAGCAGGCGGGCATTGGTATTCTTTTGGCGCTCACCACCGCAATATGTTGGGGTGCGTTGCCAATTGCAATGAAGCAGGTGCTGGAGGTGATGGAGCCTCCGACTATCGTGTTCTACCGCTTTCTGATGGCCAGTATCGGCCTTGGCTCGATTCTCGCCATAAAAGGCAAGCTGCCACCGCTGCAGCTTTTCCGTAAGCCACGCTGGCTGGTGCTGCTCGCCATTGCCACCGGTGGGTTGTTCGGAAACTTTATTCTGTTCAGTTCGTCCCTGCAGTATTTAAGTCCTACCGCTTCGCAGGTGATAGGACAGCTGTCGCCCGTAGGCATGATGATTGCCAGCGTCGTTATCCTCAAAGAGAAGATGCGCGGGACACAGGTGGTTGGTGCGATAATGCTGCTCTGCGGTCTGGTGATGTTTTTCAACACCAGCCTGGTGGAAATCTTTACTCGTCTGACGGATTACACCTGGGGCGTCATATTTGGCGTCGGGGCAGCAACGGTCTGGGTGAGTTATGGCGTCGCGCAAAAGGTGTTATTGCGGCGACTGGCCTCACAGCAGATCCTGTTTTTGCTGTACACTTTATGTACGATAGCATTGCTGCCGCTAGCAAGGCCGGGTGTGATTTCCCAGCTGAGCGACTGGCAGCTTGCCTGCCTGATTTTCTGCGGGCTAAACACCCTGGTGGGTTACGGTGCGCTGGCGGAAGCCATGGCGCGCTGGCAGGCGGCACAGGTGAGCGCGTTAATCACGCTGACTCCTCTGTTCACGCTGTTATTTTCAGATTTATTATCAATAGCCTGGCCCGATTTCTTCGCCAGACCGATGCTAAACCTTATAGGTTATCTCGGTGCGTTTGTCGTGGTTGCGGGCGCGATGTATTCCGCCATTGGTCATCGTCTATGGGGACGGTGGCGTAAGCGTGAAGCGGTTGTAACGCTACCCCGCTCAGGCGAATGATTTACGGAGAGTAAAATGAAGTTTGTTGATGAAGCAACGATCCTGGTTGTGGCAGGGGATGGCGGCAACGGTTGCGTCAGCTTCCGCCGTGAAAAATATATTCCACGTGGCGGCCCAGACGGCGGCGATGGTGGAGACGGTGGTGATGTCTGGCTGGAAGCGGATGAGAACCTTAACACCCTGATCGACTATCGCTTTGAGAAAGCTTTCCGCGCCGAGCGTGGGCAGAATGGCCAGAGCCGTGACTGTACCGGTAAACGTGGTAAAGACGTCACTGTCAAAGTGCCGGTCGGTACGCGTGTTATCGATCAGGGCACTGGTGAAACCATGGGCGATATGACTACTCACGGTCAGCGTCTGATGGTGGGTAAAGGCGGTTGGCACGGTCTGGGTAATACCCGCTTTAAATCTTCTGTTAACCGTTCCCCACGTCAGAAGACAATGGGTACGCCGGGCGACAAACGCGATCTGCAGCTGGAGCTTATGTTGCTGGCTGATGTCGGGATGCTGGGTATGCCGAATGCTGGTAAATCAACCTTCATCCGTGCTGTTTCTGCGGCGAAGCCGAAAGTGGCTGACTATCCGTTTACCACACTAGTACCAAGCCTCGGCGTGGTGCGTATGGATAACGAGAAAAGCTTCGTTGTTGCCGATATTCCGGGCCTGATTGAAGGCGCTGCGGAAGGTGCAGGTTTAGGGATTCGCTTCCTTAAGCACCTTGAGCGCTGCCGCGTTCTGTTGCATCTCATCGACCTTGAACCGATTGATGGTTCTGACCCGGTCGAAAACGCGCGCATCATCGTGGGCGAGCTGGAAAAATACAGCGAGAAGCTGGCTGAAAAACCACGCTGGTTAGTGTTCAATAAAATCGACCTGATGGATAAAGACGCGGCGGAAGAGAAAGCCAAAGCGATCGCGGAAGCTCTAGGTTGGGAAGATAAGTTCTACCTGATTTCTGCTGCCAGCCAGCAGGGCGTGAAAGATCTTTGCTGGGATGTGATGACCTTCATCATTGAAAACCCGGTGGCGAAAGCCGAAGAAGAGAAGCAGCCTGAAAAAGTCGAGTTCATGTGGGATGATTATCATCGTCAGCAGCTCGAAGAAACTGAAGTCGAAGACGATGAAGATTGGGACGACTGGGATGAAGACGATGAAGAAGGCGTAGAATTCATCTACAAGAAATAAGTCGCTACACCTCCCGCTAAAGGCTCCCATTGGGAGCCTTTGTCGTTTCTAGTTGTTCTGGTAAATGTCTTTGTAGAGTCGACTTTCGAAGCGAACCAGCGGTATTCGACGATTACGCTGATCGGCCGGTTCTACTGCATACCCCGACAGATACTGCACGAAGGCCATGCGTTGACCACTGGCGGTGGTAATGAAGCCTGCGAGATTATACACGCCCTGCAATGAGCCCGTCTTCGCAGAGACCTTTCCGTCTACGCCGGCCTGGTGCAGGCCCGCACGATACTGCAGAGAGCCGTCATAGCCCGCCAACGGCAGCATAGAGATGAAATTGAGTTCGGTATCGTGCTGCGCGATGTATTGCAGTACTTGCATCATAGTAGCGGGCGCAATCAGGTTATGACGCGACAGGCCGGAGCCATCGGCAATAATCGTGTTACCTAAATCAATACCCGCCTGCTGACGCAGGATCTGACGCACGGCATCGGAACCTGCACGCCACGTGCCCGGTACGCCGAAACGTGCATGGCCAATGGAACGGAAAACAGTGTCAGCAATCATGTTGTCTGATTTTTTCAGCATGATTTTCAGTAAATCGTGTAGTGGAGCAGACTGTTTGCTGGCAATGACGGTACCCGGCTCATTGGCCAACGTCTGGCGTAGCAACGTACCGGTATAGGTGATACCTGCCTGCTTAAGTTCGTCTTTGATAATCGCCCCTGCGTAGCTGGCGCCGTCCTGAATGGCAAAGGCCAGTGGTAGCGGGTCCGCGCGCTGCGGTAGACAGCCGGTAAGCGTAAAGCGGTTCAGGTCACCAGGAACGACGTCCAGTTCGCAATATTGCGCTTCGCCTGAGCCACGCTGTAAGGTGCGTACCTGGCTGAACATGGTAACTGGATAGTAGGACGCGACGCGAATAAACGCTAAGTCGCCGGGTTTTTGCGCGCTATAAAGAGAAACTGAGAAACAGTTGCGGTCGATAATTGCCGCGGCCGGTGGGGCGCTAAAACACTGGGTCAGATCGTTCCACGGCCAACCAGGCGCTTTGTCGTGACTGGCGAAAATGGAGGTGTCGATTAGCACATTGCCATCGATTTTCTGCACGCCTGATTTTTTCAAAACGGCGACCATATTGCGAATATCCTGACGTTTTAGCGTCGGATCGCCGCCAAATCGTGCAACAAGGTCACCCTTCAAAATTCCGTTATCAACGCTACCTTTACTTTCCAGCGTAGTGGTAAAGCGAAAATCAGGGCCCAGCTGTAGCAATGCCGCCAGGGCAGTGATCACTTTCTGAGTACTTGCCGGCAACGCCATCTGCTGGCTGTGATAGTCTATGTCAGGTGCCTTAGCGCCGATTTTCTGAACCATAAGGGCCAGATTGGCACCCGCCGGGAGCTGGGTGACATACTCGTCTACGTTCGCCGCCTGGACGCTAAAGGCTAAACTGGTGGTCAATCCGATGATAAATCTGGAAAATCGCATAATCTCGCGCTAACAACCTGGAATCAAAACGCCATACTACGGCGCAACGCCCTGTAAAGTAAACGATGACCCATAGTGAACTTCAGGGTAAAATACGCATCAAACAGAAAAATTGCCGCTGGCCTGGAATTTTTGTTCCGGGTCAGTTTTCTTTTTGCTTAACTTCTGGCTCCCTGATGGGCTGCGGAAGGAAGTGCAGGGCTGCAGCGCAAGCTGTGCCTGAAAGAATGATGAAAGAGGTATAACTCATGCAAGCTATTCCGATGACCTTACGTGGTGCCGAAAAACTGCGCGAAGAACTGGAGTACCTGAAATCCGTTCGTCGCCCTGAAATCATTGCGGCGATTGCCGATGCTCGCGAGCATGGCGATCTGAAAGAGAACGCGGAATACCACGCCGCTCGTGAGCAGCAGGGCTTCTGCGAAGGTCGCATCAAAGATATTGAAGCGAAACTCTCGAACGCTCAGGTTATCGATATCAGCAAAATGCCGAAAACTGGCCGCGTCATTTTCGGTGCGACTGTGCAGGTGTTGAATCTGGATAACGACGAAGAGACGAGCTGGCGCATTGTCGGTGATGACGAAGCTGATTTTAAGCAGAACCTCATCTCTGTAAACTCCCCAATCGCTCGTGGTCTGATCGGCAAAGAGCCAGACGATGTGGTGACTATCCAGACGCCTGGCGGCGAAGTGGAATACGAAATTATTAAAGTGGATTACCTGTAATCCCCATTGTTGACACAATGTAAAGATAAGAAAAAGGCCGCATAGCGGCCTTTTATCAACGTTAAGAGCGTGGCATTTTGCTCACCTGCCCGCGGAAACCCCTCGTTTTACACATCAAATGTGTTCAATTCAGGTTACTCTTAACGTGGCAGCGAGATTTTACGCTCTGCTGTTGGGCGATATAGAACCAGCATTTTACCGATGACCTGTACATTACAGGCGCCGGTTTCGCGAACGATAGCTTCCACGATAAGGACTTTAGTCTCGCGATCTTCCGAGGCGATTTTTACCTTGATGAGTTCGTGGTGGTTCAATGCTTGTTCGATCTCGGCCAGTACCCCTTCGGTCAAACCATTATTGCCAAGCATAACTACCGGCTTGAGCGGATGTGCCAGACCTTTCAGGTGCTGTTTTTGTTTAGTACTCAGATTCATCGTATATTTTTGCTTACGTTGGGATTGAAAACGGTTCATTCTACCGCCATCTCTCAACTATCGCCAAATCGGCCGTTAAAATTTATGCAGCCGACTATGATGGTCTGCCCCGATGGGAATGTTAAATGACAGGTAAAAAGCGTTCTGCCAGCTCCAGCCGCTGGCTCCAGGAACACTTTAGCGATAAATATGTTCTTCAGGCACAGAAAAAGGGGTTACGTTCCCGTGCCTGGTTTAAACTTGATGAAATACAGCAAAGTGACAAACTTTTTAAGCCGGGAATGACAGTTGTCGATCTCGGTGCAGCACCCGGCGGATGGTCACAGTATGCAGTGACACAGATCGGGGGTAGCGGCCGCATCATCGCTTGCGATCTTTTACCAATGGATCCAATCGTTGGTGTGGACTTCCTTCAAGGCGATTTTCGTGATGAATTAGTCATGAAAGCATTACTTGAACGTGTGGGTGACAGTAAAGTCCAGGTTGTCATGTCCGATATGGCTCCAAACATGTGCGGAACACCAGCGGTGGATATTCCCCGTGCCATGTATCTGGTAGAACTGGCGCTTGAGATGTGTCGTGATGTTTTGGCACCGGGCGGTAGTTTTTTAGTGAAGGTGTTTCAGGGCGAAGGTTTCGAGGAGTACCTTAAGGAAATTCGCTCCCTGTTTACGAAAGTTAAAGTTCGTAAGCCGGACTCTTCGCGTGCACGTTCGCGTGAAGTGTACATTGTAGCGACCGGGCGAAAACCATAACCCGACCGTTTTAAGCCTTTGCCGCTTCGGTGGCGGTTTGAATTGTGTCGGATGTATAGTAACCTGACGCTGTTATTAACACAGTTGTAATAAGAGGTTAATCCCTTGAGTGACATGGCGAAAAACCTAATACTCTGGCTGGTCATCGCAGTCGTGCTGATGTCAGTATTCCAGAGCTTTGGGCCCAGCGAGTCAAATGGCCGTAAGGTGGATTACTCTACCTTCCTGCAAGAGGTCAATCAGGACCAGGTTCGCGAAGCGCGTATCAACGGACGTGAGATCAACGTTACCAAGAAAGATAGTAACCGTTACACGACTTACATTCCGGTTAACGATCCTAAACTGCTTGATAACCTGCTGACCAAGAACGTGAAAGTCGTGGGCGAACCGCCTGAAGAACCAAGCCTGCTGGCTTCAATCTTCATTTCCTGGTTCCCAATGCTTCTGCTGATTGGTGTCTGGATCTTCTTCATGCGACAGATGCAGGGCGGCGGTGGTAAAGGCGCCATGTCGTTTGGTAAAAGCAAAGCGCGCATGCTAACCGAAGATCAGATCAAGACCACTTTTGCTGACGTTGCAGGTTGTGACGAAGCTAAAGAGGAAGTGGCCGAGCTGGTTGAATACCTGCGTGAGCCAAGCCGTTTCCAGAAACTGGGCGGTAAAATTCCTAAAGGCGTTTTGATGGTGGGCCCGCCGGGTACCGGTAAAACGTTGCTGGCGAAAGCAATCGCCGGTGAAGCGAAAGTGCCTTTCTTCACAATTTCAGGTTCTGACTTCGTAGAAATGTTCGTGGGTGTCGGTGCATCTCGTGTGCGTGACATGTTCGAGCAGGCTAAAAAGGCTGCACCTTGCATCATCTTCATCGATGAAATCGACGCCGTAGGCCGCCAGCGTGGCGCAGGTCTGGGCGGTGGTCATGATGAACGTGAGCAAACGCTGAACCAGATGCTGGTTGAGATGGATGGCTTTGAAGGTAATGAAGGCATCATCGTTATCGCAGCAACGAACCGTCCAGACGTACTTGACCCAGCGCTGCTGCGTCCAGGCCGTTTCGACCGTCAGGTTGTTGTTGGTCTGCCAGACGTACGTGGTCGTGAGCAAATCCTGAAAGTGCATATGCGTCGCGTACCGCTGGCTCCAGATATCGACGCGGCAATCATCGCGCGTGGTACCCCTGGCTTCTCCGGTGCAGATCTTGCTAACCTCGTCAACGAAGCCGCTCTGTTTGCCGCTCGCGGTAACAAGCGCGTCGTATCGATGGTTGAGTTCGAGAAAGCGAAAGACAAGATCATGATGGGTGCGGAACGTCGCTCGATGGTGATGACTGAAGCGCAGAAAGAGTCCACGGCATATCACGAAGCCGGCCACGCTATTATCGGTCGACTGGTTCCGGAACACGATCCGGTCCATAAAGTGACGATTATCCCGCGTGGTCGTGCATTAGGTGTGACGTTCTTCCTGCCTGAAGGCGACGCAATCAGCGCCAGCCGTCAGAAGCTGGAGAGCCAAATCTCTACGCTGTACGGTGGCCGTCTGGCTGAAGAAATTATTTATGGTGCAGAGCATGTGTCGACCGGTGCGTCCAACGATATTAAAGTTGCGACCTCCATCGCTCGTAACATGGTGACCCAATGGGGCTTCTCTGAAAAACTCGGTCCGCTGCTGTACGCGGAAGAAGAGGGTGAAGTGTTCCTGGGCCGCTCAGTGGCGAAAGCGAAACACATGTCCGATGAAACGGCTCGTATCATCGATCAGGAAGTGAAGCTGTTGATTGAGCGTAACTATGCTCGTGCTCGCCAGCTGCTGAATGAGAACATGGACATTCTGCACACCATGAAAGACGCGTTGATGAAGTATGAAACCATTGATGCGCCGCAGATTGATGACCTGATGTCACGCCGTGATGTTCGCCCACCTGCGGGTTGGGAAGACAGCAACGGAAGCAGCAACAATTCTGACAATAATGGCACCCCGCGTGCTCCGCGTCCGGTCGATGAACCGCGTACGCCGAACCCGGGTAACACCATGTCAGAGCAGCTGGACGACAAATAAGTTATCCGTTGTTAATGACGCTGCTTTAACTGAAAACCCTGGGGCGACTGCTCCGGGGTTTTTTTATTTTGCTAACACACACAATACCAGGGATTCTTCATGAAACTCTTCGCCCAAGGCACCACACTCGATCTCGCTTATCCGCATGTGATGGGCATCCTGAACGTTACACCAGACTCATTTTCTGACGGCGGGACGCACAACACGTTGGTCGAGGCGGTAAAACACGCCAATCTGATGATTAACGCCGGTGCGACGATTATCGATGTGGGCGGCGAATCGACTCGCCCAGGTGCGGCAGAGGTGAGCGTTGACGAAGAGTTGTCCCGCGTTATCCCGGTGATAGAAGCGATTGCCCAGCGTTTTGAAGTGTGGATTTCGGTAGATACGTCTAAGCCCGAAGTCATTCGCGAGTCGGCCCGCGTTGGGGCGCATATCATCAATGATATCCGCTCACTGACCGAGCCTGGTGCTCTCGAGGCCGCCGCGGAAACGGGTTTGCCCGTCTGCCTGATGCACATGCAGGGTGAGCCGAAAACCATGCAGGAAGCGCCGAAGTATGATGACGTGTTTGCAGACGTGAATCGCTTCTTTATTGAGCACATCGCACGCTGTGAGGCTGCTGGTATCACAAAAAACAAATTGCTGCTCGACCCGGGTTTCGGTTTCGGTAAAAATCTCACCCACAATTACGCGCTGCTTGCTCGCTTATCAGAGTTTCATCATTATGACCTGCCGCTATTAGTGGGAATGTCTCGAAAAATGATGATTGGCCAATTGCTGAATGTCGGACCGTCAGAGCGCCTGAGTGGCAGCCTGGCCTGTGCAGTGATTGCCGCGATGCAGGGGGCGCAAATTATTCGCGTTCACGATGTGAAAGAGACAGTTGAAGCGATGCGTGTGGTAGAAACCACTCTGTCTGCAAGGGAAAAAAAATACTATGAGTAACCGTAAATATTTTGGTACCGACGGCATTCGCGGTCGCGTGGGCGACTCCCCGATCACCCCAGATTTCGTTCTGAAACTCGGTTTTGCTGCGGGTAAAGTGCTGGCTCGTCACGGTTCGCGTAAAGTCATCATTGGCAAAGATACCCGTATTTCAGGCTACATGCTGGAATCAGCGCTCGAAGCGGGTCTTGCCGCAGCGGGCCTTTCTGCGTCCTTTACCGGTCCAATGCCGACCCCTGCGGTGGCGTATCTGACCCGCACGTTCCGGGCTGAGGCAGGGATCGTTATTTCTGCGTCCCATAATCCGTACTACGACAACGGCATCAAATTTTTCACCATCGACGGTACCAAGCTGCCGGATTCTGTAGAAGAAGCGATTGAAGCGGAACTGGAAAAAGAACTCACCTGCGTTGATTCCGCAGAACTGGGTAAAGCCAGCCGGATCGTTGATGCCGCTGGCCGTTACATCGAGTTTTGTAAGGCAACCTTCCCGAATGAGCTGCGCCTTAACGAGCTGAAAATTGTTGTCGATTGTGCCAACGGCGCAACCTACCACATCGCACCGAATGTATTCCGTGAGCTTGGCGCGCAGGTGATTACTATCGGCTGCGAACCGAACGGTTTGAACATCAATGAAGAAGTCGGCGCAACGGACGTCCGTGCGCTGCAGGCCCGCGTATTGGCAGAAAAAGCCCATTTAGGTATCGCTTTTGACGGCGACGGTGACCGCGTGATTATGGTCGACCATGAAGGTAATAAAGTCGACGGCGATCAGATCCTCTATATCATCGCCCGCGAAGGGCTGCGTCAGGGCCAGCTGCGCGGTGGCGCGGTCGGGACGCTGATGAGCAACATGGGTCTGGAAGTGGCGCTTAAACAACTGGGCATCCCGTTTACCCGCGCGAAAGTGGGTGATCGCTATGTTCTTGAAAAAATGCAGGAAAAAGGCTGGCGTATCGGGGCAGAAAACTCCGGGCACGTTATCCTGCTGGACAAAACCACCACCGGAGACGGTATCGTAGCGGCGTTGCAGGTTGTGGCGGCGATTGCGCGTAATCATCTGACTCTGCAGGATTTGTGCAGCGGCATGAAGATGTTCCCGCAGGTACTGGTCAACGTCCGCTACACCGATGGCGGCGTAAACCCACTGGAACACGACAGCGTGAAAAGCGTAACGGCAGACGTGGAAGCCGCGCTGGGCAGCCGTGGTCGTGTCCTGTTGCGTAAATCGGGCACCGAGCCGTTGATTCGCGTCATGGTTGAAGGTGAAGACGAAGCGCTGGTGAATACCTTTGCCAATCGCATTGCCGATGCAGTTAAAGCTGTTTAATCCGCGTTAACTGTCTAAAAAGGCGGCTTTTGTCGCCTTTTTGTTGAACAGTAGAACCGTTTTTGCTGTTTTTTTCTTCACTTGATACAATGCATCAAAATTGCCCTTGCGAAGCCGATTCGCTTTGGTTAGTATTCACACCCGCTTCAGTGGGAAACATTAAAACGTCCCGCTTTTGGTTGAAGCAATTGGTATGCGGTAGTACCGCAAGGAACAGGTTGATTATGTACGAAGCTCTTCTGGTCGTTTTCCTTCTTGTTGCGATTGGCCTCGTTGGTCTAATCATGCTGCAGCAGGGTAAAGGCGCTGATATGGGAGCCTCCTTCGGAGCAGGCGCATCCGCTACACTGTTTGGTTCAAGTGGTTCTGGTAATTTCATGACCCGCATGACCGGAGTTCTGGCGACGCTGTTCTTCATCATCAGTCTGGTACTGGGTAACCTCAATACCAATAAGACCAACAAAGGAAGCGAGTGGGATAATCTGACTGCACCTAAATCGGAGCAGACTCAGCCAGCAGCACCGGCACAGCCGAGCAGCGATATCCCGCACTAAGTATTTCAGTACCGAGGTGGTGGAATTGGTAGACACGCTACCTTGAGGTGGTAGTGCCCTAACGGGCTTGTGGGTTCGAGTCCCATCCTCGGTACCAATATTCCAGAAAAAAGACGTCGAAAGACGTCTTTTTTTGTTTTTGTCCTTTTTAACTTTCTTAGTTTTTTTATAAACAAATCTCTCCTGTTGAGTTCTTCCAATAATAGCTAAAGTCGGCTTCGTCTATTTTTACATCAAATGCAGGAACGAAGACGTCGTGAATATATCCAGAATCGTGACCCTGACGGGAATATTAATGCTGACCGCATGCAGCAGTTCGTCCTCTTTAACCTCTGTGAAAGAAATACAGGACATGTCGGTGCCTGTTGTCCATGCGTCAAATAACCCCGCAACTGACACCACCGCCGTGAATAATTGTTATAAAGAAAACGCGACGCGACTGAGTGAGTTACAATACACGTTGAAGACAAATATGGGCGATGATGTTAGTCCATCCGAAGTTTTGGATACTCATAGTGATGCTCATCGGGTATTTGCGGCGTTATCGAAACTGGAACAAATTTCCGCGATGAATGAAACCTATCGTAAAGAAGGGAATGTCGTGGGATTGAAAGCAATCAATGAGATGTTAAAACCGCTGAGTGGTACTGCCTGAGAAGGGCGAGCGAAATGGAGATTGCCGGTCGCCGGCAATCTCTGAAATCATTTAGAAGCTGAAGTTAACACCGGCATAGGCGCCGTCAGCTAATTTGTTGTCACGGTGTCCGTTCTTACCCGCCATATCCATATAGCGATACCCGCCCTCAATACTCACCGATTTAATGATGCGCACACGCACGCCCGCGTTCGCTTCGACGTAGTCATCCACGCCGCTTGAGAGT
Source organism: Citrobacter sp. 18056 (assembly GCA_902706235.1). Lineage (GTDB taxonomy): Bacteria > Pseudomonadota > Gammaproteobacteria > Enterobacterales > Enterobacteriaceae > Scandinavium > Scandinavium manionii. Next base: position 215,078 of record CACSJR010000005.1, on the reverse strand, counting down.
GAATCTGGAGAGTAGTAGTAGTCGCCAAATACGGTGATGAAGTCGCCCAGAGGAACCTGTGCGCCGCCGCCAACTGCGACCGCATAACCTTCGTCACCGTCCTTCGGGTTCAGGTACAGTGCTTTACCGCCTACGGTAAACAGCACCGGACCTAACGGCAGGTTGAAACCCATACCCAGGCCGGCAACATCGCCATCGTCGTCGCTGTGGGCCCAGTTGCCATTGAAAGTCAGGCCGGGATCGTTCGCACCGAAACTGGCGGACAGATTAGTAAATTCAGCTCCGGCTTCACCGTGGAGATTGATAGATGCATTGGCAGCCGCAGCGGTGCCGAGTGCGGCAACCAACAAAGCCGCTTTTAGCTTAAACATACGCATGGGTAATCCTTCAGGTATAAAAAAGCCCGATACGTATGATCGGGCAAATAAATCAAGTGTTTGCTATCGCGAGTAAAGCTTATTGACCGGAGATCTGTACCACTACACGGCGATCTGGGGACAGGCAGTTGATCAGCGCATTGCCGGACTGGTTGTCACAAGAGTTACCGGTTACAGAATCGCTGGCGCCACGGCCTTCGGTCTGAATGTTTGCAGCAGGCATGCCATCGGCTACCAGCTGGTCAGCAACGGCCTGAGCACGACGTGCAGACAGTTCCTGGTTGTATTCAGCCTGGCCGGTACGATCGCTGTAGCCGATTACGGTGGTATTTTTATCTTTTGCAGCCTGCATTTCTGGAGAGTTATACAGCTGGTCGATGGCAGCTTTACCTTCGTCAGTCAGCGCGGCGGAATCGTAACCGAACATCACGTCAGACTTCAGGTTGAAGGTTTTAACTTCTGGAGCGGGAGCGGGAGCAACGACTGGTGCTACGTCGTCGTTCTGGCCGAAGCGATATACGATGCCAGCAGTCACGGAGTGAATGTCGGAGCTCAGACCGATCTGGTTAGAGTTACCCACGTTGGCAACCCACTGGTATTCCAGACGGCCAGCCCAGTTTTTGGTGAAGGCATATTCGGTACCTGCGGCAACCACTGGACGCACGCCAGTTTCGAATTTGTTCTTACCAGCAACGTCGGTCTCAGCACGGTAACCCATCGCACCGAAACGACCATACAGATCCCAGTCATCGGTCAGAGCGTAGCTGGTTTTCAGAGACAGCTGCAGACCCTGGCTCTTCATTTTAGCGCCGTTTACGCCGTTGTTACCGTTGAATTGCATGTTGCCCAGGTAGTCGTAACCACCTTCAACTGCCAGCCAGTTGGTGATCTGGTAGCCACCAAATACACCGCCGCCAACGTTGTCGTGATCAACGTTGAAGTCGTTAGAAGCCGCCAGGCTGTCGTTGAAATCTTTGTTGCCGCTGACGTCAGCGTAATGAGACCAACCGAATTTAGCACCGGCGTACCAGGTATTTGCGTTACCAGCTGCGAATGCGGAAGAAACTGCGCACGCGTTTAAAACAATCAGAGCGACAAGCGTCTTTTTCATTTTGAACCTTAATCCTATTTTGAAGTCAAAAACTTAAAAGTTGATGAATAGCGTAGGTCGCTAAGATATAGATGATTTTTATTTTCTGTTAATTTTAAAAAGTTTAAATTTAAACCTGGGCTGGATTTTAGACGATTTGTTGTCGAGGTGTTTGCGGATGTTTTGAAGTGTAAAAAACCCTCGGCTGTTATTTATATGGCCGAAGGTTTCTGTGCGATTAGAATTTCTCTGGCAGGGATTCGATATGCTGCAAATATCCGCCGCGAATAAATTGAATGTATTTCCCTTTCTTCAGGGCTGATAACACGTTCAAAATACTGCTGCGCGAGAGATGTGTCCTGTCTTGTATATAATCGAGAATCGAAATTCTCATTCGCATATCTTCAGGAAGGAGAATCATTTCCATCAGATGATTGCGAATAACCGCATAGGTTCGCTGCTGTAAAACCAGCGCATCGCGGTAAGCGAGATACGCAGTATGGTATGCCAGCAGAGATGTGACATCTTCCCAAAGGTTTTGTTCCCGGAAAATGCGAAGTGCTTCTTCGGCATCAATGCGCGAAAGCGAACATTCAGTCTCTGCGCGCAGAACATGACCCCGCATTGGCTGCAAAATTTCTGCCGCGCCAAAAATGTGCCCTTCATAGACCGTAATCATCAGCAGTCCATCGGACGCGCGGAGGATTGAGACTTCCCCTTCCTTACAGAGCCAGACTTGTTGTTTGCCTTTGTAATGCCAGTTCAGTTTTTTTCTTGGGACCACGTTAACAGGCGTAGCGAAGGGTTCAAGTGCCTCAAGGAGTCGATTTATTGCCTCCTGGGGGCGAATAGGTGGTGTAAGGTGCATAGAGATCCTCATGAATAATGACGATTTCTTCCGTCAGAAGTTATAGAAGACATGGTAATGCACTAGCAGGGATACCGACAGGTAAAATAAACTCAAACATGCTTTATGGATGAAAAAAGTCCGGGGTTGGCAATCTTTTTTCGGTACAAAAATAACTAAGGCCGGATAACCGGCCTTAGTTATGGTCTTATTTCTTCATCTGGCTATCCAGATTCTCTACCTGTGGAAGCCCATTGCCGGAAGAGGCGGACAGCAGGCCGCTCTTCGCGTAACCTAGCAGCTTCTCGCGAGTATCGGTAATATCCAGATTACGCATGGTCAGCTGGCCAATACGATCGTCAGGTGAGAACACGGAGTCACCTTTTTCCATCGTCAGACGTTCTGCTTTATAGGTCAGATTGTCAGAAACGGTATTCAGGATGGAATAGTCGTTACCACGACGCAGTTCCAGTGTGACTTCACCGGTAATGGCGCTGGCAACCCAACGCTGAAGCGCATCACGCAGCATCAGCGCCTGGGAATCGAACCAGCGGCCCTGGTACAGCAGACGGCCTAACTGACGACCATGAGCGTGATATTGTTCAATAGTATCTTCGTTGTGGATACCGGTCAGCAGACGCTCATAGGCAATGTGCAGCAGAGCCATGCCCGGTGCTTCATAGATCCCGCGGCTCTTGGCTTCAATGATGCGGTTTTCAATTTGATCGCTCATGCCCAGACCGTGACGGCCACCAATGCGGTTGGCTTCCAGCATCATTTCCACGTCATCTTTGAAGGTTTTGCCGTTCAGCGCCACCGGATGACCCTGCTCGAAGCGGATAGTAACTTCTTCTGCCGGGATCTTAACGTTCTCGTCCCAGAACTTAACGCCCATAATCGGGTTCACGATTTTGACGCTGGAGTTCAGGAATTCCAGGTCTTTGGCTTCGTGAGTCGCGCCCAGCATGTTGGAATCGGTAGAGTAGGCTTTTTCGACCGACATTTTGTAGTCGAAACCGCAGGCAATCATAAACTCGGACATTTCCAGACGGCCGCCGAGCTCGTCGATGAAATCGGTATCAAGCCACGGTTTGTAAATTTTCAGCTCGGCGTTGGTCAGCAGGCCGTAACGATAGAAACGTTCAATATCGTTACCTTTATAGGTACTGCCGTCGCCCCAGATGTTGACGCCGTCTTCTTTCATTGCAGAGACCAGCATGGTGCCCGTCACTGCGCGTCCGAGAGGCGTGGTGTTGAAATAGGTCAGTCCGCCAGTGGTGTTATGGAATGCACCACACTGGATAGCGGCAATGCCTTCTGCCACGAGCTGCTTACGGCAATCGATAAGGCGTGCATTTTCAGCGCCGTATTCCATCGCGCGACGTGGGATAGCATCGTAGTCTTCTTCATCGGGCTGACCGAGGTTGGCGGTGTAAGCGTACGGGACCGCTCCTTTTTTTCGCATCCACAGCAGTGCGGCACTGGTGTCCAGACCACCGGAGAAAGCGATACCAATACGTTGACCAGATGGTAGATGCTTGAGAATCGTCGTCATAAAGTAAAACCCTGCTTGCCAGACTGTGAGGAGGTAAGTGCTTACGCTTCACTGCATGTTTATGCAAAATAAGTGAGTTTTCATTTAATCATCTTTTTTCGGCAACAGGAAGTGATTCCTGCGTGTTAGTGGAAAAAATCCCTGCGAACGTCGATAACATTATGCATAACAGCAGGTTTTTTATGCTTCATCAAATGTCAATATGAATGAGTTGACATAACCAATGAAAATTCAATATACTACAGGCCGGTTTTACGTCCCGTCCTCGGTACCAAATCCCAGCAGTATTTGCATTTTTTGCTCCGAATGAGTAAAATATGCCACGTTTCAGGCGCGGGGTGGAGCAGCCTGGTAGCTCGTCGGGCTCATAACCCGAAGGTCGTCGGTTCAAATCCGGCCCCCGCAACCACTTTCCCTTTGAGTTTTTTTTCAAATATACTCTTCGTATTCGTCGCTGGATTTGAAAGAATTCTCACGGAAAGTACTCCAGACCGCATTTGCGGTTGTAGGGTTCAGTTATCTAAAGCCCCGATTTATCGGGGTTTTTTGTTATCTGACTAAAGAATAACTGGGCTTTATGCCCTTTTTTTACGTCTTGGGGGTGGGCTTGTCCACATTAGAACAGAAATTAACAGAGATGCTTAAAGCGCCGGTTGAGGCTCTGGGCTTCGAGCTGGTCGGCATCGAATTCATTCGCGGTCGCACATCTACGCTGCGCATCTATATTGATAGTGAAGATGGCATCAATGTTGATGATTGTGCTGATGTGAGCCACCAGGTCAGTGCCGTCATGGATGTCGAAGACCCCGTTACCGTCGCTTATAACCTGGAAGTCTCCTCACCAGGGCTCGACCGTCCTATGTTCATCGCTGAACATTACACGCGTTTCCTCGGTGAAGAGGTCACGCTGGTCCTGCGCATGGCGGTTCAGAACCGTCGTAAATGGCAGGGCATTATCAAAGCGGTAGACGGTGAGATGATCACTGTTACAGTCGAAGGCAAAGATGAAGTGTTCGCGCTGAGTAACATCCAGAAGGCGAACCTGGTTCCCCACTTTTAACAGTCTGGATTGAGGTGAAAGGCCCCGATGAACAAAGAAATTTTGGCTGTTGTTGAAGCCGTTTCCAATGAAAAATCGCTGCCGCGCGAGAAGATTTTCGAAGCGCTGGAAAGCGCCCTGGCAACGGCTACAAAGAAAAAATACGAACAAGAAATTGAGGTTCGCGTTAGCATCGATCGTAAGAGCGGTGACTTTGACACTTTCCGTCGTTGGATAGTGGTCGAAGAAGTTACGCTGCCAACCCGCGAAATCACGCTGGAAGCTGCTCGCTACGAAGATGAAAGCATGAACGTGGGTGATTACGTTGAAGACCAGATTGAATCTGTGACCTTCGACCGTATCACCACTCAAACCGCGAAGCAGGTCATCGTGCAGAAAGTCCGCGAAGCGGAACGCGCGATGGTTGTTGATCAGTTCCGTGAACACGAAGGTGAAATCATTACCGGCGTGGTGAAGAAAGTGAACCGCGATAACATCTCTCTGGATCTGGGCAGCAATGCTGAAGCTGTGATCCTGCGTGAAGATATGCTGCCGCGCGAAAACTTCCGCCCAGGCGACCGTATTCGCGGTGTACTGTACTCCGTACGTCCAGAAGCGCGTGGCGCTCAGCTGTTCGTCACCCGTTCTAAGCCGGAAATGCTGATCGAATTGTTCCGCATTGAAGTGCCAGAAATTGGTGAAGAAGTTATCGAGATCAAAGCGGCAGCGCGCGATCCGGGTTCCCGTGCGAAAATCGCGGTGAAAACCAACGATAAGCGTATCGATCCAGTTGGTGCTTGCGTAGGTATGCGTGGCGCACGTGTTCAGGCAGTTTCGACTGAACTGGGCGGCGAGCGTATCGATATCGTGCTGTGGGACGATAACCCAGCGCAGTTCGTGATTAACGCGATGGCTCCGGCCGACGTGGCGTCTATCGTTGTTGACGAAGACAAACACACCATGGATATTGCGGTAGAAGCGGGCAACCTGGCGCAGGCAATTGGTCGTAACGGCCAGAACGTCCGTCTTGCGTCTCAGCTGAGTGGTTGGGATCTCAACGTAATGACCGTTGACGATCTGAATGCGAAGCATCAGGCGGAAGCACACGCGGCTATCGATACCTTCACCAAATATCTCGAAATTGATGAAGACTTCGCGACCGTGCTGGTAGAAGAAGGTTTCTCCAGCCTGGAAGAACTGGCCTATGTGCCAATGAAAGAACTGCTGGAAATTGACGGACTGGATGAACAGACCGTTGAGGCACTTCGTGAACGTGCGAAAAACGCACTGACTACGCTGGCGCTGGCTCAGGAAGAAAGCCTCGGTGATAATAAACCGGCTGACGATCTGCTGAACCTTGAAGGTCTCGATCGTGCAATGGCATTTAAGCTGGCTGCCCGCGGTGTTTGTACGCTGGAAGATCTCGCCGATCAGGGCATTGACGACCTGGCTGATATTGAAGATTTAACCGACGAGAAAGCCGGTGAGCTCATCATGGCCGCACGTAATATTTGCTGGTTCGGCGACGAAGCGTAATAAACTGTAGCAGGAAGGAACAGCATGACAACAGATGTAACCGTAAAAACGCTGGCCGCAGAGATTCAGACTTCCGTGGACCGCCTGGTACAGCAATTCGCTGATGCAGGCATCCCGAAGCAAGCTGACGACTCTGTGACCGCACAAGAAAAACAGACCTTGTTGGCACACCTGAACCGTGAACACGGTTCGGCGCCTGACAAGCTGACGCTGCAGCGTAAAACTCGCAGTACCCTGAGCGTTCCGGGTACTGGTGGTAAGAGCAAATCGGTGCAGATTGAAGTCCGCAAAACGCGTACCTTTGTAAAACGTGACCCGCAGGAAGCCGACCGTCTGGCTGAAGAAGAAGCGAAGCGTGAAGCGGAAGAACAAGCCCGCCGTGAGGCTGAAGAAGCAGCCAAGCGTGAGGCACAGGCAAAAGCTGAACGTGAGGCCGCAGAACAAGCTAAACGTGAATCCGCTGATAAAGCGAAACGTGAAGTTGCGGAAAAAGACAAAGTGAGCAATCAACAGACCGACGATATGACAAAAACCGCCCAGGCTGAAAAAGCCCGCCGTGAAGCTGAAGCTGCAGAGCTGAAGCGTAAATCGGAAGAAGAAGCGCGCCGTAAGCTTGAAGAAGAAGCGCGTCGCGTTGCGGATGAAGCACGCCGCATGGCCGCTGAAAACGAGAAAAACGGTGTTAATACAGCGGCTGAGCCGACTGAAGACAACAGCGATTATCACGTGACCACCTCTCAGCATGCGCGCCAGGCTGAAGATGAAAACGATCGTGAAAGCGAAGGCGGCCGTAGCCGTACCCGTACTGCTAAAGCGCCTCGTCCTAAGAAAGCCAACAAGCATGCTGAATCCAAAGCCGATCGTGAAGAAGCCCGCGCTTCTGTTCGTGGTGGTAAAGGCGGCAAGCGTAAAGGTTCCGCTCTGCAGCAGGGCTTCCAGAAGCCAGCTCAGGCCGTTAACCGTGACGTTATCATCGGTGAAACCATCACCGTTGGCGATCTGGCAAACAAAATGGCTGTTAAAGGCTCTCAGGTCATCAAAGCAATGATGAAGCTGGGCGCAATGGCGACCATCAACCAGGTCATCGACCAGGAAACCGCACAGCTGGTTGCCGAAGAGATGGGCCACAAAGTTATCCTGCGTCGTGAAAACGAGCTGGAAGAAGCCGTAATGAGCGACCGTGACACTGGCGCAGCGGCTGAACCGCGTGCACCTGTTGTGACCATCATGGGTCACGTTGACCACGGTAAAACGTCTCTGCTCGACTACATTCGCTCTACTAAAGTAGCCTCCGGCGAAGCGGGTGGTATTACCCAGCATATCGGTGCTTACCACGTAGAAACTGACAACGGCATGATCACCTTCCTGGATACCCCGGGCCACGCCGCGTTTACCTCCATGCGTGCTCGTGGTGCGCAGGCGACGGATATCGTGGTTCTGGTTGTTGCCGCAGACGATGGCGTGATGCCACAGACTATCGAAGCAATCCAGCACGCGAAAGCGGCGCAGGTGCCGGTAGTGGTAGCGGTGAACAAAATCGATAAGCTGGAAGCCGATCCGGATCGCGTTAAGCAGGAACTGTCCCAGTACGGCATCATGCCGGAAGAGTGGGGCGGCGAGAGCCAGTTCATACACGTTTCTGCGAAAGCAGGTACCGGTATCGACGACCTGCTCAACGCTATCCTGCTGCAGGCTGAAGTTCTCGAACTGAAAGCGGTTCGTAACGGTATGGCAAGCGGTGCAGTCATCGAATCCTTCCTGGATAAAGGTCGTGGTCCGGTTGCTACCGTTCTGGTTCGTGAAGGTACTCTGAACAAAGGTGACATCGTTCTGTGTGGCTTCGAATACGGTCGTGTTCGTGCGATGCGTAACGAACTGGGTCAGGAAGTTGTGGAAGCAGGTCCGTCCATTCCGGTTGAGATCCTCGGCCTGTCTGGTGTACCGGCTGCCGGTGACGAAGTAACGGTTGTTCGTGACGAGAAGAAAGCGCGTGAAGTTGCGTTGTATCGTCAGGGTAAATTCCGTGAAGTTAAACTGGCTCGTCAGCAGAAATCCAAGCTGGAAAACATGTTTGCCAACATGACCGAAGGCGAAGTTCACGAAGTGAACGTCGTTCTGAAGGCGGACGTACAGGGTTCTGTAGAGGCAATCTCCGACTCTCTGCTGAAACTCTCTACCGATGAAGTGAAGGTGAGAATCATCGGTTCTGGCGTAGGTGGTATCACCGAAACCGACGCAACCCTGGCTGCTGCGTCCAACGCAATTCTGGTTGGCTTCAACGTACGTGCTGACGCATCTGCCCGCCGTGTTATTGAATCCGAAAGCCTGGATCTGCGTTACTACTCCGTCATCTATCATCTGATCGACGAAGTGAAAGCGGCAATGAGCGGTAAGCTGTCTCCAGAACTGAAACAGCAGATCCTCGGCCTGGCTGAAGTTCGCGACGTGTTCAAATCGCCGAAATTTGGTGCCATCGCAGGTTGTATGGTTACCGAAGGTGTGGTCAAGCGTCACAACCCAATCCGCGTCCTGCGTGACAACGTGGTTATCTATGAAGGCGAGCTGGAATCCCTGCGCCGCTTCAAAGATGATGCCAATGAAGTCCGTAACGGCATGGAATGTGGTATCGGCGTTAAGAACTACAACGACGTACGCGTCGGCGATATGATCGAAGTGTTCGAGATCATCGAGATTCAGCGCAGCATCGATTAATCCACGTCGCCTTTTGGGCCGCGACTGCGTTGGCTGCACGTGTTCACCCCGGTCACATAGTTATCTATGCTCCCGGGGATTCACAAGCTTGCCGCCTTGTCGCAACCCAAAATTCTTAGTGGATTTGACGATCTTGTAGGCCGGGTTAGCGAAGCGCCACCCGGCAATAATTCTAAAAAGGGGCTTTGGCCCCTTTTTTGTCTTTTATCTGGAGAATTTATTATGGCGAAAGAATTTGGTCGCCCGCAGCGCGTATCCCAGGAGATGCAGAAAGAAATTGCTATCATCCTGCAGCGCGAAATTAAAGATCCACGTCTGGGCCTGATGACTACCGTATCCGGTGTTGAAGTCTCCCGTGACCTGGCTTATGCCAAAGTGTTCGTCACCTTCCTGAACGACAAAGATGAAGCCGCTGTGAAAGCGGGCATCCGTGCGTTACAGGACGCGTCTGGTTTCATCCGTACGCTGCTGGGTAAAGCCATGCGTCTGCGTATCGTGCCGGAACTGACCTTCTTCTACGATAACTCGCTGGTCGAAGGTATGCGTATGTCCAACCTCGTGACCAACGTGGTAAAGCATGACGAAGAACGTCGTGTGAACCCGGATGACACCAAGGAGGACTGATGAGTCGTCCTCGTCGTCGTGGTCGTGACATTCATGGCGTACTGCTGCTGGATAAACCGGAAGGCGCGTCCAGCAATGACGTTCTGCAAAAGGTGAAGCGACTTTATAACGCAAACCGCGCAGGGCACACAGGCGCTCTGGATCCGCTGGCGACCGGTATGCTGCCGGTATGTCTTGGTGAAGCCACCAAGTTTTCTCAGTACCTGCTCGACTCCGACAAACGCTACCGCGTGATCGCGAAGCTGGGGCAGCGTACTGATACGTCAGATGCCGATGGCCTGGTTGTTGAAGAGCGTCCGATGACGTTCAGCGCCCCCGAGCTTGCCAGCGCACTGGAAAGTTTCCGTGGAGACACAATGCAGGTGCCGTCGATGTACTCTGCATTAAAATACCAGGGCAAAAAGCTGTACGAATACGCTCGCCAGGGTATTGAAGTCCCGCGTGAAGCGCGCCCGATAACGGTGTATGAACTGCTGTTTATTCGCCACGAAGGGGATGAGCTGGAGTTGGAAATCCACTGTTCGAAAGGCACCTATATCCGCACCATCATTGATGATCTGGGCGAAAAGCTCGGCTGCGGGGCGCACGTTACGATGCTGCGTCGTCTGGCCGTTAGCCGTTACCCGGTCGACAGGATGGTGACGCTGGAGCATTTGCAGGCGCTGGTTGCGCAGGCGGAAGAGCAGGATATTCCTGCGGCGCAACTGCTGGATCCACTGTTGATGCCAATGGACAGCCCGGCTGAAGATTTCCCGGTTGTGAATTTGCCCCTGACGTCCTCTGTGTACTTTAAAAATGGAAATCCGGTTCGTACGGCTGACGTGCAAGTCCACGGTCTGGTGCGCGTGACGGAAGGCGAAGACGGCAAATTCATCGGTATGGGCGAGATTGATGACGAAGGCCGTGTCGCGCCGCGTCGTCTGGTCGTCGAGTATCCGCAATAATCGCCTGTCTTGCGATAACATGTCGCTACGGGTAGAATATTGCCGCTTAACGTCTGAATTAAGGTTCGCCTGCGTGAAGACGTTAATCCTGGGGTCGCTGAATTAGAGATCGGCACCCTTTTTACTTTTTAATTCTGGAGTTTAAAATGTCTCTAAGCGTTGAAGCTAAAGCAAAAATCGTTTCCGAGTTTGGTCGTGGTTCTAACGACAGCGGCTGCACCGAAGTTCAGGTTGCTCTGCTGACTGCACAGATCAACCACCTGCAGGGTCACTTCTCTGAGCACAAAAAAGATCACCACAGCCGTCGTGGTCTGCTGCGTATGGTTTCTCAGCGTCGTAAACTGCTCGACTACCTGAAACGTAAAGATGTAGCACGCTACACCGCGCTGATTGAGCGTCTGGGTCTGCGTCGCTAGTTCTGGCGAGTTTCAGAAAGAGGGGCCTTTATGGCCCCTTTTTTCAACCAGATGGCAGCAATTAACATGAAACTCATGTATTGTTTGTATTGCTGAAACAAATGATCTTCATTGCAGCGTTTCGCGCGGCTAATGAGAGACTTAACCGTTGGTTAGGATTGTCATTAGTCGCGAGGATGCAAGAGGATCGAGTCTTTAAACGGCACATCCAATGGTGTCCCGTTACTCATCTTGAAAGGATAAAATTTTGCTGAATCCGATCGTTCGTAAATTCCAGTATGGCCAGCACACGGTCACCCTGGAAACCGGCATGATGGCGCGTCAGGCGACTGCTGCCGTTATGGTTAGCATGGATGACACCGCGGTATTCGTTACCGTTGTGGGTCAGAAAAAAACTAAACCAGGCCAGGACTTCTTCCCGCTGACTGTTAACTATCAGGAGCGTACTTACGCTGCTGGTAAAATTCCTGGTGGCTTCTTCCGTCGTGAAGGCCGTCCAAGCGAAGGTGAAACCCTGATTGCGCGTCTGATTGACCGCCCGGTTCGCCCGCTGTTCCCGGAAGGATTCATCAACGAAGTTCAGGTTATCGCGACCGTTGTGTCCGTAAACCCGCAGGTTAACCCTGATATCGTGGCAATGATTGGTGCTTCCGCAGCCCTGTCCCTGTCCGGTCTTCCGTTCAATGGCCCAATCGGTTCTGCGCGCGTGGGTTACATCAACGACCAGTACGTACTGAACCCAACCCAGGAAGAGCTGAAAACCAGCAAACTGGACCTGGTTGTTGCCGGTACCGAAGCCGCTGTACTGATGGTTGAATCTGAAGCTGAACTGCTGAGCGAAGACCAGATGCTGGGCGCCGTGGTGTTCGGCCACGAACAGCAGCAGATCGTTATCCAGAATATCAACGACCTGGTGAAAGAAGCCGGTAAACCACGTTGGGATTGGCAGCCAGAAGTCATCGACGAAGCGCTGCATGCGCGCGTTGCCGGTCTGGCACAGTCTCGTCTGAGCGATGCATACCGCATCACCGACAAGCAGGAACGTTACACTCAGATTGATGCTATCAAATCTGAAGTGATCGCGACCCTGGTTGCTGAAGACGAAACGCTGGACGCTAATGAACTGGGCGACATCCTGCACGGTATCGAGAAAACTGCAGTACGTAGCCGCGTACTGGCTGGCGAACCGCGTATCGATGGTCGTGAGAAAGATATGATCCGTGGCCTGGATGTGCGTACTGGCGTATTGCCGCGTACTCACGGTTCTGCACTGTTCACCCGTGGTGAAACTCAGGCGCTGGTTACTGCAACTCTGGGTACCGCACGTGACGCACAGAACATCGACGAACTGATGGGCGATCGCACTGACAGCTTCCTGTTCCACTACAACTTCCCTCCGTACTCTGTGGGCGAAACCGGTATGGTTGGCTCACCGAAGCGTCGTGAAATTGGTCACGGCCGTCTGGCGAAGCGTGGCGTGCTGGCAGTTATGCCTACCACCGACGAATTCCCGTACACCGTTCGTGTGGTTTCTGAAATCACCGAATCTAACGGTTCTTCGTCCATGGCTTCCGTGTGTGGTGCTTCCCTGGCACTGATGGATGCAGGCGTACCGATTAAATCTGCAGTAGCAGGTATCGCGATGGGTCTGGTGAAAGAAGGCGAGAACTTCGTGGTTCTGTCCGACATCCTCGGCGACGAAGATCACCTGGGCGATATGGACTTCAAAGTTGCGGGTTCCCGCGAAGGTATCTCTGCTCTGCAGATGGATATCAAAATTGAAGGTATCACCAAAGAGATCATGCAGGTTGCTCTGAATCAGGCCAAAGGTGCGCGTCTGCACATCCTGGGCGTGATGGAACAGGCGATCAACGCACCGCGTGGCGACATCTCCGAATTCGCACCGCGTATTCACACCATCAAGATCAGCCCGGACAAGATCAAAGACGTTATCGGTAAAGGCGGCTCTGTTATCCGTGCGCTGACTGAAGAAACCGGCACCACCATCGAAATCGAAGATGACGGTACTGTGAAGATCGCAGCGACCGACGGTGACAAAGCGCAGTACGCTATTCGCCGTATCGAAGAGATCACCGCTGAAATCGAAGTGGGCCGCATCTACAACGGTAAAGTTACCCGTATCGTAGACTTCGGTGCCTTCGTGGCTATCGGTGGCGGTAAAGAAGGCCTGGTACACATTTCTCAGATCGCTGACAAGCGTGTAGAGAAAGTGACTGACTATCTGCAGATGGGTCAGGAAGTACCGGTTAAGGTTCTGGAAGTTGATCGCCAGGGCCGTGTCCGTCTGAGCATTAAAGAAGCGACTGAGCAAACTCAGCCTGCGGCCGCGCCGGAAGCTCCGGCAGCGGAACAGGGCGAGTAAGGTTGCTTATTAGCCCTCCGCCTTTGCGGAGGGCGCATTCCGGGCAGGACGCTTGTTAGCAGCCGGGGAACAGGACGTTCATCCAATTGTTGTCTTCGGGAGTGGGAAATGAAGCCTTTTTTGCGCTGGTGTTTCGTTGCGACAGCACTCACGCTGGCAGGATGCAGCAACTCCTCTGCCTGGCGTAAGAGTGAAGTCCTGGCGGTGCCATTGCAACCGACATTGCAGCAAGAAGTGATTCTGGCACGTATGGAACAAATTCTTGCCAGTCGGGCTTTATCCGATGATGAACGCGCACAGCTTTTATATGAGCGCGGAGTGTTGTATGATAGTCTCGGTTTGAGGGCATTAGCGCGTAACGATTTCTCGCAAGCGCTGGCAATCAGACCCGATATGCCTGAAGTATTCAATTACTTAGGCATTTATTTAACGCAGGCAGGCAATTTTGATGCTGCCTATGAAGCGTTTGATTCTGTACTTGAGCTTGATCCAACTTACAATTACGCATATCTGAACCGCGGCATCGCGCTTTATTACGGTGGTCGTGCTAAGTTAGCGCAAGATGATCTGCTGGCGTTTTATCAAGACGATCCCAATGATCCTTTCCGTAGTCTGTGGCTATACATCGTTGAGCGGAAGCTCGATGAGAAGCAGGCTGTCGTAGCACTCAAGCAGCGCTATGAAAAATCGGACAAAGAGCAATGGGGATGGAACATTGTCGAGTTCTATCTCGGTGACATTAGCGAAGCAACGCTGATGGATCGCCTGAAGACGGACGCAACGGATAACACCTCGCTCGCTGAACATCTCAGTGAAACAAACTTCTATTTAGGTAAGTACTACCTAAGTCTGGGGGACAAGGACAGCGCTACGGCACTGTTCAAACTGGCGGTCGCTAACAACGTTCATAACTTTGTTGAGCACCGATACGCATTGTTGGAATTAGCGCTCTTGGGCCAGGAGCAAGATGACCTGGCAGAATCGGACCAGCAATAGCTGACGAACATACAAATCAGACCATATTCTTTTTTGATTGCCATCATCTTCACGGGTGAGGGCTTTATTGTTCGTTAATTACCCAAATTTGAGCCGGTTCACACTTTTCAATGAAAATTGCAGGTCAATTTCACGATGAGTTATGTAGACTGGCCGCCATCTACGAGGCACGTGTACTACATGACTGATACCATCGAGACTACTACTATCGAAACTACTTTTTCCGATCTGGGTCTTAACGACTCCATCATTAAAGCCTTGAACGATCTGGGCTACGAAAAACCATCTCCAATCCAGGCAGAGTGTATTCCACATCTGCTGGGTGGCCGCGATGTACTGGGTATGGCCCAGACGGGTAGCGGCAAAACTGCAGCGTTCTCTTTACCGCTGCTGCACAACCTTGATCCAGAGCTGAAAGCACCACAAATTCTGGTGCTGGCACCGACCCGCGAACTGGCGGTTCAGGTTGCTGAAGCCATGACGGATTTCTCTAAACATATGCACGGCGTAAACGTTGTGGCCCTTTACGGTGGCCAGCGTTATGACGTACAGCTGCGCGCCCTGCGTCAGGGACCACAAATTGTTGTCGGTACCCCAGGTCGTCTGCTCGATCACTTAAAACGTGGCACGCTGAACCTGTCCAGCCTGAAAGGTCTGGTCCTCGATGAAGCTGATGAAATGCTGCGTATGGGCTTCATCGAAGACGTTGAAACCATTATGGCTCAGATCCCAGAAGGTCATCAGACCGCTCTGTTCTCTGCAACCATGCCAGAAGCGATTCGTCGTATTACCCGTCGCTTCATGAAAGAACCGCAGGAAGTACGCATTCAGTCTAGCGTAACGACCCGTCCTGACATCAGCCAGAGCTACTGGACTGTCTGGGGCATGCGTAAGAACGAAGCGCTGGTGCGTTTCCTGGAAGCAGAAGATTTTGATGCGGCGATTATCTTCGTACGTACCAAAAATGCGACCCTGGAAGTGGCTGAAGCGCTGGAACAGAGTGGCTATAACAGCGCCGCGCTGAACGGTGACATGAACCAGTCCCTGCGTGAGCAGACTCTGGATCGTCTGAAAGATGGTCGTCTGGACATCCTGATCGCGACCGACGTTGCGGCCCGTGGTCTGGATGTTGAGCGTATCAGCCTGGTTGTTAACTACGACATCCCAATGGACTCCGAGTCTTACGTCCACCGTATCGGCCGTACCGGTCGTGCAGGTCGTGCTGGCCGTGCACTGCTGTTCGTTGAGAACCGTGAGCGTCGTCTGCTGCGTAACATCGAACGCACCATGAAGCTGACTATTCCAGAAGTTGAACTGCCGACCCGTGAACTGCTGAGTGAGCGTCGTCTGGCTAAGTTCTCCGCTAAAATTCAGCAGCAGCTGGAAAGCAGCGATCTGGATATCTACCGCGGTCTGCTGGCAAAAATTCAGCCTTCTGCTGAAGAAGAGCTGGATATGGAAACGCTGGCCGCAGCACTGCTGAAAATGGCTCAGGGCGAACGTCCTCTGATCCTGCCACCAGATGCACCGATGCGTCCTAAGCGTGAGTTCCGCGATCGTGACGAGCGTTTCGACCGTAATGACCGTGCTCCGCGCGGCGATCGTAATGACCGTGGCCCACGTGGCGACCGTCCAGAGCGTAGCGGTGAAGACCGTCCACGTCGCGAACGTCGTGACGTTGGTGATATGCAGCTGTACCGCATTGAAGTGGGTCGCGATGACGGCGTTGAAGTTCGTCACATTGTTGGCGCTATCGCTAACGAAGGCGACATCAGCAGCCGTTACATTGGTAACATCAAGCTGTTCGGTACCCACTCTACTATCGAGCTGCCGAAAGGTATGCCGGGTGAAGTTCTTCAGCACTTTACTCGCACCCGCATCCTGAACAAGCCGATGAACATGCAGCTGGTCGGTGATGCAGTGCCGCACACCGGTGGTGGTGAGCGTCGTGGTGGTCCTGCTGGTGGTCGTGGCGGTTTCGGCGAGCGTCGTGAAGGCGGTCGCGGTGGTGAAGGTCGTCGCTTCAGCGGTGAACGTCGTGAAGGTGGTGCAGGCCGTTTCAGCGGTGAGCGTCGCGAAGGTGGCCGTGCGCCACGTCGTGATGATGCGCCAGTGCGTCGTCGTCCTACCGAAGCGTAATTGCCAGATAAAAAACTGCGTTTACTGACGTAAAGTAAACGATACAGCCCCGGTATTTATTATCGGGGCTTTTTTTATTTCAATTGTACTCGTGTACTGGTACAGTGCTGCGCATAAAACCTAATTAGATTATTTTCTTCTGGAGAGCAGGCGCTATGGCGACATTGACCACCACAGCAACCCGGCCGTCATTGATTGGCGGAGTAGTGATTATCGGCGGAACGATTATTGGCGCAGGGATGTTCTCGCTGCCGGTGGTCATGTCCGGAGCGTGGTTCTTCTGGTCGCTGGCGGCATTGGTGTTCACCTGGTTCTGCATGCTGCATTCCGGGCTGATGATCCTTGAGGCCAACCTCAACTATCGCATTGGCTCGAGCTTCGACACCATCACCAAAGACTTGCTCGGCAAGCGCTGGAACATCATCAACGGGCTATCGATTGCGTTTGTGCTCTACATTCTGACCTACGCCTACATCTCGGCGAGCGGCTCGATTCTGCACCACACGTTTAGTGAAATGTCGTTGAATGTACCGCCGCGTCTGGCCGGATTGGGCTTCGCGCTTCTGGTCGCGTTTGTGGTATGGCTCAGTACCAAAGCCGTCAGCCGAATGACGGCGATTGTCCTCGGCGCGAAAGTGATCACCTTTTTCCTGACCTTTGGCAGCCTGCTAGGCCACGTCGAGTCCCCAACGCTGTTTAACGCGGCGGAACAGCACGCGACCTATCTGCCGTATCTGTTGATGACGCTGCCGTTCTGTCTGGCGTCGTTCGGCTATCACGGTAATGTGCCAAGCCTGATGAAGTATTACGGTAAAGATCCTAAGACCATCGTGAAGTGCCTGGTGTATGGCACGCTGCTGGCGTTGGGCCTGTATGTGGTGTGGCTGCTGGGGACGATGGGGAATATCCCGCGTCCGGAATTTATCGGCATTGCGCAGAAGGGCGGTAACATTGATGTGCTGGTGCAGGCGCTGAGCGGCGTGCTGAACAGCCGCAGTCTGGATCTGTTACTGGTTGTGTTCTCAAACTTCGCCGTCGCGAGTTCATTCCTCGGCGTGACGCTGGGCCTCTTCGACTACCTGGCGGATCTGTTCAAGTTTGACGATGCGCCGCTCGGACGTTTTAAAACCGCGTTGCTGACCTTTGTTCCACCGGTGATTGGTGGCCTGCTGTGGCCGAACGGGTTTCTGTATGCGATTGGGTATGCCGGTCTGGCAGCGACCATCTGGGCGGCGATTGTGCCTGCGCTGCTGGCACGTAAATCACGCAAGCGCTTTGGCAGCCCGCAGTTCCGCGTATGGGGCGGTAAGCCGATGATTGCCCTGATTCTGGTCTTCGGCGTGGGTAATGCGGTGGTGCATTTCCTGTCGAGCTTCAATCTGTTGCCGGTGTATCAATAATCGTTAGTGCCCGGCAGTGCAATGCTCGCCGGGCCTGTGTGGCAATAAATCTGTAGGCCTGGCAAACGCAGTGCCGCCGGGCAACAAACAAAAATTATCCCAACAACTCCTCTTTTACCTGCATCGCCAAATCGAACGAGTGCAAACGCGCCTGGTGATCGAAAATCTGTCCGTTGACCATGATTTCGTCAGCCTGCGTTTCACGCAGCACCGATTCCAGCCCATGACGAACTTTCGTTTTATCCCCCACCAAAGACATACCCAGCGCCTGATCGACGCCGTACTTCTCGCCCGGGCTCCAGAAGTTATCCATGTTCTGAATCGGCGGCGGCAGTTGCCCGGTTTCGCCCCTACGCAGTTTCACAAACGCCTGCTGCATGGTCGTGAACAGGAATTCCGCATCCCGGTTGCTGTCGGCTGCAATGATATTGATGCAGACCATCGCATACGGTTTTTCCAGACGCGCTGACGGTTTGAACTGAGTGCTATAGAGCTGCAATGCCTGGAATAGCATATCGGGCGCGAAGTGCGAGGCGAAGGCGAACGGCAGTCCCAGCTGTGCAGCAAGCTGGGCGCTGTACAGGCTTGAGCCCAACAGCCACACTGGAATTTTTTCACCGTAGCCCGGTACCGGACGCACTTGCGGATTAGGGTCACGCGCGTCAAACCAGTCAACCAGTTCGGCGACATCGCGCGGGAAATTATCAATATCACCGCCCATATGACGGCGCAGAGCGCGCATCGTCGGTTGATCGCTACCTGGCGCACGCCCCAGCCCCAAATCGATACGGCCTGGATAAAGCGTGTTCAGGGTGCCGAACTGTTCGGCAATGACTAATGGAGAGTGGTTGGGCAACATCACCCCACCAGACCCGAGATGAAGCGTCGAGGTGTTAGCGGCCAGATAGCCAATCAGCACCGAGGTCGCGGCGCTGGCTATCCCACTCATGTTGTGGTGTTCTGCCAGCCAGTAACGGTGGTAACCGCGCTTTTCCGCGAGGCGGGCGAGGTCGAGCGAATGGGAAAAGGCTTCTTTCGCTGAAGAACCCTGAGGGATCGGCGCCAGATCCAGCACCGAGAATGCACAATTTTTGTCAGTCATAACGGCTCACTTTGCTACAGCATTGTCATCAGATTGAAGGTCTTCTTCCAGCCTCGCGCAGGAGAATTGCGCCGGCCAGAAAAGCTGCATCTTTAATACTGCATTACAAACCGATAACCGTCGTTAACAAAGTGAGCTTTTTTTATGCCTGCAGTTCGAGTCCAGCCAGACGTTTCCAGTAGCCGTTACAGTCGCTGTGCGCTTCGAGCGCGAGCGGAGCGGCACCGTTTTCATTGGCGCGGAAGGCATCAATCATCGCGAAGGTATCGGTGTCCATCGGTGACAAGCGAACCATATCCACCAGGCCGTCCATCGATTTCAGCTCATTGCCGAGGTTGTAAACGTAGCCACTCATGGTCTGAATGCCGTTCAGCACAAACACCTGCTGATTTTCCTGTGACAGCATATCGCGCCCGTTAGGGTATTTGATGCAGCAGGTTTCGCACTCGTCCTTCGGCTTGTCTTCCGAGCGGGCGGTAAAGCAGCGGGCGGAGTACGCCAGTGGCAGGTGGCCGTAGCTCAAAACTTCCACTTCAAACTTATTGCGAATGCCCAGTTCTTCGCATTGTTTGAGCATGTTCACCAGCCAGTCACGGGAAAGCTCGACTGGCATACACCAGCGCATCATGCCCTGTTTTTGCAACAGGCGTAGGGTCACGGCGTTATAGCAGTTCAGGGCGTGTCCAGCGACGAACGGCAGATTACGATCGGCACACAGGTTCACCACGCCAAGGTCGCTGGCCTCAATCAAGAAATCCCCATTATCAACGTAGCGTTTCAGCTCATTGAGTTCGGAAGAGGCCTGAACCAGCGCCAGCGTCGACAGCACGACCTGTTTGCCGGCGCCCGCCAGGCTTTTCGCCATATCCAGCCAGTCGCCCACTTTGGTAGCGCGACGTTTGCTGCACACTGCTTCACCGAGATAAATGGTATCGGCACTGCTGTGGGCTGCCTGCTGGTAAAAGTCTTCCAGTGTCTCTTTTGACCAATAATAGAGCACTGGCCCTAATGAATATTTCATCACGTTCCTTACTGCCATTTACGGTGATATGCACCAAGCGTGGTCTGGGTGCCTTCGGACATCGCGCCGAGCGTGTCCATCCAGGCGGATTGCGGCACAAAGTTTTGCGGGTCGGCCATGCAGCGGTCAATGGCCTGACGCCACACCTTCGCCACCTGGCTGACATACGCCGGGCTGCGCTGGCGGCCTTCGATTTTCACCGACGCAATGTTTGCCGCGAGCAGTTCCGGCAGCAGTTCCAGCGTATTGAGGCTGGTCGGCTCTTCGAGCACGTGAAAGCGTTGCCCGTCGACCATGTACCGACCTTTGCACAGCGTCGGATAACCGGCATTTTCACCGTCCTGATAACGGTCAATCAGTACATTGTTGAGGCGAGACTCCAACCCCTGCGGCGTTTGCTGCCAGCGCACGTACTTCGCCGGAGAACACGCACCCACCGTATTCGGTGACTCCCCCGTTAACCAGGAGGAGAGAAAACAACGGCCTTCAGCCATAATACACAGGCTGCCAAAGGCAAATACTTCCAGCGGAACTGGCGTGGTGCGCGCCAGTTGCTTAACCTGATGGATAGATAACACGCGGGGCAGCACCACGCGGGCGACGTCAAAGTTACGATGATAGAAGCGAATCGCCTCTTCATTGGTCGCAGAAGCCTGCACGGAAACGTGACGCTCAATGTGCGGATAGCGCTCGGCGGCGTACTCCAGCATCGCGATATCCGCGAGGATCAGCGCATCGGCACCGAGCTGTGCGGCCATATCCACCGCGCGCTGCCAGCGAACATAACCGTCTGGATGCGCAAAAGTATTGATGGCGATATGTAGCTTCCGGCGGTGCTGATGTACAAAGCTGACCGCTTCCTGCAGTTTTTTTTCGGTAAAGTTAAGGCCGGCAAAATGACGGGCGTTGGTGTCATCTTTCAGTCCGATGTATACCGCGTCGGCACCGTTTTCGATGGCCGCCTTAAGCGCCGGGAGGTTTCCGGCAGGGCAGAGCAGCTCCATAATATTTCCTGAGGCAGCGACCCGCAGGGCCGCGATTGTTAACGAACTGGGATTTTAGTTAACCCATCGTCGACTATTTTTGATTTGAGGCAGTTAAAAGCGGAATGATGCTGCCAATAATGCGGCATAGCCTCTTACAGAATTGTTGATTTACGCCGCTATGTTGTTTCGCGGTTGTGGCAGAATAACCGGACTATTGCATTGAGGGAGTAAAGCTCGTGTTGGATAAACTGCGTTCACGCCTGGTACAGATGGGCCCGACTCTGATGAGCGTCCCGGTGAAAGTCACCCCGTTCGCCTTAAAACGTCAGGTACTGGAACAGGTGCTAAGCTGGCAGTTCCGCCAGGCGTTAGCGGAAGGCGAACTGGATTTTCTGGAAGGCCGTTGGTTAAGCATTGATGTGCGCGATATTGGCCTGCGCTGGTTCACCTCCGTAGAAAATGACCGCCTGATTGTCAGCGATTCCGCAGATGCCGATGTGAGCTTCAGCGCAGACGCCAGCGATTTGCTGATGATTGCGGCACGCAAGCAGGATCCGGATACGCTCTTTTTCCAGCGCCGCTTAGTGATTGAGGGTGACACGGAATTAGGGCTGTACGTCAAAAACCTGATGGACGCCATTGAGCTTGAGCAGATGCCAAAGGCATTGCGTATCATGCTGCTGCAACTGGCGGACTTTGTTGAGGCGGGGCAGCAGAACCCGTCACAAACCAGACACACATCGGTAGGTGAGCCATGCTGATTCGAGTGGAAATTGGGATAGACGCACCGGGCATTGATGCCCTGCTGCGCCGTTCGTTTGAGAGCGACGGTGAAGCTGAATTGGTGCAATCCCTGCGGGAAGATGGCCTGATTACATTGGGTCTGGTCGCCACGGATGACGAAGGACGGGTTGTCGGCTATGTTGCCTTCAGTCCGGTAAGCATCGAAGGCGAAGAGTTGCAGTGGGTCGGACTGGCGCCGCTGGCCGTTGATAAAGCATATCAGGGGCAGGGCATTGGCCGCCAGCTGGTCTACGAAGGGCTCGATTCACTGAACGAGTTCGGCTATGCCGCCGTTGTCACGCTTGGCGACCCGGCACTGTACGGTAAACTGGGCTTTCAACCGGCGGCCCGTTATGATTTACGCTGCCGTTGGCCGGGTACTGAAGCTGCGTTCCAACTGCGCCCGCTGGCGGATGACGCGCTGAACGGCGTGCACGGCCAGGTAGAATACTGCGACCACTTTAATCGTCTCTGAGGCGCTCCAGCAGCGCTTCAAACGAGGCATCCCCGGCGACGAGGCGCTCTTTGTGGCGCTTCGTCAGCTGTTTAATCTGATATTCCACGCGTAATGCAAGTGAGCGGTCACCAACCTCTCTGGAGAAGGCGATCGCCAGTTCTCCCTTTCCCCGTAATGCTTTCGCACCCTTACCGCTCTGATGCTGCGCCAGACGGCGTTCAACGTCGGTTGTAATGCCTGTATAGAGACGGTTATCAGGGCTTCGAATCAAATAGACAAACCAGCACACGTTCCGGCTCCTGTGTTAAGGTGAGCGCACCATAGCACGCGGGAGAGCAAAAATGGAGTCACTGGCCGCTATCAGTCGATGGCTGGAAAAACAGCATGTTGTCAGCTGGAGCGTAGCGAAGGACGGCGAGTTGTGGGCTGCTTGTGCATTTTATCTCTACGACCGTGAAAAGGTCGCTTTCTACCTTCTTAGCGAAGAAACCACCCGCCACGCGCAAATGAGCGGCCATTGCGCACCCGTTGCAGGCACCGTCAATGGCCAGCCCAAAATGGTGGCGTTAATTCGTGGCGTGCAGTTTCGCGGTGAAATCCGTCTGCTTTCCGGAGAGGAAAGCGAAAATGCTCGTCAGCGCTATAACCGCCGTTTTCCCGTCGCCAAAATGATGCCCGCCCCGGTGTGGGAAATTCGTCTTGATGAACTGAAATTCACGGACAACACCCTGGGATTTGGTAAGAAACTGAAATGGTTACGCGGGTCAGACGCCGAGCAGGCGTAACGCTTCGCGGTTAAACGCCGGAAGATCATCCGGTGTCCGACTGGTTACCAGCTGATCTTTATCCACAACCACTTCCTGATCGTAAAAATCACCGCCCGCGTTTTTAACGTCCATCACAATCGGTTTTACGGCGGTCAATTTGCGCCCACGAATGACATCCGCGCTGATTAAAAGCTGCGGGCCGTGGCAGATGGCAAAGACCGGTTTGCCGCTGTTAATAAAGTCGCGGGTGAAGGTGACAAAACGCTCGTCACCGCGCAGCTGGTCAGGCGAATAGCCGCCGGGAAGCAGCAGGGCATCGAAGTCAGCGGGACGCGATTCATCGATGGATTTATCAATGGTGACGCTGGTTTCGCCTTTCTTACCTTTGACCGTTTTACCGGCCTGTTTTTCGATGGTGATAACCTGATGGCCCGCTTTTTTGAACTCTGCGGCAGGCGAGGCAAACTCTGAATCTTCAAACTCGTCGGTAATCAGGACTGCAATTTTCTTGCTCATGTTTCCTCCGTTGTTTTGGTTTCAGAGACGTAAATTCTCCAGTAATGGTCGATAATGACTCAGAATATTAAGTCTGGTTCATACACCGACATTCACCATACGGATAAATCTGCAAAGGGGTTCCTATGAGTCACGTATTGATTACGGGTGCGACTGGTTTGGTTGGTGGGCACTTACTGCGGATGATGACGCTGGAGCCGCGCATCACGCAGATTACCGCCGCCACCCGCCGCCCGTTGCAAGAGGTGCCCGACGGTGTGATTAACCCTCACGATCCGCAACTCACGGATGCGCTGGCAACGGTCACTTCCCCGGTAGATATCGTGTTTTGCTGCCTCGGCACCACCAGGCGTGAAGCTGGCAGCAAAGAGACGTTCGTGCATGCCGATTACACGCTGGTGGTCGATACCGCGCTCACCGGCCAGCGGCTGGGCGCACGCCACATGCTGGTGGTCAGCGCAATCGGCGCAAACGCCCGGTCGCCGTTTTTCTACAATCGCGTGAAGGGCGAAATGGAAGAGGCGTTGATCGCGCAGAACTGGTCGCATCTCACCATTGCGCGTCCGTCAATGCTGCTGGGCGACAGGGAAAATCGACGCCTGAATGAATCGCTGATGGCGCCGCTGTTTGCGTTTTTGCCCGGAAACTGGAAATCCATCGACGCACGCGACGTCGCCAAAGCCATGCTGATAGATGCGTTCTCACCCGCAAAACAGGGGGTGAACATCATCACCTCAGCAAAATTACGTGAAATGGCGGCGGGCCAGGCGTAACATCCTGCGTCACATCGTTTTTCCTTCCTGGAGCATGGTATGGCTGGTCAGTCTTCCTCACAGGCATCTTCCCCACTGGCGTGGTGGAAGCCTGCACTTTTTTTCCTCGTCGTCATCGTCGGCCTCTGGTATGTGAAATGGCAGCCGTATTACGGCAAAGCATTCACCGCAGCGGATACGCACAACATCGGTAAATCGATTCTGGCGCAGGCGGCAGACAGCCCGTGGCAGGCCGCGCTGGATTACGCGACGGTCTACTTTCTTGCGGTCTGGAAAGCCGCGGTGCTGGGTGTCTTGCTCGGCTCGCTGATTCAGGTGCTGATCCCGCGCGACTGGCTGTTGCGTACACTCGGACAACCGCGTTTTCGCGGCACGCTGCTCGGCACGCTCTTTTCTCTTCCCGGAATGATGTGTACCTGCTGCGCCGCACCGGTGGCGGCGGGAATGCGCCGTCAGCAGGTCTCCATGGGCGGTGCGCTGGCTTTCTGGCTGGGAAACCCATTGCTGAACCCGGCGACGCTGGTGTTCATGGGCTTTGTGCTCGGGTGGCAGTTCACGTTGATTCGACTGGTGGCCGGTTTAGCGACGGTGCTGATGGTCGCAACGCTGGTTCAAAAATGGGTGAAAGAGCCGGCCAGCGCCGAGTCGGTTCCGGTTGATATGCCGACAGAGACCGATTCCGCACCGTTCTTCTCCCGCTGGGTTAAAGCCTTGTGGACGCTGTTCTGGAACACCATCCCGGTGTACATCATTGCAGTGCTTATTCTCGGTGCGGCCCGGGTCTGGCTGTTCCCTCATGCGGATGGCATCGTCGGCAACACGCTGTTTTGGGTGATTGCGATGGCGGTGGCGGGCTGTTTGTTTGTCATTCCGACGGCGGCGGAAATCCCGATTGTTCAGACCATGATGCTCACTGGAATGGGCGTAGCGCCAGGGCTGGCGTTACTGATTACGCTGCCTGCACTCAGTCTTCCGTCACTGGTCATGCTGCGTCAAGCATTCCCGGCTAAAGCCTTGTGGCTGTCGGGTGGACTGGTGGTGTTGAGTGGGGTGATAACCGGCGGGATAGCGTTGATATAAAAAGGCCCGGCAGGTGCCGGGCCTGGTCTTTACTGGATGAAGGTAAAGGCGGTAGTGACGTGTTTCACGCCGCTGACGCGGCTGGCGATATCCGCCGCGGCTTTGCCTTCACGGTCGGTCAATGTCCCCATCAGGAACACTTCACCGTTTTCGGTTGTGACTTTCACTGCAGAGGATTTCACCTGGTCGCTGCCCAACATCTGCGAACGGACTTTGGTGGTAATCCAGGTGTCTGAAGACGCGGTGCCCAGCCCAATCGGCTGGCCCTGACGGATTTCGTTAAACACTTCCGTCGTGCCGTCGACACCCATCGCTATCTGCTTGGCCTGCGATGCCAAATCAGTAGACGGTGCCTGGCCGGTCAGCAGGACTTTACCTTGCCAGGCCATAACGTTCACGCGCGCTTCTTTCTTCAGTTGTTCATCTTTGTTCAGGGCGCTATTAACGCGCAGTTCCAGCGTGCTGTCATCGACCTGCGTGCCCACTGTGCGTGGATCCGTGGCGGCCTTAGTGCCGACCGCAGCCGTACCGACCACTGCCGCAGCAACGCATCCCTGAAGCAGCAGCGCGGAAATAAGGACCGCGAGGGGCGAAAATGCCTTCATGAGTACTCCTTAATCGTCCTGGTGTGGGAAAAGGGTGTTATCAATCAGATCGCATAAACAGTTAACCGTCAGCATGTGCATCTCCTGAATGCGCGCGCCACGGTGTGAGGGGATGCGGATTTCCACATCTTGCGGGCCCAACAGGCCAGCCAGCTCTCCCCCGTCATAGCCCGTCAATGCCACGATAGTCATATCGCGCGTCACAGCGGCTTCGACCGCTTTGACGATATCGCGGCTGTTTCCGCGCGTGGATATTGCCAGCAGCACGTCACCCGCATGACCCAGCGCACGTACCTGTTTTGCATACACTTCATCGTGAAGACGATCGTTTGCAATCGCCGTTAAGACCACATTATCGGTATTAAGTGCAATGGCAGGTAAACCAGGGCGTTCTGTTTCAAAACGGTTAATCATGCAGGCAGCAAAATGCTGTGCGTTGGCGGCTGACGTGCCGTTGCCACAACAGAGGATTTTGTTGCCGTTAAGTAAGGACTGCACCAGCGTCATGGCGGCCCGGGAAATAGCGTCCGGAAGCGCTTCTGCTGCTGCGATTTGGGTCTGAATGCTTTCCGTAAAGCAGGCTTTGATTCTGTCGAGCACGATGTCCCTTAAATTCTTGAGTGACGCTATTCGCCAAAGGCGTTTGTTAACCATTCGATCTGACTACCGGTGAAGGCTATCACATCGAACCGACAATCCGTAGTCTCAAAACTCCCGTTGTGGCGGGCAAGCCACAAGCGCGCCGTCTGTAATAATTTTGTTTGTTTGCTGCGTGTCACACTGGCGGTTGCGCCGCCATACTGCGCGCTGCTGCGATAACGGACTTCAACAAACACCGTTACCGCACCGTCTTTCATTATCAGGTCGATTTCGCCGCCGCGCGAACGCACATTGGCGGCGATAAAGCGCAGTCCTTTGCGTTCCAGCCAGCGACGCGCTTCCTGTTCCCACGCGTCACCGGTCTGCTTCCGACTTAGTTTGCCGGCACCATCTGTCCCTGCTGGTATTTGAGCCATGACAACTTCCTGTTGATCACACAATCCTGAGTGGCGGTCAGATCGCCCGTGTTACCGTTCAGCTCGAAGCCTGGCACCTGACGCATCTGTGAGAAGTGATTCGCCAGCGCCCAGGCATCAGCGCCCATTGCGTACAGACGAGCCAGTGAGTAATCGTTACGTACCGCGCCAAGCGCCTGCTGCATCAATGCCGGGTTGCTGCCTGCCAGCATGGGGATTTCGCTGAACTGTAAGCCGTCCATTTCCAGACGGAAATCCGGGCCTGCGGTACCCTGCGCGCTGCGCGAGCTGGCATATAACGTTGCGCCGCTCTGGCTGCCGTTACGCATGGCGATCATCGGTTTGATGTAGGCGATTTCGTCCGGCGTGGCGACAATATACGCCGCATCCACTTTACCGCCGCTGGAGATCTGCGCATCGCTCGGTGGCGCCGGGATCGTCAGGCCGCCGATAGTCACCGCTTGCTGCTGCGGCAGGCTGGCACTGATTGGGCTGCCGGTCAGGGCAATACCGCCGCCGCCGTTCACGTTGCCGCGCAGTTCATTCACCGAACCAAATTTCTGCTCCAGCACCACGCCGCCGCCGATTTTTTGCCATTCCTGCGCAAAGGCGTTTGCCACGCGATCGCCAAAGGCGCTGCGTGGAATCAATACCAGTGGCGCCTGTTTGCCCTGATCGTGAATATGATGCGCCGCATCGCGCGCTTCATCTTCCGGGGAGAGGGCGAAGTAGCAAATGTTCGCGCGATTCTGCACGCTTTCAGGCTCATTGAGCGCCAGCACGTTCAGGCTTGTGTTGCTCTTGGTCAGCGACTCCACTTCATTTTTCAGCAGCGGGCCGACAACCAGCGTTGCGCCATCCTGCTGAGCCTGATTAAGCAGCTGATCCAGCGGGGCGGTAGTGGTGTCGTAAACCTTAATGTTCGCCGACGGATTCGCCGGAACAGCGGCTACTGCGGGTTGTGCTGTTGGCTGCGCGATGGGCTGAGGCGCAGCGGCTGCATCTGTGCTGACAGGTGCAGTTTCTGCTGGCGTTGTTGCCGCTGGCGTGCTGACAGGCTGCTGAGTGATTGGAGCCTGGACGTCAGGTTGGGCCGGAGTCGCAGCAGGTGCTGCGTCCTGTCCGGTGCCCGGCGCCTGTACCGGTCTTGCCTGCGAACCGATGGCTGGCTGAGCCTGCGCGTCCGCCGCCGGTTGGCTGGCGGTTAAATCGCTCACTTCTGCCTGGGAAGGGCTCACTACGGCGTTACTGTCCTGAACGGATGCCGCCTGCGCCGTTTGTTCCGGCACCGCACTGCCGCTGACTGCGCCAGCGCTGCCATTCTTAGCGGCTTCAAAGCCCTGCTGAATAGTCCGACCATACACTGCCGCCTGACCGTTTAACGGTAAGAACAGGGCGATTTTCGCGGTAGAAGCGGGTTTAAAGTTCTGCACGTTGACCAGCTGAGTTGGCAGCATTTTCGCGCCAGGGTTCTGCGGGTAACGGGTTTTCCAGTCCTGGATCCCGGCTTTCATCATGTCCGGATCGTTACGGTTATCAAACCACACGCGCTGGAGATCCAGCCAACCCTGCAACACGTTTTCGTCGGCGTTAATCACCAGCGCCGCGGCCTGCTCTTTGGTCATGGATGAGAGCGCCTGCCAGGTGGCATCAATATTTTTTTGCTTATCCTGCGCGGAAGCCAGCAGTGGCTCCTGAGCAATCAGGGCACGCAGCAGCGTCAGCGATGGTTGGCCTTGCTGGGCGACAATCACATCCTGCCAGTAACGGGCCCGCTGGTTGCTATCAAGGTTTGCCACTTCAATCTTAGCGAGCAGCGCTTGCGCACCGGCAAAGTCTTTCTGCGAGAGCTTGATTTCAGGTGCCAACAGCGACTGTTCCTGACGCTGAGAGGCGTTCAGGTCCTGCGGCAGCTGACCATACAGCTCCAGCGCCTGTTGGCTCTTGCCTTCTTTCAGCAGTGCACGAATGGCGAGTAATTGCCAGGTGGTCTTGCTATCATCTGAACTTTGCTGCATCTGCTGCAGGTAGTAACCGGAATCGGCCTGCGCGCTCCCTTCGAGGTGAGCGGTGCTCTGATCGGCGCTATGCTGGGTGCCACAGCCAGCGAAAAGTAACGTGGCCAGCACAACAGGCAGACAGCGCGCGGCTTTAGAACGAAGAAATGTTGACGGTACCATACGTATCCAGTGATATTTTTTTAGCTCAATGCTCAATATTAAATCGGCAATACGGACTAAACAATGAAACAACGCGAATCAGCGGACAATTCTCAGGGTCAGCTCTATATTGTACCCACGCCAATCGGTAACCTTGGCGACATCACCCAACGTGCGCTGGAAATACTGCAAGCTGTTGATCTCATTGCTGCGGAAGATACTCGTCATACCGGTTTACTGCTGCAACATTTTGCCATTAATGCCCGTTTATTTGCCCTTCATGACCACAATGAACAGCAAAAGGCTGAAACACTTCTGGCGAAGCTGAAAGAAGGGCAGAACATCGCGTTGGTTTCCGATGCCGGAACGCCGCTGATTAACGATCCGGGTTATCACCTGGTGCGTACCTGTCGTGAAGCGGGCATTCGTGTGGTGCCGCTGCCAGGCCCATGTGCGGCTATCGCGGCGCTGAGTGCGGCGGGCCTGCCATCCGATAAATTCTGCTACGAAGGCTTCCTGCCAGCCAAATCAAAAGGCCGTCGCGATGCACTGCGTGCATTGGAAAACGAACCCCGCACGCTGATTTTCTACGAATCTACCCATCGACTGCTGGAAAGCCTGGAAGATATCTGCACGGTGCTGGGTGAAAGCCGCTACGTGGTGCTGGCCCGAGAGCTGACAAAGACCTGGGAAACCATCACCGGCGCGCCGATTGGCGAGCTGCTGGCGTGGGTGAAAGAAGACGAAAACCGCCGCAAAGGCGAAATGGTGCTGATCATTGAAGGTTTCAAAGTGCAGAGCGACGACGCGTTGCCCGCTGAAGCACTTCGCACCCTGGCGCTGCTGCAAGCCGAACTGCCGCTGAAGAAAGCCGCTGCCATCGCCGCTGAAATCCACGGCGTGAAGAAAAACGCGTTGTATAAATACGCGCTGGAGCAGCAGGGGGAGTGATGTTTTGAGCCGCTACCCTTGCCTGGGTAGCGATTAAAACAATAATGTATTGCCAGCCGAAGCATTTCTTCCGACAACTATGTCGGAAGAAATGTCGGAAGAAATGTCGGAAGAAATGTCGGAAGAGATCGGGTAATGCTTTCGGTTAATACCGTCCCTGTAGCATTGCAGTACACCCTTCAGTTAGCCTCTTTTTACAGCCTGTAGGGGGTATTTATCGACAGCACTGTGAATAACTTATACTTCATGATTTAGTGATAGGAGTCACGATATGGACATTAATGAGTTTCCACCGGGAGTAATCGAACATCTTGGCTGGTATGTATACAGGCTGATCGATCCCAGAGATGGAAGTACCTTCTACGTGGGTAAGGGAAAAGGTAATCGCGTATTTGCTCATATGCGCGGTGAGGTTGACCCTGACCCAAAATCCTGTTCCATTCAGAAACAGAATTCCATCAAATAAAAACATGCAAAAGTAAAGAAATTTAAACTATCGATTAAAATTCTAAATAATATAATATTGTAATCCTTTTTTAACTTCAGAGCCTTCCAAGAGCAACCATAACGCCAAACTTCATGGTGCCTCTTATCACATTTTAAATGGAATTGTATGGATTTATCTCTGCTGAAAGCCGTTCTTTCAACTCCTGAATTCGGTATCGCAAGTCTTGGTGTATTGATGCTCATTTTCAGGAACATAATAAAAGCAAAGATTCTGTCAAAATTAACCCAAGAACACAGCTACAAAGTCCTTGACAGGATAATAACCTTTGTAGGGGTTATAGCCATGATCGGGGCTTTATTTTGGGGGGGGATCAGCATTTATGAAATACATGAATCTGGAAAACAAAAAGTCCAGGCAGGCAGCAACACTCAAACACAGGCAAAACTCGAACGTCCTTTACTGATTGAAAAATCAGTGAACAAAACCATTCCTGATTACACCCCTGGATCGGATTTTGAAACAGCAGATATTCATTTAACTTACGTAGAAGTTACAGGATTAAAAGATCCCCTCATTGAAAAGAAAATCAATGAACGCATCAAAGGAGTTATTGGCGTTGATACCATGTACGATGGCACTGAGGATTATTACATGGAGATAGTAAAATCTTCCATAGATGATAATTTGCTTAGTGCTCTTGCTGAAGGATCATTGTTTGTACATGGTGCCGCTGGCGCCACAAACATCATCGCTAGCATAAACATTAACGTAAAAAATGGTGAGGTCATTCAGTTCAAAGATCTATTCCGGGCTGGATACACCAACACAATAAACTCGCTGGCAAAATCCTGGTTCTCAATACAGGACTACACCAGCGATTTTGAAAGCGTCAGCGATGACCAGTGTTTCTATGTCAGCGGAAACTATATGTATCTTTGCTTTTCAGAATACGAGGTTGCCCCCGGCTCAGAGGGCATTGTTAACGTCCCAATTAAGCTTGACGACATAAGGGGTGTAGTTAGCAAAAATGGTCCCTTGGCTTATATTCTTTGAGCTACTGTGATCTGCTCCCCGCTGATTAATACACGGCAGTGCTATCAATACCCATGGCGACTCGATTAAGAAATTCTGTTGTTCGCTCATAGCAGGCCATCTTTTACAAAAATTATCCAACTCAGTTTTCTTGAAACATCAGATCCCATTAGCCCGGCAATCATCACATCACCGGGCTAATAACTTATTCCTCGAGCCTGTCACCCGGTCAATCAAACAGTCCTTAATTCGACACCAGCCTTTTCCAGTGCAGCTCTATCTTGTTTGCTAATGTTATCGTCTGTAATGACACAGTTGATCTTGTTCATCGGCAACACCTGGTTGAAGCCACGGCGGTTGAATTTGGTTGCATCCAGCACGGCAATAACCTGATGCGCGGCAGCGGCCATTACGCTGCTGATGGAATAGCCTTCGTTGAAGGTCGTGATGCCGTTGGTGGCATCAATGCCGTCAGCGCCAACAAACATCAAATCGGCGCTAATGCCTAGTAATGACTGTTCTGCAACGGTGCCGTGCATCGAATGGGTTTTGTGTCTGACGGTGCCGCCACACACGACCAGCGTGATGTCTTTATTTTCCGCCAAGGTAAACGCGGCTGGCAGACTGTTGGTGATCACAGTGATATTAGTTTTCTTGACTAGCTCTTCGGCAATCAGCAGGGTTGTACTTCCACTGTCGAGAATGACCGTCATACCTTCGGTAATCATTTTTGCTGCGGCTTGCGCAATACGCTTTTTGGGATCGCTGGCGAGCTTGTAGCGATCTTCCAGCATGACTTCCTGCGTATCCGCTTCAGCTAAATTGCTTCCGGGTTTCGCCGCTCCGCCATGGAAGCGTGTGACTAACCCTTTATCTTCCAGCAAACGCAGGTCTGCACGAATAGTCACCTCTGAGGTTCCAAAGGCATTCGAAAGATCCAGAACCAATACGCTTCCCTGAGAGTGAACCAGTTCGACTATTTTGTTCCTACGTTCAAATGAGTTCATCTTGATGTGCCTGACAATTAATTATGGCTAGTGTAATCGAAGGGTTGTGAAAGGTGAACGATAAATTTCGAAAGTGAACGTGAGCCAGCCTTGAGAGCTGGCTCCTGTTTTTAAGGCAAGCTGAGCAAAATTTTTCCCTGCATCGCTGTACCGTTTAACGCTTCAATCGTGCTGGCGTAACTTTCCATATTGCCCCGATGAGCAATCAACGGATCAAGCTGGAGGCGTTTCTCTGTCAACAGCCTGGTGGCTGTTTCCCATTCTGTCCCCGGCCACGGGCTAGAGTAATTCATCCAACTGCCGAGCAGAGTGAGTTCTTTCCGGAGAATCTGTCCGAAGATGGTGGATGCCAGCATCAAATCTTTATGCAGTGTTCCAACCAGTGCAACCTGGGCCCGTGGCCCAGCAATTTCTATCGACAATGAGACGGTCTGCGGTGTGCCTGCCGTTTCGAGAATCAGTTGATCAAATTGATGCTCTGCGAGCACAGATTGAATATCAGCCGCACTCATTTCACGGCTGTTCAATGCGTGAGTCGAGCCCAGGGTTTTGGCTAATTCAAGTTTTTCCGGGTTGATATCCACCGCGGTAATACTTTTCGCACCCAATTCACGTGCACACTGCATCGCTAGCAAACCAATGGTTCCTGCCCCGACGATGACCACGTTTTTCCCCTCGCAGCCGTGAGCCAGGTTGAAGGCATGCAAGCCGACGGTGATAGGCTCGATGAACGCGCCATCCTCAATGGGCATTGTCGACGGTAGACGATAGAGGTTCGCGCGTTTAACCACCACATATTCAGCGTTTCCGCCTTCACTGCGTGAGCCGATAAACTGATATTGTTTGCAGAGTGAGAAGAATCCGTGTTTGCACTGCGGACACGTAAAGCACGGCAGGAGAGGCACGCAGGCAACGGCGTCGCCGGGCAGCAG
Source organism: Citrobacter sp. 18056 (assembly GCA_902706235.1). Lineage (GTDB taxonomy): Bacteria > Pseudomonadota > Gammaproteobacteria > Enterobacterales > Enterobacteriaceae > Scandinavium > Scandinavium manionii. Next base: position 181,385 of record CACSJR010000005.1, on the reverse strand, counting down.
GTCGCTCACCTCACAGCCGTAAGATTCAACATAACCGCTAAATTCATGTCCTAACGTTATCGGATAATAGTGCGCGCCTTGGGCGAAAATACGCGGAATATCTGACCCGCAAAGCCCGGAACTCACGATTTTGACCAGCACGTCATCCTTTGTTTTTAACTGTGGAATAGGGCGTTCTTCAACGCGCACTTTTCCCTCAGCGTGGACTACCACTGATTTCATACGATTCTCCAGAAAGATGCGGGGGAGCGCAGGCCCCCCCAAAGTATTAAGAGAGGTTTTCGGCCTGTTGAAGGGCTGCAGCTTTTTCAGAGGCGATATAGTTACGCGCCCGACGCCAGGTCAGCAGCACGCCGGTCAGGTAAACCACGGCGATAATGACGAAGCCGATGATGTTCTGCCAGGTGAAGAGTTGAATAAGCAGCCAGGTAATCGGCGAACCGCCTTGGTCCATTGAGGCCACCATGCCTCCCGCTTTCAATGCTCCGGCATTTTGCGCTAGCTGGGTATGTAAGCCGATGGTTTGTGTGGCAATCCACAGCGTGATCCCCATAATGATGACGCCTGAAATTAGCGTGCGGAACAGGTTGCCCTGATGAACCGCAACCGCCATCGCCACGAAGAAACCGATAGTTGCCAGGTCGCCAAACGGCAGGACCTGATTACCCGGAACCAGAACGGCAATCAGAATGGTCAGTGGAATGAAAATCAGGCTCGCAGAGACCACCGAGGTGTGCCCCAATAGCAGCGCAGGATCCAGACCAATCAGGAATTCCTGACCGCCAAATTTCGCCTGCAGACGTTTACGTGCATGCTTCGCTATCGGCGTTAAGCCATCCATAATCGGTTTGATGACTCGGGGCATCAGCAGCATGACGGCTGCAGTTTTCACCGCCAGTTGCAGGACGGCTTTGGCGTCATAACCCGCCAGCAGCCCGATTACCAGGCCCATCACAAAGCCGACGGTGACGGGTTCGCCGAAGGGGCCAAAACGTTTCTGAACGTCATCGGCGCTGAAGTGGATGCGGTTAAGTCCGGGGATTTTCTCAATGATCGTATCGACCAGTACGGCGATTGGCCCGAGATAAGCAGAAGACCCGTGTGGGATCGCGATGCCGTCGAGTTCGAAAAAGTCGCGCGTGTCTTTCGCAAACCAGTCGCCCAGTTTATAGACAAAGGCGGCGTGAAGGACGACCCCGAGAATACCAATCCAGTATGAACCGGTAGCCAGGTGCAACATCGCGCCGGTAAAGGTCATGTGCCAGATATTCCAGATATCGACGTTGACGACGCGGGTCATGCGGGTGACGAGCATGACGATGTTAACGCCAATCGCAATCGGAATGGCAACCAGCGCAATTTGCGAGGCCCAGGTCATCGGAGATGAACCCGGCCAGCCGATATCCACTACGTGCAGGTTTATCTGGAACTGTTCCGCCATGGATTTTGCCGCAGGTCCAATGGAATCCAACATCAAACCAATCACCAACCCAATACCGACAAACCCAATGCCGATATGCAGCCCTGATTTAAAGCAGTCGCCGAGCTTCATCCCCAGTGCTTTAGAGAAAACGATGATCACCAGAGGTAGCATCACCGTTGGGCCTAAGTCGAGGATATAACGCATTATTTCACTAAACATGGCGTTACCCCACGAGGATGTTCAGGATTTTTTGCTGCAGGGCTTCGATACCGACGCCGGAAACAAACGGCATACCGTGAATCACGGGGATATCGCCAAAGGTACGATCAACGCGTGCGGTGGTGCAGATAAGATCTGCGCCATCCATATAAGTTTCGATTTCCGTTACCCGACATTGCACTAAATCGAGAGTGATATTGTTCGACTCGCAAAGCTCTTTAATCTCTTCTGCCGCCATGGTTGACGTTGCTACTGCACCACCGCAGGCCACAATGATTTTACGTTTCATAGGGTATTCCTTTTATTATCAGTTTCTTATTAGTTCTGAACGCAGAGTTGAGGTTCCAGAACCGTTTCCCGGAATAGCGTGGCCAGTTCGGTATCAGGGGCGCTTAGCAACGCTTCAAGGGTGTCCGGGTTTTGCAGCTCACCAAAAAGACGACGCAGCAGCTTCAACTGTGCCGTCGGGTTTTCAACGATCAGGGCGATGATTAAGGACGCGTGGATCTCCGTGTCATCGTCAGCCTGCTGAAATTTCACCGGGCTGGTGGGACGAATCAAATACAACGCCGGTGATTTTGCATGTTCAGCCTCGCAGTGAGGGATAGCGATGGCATGATGTTCAAGCGCAATGCCGGTTGGGTACACGGCTTCGCGCTCCAGCAATGCCGCTGGGTAGGTGTCATGCACGACACCTTTGGCCAGCATTTCTTCACCAATATGCGCCAACACCTGCTGGCGCGAGCTGAAGTTAATTCCGGTTCGAACAAAGAGTTGGCTCATAAAATCTCCGGATTCAGGCTGCTTGTGCCGTACAGCCAAAACGATAGGCCCTGAGTACGTCCTGAATTTTGTCGATAATCAGGTTGTGCGGGGTCAGAGTGAGAGAACCTTCGGACAGGCGTTCAAGCTGAACCGGCATAAACTGGCTGATTAATCCCAGTGGAAGAGAGACCTCATTCAGATTGGCAGTCAGTTTCTCTACGCTCTGTCTGATACGCGGATGAGGCCAGTAGTAGCGGGTCCGGTCGGAGAGACTGAAGTGAATATCGACCATCGCCTGGCTCCAGGTCGGGTGATAATACTTCTTCCAGTAACCCGGTTCGTTGAGCATCACCTCATCAATCACTTCCAACACGTGGCTACGACGCTCAGGAGAGACCAGTTCGTTTTCCATTTGCGCCAACGCAAAGATGGCTTCTCGTAATGCAAAGGTGAGCGCCGGGCCAACTTTCAGGATTGCATAGTGGTCGCGAACCAGCGCGTGGTATGCCTGACGGGTTTGATAGTCCGTAGAGTGAGCCTCGTAGACCATCGGGGTTTGCTTTATCCAGCCAGACAACGCTTCGGCGGCATGCGGCTGATAGTGAATGATCTGGGTATGATCGAATTCCACCCCAGGCTGCACGACAATCGCAATCACCCGGCTGAGTGCGTCTTCCAGCCCTAATGCGCGGAAGGCGATTTGATGGGTTTCGAGGGTGCGGGCCGCGTCTTTCTCGCGTGTGACATGAACCGTTCCGATGGTGCTGGCTTCCCCGCCGGGAACGGGAACTTCGGTGCCGATGACATACGTCAGAGCGAGTTTTTGTTCTTCCGTGACTGTGGTTTCTGCGGTCTTGCAAAGGATGGCTGCACGTTCAGCGACGACCATTGGATCGAGCGGCGTAGGGTCATCAGCACAGGACATCGACGCATCAAGGTGGATTTTGCTGAACCCTGCCGCGACATAGGCCCTAATCAATTCAACGGATTTTTCCATGGCGACTGCGGCGGCTTCGTTTTGCCAGCAGTTAGGCCCCAGATGATCGCCGCCGAGGATCAGCCTTTCAGATGGGAAACCGATGTCTTTCGCAATCTCATAGACAAAGTCCCGAAAGTCAGCGGGTTTCATTCCGGTATAACCCCCAAACTGATTTACCTGATTCGAAGTTGCTTCGATAAGCACTTTATTGTCGCTATCCAGATCGAAACGTAAGGCGGCCTCAATGACCAGCGGGTGCGCCGAACAAACGGAGCAAATCCCCAAATGTTCACCGCGTTTATGTCGAGCAATTATCTCTTTCACTACGTTCTCCGAAAGTGGTTAATTCTTTAAAATGAAATGATTAAGTTCAGGTGCTACAGCTTTCCTTCACTGCCGCAATCAAAAATGACTTTCTGCGCGACCTGCTTCATCGCTGATTTGGCGGGGATCATGTAATGCCGAGGATCGCTAGCATCGGGGTGAATGCTCAAATAGTCTTTAAGAGCATTGGCGAACGCCATTTTGAGCTCGGTCGCGACGTTTACTTTGCAAATACCCAGCGCAATAGCGCGGCGAATATCCTCTGTCGGAAGCCCTGATGCGCCATGCAAAACCAGCGGGATATCGACCTGCTGACGAATTTCTGCCAGACGATCAAAATCGAGTTTGGGTTCACCAACGTACAACCCGTGGGCGGAACCAATGGCGACCGCCAGTGAATCAATACCGGTTTTTTCAACGAATTCTCGTGCCTGAATCGGATGGGTATACAGCGCGTCTTTGGCGTCAACGGTCAGATCATCTTCCTGACCGCCCAGGCGCCCCAGCTCAGCTTCCACGCTGACGTCATAGCGATGGCAGTCGTCGGTAACGCTTTTCACTAACGCGATATTTTCGGCAAATGCGTGGTGGGAACCGTCGATCATCACCGACCGCACGCCTGCTTTCACCTTTTGTTCAATGTCAGTTTCGCTTTCATGGTGATCGAGGTGGACTGCGAGAGGATGGTTGTAGCTTCTGGCGAGTTCTGCGGCGATCGCCACGATATTCCCAATTCCTGCGTAGCTGAACGTTCCCGGGGTACCGGCCACAATCAGCGGAGAGCGGAGCTCCGATGCGGTTTCAACCACCACCTGCAGCGTCTCGAGATTGTGGATGTTGAAAGCAGGGACGGCATATCCTTCACGCTGGGCCTTCTTTAACATCGCTTTGGTCGAAATGATGAACATTCTTCCTCCGAATTCTTTCGTTTGTTTTCTTCGAAATAAAATATAGGCTTTCGGAATGTTGTTTTGTGATTTAGATCGAATAAACGAAATAATCGAAAGTAATGGAAGGGTTTTGAAAGTGTTCACGTTGAGGAGATTCATAAAGGGCAAATCATGTTCACCCTTGATGAAGGGGGATTACAAACTCTGATTCACCAGCCAGCGGGCGAAATCATCCATCGCCGGGGTTTGTGGTCGGGCCTGCAAACGCGTGAGCCAGTAACTTCCGAGATTAATCTCGCATTCAAAGGGTTGCGTGATGCGCTCGCTGTTGAACAAGTGGGTGAACATATTCACCGGCGCGATGGCAACACCCATTCCGGCTTGGGCGGCTTCCAGCATCGTCACCGACGAATCAAAAACCATCACCCGATGCGTGGGCGACGGAGATTGTTCGCCTGCCGCCTCGAACCAGGAATTCCATTCATCGCGTCGATATGAGCGCAGCAGCGTGAATTGCAGAATATCGCCCGGCGTGCGCAGCGCCGCAGCCAGTTCGGGGCTGCACAGCGGTGCCAGCGGGGCCGAGCATAAAAACGTGGCGTCGGTATCGTGCCAGGCGCCGTTGCCGTAGCGAATGGTGTAGTCCAGCCCTTCAGCGGCAGGGTCGACCCGGTTGTTGTGCGTGGATAACTGCAAATCGATATACGGATAACAACGCCGGAAATCCTCCAGCCGGGGAAGCAGAAATCCGGTGGCAAACGTACCCACCACGCCGACTTTCAGTTTTTCTCGCTCATGGGAAACCGCGAACCTGTCCAGCATCCCCGCGATGCGATCGAACGAATCATTCAGTACTGGCAGCAGGCTTTCGCCTTCCGTTGTCAGCCGTAATCCACGCGAAACGCGGACAAACAGCGGGCAGTTCAGATGTTCTTCCAGCGCTTTGACTTGCTGGCTGATGGCCGAATGGGTGACGTTGAGCTCGATGGCGGCGTGAGTAAAGCTAAGGTGTCGCGCCGCGGCTTCGAACGCACGCAACGAATTTAGCGGGATGTAGCTACGTGTCATGTTTTTTCCGTTAGAAAATCTTAAGGCTACTGCTAAATTTAATCGTTTGTTCGCCACAGTCAATTCCCGCAGACTGAGCCCGTCTGATGTGCCAGACTCTCTGTCATGTTACTTATGGAAGAATTTCAATGATGAAAAAAACACTCTGCTGCGCGCTGGTTCTGAGCGCCTCCTTTTCCGCCTTTTCCGCACAAAAAACATTGAGTGACAAACAGTTAGAAGAGGCTGTCAATCAAACGCTCAAACCGATGATCACAGCACAGGCCATTCCCGGCATGGCGGTGGCGGTGATTTATCAGGGCAAGCCGCACTACTTTACCTACGGCGTGGCCGACATCGCGAAAAAACAGCCGGTGACGACGCAGACGATTTTTGAGCTGGGCTCCGTGAGTAAAACTTTCACCGGCGTGCTGGGCGGCGATATCGTGGCGCGCGGGGAAGTGAAGCTGAGTGACCCGGCTACGAAATACTGGCCAGAACTGACGGGTAAGCAGTGGAAGGGCATCACTCTGTTAGATCTGGCGACGTACACCGCTGGCGGCTTGCCGCTGCAGGTGCCAGATGAGGTCGATAATCAGGCCGCGCTGCTGAAGTTTTACCAGAACTGGCAGCCGGACTGGGCGCCGGGAACGCGTCGTCAGTACGCCAACTCGAGCATTGGCCTGTTTGGTGCGCTGGCGGTGAAACCATCCGGGATGACGTTTAACGATGCGATGCGTCAGCGCGTTCTGCAACCGCTGAACCTGAAACATACCTGGCTCACCGTTCCGGCCAGTGAAGAAAATCATTACGCCTGGGGATATCGTGATGGCAAAGCCATGCACGTCGGGCCGGGCATGCTGGATACCGAAGCCTACGGCGTGAAATCCACCATCGAAGATATGGCGAGCTGGGTGCAATACAACATGAACCCGCAGCAGGTAAAACAGCCGACGCTGCAAAAGGGGCTGGAGCTTGCGCAGTCGCGCTACTGGCGCAGCGGCAGTATGTATCAGGGCTTAGGCTGGGAAATGCTGAACTGGCCGGTTGCGGCGGCGACCGTCATTAACGGCAGCGATAATAAAGTGGCGCTGGCGGCTTCGCCCGTGACGGCGATTGATCCGCCAGTTGCGCCGGTGAAAGCCTCTCTGGTGCATAAAACCGGGTCGACTAACGGTTTTGGCGCGTACGTGGCGTTCATTCCTGAAAAACACATCGGCATCGTGATGCTGGCCAACAAAATGTACCCGAATACCGAGCGGGTGAAAGCGGCAAATACCCTCCTCAGTACGCTGCAATAAGCCGATAAAAAACGCCCGGCGGTGCGTTCATTGCTGGGCTATTTGTTGTCAGCTTTAAACCACCTACCTGGGAGGTGGCGATTGTCCCTGTGAGGCTATAGCCTGAAGGCAGCCCATGCCAGAAAATGCCAGCTTACTCACTGGCATTGATGCAGTGTTCAGTGTGTTGACGCAAATCGGCACGCTTGACGAGGCGTTTCGTGGCGCATTCGACAATATCCAGCGCACCTCGCGTAACGTGGCCGCGACGCTGCAAATAGGGATGCGCTCGAAGGGTGACATTGCCGCGCAAACCCTCTATACTTCGCGCCGAAGCTGACCAGACAGTCGCCGCTTCGTCGTCGTCCTCTTTCGGGGGGAGACGGGCGAAGGGGAGGAAAGTCCGGGCTCCATAGGGCAGGGTGCCAGGTAACGCCTGGGGGGGAAACCCACGACCAGTGCAACAGAGAGCAAACCGCCGATGGCCCGCGCAAGCGGGATCAGGTAAGGGTGAAAGGGTGCGGTAAGAGCGCACCGCGCGACTGGTAACAGTTCGTGGCACGGTAAACTCCACCCGGAGCAAGGCCAAATAGGGGTTCACAAGGTACGGCCCGTACTGAACCCGGGTAGGCTGCTTGAGCCAGTGAGCGATTGCTGGCCTAGATGAATGACTGTCCACGACAGAACCCGGCTTATCGGTCAGCTTCAACTTCTTTGAAAACAATAAGTTGATGTATCTCAGGCACTTAGAAGCATAAATGAGATACGGAATGGGATACATCAACGATTGTTACCTACCTCATACGCTTCAGCGTAACGGCGTTTTTTACGCCTACCTCAGATACCCAAACGAGACGGTAAGCCACGACTGGTACTGATATTTGGGACGCTTGTCAGCTCAAAGCGGTGCATGTCAAAAAACTTGCTTAATACCCTCTCCAATTGCGCCATTGGATATTCATGTCATTATCCATGACTACACACGGAAATAAGGGTAAAACCGCAACAAGACCCTTTGGCACCGCTATTCCACAGGGAGCAGGTTACAATCGCTCTAACTAAATGAATTTATTTTTGAACGCTCCTCTCCTACCAAAAATCTCATTTGGTACTATCCTTTTTGGGTAAGTAATTAAAGTCATGAAATTCGTTTTTTTAAGGTCAAAAAATACCTCACGGATTGGAAAGAGAGAGATACAAAAATGATGAAGATAAAACCGTTGGCATTGTTATGTGCCGGATTGATGATTTCAGGTTCTGTTTTAGCTGCCGACTATCAGTTTTCTGCTGACAGCAAACCAGCCACTGATGTGACTAAAACTAAAAACGAAGCTGTGTATAAGCAACTCGATTTTGCCAGCAAAACTGATTTCGAAAACGTGGATAAAGGGTTTATCGCTCCACTGCTCAATAACGGTGACATCCCAGGCGTGATCAGTGCGACTGGCATGAACTTTATGCAGAACAAAGAAGCCCCTGCATCAGTGAACCCAAGCCTGTGGCGCCATGCTCAACTGGTTAACCGTGGTGGGCTGTATAAAGTTTCTGATCATATTTATCAGGTTCGTGGGCAGGATATTTCCAACCTCACCATCATCGAAACCAACAGCGGCATCGTTCTGTATGACGTAGAGTATTCCGTGGATTCGTTCAAAAAATCCATTGAGCTTTATGAAAAAGAGCGTGGTAAAAAACCGCTGAAGGGCGTCATCATTTCCCACAGCCATGCTGACCACTTTGGTGGTTTTGCCGGGATTTACGCGGCAGGTCTTGCAACGCCTGAAGACATCAAAAGCGGCAAAATTCCGTTCTACGCACCAGAAGGCTTTGTCGAAGAAGCTGTCAGTGAGAACGTGATGGCGGGTAACATCATGGCGCGTCGTGCTGGCTACCAGTACGGTAACGTTCTGAAGCAAGATGCATCCGGCACTATTACCGCTGCGCTGGGTCCAGTACTGGCGAATGGTGCTTCCTCCCTGGCTATTCCAAACCATTTCATCACTAAAGATGGTGAAAAAGCGACCATTGACGGTGTGGATTTTGTCTTCTACCTGACGCCTGGTGCAGAAGCACCAGCGGAAATGGTCGTGTATATCCCGCAGTGGAAAGCACTGTCTATGGCAGAAGAAGTTAACCACCTGCAACACAACATCTATACCCTGCGTGGTGCCAAGACTCGTGATGCAAGTGAATGGGCATCCTACATCAATGCCGCGATTGCGCGTTGGGGCAATGATGTTGAAGTCCAGTTCGGCCCACATACCTGGCCTGTCTGGGGCAACAAGAACGTTGTTGAGTATCTGAAAGATCAGCGTGATGCCTATCAGTCTCTTTACAACACCACCATTCGTTACGCCAACTACGGTTACCGTCCGGATGATATCGCTGAGAATGCAAAGCTGCCTGAAAAAGTGTTCAACAAGTGGGACAACCGTCCGTACTACGGTAATACCCGTAACAACCTGAAATCGACCTATATCAAAAACCTTGGCTGGTTCAGTGGCAACGCTGTGGAATTAGCGAAATACCCTGACGCTGAGCGTGGCAAACGCTATGTGAAAGCAATGGGTGGTGAAAGTAAAGTCGTTGATTTGGCTGTTCAGAGTTATAAAGAAGGTGATTATCGCTTTGCGGCTGATCTCCTGAACAATATTGTTTCCTACGATGCATCGAACAAAGATGCCAACTATCTGCTGGCTGATGCCCTGGAACAGATTGGTTATCAGGAAGAAACGGCACTTACCCGTAACCTCTATCTGTCAGGCGCTCACGAACTGCGTGTGGGCGGAAGTGTACCGAACAAGTTAAGCACCGCTTCTCCGGAAGTTATTGCTAATTTGCCACCAAAACTGTTGATGTCTTATATCAGTATGATTTCGGATCAGATCAAGGCGGAGAAACTGGGTAACCATACTATTGCTCTGAATATGGATGGTGATAAGTTCCTGCTTGATCTGCATAACGGTGTGCTTAACTATGTTGAGCTGACTGACGATATGCCAGCGCAGAAAGCTGATGTTAATGTTCAGATTTCGAAAGTTGATCTTATTGCAGTTGTTGCAGGTAAAGAGAAAATGGACGATCTGCTCAACAACGGCAAAGCGAAGGTTGAAGGTGATCGTGAAGTGCTGAAGCAGATTGCTTCCACGCTTGATACCAAAATCAAGAATGATATGAACCTGGTTCTGCCACTGCAACAGGCTAATCAGATTCAGTAGTAATCGTGAAGTTATAAAGTATAAAACAACGGGTGGCATAAGCTGCCCGTTTTTATTGTTACTCTATTTTAATTCGATTGCGCTATGGCGTATGATCTCGATACCTGCAAAGTTCGTCTCTAAGGTCATGCCAAGTGCGTGCCGGTTTATATTAGTAACCTGAGCCCTCAGGCACCGCCACCTACTTAGGATTTGTAGGCTGGGTAAGCGTTAGCGCCATCGGAAAAAAACGCACGGATCGCCATCTGTATATAACAAACACACTCGCGAAAATTTAAATTAATACTTTCAGCCATAAAGCGATAACGCCGGTTTATTATTAAACGACTTACTAATGGCGTATTTTTTTGTGCGTGGTAATCTTATTGATGAAATACCATCAGGTTTTGCCACGTGCATTATTCCTCCCCTGGCGGTAACCCTATTATTCGTTAATTACCTGTATCTTCCGACAGCTCCCCATGGTCCCCTATGATTTTTCGTTATTTTAAAATATCATCCTCTCTGACCGGAGCTGTCAGAACCCTCTTTATTGCATTTTATTGCATGGTGTTTGCTATTGTTTCAACGGTAGTCTATCTCGACCGCCAGAGTCTGCTGGACACCATCAGCCACAACCTGTTTGTTTCCAAGACCAGCCTGCTTAAATCGGCGGTTGAGGACTACGTTAATATTCCGCGTCAGGCCGATTCGGTACTGAGAGATACGTTCAAACATTATCAGACTGACAATATCGCAGTCAGCGATGTATATGACGATATCATGAACGTGATGAACGATGTCTTCCAGAGCAATATCGACCTGAATGTGCTGCAGTTTGGCAATCTTAAGGGTGATTACATCGGCATCAGCCACCGAAGCGATGGTGGTAAAGAAGAGTATCTGACCTTAAAAGACGCCTCTACGCACGACGTTTTGGTCTCGTACGCCGGGTCGACAACGCGTTCGACGGTGGTCATGCAGAACCCGCATTACACGATACATAACCGGCCATGGTATCAGCCGGTGAATGAGTATAAGAAGCCACTGTGGACGCCGGTGTATCGTGACCTCAGTACCGAAAAAGAGGTCGGTATTGCCTACAGTGTGCCCGCATTTAATAGCAAGGGGCAGTATATTGGCGTGATTTCCAGTGAACTGCATTTGCAAAATTTGAGCAAAATGCTGCGCCGCCAGCGCCCTTACCGGGAGAGTCATTTACTCATTCTGGATGAGCGCGAGCAGATTGTGGCCTCATCGTCGCACCGCCTCGCACCGCACGTTAATTCAGAAATGGTGCTGCCAACGCTGACCAAAAATACTTCCCCGATGATTGAGAAAATCGGAAAGGCACTTCTGGCTGCTAGCCCGAATGAGGTGATTAATCTTAAGCTAGATGGTGACCGTTATTACGCCACGCGTTTTCCTGTTAACGATGCATCCGGTGAATTGAAATGGCAGGCGGTGGTCATCATCCCGGCGTCGGCAATTATCGCGACCGTAAAGCTACATGATAAATTCATGATTGTGGCGTTGATCCTGACTTTCCTGCTCAGCGCTGCGCTGGTCCACGTGGTGCTTACCCGCATTACCTCGCCGTTACGTCAGATTGCACAGCGCACCAAAGAGCTGGAATCTGGGCAGTGGTCAGAAGGCAGCGATCGCTACCAGTTCCAGGAAATCGCCGAGCTCGAATCCGGTTTTAAGCATTTGTCGCAGCGATTGACTGACAGCTTCGAACAGATGCGTAAGAAAATCGAATTTGACCCGTCCTCCGGTCTTTACACTCGCAGTGGCTTATTAAATGATGAACGGATTTATTACCATCATAACTTAGTCGCGCTGGTCCATGTGGCCAATATGAAGTCGATCATGAACACGCTGGGTAATAAGTATGCGGATGCGTTTATTACTGAGTTTATGCGGCAGGCAGAAGCCGTTCTGCCAACCAATATTATTGTGGCGCGCGATAATATTGATAAATTCATTATTGTTTTTCCGGGTGTAAACCAGGAGAGCGATTACATGAAATATCAGAGTATTATTAACTCGCTATTCTCGTTGAATAATAAATCAGGCAAAAACGGAACGGGGAATATTCTTTTTGCCGGTAACGCGGGTATGGTATTGCAGGATATTACGCCAGAGACGATAACCGATATCTTAATGCATGCCTGGATAGCCCTGCGTCACGCTGAAAAATCGGGCAATGCACAAACGCGGTTATATCTGCCTGAAATGCTGGAAACGGAGCTGACCAATATCCGCCTGCATGATTCTCTCGGCAGCGCGATGGCCAGCAATGAGCTGTTCCTGGTGATTCAGCCGATTGCCGGACCGGATGACAGCGCAACGTATATGGCCGGTGAGTGTCTGGTGCGCTGGCACTCTGAAAAGCTGGGTGAAATTCCGCCAGAGGATTTCATTCCCGTTGCCGAAGAAAGTGGGCTGATCATTCCGCTGGGTCGCTGGATTATTGAAGAAGCGTGCCGCGAACTGTCCGCAATGATTAAGCGTGGGGCGCCGAAGGATTTCCGACTGCACATCAACATTTCGGCAATTCAGCTGCTGCAAAACGGTTTTGCCTGGCATTTGATGGATACCATCCAGCTGCATGGCCTTAAAAATGAAAACATCTGCATCGAGATTACGGAAGTCGGTCTGGATCGCGATATGGCTCAGGCTTCCCAGGTACTGAACTATCTTCGACGCCACCAGATCTGCATCTGCCTGGATGACTTCGGCGCCGGTTTCTCCAGCATGTCTTATTTGCATTCGATTCCGTTCGACAGCATCAAAATTTCAAAGCATTTGATTTCGAATCGACTGAATAATGAGAAGAGCATTTGTGTCTTTAATTCATTGTTAACGTTGGCGAAAGGTTTCCAGGTGCCGCTGATTGCTATCGGCATTGAGGATGAAGATACCCGGAAACATTTCTTCGCCCTCGGCTGCGATCAGGTGCAGGGCTACTATCTTGCCCATCCGGCTCCGTTTTCCTCTTTGTTTTATGGTTCTGAACAGGTCGCCAGCGATAAGGACGCTGCAGCGCTGACCGCTCAACATGACAGCGCCGGTCAGGAGACTCTCTGATGTTCCGCATGCTTAAAAAACGCTCGATATCCTTCGCGAGTACGCTCATCCTCAGCCTGATGGTTTGCACGGTCATCATGTTGTTGCTATTTTTCTTCCTCCAGCGCCGGGACATTAGCAACTGGTATACGGAAATAGCGCAAAAAACGCTGACCCAAAAAAGCCAGTATCTCAGCCATCGAATCAATATGTATCTGAACGAGCCTCAGCGCGCGGCCGAGTTGATATCTGATTTGGTCAATGCCTCTTCGGGCATTGATTCTCCTGCCGTTGAGAAGCAGCTGAAACATGTGCTGGGCCATGACTTCGTCTCTTCTGATACGATCTCACGGATCGGTCTGGCGACGGCGGACGGGAAGTATGTCGCGTATGAAAGAGATAAGGCGACAGGGGCGATTTTCCCGATCAAAACTTCTTCTACCGTCAGAGACAGATTAGATATCTATCGCACGGCGTCGAAGGATTCGGACATCGTCGGACACGTTGAGCACTACAACATTTTCTCGCGTCACTGGTTTGTCAAAGCGATGACACAAACCCGGCCTTTCTGGACCAAAAATTATTATCACATGTCGACCAGCAATGGCCAGGCGATGAGCTGGCGCATGCCTTTATACGGCGACAGCCGGGCTTTCAAGGGCGTTGTTTTTGCCGATATTAACCCTACGGTTATCAGCAACTACCTTACAAAATCGGCGCCGTCATCGGATAGCACGCTGCTACTGCTGGACGATCAGCAGCAAATTATTTCGTCTTCTCGCCCTCAATATCTCGCGTCGGGCGACGAAAACCAGAAAGGACAGCACGTCAAACTGCGAAGTATTTACGCTTTCCCGATGCTTAAAGCCCTGCTGCAGGGTGAAAACGAACAGTCCACATCATCGCGAATCATTACCCATAAGGGCGAAGACTATTTTGTGATAATGCATCCGGTTCGCGACCTGTCGGGTCAGTTTAATGGTTCACTGGTGCTGATTGCGCCGAATCTCCATCCTTACACCCGATATAAAACGTCTCATTTCATGACTCTCATTATGCTGTCGACGCTGGCGCTGTTCTTTATGCTGTTGATGATTATGTTGGTGAGAAACTTTTTCTATCCATTGCAACGATTGGTCCAGAAAACCCGCTGGCTCGGCAAACAGTCGTGGGAATCGGCAGAACAGGGGACGTTATTCACGGAAATAGCCGTGCTCGAAGAGGAACTCAGCAAGGCGTCTGGCCTGATAACCGGCATGCTGAATGAGCAGAAACAGCGCATTGAAAAAGATAAAGATACCGGCATTCTGACGCGCGAAGGCTTTTTGAATGAGCCGTCACTGTATGATGGTCGCAATTTATTAGTGATGATCCGCGTGACTAATTTCCGTGATATGCGCAGTACGCTTGGCCACGTATATGCCAGGCGGTTTATTCGTTTCTTTGCTGAAAGCCTTATTCAGCTTGCGCCTGCGGAGAGTATTTTCTGTCGCTACTCTGAGGATTTGTTCATTGTGACCTTCCCTGGCCACAACGAGCAAAAAGATCTCGATACCTATTGGGGACTGATCTCGTCGTTGTTCCATGACACGCCAGCCCGACAAATCCAAAACGATCCGGAAGATGCGTCACATGTTTTCACCGGTCAGGGCGGGGCTGTGCTGGAGACAATCACCACGGGTAATCTGGCCGATTGTATGATGAATGCAGGCCTGGCGCTGCAGCAAATCCGCACGGGCTCGAACCGCGAATATGTCCTGTTCACCCCAGAGATGCGGGAAAGTGAACTCAACAATATCCGCATGTTCAAGGCACTGCGTGAAGACCTGCTAAATGATGGATTCCATCTGGTACTTCAACCCATCGTCGACCTGGATAATAGCGACACGTTTACGGAAGGTGAATGCCTTATTCGCTGGCAATCTGCCGAACTCGGTTTTGTTCCGCCGGATGTGTTTATCGGCCTGGCAGAGCGCACCGGTACCATTATCCGTCTGGGTCGATGGATTATCGAAGAAGCCTGTCGTGAACTGGCGGCGTTTATCGCTCGCGGCGCGCCGGACGATTTTAAGCTGCACATCAATATCTCGGCGGTACAGCTTCAGCAGACCGATTTCTCCTCGCATCTGTTGACCTGTATTCAACATAACGGGCTGATTAACAGCAATATTTGTCTGGAAATTACCGAAAGCGTGCTACTGCAAAACAGTCAAAAGGTCATTGAAACGCTCAATTATCTGCGCCGTCTGGGGCTGTCTGTTGCGATTGATGATTTTGGTAGCGGCTATTCAAGCCTATCATATCTGCATTTGCTGCCTTTCGATTGTCTGAAAATCGACCGCGATTTTGTGAAAGGCGTGCTGGACGACCGTAAGAGTGAGGCCATCATTTCGTCGGTGATTATGCTGTCGCAATCTTTCGGGGTACCGCTGGTTGCCGAAGGGATAGAGACCGTGGAGATGGGCGAAAAACTCGAGTCGATGGGATGTGTGAAAGCGCAGGGTTATTACTACTCGCGCCCACAGCTTTTCTCGGCCTGGGTACCGCAGAATGGGGTGATAACAGTGAAGGCTAACGGGTCCGTGCTATGAAAAATTCGCATCAGCTAAAATCAGAAAAGAAGCTTTTTTTGATCGTGCTTTCAGTGATGGTCGTCATCGTGAATGCGTTCACTTTTTATATTTCGTTTTCTAACGCCAGAACCAATGTTGAGTTGGTCACCTCGCGTGTGGTGCGCCTGATTACGAAAGACACGCAAAATAACAGAAGCATGGCATCTGACCTGAGTTCGATGCTGCAATTGCCGGACAGTATGCTGAACCAAAGCATGGGAATCGACAGCAATAAATTCGCAGGCACAGTGAATGAACGACTGAGCGACAGCGAGCTTCCCGCATGGAAAGCGGATATTGATGATGCTCACCGTAAGAAATTCACCATTTTGCGCTCGTTCTGGCGCAATTTTAGCGATGCCAATAAGTCCCAATTTACGACCTACTATACCGACGGTGACACCGGCTACTATTACGTTTTTAACACCGAAAAAGCCATTGAAATACAGGGCGCTAATCCACACTTTCGTCTTTCTGGCTACATAGAAGCCACATCTTCGCTGCTGAGAAGCAATCGTGGGTATGTCGTGCCGGAACTGTTTTATAGCAATGTTTACCAGGATGCCATTTCGAAATTACCGACGATCACTATCGGTAGCCCGGTGGTGATTAAGGACTTCGTCGGTCAGGGAAGTCGAATGTCTGGGATTATCGCTATCGATTACACCCGAAACGACCTGGCTTCTCTATTCCGTGATGCTTTTAATGAACTGAGTATCGCCAATTCCGGGTATGACATTCGTATTCATAGCCTGAAAGGTAATGATATCGACATGAATATCTTCCCGGATAACGGTTCGTGGCTCGATTTTAATCTCGGGGATATCAAGCTGGTAAATGGCTTCTGCCTGAGAACTCGAGTGAGCTTTACCGAACTACTGCGCATTAAGCTTGCAGGTTTTATGTTCGCTAATATCATCATGCTGTTTTTCTTTATGGTCTTTACGCGCTCCCACAGAAGAATTGAGCTGATGATGGATAAACTCACCACCGATTCGCTGACCGAAGCATTGTCGCGGGAAGGCGGGAAAATCGTGACGGAAAATATTCCTAACAGCCGCAATACTATTCTGGTTGCGATGGATTTGAATGATTTCAAAACTATTAACGATACCTGGGGCCATCATGCAGGAGATGAGGCCCTTATCTTCTTTGCTCAATATCTACTGGAATCCGTTCGTCAGGGTGATCATCTGATCCGAATGGGCGGTGATGAGTTTGTTTTGTTATTACAAAATATGACACTTGCACAGGCGCATCAGATGATGGCGAAGCGGGTTGCGGAGCTTTCTTGTTTCCCCTTTGAAAATACAACGCTGCCATTATCGTTCTCTTACGGCATCAGTGAACTGACGCATGGCTTTACTGAGAGCTATAAAAGAGCGGATGAAGAACTGTATGAAATGAAAAAGCAGCGCAAAAGCCAAATGGCAGAGCTGCAGCCTGCCGTTTAATTTTTGAGACGTTGAAACGCGCATTTAGTAACATAATCGGCGGCAGCGATGCCGCCGTTTCGCTTATATTTTACCAGCTGTTTCTACCGCCATAACCCGACATGCTTTCTCCACAATCCTGTCACAATGATTAACTGACTTTGCATTTGTCCTATATCGCCTGACGGAGCGGGCGACATACTTATTGATGTGAACGCTTCTACATCAATTCCGAGAGGATTAAAAAATGAAAACAACTTCTCTGCTGACAGGTGCTGTCTTTATGTTACTTTCCGCTACCGCTCTGGCTGCGGGCCCTAAACAGGTTGATTCCGATCAGGCAAGCACGCTGCAACAGATGGGCACCGTGCAGGTTTCTGGCCTGGCGGGCTCCTCTGATGATGCTGTTCATGCCCTGAAAGCCAAAGCGGCGCAGGAAAATGCCGGCCACTATCAAATTGTCGGACTCGGTAATTCTGGCGATTCCAGCCTGTGGGGCGGCACTGCCATTATCTATAAATAAGCGATATTCCTGCCTAAGGCCGCCTGTGATGCGGTCTTTTTTTCATTTACATTCAAACATGTACTCATGAAGTGTCATACTTCTTTACTGTCCATCGCGAAATAATATCTCTGTCTACTTAAAGGATATTAACGATGAACAAAATGACCCGCATTGCACTGCTGACTGCTTCCCTGATTGGTTTCACTGGCGTTGCCCAGGCTGCAAACACCGAGGTTGCTCCGGCGCCTTCTCAGGATCCAATCGTTCAGCATCTGAAGCTGACCAACGATCAGGTCGCAAAAATCCAAAGCCTGCATGACGAAATGGAAAAAAGCGTTGAACAGGTATCAATGAAAGACGTGAAAGATGGCGCGCTGATTGATGTTATCCACTCTGGCAAATGGGATGAGCAGGCGGTGAAAACCCAGCTCGAAGCGTTCAGCAAAGTTGAGCAGCAGACCCGCTACTACCGTGTGAAGTACTACTTCGACCTGAACCAGGTTCTGACGCCAGCACAGCGTAAGCAGATCCAGGACGATTTGATTCAGTCCATCAATAACTAAAAATGCAGCCCCGGTTAGCCATAGCCGGGGTCTTTTTTTCCAAAAAAACCAATGTGATCTGCCTCCCACATACACCAGTGATAGAATACTTTTCTCTATTTGCATTGATGGCTAAAAAAACTTCCCTTTTAGTTGATGATTAATCCCGTAATGGCGATTTTTTTCTCCAGTCCCTCGAGTATGATTTCTTCATTCTAAAAGCTCGCCTGCACTACGCACCGTATATCGCACTCATACGGTTCTGAAAAATAATAAAACCTCTACCTGGATGCGAGATCTTTATGAAAACGACTACCAACAATAGCGTCGTTATAGACAGCATTATGCCCGTTCGGGGCAATATGACGGAAAGCGAGTGGCAAGCAGCCATTAAATTCGACAGTACCGATACCGGTTGGGTCATTATGAGTATCGGTATGGCCATCGGTGCCGGAATTGTTTTTTTGCCGGTTCAGGTTGGATTAATGGGGTTGTGGGTATTTCTGCTCTCTTCTCTAATTGGTTACCCGGCAATGTATTTATTTCAGCGATTATTCATCAACACTCTTGCTGAATCGCCAGAATGCAAAGACTATCCAAGTGTGATCAGTGGTTATCTGGGTAAAAATTGGGGCATTCTGTTAGGGGCGCTCTATTTTGTGATGCTGGTTATCTGGATGTTTGTGTATGCCACCGCCATCACCAATGACAGCGCTTCGTATTTGCATACTTTTGGCGTAACCGACGGTTTACTCTCTGATAATCCTTTCTACGGGCTAATACTTATCTGTGTCCTGGTGGCGATTTCGTCCCGTGGTGAGCAGTTGTTGTTTAAAGTGTCGAGCCTGATGGTGCTGACCAAGCTGTTGGTCGTCGCCGCATTGGGGATATCGATGATAGGTCTCTGGCATCTCTACAACGCCGGATCACTGCCACCGATGGGGCTATTGATTAAAAACGCCATTATTACCTTACCTTTTACACTGACTTCGATTCTGTTTATTCAGACGCTCAGTCCGATGGTGATTTCCTACCGTTCCCGGGAAAAATCACGCGAAGTGGCGCGTTATAAAGCGTTGCGAGCGATGAATATTGCATTTGGTATTCTGTTCGTCACGGTCTTTTTCTACGCTGTATCATTTACCCTCGCAATGGGACACGAGGAGGCGGTAAAAGCGTATGAGCAGAATATTTCTGCGCTGGCAATTGCGGCACAGTTTATTAGTGGTGAGGGGGCCGGTTGGGTAAAAATAGTCAGCGTTATTCTCAATATTTTCGCTGTGATGACCGCGTTCTTTGGCGTCTATCTGGGTTTTCGTGAAGCGACACAGGGGATAGTTATGAACCTGCTGCGCCGTAAATATCCGGCTGATTGCATCAATGAAAAATACGTGCAGGGGGGAATTATGGTGTTTGCCATCTTACTTTCCTGGAGCGCAATTGTACTTAATGCGCCGGTTCTCAGTTTTACCTCTATCTGTAGCCCCATTTTCGGCATGGTAGGTTGTCTTATTCCAGCCTGGCTGGTCTATAAAGTGCCTGCACTGCATAAATATAAAGGGCTGGCGCTGAAGGCCATTATCATCACCGGTTTACTGTTGTGTGTATCGCCATTTCTCGCCTTCTCCTGAGACGAGTCTGTGTATTTCCTGAGGAAGAATGAAGGTTGAAAATATGTTGAACCCTGAATGTTCTGCGTTATGGGAAAAGTTTATCCACGCTGTGCGTGCAGAAGTGAAGCCAGCACTGGGATGCACCGAGCCGGTATCGCTGGCGCTGGCGGGGGCCGTCGCGGCGGCTCAACTGGAAGGCGAGGTTGAACGCATTGAAGCCTGGGTTTCCCCAAACTTGATGAAAAATGGCATGGGCGTTACCGTACCGGGAACGGGCATGGTCGGGTTGCCGATTGCAGTGGCACTGGGCGCCATTGGTGGCGATCCGCAGGCCGGGCTGGAAGTGCTGAAACAGACCGGGCAGGCTGATATTGTGCGGGCAAAGCGATTGCTGGAGGCGGGCAGCGTCTGTCTCCACGTGCAGGAACCCTGCGACGATTTACTCTATGCGAAGGCTAAAGTATGGCGCGAGGATCGCTGGGCCAGCGCCACCATTGCCGGTGGACATACCCGTATTGTCGCGGTCGAAAAGCAGGGTGAAACGCTCTTTTCTTCTCAGCCTGTTGCCGGAAAACAAACGGAAGACGAGCCACTGGACATGATGTCCCGGACTTCGCTGGCTGAGATCCTCCATTTTATTGAGCATGTTCCGCTGGCGGAGATTCATTTCATCCTTGATGCGGCGACCCTTAACGGTGCGCTTTCTCAGGAAGGTTTGCAGGGACGATGGGGATTACACATCGGCGCGACGCTGGAGAAACAGCGCCAATGCGGGTTGATGGGATACGACCTGGCGTCAGAGATTGTGATCAGAACGGCTGCCGCATCGGACGCCAGGATGGGAGGCGCATCGATTCCAGCGATGAGCAACTCTGGCTCAGGGAATCAGGGGATCGCCTCCACCTTGCCGGTGATGGTGGTGGCCGAACATATTCATGCCGACGACGAATGCCTGGCGCGGGCGCTGATGCTCTCTCATCTCACCGCCATATACATTCATGCCCAGCTTCCGCGTTTGTCCGCGCTCTGTGCTGCTACCACGGCATCGATGGGGGCGGCAGCGGGAATGAGTTGGCTGCTGGACGGGCGCTATGCCACGCTGGCGAAGGCCATCAGCAGTATGATTGGTGATGTTAGCGGGATTATCTGCGATGGCGCATCAAACAGTTGCGCAATGAAAGTTTCCACCAGCGCATCATCGGCGTGGAAGGCGGTGCTGATGGCACTGGATGACACCGCGGTCACCGGCAATGAGGGGATTGTGACGCATGATGTGGAGGACTCGATAGCCAATCTCTGCGCGCTGGCCTGTCAGGCGATGCAGCACACCGACCAGCAGGTCATCGACATTATGTCGCATAAAGTCACTCAGCGGGCAGGGCGGCAGTAACGTCTTTTGGTACTGAAATGAAGCCAGGCTCGCCTTATGCGCTAGCCTGGCTTCAGCTTTTACACCGGTAAATCTATCAGCAAAGCGCGCAGAGGCGTATCGGCGACCAGTGTAATGTTAGCCTCGTCACGAATAAATGCGCCATCGCCGCAGGTTAATCCTTCGCGCTCTTCCTGCGGTGTCACCGCATGAACGGTGCCGTGAATAGATTGCAGATACGCGCGCGGCCCATGCAGCTGGAAGCTCAGCTGTTCGCCTTTATTCAGCTGAATGTGGTGAACCCAAACTTGCTGGCGAAGCTGAACGCTATTCTGACTGCCGTCGGGTGAAGCGATAAGCTGCTGCGCGGTGTCGGTGAGTTCGAGCTTTTGTACCGATGAATTTTCCCGCTGCGGGCAGGCGTCGAGCCAGAGCTGCATTCGCGTCAGCGACTTCTCTTTACTGAGGTTGTGCTCGCTGTAGCTGGTGCCCGGTTGCGTGGCAATCAGCAGCGCTTCGCCCGCTTTAGCCTGAACGTGATTCCCTTCGCTGTCACGATATTCGGCTTCCCCTTCCAGAATAATATTCAGGATATCGACCTTCGGATACGTGCGCGGCTGGAACGACGCGCCTGGCCCAAGAACTTCCTGATTCAGCACGCGCAGGGAAGCATACCCCAGCAGTTTCGGGTCGAAGTAGTGTCCGAAGGAGAAGGTGTATCGCGCCTGCAGCCAGCCGAAATCGGCTTGTCCGCACTGTTTGGCTGTTCGGGTAGTAATCATATTCTTGACCTCTCTTTACACTAAACAATGGTAAAGCTATGGACGCTGCATTGTTAGCCAGATATTCTGCCGGGTATGTTCAAATTTCCTGAATGAGAACGCCATGGCTAAAGAGAGAGCATTGACGCTTGAAGCGTTAAGAGTAATGGACGCGATTGACCGGCGCGGCAGCTTTGCCGCCGCCGCCGATGAGCTAGGGCGCGTCCCGTCTGCGTTGAGCTACACCATGCAGAAGCTGGAAGAAGAGCTCGACGTGGTGCTGTTTGACCGCTCAGGTCATCGCACAAAATTCACCAACGTAGGCCGAATGCTGCTGGAACGCGGCCGTGTGCTGCTGGAAGCTGCTGATAAACTGACCACCGACGCCGAAGCGTTGGCGCGTGGCTGGGAAACGCATCTGACGCTGGTCGCCGAAGCGCTGGTGCCGACCCCGGAGCTGTTCCCGCTGATTGAAAAGCTGGGGCTGAAAGCCAACACGCAGCTGTCGATCATCACCGAAGTTTTGGCTGGCGCCTGGGAGCGTCTGGAGCAGGGGCGCGCGGATATTGTTATCGCGCCGGATATGCATTTTCGTTCGTCGTCCGAGATAAACTCCCGCAAGCTGTATTCGATCCTGAACGTTTACGTTGCCGCGCCGGATCACCCCATTCACCAGGAGCCGGAGCCTTTATCAGAAGTGACGCGCGTGAAATATCGCGGCGTGGCGGTGGCGGATACTGCCCGTGAACGCCCGGTGCTCACCGTACAGCTGCTGGACAAGCAGCCGCGTTTGACGGTCAGCACTATCGAAGATAAGCGTCAGGCGTTGTTAGCGGGGCTTGGCGTAGCGACAATGCCGTATCCGCTGGTCGAGCAGGATATTGCCGAAGGAAGATTACGGGTGGTGAGCCCGGAATATACGAATGAAGTCGATATTATTATGGCGTGGCGACGCGACAGCATGGGTGAAGCAAAAGCCTGGTGCCTGCGTGAAATTCCAAAGCTGTTTGCTAAAAAATAACGCCAGAGTTGGGCAATCGGTAAATTGTCCGGCGGCGTAAACTGGCTGGGCCTACGGATTTAAATTGATCCAAACGTAGGCCTGGTCAGCGTAGCGCCGCCAGGCGTTTTGACTTTACGGGATCCGTTTAGGGTCAGGTCCGAAGCGGTTTTCACCCGGCGTGCCGTTCTGGCAGTTAAAGACCAGGATCACCACCCAACCAATGATTGGGATCA
Source organism: Citrobacter sp. 18056 (assembly GCA_902706235.1). Lineage (GTDB taxonomy): Bacteria > Pseudomonadota > Gammaproteobacteria > Enterobacterales > Enterobacteriaceae > Scandinavium > Scandinavium manionii. The sequence continues at coordinate 158,118 of CACSJR010000005.1, read as the reverse complement.
GTAACAGCAACAGCCACCACGCTGAACGATCGGTATCATGCAGACGACGGAACTGCACTGCCCATGTCGGGATCAGTACCAGCAGACCATAAATGCTCGCCAGTACGCCTTCACCGCTGACGCGTTCCAGACCGAGTATTTTATCGATAATACTCAGCACCCCGGCCAGTACGAAACTGACCAGCACGAACATCCAATATTCTTTCCGGCGCGCCCGGCCACCAAACCCGATGTAATTCTTGAGTACTTTTAGATACCAGTCCATTTTCCTTGCCTCTGTAATCAGTCAATCACTTGTTTTCTAAGGGATCGAGGTAAGGATAGATGCAAACTATGAATTAAAAAAGGACATCCATTGATGTCCTTAATAATTAGCGGAAACGCACGTCGCGACCGTGAGGCTCATCAAGATCCTGCCACGGACCAATAGAGATGATCCCCGTCGGGTTAATGGTTTTATGGCTGCGATAATAGTGATGGCGAATGTGGTCGACGTTCACCGTCTCCGCCACGCCAGGCAGCTGATAGATATCGCGCAGGAAACCATACAGATTCAGGTAATCGCTGATGCGGTGCTTATCGCATTTGAAATGGGTGACATACACGGGATCGAAACGTACCAGCGTGGTCCACAGGCGAATATCCGCCTCGGTTAACTGGTTGCCGGTCAGATAACGGTGCTGGCCGAGGATTTGCTCTACGCGAGCCAGCGCTTCGAAGACTTTCGTCACCGCTTCGTCGTAGGCATCCTGGCTGGTGGCGAACCCGGCTTTGTAGACACCATTGTTGATGCTGTCGTAAATCCAGCCATTCAGCTCGTCAATCTGTGGACGCAGTGCTTCAGGGTAATAATCACCGGCTCGTGCACCGAGACCGTCAAACGCGGTGTTCAGCATACGGATGATTTCTGCGGATTCGTTACTGACGATGGTGTGGTTCTTTTTGTCCCACAACACCGGCACCGTGACGCGTCCGGTATATTGCGGATCGGCATGGAGATACAGCTGATAGAGAAATTCGTTCTGATACAGCGTGTCGCCGGTCGCGCCGGGGAAGCTGTCGTCAAAGGTCCAGCCGTTTTCATACATCAGCGGGTTGACCACCGACACATCGATAAACGATTCCAGGCCTTTTAACGCGCGCATGATCAGCGTGCGGTGCGCCCACGGGCACGCGAGGGAAACGTATAAATGGTAGCGGTCTTTTTCAGCCGCAAAACCGCCTTCTCCGGAGGGGCCTGGCGCGCCGTCGGCGGTCAGCCAGTTACGATAAGCCGAAACAGAACGTTTGAATCGTCCCCCGGTCGATTTGGTGTCGTACCAGGTGTCATGCCAGACGCCGTCAATCAGTTGTCCCATGGTTCTCTCTCCTTCAAAAATGACAAAAGCGAGGGATTTCCCTCGCTTTACGCTTCAATCAGTATAGCGGGCTTACCACTTTTTGTTCAGCACGCGGTCAATACTGAACGCGCCTGGACCGGTGATAGCTAGCAGCAGGAAACCGCCAGCGATGGTCAGGTTTTTCATGAACATCAGAGAGTTAACGCCTTCCGCAAAGTTGCTGTGGAAAATAAACGCGGTCAGAAGGGTAAAACCAGCGGTGAACAGCGCGGTGGTGCGGGTCAGGAAGCCGAACAGAATTGCCAGACCGCCGCCGAATTCGAGCAGAATAGTCAGTGGCAGCAGTGCACCCGGAACGCCCATCGCTTCCATGTACTGCTGAGTGCCCGCATAACCGGTGATTTTGCCCCAGCCTGCAGTGATAAACAGGACTGGCATCAGAATACGAGCGACCAGAACACCAACATCTTCTAATTTTTTCATTTTACTCTCCATCAAACCACGCAGGCGGCTTTATTCATTTATTATGCAAATTCGCAGGGATACCGCGGGTTTGCTGTCGATGGAAAGGAGTGTAATCGTGACGGAGGGGGATTGTTAGCAAGGAAAACTGTCGATCTTCTTCAAAGATATTGAGTATTTATTCGGGAAAGGGAAATTGGCAAGATTGCCCGGCGGACAGGGAGTCGCCGGGCAGAGTGCTGTCAGTGGCGTAACTGCTGCTGGCGCATCGTACTTTTCACCAGTCGCCATGCGCTCCAGACGCCGAATCCGCGGCGGCCCCAGCGCACCAGAAAGCGTGGATGGCGTACTGACCAGATAGCCATTACGCTACTGCCGACCAGCGCCCAGGCGCGCAGGCTCAGCAGCGTGTTCCATCCGCGATCGTAGACATCAGTGGCTTCTATCCAGTCACGACGGCTGGCGGACAGGTCCAGCCGTTGCTGTTGGATTTTGCTCAGCAGATAGGCTTTGCGCTTCTGCAGTTCCACTTTGCTACTCACGTTCGTCATCCTCAAGTAGCGCCCGATCGTTCGCCAGTTCGTTGCGGGTATGGCGCAGCAGCGTTGAGCGCCGCGCTTTTCGCAGCGTCCAGACGGCGCCGATAAGCGCCAACAGGAGCAGGACGGCGGTAGTCGCAATCATGGCGTTCAGCCGGTATTGCGGATCGATGGCCCAGATAATCAGCACCATCAAACTCATCAGCCCGAATGCCGCGAACAGCATGGTCAGGCCGAGCATCAGCAGCATCTGGAAAAGGTTCGCTTTCTCCTCTTCCAGCTCAGCGACTGCCAGTCGCAGGCGTGTCTCCACCATATCGACCATGATGGTGACAATGCGCTGGCCGATGCCGAAAACGCTTTTTCCTGGCCCGTTTGAGTGATGTGAGTCAGCCATAATTAACGACGCGACAGCAGCACACCCAGCACCACCCCAACGGCCGCACCGATACCCACGCCGGTCCATGGGTTATCACGCACGTATTCGTCAGCGCGTGCAGCGGCTTCACGAGTTTGTTTGGCAAGGGCATCGCTGGTTTCACCCAGACGGTGACGGCTATCTTTCAGCGCGCGCTCTGCTTTGCTGCGCAGTTTGCCAAGTTCTTCTTTCGATTTGTCTGAGGAGGAGTTCAGCACCTCTTCCAGGGTATCCGCCAGGGATTTCAGTTCGTCACGCAGATGTTCTGAGGTGTTATCTTTCGCCATGATCTTGTTCTCCAGTGTACTTTGTTAGACTTCCATTGAATCAATAGTCACGAGACTCTAGCGCTTTCAGTTGTTGCTGCGCTTCAGTGAGCTTGTGCTCACGCTTACTGATTTTGTCCGCGTCGCCCTTGGTTTTAGCTTCATCAAGGTCGTGGCGACGTTCGGTGATTTCTTCTTTCTGTTCGGCAATTTTCTTTTGGTGATCGGCCCGAAGCTTGCTGTCGCTACAGTTGTCTTTTACTTCCCGCAGCGCGTTGTTCAGACCGTCAATGCGGCTTTGGTTGTTGTGTTTTTCGGCATAGTGGATTTCTCGCTGAATGTCCTGTTCCTTTTCCTGACACGGCGTTGAGGCAAACGCGCCAGCGCTCATTGTCACCAGGCCCAAAGCCAGAAAAATGCGGTATTTCATCGGTTAAACCTTCCCTTGTGTTGTGGGCTCGTTATGACAGTGCCCCACCCAATCGACGAGATGATGCGGGTGACTTCCGCTTACTCAATGATAGTAAGTAAACGCGAAATCACCAAAGCCTGTGAAAAGATTCAGAATCCTGGAAGGGTTTAACCAAACCGGTGCGGCGTGTCGCGAAGGCGGGAGAGCCACTGTGGGGCCAGCGAGTCTTCATCATCAAGCTGAGCGATGATGTAACCGTGGGGCAGGGTTCTGTCCAGCACCACTTTGGCGGCGGCGCTCTGGTCGCTGGATTCAAACTTAATCACTAAAGCATCATTTTGCGGGGTGATGCTCTTAAAGCGGATGCCGTTAGCATCCAGATGATGCCAGACAGAGAAGCCGTCAGGCATGCTGATATTGGCGCTGACCGGACGAATGGCCAGCGACGACTCGCGTTGTTGAATCGCCGCCCAGAACCAAAGCAGGGCGCACAGCATAAGCAATGCGCCGAGACTGATACTGAACCGGCGAAGGGTAACGTTGCGCAATCCCATGCCTAGCTCCGGTTACCGTATTTTTTCTTCACCAGTACGATAAGCGACCCGACCAGACCAATCACCAGCAGCACGACAGGCAGCAGCATCAGGCAGGACATCAGCGCATCTTCGTATTTCAGGAACACCGGGGTTTTCCCCAGCAAATAACCGAGCGACGTCAGGATAAGCACCCACAGCAGGCCGCTCATCCAGTTGAAGAACTGGAAACGGGTGCTGCTCAGACCGGACAGACCGGCGATGGTTGGCAGCAGCGTGCGCACAAAGGCGATAAAGCGTCCGACCAACAGGGCGGATAAACCGTGCTTATGGAACAGGTGATGTGCGCGCTGGTGGTAATGGGCGGGCAGGTGCGAAAGCCAGTTCTGCACAATGCGCGTATTCCCGAGCCAGCGGCCCTGAATATAGCTCAGCCAGCAGCCGAGGCTGGCGGCGGTGGTCAGCAGCAGCAGCGTTAGCGGGAAGCCCATCGCACCTTTGGCAATCAGCACGCCGACCAGCACCAGCAGGCTATCGCCCGGTAAAAAGGCGGCAGGTAATAATCCGTTCTCTAAGAATAGGATCATAAACAACACGAAGTAGAGCATGCCTATCATGGAGGGGTTGGCGAGGGTTTCGAAATCCTGGCTCCACAAGGCATTGAGTAATTGGGTTAACAGTTCCATTCACGATTCCTGGTACATCGATTAATGTCATGCCTGAACGCGTTTTTCTGCCGGACGTCAGTTGTTATTGATTGATTATGGACACTGGCAACACGCTCTGAACTTATCCATGTTTTACGCGAATCAGGAGCGCCTGACTCGTCAACGACAAAATGCATCTAAGTGTAACAAAGGCTCTGGTTTAACGTCACAGAAATTGCAGTTTGTTGCGATTGATTTTGCTGTCTGAAGAGGGGAGAGGCGAGAGATTTTACACAGGCTGACACTATAGTGGATTTACTTACCCCCGATGAGAGGTCGGGGGTGGGGAAAATCTTACTTCGCGCCGTTGGCGGCGGTATCGAGGTGAACCACCGGATTATCTGCAAAAAGGTAACGGTCGGCATTGAATTCGAAATCATCGCTGGTTTCGTTAAACAGCATCAGTTTGGTGTTTTCCAGATGCTGCCACATTGCCAGTTTTGCCGCGTGTGGGTCTTTGCGGATCAGCGCTTTCAGAATTTGGTCATGATCGTCACACCAGTTGTCCACCGTGCGCAGATCGATGTGGTCGTGGAGTTTTTTCCAGTACGGGTTATGCACGCGCTGGGTCCACATTTTTTCGACAATCGCCGCCAGCGCGGTGTTTTGTGTCGCCAGAGCAACCTGGACGTGGAACTGGAGATCCCATTCGGAGTCGCGGAAGCACTTCTCCTTGCGCGCATTCTCCTGGATTTCCATCAGCTTCATGATGTCCTGTTTCGTCACCTGTGTGGCGGCGAACTCAGCAATATTACTTTCGATAAGCTGGCGGGCCTGTAACAGCTCGAACGGGCCATAATTGGCAAACTCAAGGGATTCGTCCGGTGCGTGGTAGTGCTTCGCGGTGCTGGAAATGACATGAATACCGGAGCCTTTGCGGACTTCAACGTAGCCTTCGACTTCCAGCATAATAATGGCTTCACGAACCACAGTGCGGCTGACGTTCTTCTCGTCGGCAATAAAACGCTCCGCAGGCAGTTTGTCGCCCACAAGATAAACGCCTTGCTCGATGCGATTTTTCAGATCAGCGGCAAGCTGTTGATATAAACGGCGTGATTCCGTGATTTCCATATTCGCTCCAGGCAGGGTACGGCGTGAGGATTTGTTATACCACTTTTACGGAAAACTCACCACCTTCTTAACGGCAAAAAGCCGCCCGGAAGGCGGCTTTAAAGCAGGTATAGCAAGGGTTAGCTCTGCGTAGCTGTCCCGCCAACGGCGTGAGTGGTTTCGGTTGCTGGTTTGTTCTGCAGCACGGTCCAGATAACAACGGCACCAATCAGGTCGAACACTGCCAGTACCGCGAACAGTGGGCTGAAGCCCAGAGTATCGGCCAGCGCACCGACAACCAGTGCAAACAATGTACTTGCTGTCCATGCCGCCATGCCGGTCAGGCCGTTCGCCGTAGCCACTTCGTTACGACCAAAGACGTCGGAAGAAAGGGTAATTAGCGCACCGGACAGTGACTGGTGAGCAAAGCCGCCGACGCACAGCAGGGCAATTGCAACGTACGGGCTGGTGAACAGGCCAATCAGGCCAGGACCAATCATCAGGACTGCACCCATGGTGACGACCAGCTTACGGGAAACAATCAGGTTCACGCCGAACTTACGCTGGAACAGCGGTGGCAGATAGCCGCCGACGATGCATCCCAGGTCAGCAAACAGCATTGGCATCCACGCAAACATCGCAATGTGTTTCAGGTCAAAGCCATAGACTTTAAACATGAACAGCGGGATCCAGGCATTGAAAGTACCCCACGCCGGTTCCGCCAGGAAACGTGGCAGCGCGATACCCCAGAACTGGCGGTTACGGATAATCTGCCAGGCCGACATTTTTTTGCCGTTATCGGTCTGATGCTGCGCTTCCTGGCCCCCGATGATGTACTCACGTTCTTCTTCGGTCAGTTTTTTCTGGTCACGCGGGTGTTTGTAGAAAATCAGCCAGGCCATTGCCCATGCGAAGCTCAGGACACCGGAGATAATGAACGCCATCTGCCAGCTGTGCATGACGATAGCCCACACCACCAACGGAGGCGCAATCATCCCGCCGATGGAGGAACCGACGTTGAAGTAGCCGACGGCAACGGAACGTTCCTTTGCCGGGAACCACTCGGAGCTGGCTTTCAGACCGGCCGGGATCATTGCCGCTTCTGCCGCACCAACAGCACCACGCGCCACGGCCAGACCGCCCCAGCTGCCTGCCAGCGCAGTCGCGCCGCAGAAACATGCCCACAGAACGGCGAACATCGCGTAGCCAACCTTAGTACCTAACAGGTCAAGCACGTAGCCTGCAACCGGCTGCATAATGGTATACGCCGCGGAATAGGCGGCGATGATGTAAGAGTATTGCTGTGTGGAAATATGCAGTTCCTGCATAAAGGTCGGCGCAGCGGCCGCCACGGTGTTACGAGTGAGGTAACCGAGCACGGTGCCCAGCGTCACCAGTGCAATCATGTACCAACGTAACCCTTTAATCTTACGCATGTAAAACCTCGTCATTTTGTTTTATTCGCGCGCTGCGCGGTCATCTTCCTGAGTGGAGGAGGATGTTTAAGTAACGGGGGGGCGTAACAGATTTTCTGTAACGGCCCGAACCTTGCCATTAATAATTCTGCGAATTCGGTATCCGTACCGGTAATTCCGATGACTGAATCATCGGTAATGCATTCCTTCGGCTTATAGGTCGCGACGGGGCAAACGATAACTTGTCATACAACTTTAAAAGGTGAGAACCGTCACAAATGCTGGAATAACCGTGGGGTCTTTATTTGCGCTGAGAAGAGCCAGTACTGGTGCGGCCTGGCGAAGGGTTTACTTCTTTTTGGGTACTTTTTTTGTCGGCTTTTATTGATCTGACTCACGAAAAAATCTTCAGGGACTGGAAATTGGTGTGATAACTTTGCAGCATTGCAGTTAAGCATCTGACGCACTCTTTTAGAGGAAGACGATAATGACTCCGTTTATGACCGAAGATTTCCTGCTCGACACCGATTTTGCCCGCCGTCTGTACCATGACTACGCCAAAGATCAGCCGATTTTCGACTACCACTGCCACCTTCCACCGCAGCAGGTTGCCGAAAATTACCGTTTCAAAAATCTGTATGACATCTGGCTGAAAGGCGATCACTACAAATGGCGCGCAATGCGTACCAATGGCGTGGCTGAACGTCTGTGTACCGGCGATGCCTCTGACCGTGAAAAATTCGATGCATGGGCCGCCACCGTGCCGCACACCATTGGTAACCCGCTATATCACTGGACACACCTCGAGCTGCGTCGTCCATTCGGCATTACTGGCAAACTGCTGTCGCCAAACACCGCCGACGAGATCTGGAATCAATGCAACGATCTGCTGGCGCAGGATCAGTTCTCTGCCCGTGGGATCATGAAACAGATGAATGTGAAGATGGTTGGCACTACCGACGATCCGATTGATTCTCTGGAACATCACGCTACCGTGGCGAAAGACACCTCTTTTGACGTGAAAGTGCTGCCGAGCTGGCGCCCGGATAAAGCCTTCAATATCGAACAGGCGACCTTCAACGATTACATGGCGAAGCTGGGCGAAGTGTCTGACACTGACATCCGTCGCTTCAGCGATCTGCAAACGGCGCTGAGCCGTCGTCTGGATCATTTTGCCGCTCACGGCTGTAAAGTGTCGGATCACGCGCTGGACGTCGTGCTGTTTGCTGACGCCACCGACGCGGAACTCGACGCTATTCTGGCGCGTCGTCTGTCCGGTGAAACGCTGAGTGAGCATGAAGTCGCGCAGTTCAAAACCGCAGTACTGGTCTGGCTTGGCGGCGAATATGCGCGTCGCAGCTGGGTGCAGCAGTACCACATTGGTGCGCTGCGCAATAACAACCAGCGTCAGTTCAAACTGCTGGGCGCGGATGTGGGCTTCGACTCCATCAACGACCGTCCGCTGGCGGAAGAACTGTCAAAATTGCTAAGCAAGCAGAACGAAGAAAACCTGCTGCCAAAAACCATTCTGTACTGCCTGAACCCGCGCGATAACGAAGTGCTCGGCACCATGATCGGCAACTTCCAGGGCGAAGGGATGCCGGGCAAAATGCAGTTCGGTTCCGGCTGGTGGTTCAACGATCAGAAAGACGGCATGGAACGTCAAATGACCCAGCTGGCACAGCTCGGCCTGCTGAGCCGCTTTGTCGGCATGCTGACCGACAGCCGGAGCTTCCTGTCCTATACCCGCCACGAATACTTCCGTCGCATCCTGTGCCAGATGATTGGCCGTTGGGTGGCTGCGGGTGAAGCGCCGGCGGATATTCAGCTGCTGGGCGAGATGGTGAGAAATATCTGCTTTAACAATGCGCGTGATTACTTCGCCATTGAACTGAACTAATGCCCGAGGTTGGTTGATATGCAATACATCAAAATCCATTCGCTGGACAATGTCGTCGTCGCGCTGACTGATATCGCCGCGGGGCAGGAAGTGACCGTGGAAGGTCAGACGGTACGCCTGCAGTCTGACGTCGTGCGCGGGCATAAGTTTGCTCTGTTCGCGATTGCGAAGGGTGAAAACATCGTCAAATATGGATTGCCGATTGGTCATGCGCTGACGGATATTGCGCCAGGGGAACACATTCATTCCCACAACACGCGCACCAATCTTAGTGATCTGGACGAGTACAGCTATCAACCAGACCTGCAGGCGGAACTGAGCCAGGCAGGCGATCGCGACGTGCAGGTTTATCGTCGTGCAAACGGTGAAGTTGGCGTTCGTAACGAGCTGTGGATCCTGCCGACCGTGGGCTGCGTCAACGGGATCGCGCGTCAAATTCAGAATCGTTTTCTCAAAGAGACTAACGATGCCGAAGGCACCGACGGCGTATTCCTGTTCAGCCACACCTACGGCTGTTCGCAGCTGGGCGACGATCACATCAACACCCGCACCATGCTGCAAAACATGGTGCGTCATCCGAATGCCGGGGCCGTGCTGGTGATTGGCCTCGGTTGTGAGAACAACCAGGTCGATGCGTTCCGTGAAACGCTGGGTGAATTTGACGCCGACCGCGTGCACTTCATGATCTGTCAGAAGCAGGACGACGAAGTGGAAGCGGGCCTTGAAGAACTGCATCAGCTTTATGACGTAATGCGTCACGACAAACGCGAACCGGGCAAACTCAGCGAGCTGAAGTTTGGCCTGGAATGCGGCGGTTCCGACGGCCTGTCGGGCATCACCGCCAACCCCATGCTGGGGCGTTTCTCTGATTATGTGATTGGCAACGGCGGCACCACCGTTCTGACCGAAGTGCCGGAAATGTTCGGCGCCGAGCAGATCCTGATGAGCCACTGCCGCGACGAAGCCACGTTTGAAAAGACCGTCACCATGGTCAACGATTTCAAACAGTACTTCATCGCCCACAACCAGCCTATTTATGAGAACCCATCGCCGGGCAACAAAGCGGGCGGGATAACGACGCTGGAAGAGAAATCGCTCGGCTGCACGCAGAAAGCGGGCTCCAGCCAGGTGGTTGACGTGCTGCGCTACGGCGAGCGCCTGAAAACCCACGGCCTCAACCTGCTGAGTGCTCCGGGTAACGATGCGGTCGCGACCAGCGCACTGGCCGGGGCAGGCTGTCACATGGTGCTGTTCAGCACCGGGCGTGGCACGCCGTACGGCGGTTTTGTCCCGACGGTGAAAATCGCTACTAACAGCGAGCTGGCGGCGAAGAAAAAGCACTGGATTGACTTCGATGCCGGGCAGCTTATCCACGGCAAAGCGATGCCAGAGGTGCTGACTGAATTTGTCGATACCATCGTGGAATTCGCCAACGGCAAGCAAACCTGTAACGAAAAGAATGATTTCCGTGAACTGGCTATCTTTAAGTCTGGCGTCACGCTCTAATCCTCGCTAAGCTAAAACGGCGTTTCATAAATGAAGCGCCGTTTCTTTTTCTGTGTCATCCAAAGGATTTACCATGACCGCGTATTGGCTAGCCCAGGGCGTTGGAGTCATCGCCTTTCTGGTAGGTATCACAACGTTTATCAACCGCGATGAGCGCCGATTCAAAAAGCAGCTTTCCGTCTATAGCGCCATTATCGGCGTGCATTTCTTCCTGATGGGCGCGTTTCCGGCGGGCTCCAGCGCCATGCTGAACGCCATCCGAACGCTGATCACCCTGCGCACCCGCAGCCTGTGGGTCATGACGCTGTTTATCGTGCTGACCGCCGGGATTGGTCTGGCTAAGTTTCATCATCCAATGGAACTGCTGCCCGTCGCCGGTACGCTGGTCAGCACCTGGGCATTGTTTCGCTGTCAGGGCCTGACGATGCGCTGCATCATCTGGTGCTCAACGGCCTGCTGGGTGGCGCATAACTTCTGGCTCGGTTCTATCGGTGGCACGCTGATTGAGGGGAGTTTTCTGGTGATGAACGGGCTGAACATCATTCGTTTTTGGCGAATGCAAAAGCGTGGCATCGATCCGTTTAAAGTAGAAACAACATTACAGACAGAATTGCAGGAGGAAAGCCCTTCCACTCGTTAGCAGAAGGGCTGGAATAGCAGAGGATTAACCGCGCAATCCGTCTTTTGCCAGACGCTCGTCGTCAGCCATACAGGCCGCGGCGGTGAACAGCACGTCGGTGGACGAGTTCAGCGCCGTTTCGCAGGAATCCTGCAGTACGCCGATGATAAAGCCGACGGCTACAACCTGCATCGCCACATCGTTCGGGATGCCGAACATGTTGCACGCCAGTGGGATCAACAGCAGAGAACCCCCCGCCACTCCCGATGCGCCACAGGCACACAAGGCCGCAACCACACTCAGCAGCAGCGCCGTTGGCAGGTCAACCGGAATACCCAGCGTATTCACCGCCGCCAGCGTCAGCACGGTAATGGTGATCGCCGCGCCTGCCATATTGATGGTCGCACCCAGCGGAATCGACACCGAATAGGTATCGCGATCCAGATTCAGCTTCTCAGCCAGCGCCATGTTCACCGGAATGTTGGCGGCAGAGCTGCGGGTAAAGAAGGCATAGACGCCGCTTTCACGCAGGCACATCAGTACCAACGGATACGGGTTACGGCGAATCTTCCAGAACACCAACAGCGGGTTAATCACCAGCGCCACCAGCAGCATACAGCCAATCAGCACGACCAGCAGTCGGGCGTAACCCCACAGCGTTTCGAAACCGGTGCTTGCCAGCGTAGACGCAACCAGACCGAAAATCCCGAGCGGCGCAAAGCGAATCACCACTTTCACCATAAAGGTGACCGCGTTGGATACGTCGTTAACCAGGTTTTTAGTGGTTTCATTGCCGTGACGCAGCGCGAAGCCAAGGCCCACGGCCCACACCAGAATACCGATGTAGTTGGCGTTCAGCAGCGCGTCAATCGGGTTGGCCACCATGCTCATCAGCAGGCCGCGAAGCACTTCAACAATACCAGACGGCGGCGTGATATCGGTCGCGCCGGTGCTCAGGTGCAGGGTGGACGGAAACACGAAGCTGAACAGCACTGCGGTCAGCGCGGCGGCAAAAGTACCCAGCAGATACAGGAACAGGATTGGGCGAATACTGGTTTTCTGACCGTGCTGGTGATTAGCGATAGACGCCATAACCAGCATCAGAACCAGCACCGGGGCCACGGCTTTCAATGCGCCGACGAACAGCGTCCCGAACAGGCCCACGGCTTCCGCAGCAGGCTTAGAAACCCAGGCCAGCAGAATACCCAGAACCAGACCCACCAGAATTTGTTTTACGAGGCTGCCTTCAGCGAGACGCTGAAGCAAGCCAGAGGGGCGTTGCGTAGTCATTTTACTTTTCCTTCAGTCGTAATGTGGTTCCATCCCGGCGGCTCTTTGGTCGCATTTGACAGGATGTAACAAATGTTTGCATGGATGAGTATAAGGATGTTCTGGCTTCGGGGAAGGGGAACCTACTGAATATTTCGGGTGGATCTTATTTTTTAACTGGCATTTAACATTTCATTGACATAAACCACAAAAAAACGGCCCGAGTAAATCGGGCCACCTGACATAGTTAGGGCTTAATTAGCGATATTCTTTTTGTCGTGCTGGTGGTTGACCCACATGTTAATCAGTAGCGTTAGCACCAGAATACCGAACACCACACCCAGCGAAATCGCGATTGGGATGTGGTAGAGGTCGATGAGCAGCATCTTGATGCCGATAAATACCAGGATAATCGACAGGCCGTACTTCAGCATCGAGAAGCGCTCCGCCACGCCTGCCAACAGGAAGTACATCGCACGCAGGCCAAGGATTGCGAACAGGTTCGAGGTCAGCACAATGAACGGGTCAGTGGTCACCGCGAAGATAGCCGGAATGCTGTCTACCGCGAAAATCACATCGCTCAGTTCGACGAGGATCAGCACCAGCAGCAGTGGCGTAGCGAACAGCAGGCCGTTTTTGCGAACGAAGAAGTGTTCGTTCTCGATGTTATCGGTCATGCGCAGATGGCTGCGGATCCAGCGCACCAGCGGCTTGTCGCCAATGCCTGCGTCGTCTTCCTTCGCCAGCGCCATTTTCACTCCGGTGAACAACAGGAACGCACCGAACACGTACAGCAGCCATTCGAACTGGGAAATCAGCCAGCTTCCGGTGAAGATCATGATAGTACGCAGCACAATCGCGCCCAGTACGCCGTAAATCAGCACCCGACGCTGCAACGCAGGCGGCACTGCAAAGTAGCTAAACAGCATCAGCCAGACGAAGACGTTATCGACCGCCAGCGCTTTCTCAATCAAATAACCGGTAAGGAACGCCATCGCCTGCGGGTCAGCAACCGCGCGGCCTTGGGTTTGAGCGAGGTACCACCAGAAAGCGAGGTTAAACAGCAGCGACAGAGTGACCCATACCAGCGACCAGGTCGCCGCCTGTTTCATGGTCATGGTTTGTGCGCCGCGCCGCCCTTGTAACAGCAGATCGATCGCCAACATAATGACGACCACAACAGCAAATCCGCCCCAAAGTAACGGTGTTCCAACAGTATTCATAATCTATCCCATAAGCAAAAAAAAACGGCTAACGTCCAAAAGACGATAGCCGTTGCAGGATTTTTTGCTCGGACCTCGCCTTTCGGCAAGGTCTCACTTACAACAAAAAAGAAATCTACAGTAAATTTCTTTTCTGTTGCCCGGCAACCGGATGCTTTCGCATCGTCATGACGATCCACCGGCAAACAAGTTACTCCCCTTTGCGTGTGACAAAATATTACAGGCCATTGATGGCGTCAATGGCCCATAACCACTGTTTTACACAGCTTTACGTGGGAAGCGTTTCGTTCACTCCGTCCGCCGGGAACACGACGCCCGTCTGGCGACGAATTTCGGTGGCGAGCTTTGAAGTGGTGCGGCTCACCGCCAGCCCCGGATGATTCACTTCATTCTCTTCGACCAGACGCGCAAACAGCTCCGCCTCGTACAGCATGGTGTTGATATGCTGCGGCTGAGTCAGATCCTGCGCTTTGCCGCCGCGTGGTACGAACGAAACTTTCTGGCACTCGGAGATTTTCTCGATAACCAGTGAACCTTCTTCGCCCTGGATTTCGCTCGGCAGCACCGAATCGCTCACTTTGGAGTGTTGCAGGGTCACGCTGAAATCACCGTAATCCAGCACGACCACGCCATGCGCATCGACGCCGCTGTCCAGCAATGTGGCGCTGGCGTGAACGCCGTGCGGTTCGCCCCACAGGGCAACGGCCGAGGCGAGGCAGTAGAAACCGATATCCATAATCGAACCGTTCGAGAACGCCGGATTAAAGGTGTTCGGGTTTTCACCGTCGAGATAGCGCTGATAGCGCGAAGAGTACTGGCAGTAGTTGATCAGCGCTTTACGCACTTTGCCCACTTTGCTCAGTGACTGCTGCAACTGCAGGAAATTCGGCAGGCTGGCGGTCTTGAACGCTTCGAATAGTACCACCTGGTTTTCACGCGCCAGGGCGATAGCCGCTTCCACTTCCGCGATATTTGACGCCAGCGGCTTCTCGCAAATCACATGCTTTTTGTGGCTGAGAAACAGTTGGGTTTGCGGGAAGTGCAGGGAGTTTGGGCTGGCGATATACACCGCATCAATGGCATCGCTTTGCGCCATCTCATCGAGAGAGGTAAAGAGATGTTCAACCATGTAATCGCTGGCGAAGCCCTGGGCCTGCTCGAGACTGCGGGAATAAACGGCGGTGAGTTTGTATTTGCCGGTTTCATGGGCGGCATCGACAAACTGGCGGGTGATCCAGTTTGTGCCAATGACTGCGAAACGTATCATGAGAATTGACGTACTCCGAAAAAGGGGCCTTTTGCCACTTTAGCACGCCATGATGACAAAACCAGTGCGCGCTTACGCAGAACCCGGCAGCGAAAGTTGCGTCAGCCACAGACGGGTATCAAACTCCAGCTGGTGGTACTGCGGCTCCATATGACAGCAGAGCTGATAGAACGCTTTGTTGTGATCTTTTTCTTTCAGATGCGCCAGTTCATGGACCACGATCATCCGCAAAAAGGCTTCCGGCGACTGGCGAAAAACGGTGGCGACGCGAATTTCCGCTTTGGCTTTGAGCTTGCCGCCCTGAATGCGGGAAATCGCGGTGTGCAGCCCAAGGGCGTTATTCAGCACATGAATTTTGTTGTCGAACGCCACTTTATTGATCGGCGGCGCGCTGCGCATATAGCGGTTTTTCAGGCTTTGCGTGAATTCCCACAACGCCTTATCGTTAGTGATGCCGTGGGTATCGGGATAGCGCTTTTCCAGCACTTCGCCGAGACGTTGTTCGGCAATAAGGGTGCGAACCTGGCTAAGAAGATGCTCGGGATAACCGCTTAAATACGTCAGTTCGCTCATGCTTGTCTCGAATTCCACGAAAAAAAGGTATACTCACGCCCCCAATCAGGGGATATCACCGAATTTTACCATCCAGGAGGGCCGATGAGCCAATCAGACAACGGTTTTCGTTCACTGACACTAAAACGTTTCCCGGAAACGGACGACGTTAGCCCACTGCAAGCGTGGGAAGCGGCAGACGAGTATCTGCTGCAACAGTTGGACGGCACCGACATCAGCGGCCCGGTTCTCGTCTTTAACGATACCTTCGGCGCGCTGGCCTGTGCGCTGGCGGCGCACCAGCCGTACAGCATCGGCGACTCGTACTTAAGCGAGCTCGCGACCCGCGAAAACCTGCGCCACAACGATATCGCAGAAAACAGCGTCACGTTCCGCGACAGCACCGGGGAATACCCGCCGGCGCCGGCCGTTGTGCTGATTAAAATCCCAAAAACGCTGGCACTGCTGGAACAGCAACTGCGTGCATTGCGCGAAGTGGTGACCCCGGAAACCCGTATTATCGGCGGGGCGAAGGCGCGTGACGTACACAACTCCACGCTGGAGTTGTTCGAAAAAATCCTCGGCCCGACCACCACCACCCTGGCGTGGAAGAAAGCGCGTCTGATTAACTGCACCTTCAGCGCGCCAGCGCTGGCAGACGTCCCGCAGGTACTCAGCTGGCCGTTGGAAGGCACCGACTGGACCATTCATAACCACGCGAATGTTTTCTCCCGTACCGGGCTGGACATCGGCGCGCGCTTCTTTATGGAGCATTTGCCGAAAGATCTGGAAGGCGAAATTGTCGACCTCGGCTGCGGTAACGGTGTCGTTGGCCTGAGTCTGCTGGAGCGTAATCCGCTGGCAAACGTCGTGTTTGTCGATGAATCGCCGATGGCGGTTTCTTCAAGCCGTTTGAACGTCGAAAGCAACATGCCGGAAGCGTTGGACCGCTGCGAGTTCATGATCAACAACGCGCTGTCGGGCGTCGAGCCGTTCCGCTTCAACGCAATTCTGTGCAACCCGCCGTTCCACCAGCAGCACGCGCTGACCGATAACATCGCCTGGGAAATGTTCCACCACGCGCGTCGTTGTCTGAAAATCAACGGCGAGCTGGTGATTGTGGCCAACCGTCACCTCGACTATTTCCATAAACTGAAGAAGATTTTTGGCAACTGCACTACCGTCGCCACTAATCAGAAGTTTGTGGTGCTCAAAGCGGTGAAATTAGGGCGTAATCGCTAGACGCGACACACCTATAGCCCGATAGCCGCACGGCTGTCGGGTTTTTCCTGAAGCACTCTCGCAAAACCTCAAATTCTCTCGCGACTTTCTGCAAATTCGCTGGTAACCCAGCCACCCGCAGGCTTACGTTAGGCGCATCTTTTAGGCAACCACAAGTTGCCATTATGGCAACTTGTGGTTACTCTTTACTCAATTCGTCAACGGATATGATGAGGAATGCATGTGATAACACAAAAAGCGTTAAGGATGCGGCGAAGAGATTTCCTGAACACAGGCTTGAATTAGCGACGTTGGGAATGACAGTGGCCAAAGGGTATTTTAAAACGCCGGAGGCATTGAAAGCCTCGGTACCTTCACTGGATAACTTCAAGTATCTTGATAAACATTACGTGATCAATCTCGGCCACAACGAGCTACGATTGATTGCATTGATTTTCTTTGACAGTCAAAAATTCTATATTCGGCATCTGCTTACCCATCGTTAATATGATGTTTTCACTGCCAGATATCGGATGAAGGGGAAACGGAAATGGTGATTGCAGATATTTTGAAAGCCGGCGAGGCGCTTACCTCTGCGGCCCCTTTTATAGCCGGTATACAGAACGCTCAACAACATGATGAAGCTATCGAATTTGTTGAATATCTTCTGTTGAATGATCCAACCAACCCGCTTCTCGACATGGTTTGCCGCAATATTACCGCCTATGAAGCGATTGCACCTGAATTCGCAGAATTCATTGCCTTGCAGAACGCCATACCAGTGGGTGTTGCCGTTCTTCATACGCTGATGAACCAGCATAATCTTACCCTCTCTGATTTCCCTGAAATCGGCAGCAAATCGATGGTTTCGCGTGTTCTCAACGGCAAACGCAAGCTGACGCTGGAGCACGCGAAAAAGCTGGCGAAGCGCTTCGGCATTTCGCCAGCAATGTTTATCGACTGACACCTTTACAGAAGAAATATCAGCGACCCGCACTAAATCTCCAGCGCCAGCTTCGTGCCCTGAGCGATAGCCCGGCGCGCATCCAGCTCCATCGCCACATCGCAGCCGCCGATTAAATGCAGCGGTTTTCCTGACGCGCGTAATGCCTCAGCCAGTTCGCGGCGCGGCTCTTGTCCGGCACAGAGAATCACATGATCCACCGCCAGCAGCTGCGGTTCACCGCCAATCGTCACATGCAGTCCGTTATCGTCGATCTTCTCATAGCTTACCGCCGGGAACATTTTCACGCCGCGGGCGAGCAGGGTAGTGCGATGGATCCAGCCGGTGGTTTTGCCGAGCCCTTCGCCAGGTTTACTGGCCTTACGTTGCAGCATCACAATCTGACGCGGGCTTTTATGCAGCAGCGGCCCTTCCGGACGTAACCCGCCGTGAAGATGCAGGCTGGTGTCGATTCCCCATTCCACGCAGAACTCGGCGATATTCTGGCTGGTGGCTTCGCCGGGCTGGCTTAAATACATCGCCGTATCAAAGCCGATACCGCCGCAGCCGATAATCGCCACGCGCTTCCCTACGGGCGTTTTGTCCCGCAGCACGTCGAGATAGTTCAGCACTTTAGGATGATCAACGCCTGCGATAGCAGGCATACGCGGTTCAATACCGGTCGCGAGAATGGTTTCGTCGAAGTCGGCGAGATCTTCTGCGCCGACAAAGCGGTTAAGTTCCAGTTTCACGCCATGCAGCGCGATCATCCGGCGGTAATAGCGCAGCGTTTCGTAAAACTCCTCTTTGCCGGGGATCTGCTTGGCAATGTTGAACTGGCCGCCGATTTCCCCCGCGGCGTCAAACAAGGTGACCTGATGCCCGCGCGCGGCGGCGTTAACCGCAAACGCCAGACCGGCTGGACCGGCCCCGACGACGGCCAGGTTCTTTTTCGTTACCGCCGCGACAATCGGCATCCGCGTTTCATGGCAGGCGCGCGGGTTCACAAGGCAGGACGTCACTTTGCCGACAAAAATCTGATCGAGGCAGGCCTGATTGCAGCCGATACAGGTGTTGATCTCATCTGCCCGGCCACTTTGCGCTTTCGAAAGCAGTTCGGCATCGGCAAGGAATGGCCGCGCCATCGACACCATATCGGCATCTCCACGGCTGAGGATGTCTTCTGCGACCTGCGGATCGTTAATGCGGTTGGTGGTGATAAGCGGGATCGTCACCTTGCCTTTCAGCTTGCGCGTCACCCAAGTGAATGCCCCGCGCGGAACCGGCGTAGCAATGGTCGGGATCCGCGCTTCATGCCAGCCGATCCCGGTATTGATGATCGTCGCGCCAGCTGTTTCGATGGCCTGCGCCAGCTCGACGGTTTCGTCAAAATTACCGCCGCCTTCCACTAAATCGAGCATCGACAGGCGATAGATGATGATGAATTCCTCGCCCACGCGTTCGCGCACGGCACGCACCACTTCCACAGCAAAGCGCATGCGTCGCGTCCAGTCTCCGCCCCACTGGTCGTCACGTTGGTTGGTGCGGGCGGCAAGAAATTCGTTAATTAAATAGCCTTCCGAACCCATCACTTCCACGCCGTCATAACCGGCTTCCCGCGCCAACAGCGCACATTGCGCGAAGTCGTCAATCAGCACCAGGATTTCGTCATGCGTTAGCGCGTGAGGTATAAAACGGTTGATCGGGGCCTGCAACGCTGACGGCGCGACCGGACGCGGCTGATAGCTGTAGCGCCCGGTATGGAGAATTTGCAGCGCGATTTTACCGCCAGCCTGATGCACCGCATCGGTCACGGGGCGATGATGGGCCAGCTGGTTTGCATCGTTAAGCACCGCGCCGCCTTCCATTCCCACGCCGGAAAGGGCAGGGGCCACGCCGCCGGTCACAATCAGCGCCACGCCATGACGGGCGCGCTCGGCATAAAAGGCCGCCAGCCGTTCGGTTCCGTCCGGGCGTTCTTCCAGCCCGGTGTGCATCGAGCCCATCAGGACGCGGTTTTTCAGCGTGGTAAAACCCAGATCAAGCGGGGCGAATAACGACGGGTAGTGGCTCATAATCGCGCTTCCAAATGTAAAATTATTGTTATGTGGTCGGATGAGTTACTAATCTAGCGCTCACGGCGTAAAAGGGAAAAGGGGGCATGCGACGATTGTGATAGGGGTCAAATTCCCGACCGATTCTTAGTCGAGTGGTAGCGTGATGGTGACCTGCAGGCCGCCTTGCGTGCGATTTTGCAGGCTCAGTTGGCCGCCTAACTGCGCAACCAGTTGTGCGGCAATTGCCAGCCCCAGCCCGGTGCCACCTGTGGTGCGGTTGCGTGAGTTTTCAATCCGATAAAACGGTTGCAGCACCCCTTCGAGTTCTGTTTCAGGAATGCCTTCTCCGTTATCGCAGACGGTAATGTGCACCTTTTGCGCGGTGGGATGCATCAGTTTGACCTCTGCGTTGCCGCCATATTTAAGCGCATTGTCGATGAGGTTGGTCATCACCCGGCGCAGCGCCTGCGGACGGGTGGAGAGGATCAATGACGTGACCTCCCGGGTAAATGCTACCGCCTGACCCACATCGGAATAGTCACAGGTGAGGCTATCGAGGAAGGCCGGAAGCGCAATGCGCTGGCGCGGCTCTTCCAGCCTGTCGGATGAACGCGCGTAGGCGATGCCCTCGCGCACCAGTTGCGTCATGCTGTTGAGATCCTGTATCAGCTTTTCACCTAATATCTCGTCGTCGGCCATTTCGACACGCAGTTTCATGCGCGTTATCGGCGTTTGCAGATCATGAGAAATGGCCGCGAGAATCTGCGCTCGTTCTTTCAGGTGGCTCTGGACTCGGTTCTGCATCGCGTTAAAGGCGCGTGCGGCCTGCTGCACCTCTTTCGGCCCCTGTTCCGGTAAATCTCGCACCTCACCCGAGGCGGGTTGCAGGTTATCTACCGCATGGGTGAAGCGGGTGAAAGGGCGAATCACCATGCGTACTGCCAGCCAGGCACAAAGCAGTACCAGCGTGAGCTGAATCAGTATCACCACTGGCAACCAACGGGCGACAGGGGGCATATGAGGAATAAGATCAAGCGTTAACGGCGCGCCATCGTGCAGAGTAATGTGCGCCTGAATGTGTGAAATCGGGCCAGAAACGGCGGTGAAATGCAGTGGGTATTGCCCTGCTAACGTCTCTGTTAGCGACCGAATCGCATCCTGAGAACGTCTATCCGTGGGGGCTTCGCCCGGCTCCCCGCTGCCAAGCAGATAATGATAATTGCCACGCGCCAGCCTCGGCAGCCAGGCCGCGCGTTCTTCCGCAGGCAGACGGTCTAGGATAGCCACGCTAGTCGCAACGTCATATTCCAGATTGCCGAGCATCAAGTTACGCACACTGCTCGTTCTCTCAAGCATCACCAGCGACAGGCTCAGCGCGTTCGCGAGCAGGAGTCCCGCGAGCACGACCAGGCTCAGCCGCGCGAGCAATGACCGCGGCCACAGCGTCATTCGCGCCGCTCTTTTATCGTGACCGGCATCGACAAGACATAACCTTCGCTACGAACCGTTTTGATGTACGCCGGAGTACGTGCGTCGTCATTCAGACGCTGACGTACGCGGCTGATGAGCAAATCGATAGAGCGTTCAAACAGTTCCGCATCCCGCCCCTGCGTCAGATTCAAGAGCTGATCTCGGGTCAGCACCCGCTGGGGATGATCGAGAAACACCCGCAGAAGCCGGTATTCCGCGCCGCTCAGGGCAACCAGCGTGCCGTCGTTGTCCAGCAACTGACGGGTTGAGGTATCCAGTACCCAGTCGCCAAACGCTAACACACGCCCGGCTTCGCTCACCTGTAAATTGGGGGGCAAAGTGCGAAAACGGCGCAGGATCGCTTTAATCCGCGCCAGCAGTTCACGTGCGACAAAGGGTTTGACGACGTAATCATCGGCGCCCATTTCCAGACCGATAATTCGGTCAGTATCATCGCTGCGAGCGGTAAGCATCAGAATCGGCAAGTCCTTGTATTCGCCGCTGCGAAGCTGACGGCACAGGGTCAGGCCGTCGTCTCCGGGCATCATCACATCTAACACTGCCAGATCGATATGCTGCTTATCCAGGATGGCGCGCATCTCTTTACCGTTCGCCGCCCCGGTGGCGCGATAGCCGGATTTGATCAGGTAGTCGACAACCAGTTCGCGAATATCGCGGTCATCGTCTACCACCAGAATCGTGTCAATATGATCCACCCGTAGCTCCTGACAATGAAATGACGTCTGGGAAAAAGCATAGCTGCTTTTAACGTGCCAGCGCATCGGCATCCACCACCGCTTTGGCAAATTCCTGCGGGGCTTCCTGCGGTGGGTTATGACCGATATGGCCCGTAAACGTCAGATGCTGATATTTTCCGGTAAATTTTGAGGCGTAGGCTTTCGGGTCAGGATGCGGAGCGCCATTTTCATCGCCTTCGATGGTAATGGTCGGGACGCTGATGGCGGGCAGTGCGGCCAGTTTTTGCTCATAGACATGATATTTCGCTTCGCCTTTTTCCAGCCCCTGACGCCAGCGGTAATTGCTGAGCGTGACGGCGACATGGTCCGGGTTTTCCAGCGATTTAGCGCTGACATCAAAGGTGGCATCGCTGAATTTCCAGCCCGGTGAGGCCTGCTGCCAGATGAGTTTCGCGAAATCGTGAGTGTTCTGCGCATAGCCAGCCGCGCCGCGTGGCGTTGCAAAGTAGAACTGATACCACCACTGCTGTTCCGCTTTCGGCGGCAGCGGTTTTTCGCCAATCTGCTGGCTACTGATCAGATAGCCACTGACCGACACCAGGGCTTTGACCCGTTCAGGCCACAGCGCGGCAACAATATCTGCGGTACGTGCGCCCCAGTCGTAGCCTGCCAGTACGGCCTGTTTGATGTTCAGCTTATCCATCAGGTCGACCACATCTTTCGCCAGCGCAGACGGTTGCCCGTTACGTGGCGTATCTGCTGAGATAAAGCGGGTGGTGCCAAAACCGCGCAGATCCGGGACGATCACCCGATAACCCTGGCGAGCCAGTTCGGGGGCGACATCGGCAAAGCTGTGGGCATCGTAAGGCCAGCCATGCAGCAGAATAACCGGCTGACCGTTTTTAGGGCCGATATCGACATACCCGACGTTCAGTACACCCGCCGTAATATGTTGTTGATGACTGAAGTCGAAAGTGGTCGCTTCGGCCTGGCAGGCGGCGACGGTGCTGAGCGACAGCGCAGCAACCAGTGAGGATAGAGTCAGTTTGTTAAACATGATAATAGCTCCATAAAGTATTTGAGTTGACGGAGCTATTTCATCATCAGGATGTATAGGGCTTGTGTTCAAAATCGCGAATTTTGCATGCGCGTGTATCCCACCCAAGGAGAGATACATTGCGATACAAAGTGGCCGACTATTTTGTTCGCCCTTCAGAGGTCGTCAGGCGGGAATGCGTTTTCCTAAGCCATCAAAAAAATGCAGGCAGGCTTCATCCATACTGACCGTCATCTCACTGCGCGGCGGATAGCTCAGCTGCCTGAACGATTTCAGGCAAAGATTCTGCTCGCCGAGTTTGCACCACACTAGCGTTGAATCGCCTTGCAGTTCGCAGAGTTTGGTGGTGACGTTCAGTTTAATCTCACCCTCATTACCGGGCCGCAGATGTTCCGGACGCACCGCAATAAACAGACTGTCCCCGTCGCTTAACCCGGCAGGCCGGGCTTTAAGCGGAATAAAATGATTGCTGCTGAGCAGGACGCCATTTTGCTGCCATTTTGCGGGCAACACGTTAATTTTCGGGGTGCCGATAAACGCGGCGACGAACAAATTCGCGGGCCGGTTATACAGCTCAAGCGGAGTGCCCACCTGCTCAATTTTTCCTTTGTACAGCACCACGATTCGGTCGGCGAGCGTCATGGCTTCCACCTGATCGTGCGTCACGTAAATCATGGTGTTACGTAGCTGATGATGAAGTTCCTGTAACTCCTGGCGCATCTCGACACGCAGCGACGCATCCAGGTTTGAAAGCGGTTCGTCAAACAGGAAAAGCTCAGGCTGCTGGACGATAGAGCGGCCGATCGCCACGCGCTGGCGCTGCCCGCCAGAGAGGTTTTGCGGCAGACGATCCAGCATCTCATCAAGCTTCAGCATAGTGGCGGCCTGCGCAATGCGTTTGTCGATTTCCTCGGCGGCGGTTTTCATGTTCTTCAGGCCAAAGGCCAGGTTTTCGCGCACGGTCATATGCGGATAAAGCGCATAGGACTGAAATACCATCGACAGACTGCGTCTGCCCGCAGCCAGATGGGTCACGTCTTGCCCACCCATTTTGAGGGTGCCGCCATCAGGCGTTTCCAGCCCGGCAATAATCCGCAGTAGCGTTGACTTCCCGCATCCTGACGGGCCGACCAGCACAATAAATTCGCCGGACGCTATCTCTAATGACAGGTTTTCGATGATGGTGGTTTTATCGTATTTTTTATGGATATTACAAAGCGTGAGTGCCGACATGATTTCTTTCCTGAGAATGATAAGACGCAATAAGGGCGAGCAGTTCATCGGTTTTATTTTTGAGCAGGTCAGGGCTGTTTCGGCTCTCGACGTTGAGCCGCAGCAGGGGCTCGGTATTGGAGGCGCGCAGGTTAAAGCGCCACTGAGGAAAATCGATACTCACACCGTCGGTATCGTCCCGGCCGCCGCCCTGGCTGACATAATGTTCAGCCACGCGCTGCAACAGGGCTTCGGGTTGGGCAACATCGAGGTTAATTTCCCCGGACACCGGATAGCGGGCCTGTGCCTCACGGATCAGATGTGAAAAAGGCAGGGGAGTGCCGTCGAGGATTTGCAGCATCACTACCAGCGGGATCATGCCGCTGTCGCAGTAGCCGAAGGCGCGAAAATAGTGATGCCCACTCATCTCGCCGCCATACAGAGCGTCCTCCTGGCGCATGCGCGCTTTGATAAAAGCGTGACCGGTGCGGGAGATAATGGCCCGGCCTCCGGCGTCATGAATGCTGTCGAGGGTATTCCAGGTCAGGCGTGGATCGAGCAGGATGGTCTGCGCAGGCTGATGCCGCAGAAACTCGCGGGCAAACAGCCCGACCAGATAGTAACTTTCAATAAATTCGCCGCACTCATCGAAGAAAAAGCAGCGATCGAAATCCCCATCCCAGGCCACGCCAAAATCGGCCTGATAACGGATAACCGCTTTCTGTGTCTGCTGGCGGTTTTCGGCAAGCATGGGGTTCGGAACGCCAGCCGGGAACGCGCCATCGGGTTGATGACAGAGACGGATAAAATCGACGGGAATACCTCGGGCGGTTAATGCCGCATCGAAAGCATCAAGCGCCGGGCCTGCCGCGCCGTGTCCGGAATTGACCACGATGCGTAACGGGCGTGATGGCGCGTGTTGCAGGTAGCCCATCAGGTGTTCAGTCCAGGCTGGGCGGCAATCCACCTGGCTGACACTGCCGGGGTGTGGGGCGGGCGGAAAATCCCCGATTTCGGCGAGACGTTTAATCTCCAGTAACCCATTTTCGCCATGCACAGGGATGGCCTGTTCGCGCACCAGTTTCATGCCGTTATATTGGGCCGGGTTATGACTGGCGGTGATTTGTATTCCGCCATCGGCCTGCAAATACTGGGTAGCAAAATAGACTTCCTCGGTGCCGCACATCCCGATATCAATGACGTCAACGCCGCTGGCCACTAATCCACGGCTGAGGGCCTCCTTGAACAGCGGTGAGGTCAAACGGGCATCGCCTCCGACCACCACCCGTCGGGGTTTTAGCCACTGGGCGTAGGCGCGGCCAATGCGAAAGACACTCTCCTCGTTGAGCGAAATACCGACTTCACCGCGAATGTCATAGGCTTTAAAACAGGTTAATTCGTTCATAAATTCCCTTTAGCGTTACGCCGACTCACGGATAATGAACTGGTGTTCAAGCTCAACATGGGCCACCGGGCCGTCGCTCAACAACAGTTCCAGCGCGAGCTGGCCTTTTTTCATTGCATCCTGTGAGATGGTTGTCAGGCCAATGCCCTGACTCTCTGCCGTGGTGTTATCGAACCCTGTAATGGCGACCTGCTGCGGGATCAATAGGTTGTTTTGGGTGCAGTAACGAACGGCACCGGCCGCAAATCGGTCGGAAAGGCAAATCAGCGCCGTAATCTGTGGGTATTTCTGTAACAGTGCTTCGGCGGCCAGTGCGCCATGGTCTTCATCATGTTCTGTCTGATACAGCCAACACTGTGTGCTCTGGTCATGGGCCGCCAGGGTTTTATGGCAGGCATTAACCCGGGTGAGCATTACTGCGTTATCACCCGAAATGGGCGCCGTTAAGGGCTGCAAACCCTCAGCGCCTTTGCGGGAGGGAAAGGCAATAATGCCGAAATCCCGATGGCCCTTCGCCAGCAGATATTCGCTGACATCCTGCATTGCGCGGGCATTATCGATAGAGACGCTGCTGTACTGTGGTAAAGCGAAATCGAGCGTCACGATGGGCAACGTTCGTGCCAGTGTTTGCTGAATGATCGCGTCGTGCTGATAGGTGGCATTCAGGATGTAACCATCCACCAGCGCCGTGACGGGAGAAAAGGCCTTTCCCGGTTGATGATTCAGGGGGATCAGCACCAGATTCAGACCCTCTTTTTCACAGGCGCTGGCGATGCCACGCATCAGGTTGATGTCGTGCGTATCAACAAAGACATAGCTCATTGCGTCGTTAAAAATAACCCCGACCGCATTGGCCCGCCCGATACGCAGTGCCCGCGCGAGTTTATCCGGACCCTGAAATCCCTTTTTTTGGGCGTAGTTAAGGATGTGCTCCCGCAATTCGCGGGAGAGTTTCTCTGGATTATTCCAGGCATTAGAGACCGTGGTATGTGAAACCCCTAATAATTTTGCCAATGATTTTATGGTTATTTTATTTTTAGTGTTTATTGTATTTGCCATGATTATATTTGCCGCGTACCTATTCGATTATTATATATTTTAGTTATTTTACTGCGGTTAATATTAGCGGGAAGCACAACAAGTTTTGTGATGAGTTTAACGTTAAACAAAAATAACCGGTGCTACTCTCCTCACCGTTCAATATCTTTGTGTGAAAAATTAAAATAACGGTATTAATTACGAGGGTGTCATGAATATATTCTCATTCATTAAATGGATTATGGCTGTCTTTATTACGACAACCCTTATCGGCTGTGGTCCGGATGAAAAAATAGAAAATACGAATGCTCGACCTACTATAAAAATGTGGGTTGCGCCCAATGAAAATGAAGAAGCCTTCTGGAGCAAAATAGTCAAAGAGTGGAATCAGGACCCCAGTCATACACCCATTGCATTTACCCCAATTCCTGCGGCCAGCAGCTCAGAAGAAGCGATAATGAATGCGCTGGCTTCAGGCACTGAGCCAGATATTTCCAGCAATATATTTATTGGCTTCGCCAGCCAACTCACTGAACAAGGGATGGTGGAAGATTTAGCGACAATGCCAGGGTTCGATACATTGATCGACGGCAGAAAGATGTCATCCATTATGCCCGCCTGGAAAATAAACGGTCACCAAAGCGTCCTGCCACTCTACGTTAACCCGATTGTCTGGTGGTGGCGGAGTGATCTGCTCAAGCAATATGGCTATGACCATGCCCCGCGGACCTATGACGATCTTTATCACCTGGCGAAGCTTCGCAAAGCGGATAACAACGGGTATGTCATGCAACTGACCGCCGGGAAAAACTGGTGGGAACGCTGGTTTGATCTCATTCCGCTGTTCTACGCACAGAGTCAGGGCAAGCCTTATCTCAACGGCAATCAGGCCAGCATGAACACCGCTGATGGCCAGAAAGTATTAACGTTTATGGGCCATGTTTTTCAGCAGGGCTGGAGCAGTTACGACTTCACCTCGGCCGATGACCCCTTAGCCAGCGGACTGGTACTGGCCTCTGCACGCGGGCCGTGGGATATCGCTCGTTACCGTAAGCAGTATCCAGACGTGCTGAAATCGATAGAGATTGGCCCAATGTTGACCGAAACGGGGTCTCCCCATCCGTATACCTTCGGCGACAGTAAAGGGCTGGTGATTTTCAGCACCAGCAAACATAAAGCCGAGGCCTGGGCCTTTATGCAATGGGTGTTCAGCAAAGTCGAAAACGACCGGCTCTGGCTGGAAACCACAGGGATGCCACCCGCCCGTTCTGACCTGATGAGTAACCCGTTGTTTGTGTCGTATTTCGACAGCAACCCGATTGAAAAACAGATTGCGGCGTATGTCGACGTGGCATTGCCACCGATGGCGACCACCAAAACCACCGAAATACAGCGCAGCATGACGCAAATGCTGGAAGAAGTGATTTTTAATCAGAAAGAACCTGCCAGCGCGCTGGAGCAGTCGGGCACGGAAATTAATCAAATACTGCAACGGTAAAAAATAATGGGACGTAGCGACGCACGCACCGGAGGCTTTTTGGCCTCTTTGTGGATAGGATATTCCGCAGTCTTCTGGTTTTATCCTTTAATTTGGTTGCTGGTACTGAGTGTCACCCAATGGCAATTTATCGGAACGCCTAAATTCATCGGGCTGGGGAATTTTATTGGCGTTATTCAGGATAAATTGTTCTGGCGTTCGATGCTCAACGTGTTTCGTTTTTTGCTTTATTACATCCCCATCGTATTTATTGCCTCAATGCTGTTTGCTGCCGGGTTGAAGAAAATACGTTATGGCAAAGCGTTTATTGCGTTGAGTTTTTTGTTAGCCAATATCTCGTCTGGTGTCGCTTATTCGATAGTTTTTTCCAAAATGTTCAGCGAATACGGGCCGGTTAACGCCTTCCTGCGCGAGATGTTTGGTATCACCGTGCCGTGGTTTACCAGCCCTGACTGCGCGATGTTGTCCATTGCGCTGATCGTGACCTGGAAATTTGTCGGCTACTACGGGCTTATTCTCTATTCCGGCATGCAGGCAATTCCGAAAGATATCTACAGCGCCGCCGTGCTGGATAAAACCGGGCGCTTTCGCCTGGTGTGGTCGATAACCGTCCCGATGATGAATCCGCAAATCGTGATGGTGATGGTGCTGGCGATAACCGTCGCGTTCAGCATTTTCACCGAGCCGTATCTGATAACCGGCGGCGGGCCATTGAACAGCACCACCAGCCCAATGGTGGTGATGTATGAAGTGGCTTTCCAGCAGATGAAACCGAGCTGGGCGGCGATGATGTCGATCATCGTTGCGGCGTGCAGTTTCCTGACTATCTGGTTGTTCAGACGCCTTTGCGAAAAAAATATCGAGATTGTGTGAATGCAAAAATTAACGCCTCAAAGCCTGATTGTTCATGCCGTGATGCTATTACTGGCGCTGAGCTGGCTGTATCCCTTTATCTGGATGGTGCTCTCCTCACTGAAGCCGACCGCACAGATCTACACCGAGTCACTGTTCTCCGGCCACTGGACGCTGGAAAACTACAGCTTCCTGTTGGATAACAGCCAGCGTGCCAATAAGCCGTTTTTCCGCACGCTGGGCAACTCGCTGTTTATCTCGCTGACCATCACCCTCACCGTGACGCTGAGTTCGGTGCTGGTGGGCTATGCGGTGGCGAAGACCGATTTCTTCGGCAAAGGCGTGTTTAAAAATCTGCTGATAGCCCAGATGGTGTTCCCGGCATTTATGTTCATCATTCCGCAGTTTGTGCTGATGCGTGAGTTGGGTCTGATCAACAGCTACAGCGCGATGATCCTGCCGTATGCCATGGGTGCATGGGGGATCTTCATGGTCTCGCAAAGTTTTAAAGGCACGCCGAATGACTACATTTATGCCGCGAAACTGGACCGCGCCAGCCTGTGGGGAATCTTGCGCCATGTGATGATGCCGCTGAACAAAGCGATCCTTGCCATCGTGGCGCTGTTCACCTTTTCGAGTTCCTGGGACAACTTTCTCTGGCCGCTTATCGTGATGCGTGACGTCGATAAAATGCCGTTTTCGGTCCTGCTCTCGACCTTCAGTAAATCCTATGGCGTCTATCTCGGCCCGGTACTGGCCGGGTCCGTGCTACAGATGCTACCCGTGGTCATGCTCTTCATCCTGTTCCGTAAATATTTCCTCCAGGGCATGTCGTTGTCACTGAAATAAGGAGCAGTAATTGAAGACTCAGCGCTGGTGGCGAGACACCGTGTTTTATCAGGTGTATCTGCCGTCGTTTTGTGACGGAAATGGAGACGGTCTGGGGGATTTCGCCGGGCTGCTGACAAAACTTGATTACCTGGTTGAACTGGGCGTTGGCGGGGTGTGGATAACGCCATTCTACCCGTCGCCGCTGGTCGATAATGGCTACGATATCAGCGATTTCTGCGCGGTCGATCCTCGCTTTGGGCAACTGGCCGATTTCACCCGCGTCGTGGAGGCCTGCCACCAACGGGGGATCCGCGTGGTCATCGACCTGGTGCTCAATCACGTTTCGTCGCAGCATCCGTGGTTTCTCGACGCGTGGAATAATCCCGCCAGTCGTTACCGCGATTATTTCATTTTTTCCGCGCAGCCGAACAACTGGCAGTCCTTTTTCTCAGGCAGCGCCTGGGCGGCAGAGCCGGATACCGGCGAATACTACTACCATAAATTTGCGCCTGAGCAGGTCGACCTCAACTGGCGTAATCCGCAGGTTGAAAACGAAATCTATCAGATCGTGGATTTCTGGCGCGCCCAGGGCGTGGACGGTTTCCGCTTTGACGTGATCAACTTTCTGTCCACTGATGGGCCAGGCGTTGATAACCCGGAGACGGAGGGCGAGCAGGAACACCTTCACGATATCAATCAGCCGGGGATCGAGAAAACGCTCCAGCGTCTGTGCCGTTATATTCGCCAACGCGGCGACTATTTTCTGATTGGCGAAATCGGCAGCGAATCGTTGGATGTCCTGCAACGCTACCAGCGCGAAGACCTGATGGACGTCGTATTCAACTTTAATCTGGGTAGCCAGAAAACGTTTGATGCCACGGCAATCTTCACTCAGCTGCAGGCGATGCGCGAACAGCTGAGCGGCCCACCGACGCTGTTTTTCTCCAGCCACGATATGCCGCGCATGATTGGCCGCTTTGGTGAGCATGCACATGATACCGACCGCGCGGCAGCGGTGGCGGCGCTGCAACTCACGGCGGAAGGCGTGCCCTTTATTTATCAGGGTGAAGAAGCCGGGTTATCCAATTATGCCCCTCTTACCGAAGCCGATATTCATGACGTGCAGGGCAAGTCCTGGTTCCGCTCGGCGCTTGCCGAAGGGGCTTCTCACCACGATGCGCTGCAACAGGCCATCAGCCATTCGCGGGATGCGTCGCGTGCGCCACTGGCCTGGGAAAGCCTGCCAAATGGCGGTTTCTCAACGGTCGCGCCGTGGATGCCCGTGTGTGGTGATGCCGACACCGTCAATATCAGCGCGCAGCAACAAAACCCCTCGTCGCTTTGGCATCAATACCAGCGTTTGCTGGCGATCCGCGCCTCTTCTCTGGCGCTACGACAGGGGACATACCGACTGCTGGCGCAAGAGAACAACGCCATCCATTTTCTGCGTGAAGGCGCGCAGGAGCAGGTTTGGGTGGCGATTAACTTTGGCGAGCCGGTCAGGAATCCCTGGCACGAGATCCCGGCGGAGACGCTTTACGGGGTCGATGCAGACTGGCTGGGTAAAAATCAGTGTGTAATTAAAAGGAGTTTTCATGGAAAGGCACAGTAAAAATCCGCTCATCACCCCAGCAGATGTCAAACCCTCCCAGCCTGGTCGGCGGGTGGATTGCGTCTTTAACGCCGGGGCAGCTGAGATTAACGGTGAAATCATACTGCTGGTCCGGGTAGCGGAAAGTATCCTGAGTGATACGGCTGACAACATCGTGGTTCCGCTTCTCAGCTTGCAGGGTGGGGCGTGGGTAACCTCGGAAAAAACGTTCAACAGGGCAGATGAGCGTTACGACTTCAGCGACCCACGCACCATTGGGCTGAAAAGCGACCCGGCCGTTTTATGGCTCACCTCAATGTCACATTTACGTCTGGCCCGCAGCCGCGACGGCGTGAATTTCACCGTAGATGAACAGGCGTTCATTACGCCGGATACCCAGTACGAACAGTTTGGTTGTGAAGATGCGCGCATTACCCGCATCGGCGACGCCTGGTATATCAATTACTCTGCGGTGTCGCCGTTGGGGATTTCCACCGCACTTGCGGTGACACGTGATTTTGTCAGCGTGGAAAAGAAAGGGCTGATTTTCTGCCCGGATAACCGCGATGTGTGCTTCTTCCCGGAGCGTATTAATGGCAAATTTATGGCCCTGACCCGCCCGGCACCGAGCCATTTTGGTCACCCTGAAATCTGGATCTGTGAATCGCCGGACATGCTGCACTGGGGCAACCATCGGCATTTGCTGGGGCGTTCCGGTGACGCATGGGACGTCCGGAAATCCGGTGGCGGCGCGCCGTTGCTGAAAACCGATCGCGGCTGGCTGGAAATCTACCACGGCGTTGATGCCCAGCAGCGCTACTGCCTGGGGGCGCTGCTACTGGATGCCAACGATCCGACGCAGATCCTCGCCAAATCCGCCATTCCGCTGCTGGAACCTGTCGCCCCGTACGAACGGGAAGGCTTTTTCGGCAACGTGGTGTTCACCTGCGGCGCATTAATCCGGGAGCAGACGCTGTATGTCTGGTACGGCGCGGCAGACGAAAGCATCGCGCTGGCAACCCTGCCGATGGCCGCTCTGTGGCAGCATCTGGAACGCGTGTAAATGATCCTGCCCACCACCGATGCGCTTTATCGCGAGTACTGCCTGCGAAGACAATCGGAGGCCAGCGGTAAGGTCACGTTCATCGGCGTACCGGGGTGTGATGTCTACAACCCGACCGCGCCGTTTCGCGAAGATGAACAGCATTTTATTGCCGCCCGGGTCGAAGCCCGGGACAGTGAAAACGCACAGGTGCGGTTTTTTCACTGGGATGGGCAGGGCACAGCGAGGCTGGCGGAAGACGCGCCAGCGTTCAATTTGCAGGACCCGTTTCTCTGTCGAATCGACAACGGCTGGGTGTTTGGCGGCGTGGAAATTAGCGCCAATCCTGAACATGACGGATGGCGATGGCGAACGCAGTTCTGGCAGGGCGATTCAATTTTTACGCTTCGCCCCCTCGCCGTTGGACCGTGGGGCATGAAAGATATTCGCCTGCTACAGCTACCTGATAAACGGATCCTGATGTTCACCCGGCCACAGGGCGTGGTCGGCGGGCGCGGCAAAATTGGCTGGCTTATCCTTAACAGCCTGAGCGAGTTGAAACCATCCTGTTTTGAGCAGGGCAGGTTGCTGCTTCAGCTTGATGATGACAGCTGGTGCGGGGTCAACGAAGCGCACGTTCTCGATCAACAATGGGTCGGCGTGCTGGGCCACGTGGCCTGTTTTGATGCATCCGGAAACCGTCATTACTACGCGGCCTCCTTCCGTTTTAACGTGATGAGCGGGCACATCACGCCCCTGCGCATTATCTGTAGCAGAGACGATTTTCAGCCAGGAGAAAGCAAGCGCGATGACTTGCGCGATGTGATTTTCCCCGGCGGGTTAACCCGCGATGGGCAGCGTAATCTTCTGTTCTGCGGCACCAGTGATTGCGAAGTGCACTGGCGCGAAATCGCGGCTCCTTTTTAGGGCGAGGTTGGCGCGCGTTTCCCAAGTCCAGGCGCCTGCCACATTGAGGTGGTCAAACCGCTGTCGACCAGGCCCAGTTGGTCGGCATACACCGCCTGCCATTTTTCTTTCATGCCGTCGTACAACTCGCGATGGGCGCGGTTCGGGGTAAAGACCCGGCTCCAGCTGACCAGCTTTTCGCCCGCGCTCGCCATGTCGGGGTACAATCCCGCACCGGCTCCGGCGGCAATCGCGCAGCCCAGCGCGGTGGCTTCTTTGACCTCCGGCACACGTACTGGCAGCCCGGTGACATCGCTTAAAATCTGGCTCCATAACGCGCCTTTAGAGCCGCCGCCCGCGAAGACCAGGCTGTCAAAAGTGACGCCGGAAAATTGCGAAATCTGCGCCAGGTTGCAGGCCGACACTATCGCCGCATTTTCTTCTAACGCCCTGAACAGCGTGGCTTTATTGCATTTTTCTGGATCGATGGAGAGGTTAATAAACGACGGCGCGGCGTGATACCACTGTTTAAAATGCATCGCATCGGAGAAGATCGGCATTACGCCGTGGGAGCCCGCCGGTACGCGGCTGGCCATCTCTTCCAGCAGGGCGTAGGTGTCGGTCCCGAGCCGTTCAGCAATCAGCTTTTCTTCGGCACAAAACGCGTCACGGAACCAGCGCATCGTCAGCCCGGTGAAAAAGCTAATCGACTCGGCCTGCACCATGCCGGGAATCACGTGCGGATTAACGCGAATGTTCATTTCCGGGTCGGTGCGCACCTCCGGCAGATTGACCACCTGCTGCCAAAACGTACCGCCAAGTATCGCGGTTTGGCCGGGGCGTACCACGCCTAATCCTAAACAGCCCAGTTGAACGTCGCCACCGCCCATGACCACAGGCGTGCCGATGCGCAGGCCGCACTGTTGCGCCGCCTGTTTAGTGACGGCCCCCTGCACGCTGCCAGTTTCTTTCACCGGGGAGAGAATGTCGGCTCGCAGCCCGGCCATGTCCAGCAGCGCCGGACGCCAGTCGCGGCTGAATAAATCGAGCATCCCGGTGGTACCCGCGTTAGACGGATCGACCGCCAGCTCGCCAGAAAGCTTCGCCGCCAGCCAGTCGCTGATCATAGTAATGGTGGCGGCACTGCGATAAATATCCGGGCGATGATGGGCGAGCCATAACAGGCGCGGCATCGCGGAAAGCGCCAGCGTCTGACCGGAGACGTCATACACTTCGGATTCAAAACGGTAATTGTGGATTTCTTTCAGCTCAGAGACTTCGCGGCTGGCGCGCGCGTCGACGTTGGCACAGGCCCAAATGGCGTCGCCGTTGCGGTCATACAGCACGATCCCTTCGCGCATGGAACAGCAGGCGACGGACTGAATATCGGCGGCGCTCAGGTGGGCGTTTTCCAGTGCCTGACGGATGCACTGACAGGCGAGCAGCCAGTTGGTGTTGAGGTCAAACTCCATCGAGCCGGGGACGTTTTCCACGCTCAGGTGTTTCCATTCCGCCTGACCGACGGCAATCTGACGGCCTGTCAGGTCGAAAATCACCGCCCGAATACTGCCGGTGCCTGCGTCCAACGCTAAAAGGTAACTCATGACGTGCGCCTCGCTGTTATCGCGCGGCGCGCGGCGGTTATCCCGCCAGCGACAGCACCGCGCGTGCTGTTGTCTCTTCCGTTACCAGGCCGTTAATCCGCTTACCGATAAGTGCCGCGTAAATGGCCTGCGCTTTTTCTTCACCCCCGGCGACACCGACGATGGTCGGCAACTGCGCCAGTTCATCAAGGGTCACGCCAAGCAATTCACGGTGGATTTCCAGCCCTTCCACCCGTTCGCCATCCGCTTGCAGGAAATAGCCCAGAATGTCGCCGATCGCGCCTTTGCGCGCGTACATCAACTGTTCGCCCTCGCTGATGTAGCCGGATCGCAGGATCGTCGCATCACGTCGCTGATCGATAGCACCGATCCCAACCACAGCGGCATCGGCTGCACTCGCCGCGAGGATCACATCGCGCACGCTGGACTCACGACGCAGGATCTCCGCCACTTCTGGCGAGGAAACGCGTAACGGTGCCGGGATCATGCTCACGCTGCATGCCGCATCCAGCTGGCCGATGCCGGTCATATACGGCCCGACGCCGCCGGACAGCGTCACCAGACGGATTTGCTGCGAGCCGATAAACCCGCTCAGATGCTGAATGCAGCTCATGGTCGCCTCACCAAACCCCACCGCCAGCAGCTGGCCAGGCTCAAGCACGCCCATCAGCGACTGCGCGGCGCCAATCCCTAGCCGCACGTTCATCGGCGAGGTATTTAACGCGGGCAGAACCCGGGCCATTTTCAGGTTAAAGCGCTTTTGGAGCTCGGTTTCCAGCGCCAGACAGCCTTCGTAGCGGGAGTTGATCTGCACGCGGATAACCCCGGACTGGCGGCCTTTTTCCAGCAACCGTGAAATCTTGAGTCGCGGCAGCCCAAGCCGCTCACCAATATCGTTCTGGGTCAGGCCGTCGTGGTAATAGCACCAGGCCACACGTGCCACCAGCTCTTCTTCCGCCAGCGCCAGACCTGCGTAACGGCTCTCTTCCGTAATGCGTTTTTCGCTCATAAATTGAACTCTTATAAAAATCTAGATCATATGTTCGCAGTTGCGCGGACTGAAAATGTGAAGCCACTGGCAAAACCGATCATTGTTTACTTACAGCCTGTGCTAAGCGATCGAAAGGGTAAAACTGTGATCCTTGCACGGTTGTAAATATAGTTCACGGTCTACGCTTTTGAACATTATTAATTCTAAAAATCATTTGTTCAACCGAGGCGTGATGATGAAGCCACTGATTGAAGCCCATAACATCCGCAAGCAGTTTTCCGGTGTCGCCGTGCTGAAGGGCATTGATTTCACACTATTTTCTGGCCAGGTGCATGCGCTGATGGGTGGCAACGGGGCCGGGAAATCGACGCTGATGAAGATTGTTGCCGGGGTGGAAACGCCGGACGACGGTGAACTTCGGATAAACGGCAAACCTTTTGCGCGGCTGAAACCGGGCCAGGCGCATCAACTTGGCATTTACCTGGTGCCGCAGGAGCCAATGCTGTTTCCCAACCTAACGGTGCAGGAAAACATCCTTTTTCGCCTGCCGCGCAAACCGGATACCGAAGCCCGGCTGACGGAAAAATTGCAGCAGCTGAACTGCCAGATAAACCTGCAGGCCGCGGCCAGTACTCTGGAGGTGGCGGATCAACAAATGGTGGAGATCTTACGTGGGCTGATGCGCGACGCGCAGATCCTGATCCTCGACGAACCCACCGCGTCATTAACGCCCGGTGAAACGGAACGGTTATTTCGCCAGGTGCGATCTTTGCAGGCGCTCGACGTCGGCATCGTCTTTATCTCCCACAAATTGCCCGAGATCCGCGCGCTGGCCAGCCATGTCTCAGTGATGCGCGACGGCGCAATCGTGCTGAGTGGCGACACCGCGGATCACACCGACGGCGAGTTGATCGCCGCGATGACGCCCGCTTGTCGTGATAATGCCCTGAGCGATACGCAAAAGCTGTGGCTGGCGCTGCCGGGCAATCGGCGTACTCAGCCGCAGGATTTCCCGGTATTGCGCGTCGAGGATCTGACCGGCGAAGGGTTTATCGATCTGAGTCTTGAGATCCGCGCCGGGGAGATCTTAGGTCTTGCGGGCCTGGTGGGATCCGGGCGCACTGAATTTGCCGAAACGCTGTACGGCCTGCGCCCCGTCAGGGCCGGGCGCGTGTGGCTGGAAAATCGTGAAATCAGCAAGGACAGCACCCGTGCGCGGCTGGCGAGCGGCCTGGTATATCTGCCGGAAGACCGGCAGGTGTCCGGGCTATTTCTTGATGCGCCGGTGCGCTGGAACACGGTGATGTTCAACCAGCCGTCGCTGTGGCAGGAAGGCAAACGCGAGGCGGCGGTGGTGGAGCGCTATCACCGGGCGCTGGGGATCAAACTCAACCACGCGGATCAGCCGGTGCGTACGCTTTCCGGCGGTAATCAGCAAAAGGTCTTGCTGGCGCGCTGTCTGGAGGCGAATCCGCTGCTGCTGATTGTCGATGAGCCGACGCGCGGCGTGGACGTTTCCGCCCGGGCCGACATCTACCAATTGCTGAAAAGCGTGGCGGCGCAAAACGTCGCGGTGCTGATGATCTCCAGCGATCTGGATGAGTTCCCGGGCCTTGCCGACAGGGTGCTGGTGATGCATCAGGGGCGAATGAGCGGGGAACTGAACAAACAGGCGGTCAGCGTCGATCGGATGATGACCTTAGCGTTCGGAGGGCAGGTATGAAAACGTTGCTGAAGAACCGTGAGCTGAGCGCGTTCCTCGCCATTCTGGCACTGTTCGCGGTGCTGGTTGCGCTCAATCCGTCGTACTTTAGCTTGCAGACCCTGGCGATGATCTTTTCCAGTGCGCAGATCCTTTGCTTGCTGGCAATCGGCGCGGCAATGGTGATGCTCACGCGTAACATTGACGTCTCCGTGGGGTCGACCGTTGGGCTGAGCGCGATTGCGGTCGGCGTGGCGCTCAACAGCGGCTACGGTTTGCCGGTCGCCATTGTGTTCGCACTGGCGATTGGCGCGCTGGCCGGGGCGTTCAACGGCTTGCTGGTGGTCGGGTTGCGTATTCCGGCGATTGTCGCGACGCTCGGCACGCTCGGGTTATATCGCGGCATTATGCTGCTCTGGACCGGCGGGAAGTGGATTGAAGGGCTGCCTGACAGCCTGAAATCCCTTTCTGAACCGGCATTCGTTGGCGTGTCGCCGCTCGGCTGGCTGGTGCTGCTGATACTGCTGGCGGGCGCATGGCTGCTGGCCCGTACGACATTCGGGCGTGATTTCTACGCGGTGGGAGATAACCTCGCCGCTGCACGCCAGCTCGGGGTTGGCGTCAACCGCACCCGGATGCTGGCCTTCACCTTCAACGGGATGCTCGCCGCCTGCGGCGGGATTATTTTTGCCGCGCAGATTGGCTTCGTGCCGAACCAGACCGGCAGCGGGCTGGAGATGAAAGCCATCGCCGCCTGCGTGCTCGGCGGCGTGTCGCTGCTGGGTGGCACCGGCACGCTGCTCGGCGCATTTCTCGGCGCCTTTTTCCTGACCCAAATCGATACCGTGCTGGTGCTGTTCAGGCTCCCGGCCTGGTGGAACGACTTCATCGCCGGACTGGTGCTGTTGGGCGTGCTGGTGCTCGACGGGCGTTTGCGTCAGGCGCTGACCCGTCACCAGCGCGCGCTCAAATACAGCCGTTTCCAGCCGGGCAATAAAGGGGGAAAGAACATCGCCTCCTTTCCGAAACGTAAAAACAAAGAGGTGGCGTAAATGAAGCTCAACTGGGAAAGCGCGCTGCTGATTTTACTGGTGCTGGAGATTGGCCTGTTCGGAGCGCTGAACCC
Source organism: Citrobacter sp. 18056 (assembly GCA_902706235.1). Taxonomy (GTDB): domain Bacteria; phylum Pseudomonadota; class Gammaproteobacteria; order Enterobacterales; family Enterobacteriaceae; genus Scandinavium; species Scandinavium manionii. The sequence goes on along the minus strand of CACSJR010000005.1, from coordinate 119,396 downwards.
GCGGATGCTCGACGTGAATATGCTGCTGTTCAGCACCAGCGATTTTATCTGCATCGGCATCGTGGCGCTGCCGCTGACGCTGGTGATCATCAGCGGCGGGATTGATATTTCGCTCGGCTCGACCATTGGCCTGTGCGCTATCGCGCTTGGCGTGATGATGCAGGCGGGCTGGCCGATGAGCGTCGCCATTCCGCTGACGTTGCTGCTTGGTGTGCTGTGCGGCCTGGTGAACGCGGCGCTGATTCATTACACCGGCATTAGCCCATTGGTGATTACGCTCGGCACCCTATATCTCTATGGCGGTGCGGCGCTGCTGCTTTCCGGCATGGCGGGTGCGACGGGCTACGAAGGTATCGGTGGCTTCCCGGATAGCTTTACTGCATTCGCCAACCTGACGCTGTTCGGCCTGCCCGTCCCACTGGTGCTGTTTATCGTCATCACCTTTTTCTTCTGGCTGCTCGCTCATCGCGGGCGCTTTGGGCGTCATCTCTTTTTACTCGGGCAGAACCCGCGCGCGGCACGCTATGCGGCGCTCTCCGTCAACGGTATGCCGTACGTGTTGTACGGTCTGGTCGGGTTGGCGTCGGCCATTGCGGCGCTGGTGCTGGTTTCTTATTTCGGCTCGGCCCGTTCGGATTTGGGCCGCGATTTACTGATGCCCGCGCTGACCGCGGCGGTGCTCGGTGGGGCCAATATTTATGGCGGCTCTGGCTCGGTTATCGGTACGGCCCTGGCGGCGCTGCTGGTGGGGTATCTGCAACAAGGTTTACAGATGGTCGGTATTCCCAACCAGGTGTCGAGCGCGCTTTCGGGGGCGCTGCTGGTTGTGGTGGTCATGGGACGTTCGCTGAGTCTGCATCGTGAAGGGGTACGCACGGTGTGGCGTCGGCTTAGTTCGCGCAAATCAATCGGAGCATGAGATGAAAGCAAAACGGTGTGTGCAGGTGAGCGCCCTGGCGCTGGCAATGAGCGTGGCTGTCGTACAGGCGGCGGACAGAATTGCGTTTATCCCGAAACTGGTGGGTGTCGGTTTCTTCACCAGCGGCGGCAACGGCGCGAAAGAGGCGGGCAAACAGCTCGGCGTGGATGTCACCTACGATGGCCCAACGGAGCCAAGTGTCTCCGGCCAGGTGCAGCTTATTAACAACTTCGTTAATCAGGGCTACAACGCGATTATCGTTTCCGCCGTCTCGCCGGACGGCTTATGCCCGGCGCTGAAACGTGCGATGCAGCGCGGCGTCAAAGTACTGACCTGGGATTCCGACACCAAGCCGGAATGCCGCAGCATATACATCAACCAGGGCACGCCGGAACAGCTCGGTGGCCTGCTGGTGGATATGGCTGGAAAGCAAGTCACCAAACCGAATGCCAAAGTGGCGTTCTTTTATTCCAGCCCAACCGTCACCGATCAGAACCAGTGGGTGAAAGAGGCGAAGGCCAAAATCGCCAAAGACCATCCGCAATGGCAAGTGGTCACGACTCAGTTTGGCTATAACGATGCCACCAAATCGCTGCAAACAGCCGAAGGCATTCTGAAGGCGTATCCGGATCTCGATGCGATCATCGCCCCGGACGCCAATGCGCTGCCGGCTGCGGCCCAGGCGGCGGAAAACCTCAAACGTCAGGGCGTGGCGATTGTCGGCTTCAGCACGCCGAACGTGATGCGTCCGTACGTCGAGCGCGGCACGGTGAAAGCCTTTGGCCTGTGGGATGTGGTCGAGCAGGGCAATATTGCGGTTAACGTCGCCAATCACCTGCTGAAAAAAGGCGATTTGAACGTGGGCGACAGCGTGGCGGTGAAAGGCATCGGCGACCTGAAAGTCGAGCCGAACAGCGTGCAAGGTTACCAGTATGAGGCCAAGGGCAACGGTATCGTGCTGCTGCCAGAGCGCGTGGTGTTCACCAAAGAGAACATTGGCAAATACGATTTCTGAGGGAGGGGAAAATGGCTGATTTAGACGATATCAAAGACGGGAAAGATTTCGGGCTCGACCGCCCGCAGAAGAATACGGTTTATGCCCTGAAAGGCTGCGGTTCGCTGGATTGGGGGATGCAGTCGCGTCTGGCGCGGATATTTAATCCGCACAGTAACCGCACGGTGATGCTGGCGTTTGACCACGGCTATTTTCAGGGGCCGACCACCGGACTGGAGCGGATAGATTTGTCGATTGCGCCGCTGTTTGCTGAAACCGATGTGCTGATGTGCACCCGGGGCATTTTGCGTAGTCAGGTGCCCGCGGCGACCAATAAACCGGTGGTACTGCGGGCGTCCGGCGGTAACTCTATCTTAAGCGAACTGTCGAACGAGTGCGTGGCGGTAGCGATGGAAGATGCGCTGCGGCTCAACGTCGCGGCGGTGGCGGCGCAGGTGTATATCGGCAGCGAATATGAGCATCAGTCGATCAGCAACATCATCAAGCTGGTGGACGCGGGCAACCGTTACGGCATGCCAGTACTGGCCGTCACCGGCGTCGGCAAAGAGATGACCCGCGATGCGCGTTACTTCTCGCTTGCCAGCCGAATCGCGGCAGAAATGGGTGCGACCTTCGTCAAAACGTACTTCGTGGAAGAGGGCTTTGAAAAAGTCACCGCCAGTTGCCCGGTGCCGATTGTGATTGCAGGCGGCAAAAAGCTGCCCGAAGATGACGCGCTGGATATGTGCTGGCGGGCAATCGACCAGGGGGCATCCGGCGTGGATATGGGGCGCAATATCTTCCAGTCCAGCGCGCCGCTGGCGATGCTCAAAGCGGTGAAAAAAGTGGTGCATGAGAACATGAACGCCCGTGAGGCGTATCAGTTCTGGCAGGAAGAAAAACAGGGAGAACAGCCATGAATGTGACGCTGGTGGAGATCAACATCAAACCGGAAAGGGTGGATGAGTTTCTCGATGTGTTTCGCGCCAACCACGAAGGGGCGCTGACCGAGCCGGGAAATCTGCGCTTTGATGTGTTACAGGACCCGGACGTCGCCACGCGGTTTTATATCTACGAAGCGTATAAGGATGACGCGGCGGTGCTGGCACACAAGAAGACCCCGCACTATCTGGCGTGTGTGGAAAAGCTTGACGAGATGATGTCGGAGCCGCGCAAAAAACGCAGCTTTGTCGGGTTGCTGCCGGAGGTGTGATGCCCGGCGGCGGCGTTGCTAGCCGGGCCTGGAGCAGAGTGCATCGTAGGCCCGGGAAGCGCAGCACCACCGTGCGGCAAGGGTGATTGCTTATGTTATACAACATAGAAAAATACGCCGCGATCCACGAGAAATAGGCGCGGTGACTGCAGCAAATGGGGTACGCCGGATAACCCTCTTCATTCCATGCCACAGAATTATCGGCAAAAAGGGGGCAATGACCGGTTTTGTCGGTGGTATTACGCGTAAAGAATGGTTTATTGAGCGTGAACGGAAACAGCGGAAAAGAAATGATGCCAGCGGATGGTTAAAATAAACCCGGGTAGGAATGGCGCTGTTTCGCTTAAAGCAGGCATTTTGCCCCGTTAGAATGTCTGTTGAGTGCCAGGAGCGGACGTCGGTACTTTGAGTCATTACAGACGATGAATGCGGTTGTTTATAATAAGATGAAATATCTGGGTAGTTATGCCTGAAACTGACAGAGCCGAGAATGAGAACACAGAAGCGATGCATGGGATATGTGGCCATAGTAGTCGATGACTATGATCGGGCAATTGAATATTACACGGACAAGCTGGGCTTTACCCTCGTTGAAGATACACCGCAGCCGGGGAAGCGCTGGGTCGTGGTTACACCTAATCCGGAAAGCGATTGCAATATTCTTCTGGCTCGTGCTTCAAACGAAAGGCAGGATGGCTTTATTGGTAATCAATGTGGCGGTCGGGTATTCCTCTTCCTTCAGACCGATGACTTCTGGCGGGACTACAATTCTATGAAAGCAAAAGGTGTGGCATTCTGCCAGGAGCCTCGCGAGGAGGATTACGGTATGGTCGTGGTATTTGAAGACCTTTATGGTAACCGGTGGGATCTTTACCAGAATAAACAAAGCTAAAGTTCTTTGGTTGTGGCATCGCTAACGCGTAGCCAGCAAATAGAATGAGCAACTTTTAATCACTTGATCGTTTACTACATCCTTTTGCTGAATCGATTCCTGTAGTAAGATAGAGACTACAGGGGATGGCATTCCCCCTTGAACCGCCATGTGGCTAATGATGCCTGCTTTTATTCCCGGACCGGGAAGAGGCAGGCGTATCGTTTTATCAGCCATGCAGCATTGTGTGTCCGGGATGATTAACCATCTGAGGATGCTTCAATGCGCTCAAATCACTTCCTGCTCAATAATTCAATCAATTCTCTTGCGCAATGGCTTGGCCTTGCTTTCCTGATTGCCGTGCTGACCGGCACAGCTTCTGCTTTCTTTCTGTTTTCCCTTGACTGGGCTACTGCTACCCGGCTCAGCCACCACTGGCTTATCTGGTTGCTTCCCGTTGCAGGATTTGCCGTGGGATGGGTTTATCTGCGCTACGGCAGCGCTGTAGAGGGCGGAAACAACCTCGTGCTCGATGAGATTCATGATCCGCAAAAAATTATTCGTTTGCGCATGGCCCCACTGGTCTTTGTCGGCACTGTTGTTTCTCACCTCTTTGGTGCCTCTGTCGGTCGAGAAGGGACCGCAGTACAGATGGGGGCATCTATTGCCGATCAGTTTACTCGCCTGTTTGGCCTGACGCCGGATACCCGGCGCATTGTCCTGATGGCCGGTATCAGCGCCGGTTTCTCATCAGTATTTGGCACCCCTCTTGCGGGCGCCATTTTTGGGCTTGAGGTTCTGGCCGTAGGTCGGATGAATTACAACGCATTAATACCGTGTATTTTCGCTGCCATTGTGGCCGATCAAACTGGGTTATTATGGGGAGTACATCATACCCATTACGCCGTCTCGTTTATTCCTCATATGTCTGCCTGGGCACTGATTGCTGTCATTATCGCCGGTGGGCTCTTTGGTCTGACAGCCAGGGCTTTTGCCAGCGCAACACATGCCATCGGCAGTTTCATGAAGAAAACTATCCATTATGCACCGCTGAGACCGTTCATTGGCGGGCTGGTAGTGGCTGTGGCGGTCTTTTGTCTGGGTGCCGATCGCTATATCGGTCTGGGTATTCCCGTTATCGTTGACGCCTTTCATCAGCATCTTGCGCCATGGGATTTCCTGGGCAAACTGGTACTTACCGTCACATCTCTGGGGGCAGGTTTTAAAGGTGGGGAAGTCACACCGCTCTTCTATATTGGGGCCACACTGGGTAACGCCCTGGCTCCCCTGCTGCATTTACCGGTCAGTTTTCTGGCCGGGATTGGCTTTGTGGCCGTCTTTGCTGGAGCTGCGAATACCCCTGTGGCTTCAACACTGATGGCGATTGAGTTATTTGGCTCTGAGATGGGCATTTATGCTGCACTGGCCTGCGCTGTTGCCTGGCTGATATCGGGTTATACCGGCATTTATCGTTCCCAGCGCGTGGCGTGCCTGAAACATGGCTTCGTGCCGGAGAACATTAAACTTGCAGATGTCCCGGCCTGGGTGGCAACCCACGCTGGTTCCCGGAAGCAGAAAAGCAGCGAAACCAGCGCGGTAGAGGTGAGTGAGTGATGATGCATACACTATCGACGCTACGGATATATATTCCATCAGGCTCCCGGGTAAAAGCATCGGGATTTGTGAAAAAATTAACGGCTCCTCCGTTGAGCCATTATCTGCTCCGTCAGGCCCGGGCAGAGGGCATACCTCAGGCTATCATTCACAACGTAAGCGCAGGTTATCTTGCCGGGATGAAAATAAGCTATTCCCACCAGGAGATTAAGGCAGGTGCTCACCCAGAATGCCTTGAACTGATTGGGCATGTTGCGGAATTAAAAAAATTCATCGCCGATTATGAAGAACATCTCGGAGGATTGCGCTGTATCATCTCAATATCTGAGGAACATACCATCGCTTCGGAAGCAATATTATCATGAATGAAATACATCCGTTGTAATAGCCCGGGCCGCTCTGAATCACCATGGGTTTAAAGGCAACTGCGAGCAAGTAATGGGCTGGGGTTAGCCCATTACTTGCAGACACTGACAAATATCATGAATGTCCTTTTCTCGCTCACAGCAGACCTTCAACCCATTGTATAAGTCAGGTTTGTACCAGACGCTGGCGAGGCAAGCATCATGTTATGATTCATGCAGTGAGAAGAGTTCACTTCTGTTTCCAGCTCATAAAGAACTAAAGACCTGAAAAATTATGACAGTATTCATGGAGAACCAAGTCATGGATTTCACTATCAGTCCCACTCATCATGAGCACTTTGACAAGCTTCGCGCTATTGAACTGGCTGCTTTTGAAACATTGCGTAATGCAGGTGCAGTAACAGGCGAGGCGGGCGCAAGTAGCCTCGAGGAATTGAGCAATTTCAGTCGTAACGGTCTGTTGCTCACGGCCTATACGTCTGATTCAGTTCCTGTAGGATTTGTAGCAGGAAAAGTTGAAGACACATGGCTGCACATTGCTGAAATTGATGTGCATCCGGAATGGCAGCGCCATGGGATAGGCAGACGGCTTATGCAGAGAATTCTCCATACTGGGCAACAACGCGGTCTGGCTGGTGCCACGCTGACAACAGACAAGATGGTCGCTTTTAATGCCAGATTTTACGGGACATTGGGATTTAATATTGTGGAAGGCCACGAACGACCACCGCATTTGGTAAGCCTAATCGCTGAAGAGATCGCTAAAGGTTTTATTCCGGCGCGACGTGTAGCAATGTGGATGACCTTTTAGGACTCAGGTCCACTCCTCGCTCAAAGTGGACGCTCTCCACGTATGCAAACTGCCTCTCCAAATCTTAAAAACACGCTCCTCCCGCTATTAATTATTTCTGAAATCCTTCCGTCGTCGCAGGCAATACATCAGACATATGAAAACGTGCAATACATTGATTTAAATGATGTAACTAGCCAAAAGTGATTTCACTCCATAATGAGAGGTTGCTTCAAGCAATACCCCTTGTCGCCGTCAGGCTATCGACGTATTCTCCTCCGGCACCTGCAAAATCAGGTGACGGGATTGACCTCCTGAAAGCACACTGGCGACACAATTGCGCGTCCGCGCTTTTTTGTGTCGTGCGCACGGCTACGCTACAATGGCGGACCGGGCGGGGGCGTCGCAAGACGCGCCGATGTCAGTGTGGTCGGTAAGGTCAACCCCGTCCGGTTCCGCCACCCGTGAGATTGACCTCTCCGTTGGCGGTATTCAAATACCACACACTGGAGGCTGCCCTTATGGCGACAATCCTCAATTCCGACTGCGATTTACTGACACTTCCCTTTAGCGCCGCTACAGATTTTCTCGTTCTGGCTGATATCTGCGATCGCTTTGCGGAAACCCTGATTGAATGCGACGACGATGACATCTATAAAATGGCGCTATTAGGCCGACTCAGCGCCTGTCTGGCATTACTTGCCCCGACGCTGAATGGCCCGATTCCGCCACACCTGATTGACCGTTTGACCGTCGAGACGCTGCCTGCGGCACAACAATTTTTCGAACCAGACCCTGAATTACTGTGTGAATACAGCCAGACGCTGACCCAGGTGCTTTGCCAGCAAACGCTGCTGCCTGAAACGGAAAAAACGTTGCGAGGATTATTGTGCGAACTGGTGTGGATGTTCGCGGCAGATATGAAAGCGCCACGTTGGGAAGCCGAAAAGGTCGTGCGCTAAAAACGAGACGCCCGGCGGCGCGTTGCTTACCGGGCCTGGAACAGAGTGCATCGTAGGCCTGGTAAACGCAGCACCACCAAGCGACAGGTGTGATTGTTTACGGAAAAAATCTTTATACAACATAGACAAATGCGCCGCACCTCACGAGAAAATACGCACGGTGACTGCAGCAAATGGGGTACGCCGAATAACCCTCTTCATTCCATGTGACAGAATTATCGGCATGTACAAAATTAAGTCTATACAGCTATATTGATTATCAATTTCTTTCAAAATGGATAAGCAGATGCCTGATTACTGTTTCTATAAAAAAGGGGAAAAAATAGTTTCGCTGGAAAAATCGGATGTGGAAGAAGCCGCTCTGTTATGTGACCAGGGTTATGAAAAGCAGTTTGAAGAAATCAGCGCTACCACTAAACCCCTCGCGCTTAAACGCTTTGCTGAGATCCGCAGAGAAAACCGGATAGATCAGCGTAACTTCTTATCAGGTGCTGGCGTAATGCCGCTTATAGGTGTTCTGACGGCAGTTGCAGATTATCTTTTTCGAAAAAAACAGCCATAACATTTATACCTATCGCACCTTGCGCAGAGCGGCCACGGGATCTTGCAAGGAAGCTCGTGTCAAAGGTGGACGTTGCTAATCCCTTACTACGTTAACTATTGTGAGATCTTGGTGATAACCTATTGAACTCTATAATTAATGCGTATTCTGGTGTAACCCAAAAAAAATAGTTTAAAAACAAAATTAAGAAACCAGTTTTACCAAAAGAGAGATCTTAATCACTGTCTGAAAACACTGGAATAAGCATAAGGAAATTGATAGATGACAATGACCACGCTCATCACAGAACGCCTGTTACTTAAACCGCTGATCTCAGAAGATGCTATTCAGATTCAGAAGCTCTACCCGCGCTGGGAGATAGTTCGCTATATGGTCGCCTCAGTACCCTGGCCCTATCCTGATAACGGTGCTGAGAATTACGTCAATAACGTAGCCCTGCCGGATATGGCAAAAGGGATTGCCTGGTTTTGGACTATCAGACGCCGTGAGTCGCCTGACGACCTTATGGGCCTGATCTGTCTTTATGACGTTGAGGATAATAACCGTGGATTCTGGCTAGCACCTGAATATCAGGGGCTGGGTTACATGCGTGAGGCCAGTATTGTGGCGACTAATTATTGGTTTAATACGCTGAATAAGCCCCTGTTGCGTGCGCCGAAAGCCTCCCTCAATAGCAGTTCCAGGCGTATTTCAGTCGATAGCGGCATGCGGCTCGTCAGGACAGAAAAAAAAGAGTATGTCAGTGGTACTCTGGATTCTGAGCTGTGGGAGATCACCCGTGACGAATGGAATGCTCGTCAGGGCTGCTGATATTAATCATGAAATGTCTGCTCTTTTCGCAAAGCAGAGGATGTTCGCGGCAGATATGAAAGCGCCACGTTGGGAAGCCGAAAAGGTCGTGCGCTAAAAACGAGACGCCCGGCGGCGCGTTGCTTACCGGCCTACAATAGAGTGCGTCGTAGGCCCGGTAAGCGCAGCGCCACCGGGCGATAAAGATTACTGTTTTCTGAAGAAATCGTTATACAACATATACAAATGCGCGGCGCTCCACGAGAAGTTTGGCGCGCCCTGTTGCGCCCCGGTCAACGGGTTGTAGTTCTCCTGAATCGGCCCGTCGCTGGTCAGTCCTTTGGCGTGCTGGAAGAAGGTGTCTGCCAGTTTCAGCGCCGCGTCGCGATGACCGTAACGCTCCATGCCTTTGAGACCAAACCAAAACTGATCGACCCACACGCGCCCGCGCCAGTAAATATCTGCGCCAAACGCCGGGCTGGTTAACGCCGCCGTACCCAACGGCACAAAGGTGTTGAACGCTTTCGGGTCGAGCATGACCGCTACCACCGCATCGGCGTGGGCCTGCGTTGCGGCACCGTTAAACAACGGTGACCAGCCTTCCGGGCCTTTGCCGCGCTCGACGATGGGTTTGCCCGCGCAGCCGTTGGCTAACGGTTTGTCTTCAATGCGAATGTCGTAATAGAAACCTGTTTTGGCATCGAACATGCAGGTATTGATATAGGTCGCGAGCTTATCCGCCAGTTGGTTGTAATGGGCTGCCGCCTCGTTTTTGCCGAGGATCGTCGCCATTTCGGCCAGATAGTGGTTGTCGCTGTACATGTAGCTCGCCTGATCGACTGATTCCTGAAGCAGTGAATAGCCGAGGAGTGTGCCATCTGTAGTCCGGTTTTCGGCGAAGTTGACCGTCCAGTCGCTGCGCTTGCCGCCATTTTTGATGTATTTATCGAGTTGGTCTTTATCGATAAAGCCAAACACCGCCGCATCGTCACGCCCAGACTCCCACGACGCCGCCACCTGGGCCGGAATTTCCAGACTGTCGTACTGGCCTTTGCTGACGGTATTCGCGTAATTCTTCAGCCCGGAAAGGGTCTGTTCTTTATCGCCCGTTTTCACCGTAAACAGCATCTCGCCGCTGGCGGTGTTATGTGCTTTGTCGCGTGTCGCGCCGTATTCCGGCACGCCGTTGTGGTTATGGTCGCGGTTGCGCAGCCACCAGTCGTGATAGGCCACCAGTTTCGGGTACATCTCCTCCAGCCAGGCCTTGTCTTTGGTGACCTTATACACTTCCATCACCGACCACGCTGCCAGGCTTGGCTTGGTGTTGCGTTCATTCCAGTTGCCGCCATCGCCTCCGCGATCCGGACTCAGGTTCCAGGCAATCAGGTCAGGCACAAACCCCGCATCCTGCGGGCGCACTTTATCGTCAGCTTTCACCTGCCAGGAGAACACCGCGCGGATATTCTCTTTGGCGATATCCGGGTTGAAATGCGCCATCGCAAAGGCCTGTTTCCAGGTATCCCATGGCCAGGTCTGGTTACCGGAGAACCAGCGCCCGGTGACGGATGGCGTCACAGTGTTGAATTTCACCGCGCCGCCCGGCGAGCGCCAGTTGCCGTTCAGCGTCTCGATAGCTTTAACCGCCACGCGTGTTTGCTGTGCAGTCGCATCCGGATTGGTCAGTCCGCGTTGCAAATAGCCTTCCCAGCGCTGTTCTGAGGCCTGCATATAATGCGATGGACGGGCGAGAATATCGCGGATTTGCGCTTTCTCGTGGCTGACATCTTCAGCGGTGAGCAAATGCGAATACGTCGTCCACAGCGTGGTCGAGCCATTCACCCGAGCGGTGCTGGTAAAGCGGTGACCGTCAACAACGGTTTCGACAGGAATCGATTTATGCACCTGATACTGCGAGTCGCCGGAGGTCAGTAAATCCCAGGTGGAACGGACTTTACCGAACGTCACGTTCACGCCATTCGGGGTAGCGACCAGTTTGCGTTGATAGTCAGGGAAAGTGCCATCGATGGTTTTCGCGGAAACCGGCTGGCCCTCTTTGGCTTCCAGTTTTTCCAGCAGTTCGCCATCCCATTGCAACACCAGCGGCGCATCGCTGGTGATTTTCGTTTCCAGCAGCGACGTCCGTGGGCTGGCGAAGCGCAGCGTCATCGTAATGTTCACGCCGGGGGCGGTCAGCGTCTGCATTAATGCCCCGGGAATGCTCCATGCCTGCAGGGTGAAATCGACTTTTTTGCCGCCGCGATACACCGTCAGGCGGTCAAAATTGGTCGCCATAAAATTAATGTACTCTTCGGTCAGCAGCGCCGGGCCGGGAAACCCGCCCATTGTCGCCGGGCCGTCGGGCAGCAGATGCCCGTGCCATGCGCCCAGGTCGAAGAACGGGTTAAAGCGCTGATGATCGTCGCTGTCGAAATCGTGCATGTACTGCGGAGCGCCGACGCGGTTAATCACGTTTTTGTAGTTATCGGCGGTGGCCGCGTGCGCCGACAGGCTCAACAACAGCGCGCAGGCCAGCGGGGCGAGAGAGGTGGTCAGTTTCATGGTATGTCTGTCCCTTGTTACCAGTAAAAATATTGCATCAGGAAAACCTGGTCGCTCGGATCGCCGGAGGCCGTTTTCATGTACCAGCGGCTGTCGGCGGCGGTGGCGAAGCGTCCGCCGCCGTATTCGTACCAGATGCCGAACTGCATAAACGAGGTGGTTTCCTCCGCAGCGTTGTCCGGGCGATGTTTAGCGTAGCTCCAGGCGGTGGAGAAATAGAGGCCTTTCAGCGCTTCAACCATTGCGCTGGCCATAAAGCCGGTTTCGGTTCCCGGCACATCCTGGCCCATCGCCCGCCCGGTGTGGTGCCAGGCGCGGGCCGCCAGATTCGGCGACAACAGCCCGGTTAAGAACAGCTGCCCGGTGCCGTCGGTCACTTCCAGGCCATTCATCCACGTTACGCCGTCGATGAATTCATATTGCAGATAGCCGTTCATCATCGCCGGATAGGTGTATTTATCGTCGTACCGGTCGTACTTGCCAAAATGCAGCCAGGCTTTGCTCTCATCGTGATGCCCGGCAGGTGTGGCGGTCACGCTGTAGCGCAATTTGCCGGTCAGGTTTTGCACTTTCAGGGCGTACATAATGTCGCGGGTGTTGGGAATAACGTAGCCCAAATCCGGGGTGAAATCGCCCCACCATTGCAGGTCATCGAGGGACGAATCCTGGCGCAGGCTGAGCATGATTTCGGTGTTGTCTTCGGTGCGATAACCGCCGTAAAAACGGTTCAGACCGCCTTCAAAACCGCCCCAGCTGTGGTCGGGAACCCAGGCGTTGCCCTGATGATCCGCCTGTACGGTCCAGCCTTCGCCATAAATCAGGCCGAACCACGGGCCGTGTTTGATTTCCAGCCCGCCTTCAATATAGGTACCATCGCTGTATTTATGCTTATCCGGACCTTCGAGATCCATATACCCGCCGACGCCCAGCTCGCCATAAAATCGAAATGAAGTGCCGGAAAGTTCAGGCGTGCGGGTGTCGTCATGTTCCGCCGGACGAACGTCTTCTGCTGCCATTGCCGGGTTGCAAATAGACAGGGCTGCGAGAGCCCCGTAAAAAGTCGGTATTATTTTCATTATCATATTCTGGCTTTATCAGGAGGACGTTGTTGACGCAGGCGTAGCTTCAATTTGTTGTTGCTCTTTGGTGAGTCCCTTGACGTATTTGCTGTATTTCCACCAGGCAAATCCAAGGAAAATAACAATGCCGCCGACGTTATAGAAAATGATCGTCAGAATATTGCCACCGGTCGGGAAGGTAGAAGCAATAAAGCCAACAGTGAAAATCACAATCAGCATCGACACCACCACCGTGCCTGTGGTGCGGGAACCCATTTTAAAATCGCGCGGCAGATGGTCGAGCTTGCGACGCAGATTGAGGTAGGCCAGCATAATAAACAGCGGTGGTAGCATTGACGCGGCGGCGGTCATGTTGATTACCGTGTTCATTAAATCCTGGGCGGTATTGGAGCCCATGGTCGGAATAATCATCAGCGGGATGACGATTAAATACTGGATCCACGCCGCACGGGCCGGTACGCCGTTTTCGTTCAGCGCCACGGTCTTTTTCCCGAAGATACCTGACGGGATTTCAGAGAAGAAAATCTTCACCGGTGTGGCGGTCCACATCAACAGCGAGCCGAACATCGCGGTAAAGGAAACTAGGCCGACGAAGCGGTTCATCAGCACTTCCGGCAGGCCAAACCAGACCGCCAGACCGTGGAATACCTGTACCGAGCCGCCGGTGTATTTCAGCTCTTTGCTGCTGATAAAAATGTTGATCAGCACCGACGTGACCGAATAGAGCACGCCAATCACGATCCCGGCGAGGATGATCACTTTAACGAAGGATTTCGATCCGCCTTTGACGTCATTGACGTACACCGCCACCGATTCCGCACCGCCTGCGGCCATGAAGATCCACGTGGTGATCCCGAGGAACGTCCAGTTAAAGTTGGGGATCATCGCCTCGACGGTAATCGGATCCGCTGGTTGCACGCCACCGACTAATGCCGCGCCGGCCAGCAAAATATAGGACATCGTCAGCAGCAGCATCAGCGTGGAGGTGACGGAGGTTATCGGCCCTAACATTTTTGCCCCGTTGGTGGAGACCCACGTCGAGAAGGCAAACAGAATCAGGCTCAGCACTACGGTGGTAAATGGCGTGAGAATGTACTCATAGCCAAGAAATGCGTATGACGCGTAGGCAATAACGCGCGGTAATAATGAAGTGAAGAAAAACAGATTCACAAACCAATAGGTGTAGGCGGTAATAAACGCCCAGCGTCCGCCGAGCGAACTTTTTACCCAGGCATAAACACCGGCCTCGGAGTTTTTATTCAGCGAGACGAATTCCGCGATGATTAAGCAGAACGGAATAAAGTAAAACAGCGTCGCCAGGAAAAACATGGGCGCGGACGCCAGACCTAGCTCGATATTATTGTTGATGACGTTATTAAAACTAAACACGGCGGCGAAGGTCAGCGACAGCAGGCCGAACTTGCCGATGGTATTACGCTTTGAATCTGACATAACGTTTCTCCGGGTACAGGGAGGATAGCGGTGCTACATTGGCGCCGCTGGATATTTTTTATTTGTTATGGAAATAGCCATCTTCAACGGTGACGCGCAGTACGACTTTTTTAATCTGCCCATCGCTGATAAAGCGGTAGGCTTCGTCGATATCGCAAATCACCATTTGTCCTTCGTGTACCTGCACCGTTTCCCCGCAACCTTTGAGAAACTCGCGGTCGGTTTCATCGCGATAACACTCCACGACCTGTAGCCGCGTTTTCGGTGCGAACTCAATTTTTTGTGCACCTTGCAGGTAGTAATGGACGTCGAAATAGCGCCGATGACCGAGGAACAGCGCATCGGTAGTGGTGTCGGTGGTCAGCCGGTAACTCAGTGAATCCCCGATAGAATGCGCTACGCCGGGGCGAACATTGTCGATGTTGTGAATCGCTTCCACGCAACGCTGCCATTTTCGACCACCGTGATAGCGCTGAGTAAACTGTTCTAGGTTGCTAATAATTTCCATTATTCGGCCTCGAGATCGGCGGTTGAAGGAGTGAGACGAAACGCCTGGGTCTGTACATTGCCGCTAGCCGGCAGCAGGGTGAAACCGTAGCGGAACGCGTCAAAGCGCACACGCCAGCTGTCCAGCACTTCGCTGCCCCAGGAGTTCGAGCCGAGCCCCAGCAGCTGATGGTCAAGATTCAGCGTGATGTGACCGCTGCGTTCCAGTTCATTACAGTGGCGCGCGGCGTGGATGGCTGCAGCGCTGTACGGCCAGGCGCTGAAATGAAGTGGTTTATGCGGCAGCACCAGCAGGCCGCAGCCCTTGTGATCCGTCAGCGCGGCCCAGCGCACCTGCTGACGATTACCGTTGTTTTGCGGGAACGGATAAGGCTCAAACATTGCCTCCACGTTGCTGCGCCAGACGTCAATCAGGTTGGCCTGCTGGCTGTCCGGGTAGTTTTCGCCCGGCCCACGCCCGTAATACGTCACCTGGTCGAGACGGTTATTGATGCCGATGCTAAAACCGATGCACGGGATAATGTGCGGATAATCACCGTAGGGAACGCCCGACAGCTCAATGCTCAGCGCGCCCGCCTGGCTCACGCGCCAGCGATAAGTGCAGCGCATGCCGAAATCAAACACCGGTGGGGCGATGTTGCTTTCGCTGACGATGCTCACGTCATCGCCGTCACGATCTACGCTAAAGGTGCGCAGATGTTCCTGCATAATGTGCAGATGGTTTGGCTGCCATAGCCCGTCGTACTCCTGTTTGTGGTTATCAATCATCGGCTTGAAGAAGTTGATTTTGCCTTCTTCGGCGATAAGTTCCTCGCCGTTCACCTGCCAGCTCGTGAGCTTACCGCTCAGTCGGGAGAACACCATGCGGAAGTTGTGTCCGCTGACGGTGCAGCTCTGGCGTTCGTCACTGATGACAAGCGCGGTGGCGCTATCGTCATGCACGGGCATCGCTTTCAGGGTACGTGGCGCGAGGGCAAACTGGTATTGCGCAATCGGGTGATGGGCTTCGCTGTATGGCGTGGCGCTGTCTTTGGTCACGTACACGTTGACCCAGCTTTCGCGGCCATCCGCTGTTGGCAGGTCGATATTCAGCGTGCGCGCGCTGTTGGGTGCAAGGCCTGTGACTTTCAGCGCCTGACTGCTGAGTAATTCGCCTTCGGCTTTGACTTCCACCCGCAGGGTGTAGTCGTCCAGCGTGCTGAACCACAGTTTGTTTTCCACCCACAGCTCGCCGCTCGGGAGGTCAATGGCGTGGACTTTTACCGGCGCAATCACCTGCTTGTATTCCATCAGGCCAGGCCCGGGCGTTTGATCGGAATAGATCAGGCCGTCGAGACAGAAGTTAGCATTATTCGGGTAGTCGCCAAAATCGCCGCCGTACTGGTAAAACACGTTACCGTCGGCGTCCTGCGCCTGGATCCCGTGATCGCACCACTCCCAGACATAATGCCCCTGTAAGCCGTCGTGGCGATAAAACACGTTCTGGTATTCGCTCAGACCGCCAGGACCGTTACCCATCGCATGCGCATATTCGCAAATGATGCGCGGCTTCGGATGCGGGTACTCGCCGAACTCATTCATCAGCGGCACGCGGGTGTACATGGTGGAGATGATATCCACCACTTCGGCATCGCGGTCTTCCTCGTAATGCACCAGCCGGGTCGGATCCAGCGTTTTGCAGGCCTGCGCCATCGCGCGAATATTGCAGCCGTAGCCGGATTCGTTGCCGAGTGACCAGATGACAATCGAGGGGTGGTTTTTCTGTGCCTGGACGTGACGCACAATACGCTCGACGTAGACGGGCTCCCAGTGCGGATCGTCGGTGATGCGGCTGAGATCGCCGACGTTGGCGAAGCCGTGTGATTCGACATCGGTTTCCGCCATCACAAACAGGCCGTAGATGTCGCACAGCTCGTAAAAGCGTGGATCGTTCGGATAATGGGCGGTGCGCACCGAGTTGATATTGTGCTGTTTCATCAGCACCAGATCCTTTTCGACCCTGTCCATGCTCACCGCGCGGCCTTTGCGATGGTCGTTATCGTGGCGGTTTACGCCATGCAGCATCACATACTGATTGTTGATGTACATCAGGCCGTCACGCACCTGAATGTCGCGGAAACCGATGCGCTGCGGCACCACTTCCAGTACTTCCCCCGCGCCGTTCTTCAACGTTAGTACGAGGTGATAAAGGTAAGGTGTTTCGGCGGACCACTGCTTCGGTTGCTTGACGTCGAGGCTGAAGTCGAGCATGTGGCGCTGGGTCACGTTTCCGTTAATGGCTCCCTGATAGAGGCTCTGCTCGCCGTCGAAAAGCTGATATTCGAGGGTGACGTTTTCTGCCTGAGCGGTCAGGTTTGCAAGCTCTACGCGGCATGACAGCGTGGCATCGCAGTAGTCATCGTTGAACGCGGTGGTCACGGTGAAATCATCAATGTGCGTCAGCGTCCGGCCGGTCAGATAAACGTCGCGGAAAATGCCCGCGGTCCACCACATGTCCTGGTCTTCAACGTAGGTCGAATCCGCCCATTGCAGCACTTTGACGCACAGCAGGTTCTCGCCAGAGTGAACGTACGCTGAAATATCGAATTCGGCGGTCAGGCGGCTGCCTTTGCTGAAACCGACGTAGTGGCCGTTAACGTAGACTTCGAAATAGGTTTCCACCCCGTCGAATTTGAGCAGCGTCTGGCGTGCATCCCAGCTATCGCCAAGCGTAAACAGGCGCTGGTAAGCCCCGGTCGGGTTAGCGCTCGGCACGTACGGCACGTCAATCGGGAAGGGGAAGCCTTCATCGGTGTACTGTAATTTGCCGTGGCCTTCCAGCTGCCACATCGACGGGACGCCAATCTGGCCCCAGTCGGTCATCAGCTGATGAGGGAATTCTTCAGGTACTTCAAGCGGATGGTCGAAATAGCGGAACGTCCATTGGCCGCTCAGCAGCAGAAAATGGCTGCTGTCCTCGCGGGCAAAGCGGCGGGCCTGGCCGACATCGTGATAGGCAAAAAAGTACGCACGCGGCGGCAGCCGGTTTTCGTGCGTAAGCTGAACATTCTCCCAGCGGTTCATCTCATCTCCCTGCGGGTTAAAACATCATTGCCGGGGAGTTTAGTAAATATTTTACTAGATAAAATCAGTAAAACCGAAATGGGTTAAGTGGATCACGAAAATAAGCGGGTTCAACGGTGGGGGAAAACGCCCGGTGGCGCAGCACCACCGGGCAAGGTAACAGGGTTAACGCGTGGTGCCGCGCAGCTTCAGGCGGCTGGGAACAAACACCTGGAGCGGCAATGCCCGTCCATCGCGCGCTTTTTCCAGCAGCAGGTTTACGCCCTGGCTGCCCATCATTTCGGAATGGATACGCACAGTGGTCAGCGGGGGAAAAGTAAAGCGGGCAGTGGGGATATCATTCACGCTTATCAGGCTGATGTCCTGCGGGATTGAGAGACCTTTCTCGTGGATAGCCCTTAGCACGCCGATGGCAATGGAATCAGAGGCCACAAACAGCGCTTCTGGAAAGCTGTCCTGCGCCATCATTTTCGTTGCCAGTTCATAACCGGATGAGCTGGAGAAGCCGCCGCGCCAGATATCCTCTTCAGATACCACGCCCTTCAGATGGCCGTATTCGACAAACGCTTTTTCGCGGATATCCGCTTTGCCGGGCTCATCTTCACCGCCAATAAAGCCAATCCGCTGCACGCCGTGAGCCACGAAGAAGTCTATGACCTCTTTACTGATACGCACCAGGTCGATATCCACCGAGTCAAAACTGGAGCCGGATTCGTGGAAATCGATAAAGCAAATATTGTCGCTCAGTGCTTCTGCCGCCTGGCGCATTTGCGGCGCTGGCTTGCCAACAATCAGGATCCCACTCACCTTATTCACATCAGGAAGCCCCTGATTTTCATAGCAGTTAGTCAGGCCGATATTCAGCTTTTCACACTGCGTTTCTATCCCGTGACGGATAGCAAGATAGTAAGGATCGTTGATTTCCAGCTCCTGACGATAGCTGTACAGCGCCAGCACATGATGACAGGCATCATGGTACACCAGGCTTTTACGCGCGCTGCTGCCGCGATATTCCAGCTTTTCAGCGATCTCCAGGATCCGGTGGCGTGTATCTTCTTTGACGTTTAGCGTCGGGTCATCGTTAAGAATGCGCGACACGGTGGCCTGCGACACGCCCGCTTCCTTTGCGATATCTTTCAGTGTTGCCATAGGTCCCCTCAGCGCGGGAGTTAAAGTTTGTCCTGCCGCCATTGTAATGAATTCCACGTATTTAGTAAAAATCCATTGATCAGAATCGGGGCTTATGTTGTGATATTTTTACTAAATATTTACTAGGGGTAAAGTATGGAAACGGTAGCGTATGGCGATTTTGCCCGCCTGGAAATTCGTACCGGCAAGATTATTGACGTTAAACGTCACGAAAATGCGGACAAACTGTACATCGTGCAGATTGATATTGGCGAACGCACGCTGCAAACCGTCACCAGCCTGGTGCCGTATTACACGGAAGACGAGTTGCTGGGAAAGCAGGTGGTGGTGCTATGTAATCTGGAGAAGGCGAAAATGCGCGGGGAAGTGTCGGAATGCATGCTGTTGTGCGCGGAAACGGACGACGGCAGTGAAAGTGTGTTATTGACCGCCGAACGCGCCATGCCTGCGGGCGTACGGGTAGTGTAAACATGCCCGGTGGCGCTGCGCTGACCTGGCCTACAGGACACTGAGTTGTAGGCCCGTGCAAACGTAGTACCGCCGGGCAATGATTTACGCAACTATCTTCAGGCCTGCTCCACGGAAACCCGCAGCGCGGCCAGCGCAATACCGGTGGCTTTAATCACCTGTTCACACTGTTCGATAGTCAGCGTCAACGGCGGCTCAATGCGAATGGTCTTGGCATTGTTGAGCGTACCGGCCACCAGGATCCGCTGGCGGAACATTTCACTCGCAAAGTTATAGCCGATTTCGTTATCGACAAACTCAATCGCAATCAGCATCCCTTTCCCACGCGCTTCCTGCACCAGGTCCGGGTATTCACGCGCCAGTAGACGGAAGCCGTCCAGCAACATGTCGCCTTTCTGTTCCGCTTGCGCGGGCAGGTTTTGCTCCAGCAGCACGTTGATGGTTGCCAGCGCAGCCGCACAGGCCAGCGGGTTACCGCCAAAGGTGGTGGTGTGCAGGAACGGGTTGTCGAACAGCACCGAGAACACTTCCTCAGTGGCGATTGTCGCCCCGATCGGCATCACACCCCCGCCCAACGCTTTAGCCAGACACAGAATGTCGGGCTGCACGTTTTCGTGCTCGCAGGCGAACATTTTGCCCGTACGCCCCATGCCGGTCTGCACTTCGTCGAGGATCAGCAGCGCGCCGAACTCATCGCACAGCTTACGCACGGCGGGCAGATAACCCTGCGGTGGCAGAATCACACCCCCTTCGCCCTGAATCGGCTCAAGGATCACCGCCGCTACATCGTCACCGGTTTTCTTGCATTCGCTCAACACGGAACGCATGGCGCTGATATCGCCAAATGGCACGTGACGGAAGCCCGGCAGCAGCGGCATAAACGGTTTACGGAATGTCGATTTCGCCGTCGCCGACAGTGCGCCCAACGATTTGCCGTGGAAGGCGCCGCTGGTGGCAATAAAGGTAAATTTGCCCCGCGGTGACTGGTACGCCTTGGCAAGCTTAATCGCCGCCTCGACGGACTCGGTGCCGCTGTTGCTGAAGAAGCTGTACTTCAGTTTGCCCGGCGTCAGCGCGGCAAGCGTTTTCGCCAGCATCGCCCGAAGCGGATCGAGCAGCTCCTGGCTGTGAAGCGGTTGTTTTGCGAGTTGATTCTGTACGGCGGAAACCACTGTTGGATTACGGTGCCCCACGTTGAAAATACCAAAGCCACCCAGACAATCGAGAAACTCCTGTCCCTGGGTGTCGACAAGCGTATTCAGACTGCCCGCTTGCCACTCTACGGCTCCGTAATCCCCGCCTGCAGTTACAGATTTGCGATACTCCAAAAAACCTGGATTCACATGCTCTTTAAAGTACTCCCGGACCTCCTGGTTGAGGGCTCTCATCTCCTCATGATCAAGCGTGCGCTTCTCAATGAGATTCAGTGCGTGCGCGCTGCAGGCCAAAGCCGAGGCGCTGGAAGGTAACCTGTTCAAAATATGCTCCTGGACGTCGCGTATCACATGATACTGATTTAAGTATTGCAGGGATTACGCCAGCCAGGAGCGGAACGTAAAAATCGGGATAAATGCCTGTGCGGAGCCTCTGGTTACAAAATTTAATCATTCCCATAACATTTCGGCGGTTTTTACTCCTGAGACTTCAGGGCCAGAACGTTCATTTTATTGAACGGGTGGATCATGCTGGTGCAGCCATTGCACCGTTCGGGTGAAGGCCTACCAATATTAGGGATTAAACCCAAATTGCGATCTGTATCAACTTTAACAATTAAAGATAAAGTGGTTATCGCCGAAATAACAATTAAGAGAAAAAGTAATAACCATTAAACCTGCAAAGGACGCGCAAATGTCATTCAACTTTACCGTCACGCAGCGTGATTATGCGCTTGATGATGACACCACTTTGATGTCTACCACCGACTTGCAAAGCCACATCACCCACGCCAACGACACGTTTGTGACGGTCAGTGGGTATCGCCTGGATGAACTGACCGGGCAGCCGCACAACCTGGTGCGTCACCCGGATATGCCGAAGGCGGCGTTTGCCGATATGTGGGCCACACTTCAGCAGGGCGAGCCGTGGAGCGGGATTGTCAAAAATCGCCGCAAGAACGGAGACCATTATTGGGTGCGGGCCAACGCGGCGCCGATGGTACGCGACGGCAAAATCAGCGGTTACATGTCAATTCGCACCAAAGCCCAACCGGAAGACATTGCGGCGGTGGAGCCGCTCTATAAAGCGCTGAACGAAGGCCGTAGCACGAAACGCGTGCGTAAGGGACTGGTGGTGAGCAAGCGCTGGTGGGGCACATTACCGGCAATGGCGCTGCGCTGGCGAGTGCGGGCGCTGATGACGCTGATGTGGCTGCTGCTTATCGCTTCCCTGCTGGTGACCGGTTCGCACTGGCTGGCGATTGGCGTCAGCACGTTGATGTTGCTTATCGGGGCGGCATTTATCGAATGGCAGATTGTGCGTCCGGTGGAAAATGTCGCCCGTCAGGCACTGAACGTGGCGACCGGCGCGCGCAACAGCGTGACTCATCTCAACCGCAGCGACGAACTCGGGTTGATTTTGCGCTCGGTAGGGCAGCTCGGTTTGATGTGTCGCTGGCTTATTCATGATGTTTCCGGCCAGGTGGCGAGCGTGCGTCAGGGCAGCGAAACGCTGGCGAAAGGCAATGAGGACCTGAATGAACGCACCCGTCAGTCGGTGGCGAACGTCCAGCAAACGGTGGCGACCATGAGCCAGATGGCGGCCTCGGTGCAGAACAATGCACAAACGGCGACGGCGGCTGACACACTGTCAAATGCCGCCAGCGCGGCGGCGACGCATGGTGGTCAAGCGATGCACGCGGTGGTCAAAACTATGGATGAGATTGCCGACAGCACGCAGCGTATCGGCTCCATCACCAAACTTATCAACGATATTGCGTTCCAGACCAACATTCTGGCGCTGAATGCGGCGGTCGAAGCGGCTCGCGCGGGCGAGCAGGGCAAAGGTTTTGCGGTGGTCGCCGGAGAAGTACGTCACCTGGCCAGCCGCAGCGCCAGCGCCGCCAACGATATCCGCAAGCTGATCGATGCCAGCGCCAGTAAGGTGCAGTCGGGTTCCGATCAGGTTCATGCGGCGGGAAAAACGATGGACGATATCGTCAGCCAGGTGCGCAACGTCACCGGGTTGATTGCGCAAATCAGCCTGTCGACGTCTGAGCAGGCCGCGGGGCTGTCAGACCTGACCCGCGCGGTCGCGGAGCTGGACGCCATCACCCAGAAAAACGCCGGGCTGGTGGAGGAAAGCGCTCAGGTGTCGGAAATGGTCAAACACCGCGCCGGGCGCTTACAGGATGCGGTCACGGTGCTGCATTAATCCTGTTATGGGGCAGAAAGCACATCATGCACTGTTGGTTTTGTTGTAAATCATTATCATTTACGATTAATGACAACCCGAATAAACGATGAGATGCCCCAATGAGCCATCAGAAAAAATATCCGCAGCGCGTGCGCAATGAACTGCGTTTCCGCGAGCTGACCGTCCTGCGCGTAGAGCGCATCAGCCAGGCATTCCAGCGTATCGTGCTGGGCGGCGAGTCGCTGGAGGGGTTCACCTCTGCCGGTTTTGACGACCACACCAAGCTGTTTTTCCCGCAGCCGGGCAGCCATTTTTCACCGCCGACAATCACCGAGGAAGGCATTGTCTGGGGCGAAGGCGCGCGGCCGCAGTCACGCGACTACACGCCGCTGTACAACGCCGAACGCCATGAGCTGGCGTACGATTTCTTCATTCACGACGGCGGTCTTGCCAGCCAGTGGGCGATGAAAGCGAAGGTGGGCGACACGCTGACTATCGGTGGCCCGCGCGGATCGCTGGTGGTGCCGGAAGATTACGCCTGGCAGCTGTATGTGTGCGATGAATCGGGTATGCCTGCGTTGCTGCGTCGTTTAACCGCGCTGCGTGAACTGCCGGAACGTCCGCAGGTGAAAGCCATTGTGACCGTCGCCGATGCGGCGTATCAGGATTATCTGGCTGATTGCGGGTTTGAAATCGACTGGGTCATCGGTCACAGCGAGCAGGCAGTGGCGGACAAACTGGCGGCGTTGAATGTGCCGCAGGAAGATTATTTCCTCTGGCTGACCGGCGAAGGCGCGGTGGTAAAATCATGGCAGGATGGTTTTGTGACCGACGCGATTGACCCGCAACTGCTGCGTTCGCAGGCGTATTGGCATAAGAAGTCATCAATCAGAGCATCGCGCTAAAATCATTGCCCGGCGGCACTGCGTTTGCGCGGGCATACAACATGGTTTTGATGAGGCCACAATCACGCCACCTCATCAAAACCCGCATCTACAATCTGTTTTTCCAGCGTGCGAAGGGTATTGCTCATCGCTTTTTCCTGCTGCTGAAAATACCCTTCCTGGTCGCGAAGCGTCGTCACCAGTTGCCATGCGCCCTCTTTCTCCAGCCCTGTCAGTTCCAGATTTAGCGTGCGAATTTGCAGCCGAATCTCGGCTATCTTCTGGCGTAAAGGCTCAAGATCGTTCAAACGATTGCTGGCCAGCATTGGCTGCTGACCCTGCATCAGGCGGGTAAGAATAGTGCGCACCGTGGCGAGATCCCCGCGCTGACGGGCCTGATTGAGCCGTACCATCAGTGTGGTGGCCTCCGTTTTCAGCGAATCATCCACCAGATCGGGATGGCACAGTTTACTGGCCTGTCGCCAAAGGCGTTTCAGCTCATGGCGCTCCGATTCTGCCAGCCGCTGCTGCGCGGCCTGGTGACGCTGGGCTTCCTGATGGCGCTGGCGGTACGATTCATAATCCTGGCTGGCGGCATCGGCCTGACGCGCAGATTCTTCGGCCACCGGTTCGCTGCGGCTGCCCTCACGCAGCTGCCGGCGCAGCATTTTCTCGGCAAGTATTTTACGTAAACGCAGGATCTCGGTCATCAGCGGGCCGAGACGGGTCATGTACAACTCGTTGAATTCATCCAGCCGCTGAATGCGTGCGCTGCGCCGATCGAGCAATTCCTGCAGTTCGGCTTCCAGCGTTTTCAATTCGAGCTTGCTGGCAGCAATGCGCGGGTCTTGCCAGGTTGTCAGCGCTCGCTGATTCTGCAACCAGACGGTGATGGCGGCGATAGCATCCGCATAGCGTTGGGCTTCAAGTGCCTGCACGATGGCCTTTAGTCCCTCATCCAGCGGCTCTTTTTTTAGCTGCGCAAGCTGGCCGTGGACAATCTCATCGTCCTCCAGCTCAATCGCATTTTTAATGATTTCCAGCCGTTTAATGGGTTTGTTCATGATGCGTTTGCTCAGCTTCCAGGCCTGCGGAGTGGCAGGCAGAGTACCATTGCGACCTGGCGACTGTCAGCGGTTAAGCGTGATTATAAGTCTCGTTATTTCATGGTGTTAACTATTCAAAGCAATCTAAAAACTTAACCGCAACTACCAGTGATAAATCGCAAAGGATGTCGTTATCGCATTGCGGCATAACCATATGAGAATTTTGTTGTTGAGTTATTCATGAAAGTAATGCTACCGTCTGGACGTCTATAGCTCTATACATCTAAAAATAATGATTGTACTAAACCAGATCCGAAAAATTTTTGATAACGGTAAAGCGCCCATCGCCGCGGTCGACGACGTCAGCCTGACGGTCGAGCAGGGGCAGATTTACGGCATTATCGGTTACAGCGGTGCAGGGAAAAGCACCCTGATTCGCCTGCTGAACGGGCTCGAAAAACCGACCTCCGGCAATGTGCTGATTAACGGTCAGGATATCTCGGCTGCGACGGGCGAAACCCTGCGTCGTGCACGACTGAAAATCAGCATGGTGTTCCAGCATTTCAATCTGCTGTGGTCGCGTACCGTCAGCGAGAACATTGCTTTTTCGATGCAAATAGCCGGGGCGCCGAAGGCACAGATCAAAACTCGCGTGGCGGAGCTTATCGATCTGGTTGGGCTGAAAGGTCGCGAAAATGCCTGGCCGTCGCAGCTTTCCGGCGGCCAGAAACAACGCGTCGGTATTGCACGTGCGCTGGCGAACAGTCCGGACGTTCTGTTGTGCGATGAGGCTACTTCGGCTCTCGACCCGCAGACCACCGACCAAATTCTGGATTTGCTGCTCGACATTAACCGTCGCTTCGGCCTGACCATCGTGCTTATCACCCATGAGATGCACGTGGTACGCAAGATTTGCGACCGGGTGGCGGTCATGGAAAACGGTCGCGTGGTGGAAGAAGGCGAGGTGATCCGTGTCTTCACCCATCCGCAGAAGCCGATTACCCAGCAATTTGTGCGTCAGGTCAGCCAGTATGCCGAAGACGAGGCGTTCAACCCGGAACTGGCGAACGATTTACAGGGCAGCGTTATCAAACTGACGTTTACCGGGCACAGCACCCATCAGCCGATTGTCGGCGAACTAACGCTGCGCTACGGCCTGCCATTCAACATTTTGCACGGCAAGATGACTCAAACGGCGCACGGCGTGTTTGGCCAACTTTGGCTGCACGTGGTGGCCACAGAAGATCAGCTGAACAACATCCTCGCGGATTTGCAACGCAGCGATATCGACAGCGAGGTGATTAAACATGGCTGAACTCAATCTGGCTGCACAATGGTTCCCGCATCTGGACCTGGATTCACTGTGGGCGGCGACGCAGGAAACGCTGTACATGACCATGCTGTCCGGCGTGGCGACGTTTGTACTCGGCATCGTGCTCGGGCTGGCGCTTTTTTTGACCGCTAAAGGTGGCCTGTTCCATAACCGCGCGGTGTACAGCGTGATTTCAGTGCTGGTGAACGTCTTTCGTTCCATCCCGTTCATCATCCTGATTGTGCTGCTGATCCCGTTCACCAAGACGATTGTCGGCACTATTCTCGGCGCGGATGCGGCACTGCCCGCCCTGATTGTTGGCGCGGCTCCGTTTTATGCACGACTGGTGGAGATGGCCCTGCGTGAAGTGGACAAAGGGGTCATTGAGGCCACGCGTTCAATGGGCGCACGCCTGTCGACACTGATTTTTCGCGTCCTGCTGCCGGAGTCTTCTCCGGCGCTGGTCTCGGGCATTACCGTCACCCTGATTGCGCTGGTGAGCTACAGCGCGATGGCTGGCGTGATCGGCGCAGGTGGCTTAGGCAATCTGGCGTATCTGGAAGGATTCCAGCGTAACCATAACGACGTCACGCTGGTGGCGACGGTGACCATCCTGATCATCGTCTTCATCATTCAGTTCTGCGGCGACGTGGTGACTTCACTTTTAGATAAACGATAATTCTTTGGGACCACACATCATGAAAAAAACACTGACACTGATTGCCGCTGCAACCCTGAGCGCCCTGAGCTTTGCTTCCTGGGCCGACACCCTGATCGTGGGGGCATCCAATGTGCCACATGCTGAAATTCTGGAGCAGGCGAAGCCGATTCTGGCGAAAGAAGGCATCGATCTGGAAATCAAACGTTTCCAGGACTATATCCTGCCGAACACCGCGCTGGCCGGGCGTGAAATCGACGCTAACTACTTCCAGCACATTCCGTATCTGAACAGCGTGCTGAAAGACCATGCGGGCGATAAAGACTATGATTTCGTCAGTGCGGGCGCGATTCACATCGAGCCGATTGGTATTTACTCCAAAAAATACAAATCGCTGAAAGACCTGCCGGAAGGCGGCAAAATCATCATGCGTGATGCGGTGTCTGAAGAAGGCCGTATTCTCTCAATCTTCGAGAAAGAGGGGGTGATCAAGCTGAAACCGGGGATTGATAAAGTGACCGCGCGCATTAGCGATATCGTCGAGAACCCGAAAAAACTGAAGTTCCTGCCGAATGTTGAAGCCTCGCTGCTGCCGCAGATGTACAACAACGACGAAGGCGCAGCGGTGGTGATTAACGCTAACTACGCCATCGACGCAGGTCTGGACCCGGTGCATGACCCGATTGCGGTCGAGAGCGGTGAGAACAACCCGTACGCCAACATTATTACCGTCCATCGCGGCGACGAAAACAAAAAGGATATCGTGGCGCTGGTGAACGTGCTGCATTCCAAAGCGATTCAGGATTGGATCCGTACCAAATATAAAGGTGCGGTAATTCCGGTTAATAATTGATCGTAGGCGCGCGCGTGCCAGGAACGGTGGAATTGTTCCGTTCGCGTTCTGCACAGGTTGCGGAACCTGCCGAACATCGGGTGAACGGAACCGTTCCATAGAACGCATAAGACACGCATCCAGCGTCACCCCCCTTTCAAGACACTTCTTTACAGCATGCCGCGCATTCTGCCGTTAAGATAAGCCTCGAATTTCATTGAGGCGTTTATGATCCCACGTCAGCGTAAAGCTTTGCTTCTTGTCGCTCTGGCATGTCTGGTGGTGCTTATCTGCACCGCGCAGCGCATGGCGGGGCTGCACGCGCTGATGATGAACGCCTCTCCGGTTGCTCAACAATCCGTTCAACAACATCAGGACAGCGACGCGCCGGTGACGCCGTGCGAGCTGAGCGCGAAATCCCTGTTTGCGACGCCACCGGTGATGTTTGAAGGCGCGATATTTGCCATCACACTGCTGTTGGCCGTGCTGGCCGTCGTACCTCAACGCCCGGAGCGCCGATGGCCGCCGCGGGTCATTTCTCCCCCCCGGCTACGGGTGCATCTGCGATTATGCGTCTTCCGTGAATGATTGTTCGCCTGGCATTACAGGTTAATCAATCATTTACGGAGAAAATTTATGCGAATTATTTTCAGGCAGCTTATGCTCTGCCTGTTCTGGCTATGGCTGCCCGTCAGCCATGCAGCCGATACGGGCTGGCTACGCGCCGCCGATAACGATCATGCCAGCGTCAGGCTGCGGGCCGAGGCTCAGCAGAACGGTGACACGCAGGTGTTGCTGGATGTAGGCCTTGAAAAAGGCTGGAAAACCTACTGGCGCTCGCCGGGAGAAGGCGGAATTGCCCCTGCGATAAAATGGCAGACGCCGCTGGAGATGGACTGGCGATGGCCGGTACCGCAGCGTTTTGAGGTGGCTGGAATTTCTACCCAGGGCTATCACGGTAACGTCACGTTCCCGATAACGCTGCACGGCAAGCTGCCTGAAAAATTGTCAGGCGTGCTGACCTTGTCGACCTGCAGCAACGTCTGCATTCTGACCGACTACCCGTTTACCCTGGATTTGACCACCCCAGCCGGGGCGAATTTTAGCTACGATTTCACCCGCGCAACGGGCACGCTTCCGCTCAAAGATGGCCTGACGTCACAGCTGGATGCCGGTTATCGCTCCGGGGAACTGACCGTCACCGCCATCCGTGATGCAGGCTGGCAGAAGCCTGAACTGTTCATCGACACCCTGGCCGACACCAATTTTGGCAAACCCAGCTATAAAATTGACGGACAAACGCTGACCGCCACGCTACCGGTCAGCGATGGCTGGGGCGAAACGGCACCGGACCTGCGTGGGAAAGCGATTTCACTGGTGCTGGCGGACAGCGGTCAGGCGCAGGAAAGCCGCGTCACCGTTGGGGAATCTCCCGCCAGTGAATCGACGCTTTCTTTGGGCTGGGTGCTGCTGATGGCGCTGGCGGGCGGGCTTATTCTCAACGTGATGCCGTGCGTGCTGCCGGTGCTGGCGATGAAGCTCGGCACGCTGGTTCAAACGCAATCCACCGATCGACGTCGCGTGCGCCGGCAGTTTATGGCATCAGTGGTCGGGATTGTGACCTCGTTCCTCGCCCTGGCGCTGATGATGACCGTGCTGCGTCTCAGCAATCAGGCGCTGGGTTGGGGGATTCAGTTCCAGAATCCGTGGTTTATTGCAACGATGGCATTGGTGATGGTGCTGTTCAGCGCCAGCCTGTTCGGACTGTTTGAAATCCGGCTCTCCTCGGGTTTATCAACATTCCTTGCGACGCGCGGCGGGAACGGTCTGGCCGGTCATTTCTGGCAGGGCGCGTTTGCCACGCTGCTGGCGACGCCGTGCACTGCGCCGTTTCTCGGCACGGCGGTGTCGGTGGCGCTGGTCGCGCCGCTGCCGCTGCTGTGGGGCTTGTTCTTCGCCATGGGGATAGGCATGAGTCTGCCGTGGCTGCTGATTGCCGCCTGGCCTGGGCTGGCGCAGCACATGCCGCGTCCAGGCCGTTGGATGAACGTGGTCAGAACCCTGCTCGGGCTAATGATGCTCGGCTCGTCGCTGTGGCTTGCCAGCCTGCTGGCGGTGCATATCGGGCTGACTCTGACGCTCGCGTTGTTCGCGGCACTCGCCTGCATTCTGCTGCTCGCGACGGGTCGGCGCTGGGGATGGCGCGTGGCGGGCATCAGCACGCTGGCAACGGCGCTGGCTATCGCCATTGCGGTCCCGCTGTGGCATGCCGGTGACAAGGGCATTGTCGCGGACAGGATCGACTGGCAGCCACTGAGCGAACAGGCCATCACCGCCGCGCTGGCAGACAACAAACGCGTGTTTGTCGATGTTACCGCCGACTGGTGCGTGACCTGCAAAGCCAATAAATACAACGTACTGCTGCGCGAAGAGGTCCAGGACGCGCTCATTGCGCCGGATGTGGTGGCGCTGCGCGGCGACTGGAGCCGCCCGTCGGACACCATCAGCCAGTTTCTTCGTACTCGCCACAGCGTGGCCGTGCCTTTCAATCAGATTTATGGACCCGGACTGGAGCAGGGGCGCGTGATGTCGCCTCTGCTGAGCCGTGATGACGTGCTGCAAACCCTGTCCGACGCTAAAGGAAAATAACCATGCGCATTTTGACTTTTATCCTGCTGTTTTGCTTCTCGACTCTCAGCTTTGCTGCTGAACCCGATCTGGAAAACGTGCTCTGGAACGACCCGAATACGCCGTCGATGGGCGCGGAAAAACCGCGGCTGACGCTGGTGTCATTCACTGATTACAACTGCCCGTACTGCAAACAGTTCGATCCGGAACTGGAGAAAATCGTCCATAAATATCCGGATGTGAAGCTGGTGATAAAACTGCTGCCGTTTCGCAGTGAAAGTTCTGCTAACTCCGCCCGCATCGCGCTCACCGCGTGGCGTCAGCAGCCGCAGCAGTTCTGGGCGCTGCATCAACGGTTGATGTCGAAGAAAGGCTATCACGATGACGCGTCTATTCTGGCGGCGCAGCAAAAAACCGGGACCGCGAACATCAAAGCCGACGGACAAAGCGGCGAGACGCTGCAAATGAACCTGATCCTCTCGCAGGTACTGGGCGTGCAGGGCACTCCGGCGACGATGGTGGGGAAAACGATGGTCGCGGGTGCCATTCCGTACGATGAACTGGAGGCGCTGGTGAAACAAGAACTGGCGAAAGCCGATGTGGGCTAAGCTCAAACGCTGGTTGCGCGAAGGTGTAGTACTGTTGCTGATTGCGGCGGCGGCGATGCTGGTGATGGACCAGTTTCGCCAGCCCACGCTGCCCTCGACGTTGGTTAGCGCGCCGTTGCAGACCCTGGACGGCAAGCCGGTATCGCTGTCTGAGATGAGCCAGGAGCGCCCGTTGCTGGTGTACGTTTGGGCGACGTGGTGTGGCGTATGTCGCTACACCACGCCTTCAGTGGCTAATTTGGCCGAAGAGGGTGCCAACGTGATATCCGTCGCGCTGCGTTCCGGTGATGCTGCTACGCTTAGTCAGTGGTTGGCGCGAAAGCACTATGCATTACCGACCATCAATGATCCGGAGGGCAAACTGGCCCGCGACTGGCAAGTACAGGTCACGCCAACGCTGCTGTTTATCGAGAGGGGTGAGGTGAAAAGTATCACTACCGGATTGACCAGCAGTTGGGGAATGAGGCTGCGTTTATGGTGGGCGGGATGGTGAAGCACAGGTAAATAAAAAGACCTGCCTTAAAGCAGGTCTTCATTTCTGTTCTGTCATCTGTGTGGCTGATTCATCATTAAACATAATTTACTTTTGGACAAAAAAAAGCACCAAAGCAGTTAGCAAGCTAATAGTCATCAATGTAATTATGATTTTGGATGATATAATCAGGGTATCCACTGCTTATATCTGATGCCGCGCTCTGGGCGGTCATCTTCCGCTTTTTACATTCAATGGTCATCTGCCATCATGAGAATAAGATTGCATACACTGCTGGTACTGCTGCCTGCAATACTTTCCCTGTCGGGATGTTCACTTTCTCCGTCATTGCCTTTTTTGGGGGCTGCTTTTCCTGACTGGCTTTATTGCATCGCGGGCGGCTCGATTCTGACCGGGCTTATTTTTAGCCTGACGGGCGATAAATTGCACGCGCGCTTCAAATTAACTATTGCTGGATGGTTATTAATTGCGGCAATCCTTTCAATGATTATTTGGTTATTTATTTTTAGTTAACCGACAGGCCATTATCATGTTTAAAAATAAGCAAAAAACAACGTTAATTGTACTGACGGTTGCGGCGCTGATTGTCCTCGCTCTGGTTGTCTGGCGCATTGATGCCCGGCCCCGGACCGATGATGCCTATGCCTACGCGGACACCATCACCGTATCACCCGAAGTGAGCGGCCGGATCCTTGTACAACCGGTGCGTGATAACCAGTTGGTGCAAAAAGATGCCCTCCTATTCCGGATTGATCCCGCCACTTACGAAGCCGCGCTGAAGCAGGCACAGGCGAAACTTGCAGGACTGAATCGTCAGATTGAGCTGACCCAGCGCTCGGTCAATGCCCAGAAATTCAGTGCTGGATCGGCAAAAGCCTCTATCGCCAGCGCGCAGGCCGATGCGAAAAAAGCCGCTGATACCTTACGCCGTCTTGCACCGCTGCTTTCTCAGGGCTTTGCTTCGGCAGAAGAAGTTGACCAGGCGCGTGCGGCGAATGCCAGCGCGCAATCACGTCTGCAAAGTCTGCAATTACAGGCGAAACAGGCCGAAGCCGCTGTCAGCGGTGTCGATGCGCTGGTGGCGCAACGAGCAGAAATCGAAGCGCAGATTGATATCGCTAAACTGAATCTCGAACATACCGAAGTGCGTGCGCCGTTTACCGGGCGCGTGGCATCTCTGAAAACCAGTATTGGTGAATTTGTCTCGGCAGGAAAACCGGTATTTACCCTGATTGACACCACGCACTGGTATGTCATCGCTAATTTCCGTGAAACCGAGCTGAAGAATATTCAGGAAGGCACACCGGCACGTGTCTGGTTGATGAGCGACACCGGCAAAACCTTTGACGGTCAGGTTGATTCCATTAGCTACGGGGTGTTGCCAGACGATGGCGGCAGCATTATTGCAGGCTTACCGTCGGTGAAAAGGAACATTAACTGGGTGCATGTTTCACAACGCTTCCCGGTCAAAATTCGGGTCACGAATCCTGATCCGCACCTGTTCCGCGTCGGCGCCTCTGCGGTAGCAACGCTGCAACCTCGCTAAGCGGAGGCCGTATGGTTTCACGAACGATTACCGCGACCCCCAACAGGTTGCAACAGTTAGCCAGTTTGCTGCGACCTTATCCAGGGCGCGGCAACCTGATGCTGCGTTGTCTGATAACCTGTTCGCTGGTGATGGTTATCTCATTGACGCTACAGATCCCTTTTCTGGCACTGTCTCTGATAGCCGTTTTTTATGTCACGCAAAAGAATATTGTGCTGTCAAAACTGACCGGTACCTTGTTTCTTCTCGGGACGACGCTGGCGGTAGGGCTGTCGATTCTGACCTTAAAACTGACCTGGGAATATCCCATGCTGCGCCTGATGATGGCGGGCGGGCTGTTTTTCGGTTGCGTCTATCTGATGCGGGCCACCAAATATGGCGTTATCTTCTTCCTGAGCGGTCTGGTTATTTTTTATACCCAAACCTTCGCGGACCTGACCGATCAGGCAGACAGCGTGGTACGCCTGATTCTGTGGCTGTGGGTGGCTATCAATTACGCCATCATTCTGACGCTTATTGTGAATCTGCTGTTTCTTCCTCAGGAGCCGGTCGCCCAACTTCGTGGGGCGTTGCGGGCGCAATTAGCCGACATTATCGAACGCACAGAGCGCTTTATTCACAGAGAAACGTTACCTGAGCCTTTACCGGCGGCGGTCATTCAGGAAAAAACGCTGATGCTCCAGCACATGCTGGCCTTTTCGGTAATGCGCGATAAGCGTTATCGCCAGGATGAAGCCTGGCATCTGGCGCGAATCAGTACGGTGTCGGGATTATATTTGATGGTGCAACAACTGCCCCTTAACCCCGATGCGGCTGATATTGTGCTGGCGCAGAAACTGCTCGAAGCCTGCAAGCGATTTTCCGCCGCCATTGCAGAAGACAAACTGTTTGCGGTCGATGAGACCGACGTCTTCCAGGGCGCGACATCGGGAACGCTGGTGCGGATGATGGAATCAGTTACGGCATTTTCGCACTACCAACATGTCGCGGTGGAGTCTGAGGCAGAATCGAAAGAAAGAGTCCGTAGCAATGGGCTGGTAATGAACCAGAGCTGGTGTACTTTCGCGTTCAAAACCCTGCTTTCAACCTATGTCTGCTATCTCATCTATATCGCCGCAGACTGGCAGGGGATTCATACCATTATGCTTAGCTGCATCATTGTGGCGCAGTCGAGCCTGGGATCGACCGCCCAGCGAGGATTGCTGCGTGTGATTGGCGCGGTGCTCGGTAGCCTGGCGGCGTTGCTGATGGTGATTCTGGTCATGCCGCATATCGAAAGCGTGGTCGGTTTGCTGGCGATGTCGCTGCCGGTGATTGGCCTTGGCGCCTGGATCTATGCTGGCTCCGAGAAGATCAGCTACGCCGGTATTCAGATGATGTTCACTTTCGCGCTGGCTCTGCTGGAAAGCTTTGGCCCAACCTTTGAACTGGTGGAAATACGCGACAGGATCATCGGTATTTTGCTCGGGGTGCTGATAGCAACCTGTTTCCATCTCTTTTTATGGCCTGAACGTGAAGGCAAACTGTTCTGGAGTAGCGTCAGCGGCTTAATCAACGCTTTGGCCCAGCGCGTGAAAACGCACGCCGAAGGGGCGGGGACGGAAATCGCCCTGCGTCGTTCGTTGGCCGGATGTCAGGGGATTGCCGCCAGGGTGGCGATGGAGCCGGGCTGGTCATCAGACCATCGTCAGTCAGAAAGCGATATTCTGGCCGCTCAACAGGTGCTGAGCCATCTCAGTGAGATCATCTATCAGTTTGAACACCTCAGAGCGGAGCACGGAGACACGGACTTCGCCGCAGAGCGCCAACAGGCGGCAGAATTATTGCAAAATTGTGCGGCGCTGGCAGCGTCGGGCGAGCCGTCGGATGACGCGGCCCCGATGACAAACGTCAATGAAGGGCGTTTGCAGACCCTGTTCTACGAAATCGATCAGCTTAATCTCAGCCTGCGAACCCGGCAGGCTGCAACTGGAATGGCATAACCATGCGTTCTCTTAAAAGAGTCAATAAAGTCAAACCGCTGGCACTGCTGTGCTGTGCGCTGCTCGCGGCCTGTGCGCCGATGAAAGACGACACGTCAATCGTGAAGCCGATTTCGCAGCAGGAAATCGTGCTGCCGAAAGATATCAAATTAACCTCTCAGCAGTGGCCTGACGCGACCTGGTGGAAACACTACAACGATCCGCAGCTTAACGCGCTGATCGACCGTGCCTTAAAGCAGTCCCCCTCGATAGCCGTGGCGCATGCGCGCGTTGCTCAGGCACGTTCTGATGTGGCGCTGATTGAATCCGGCACCCAGCTGAAAGTGAATGCGATGGCGCAAATCAACGAGGCGCATGTGTCGTCGAATGGTTATCTCGGCCCATTTGCGGAAGACCGGCCACGGCTGGGAACCACAGGCCCGTGGTATACCGAAGGGATCGTGGGCTTAGGTGCCACGCTCGATATCGACCTGTGGGGCGAACATCGCGATCGCCTCGATGCCGTGATGGGGGTGGAAAATGCGCACAAGCTCGAAGAGAAAGCGGTGGAGTTAGAGATCTCCGCTGACGTGGCCCAACTCTATTACGGCATTCAAACTACTGACCAGGTAACGCAGCGCCTGGAAGCGTTAAAGCAGTCCGAAACATTCGTGCTTAATTCCCACGAAGCGCGTGCGGCGCGAGGGCTTGAATCCCATTCGGATGCTGAAATGGCGAAAGCCATGCTGCTGACTATTGAGCAACAGCTCTCTATGGCGAAACAGCAACGTGTGGCGTTCCGTGAGTCGCTGCGCGCATTGATTGGCGGCGGTGAGCTGGCGGAAATCACGCCAATGCCGTTACCGGTAGCGCAAACGCAATTACCGTCGTCGCTTAACTATCAATTGTTGGCGCGTCGTCCGGACCTCCAGGCGGCACACTGGTATGTACAATCTTCGATGAAACAAATAGATGCGGCAAAAGCGGCGTTCTATCCGAAGTTCGATATCAAAGCGTTCTTTGGCTTTGACGCTCTGCATCTGGACGATCTTTTTGATCACTCAAGCCAGCAGGCCAATATTGTTCCTGGCCTTTATTTGCCTATCTTCTCCGGTGGGCAGCTTGAAGCCAACCTCGATAAGACCCGTCATCAGCGTGATATGCTGATTTCGCAATACAACCAGGCGGTGCTGACGGCGGTGAAAGACGTAGTGGTGACGGGGTCGGCTCTTCAGTCTTTACAGGAAGAACAGACGTTGCAAAATGAGAAAGTCAGCTCTGCGGCGGCGGGCATGAACAATGCGAAAGCCCGCTATCAGCGTGGACTTATCAGCGAAGCGATGGCAAACGAAGCCCAGCGCCAGTGGTTGAGTGCGCAGATCCAGCAGATTGAAATGCAGGGACAGCTGGTCAGCAAAGATATTGTGCTGAATAAAGCGCTGGGCGGCGGGAAGCTGTAGTTGCGTCTTCGGCAACCAGACCGCCTGCATTCAGGCCGTCTGGTTGCCGGCGCAGCGTCATCCTGGCACGGGCGGTGTGGCTGAAGACTTGCCCAGAGATTTTGGATCCCAGTTGGGGTCGGCAAGCTGCTCCAGGGTTGGGCTAAGACCCTGCTCCAGCCATTTGCGCGCCATCATATGATCCACGGGACGATTGATACTCTCTACGGCACGCAGTTGTTCATTCTGGAAACAGAAAACGGAAAAGCGCCCCTGCCCGACTTCACCGCGAATCACCGACTGTTCACAGGCGGCCCCCAGGCCGACCATCTGTATTTTTTCGCGCCCTTGATCGCTCCAGAACCAGGGCGTAGCCTGCCAGACTTTCCCTTCGCCCAGCACGTTTGCCGCCACCAGGCGCCCCTGGTCAATCGCATTGCCGACGCTCTCCAGCCGAAGTCCTGCTGGCGCCAGAGGATGGGGCGCTCGCGCACAGTCGCCAATCGCGAAAATGGCGTCATCAGACGTTTGCAGACAGGCGTTAACCCGGATGCCGTTATCGCAGGCCAGCCCACTTGCGGCCGCAAGTTCATCGTTAGCAATACCGCCGATCCCCACCAGTACCAGCTGAGCCGCAAGCGTTGACCCATCAGTCAACCGCACGCTGCCTACCCGACCCTGCTCCCCGGCGCAGAACCCGGCAACCTGTGTCGCCAAGTGAAAGCGCACGCCGCGTTGCTCGTGATACTGCTGGAGATAACCCGCACTTTCCGGCGATAGCGCCCGTTCGAGCAATCTCGTCCCTCTCTCAACAACGGTACATGCAAAGCCAGATTCGGTGGCGACAGCGGCAAATTCCAGACCAATAAAGCCGCCGCCCATAATCAACACCGGGGCTTTATGTCCGGCCTGAGCCAGCAATGCAAGCCCGGCGCCCAATGCATCGGCGTCGGCCTTGCTGCGAAGGGTATAAATCCCCGGCAAATCAGCCCCAGGAAGCGGGCACATTCGCCCGCGAGAGCCGGTGGCGATAATCAACCGGTCATAGGTCAGCCGCTGGCCATCGGCAAGCGTTAGCTGCCTCGCGCGTCGGTCAATTGAAATGGCTTCACCGGCTATCAGGGCGATGTTCTGCTGCGCCAGAACATCCGCCGGGCGCAAAGCGAGATCGCCGGCCCGCATTTTACCCAGCAGGTAGCCTTTCGACAGCGGCGGTCGTTGATAGGGTAATCCGGGTTCATTGGTGATGATGCTTACCGTGCCGGAAAACCCTAACTCCCGTAGTGATAGCGCGGCCTGTAGCCCAGCCTGACCACCGCCGAGGATGATAATGTGCTGTCTGTTCATTGTTACACCTGCGTATCCGGTACCTGAACGATAATCAATGGCATCTCTTCCTGAAGAATGCACTGACATCCCAGCCGACTCTCCGCTTTCAATGCCGCTGCGGTGAACTCCAGCATCCCCAGTTCCATTTCATCGGGGGCGGGAAAGCCATCGCCACCCTGCTCAATGTACAGGTGACAGGTCCCGCAGCTCGCTGAACCGCCGCATTCCCCGACAACCCCAGGAACGCCGTGTTGGATCGCCGCTTGCATCAGGGAAACGCCTGCCCCGGCACTGGCGCGCATTTCTTGCCCGCTGGCTAATTTGTAGATAATCGTATTCATCATATCCCTCACAATTTCCAGGTTACTGCGACCGACACCGGCCCACGGAAGACCCAGCCGAACCACTGCGGCGCGCGGCTAAATGCCAGTTGCGGCAATTGCCCGAACAACGCCGGAAGGGCTATCTGTCCTACCAGCGCACGGGCAGCCCAGGCGCCAAGGCAATAATGCGCTCCGCCACCAAAGGCAACGTGAGGCTTCTTTTCCCGGTGAATATCAAAACGGTCGGCCACGGTGAATATGCGTTCGTCGCGGTTCCCGGAAGCCAGTACCACCCCCAGCTTCGCACCTGCGGGTAACAGCATTCCCCCCAGTTCAACCTCCCGGATCGTCTGTCGTGGATACATGCCAATCGGTGCAACCCAACGGATCGTCTCTTCAAATACGCTGCGCCACAGTTCAGGATTGGCCTTCACGTCCGCAAGCTGAGCCGGGTTTTCCAGTAAACCCACTACAGCCGTGAGCATCGCATCCCGGGGTTCATTCAGACCACCGCCGATAATCACCTTGACGTTGGCGACAATTTCATCCCGGCTGAGCGGGTTGTCAGCGTGCAGCATGGAGGAAATTAACGAAGGATCAGGGTGAGCCCGTAGCCACGGGATGATGGCATCGACGGCCTCATCCACCGCATGGGATGCCGCCTGTGCGCGTTGCCAGACCTGCGGATCGTTGGCGTAATTTCCGGTGCCGTCCATCATTGCCTGCGACCATATCGCCAGATTTTCCGCCGCGACATTCGTCAGCCCCAGCAGTACCGCCAGCACACGCGAAGCAACCGGCGAGGCGAATTCAGAAAATAAATCAGCCGACTCCTTTTCTTTTATTTCGGCTATCGTCTCCGCAACAATCTGATGAAATTGTGGCAGCCAGTAATTTTTAATCACCAGTGGTTTTAAAGAGGGTTCGCAAGCCATTCTCTCACGCATGTGCTGCGCGCCATCTTTACGAATCATTGTGTGACCCATCACACGTTTCATTAATGATCCGTCTTCATCCGCCTTGAAATTTTCTTTATCTCGTTCTAGCGTCACAATATCGTCATAACGGGTCACTAAATAACGTTGCGCGGCGGGCACCCAGCTTATTGGCTCTGCTTCACGTAAACGCGCATAAATGGGATAAGGATCGCTGAGTAACTCATTGAGTTTAACGTTTTCACCTAACGGGCGTGCTAACATATCCACAGATATTCCTCCACGTACAATAATATATTGCAGGTTGCAAGGCAGAGTACCGATAGAGGGATTAAGTTGTAAAACGTGAATTTCCGGCTTGATGTCAGGTTTTTCCGCTAAAGGGCTACGATGAAATACAACCCACGATTCTCCATCAAGCAGATCAACTACTTTGTTACCCTTTCTGAAACCAGTTCTTTAAGTGAAGCCGCCAGTAAAGCCGGGATCTCGCAAAGTGCACTGAGTGAGGCGATTGATACACTTGAGGATCAGCTGAATGTTCGGTTAATTGTGCGCAAACGAGCGCAGGGCATCACGCTGACCGATAGCGGCAAAGATTTGTTGATTTACTGCCGTTCACTGCTGGAAGCCGCACAAGACATTCAAAACCTTGCTAATGGCCGCTGTGATCAACAATTAACAGGCAAGATCACTCTGGGTTGTTACAGCACCCTGGCCCCCTTTGTTTTACCTGGACTGGTCGAAGCATTAATGCAGCAGCACCCCGAAGCTGAAATCGAACTGAAAGAGGGATCAGGTATAGAGCTGGATGCTCTGCTACAGACGGGAGAGTGTGAGCTTGCGGTGATGTATTCCTACAATATTAATCCTGTCCTGGAATATGATGTTCTGTATTGCGTTCGACCTAAAGTTTTATTATCTGCCGATCATCCACTCGCTGCGGAAAAGGAAATCGATCTCGCGAATTTAATCACTGAGAATTTTATCTCATTTTCCGTTGAGCCCTCTGCAAAAAATACCGCCAGCATATTCTCTGATTTAGGTTTAACACCACGCTATGGGCCAAAGATAAAAAATATTGAAACCGTCCGCTCATTAGTCGCCCAGGGCGTTGGCTACTCTGTTTTACTTCACCCCTCGGCCATGCAGCAAAGTTATACCGGCCGCCAACTGGTCGTCAGAGAAATAAAAGGCGTCCAGCGGCAATATGATGTTGTACTGGCGCAGTCCTCCTCGTTACAGGGCTCCCGGCGAAGCAGGATCCTTCGTGAATTTATTATTAACTGTTTTCAACGGCAAGCTGAAAATACGCTGATTCCGCAAGATGGATTTTAAAATATGAGCGGGCCAGTAAAGTTGAGATCGCTTTTTATCCCATACGGGCGATACGCGATCTGGCTTCAATCAAGATGATGGCGTAATGTCGCCAGGCATGGGGCGAAATTGGCGTAGAAACGCCCACAACAGCTGGCTATAACAAAGACGTACTCAGCCAGGCCCAGCCAGATATCCTGCTAATGACTTCCGGTAGTGATGCCGGTCGCAGCGCGTTCACGATTGCGCCACCCGTTCTGGGAGCGAACCGCATAGGCAGAATGTCGTAGGCTGGTGCAAGGTGCTATGGACGACCGTGGTTGCTAATGAACGACAAGTTCCCGTAGTGCACATTGAGCGACTCAAATACCTAAAGCTGGGCTGTGTCGCCAGTTAGTGATGTGGCAGCGAGATGAAGAGGGCAGGGAGGCAATTCCTTACCTGACCCGATTCGTATCAAATGAAAAAGGAGTCAGATGATTTCTCATCTAACTCCTTGTTTTGTCTGGTGGCCCCTGTTGGGTTTGAACCAACGACCAAGCGATTATGAGTCGCCTGCTCTAACCACTGAGCTAAG
Source organism: Citrobacter sp. 18056 (assembly GCA_902706235.1). Lineage (GTDB taxonomy): Bacteria > Pseudomonadota > Gammaproteobacteria > Enterobacterales > Enterobacteriaceae > Scandinavium > Scandinavium manionii. The sequence continues at coordinate 78,801 of CACSJR010000005.1, read as the reverse complement.
GGGCCGTGGGCGGGAATTATAATGGAACTCCGGGTGCCAATCCAGTAAATGTGCTACGGGTGCTGTTTTTATAAACAATGGCTAATCAATCTCTTATACTTCACGCATGATCCATTTAGGCGAGTCATGTCATGGTTAGCGATATTCTTCAGCCGGGGCTGCGGGTTGTGTTCTGCGGCATTAATCCGGGCAAGTCCTCTGCGCACCTGGGGATGCCCTTTGCGCACCCCGCCAATCGCTTTTGGAAGGTTCTTCATTTGGCTGGGTTTACCGACAGGCAGCTCAAACCTGAGGAAGCGCTGCAGATGCTTGATTACGGCTGTGGCGTGACCAAACTCGTAGACCGGCCAACGGTTCAGGCTAGCGAGGTAGGAATGCACGAGCTGCGTGAGGGCGGGCGTGGGCTGATTACGAAAATGCAGGATTATCAGCCGAGGGCGTTGGCCATTTTGGGTAAGCAGGCGTTTGAACAGGCGTTCAGCCAGCGCGGTGCGAAATGGGGTAAGCAAGAGGTGACGATAGGGGACACCGAAGTGTGGATTTTGCCGAACCCGAGCGGTTTAAGCCGAATTACGCTGGATAAGCTGGTTGAGGCGTATCGCGAGTTGGACCAGGCGCTGGTGGTGAGAGGACGGTAAATCTTCTTCGCTATGATGCCTTCCCTCAAGGAGAGCGAGAAATTATACAAAATTCAGGCATAAAAAAAGCTCCCGGTCGGGAGCTTTTTACGTTTACCTGGAATTAATCGTCCAGGAAGCTACGAAGCACTTCAGAGCGGCTTGGGTGGCGCAGTTTGCGCAGAGCCTTCGCTTCAATCTGACGGATACGTTCGCGGGTAACGTCGAACTGTTTGCCCACTTCTTCCAGCGTGTGGTCGGTGTTCATATCGATACCGAAACGCATACGCAGGACTTTCGCTTCACGCGCGGTAAGACCCGCCAGCACGTCGTGCGTTGCAGCACGCAGGCTTTCAGTGGTCGCAGAATCCAGCGGCAGCTCGAGGGTGGTATCCTCGATGAAATCACCCAGATGCGAATCTTCATCGTCGCCGATTGGCGTTTCCATGGAGATTGGCTCTTTGGCAATTTTCAGCACTTTACGGATTTTGTCTTCCGGCATCAGCATACGCTCAGCCAGTTCTTCTGGCGTCGGTTCACGACCCATTTCCTGCAGCATCTGGCGGGAGATACGGTTGAGTTTGTTGATAGTCTCAATCATATGCACCGGAATACGGATGGTGCGGGCCTGATCCGCGATGGAGCGGGTGATAGCCTGACGGATCCACCAGGTTGCGTAGGTGGAGAACTTGTAACCACGACGGTATTCGAACTTATCAACCGCTTTCATCAGGCCGATGTTACCTTCCTGAATCAGGTCGAGGAACTGCAGACCACGGTTGGTGTATTTCTTGGCGATCGAAATAACCAGACGTAAGTTTGCTTCCACCATCTCTTTCTTCGCACGACGAGCTTTCGCTTCACCGATGGACATCCGACGGTTGATATCTTTAACCTGCTCGATGGTCAGGCCGGTTTCTTCTTCAATCTGTTGCAGTTTCTGCAGGCCGCGCTGTACGTCGTCTTTGACGTCGTTCAGTTTTTCAGACCACGGCTTGTTCATTGCTACCGCTGCATTGAACCAGGTTTCGCTGGTTTCGTTGCTGGTGAACAGTGTAATGAAGTTTTTCTTCGGCATTTTGCACTGCTCAACGCACAGCTTCATGATGATACGTTCTTGAATACGAACGCGTTCCATCATGACACGCATGCTGTTGACCAGATAATCGAACTGTTTTGGCACCAGACGGAACTGTTTGAAGACTTCAGACAGTTTCTTGATCTCTTCCTGGGATGCCGCATGGGTGCGTCCCTTGGCCTTGATGGTGTCACGCGCCAGTTCGTACTGGGTGCGCAGTTCGCCGAATTTTTCACGTGCGAGTTCAGGGTCGATGCTGTTGTCATCGTCGCTGGAATCGTCGTCTTCTTCTTCGTCTTTCTCTTCGTCGTCGTCCATCTCTTCCTGAGAGAGTTCAGAACCGACGTGAGTGGCAGTAGGGGCCAGATCTTCTTCAGCATTGGGATCGACGAAGCCGGTTATCAGGTCAGACAGACGTGCTTCCGCGGCTTCAACGCGATCGTACTGCTCAAGCAGATAGGTGATGGCTTCCGGGTACTCCGCAACGGAGCACTGTACCTGGTTGATACCGTCTTCAATACGCTTGGCGATGTCGATTTCGCCTTCGCGGGTCAGCAGTTCAACGGTACCCATTTCACGCATATACATGCGCACCGGATCGGTAGTACGTCCGATTTCAGATTCTACGCTGGACAGCACCTGCGCGGCAGCTTCTTCCGCGTCTTCGTCGGTGTTGTTCGAGTTTTCAGCCAGCAGGAGATCATCGGCATCCGGTGCTTCTTCCATCACCTGAATGCCCATGTCATTGATCATTTGGATGATGTCTTCGATCTGGTCGGAGTCGACGATATCTTCCGGCAGATGGTCATTGACCTCGGCATAGGTCAGATAGCCTTGCTCCTTGCCCTTGGTAACAAGAAGTTTAAGCTGTGACTGCGGGTTTTGCTCCATAAGACGGTATCCACACTTAATTCATTGATTGGTGTCGGTCGGCGAAAACGAGTTACCGACTTTTAAAGCGAGGGCCTGCTTATATTATTGCCGCTGCGCCTCGGTGCGGCCTTCGGGATCGTCCCGATTGATATTCGGCACTTAAGCCGTTAAATTCATTTTTTTGCCAGTTCCTGGTTCAACGTCCAGAGTTCCCGGCGTTCTTCACTGCTTAAACCGTGTGTGCGGTCGCGAGCTATCAACTCTTCTTGCCGCTGGACCAGCAGTGAATCAAACATATGGTTTAGTGAGTCGGTGAACGTATTCTCAGCGATTTCCTTATCTGCTATATCGTCCCACATCGACAGTTTTTCAAGGGTGGCGGCTTCATTTGTGCCGCGATACTGCTCAAGCAATTGGCCGGTAGTCAGTCCTGGCTGTGACACACAAGTGTTGACCAGTTCAGAAAATAAGCCAAGTCCTGGCAGCTTTTTCGGATCAAGCCCGGTTAATGGCGGCGCCAGGCCTGCCAGTTCCGGGTTTTGCACCAGTAACCCTATCAGTATACGCATGGTCGTGCGTTTTAGCTGGGGAGTGGGGCGAGCTGTGCCACTTTCTGCTTGTTTTGGCATTAAGCGCTCAAGCTGGGCGTCTTCGAGAATGCCCAGCTTTTTCCCCAACTCCTGGCGCAAATAAATGCGCAGCGTTTCGCCCGGAACCTGAGTGATTAGGGGTAGCGCCAGCGTACTCAACTGCGCGCGCCCATCCGGGGTACTCAAATCGACCTGCGGCATCAGGCTGTTAAACAGGAACGTGGAGAGCGGCTGAGCCTGCTCCATCCGCGCTTCAAACGCCGCTTTACCCTCTTTACGCACCAGCGTATCCGGGTCTTCGCCGTCAGGCAGAAACATAAATCTTAGCTGACGGCCGTCGGTCATGTACGGCAGTGCCGTTTCCAGGGCACGCCAGGCAGCATCGCGTCCTGCGCGGTCGCCGTCGTAACAGCAGACGACGTTATTCGTCACCCTGAACAGCAGTTGGATATGGTCGGCGGTGGTGGAGGTGCCCAGTGACGCAACGGCATAATTAATGTCGTATTGCGCCAGCGCGACCACGTCCATATAGCCTTCGACCACCAGCAGACGCTGCGGTTCAGCTTCAGTTTGCTGCGCTTCATAAAGGCCATACAGCTGGCGGCCTTTATGGAATATATCGGTTTCCGGGGAGTTGAGGTATTTCGGCGCGCCATCGCCCAGCACACGACCACCAAAACCAATCACCCGGCCACGCTTGTCGCGGATCGGGAACATCACCCGTTCGCGGAAGCGATCGTAACTGCGCCCTTTATCATTGGTCACCAACATGCCCGCATCGGTCAGCGATTGCTGATTTTCTCGGTTGTTGCCAAAACGCTTTAACACGTTGTCCCAGCCTGGCGGCGCATAGCCAATCGCAAATCGGGCGATGACTTCGCTGCTTAAACCACGCTGCGTCAGATACTGACTTGCAGGTTCGGCGGTGGGCTGATTCAGGGATTGCTGATAAAACGCGCTCAGACCTTCCATTAATTGATAGAGACTTTGCCGCTGATGGCGTTCTATCTGGGTCGGGCCGGAGCCAGCTTCGTACGGGACTTCAAGGTTGTGCATGGCCGCCAGTTCTTCGACGGTTTCTACGAACTCGAGCTTGTCGTAGTTCATCAGAAAGTCGACGGCGTTTCCGTGCGCACCACAGCCGAAGCAGTGATAAAACTGTTTCTCACCGTTGACGGTGAACGAAGGCGTTTTTTCGTTATGGAAGGGACAACACGCGTGAAAATTTTTGCCCTGTTTTTTCAGCTTTACCCGCGCGTCGATGAGATCGACGATGTCGGTTCTTGCCAGCAGGTCATTGATAAAGACACGTGGGATACGTCCAGCCATAAGCCTCGCATTTTCATACGCGTCATCCTTCAGCTTAGATGCAACCTGAATGCTATAGCGTATGCAGATGTATAAACGAAAATAAGCCGCGCATTCCTTCCGGAAGCACGGCCTTTACAGCTTGAACTCAGTCTGGAATGAGAGCGTGCGCTCTCAACAGATTAGTACAGACGAGTGCGGCGTGCGTTTTCGCGAGCCAGTTTCTTCGCGTGACGTTTCACAGCAGAAGCTTTAGCGCGCTTACGTTCGGTAGTCGGTTTTTCATAGAACTCACGACGACGAACTTCCGCCAGAACACCCGCTTTTTCACAGGAACGCTTGAAGCGACGCAGTGCTACGTCGAACGGCTCGTTTTCACGTACTTTAATTACCGGCATGTAACTCTCACCTTTGATAAATTCGGTTTGCCGCTGGCATCAACGCCAGCTTATTTCAAAATGGTGCGGAATTTTACTGCAACTGCTGCTGCTTTGTAAAGCACCAATGCCGTTTTTGAACGGGACTTTTGTAAGGGGTGTGAGTATACACGAACTCGCCCCCCAGGGTATACATCGACCCGCATTCACCCTAAACTGCGCGGTATTGAAATGAGGTAAAACGAACCATGCGCGTACTGGGAATCGAAACATCCTGCGATGAAACCGGCATTGCCATTTATGACGATGTTCAGGGGCTGTTAGCCAACCAATTGTATAGTCAGGTGAAACTGCACGCTGACTACGGCGGCGTGGTGCCGGAGCTGGCCTCCCGCGACCACGTACGTAAAACCGTTCCGCTGATCCAGGCGGCGCTGAAAGAAGCGAATCTGACGGCAAAAGATATTGATGCAGTGGCTTACACCGCCGGTCCTGGACTGGTCGGTGCGCTGTTAGTGGGTGCAACCATCGGTCGTTCACTGGCGTTTGCCTGGAACGTGCCGGCCATTCCTGTGCACCATATGGAAGGCCATCTGCTGGCACCAATGCTGGAAGATAACCCGCCTGAATACCCGTTTGTGGCGCTGCTGGTCTCCGGCGGCCACACGCAGCTGATCAGCGTGACCGGTATTGGCGAGTACGCTCTGCTCGGCGAATCCATTGATGATGCCGCGGGTGAAGCGTTCGACAAAACCGCGAAACTGCTGGGTCTTGATTATCCAGGCGGCCCAATGCTGTCGAAAATGGCGGCGCAGGGCACCGAAGGGCGCTTTGTGTTCCCGCGTCCGATGACTGACCGTCCTGGGCTTGATTTCAGCTTTTCCGGCCTGAAGACCTTTGCGGCCAACACGATTAGGGCGAATGATAACGACGATCAGACCCGCGCTGACATCGCGCGTGCGTTTGAAGATGCGGTGGTGGATACGCTGATGATCAAATGCCGTCGTGCGCTGGATCAGACCGGCTTTAAGCGCCTGGTGATGGCGGGTGGCGTGAGCGCTAATCGCACGCTGCGCACGAAGCTTGCGGAAATGATGCATAAGCGTAAGGGCGAGGTGTTTTACGCGCGTCCGGAGTTTTGTACCGATAACGGTGCGATGATCGCCTATGCCGGTATGGTCCGACTGAACAGCGGAGCGACTGCTGATTTAGGCGTTACCGTCCGTCCGCGCTGGCCGCTGGCGGAATTGCCTGCGGCGTAATTGCGGTGCCCGGTGGCGCAATGCTTACCGGGCCTGCAACTCCCCGAGCGCCGCCGGGCAACCAACATCCGTTACGCTTTCAACATTCCTTTATCTTCCAAAAACGCGATGATCGTCGCGAGTCCATCCCCGGCTTTCAGGTTGGTGAACGTCCACGGACGCTCGCCGCGCATCCGGTTGGTATCACGCTCCATTACCTCTAGCGATGCCCCGACGTACGGCGCAAGATCGGTTTTATTGATCACCAGAAAATCGGATTTGGTGATCCCCGGCCCGCCTTTGCGCGGGATTTTTTCCCCTTCGGCGACGTCGATCACGTAAATCGTCAGGTCTGCCAGTTCTGGGCTGAAGGTCGCGCTGAGGTTATCTCCGCCACTTTCGACGAAAATAATCTCAAGATTGCCGAATTTCTCGCTTAACGCTTCCACTGCCGCAAGATTCATCGACGCGTCTTCGCGGATCGCCGTGTGTGGGCATCCGCCGGTTTCGACGCCGACAATGCGGTCCGGCTCCAGTGCGCCCGCCTCGGTGAGAATGCGCTGGTCTTCTTTGGTGTAGATATCGTTAGTGACCACCGCCAGATGGTACGTGTCACGCATCGCTTTACACAGCGCTTCCAGCAGGGCGGTTTTACCGGAGCCGACCGGGCCGCCGACGCCAACACGCAGAGGGTGTTTATAACTTGCCATATCTTCTCCTCAGGAACGGAATATGCGGGAATACTGGGTTTCGTGACGCGCCGAGGCGATGGCCGACAGCGGCGTCGCCGAACCCATAAATTCGTCAGGGCAGTTCAGCCCGCGTTCAATGCCTGCGGCGTACTGCTCGCAGAGCGACATAATCAATTTTTGTGCGGCCTGCTGGCCGAAAGGCACCAGCTTCACGCCCGCCATCACCGCGCTTTCAATCCAGCTGTAGCCGAGCGTCAGCGCCAGCTCTCGCAGTTCGATACCCCAGCGCACTCCCAGCCACGCCATGCCGCACAACTGACTTTGGTTAAACAGCCCACGCCATTCGGCGGGGCAATCTGGCTGCCAGTCGTACAGCAGGCGAGTAAACGCCTGGCCGCGATTACGTTCTTCTTCGCGCAGTTCACGCGTTTCCCGGCACGCCAGCAGCCATGCGGTCCATCGCGTGGCGGCCTCAACGTCATCCTGTTCCCAGGCGTGATACAGCCGGGCGAACAGCGGCAGGTCGACGTGAAAAAAGCTCTGCTCCATTTGCTGCGTTTGCCAGTGGGCAAAGGCGGCGGTATCGGCAATCCAGCCCGCCTCTACCGCCCATTCCAGCCCTTGCGACCAGCTGTAACCGCCCACCGGCAGGTTGCTGCTCGCCAGTTGTAATAAACGCAGTCGCTGCGTGGTATCCGTCATCAGTGGCTGTGCGAATGCGCGTGGGTATGGTGGTGATGACCTTGCGCTTCGCTGGTATACGCCCCGGCTTCCGGTTCGAACGGCAGATGGGCAAAGGTCACGGACAGGCCAAACTGGCGCAGCATGTCGTCGAGTACGTGGTCGTGATGAAAACGCAGTTCGCCGGGCATGATTTGCAGCGGAACGTGACGGTTACCGAGGTGATAACAGGCTTTAGCGAGCTGGAATGAATCATCGCAGCGCACCACTGATACGCCCTCATCGGCGGCAATCACTTCGATACATTCGCTGCCGTCTTCGCTGGCCAGGATATCGCCGCCACGCAGCAGCAGGCCGCGAGGCAGCATCAACCCGGCTTCACGTCCGTCGCTGAGCGTCACTTTGGCGCGGCTTTTGACCCGCACATCAATCGGCAGCGTAACGCTGGCAGTCAGTTGATGAGCGTGATCGACACGCTGAGTCAGATACAGCATCGTTACTCCTTAAAACAGAAAATAGCGTTGTGCCATCGGCAGCACGTCCGCTGGCTCGCTGGTGATAAGTTTCCCGTCGATCCGCACTTCATAAGTCTGGGCATCGACGGTGATATTGGGCTGCAGGCTGTTGTGGACCATGTCGGCTTTCTTCACCGTTCGGCAGCCTTTCACCACTGCGGTCTGGCTTTTTAAGCCCAGCAGCTGCGGCACGTTGTTATCGAGTGCCGCCTGGGAAAGAAACGTCAGGCGACAGTGATGGCGAGCCGCGCCGAGCGAGCCAAACATCGGGCGGTAATGCACCGGCTGCGGCGTGGGAATTGAGGCGTTGATGTCGCCCATCGGGGCCATCACAATCATCCCGCCTTTAACGATAGCGGCGGGTTTCACGCCAAAGAAAGCCGGTGACCACAGCACCAGATCTGCCATTTTTCCGGCTTCGATGGATCCGACTTCATGTGCAATGCCGTGGGTCAGCGCCGGGTTGATGGTGTACTTGGCGATATAGCGCTTCACGCGGACGTTATCGTTATCGCCCCGTTCCTCTTCCAGCGCGCCGCGCTGCACCTTCATCCGGTGCGCCACCTGCCAGGTGCGTAAAATCACTTCGCCCACGCGGCCCATCGCCTGAGAGTCGGATGAGGTCAGAGAAAAGGCGCCGAGGTCGTGCAGCACGTCTTCGGCGGCAATGGTTTCTCGGCGAATGCGCGATTCGGCAAAGGCCACATCTTCGGCGATATCCGGCGACAGGTGATGGCAAACCATCAGCATATCCAGATGCTCGTCGATGGTGTTAACGGTGAACGGCAGCGTCGGGTTGGTGGACGAGGGCAGAATGTTCGGATGCGCGCAGGCGGTGATGATGTCCGGCGCATGGCCGCCGCCCGCGCCTTCGGTATGAAATGTGTGGATGGTGCGGTCGCCAATCGCCGCCAGAGTATCTTCGACAAAACCGGATTCGTTCAGCGTATCGCTATGCAGCGCCACCTGAATATCCATCTCCTCGGCAACAGTCAGCGAACAGTCGATAGCGGCGGGAGTTGCACCCCAGTCTTCGTGAATTTTCAGGCCGATAACGCCTGCCGCAACCTGCTCGCGCAGCGTCTCCGGGGTCGAGCCGTTGCCTTTGCCGAGCAGGCCGATATTTACCGGCAGGCTGTCAATAGCTTGCAACATGCGGCTGATATACCACGGTCCCGGTGTGCAGGTTGTGGCGTTGGTACCCGCAGCCGGGCCGGTGCCGCCGCCGATCATGGTGGTCACGCCGGAGACCAGCGCTTCTTCCGCCTGCTGTGGGCAAATCCAGTGAATATGGGTGTCGACGCCGCCTGCGGTGACGATTTTACCTTCGGCGGCGATCACTTCGGTGCCCACGCCAATCGGGATCGTAACGTTGGGCTGAATATCCGGGTTACCGGCTTTGCCGACGGCGAAGATCCTCCCGTTTTTCACGCCGATATCGGCTTTAACGATCCCCCAGTGATCGACGATCAGCGCGTTGGTCAGTACCAGATCGACGCAATCTTCGCCGACCATTTGCCCCTGGCCCATGCCATCGCGAATGACTTTGCCGCCGCCGAATTTGACCTCTTCGCCGTAGGTGGTGAAGTCGTTTTCCACTTCAATCCACAGCTCGGTGTCGGCCAGTCGTACTTTGTCGCCGGTGGTGGGGCCAAACATGTCGGCATACGCCTGACGGGAAATTTCGGTCATGATTTTGTCTCCAGTTCGCCCATCACCTCGCCACGAAAGCCGAAGATGCGCTTATCGCCAGCGACAGCCACCAGTTCGACTTCACGTTTTTGGCCCGGCTCAAAGCGTACAGCGGTGCCCGCCGCGATGTTCAGCCGAAAGCCTTTACACACTTCCCGGTCGAATTTCAGCGCAGGGTTCACTTCGTAAAAGTGGTAGTGCGATCCGACCTGGATCGGGCGGTCGCCGTGGTTTTCGACGACGGTTTTACGCGTTTCACGGCCTACGTTCAGGGCGATGTTGCCGCTCTGGATCTTGTATTCACCGGGGATCATCGCGGTGTCCTCAGAGTATCGGGTTATGGACGGTGACCAGTTTGGAGCCGTCCGGAAATGTCGCTTCCACCTGAATATCGGGGATCATCTCCGGTACGCCTTCCATCACCTGGGAGCGGGTCAGCACGTGGCGGCCGTCTTCCATTAGCGATGCCACGGTTTTGCCGTCGCGCGCACCTTCCATTATGAAAGCGCTAATCAGCGCCACCGATTCGGGATAATTGAGCTTCACGCCGCGGGCGAGGCGGCGTTCCGCCACCAGAGCCGCGGTAAACAGCAGCAGCTTGTCTTTTTCTCTGGGCGTCAGTTCCATAGCGTTCTCTCAGGTCAGCCAGATTCGGGGGAATAAAGGGGATTTGTTCAGCAGCTGCGGGCGCAGTGCCTGCCAGATTTCACGCATCGCGCGCTGGCAAATCAGGTTATCGTGCGATAAAAAACGTATCGCCAGCAGGCCGTCGACCAGCGTGGCGCCGGCAAAAGCGTCGAGCGGCGTGAGGGACTCGCGCACCCCATCGAGCATGGTTTCATTGGCGGGATAAAACAGCAGGCTGCCAATCCACGGCTTTTCTGCCACGGCGCTCAGGTCACCATCAGTAAGATGCAGGCGCTCAATCAGCAGCGGCGAACCGTTCTTCCACATTTCAAGCCGGTTGGTTATCTCACCATGACTGAACGTTTCGCCGATAACCGGCCGCCCCAGGCAATATAGCTCCCAGGCCAGCAGGCGCGCGCCTTCCTGCAAATGAAACACGCTGTGTAACGTGGCGTTCGCCCCGGGAAAAAAGAGGGTGTCCTGCGGCAGCCACTCCAGAATGGCGTTTTCCGCCAACTCAAAACGCTGATTCAGCCGCGCCTGTGGGCCGTGGCTGCGATAAAACTTGCTGGCACCGGGCATGGTGATAAGTGTATGGGTGTCGGGTTCGAGGGTGACGCTGATATCCAGGGTATCGCCGCCGACAATACCACCGGGCGGGTGCAGCAGATAAAGATGGCAGGTGGTGCCTTCAGGATAGAAAGGGCGTTGTACGGTCAATGGACCGAAATGACGTGCAGAGGCCAGTACCGTTTTCTCCGGCGTGTGGCAAAACCGCAGGGCAAGCGTGGCGTGCCAGCCCGTTTTTTCACTCTCCCGTTCCGCGCCAGACACAGTGGCACCCCTGCAATTGCGTGATTAATCAGACGCTAATGAGTATGGATCAACTGGGGTACTTCGCGGTCATAGGAAACGCTTATGATGTTAAGGAATTATAATCATGGATGTCGCCGCCCGAACGGCGGCGAGGGAAGTGCTAATTCTGCGGTTTATTCTTTCGCTTCAGGCGCGCCCAGATTTTGGTTTCCTGACGACGCCATAAACGCTGGATGTTGTCATGATGGCGTAGCAGGATCAGGCACGAGAGCATAGAAACCGGGAAGGTGTACTGTGGCATAAACCACCACACGTAGAACGGGGCCACCAGTGCGCTGACGATAGCGCCCAGCGACGAATAGCCGCTCAGCAAAATAGTCAGCAGCCAGGTGCCCGCCATCACGCCGGTGAGATCCCAGCCGATGGGCGCAATCGCACCGAAAGCCGTGGCCACGCCTTTCCCGCCGCGGAATCCGAAGAAGATGGGCCAAATGTGGCCGAGGCACGCTGCAATGGCGACGAGGCCGAGCCAGAATGGGGTGAAACCCAACGCCCAGGCACCCCAGGTCGGCAACATGCCTTTGAGGATGTCGAAGATCAGTACTGCTACGGCTGCTCCCTTGCCGCCAATTCGTAAAACGTTGGTCGCTCCGGGATTACCGGAACCGCTTACGCGTGGGTCAGGCAGACCCGCGATGCGGCAGACCAGAATGGCGCTGGAAATTGAGCCGCAAAGATAGGCAAGGAAGACCATTCCAGGCTCGATTGCACTCATAACGCTGTTCCGTTTTGAAAATGTATCGGTATTCTCTTCATCTGTGGATAATACGCATATTTTGCCGGAAGTGGTATCCGGCACGGACAAAAAGCAGGCGGGGCGTGATGGATATTGTATTTATAGAGCAACTTTCGGTCATCACCACAATTGGTGTTTATGACTGGGAACAGACCATTGAACAGAAGCTGATGTTCGATATCGAAATGGCGTGGGACAACCGTAAATCTGCCGCCAGCGATGATGTTAATGATTGTCTGAGCTACGCCGATATTAGCGAAGCGGTCATTGCGCACGTTGAAGGGGGACGTTTCGCGCTGGTGGAACGCGTGGCGGAGGAAGTCGCTGAAATCCTTCTGACGCGCTTTAACTCGCCGTGGGTGCGCATCAAACTGAGCAAACCCGGCGCCGTGGCGCGCGCGGCCAACGTTGGGGTCATCATTGAGCGTGGCGCTAATCCGAAAGCGTAAGAATAGATTCATCCAGGTTAAACGAAACGCCGATACATATGTCTTAAAGCTGGTTCCAATTTTCAGCTTCTTTTTTTCTATTATTTAAGGGTTTATTAATGAGCGATATGCACTCGCTGCTGATAGCGGCCATCCTGGGTGTTGTCGAAGGACTGACGGAGTTTTTACCCGTTTCCAGTACCGGCCACATGATTATCGTCGGCCACCTGCTGGGCTTCGAAGGCGAAACGGCAAATACGTTTGAGGTGGTTATCCAGTTAGGATCGATCCTCGCTGTTGTGGTGATGTTCTGGCGTCGTCTGTTTGGCCTGATCGGCATTCATTTTGGTCGTCCGCCGGTCCATGAAGGCGAAGGCTCCGGGCGTCTATCGCTCATTCACGTGCTGTTGGCGATGTTCCCGGCGGTGGTACTGGGCCTGGTGTTACACGATCTCATCAAGTCTTTGTTCAACCCGGTTAACGTGATGTACGCGCTGATTGTCGGCGGCATATTGCTGATTATGGCCGAGGTCTTTAAACCGAAAGAGCCGCGCACTGCGGGTCTGGATGATATGACTTATCGTCAGGCGTTTCTGGTGGGTTGCTTCCAGTGTCTGGCGCTGTGGCCGGGCTTCTCTCGCTCGGGTTCAACCATTGCGGGCGGGATGCTGCTGGGCATCAGCCGCTATGCGGCGGCGGAGTTTTCCTTCCTGCTGGCAGTGCCAATGATGATGGGAGCCACGGCGCTTGATCTGTACAAAAGCATCGGATTCCTGAGCAGCTCGGACATTCCGATGTTTGCCGTGGGCTTCGTGACAGCGTTTGTGGTCGCACTGATCGCTATCAAAGCGTTCCTGCATATCATCAAACGCATCACTTTCATTCCATTCGCCATCTACCGCTTTATCGTCGCGGCCGCGGTTTACGCAGTGTTTATGTAACCTGCGGGCAGCGTTTTTCCTTCCACTGCGCGACGGCCTCTATCCTGCGTCGCGTCAGTTCCTCCCGCACTTCTGGCCCTTTAAAGCCGGCGTCAATGACCGGTTTGGTCGGCACCGCTTTTGCCGCTTCCCACGCTTCATGCAGTAAACGTCCTTGCGAATAATCACAGGCTTCAAACCCGGTACGTCCGCGCACGTCGGCTTCGCTGGTCAGCGCCAGCTGCGTCACGCGCTGCGGTTTTCGCCAGGCATCGATGGAATCAAACAGCTTCACCAGCGTCACCGGTTTGAGGATAGGCAGGGTGTGGATCAGGTCGTGGAATTCTGCCACCAGTTTCGCGAGATCGCGCATTTCATTCGGCACGCGCAGACGCGTGCAGAGCTGCTCCACAAGTTTAACGCCAGCCGGACCGTGACCATGATGACGAGGCCAGAGTTCTCTCGGCGTTAATCCTTTGCCCAAATCATGGCACAGCGTGGCGAAACGCACGTCCAGCGCGGGTGTCAGCATCGCAGCCATCGTCAGCGTCATCAGGGTATGTACGCCCGTGTCGATTTCAGGATGCCATTTGGCCGGCGCAGGTACGCCGTACAGCGCATCGATTTCCGGGAATAGCACTTTCAACGCGCCGCAGTCGCGCAGGGTCTGGAAATAAACCTGTGGGTTATGCGTCCCGAGTGCATTTTCGGTTTCCTTCCACACGCGTTCCGGCGTGAGGTGTTCAAGCTCACCAGCGGCGGTCATGTCGCGCATCAGCGCCATCGTTTCATCGGCAATGCGGAAGCTTAAATGGGCATAGCGGGCAGCGAAACGGGCGACGCGCAGGACGCGCAAAGGGTCTTCACTGAACGCCGGGGAAACGTGGCGCAGCAGGCGGTTTTGCAGGTCCTGTTGGCCGTTATACGGGTCGACAATCTCGCCGTTATCGTCCTGGGCGAGGGCGTTAACGGTCAGGTCGCGGCGCAGTAAATCTTGTTCAAGGGTTACGTCTGGTGCGGCATAGCAGGTAAAACCGGTGTAACCGGAACCTGATTTTCGCTCGGTGCGAGCCAGGGCGTATTCTTGGTGGGATTTCGGATGGAGAAAAACAGGGAAGTCGCGACCTACCTGCTGGTAGCCCGCGTCGAGCATTTGCTGCGGTGTGGCGCCGACAACGACCCAATCTTTGTCTTTGACCGGCAGGCCTAACAACGCATCGCGAACTGCACCACCGACCAGATATGTCTTCACGCCAACCTTCTCCTCTCACTGTTTATCCGACGATAATACGTAAGTGTAGAGGAGATGGCTAATCGGGCCGCCGTGGGGCGTTAGTTCATCCAGCGATCTTTGCGTTTGCGGCTCGGCACCAGACGTGGCAGAACCAGGCCAAGGATCAGACCCACGCCCAACACGCCGCCGCCGTACATAAACCACTGCATAATGATGGTGCGCTGTTTGTCATCCAGCTGCAGATTGGCGGCACTCACCTTTTTCTGCGCCACGATGAGCTCATTTTTCAGCTTCTGATTTTGGTCTTTCAGCCCGTTAATCACGCCGTCGCTCTCGGCAACTTTCTTCTGCATATCTGCAGTGCGTTGATTCCAGGTGGTATCAATGTTGGTCAGCTTATCGGTCAGCGTTTTGACCTGGCTTTCGAGATCCGGCACGCGCGTTTTAAAGCTCGGCTCGCTGGTCAGCTCTTTTAACGGGATCCATGCGGTACGCCCGTTGCTGTCGCGAACCTGGCCATATTGGGTGGCGTCGTTGGTTTGCAGCAGGGTGACGGCTTCACCTGCGGTAACGGTACCGGCAAGGCGATAGTTATCGCCAGGGCCACTGCGGACCCAGGTGTTCAGTTCGTCAGAGACGTAACGTGTTTCTTCAGCGTGAACCACGGCGGAAACGCTAAGTGCAAATAAAGTTAATCCAATCAGGCGTAATTTAGGCATCAGGTCATTCGTTATTGTCATAAAGTGAATCGATAGTAATGGCATCAGTCTGACGATGCCAGGCATTCTCCGGCAATCGGAATCCTCCAGGAGGACGTTGCATGGGAAAGTACCGCGAAATACACTCTACTGACAAAAAAGATGCGCGGAAGTTCGGCGTAATGTTCAATCCAGGCAATGCAACCATAAGAAATCAGTCATGGATCAGGAAATCGAATTGAAGTTCATCGTTGAGCAGGACGGCGTCAAGACGCTGCGCACCCAGCTCAACGCCCTCTCCGCGGAGCATGTTCCAGCTGCTCAACTCCTCAATATTTACTACGAAACCGCCGATAATTGGCTGCGCCGCCACGATATGGGGCTGCGGATCCGTGGCCATAACGGTCGCTATGAAATGACGATGAAAATCGCCGGGAAGGTGGTGGGCGGTTTGCATTCGCGCCCGGAATACAACATTGATCTTGATAAAGCCGAACTGGCGCTGGAAAAACTGCCCGCTGAAGTCTGGCCTGAGGGTACGCTGCCGCCAGAACTCGCCTCGCAGGTGAACCCGCTGTTCAGCACCGATTTTTATCGCGAAAAATGGCTGGTGAATCACAATCAGAGCCGCATCGAACTGGCGCTGGATTTGGGCGACGTTAAAGCCGGACGCCACCAGGAGCCGATTTGCGAGCTGGAACTGGAACTGCTGCACGGTAATGTAGAAGACATTCTTGAAGTGGCAGAACAGCTGCTTTCTGCAGGCGTGCTGCGTCAGGGCAGTCTGAGCAAAGCGGCGCGCGGCTATCATCTGGCGGCGGGTAATGCCGAACGTGCCATGAAAAAGACTGATTTCACTGACCATGGTAACGCGGCGCTCGAAGCGGCGCTGGCCCACTGGCAGTATCACGAAGAGCTATGGCTGCGTGGTAATGCGAAAGCCAAAACCGAAGTGTTGAAAGCAGTGGAATTTATTCGCACCAGCCTGCAATCCGAACACGAGATGGCTTCTGAACAAATGGCGCAAATTGGCGACGCGATTTCCGCAGCAACCAGCGCAAAGGATGCGGCATTTAAACCGCAAATTGCGCAAGCCAAACTGATGCTGACGGCTTTTCTGGTCACCGGACGATAGCGAAACGAGGTAGTCATGACGCCGTTTTCTTTGCAGTTACAGCAGCACTGGCAGACGGTGGTCGACCGACTGCCGACAGATTTCCCTTCCGACGCCCTTACCCCGCAGGCGCAGGCGGCAATGACCTTCAGCGATTTTATCAGCCAAAGCCTGGTCGTGTATCCAGCATGGCTTAGCGAGCTGGAGAATACACCGCCACAGGCCGATGAATGGCAGCATTACGCCGCCTGGTTGCAGGACGCGCTGGCGAACGTCAGCGATGAAAATAGCCTGATGCGCGAGCTGCGCCTGTTCCGCCGTCGCGTGATGGTGCGCATTGCCTGGGCGCAGGCGCTTTCTCTTATTTCCACTGAACACAGTTTGCAGCAGTTGAGTCATCTGGCTGAAACGCTGATCGTCGCCGCGCGCGACTGGCTGTACGACGCCTGCTGCCGGGAATGGGGCACGCCGTGCAACGCCAACGGCAAGCCGCAGCCGCTGCTGATTTTAGGCATGGGCAAACTCGGCGGCGGCGAGCTGAACTTTTCTTCTGACATCGATCTGATTTTTGCCTGGCCGGAACACGGCTCAACCCAGGGCGGGCGGCGTGAACTCGACAACGCGCAGTTCTTCACCCGCATGGGACAACGGCTGATTAAAGCACTGGATCAGCCAACGATGGACGGTTTTGTCTATCGCGTGGATATGCGTCTGCGTCCGTTTGGCGAAAGCGGGCCGCTGGTGTTGAGCTTCGCCGCACTGGAAGATTATTACCAGGAGCAGGGCCGCGACTGGGAACGCTATGCGATGGTCAAAGCACGGATCATGGGCGACAGGGAAGGCGTATACGTCGATGAACTGCGTGCCACGCTGCGTCCGTTCGTGTTCCGCCGCTACATCGATTTCAGCGTGATCCAGTCGCTGCGTAATATGAAAGGTATGATCGCCCGCGAAGTTCGCCGCCGTGGCCTGAAAGACAACATCAAGCTCGGCGCGGGTGGCATTCGCGAAATCGAATTTATCGTACAGGTGTTCCAGCTGATACGCGGTGGGCGTGAGCCGTCACTGCAAGGGCGCGCTTTGTTGCCAACGCTGGAAGCTATTGATGCGCTGCATCTTTTGCCGGAAGGCGAGGCGCAACGGCTGCATGACGCCTACCTGTTCTTACGCCGCCTGGAAAACCTGCTACAAAGCATTAATGACGAACAGACGCAGACCCTGCCTCAGGACGAGCTGAACCGGGCGCGGCTGGCGTGGGGCATGGGCTTCGCTGACTGGGATGCACTGACGCAGGCCCTGGATGCGCACATGGCTCACGTACGGCAGATTTTCAACGCGCTGATTGGCGATGACGAAGAGACCTCGGCGGATGAACAGCTGTCTGAGCACTGGCGAGAGCTGTGGCAGGATGCGTTGCAGGAAGACGACACCACGCCGGTGCTGACGCATCTCACCGACAGCGATCGCAATCAAGTGCTGGCGGTGATTGCCGATTTCCGCAAAGAGCTCGACAAACGCACCATCGGCCCGCGCGGGCGTCAGGTGCTTGATTCGCTGATGCCGCATTTGCTAAGTAACGTTTGCAGCCGGGAAGATGCCCCGGTTCCGCTGGCGCGCATCATGCCGCTGCTGACCGGGATCGTCACTCGCACCACCTATCTTGAACTGCTGAGCGAATTCCCGGGTGCGCTCAAGCATCTTATTCACCTTTGCGCCGCGTCGCCGATGGTGGCGAGCCAGCTGGCGCGTTATCCGCTGCTGCTGGATGAGTTGCTCGATCCGAACACGCTGTACCAGCCAACGGCCACCGATGCCTATCGCGACGAATTGCGCCAGTATCTGCTGCGCGTGCCGGAAGAAGATGAAGAGCAGCAGCTTGAAGCGCTGCGCCAGTTTAAGCAGGCGCAGCTGTTGCGCGTTGCCGCGGCGGATATAGCCGGCACGCTGCCGGTCATGAAAGTGAGCGATCACTTAACCTGGCTGGCGGAAGCGATGATCGACGCGGTGGTTCAGCAGGCCTGGGTGCAAATGGTGGCTCGTTTTGGGCAACCTCGCCATCTTGCAGAGCGCCAGGGGCGTGGTTTTGCGGTAGTGGGCTATGGCAAACTCGGCGGTTGGGAGCTGGGCTACAGTTCTGATCTCGATCTGGTGTTTTTACACGACTGCCCAGTGGAAGTGATGACCGATGGCGAACGTGAAATCGATGGGCGTCAGTTCTATCTGCGCCTGGCCCAGCGCATCATGCATCTGTTCAGCACCCGCACCTCCTCAGGCATCCTGTACGAAGTGGACGCTCGCTTACGTCCGTCCGGCGCGGCAGGTATGTTGGTCACGACCACCGCGGCCTTCGCCGATTATCAACATCATGAAGCCTGGACCTGGGAACATCAGGCGCTGGTTCGCGCCCGCGTGGTGTACGGCGACCCGCAACTGCAATCGCAGTTTGATGCGATTCGCCGCGACGTACTGACCGTTTCCCGTGAAGGCGAAAAGTTGCAAACCGAAGTCCGCGAAATGCGCGAGAAAATGCGGGCGCATCTTGGGGGCAAACATCGCTACCGCTTTGATATTAAAGCCGATGAAGGCGGCATTACGGATATTGAGTTTATTACCCAGTATCTGGTGCTGCGTTTCGCTCACGATAAACCGAAGCTGACCCGTTGGTCGGATAACGTGCGCATTCTCGAACTGCTCGCACAAAACGACATAATGGACGAGCAGGAAGCGCTGGCCCTGAGCCGGGCATACACTACGCTGCGTGATGCGCTGCATCATCTGGCATTGCAGGAGGAGGCCGGGCATGTAGAGCCGGAGGCCTTTGCGGCGGAGCGCGCGCTGGTGCGTGCGAGCTGGCTAAAGTGGCTGGTGGTGTCGTGAGATGTTATTATCGCGCGCAATTAACAAATCTTTCAGGAGTCTGGAATGAAAGTAACGCTGCCAGAGTTTGAACGTGCAGGAGTGATGGTCGTCGGTGATGTGATGCTGGACCGCTACTGGTACGGCCCAACGAGCCGCATTTCCCCGGAAGCCCCGGTGCCGGTGGTGAAAGTGGATACCATCGAAGAGCGTCCTGGCGGCGCGGCGAACGTGGCGATGAACATCGCGGCGTTGGGGGCCACTTCGCGTCTGGTCGGGCTGACCGGTATTGACGATGCGGCGCGGGCGCTCAGCAAAGCGCTGGCGGACGTAAACGTGAAGTGCGATTTCGTTTCCGTGCCGACCCATCCGACGATCACCAAGCTGCGCGTGCTGTCACGCAACCAGCAGCTGATTCGTCTGGACTTCGAAGAAGGCTTTGCGGGCGTCGATCCACAGCCGATGCACGAACGTATTCAGCAGGCGCTGGGCCACATCGGCGCGCTGGTGCTGTCTGACTACGCTAAAGGCGCACTGGAAAGCGTTCAGGATATGATTCAGCTTGCTCGTAAAGCGGGTGTTCCGGTACTGATCGACCCGAAAGGTAGCGAGTTTGAACGCTATCGTGGCGCAACGCTGCTGACGCCAAACCTCTCTGAGTTTGAAGCCGTCGCCGGAAAGTGTAAAAGCGAAGCGGAAATCGTTGAGCGCGGCATGAAAATCATCGCCGACTTCGAACTGTCGGCGCTGTTGGTCACCCGTTCCGAACAGGGCATGACCCTGTTGCAACCGGGTAAAGCACCGCTGCATATGCCAACGCAGGCGCAAGAAGTGTATGACGTGACCGGTGCCGGTGACACGGTGATTGGCGTGCTGGCGGCAACGCTGGCGGCGGGTAATTCGCTGGAAGAGGCGTGTTTCTTTGCCAACGCGGCAGCCGGCGTTGTGGTGGGCAAACTCGGGACGTCTACCGTTTCGCCTATCGAACTGGAAAATGCGGTGCGTGGTCGTGCGGACACCGGTTTCGGCGTGATGAGCGAAGCCGAGCTGAAGCTGGCAGTAATGGCAGCGCGTAAGCGTGGTGAGAAAGTCGTGATGACCAACGGCGTGTTCGACATTCTGCACGCGGGTCACGTGTCCTATCTCTCCAACGCGCGTAAGCTTGGCGATCGATTGATTGTCGCGGTGAACAGCGATGCATCTACCAAACGTCTGAAAGGCGAAACCCGTCCGGTGAATCCGCTCGATCAGCGCATGATCGTGCTCGGTGCGCTGGGATCTGTCGATTGGGTGGTCTCGTTTGAAGAAGATACGCCGCAGCGCCTGATTGCGGGCGTTCTGCCGGATCTGCTGGTGAAAGGCGGGGACTACAAGCCGGACGAAATCGCGGGTAGTGAAGAAGTCTGGGCGAACGGCGGCGAAGTGATGGTACTGAACTTTGAAGATGGCTGTTCAACCACCAATATCATCAAGCGTATACAGAAAGACAGCAGCAAGTAACGTTGCGACTGCCAGTTGTAGGCCCGGTTAGCGTAAGCGACACCGGGCAATCTCACATTATTCGTCTACCGGCGGAATCGCTGGCGCGGAGGACGCGGCGGTGGTGCGGTTTTCCAGGTCGGAAATACGCTGTTCCAGCAGGGCCAGCTTCTCGCGAGTGCGCAGCAGAACCTGAGTCTGCACGTCGAACTCTTCGCGGCTGACCAGATCCAGACGCGTCAGCTGAGATTGCAGCACCTGACGGATTTTCTTCTCAACGTCACCACCAAAATCACGCAAACCTTGCGGCATGGACTCGTGAACCTGGCGGGCAATCTGTTCAATTTTTTTCGGATCAATCATTATGGTTTCCCTGATCTGGTCGGTTTTGCAGATTATTGTAGTGCCTTATGCCGGGGCTATAAACCAGAAATGTTTGAAGCTTATGCATTGCCGACAATAATCATTAGCGTTATAGTTATCTCGCTTATTCTCAGGGCGGGGCGAAATTCCCCACCGGCGGTAAATCAACTCAGGTTGAAAGCCCGCGAGCGCTTTGGACGTCAGTCTGAAGGACAGCAGATCCGGTGTAATTCCGGGGCCGACGGTTAGAGTCCGGATGGGAGAGAGTAACGATCTACGGGCAAGGCCCGCGCACGTTATCTTTTTGCCGCTTCGTCGGCGCTCCTAAGACTGCCCTGATTCTGGTAACCATAATCTTAATGAGGTCTTTTACCATGAATCAGACGCTACTTTCCTCTTTTGGTACTGCATTTGAACGCGTAGAACACGCGTTGTCCGCACTGCGTGAAGGTCGCGGTGTGATGGTGCTTGATGACGAAAACCGCGAAAACGAAGGCGACATGATCTTTGCCGCCGAAACCATGACCGTTGAGCAGATGGCGCTGACCATCCGTCACGGCAGCGGCATTGTTTGTCTGTGCATTAACGAAGAGCGCCGCAAACAGCTCGATTTGCCGATGATGGTGGAAACCAACACCAGTGCGTTCGGTACCGGTTTTACCGTAACCATCGAAGCGGCGCACGGTGTGACCACCGGCGTTTCTGCTGCTGACCGCGTCACCACCGTTCGTGCGGCGATTGCCGACGGCGCTAAACCTTCCGATCTGCATCGTCCAGGCCACGTGTTTCCACTTCGTGCGCAGGCGGGTGGTGTATTGACTCGCGGCGGTCACACTGAAGCGACTATCGATCTGGTGACGCTGGCGGGCTTCAAACCTGCGGGCGTGCTGTGTGAGCTGACCAACGACGATGGCACCATGGCGCGCGCGCCGGAGTGCATCAAGTTTGCTGCGGAACACAACATGCCGGTCGTGACCATTGAAGATCTGGTGGAATACCGCCAAAAGCATGAGCGTAAGGCCAGCTAAGATCCACTGAATAGCGAATCTGAAAAGACAACGCCGGGAGTGTCCCGGCGTTTTGCTATCTGGCTTTCAGAGTATCAGGCGAAATCCATCGACTGAAGCAGTACCAGACTGAGCCCCATCACCGACATGCCGCACAGCACGCCGTAGCTTGGGTTGTTGTGTGGGTCGATTTCTTTCGCCAGCGGCATCAGTTCATCTACCGACAGCGCCACCATAATACCGGCCACCGCAGCCATGATAGCAGCCATCACCACCGGCGAGACCAGTGAACCCAGAATCAGCCACGCCAGTACGCCGCCAAGAATTTCAGCCATTCCGGACACGCCTGCCCAGAATACCGCCTTACGTTTCGATCCTGTTGCGGCATAAATGGGGCCAGCCACCGCCAGGCCTTCAGGAATATTGTGCAATGCGACTGCCAATGCGATGCCAAATCCGAGCTCCAGATTACTGCTGGCGGTAACGTAGGTCGCCACGCCTTCCGGGAAGTTGTGCAGGCTGATGCCGAGCGTCAGCAGAATCGCGGTGCGGCGCAAATTGCGCGGCATCACGGCCTTATCGCCCTGCATTAAATCTTGTGCGTGCGCATGGGGCAGCATTCGGTCGAGGGCAAAATATCCCAGCAGACCCACCACGAACATGCCGTAGCCGAGCACCGGCGACATGCCTTGGGTACCGAGAGCGGCAGGCAGCATTTCCATCAATGAGATAAGCAGCATGATGCCCGCAGCGAAGCCAAGGGAAAACGCGAGTACGCGGTTGGAGGGCTTCTGGCCGATAACACCCAGGACAGCCCCAATGAAGGTGGCCCCACCAGCGAGTAAGGTCAGGATCAAAGGTACTGACATGAAAACTCCTTTATGATAATGATTATCATTTATAGTAAAGATCCATTGCCCCGAAAGCGAGAGGGGAGATGGGGCTTTTACGTGTCCTTACATTCAAATTTCCTGATGATCTTCATCACTGTTATCTGAGTTCATCCCTGCCCGAAAACGCGTAATGTAGAACCATCAAATCGACTGTTCCTGTAAGGATATCATCATGTCTTCTTCCCGTATGCCAGCACTGTTTTTGGGTCACGGTAGTCCGATGAACGTGCTGGAGGATAACGTGTACACCCGTGCCTGGCAGCATCTCGGCGAAACGCTGCCGCGCCCGAAAGCGATTGTGGCCATTTCCGCGCACTGGTTTACTCGCGGGACAGGTGTCACGGCGATGGAAGCCCCAAAAACCATTCATGACTTCGGTGGTTTTCCGCAGGCACTGTACGACACACATTACCCGGCTCCAGGTTCGCCGGAACTGGCGCAGCGACTCGTTGAGCTGCTGACCCCGGTGCCGGTAGCGCTGGATAAAGAAGCCTGGGGCTTTGACCACGGTTCATGGGGCGTTTTAATTAAAATGTATCCGGATGCCGATATCCCAATGGTTCAGCTCAGTATCGACAGCACTAAACCACCGGCCTGGCATATGGAAATGGGCCGCAAACTGGCCTCACTGCGTGAAGAGGGCATCATGCTGGTGGCGAGCGGCAACGTGGTTCACAACCTGCGCACCGCACGCTGGCATGGCGAAAATACGCCGTATCCGTGGGCGACATCGTTCAATGAATTTGTGAAAGACAATCTCACCTGGCAAGGTCCGACGGAATCGCACCCGTTGGTGAATTATCTCGACCATGAAGGAGGATCGCTGTCCAACCCGACTGCGGATCATTATCTGCCGCTGTTGTACGTGCTGGGCGCGTGGGACAGAAAAGAGCCGATGACGTTGCCGACTGATGGGATCGAGATGGGCAGTTTGAGTATGCTGTCGGTGCAGATTGGTTAATGCCTGGTGGCGCTACGCTGAGCAGGCCTACAAAGACGAGTAGGCCCGGCAAGCGTGCGCCGCCGGCACATATCACTCCACAAAAATATGCGGATAGAAGCGGGACAGATCCTGAGTGATCAACGCCCGGTCTTCACGAATGCCGATCCCGGCAGGTTGATCGTTGATGAGCCAGCTGCCGATCAGCGTATAGCTGTCGCCAAACTTCGGTAGTTCACAGAACTGCTGGACGATCATACCTTCTTCGCCATACGGCCCTTCCACGGCTTCAACCACATTGCCGTTTTCGACAATCGACACGTTGGCACCTTCGCGCGAGAAAATCGGCTTGATGACGTATTTATCCATCGGTGGATAGCTGTCTTCGGCAAAATACGCGGGCAGCAGATTTGGGTGATCCGGGAACATTTCCCACAGCATCGGCAGCAGCGCTTTATTAGAGATAATGCTTTTCCAGGCCGGTTCAAGCCAGCGAACGCCAGCGTCCTCCAGCTTGGTGGAGAAAATCTCGCGCAGCATGTATTCCCACGGGTAGAGCTTGAACAGGTTACCAATAACCTGATCCTGGGTGTCGGTAAACTGACCTTTTTCGCCAAGCCCGATATCTTCGATATACAGAAATTCGCTCGCCACGCCGCCTTCATTGGCACAGTCCTGCAAATACTGCACGGTGCCACGGTCTTCGGTGGTATCGCGGCAGCAGGCAAAATGCAGCAGGCCGAAACCGTGCTGTTCGCGCAGCTCAGCGAAACGCTCAATCAGCTTTTCCTGCAGGCTGTTGAACTGATCGCTGCCTGCGGGCAGGTTGCCCGCATTCTGCTGATCTTCGAGCCAGATCCACTGGAAGAAAGCCGCTTCGTACAGTGATGTTGGCGTATCAGCGTTGTTTTCCAGCAGCTTAGGCTCGCCTTTGCCATCCCACGCCAGATCGAGGCGAGAATAAAGCGAAGGTTGCTGTGTTTGCCACGCCTGACGCACAAAGCTCCAGGTGTGTTTCGGAATGCGGAATTTGGTCAACAGCTCATCGCTGGCGACCACGCGCTCCACCACTTTCAGGCACATCTGGTGTAGCTCGGCGGTCACGTCTTCCAGCTTTTCAACCTGCTCGAGAGTGAGTTTGTAATACGCATCTTCACACCAGTACGGCTCGCCATACATGGTGTGAAAATTGAAGCCATATTCGGTGGCTTTTTCGCGCCAGTCCGGGCGCTCGACAATGCTGACTCTTTCCATGGCGATTAGCCGCCCATTGAACGAGAAGATGTGCCGGAAGCGCTGCGCTGCATGGTGGACTGTTTAGCTACGGACTCACCAAAGCCGCCACGTGTCACGGTGTTGGTGGTGGCCGGTTTTGGCGCCATCGCTGTTTTAGGCACGTTCATGGTACGGCCCGACTGCGCTGCACCGTAACCTTTGCCGCTGGCATCAGTGTATTGGCCGTAGGCCGGACTTTTTGGATTCTTCGAGCTGAACAGTGGTTGCTGCTGGAAGCCTGAACCGCTCATCATGCGACCCATCATGTAGCCCGCCATTAGCGGCATCCAGAAGCTGCCGCTGCTTTGAGCCTGCGCCTGCTGTCCTTCAGGAGCCATACCTGCCTGGGCAGGAGCTTGCTGGCACTGGCCTTCACCGAATTCGGCGATACAGTCTTCACGGCTGGCGTATTTCGGTGCGGTGCGTTCGGCTTCTTTCAGCGCGTTGTTGTATGACGCGGTACATTCAGCGCTTTTGCCTGGGTTAGCGCTCGAGCAGTCATCGGCGTTCTGATACATCGACACCGTTTCGTCAGTTTTTTCACAGCCAGCGAGCATAAATACGGCGGTGATCGCCAACGCAACTGGCGTCAGATGGCGTGCGCCCCAGTTCTTGCGGAACGAAGCGTGATTAATTGTTTTTGTCCGTTTCATTATCTTTCATCCTGGACCCAGTGGTAGTGCTCAGGATAGTGGATGAGTGGTTGAAATTGAAGCGATGAGAGGCAGGAGGAGGGGATCTTTACGTTGCCTTACGTTTATTTTTGCGAGGGAGAGCGGAAAGTGATTTAACCCCGGCGAACGGCGTCGCCGGGGTTGCCCGAATCAGTTTTTGAACGGGTTAGAACTGTTGCTGCTGGACGTGGATGTGCGTTGTGCGGCAGGCTGTGTAGCCGGCGCCGCGCTCGCGCCATTGTAACCATCAGCGTTAGCGTCCTGCTGGGCATTCTCTGGGGCAACCGCTTCCGGGGAAGTGGAAACCGCTTTACCGAGGGTGCCATTCAGGGCCAACAGATCGTTCTCGTTAAGCGTACCCAGAGCTGACTTGACGTTCAGCTGGTTAATCAGGTAGCTATAACGCGCGCTGGAGAGCTGCTGCTTCGCGTTGTACAGCGTCGTGGTCGCGTCCAACACATCAACGATGGTACGGGTACCGACCTGGTAGCCTGCTTCCATTGCGTCTAAAGAACTCTGCGCAGAAACAACAGCCTGTTTGTAGGCGTTGATACTGCTGATGGACGCATTGATGTTGTTGAAGGACGAACGCACGGTCTGAACCACGTTACGGTGTGCGCTTTCGAGCTGCTCACTGGCACCGACGAAGTTGTACTGCGCCTGTTTCACCTGCGAGGTCACCGAGCCACCGCTGTACAGCGGCAGATTGAAGTTCAGGCCAATCTGATTCTGACCGATGTTACGGTCGGTATACTGGCTACTGGTGGCGTTGTTGCCATCGTAGCTGGTGTCAGACACGCCGGTAGATGCGGTCAGGCCAACGGTTGGCATGTGGCCGGTTTGCGCATAGCGAATCTGCTCACGGGCCAGGTCCTGGCTCAGACGAGCCTGCAATAACGCGAGGTTACGGCCTTCTGCTTCTTTCAGCAGCGCATTCACCGGTTGCGGCTTGTCCATTTTTAAGTTGCTGACATTCAGAGAAGACAGCTCCGGATAGTAGTTACCGGTGACCTGACGCAGCTGTTCAACGGCGTTGTCGAGGTTATTACGGGCGGTCACTTCATTCGCCAGCACGGTGTCGTACTGTGAACGGGCGTTCTGCACGTCAGTGATAGCTACCAGGCCCACGTTAAAACGCTGGGTCGTCTGGTCTAATTGACGGTAAACCGCTTGTTTGTTTGCTTCGGTGAAGGAGAGCGAGTCGATCGCACTCAACACATTGAAGTAGGCCGTCGCGGTATTCAGGATAAGCGTCTGCTGGTCAGTCTGATAGGTGACGTCCTGGATACCGGCGCTTTTTTCTTGCAGCGTCAGCGCACGCCATTTTGACATGTCAAAAATGGTCTGCGTTAACGTCAATGCTGCGCTGGTTTCGTTGGAGTTGATACCGTTGTTATCGCGAAAGCCATTGGTGTAGGTATAATCTGCACCTAAACCGAGCTGCGGCAGTAAGGGGCTGCGTGCTTCGTTAATTTTTTCGAATGCAGCATCACGATCGGCCGCGGACTTACGCAGGTCTGGGTTGCTCAAACGTGCCTGCTGATAAACCTGCAACAGGTTTTCCGCATGGCTCACTGCGCTGAAGCCCGTCAGGCTCAAGCCGATAAGGATGGGGAGCAATTTCTTCATTTGCATTCCTTGTTGTGAAGCATTTAGCGCTGATCTAATTCAAAAAGATTTGTCGATTGTACCAGAGTCCGCACGCGTAAAAAGTTGGCGTATCGTGCCATCTGGCGTTAATTTGCACCAATCTACCACAGCATAAGTAAAACAGTAGCCATAGAGACCTGAAATCCCCGATTTCGTCACCACTTTACAGCCCAGGATATTGACGATGACCAGAAAAAATCAATCTATCGTAACTTACGCCAAAAACGATGTTGAAATTATTGCACGGGAAACGCTTTACAGCGGTTTTTTTTCGTTAGACATGTACCGTTTTCGTCATCGTTTGTTTAACGGCGAAATGAGCGGTGAAGTGCGACGCGAAATTTTTGAGCGCGGTCACGCCGCAGTCTTGCTACCCTTTGACCCAGTGCGTGATGAAGTGGTGCTGGTGGAACAGATTCGCATCGCCGCATTTGATACCAGCGAAAGCCCGTGGCTGATGGAAATGGTTGCCGGGATGATTGAAGAGGGCGAAAGTCCAGAAGAGGTGGCCCGTCGCGAAGCGGTGGAAGAAGCCGGTCTGGACGTCAAACGCGTCAAACCTATGCTGAGCTACCTGGCGAGCCCCGGTGGCACCAGCGAGCGCTTATCCATTCTGGTGGGTGAAGTGGACGCCTCGACCGCGCATGGTATTCACGGTCTGGCAGATGAACACGAAGATATTCGGGTGCATGTGGTAAGCAGGGAACAGGCATACCAGTGGGTTGAAGAGGGAAAAATCGATAACGCAGCCTCTGTCATCGCCCTGCAATGGCTGCAATTGCATTATCAGGCATTACGAAACGAGTGGACAAAATGAAGCGCTATACACCTGACTTCCCAGAAATGATGCGTCTGTGCGAAACCAACTTCGCACAGCTACGCCGCCTGCTGCCTCAAACGGACGCACCCGGCGAAACGGTGAGCTATCAGGTGGCTAATGCGCAATACCGGTTAACGATCAGCGAATCGACCCGCTACACTACTCTGGTGGAAATAGAACAGACGGTGCCTGCGGTCAGTTACTGGAGCCTGCCGTCAATGACGGTGCGCCTTTACCATGATGCGATGGTGGCTGAAGTGTGTTCGAGTCAGCAGATTTTTCGCTTCAAAGCACGGTATGATTACCCGAATAAAAAGTTGCATCAACGCGACGAAAAGCATCAAATTAACCAGTTTTTGGCCGATTGGCTGAGGTACTGTTTAGCACATGGAGCGATGGCGATTCCGGTTTGTTAGCGTCGTGAAACCAAAGGACACCATTTGGAAAGCCTGTTAAATCTCTCACTGGCTGGTGAGGCCAGGGTCAGAGTCTTACAAATTACTGATACTCACCTGTTTGCTGAAAAGCATGAAACGTTGTTAGGGGTGAACACCTGGGACAGTTACCAGGCCGTTCTGGCGGCCATCCGCGCCTCGCAGCGTGAATGCGATCTCGTGGTCGCCACCGGAGATTTAGCACAGGATCACTCGTCTGCGGCTTATCAGCACTTTGCTGAAGGCATCGCGGGCTTCGACGTGCCCTGCGTCTGGTTACCCGGTAATCACGATTTTCAGCCAGCCATGTACAGCGCGTTGCAGGACGCCGGAATTTCCCCGGTAAAACGTGTTTTCGCAGGCGACCACTGGCAAGTATTGATGCTCGACAGCCAGGTTTTCGGCGTCCCACACGGCGAATTAAGCGAATTTCAGCTCGAATGGCTGGAACAGCGTCTGACCGAAACCCCTGAGCGTTTCACGCTATTGCTGCTGCATCATCATCCGCTTCCGGCCGGGTGCAGCTGGCTCGATCAGCACAGCCTGCGTAATGCTGGCGCGCTCGATCGTGTATTAATGCGTTTCCCTCGGGTGAAAAATTTACTCTGCGGCCATATCCACCAGGAAATGGACGTTGACTGGAACGGGCGTCGCATGATGGCCACGCCGTCCACCTGTGTACAGTTCAAACCGCACTGCGCGAACTTTACGCTGGATACCATAGCCCCTGGCTGGCGCTGGCTGGAATTGCATGCTGATGGCACGCTTACCACCGAAGTTTGCCGCCTGGATGGCGCGGAGTTCCGCCCGGACACCGCTTCAGAAGGATACTGATGTCTACGCTTCTTTATCTCCACGGGTTTAACAGCTCACCGCGTTCGGCGAAGGCAACGGCAATGAAGTCGTGGCTTGCCGAAAACCATCCGGATATTGAGATGGTCACCCCGCAGCTGCCGGCATTTCCGGCAGAAGCCGCGGAACTGTTGGAGAAACTTGTCCTGCAACACGGCGGTGAACCGCTGGGCATTGTGGGTTCGTCACTGGGCGGCTATTACGGCACCTGGCTGTCGCAATGTTTCATGCTGCCTGCCGTAGTCGTCAATCCGGCAGTGCGTCCGTTTGAGCTACTCTCCGGCTATCTCGGTCACAATGAGAATCCCTACACCGGGGAACAATATGTGCTAGAGTCACGCCATATTTACGATCTGAAAGTGATGCAAATTGACCCGCTCGAAGCCCCGGATTTGCTCTGGTTGCTACAGCAGACGGGTGATGAAGTGCTCGATTATCGCCAGGCAGTTGATTACTACGCCTCCTGCCGTCAAACAGTCGAGGAGGGCGGGAATCATGCCTTTATCGGCTTTGAAGATCATTTCACACAGATTATCGATTTTCTGGGGCTGCGTTAGTCGGCCCTAACAACTCGTGAAAAAACCATGACGCAATCTTCTTACAACGCTGATGCCATTGAGGTACTCACCGGGCTTGAGCCGGTTCGCCGCCGCCCAGGGATGTACACCGATACCACTCGTCCTAACCATTTGGGTCAGGAAGTTATTGATAACAGTGTGGATGAGGCACTGGCGGGCCATGCCAAGCGCGTGGAAGTTATTTTACATGCCGATCAGTCGCTGGAAGTTATCGATGACGGTCGTGGTATGCCGGTCGATATTCACCCGGAAGAGGGTGTTCCGGCGATAGAACTTATTTTCTGTCGTCTGCATGCCGGCGGGAAATTTTCCAATAAAAATTACCAGTTCTCTGGCGGCCTGCACGGCGTAGGGATTTCGGTGGTTAACGCCCTGTCAAAACGCGTGGAAGTGAACGTTCGTCGTGACGGACAGATTTACACCATGGCCTTTGAAAACGGCGAGAAAGTGGAAGATCTGCACGTCACCGGCACGGTCGGTAAACGTAACACCGGCACCAGCGTCCATTTCTGGCCGGATGAAAGCTTCTTCGACAGCCCGCGCTTCTCCGTATCCCGTCTGTCGCATCTGCTGAAAGCGAAAGCGGTTCTGTGCCCCGGCGTAGAAATCGTCTTCAAAGACAAAGTGAACAACAGCGAGCAAACGTGGTGTTATGCCGACGGTCTGAATGACTATCTGTGCGAAGCCGTCAACGGCCTGCCGCTGCTGCCAGAAAAACCGTTTGTCGGCAGCTTTGCCGGTGACACCGAAGCGGTGGACTGGGCGCTGCTGTGGCTGCCGGAAGGCGGTGAGCTGCTGACTGAAAGCTACGTTAACCTGATCCCAACCATGCAGGGCGGTACACACGTCAACGGTCTGCGTCAGGGGCTGCTCGATGCCATGCGCGAGTTCTGTGAATACCGCAACATTCTGCCGCGCGGCGTGAAGCTCTCGGCGGAAGATATCTGGGATCGCTGTGCTTACGTGCTGTCAGTGAAAATGCAGGATCCACAGTTCGCCGGACAGACCAAAGAGCGTCTCTCTTCTCGTCAGTGCGCGGCATTCGTGTCAGGCGTGGTGAAAGATGCCTTCAGTCTGTGGCTGAACCAGAACGTCCAGGCGGCAGAAATGCTCGCCGAAATGGCCGTTTCCAGCGCACAGCGCCGTCTGCGTGCCGCTAAAAAAGTGGTGCGTAAGAAACTGACCAGCGGCCCTGCGCTGCCGGGCAAACTGGCCGACTGTACCGCGCAGGATCTCAACCGCACCGAGCTGTTCCTCGTAGAAGGGGACTCGGCGGGCGGTTCTGCCAAACAGGCGCGCGACCGCGAATATCAGGCGATCATGCCGCTGAAGGGTAAGATCCTCAACACCTGGGAAGTGTCGTCCGATGAAGTGCTGGCCTCGCAGGAAGTGCACGACATTTCCGTGGCTATCGGCATCGATCCGGACAGCGACGATCTTAGCCAGCTGCGTTACGGCAAGATCTGTATCCTTGCGGATGCGGACTCCGATGGCCTGCATATTGCCACGCTGCTGTGTGCGCTGTTCGTGAAACACTTCCGCCACGTGGTGAAAGCCGGACACGTCTACGTCGCTATGCCGCCGCTGTATCGTATCGACCTCGGCAAAGAGGTGTACTACGCGCTCGACGAGCAGGAAAAAGAAGGCGTTCTGGACCAGCTGAAACGCAAAAAAGGCAAACCGAACGTCCAGCGCTTTAAAGGTCTGGGTGAAATGAACCCACTCCAGCTGCGTGAAACGACGCTCGATCCGAACACGCGCCGCCTGGTGCAGCTGTATATCGACGATGAATCAGATCAAAAGACTGACGCGATGATGGACATGCTGCTCGCCAAAAAACGTTCCGAAGACCGCCGTAACTGGTTGCAGGAAAAAGGCGACATGGCGGATCTGGAAGCCTGAGCCTGATTGGCAGCATAAAAAAACCGGCGAATGCGCCGGTTTTTTTATGCCTGTTGTCGGCCCGTTAAGCCTTTGCGCCGCCGGGCTTTTGGCTGAAAATAGTTTGGCTAGCCGATAATCGCGACCCCAAGCCGCTCCATTATCAATGACACCTGATAGCTATCCAGTTTGACGCCCTGTAAATCAACGCGCCGCACGTCTAAATCACCCAGTTCTGAGTTGGTCAGATCGCAATGTGTCACGTTAGCAGCACGCCAATCAAACGAGGAAAACTCCCCGCCGGAGAGATCTGACCCACTGAACGTCGCGCCAAGAACCTGAGTGCCTATCCAACGGTTTTCCCACAGTTCACACTTCTCCAGCACGGCTTTCGAAAAGTTGGCGTAGCTAAGGTTGGTGTTAGTGATATAGGCGCTACAAAACCAGGTGCGTGTGGTGATCATATTCATAAAACTGGTGCCGCGAAAATCTGCGCCCTGAGCGCGGCAGCTACGAATTTCGATACCCAGCGCGCTGGCGTTTCTGAAATCCGCCATCGATATATCACAGTTTTTGAAAATCGCATCTTTCAAAATAGCGCGGCTGAAATTACATCCTTTTTGACTTTCGCGCTCATAAAACTGACAGCCGATAAACTCAGTGCCAGTAAGGTCTGCCCCGGAGAAATCACAGTTATGAAACGTGCTGTTTTCAACTTTCAGCCCAGTGAAGCGGTGTCTTTCAATTTTTTCGGCGGTCAACGCGAGCGTCATAGGAATAAACCTGTTTTTTTGTACAGTAAATGACGCCATGGTAAACGAATTTAACGTCGCGGGCCACCCTTCCCCTGTACGGTTTGTGTCGTGAATTGCCCGGCGGCACTGCATTTGCGCGGGCCTACGAGAATGTGATGTTGTAGTCCCGGTAAGCGTAGCGCCACCGGGCTATTGGTTTTCTATTCGTCAGGTGTATTGCCTGTGGTGACGGTGAGGGCTACATTGATGGTTGAGAGCGGGATGAAAGTGTTTTTTATTTGTAGTGGCATTTTTTGTGCTTGAAGATCGTCTGTTATGAGCAAGGGCGGACGTTAAACATGAAAATACTTTGCCAGATAGTCATCCATAAAAGCGTAGGCTAACATCTGATATGTAATTAAAGGCTAAAAATGGAAAAAACAACCCTGGAATATACACCTGTTGACTTGTCTCGTTGGGCAAGGAAGGAGCATTTTGAAGTATTCCAGTCATTTGCTCAAAGTACATTTAACCAAACTGTCCTGGTCGATATTACCGCGCTGCTAAAACATATAAGGGAAGTTGGCTGGAAATTTTACCCCACTATTATTTTCCTGCTTTCAAAAGTCGTAAACAGTCATGCGGAGTTCCGTATGGCCATGAAGAATAATGAGCTTGTCATATGGAATGAAGTTCATCCAAGCTATACCATTTTCCATAATGAAACGGAGACCTTTTCATCATTATGGAGCCACTACGATGGCAATATTCATCACTTTCAGGGCGTTTATTCAGAAGACGTTGCACGCTATGGTAATAACCTTTCTTATTGGCCTAAGGAGGAGTCTCGGGAAAATGTATTTTTCGTCTCGGCTATTCCTTGGGTAAGCTTTACCAGTTTTAATATCAACGTTGCTAACATGCAGAACTTTTTTGCCCCCATGTTCACGTTGGGGAAATACTACGAACAAGATGGAAAAGTATTATTGCCTCTCGCCGTTCAGGTACATCATTCCGTGTGCGATGGTTTCCATGTGGCAAGGCTGTTCAATGAGTTACAAGAGCTCAGTCATGACATACGGCACCTTTCAGAGAAACACAATACTTGATGTGCCTGACGTCTTATAGACATCCTTTTAACCGTATCTGATTTTTCGATCTATATAAGGCTGTGGTTTACCAAACAGATAGCCTTGTGTGAAATCACAGCCCAGCAACTGAAGGCTTTCTAATTGCTCCTGTGTTTCAACACCCTCCGCAACGGCCTTCATATTGAGGGATTTGGCCATGCCGGTGATGAGCCTGATGATATTAAGGGCGTCTTCCTGTGTCGATATCGACTGCACAAAGGACTTGTCTATTTTTATTTTATCGAAGGCAAGCCTGCTGAGGCGCGAAAGAGAAGAATAACCGGTACCAAAATCATCGATGGATATTTTCACCCCCAGAGCTCGCATCCTCTTAAGCGTATTCATCGGCGTTGTGCTCTCAGTAAACAATGAGGATTCAGTCACTTCCAGTTCAAGACGCTCAGCGGGAAGTCCCGTTTCGTTCAGAATAGACTGTACTATTCCGGCAAAGGCTTTGCTGCTTAACTGGACAGGAGAGACATTGACTGAAATCTTAGCCGGAATCACCCAGGCAGCGGCTTCCCGGCAGGCCATTTCAAGCACCGATTTTCCCATCTCGTTAATCATTCCTGTTTTTTCAGCCACAGGAATAAAGCTGTCCGGCGACAGTAGGCCCTTCAGAGGATGTATCCAACGAATAAGGGCTTCATAGCTGTAAATTTCCTGACTGAAAGAATCGACAATAGGTTGATAGTAAACAACGAATTCTTTGTTCACTAACGCCAGTGCCATATCATGCTCAAGGGTTCTGCTCTCTTGCAACTTTTCTAACATCCATTGCCGGAAGACTTTTATCTTACCAGCACCCTCTTTTTTGGCTTCATAAAGGGCCAGATCGGCAAATTTATAGAGATAGTCGGAGCGGCGTTCAGTGTCTGAGATAACAATGCCGACACTGGTGGTGATATTGATAATCGTATTATAAATAGTATAAGGTTGGTTGATCGCATCGCATATATTTTGGGCTCGTGAAACGGCACTACTTTCCGTCAGGCCACTCGAGAGAAACGCAAACTCATCCCCGCCTAAGCGATAAAGCGTATCGGAAGTCAGGCCCATCGAAATAAGACGGTGTGATATCTGGCGTAATAACATATCACCGACATCATGGCCATACGTATCATTGACCTCTTTGAATCGATCTAAATCAAACAACATCACATTCACAGAATCATTGCTTTTTACAGCGTTCTCGATGGTTTCATTTAAATTTCCCCAGAAAAACTGACGGTTATTCATCTCTGTCAGAGAGTCATGGTAGACGTCATACTCTAACTTGGCATTCTGGATTTGCAGTTTTTCTTTAGATTCCTGCAGCGCTTCAGCAAGACTCTTTACCTGAAGATGAGCCTTCAGAATATTTCTGTTTTGATAAAATATCAGTACGCCAAGTATCGCACTCATTATTATCAGCAATACAGACGTCGCTGAGTAAATAGAGTACAGGGTTTTAATTTTGAGGTTGGCGTCATTTATCGAGTTAATATCCTTGTCTAAAGCGCCGGACGACAGTCGACCCAGTTGTGCATCAAGCGTCTGCATTTTTTTCAGGTAGGCCTGGAGGTCTG
Source organism: Citrobacter sp. 18056 (assembly GCA_902706235.1). Lineage (GTDB taxonomy): Bacteria > Pseudomonadota > Gammaproteobacteria > Enterobacterales > Enterobacteriaceae > Scandinavium > Scandinavium manionii. Next base: position 43,370 of record CACSJR010000005.1, on the reverse strand, counting down.
AGCGGTTCATTTTCTCAAGATGAATATCCAGATACTCAAGCGTTTTTTCAAGCTGTAGAGCAAGAGCATGATGATCTTTATTACTTTCTATGTAATTCCGCAGATCACCTTCTTTCATTAAATCACTCTGGCTGAGCATAATGTCAAGACGCATACGCACATCGTCCAGCGTCATCGTCTTATCGATAGTGTAAAGACCAAGCAACGATTCGAACCGGTAATATTCTGATACCATTTGTGCAGCAGACCACGAAGCGGCGTAGTGCGTCAGTTTCTGTAACTCTTGTTGCCTTTCATGCACAAGGAAAGAGATATACGCGGTAGATATAAAAAGGAAAAAAATGATGCCAGCCAGAATTCTGTTCATGTTGGTCTTTTGACCCCTTACTCAATATTCATTCTGCTGACCTGCCAGGCTGATCTGGAATAATAAATCTGATTATTCAGCTCAGGCATACTGTCATAGGGGTAAACAACAAACAACGGGCCTTTATCACGGATACGCATATATTCTCCGTTGATTTTTAACGCAAGGATAACGTTGTATTTCTTAAAATCACTGAGGGGGATTTCCGTGGTGTAGTCATTGAGCGCAGTGATCTTAACAACAGACCCTTTCGCCCCAACATAATCCATGAGCTTTTGCAGTGGAATACCCGTAAAGGTTGTGCGGCCATCATACCAGGGGGAAGTGGTCTGAAAGCTGATCATACCCAGTTTTTCAAGGCTGGCGATATCAAAAACGGCTTTTCTACCTTCATTCGTATTTTCGATATTACCAGACAGCGTTAAAAGGACTTTACCGGCAGGTCTGGAAAGTTCACCCGCCCAGAGCTGTGTCGAGAGCGCAAAGCTTAACAGCATGACAATTAACCGCATTCTGACCTCGTATATCAACCGGATGTTAAAGAATTATAATTTAGTTACTGTGCTATTAATATATGCTCCAGGGCTATTATTGATGCAATCATGTCACCAATATTTTAATTTATTAAAATCAACCAGTTAAAAACACTTACTTTTTACATTGATAAAGCAAGGTCGATGCCGTTATTTGATATACACAAAACAGCGTTGCACCTGTGCAAAAAAAAGCCACCGGTTTACTCAGCGCAAATACACAAACAAAAAGGCCGGACAACGCTAAGGCGTTATCCGGCTTTTAGATTTTATTCGGGGGGAAATTACAGTGCGGGTTCCAGAATGCGGATGTGGCTTTCCAGCACGTCGCCTTTGACGGCTTCGCTCCACGCTTTCATGTGCGGAGTTTGCAGATGCGCTTCGAGATGCGCCACGGTTTCCCACAGCTCAACCATGGTGATGGAATCCGGTGCTGTCGCCTGGAAGCTCACGCCTGCGGCATTGTCTACCATTGGCGCGTAGCCGTGGCAGCCTTCTTCCTTCAGCACGGTTGGGATAATTTTCGCGAACTGATCCAGTACGGCCTGACGGTGATGCTGGCCAGGACGGGTACGGATCTCAGCAATAACAGTTAACATGATAGTCGTACTCCTTTTTATGCAGACCGTCAGTTAAGCAAAAATCTCGGCAAGATGCTTGCGATATTCTGCGACATAGCGTGGCACGTCAGGCATTTTGATCACGTCATTGGCGATAAAGGTCGGCAGCGCGTCCATCCCCAGGAACTGGTTGGCTTTGTGGAACGGCAAGTAAGCACCGTCAACGCCGACGCCATGGAAGAACTGATCTTTCTCGGTGAACGCTTCCATCGGTGCGTTCCAGGTCAGGGACAGCATGTAGGTTTTGCCCTGGATCAGGCCGCCAGAGCCGTATTTTTTGCTGGCGTCAGAACGGGTACGACCGTCGCTGGCGTACAGTGAGCCGTGGCCTTCGGTGAATACGTCGTCGATATATTTTTTCACAGTCCACGGTGCACCCATCCACCAGCCTGGCATCTGCCAGATAATGGTGTCGGCCCACAGGAAGTTTTGCACTTCCGCTTTCACGTCGTAATCGCTGTCGGCGCGAACAACACGGACTTCATGCCCGGCGTCGCGCAGGAAACCATCCGCGACCTCGGTCATGGTGTCGTTCAGCTGGCCGTTGGAATGACCGAATTTTTTACCGCCGTTGATAATCAGGATCTTGCTCATCGTAATGCCTTAGAAAGGAAGTTTGCCGGTAGTGTAACGCCAGCAACGAGACGATGAAATTAGCAAAATGTGCAAAGTCTTTTGCGATTATAGCAATAATGGCATTACCCGTTTACGCGGGCGACGAACCCACCGTCCGGCGCATTACTGAAAACAACGGTCATCTGATGCAGGGCGGCGATGCGCTGCACGATGGATAACCCGAGGCCGCTGCCGGGTTCATCCTGCCCAGGCGGGCGATAGAAACGCTCGCCAATCCGGGCGAGGGCGTCGGCGCTGATCCCCGGCCCGTTATCACGCACGGTAAAGTCATGGGCGTTGAGCGTCACATCTACCGTGCTGCCGCGCGGGCTGTAACGCACAGCGTTATCCAGCAGGTTACGCACCAGCAGGCTTAACAATAACGCCTGGCCTTTGCGCGTCACGTCAGGCGCATTCACATGCAGCCGCAGCTCAATGCCCGCCTGGTGCGCCGGGTGGTAAATATCCATCACCGCCGATTGCAGCAGGTCGGCCAGCGAAATCTGCTCGACATCATCCAGCCCGGCGAGGGAGTCCAGGCGCGACAGCGTGAGCAATTGTTCCACCAGGCGCGTGGCCCGGTCGATGCCAAAATGCAGTTGTGACAGCGCTTTCTCCCGGCTCTGCGGATCGTCCATCGACATCTGCGCCACTTCCGTTTGCACCTTCAGGGCGGTGAGAGGGCTGCGCAGTTCGTGGGCGGCATCGGAGGTAAAACGCCGCTCGCGGATAATCATTTCATGCGAGCGGTTAAACAACTGGTTCAGGGCATCGACCAGCGGACGGACTTCGCCCGGCACGCCGGTGGTATCGAGCTGTTCATCGGAGCCCGGCGTGCGGCTGCGCAGAGTGCGGGTCAGCTTTTTCAACGGCGCGAGTTCGCGGCTGAGCAGCAGAATCAGCAACAGTACCATCAGCGGCAGCGCCACCAGCCACGGCGCAAGCTGGGAGGTGATGATTTCCAGCGCCATTTCCTGGCGGTAATCCCACTCCTGGCCGACCACGATCCGGTATTTTTCATCGGCGGTGGTTATCCACAATAAACGCCATTCGTCGTCGTCATTATTAATGCGGCCATCGTCGAACCCTTCCCGGCGATAGTGGTAGGGAATGTCCTGCCCGTTATCGCCGTCGTTCAGTACCATCCGTCCGTCTATGGTATAAATGGCGAACGCCAGCGCGTCGTCGTCGAGATGCCCGTGTTTAATTTTCTTTTTGGTACGCAGTTGGGGCGATGTGACGTGCAGCTCGTTGAAATCCATCGCGCTCAAGCGCTTGGCGAACAGCATTTGCTGGGTATCAAACAGCTTGTCGAGCTTATCGGTCGTTTGCTGCCAGGCGATAAAGCTGGCGCAGCTCCAGGCCACCAGCGTCAGCACGATAAACAGCAGCGTCAGGCGCAGACGCAGGCTCATGTGGCGCAGAAATCTCATTTATTGTTCGCCCAGGGTGTAGCCGATACCGTGTACGGTGCGGATAAACGGGGTGCCGAGCTTGCGGCGCAAATGGTGGACGTGAACTTCCACGGCGTTGCTGGAGACGTCATCGTCCCAGTTATACAGTTTCTCTTCGATAAGTTTCCGCGGCAGAACGCGCCCGGCGTTGCGCATCAGCAGTTCCAGCAGCGCGAACTCTTTCGGTTTGAGCGTCAGCGGTTCGTCGTTCAGGAAGGCGGTCAGGCTGTCGGGGTTGAGCGTCACCGCACCGTGGCACAGCGCGTTGCTGGCCTGGCCGTGTACGCGGCGAATCAGCGCCTCCAGCCGGGCGGCGACTTCAATCAGGGCGAACGGTTTGCACAGGTAATCGTCGGCGCCTGCGCGCAGGCCTTCGACACGCTGGGCGAGCGCATCGCGGGCGGTGAGGATCAGCACCGGTTCTTTGCGTCCCTCAGCGCGCCATCCGCGCAGGATGTCCAGGCCATCGATGCCCGGCAGCGTCAAATCGAGGATCACCGCATCATACGGCGCGGTAAACAGCGCCGTTTTGCCGTCTTCGCCACGCGTAAACCAGTCGAGCGTAAAGCCCATTTTGACCAGCCCGGCCTTCAGACCGTCGCCAATCAGCTTATCGTCTTCTACCAGTAAAATTCGCATCCATTCGCCCCGTTTTAACCGACATTAAACGCCAGTAAACCCGCGCGAGGCGGTGCTGTACAGCAAAAAATAATCTTTTTGCGCTTTAAGAAGTCGTTAAGTTTTGTGCTGTTTAATGGGTCTCAGAGTCCACTCAAAAGGAGAGATTGTGATGAAAAAGACATTAGCGATAGCGGCCATTGTGGCCTTGATGTCAGCCCCGGTGTTTGCGGCGAATACTCAGGGAGGTTTTTCCGGTCCAGGTGCGGCGCCGACAACGGCCCAGACCACCCAGAACGGCGGATTTATCGGGCCAAACGGTAGCGTCACCACCGTCGAAAAAGCCAAATCCATGCGCGACGATGCGTGGGTGACACTGCGCGGGAATATCGTAGAGCGCATTTCCGACGACCTTTACACCTTCAAAGATGCCACCGGCACCATGAACGTGGATATCGACCACAAACGCTGGAACGGCGTGACCGTTACCCCGCAGGACGTGGTGGAAATTCAGGGTGAAGTCGATAAAGACTGGAACTCTGTCGAAATCGACGTGAAGCAGGTCAACAAAGTCAGCAAGTAACCCCCGTGCCGCCGCATCCGTGGCGGCAAAACTGCTTATCCCCTGTGACTCAGCGCGCCAGATAAGGTACTATCTGCGGCAATATTGCCCCCTTTATGGCCGGGCGAAATCGTTGAGGAATCACAGTTAATGAGCGATATGGCAGAGCGCCTTGCGCTACATGAGTTTACGGAAAAAGCGTACCTTGACTACTCCATGTACGTCATCATGGACCGCGCGTTGCCGTTTATCGGCGACGGCCTGAAACCGGTTCAGCGCCGCATTGTTTACGCAATGTCAGAGCTGGGGCTGAGCGCCAGCGCCAAATTCAAGAAATCCGCCCGTACGGTCGGTGACGTGCTGGGTAAATACCACCCGCACGGTGACAGCGCCTGCTATGAAGCGATGGTGCTGATGGCACAGCCGTTCTCCTATCGTTACCCGCTGGTCGACGGCCAAGGGAACTGGGGTGCACCGGACGATCCGAAGTCCTTCGCCGCCATGCGTTATACCGAATCCCGTCTGTCGAAGTATGCCGAAGTGCTGCTGGGCGAGCTGGGGCAGGGCACCGTTGACTGGCTGCCAAACTTCGATGGCACGCTGCAAGAGCCGCGCATGTTACCTGCGCGTCTGCCGAACATTCTGCTGAACGGCACCACCGGGATTGCGGTGGGGATGGCGACGGATATTCCGCCGCATAACGTTCGTGAAGTGGCGAAAGCGGCGATTACGCTGATTGAACAGCCGAAAACCACCCTCGACCAACTGCTCGATATCGTGCAGGGTCCCGATTATCCGACTGAAGCAGAGATCATCACGCCTCGCGCCGATATCCGTAAAATTTACCAGACTGGCCGCGGCTCCGTGCGTATGCGTGCGGTGTGGAAGAAAGAAGACGGCGCGGTGGTGATAACCGCGCTGCCGCATCAGGTGTCCGGCGCGCGCGTGCTGGAGCAAATCGCCAGCCAGATGCGCAATAAAAAGCTGCCGATGGTCGACGACCTGCGCGACGAATCCGATCACGAAAACCCAACCCGTCTGGTTATCGTGCCGCGCTCCAACCGTGTGGATATGGAGCAGGTGATGAACCACCTGTTTGCCACCACCGATCTGGAAAAAAGCTACCGCATTAACATGAATATGATCGGTCTGGATAATCGTCCGCAGGTGAAAAACCTGCTGGAGATCCTCACCGAATGGCTGGCCTTCCGCCGCGATACCGTCAGCCGTCGCCTGAATTACCGTCTGGAGAAAGTGCTCAAGCGCCTGCATATCCTCGAAGGTTTGCTGGTGGCATTCCTCAATATCGACGAAGTGATCGAAATCATTCGTCATGAAGATGAGCCGAAACCGGCGCTGATGTCGCGTTTTGGCATCAGCGAAACGCAGGCTGAAGCGATCCTCGAACTGAAATTGCGCCACCTCGCTAAGCTGGAAGAGGTGAAAATTCGCGGTGAGCAAAACGACCTCGAAAAAGAGCGCGATCACATTCAGTCGATCCTTGCGTCCGAGCGCAAGATGAGCAACCTGCTGAAGAAAGAGCTGCAGGCTGATGCCGAAGCGTTTGGCGACGATCGCCGTTCTCCGCTGCGCGAGCGCGAAGAGGCGAAGGCCATGAACGAACACGACATGCTGCCGTCTGAGCCGGTCACGATTGTGCTGTCGCAGAGCGGCTGGGTGCGTAGCGCCAAAGGCCACGACATCGATGCGAAGGGACTGAGCTACAAAGCGGGCGACAGCTGGAAAGCGTCGGCGAAGGGCAAGAGCAACCAACCGGTGGTGTTTATTGATACTACCGGACGCAGCTACGCCGTCGACCCTATTTCGATGCCGTCTGCGCGCGGGCAGGGCGAGCCGCTGACCGGCAAGCTGACGCTGCCGCCGGGTGCGACCGTCAATCATATGCTGATGGAAAACGACGATCAAAAACTGCTGATGGCATCCGACGCCGGTTACGGTTTCGTCTGTACCTTCAACGATTTAGTGGCGCGTAACCGCGCAGGTAAAGCGCTCATCACGCTGCCAGAAAATGCGCAGGTAATGCCGCCACTGGTGATTGAGGATGAGTCCGACATGCTGCTGGCGATTACCCAGGCGGGACGCATGTTGATGTTCCCTCTAAGCGATTTGCCGCAGTTGTCAAAAGGAAAGGGCAATAAGATCATCGGCATTCCGTCCGCAGATGCGGCGAAGGGCGCTGATGGCCTGGCGCATCTCTACATCCTGCCACCGCAGAGCACGCTGACCATTCACGTTGGTAAGCGGAAAATCAAACTGCGTCCGGAAGAACTGCAGAAAGTCACTGGCGAACGCGGTCGTCGTGGCACGCTAATGCGCGGCCTGCAAAAAATCGATCGAATCGACATTGATTCTCCACTGCGTGCCAGCCCGAGCGCGGGCGACAGCGAAGAGTAATCCCGTTGCCCCTTCTCTCCGGAAGGGGCTGTAAAATTTGCGGCAAACCGTTGTTAATTCGTGCGTTGCGATTAACAATACCCTAATAAAGGTTCTGCAAGTCACATCCCCTGGCCGGTATATAATTCTAAGCGGTCAGGATTTCAGAGGTAGCTATGCTATTGATTTTTCGCGCAATCATCGTTGTCATTTATTGCATTCTGGTATGCATTCTTGGCTGTGTTTATTGTCTGTTTAGCCCACGTAATCCGAAGCACGTTGCGACGTTTGGCCATTTGTTTGGCCGCCTGGCCCCGGTTTTTGGCCTGAAAGTCGAAAAACGTCTGCCGGAAGGGTATGAAAACTTTGGTAATGCCATTTATATCGGCAACCATCAAAATAACTACGACATGGTGACGGCGGCGAATATCGTCGTCCCGCCGACGGTTACCGTCGGAAAGAAAAGCCTGTTATGGGTTCCGTTTTTCGGCCTGCTGTACTGGCTGACCGGCAACCTGTTGATCGACCGTAACAACCGCTCGAAAGCACACGGCACTATCGCCGAAGTGGTTAATGCGTTCCAGAACCGTAAGATTTCGTTCTGGATGTTCCCGGAAGGCACCCGCAGCCGTGGCCGTGGCCTGCTGCCGTTTAAGACCGGTGCGTTCCATGCTGCAATTGCAGCTGGCGTCCCAATTATTCCGGTGTGTGTTTCCAATACGTCGAATAAAATTAACCTGAACCGTATCAATAACGGTCTGGTTATCGTCGAAATGCTGCAACCGATTGATACCAGCAGCTACGGCAAAGATCAGGTGCGTGAACTTGCGACGCATTGCCGTGAAGTCATGAAGGCGAAAATCGCCGAGCTTGATCTGGAAGTTGCTGAACGCGAAGCGGCGAAAAAGAAAAAATAAGCGTCACCGTGAGCCGCCATGCCGTTTACGACATGGCGCAGCCGCAAGTGACCACTGTTTGGGAACGGTTTCCCTCTGTTTTATAGTCAGTTTCATGGAGTTATTAATATGTCACTCAGTCGGCGTCAATTTATTCAGGCATCAGGAGTAGCGCTTTGTGCTGGCGCAGTGCCGCTGAGGGCAAATGCGGCAGGCCAGCAGCCAGCGTTGCCAGTTCCCCCACTGCTTGAATCCCGTCGTGGACAGCCTCTGTTTTTAACCCTGCAACGTGCGCACTGGTCATTTACCCAGGGCACGCGTGCCCCGGTCTGGGGCATCAATGGGCGCTATCTCGGACCGACTATCCGCGTGTGGAATGGCGATGACGTCAAACTGATTTACAGCAACCGTCTGACGGAAAATGTGGCGATGACCATCCGTGGTCTGCAGGTGCCAGGCCCGCTGATTGGCGGCGCAGCGCGTATGATGTCACCGAATGCTGATTGGGCGCCGGTGCTGCCTATTCGACAGAACGCTGCAACCCTGTGGTATCAGGCCAACACCCCGAACCATACGGCAGAGCAGGTTTACAACGGCCTGGCGGGCATGTGGTTGGTTGAAGATGAGGTGAGTAAATCCTTACCTATTCCGAACCACTACGGCGTGGACGATTTCCCGGTCATTATTCAGGACAAGCGTCTCGATAATTTCGGCGCGGCGGAGTACAGCGAACCGGGCAGCGGCGGCTTTGTGGGCGATACGCTGATGGTCAACGGCGCGCAAAGCCCGTACGTCGAAGTGTCTCGCGGTTGGGTGCGATTGCGTTTGCTGAACGCGTCAAACTCTCGCCGTTACCTGCTGCAAATGAGCGACGGTCGCGCGTTGCACGTGATTTCCGGCGATCAGGGCTTCCTGCCTGCGCCCGTTTCGGTGAAGCAGCTGTCGCTGGCACCGGGTGAGCGCCGTGAAATTCTGGTCGACATGACCAACGGCGACGAAGTGTCGATCACCTGCGGTGAAGCGGCGGGCATTGTGGACCGCATTCGCGGCTTCTTCGAGCCGTCGAGCATTCTGATTTCGACCCTGGTGCTGACGCTGCGCCCAACCGGTCTGTTGCCGCTGGTTACCGACAGCCTGCCGATGCGCCTGCTGCCGGAAGAAATTATGACCGGCACGCCTATCCGCAGCCGCGATTTTACGCTTGGCGACGATCCGGGCATCAATGGTCAGCTGTGGGACCCGCAGCGCATAGACGTCACGGCACAGCAGGGATCGTGGGAGCGCTGGACGCTTCGCGCCGATAGCCCGCAGTCATTCCATATTGAAGGGGTGATGTTCCAGATCCGCAACGTGAACGGCGCGATGCCATTCCCGGAAGATCGCGGCTGGAAAGATACGGTGTGGGTAGACGGTCAGGTTGAGCTGTTGGTGTATTACGGCCAGCCGTCGTGGCCACACTTCCCGTTCCAGTTTGCCAGCCAGACCCTGGAGCTCGCCGACCGCGGATCGATTGGCCAGATGCTGGTGAATCCTGCGCCGTAATCCACACGATGAAGGGGGACATATGCCCCTTCATTTTTTACATCAATTCAGCGTATAATCCCCGCCTTTTGCACCCTTTTTAACCACCCGGAAGCACTATGAGCGCAATTTCCCTGATCCAACCGGATCGCTCCCTCTTCTCCTGGCCGCAGTATTGGGCGGCCTGTTTTGGCCCCGCGCCATTTTTACCGATGTCTCGGGAAGAGATGGATCAACTTGGCTGGGATAGCTGCGACATCATCATGGTGACGGGAGACGCGTACGTCGATCATCCGAGCTTCGGGATGGCCATCTGCGGACGCATGCTGGAAGCTCAGGGCTTCCGCGTGGGGATCATCTCCCAGCCAGACTGGAACAGCAAAGACGACTTCATGCGTCTGGGCAAACCGAATCTGTTCTTTGGCGTCACCGCGGGCAACATGGACTCCATGATTAACCGCTATACCGCCGACCGTAAACTGCGTCACGACGATGCGTATACGCCAGATAACGTCTCGGGCAAACGCCCGGATCGCGCCACCCTGGTTTACACCCAACGCTGCAAAGAAGCCTGGAAAGACGTGCCGGTTATCCTTGGGGGGATCGAAGCGAGCTTGCGTCGCTCCGCGCATTACGATTACTGGTCTGATACCGTGCGTCGTTCAGTGCTGGTGGATTCCAAAGCTGACATGCTGATTTTCGGCAACGGTGAACGACCACTGGTGGAAGTTGCACATCGCCTCTCAATGGGCGAGCAGGTGTCCGATATTCGTGACGTGCGTAACACTGCGATCATGGTGAAAGAAGCTCTGCCAGGCTGGAGCGGCGTGGATTCCACCCGCCTCGACACGCCGGGCAAAATCGATCCGATCCCGCATCCTTACGGTGAAGATTTACCGTGTGCCGACAACAAACCTGTTGCACCGAAAAAGGCAGAAGCCAAAGCCATTACCGTCCAGCCGCCGAAGCCAAAGCCATGGGAAAAAACCTACGTGCTGCTGCCTTCTTACGAGAAAGTAAAAGGCGACAAAGTGCTGTATGCGCACGCCTCACGTATTCTGCATCATGAAACCAACCCGGGCTGTGCCCGCGCGCTGATGCAAAAACATGGCGATCGCTACATCTGGCTGAACCCGCCGGCTATCCCGCTTTCCACCGAAGAGATGGACAGTGTGTTTGCACTGCCGTACCAGCGTATCCCGCATCCGGCGTACGGTGACAGCCGCATCCCGGCTTATGAGATGATTCGCTTCTCGATCAACATCATGCGCGGCTGCTTTGGTGGCTGTTCCTTCTGTTCGATAACCGAGCACGAAGGGCGCATTATTCAGAGCCGTTCCGAAGATTCGATCATCAACGAAATCGAAGCCATTCGCGACACCGTGCCTGGTTTTACCGGCATTATTTCCGATCTTGGTGGCCCGACCGCCAACATGTACATGCTGCGCTGCAAATCACCGCGCGCCGAGCAGACCTGTCGCCGCCTTTCCTGTGTTTATCCGGATATCTGTAAGCACATGGACACCAACCACGAGCCGACGATCAATTTGTATCGCCGTGCCCGCGAACTGGACGGCGTCAAAAAGATCCTCATCGCTTCCGGCGTGCGCTATGACATCGCGGTAGAAGATCCGCGCTATATCAAAGAGCTGGCAACCCATCACGTCGGCGGTTATCTGAAGATTGCGCCAGAGCATACGGAAGAAGGCCCGCTGTCGAAGATGATGAAACCGGGAATGGGAAGTTATGACCGCTTTAAAGAGCTGTTTGACACCTATTCGAAACAGGCCGGGAAAGAGCAATATCTGATCCCTTACTTCATTTCTGCGCACCCGGGCACTACTGACGAAGATATGGTTAACCTGGCGCTGTGGCTGAAGAAGAACCGCTTCCGCCTCGATCAGGTGCAGAACTTCTATCCATCGCCGCTCGCCAACTCGACCACCATGTATTACACCGGTAAAAACCCGCTGGGTAAGATTGGTTATAAGAGCGAAGATATCGCGGTGCCGAAGGGCGACAAGCAGCGTCGTCTGCACAAAGCGCTGCTGCGCTATCACGATCCGGCGAACTGGCCGATGATTCGTCAGGCGCTGGAAGCGATGGGTAAAAAGCATTTAATCGGCGGACGCCGTGAATGTCTGGTGCCATCACCGACACTCGAAGAAATGCGGGAAGCGCGTCGACAGAATCGTCACACGCGTCCGGCGTTGACCAAGCACACGGCGATTGCCCAGCAGCGTAATCCTGGCGCACGTAAGCCAAAACCCGCCACCAAACGTGCGGTGAAACCATAAAAAGAAGCCCGATGGCGCTTGCGCTTATCGGGCCTACAACAGGCTGAAATTTAGGCCCGGCAAGCGCAGCGCCGCCGGGCACTTCAGGGCTTTTTACTGACCGCGATTAACCGCCGAACTGATCCGGGTCCGGCCCGAGCCGTTTCCCCTGGTCCAGCTTCGCAATCTCACCCAGTTCGTCTTTATCCAGACGGAAATCCCATACGTCGAAGTTTTCCGCAATACGTGCAGGCGTAACGGATTTCGGGATAACCACCAGTCCGCTATCCAGATGCCAGCGAAGCACAATTTGCGCCGGTGTCTTGCCGTATTTCTCAGCCAGATGGCGAATAATGGTTTGATCGAAAACCCCTTCGCCGCCCTGCGCCAGTGGGCTCCACGACTCGGTCTGGATCTTGTGCGTCGCGTTCCAGGAATGCAACTGACGCTGCTGCATCAGAGGATGAAGTTCAATCTGGTTAATGACTGGCGAGACGCCGGTTTCATCTATCAGACGTTGCAGGTGGCTCACCTGGAAATTACACACGCCGATGCTTTTCACCAGGCCCTGTTTTTGCAGTTCAATCATCCCACGCCAGGCTTCAACGTAATGATCGATAGCCGGAACCGGCCAGTGCATTAGATACAGATCGACATAATCGAGCTGCAGTTTATCGAGGCTTTCCTGGAGTGCTTCTGCCGGACGTTTCTGATCGTCATTCCACAGCTTGGTGGTAATGAACAGCTCATCGCGCGCGACACCTGCGCTGGCTAATGCTTTGCCTACGCCATCCTCATTTTTATACGCGGCGGCGGTATCGATAGAACGATATCCGACCTCCAGTGCTTTATGAATGGCGGTAACCACTTCCTCGTTGCCTGCTTTCCACACGCCGAGACCCAGTTGCGGCATGATGTTGCCGTCATTGAGCTTGATTAGTGTTGGATGTGTCATGCATTCCTCCCTTACGCCCATCATACTTCACATTGCAGGGGCGTTGGCTGCACTCGCTCACCCCAGTCACTTACTCAAGTAAGCTCCAGGGGATTCACTCCCTTGCCGTCTTCCTGCAATGCGAATTATTTAGGGCTAGATGAAATTCACCAGAGCGCGGTGGGCGCTCCGGTGAAGTAGTAGCATTAAGTCTGGACGAAATACGAGAAAACGAAAGGTTGAGCGAAAAAACCCTTAGCGTGCCGCTTCGTAAATACGACGGCTCACGTCGAGAGTAATATCCTGATTTTCACCGATTTGCGTCATGCCGTGCTCTTCCAGTTTTTTCAGCAGCGCAGGGATAGAGCTGCCGTCCAGACCGTAGCCGGACAGGCGCGTCGGCACACCCATCGCTTCGAAGAACTCGCGAGTCGCGGCAATGGCGGCATCAATGCGGGCATCTTCAGAACCTTCGGTAATGTTCCATACGCGTTCTGCGTATTGCAGCAGTTTGGCGCGTTTGGTGTCGCGTTTTTCATTCCACAAAGCAGGCAGAACAACCGCCAGCGTCTGGGCGTGGTCCAGGCCGTGCATTGCGGTCAGTTCATGGCCGAGCATATGCGTCGCCCAATCCTGCGGCACGCCAGCGCCAATCAGACCGTTCAGCGCCTGAGTCGCCGCCCACATCACGTTGGCACGCACGTCGTAGTTTTCTGGTTCTTTCAGCGCTTTTGGACCTTCTTCAACCAGCGTCAGCAGAATACCTTCGGCGAAACGGTCCTGAATTTTGGCGTTAACCGGGTAGGTCACGTACTGCTCAACGGTGTGAATGAAGGCATCGACCACGCCGTTTGCGACCTGACGCGGTGGCAGGGTGTAGGTGTAAACCGGATCAAGAATGGCGAAGACCGGCTGTACGTGCGGGTTCATGAATGCCTGTTTGTCGCCGGTGGTTTTGCGAGAAATCACCGCGCCCATGTTGGATTCAGAACCGGTCGCAGGCAGCGTCAGCACGGAGCCCATCGGGATAGCGCTTTCAATTTTGCTGCCGCCGGTTTGCAGGATTTCCCACGGGTCAACGCCGTCAGCATACTGCGCGGCGGCCGCAATGAATTTGGTGCCGTCGAGAACGGAACCGCCGCCCACGGCCAGCAGGAAGGTGATTTTTTCTTCACGGGCAATTTTCACCGCGTTCATCAGCGTTTCATAAGACGGGTTTGGCTCGATGCCGCCGAACTCCAGCACGTTGAGGCCGTCCAGCGCCGTCATGACCTGGTCCAGCACGCCGGTTTTTTTGACACTGCCGCCGCCGTACGTGACGAGGACGCGCGCATCTGCCGGGATTTGCGCCCGCAGTTCTGTGATAGCACCTTTACCAAATAAAATGCGAGTAGGCGTGTGCAGATTGAAATTAAACATAGGTTTTCCCTTCATAACGGGTGAAAAAGACGGTAGCGACAGGGCTACCTGATGGAGTGTATTGTGGTCCTGTGGGCTGTTTGTCTCAATGCACATTCCTGCCTATGTATTGCCCATTTCTCCTGTGGGCTGGAGAATATGAATATTATTATCCACAATACATCCATCGAAATACGTCCCGGATATCGCTAAAAATGAACCGTGAAGAGACCTGTCTGCTGCTGACGGAGAAAATTAAGCAGCTGAAAAATAATGAAGAAAAACTCATTCAACTGTTGCCGGATATTCGCCTGTTGTACGGCACGCAGCCGGGGACCCGCACGCCGGTAATGTACCAGCCGGGCATCGTATTCCTCTTTTCCGGCCATAAGATAGGCCACATTAACGAGCGCGTTTTCCGCTATGACGCCACGGAATACCTGCTGTTGACGGTGCCGTTGCCGTTTGAATGCGAAACCTTCGCCACGCCAGAAGTGCCGCTGGCGGGCCTGCGTCTGAATGTCGATATTCTGCAATTGCAAGAGCTGCTGATGGACATCGGTGAGGACGAACTGTTTCAGCCTTCGATGGCCGCCAGCGGGATTAACTCCGCCACGCTATCCGATGAAATCCTCTGTGCCGCTGAGCGTCTGCTCGACGTGATGGAGCACCCGATGGATGCGCGTATTCTCGGCAAGCAAATCATCCGTGAAATGCTGTATCACGTGCTGATGGGGCCACGCGGCGGTGCGCTGCTGGCGCTCGTCAGCCGCCAGACGCATTTCAGCCTGATTAGCCGGGTGCTGAAACGGATTGAGAGCCAGTACACCGAAAATCTTAGCGTTGACCAGTTGGCAGCGGAAGCCAACATGAGCGTTTCGGCGTTTCATCACAACTTTAAGTCAGTAACCAGCACCTCGCCGCTGCAATATCTGAAATCCTATCGGCTGCACAAAGCGCGAATGATGATGGTGCATGAGGGCCTGAAGGCCAGCACGGCGGCAATAAAGGTGGGATACGAAAGTCCTTCGCAGTTCAGTCGTGAGTTTAAGCGTTACTTCGGGATCACGCCGGGCGAAGATGCAGCGCGTATTCGGGGGATGCAGGGGATGTAGTTTGTCTTCTCCCTGACCCTCGTCCCTTTGGATAGAGGGTCAGGGGAGAAATCAGGCGCTACAATACTTCTTCTTAATCACCACAATCACCGTGCCCAGTAAACCCACAATCAGCAGGAAAATAGGCAGGATCATCAGGAATGTCATCACCTGATCTTCGTGGCGTTTAACGAATGGGATCATGCTCAGCGCATAGCCGAAGCCCGTCACCACACCGACCCACAGCACGGCGCTCAGCCAGTTGAAAATCTGGAAGCGGCGGTTAGACAAACCGGAAATGCCTGCCATCGTTGGCAGCAGGGTTCGAACGAATGCCAGGAAACGCCCGGCAAGCAGCGCCAGCAGCCCGTGGCGGTCAAACATGCAGGTTGCGCGGTCGTGATATTTGTCCGGCAGCTGCGCCAGCCAGCCTTTCACCACTTTAGTGTTGCCTAACCAACGGCCCTGAATGTAGCTCAGCCAGCAGCCGAGACTGGCGGCGGCGGTCAGAATGGCGAGGGTCGGCACAAAATCCATCACGCCTTTGGCGATCAGCGCACCGGCGAGCAGCAACAGGCTATCTCCCGGCAAGAAAGACGCGGGCAGCAGGCCGTTTTCTAAAAACAGTGTGGCGAACATCACCAGATAAACAACACCCACAACGTGGGGATCCGCCAGCGCGGCAAAATCATGCTGCCAGAGTGCGGCGGCAATCTCCTGGATAACAACCATGGACTTTCCTGTGGACTGACATTTTCTGAGTGTATTGTACTCCTGAATTGCCCGGGATGCCTTGATCCCAGGCGCAACAATTCCGGCAGTTTTTGCAGGGACTGTCTGAAATTGTGTCCATCAGGTTGCCACTTTACGCGATGCGCTCGAAACCGGCCGATAAATCCACAAGAAGATCGTCAACATTCTCTAAACCAATGTGCAAACGAATCAGCGTGCCGCTGAAGTCTGGCTTGCCGTTGGGGCGAATGTCCGCCAGCTGCTCTGGCTGCGTCGGCAGAATAAGTGACTCGAAGCCGCCCCAGGAATAGGCCATGCTGAACAGCGTAAAGTTATCGAAATACGCCGCCAGCTCGCTATCGTTCAGGCGCTTTTTGAGCACGAAGGAGAACAGGCCGCTGCTGCCCGTAAAGTCTCGTTTCCAGAACTCATGACCTTTACTGCCCGGTAGCGCCGGGTGATTGACGCGTTCAACCTGCGGATGCTCAGCCAGCCATTCGGCAATTTTCAGGCTGCTTTCGTGATGCTGACGCAGACGCACACCGAGCGTACGCAAGCCACGGCTGGTCATATACGCGGTATCGGCATCCACCATTTGCCCCATCAGATAGGCGTTTTCGCGTAGCTGATCCCAGCAGCGAGCATTGGAAACGGCGGTGCCAATCATGCCATCGGAATGGCCCATCAGGTATTTGGTGGCGGCCTGAATCGAAATATCGATATCAAATTCGAGTGCTTTAAACAGTACGCCCGCAGCCCAGGTGTTATCGATCATGATGATGGCGTCAGGCGCTTTGCTGCGTACGGCGCTGACAATGGCCGGAACGTCATGCACTTCCATGGTGATGGAGCCCGGGGATTCCAGGAACACCACTTTGGTGTTGGGCTGAATCAGGTCGGCAATACCGGCGCCAATAAGCGGGTCGAACCAGCCGGTGGTGACGCCGAGTTTGGCGAGGATTTTGGTGCAGAAATCCTGGCTCGGTTCGTAGGCGCTGTTGGTCATCAGCACGTGATCGCCCTGTTCGACAAACGCCAGAATCGTGTTGGCCACTGCAGCCGCGCCGCACGGGAACAGAGCACAGCCAGCGCCGCCTTCCAGTTCGCACATCGCTTCCTGCAAAGAGAAGTGGGTCAGGGTGCCACGACGACCATAAAACAGCTCGCCTTTGGCGCGGTTGCGGGTGGCCTGTTTCTTGGCTTCAACGGTCTCGAAAACGAGGGATGACGCGCGCTGAATTACGCTGTTCACCGAACCCTGGGTGTATTTTTTACTGCGGCCAGCATTCACCAGCACGGTATCAAGTTGTTCTTTGGACATGTTTTTGTTACCTGTTTTTATACGTCTGGACGTCTAAACTAACATGATTGTTTCGGGTTGTACCTTGTGCGAACAGATTAAGCAGAAAATTTTGCCAGAATATGGCAAAGCACCTTTTTTACTGCGTGAGCGCAATGAAAGTTAGTGATGATTGCGTCAATATGTAAATAGTAATGAGAACGACTATCAATTCGACGACGTTTTGATATTATTACGCTCAGATTTTGTGATTTAGATCCTGGAGATACAGAGTGGGTAATAATTTGATGCAGGCGGATCTCTCCGTTTGGGGTATGTATCATCATGCCGACATCGTAGTTAAGGTGGTCATGATCGGCCTGATTCTGGCATCGGTTGTCACCTGGGCAATTTTCTTCAGCAAAAGTACCGAACTGCTGTCGCAAAAACGCCGCCTCAAGCGTGAGCAGCAGCAGCTGGGCGAAGCCCGCTCTTTGAATCAGGCCAGCGAAATTGCCACCGCATTCCCGGCGAAAAGCCTCAGCCTTCAGTTGCTGAACGAAGCGCAGAACGAACTGGAACTTTCTGAAGGTGCCGAAGACAACGAAGGTATTAAAGAACGTACCGGTTTCCGTCTGGAGCGCCGCGTCGCTGCCGCCGGTCGTCATATGGGCCGTGGTAACGGTTATCTGGCAACAATCGGTGCGATTTCACCGTTTATCGGTCTGTTCGGCACCGTATGGGGCATCATGAACAGCTTCATCGGTATCGCCCAGACCCAGACCACTAACCTGGCCGTTGTCGCGCCGGGTATCGCAGAAGCGCTGTTGGCGACCGCCATTGGCCTGTTCGCCGCCATCCCTGCCGTGGTTATCTACAACATTTTCGCTCGCATGATTGGCAGCCACAAAGCGCTGCTCGGTGATGTGGCAGCGCAGGTTCTGCTGCTGCAAAGCCGTGACCTTGACCTGAACAACAGCGGCGCTCAGCCGGTGCGTACCGCCCAGAAATTACGGGTAGGGTGATAGCCAATGGCAATGCGTCTAAACGAAAATCTGGACGATAACGGCGAAATGCATGAAATCAACGTGACGCCGTTTATCGATGTCATGTTGGTACTGCTGATCATCTTCATGGTGGCGGCTCCGCTGGCGACCGTTGATGTGAAAGTGAACCTGCCGGCGTCCTCCAGCCAGCCGCAGCCGCGTCCGGAAAAGCCGGTGTATCTGTCGGTGAAAGCGGATAACACTATGTTCCTCGGCAACGATCCGGTAACCGACGACACCATGGTGAATGCGATTAACACGCTGACCGAAGGCAAGAAAGACACCACCATCTTCTTCCGTGCGGATAAAACCGTAAACTACGAGACGATGATGAAGGTGATGGATACTCTGCATCAGGCGGGATATCTGAAAATTGGCCTGGTCGGTGAAGAACACGCCGCCGCGAAAAAATAAGCGGCACCATTAATGAAAGAACCGGCCTCGCGCCGGTTTTTTTATACCTTAAGTAAAATTGTTAACTCGCTGATGTATCGTGTTTTTTCTCATCTGAAAGCCGCCCGCATTTTTGTTGGTCGTCACTGGCAGGCGCGACAAACCTCTCTACGCTTATTCAGGAACATCATAAAAAAGCACCGTGAAAACGGGGCATAACATCCCCTGTATAGCATGGGAGTCCAGTATGACCCTGGCGACTTTACTCAGCACAGCTTCCTCTTCTCGCCACCTCATTTTTCTCACCGCCATTCGTCAGCTAATTGCCGCCTCGGTGGAAAGCACGCAACGGGGATCGCGTCAGGTGGAGCAGGCCGGAATGACCATGCAGGTGGCGCAGCAGCAACAGCGACAAACCGGCGAGCTGAAGACGGCGATTTCCATCTTCAGGCTGGTGTAATCAGGCTTTTTTAGCGACTGGCGACGGGAGGTTTTCTTCCGGTGCCACAATATTAACGCTGGCGGTGCGGCAATTACCGTCAGCGAGTTTGCGCGTCAGGCGCAAGGTGGCGGTTTCGCGGGCCAAAATATGCTGATAGCTCGCTTCAACATGCGCGAGGATCTTCTCTTTTAGCTGCGGATTTCGGGTCATTATCTCGGCCAGCGCCGCGCCGTAGATCTCTTCTTTCACCTGGAAGGCGTAAATCTCCCGGCGGTACTGCCACTTCATACGGACCAGCGCTGCGGGAATCGACACCAGCGCTTTGGCTGTCTCTTCAATCACCGCATTCTTTTCATTTTTTAGCGCCTGAAGATTATGCTTCAGAATGACGGCGTCGCTGTTTCTGTCGTCCAAAGTCAAATAGACATTATTATCTTCACTCTCTTTCATTTTTATTCGGCCTGAAAATCATAAAAAAGAGGGGAGGCTTTTTCGCATGTAATCAAATTAAGCCAAATTTCGTTTCCGGCTTTATTAATTTTGTCGGTGTATTCGGCGATAATTTGACTTAATTCCTGGCTGTCTAATTCGCCTTGCCATTGCAGGTCGTTGAGTACGCGTACAAATGCTTCTATTTTAACCGCCCGAAACAGCCGGTCTTTAATATGGCGGTCACGCTCCTCCAGCAGTATATTGCGCGATTGGCCGTGACGAACCGGCGCGGCGAATATATCTTCGGCGATATTATCGAGGGTCATCTTTCCCTGAGTTAAATCAGCGTTATTTTCTGCTGTATCGGTATTTTGCTCTGCGCCGGAAATGTGAAAGCGGGCCGGAATCAGCGACTCGGGTATCATGCCTGATGTCCTTTTGGTTTCAACAGGATAAGGGCGATAAAGGTGTGAGGTTCGTTGACAATATCATGGGGTAAATTTAAAATCAAAAAAAATGGAGCCAACCATGAACAGTATTATCTATTTCGTGATAGCCCTGCTATTGCTGACGGTTGTTATTCTTTGCGTTATCTCTGGTCTGTTTAAAAACGACGTGGTGGAAGAAAAAACGCTGCCTGTTCAGGTGAAATTGCTGAGTAAAGAAGAGGGTGAAGACCATTTTTCGATGCTCATGAACGCGATAACACCGATATGGTACTGGCGGGTAAATCATGAATATATTGATTTTCTTCACGCCACAATAAAGCGGATGAGTATCACCGAATTAAATGCTACGGCGGGCTTATTTGAGGCCCAGCGACGCTGCAGTGATCTCAATTCGGCAGTGTATAAATATTACGACAATATAAAAAAACGCTGTCTTAACGGGGAAAAAGTCCCGCGGGGTGACCTCGACGTGTTGAACCTGCAGCAGTGTTTTAGGGAATTTAGTTTACATGCTTACCCGGACCTGGTGGCGCTGGTGTGGCCGGAGTATCAGCGGCCACAGGTTGATCCGCTGGCAGTGTAGGGCGAGTCTTATCGCCCTCTCTCCCTTTAGGGAGAGGGGGCAAAGACCGCACAGGATGACAGGCATCCCGCGTTACTTATCCGACGACGCCTGCCAAAGATTCAGTTGCCCGTCCGCCACGTGCTGGTCAATCTGCGCCAGCTCCTGCGGCGTAAAGGTCAGATTATTCAGCGCCTGTACGTTCTCCTCCAGCTGCTCCGGGCGGCTCGCGCCAATCAGCACCGACGTCACCCGGTTGTCCTTCAGCAGCCAGCTCAGCGCCATTTGCGCCATGCTTTGCCCGCGTGACTGCGCCATTTCCTGCAACAGACGCAAGCTCTGCAAATTACTCTCGCTGAGCATATTTTCCGTCAGCCCGCGCGCTTTCTTGCCTTCAGTCTGCATCCGCGACCCGTCCGGGATCCCGTTCAGGTATTTACCCGTCAGCAGACCCTGCGCCAGCGGCGTAAAGGCGATGCAGCCGACGCCGTTATTTTCCAGCGTATCCAGCAGCCCGGTGTTATCCACCCAGCGGTTCAGCAGGTTGTACGAAGGCTGATGAATCAGTAGCGGGATTTTCCACTCGCGCAGCAGACCCACCATTTGCTGAGTGCGCTCGGTGGAATACGACGAGATGCCGATATACAGCGCCTTGCCGCTCTGCACCGCCTGAGCCAGCGCCGCAGCGGTTTCTTCCATCGGCGTTTTCTCATCGACGCGGTGAGAATAGAAAATGTCGACGTACTCCAGGCCCATGCGCTTCAGGCTTTGGTCGAGGCTCGCCAGCAAATACTTGCGCGAACCGCCGGAGCCGTAGGGGCCGGGCCACATGTCGTATCCCGCTTTGGTAGAGATAATCAGTTCATCGCGCCAGGCGGCGAAATCTTCACGCAGCAGACGACCAAAGTTCTCCTCGGCGCTGCCCGGCGGCGGCCCGTAGTTGTTGGCGAGGTCAAAATGGGTAATGCCTAAATCAAAGGCTTTACGCAGCAGTGCGCGTTGGGAATCGAGCGACTGAATGTGACCAAAATTGTGCCACAACCCCAGCGATAACGCGGGAAGCTGCAACCCGCTGTTGCCACAATAGCGATACTGCATCTGTTGATAACGTTCGGAACTGGCGAGCCAGGACATGGAAGCTCCTTCTGGTCTATATTTTGAAACGACGTTTCTATACTAGCGCCTGAAAATGTTCCGGTAAGTTCGGGCGATCACACTGCTGACGATTAATAAGGGAGAACCCCGATGACCCGACTAACGGCGAAGGACTTTCCACAGGCGTTGCTGGATTACTACGATTACTACGCTCACGGCAAAATCACCAAGCGTGAATTCCTGCAAATGGCGGGGAAATATGCCGTCGGTGGCCTCACGGCGCTGGCGTTATTTAACCTGCTCAAACCCAATTACGCGCTGGCGGAGCAGGTGGAATTCACCGATCCGGCTATCAAACCGGAATACATCGAATACCCTTCGGCGAACGGACACGGCACAGTGCGCGGTTATCTGGTCACTCCGACGGGCGGAAGCGGGAAATTCCCGGCGGTGGTGGTGGTGCATGAGAATCGCGGTCTGAATCCGTACATTGAGGACGTAGCGCGACGCGTCGCTAAAGCCGGGTTTATCGCCCTGGCGCCGGACGGGCTGACGTCGGTAGGCGGATATCCGGGCAACGACGACGAAGGACGTGCGTTACAGCAGCAGGTCGACCCAACCAAACTTATGAACGACTTTTTCGCCGCCATTGAGTTTATGCAAACGCATCCGCAGGCCACGGGCAAAGTCGGGATCACCGGTTTTTGCTACGGCGGTGGCGTCTGCAACGCCGCGGCTGTGGCCTACCCGGAGCTTTCATGCGCGGTGCCGTTCTACGGTCGCCAACCGCCGGTTGCTGATGTGCCGAAAATCAAGGCACCTCTGTTATTGCATTACGCCGCGCTGGATAAAGGCATTACTGACGGCTGGCCCGCATACGAACAGGCGCTGAAAGCGAATGATAAGGTGTATGAAGGTTACGTTTATCCCGGCGTGAACCACGGTTTTCACAATGATTCGACTCCACGCTATGACCCGACGGCGGCTGAGTTGGCGTGGAAACGCACCCTCGGCTGGTTCAATCGCTACCTGACGTAAAAGTTTCACAAAAAAATAATCACAAAACGTTAGGGATTCTCAAGGATCTGCCGATAACGAGGAATCTATTGCACCTGCGGCAATGGAACCCCGCGAAAAATCCACGACTTTTCCTGAATGGGTCGCTTTCTGACAATTGCTGGGACATGCTCAAAATGATGGTGGGTTATCGCGACGAGTGCTAATCAGTCAGCGGAAAGGGAAATCAGTGTCTGCCCAATGGCCGCGCCGTTTTTGCCTGTGTGTTTAATCTGATACATCGAGATGTCAGCCCGCAGAAGCGCGTCGTTAAAATCGTCGCCGTGCAGCACTTCATTAATGCCTATCGATGCGCCTACCGAGGCGGTGCCGCTGACCAGTTCGAACGGCGTCAACGCCGCGCGCAGACAGTTGTGCGCGGTGCTCCAGATAAGCAGGCTGTTGATCGAAAACGGCAGTAGCAGCACAAACTCATCGCCCCCCAGCCGCCCAACGACGGCACCCGGCGGGCAGGCGTCACGCAGGCGCTTGCTAAGCTGAATGAGAAGCTCGTCACCACAGCGATGGCCAAACCGGTCATTCACCGCTTTAAAATCATCCAGATCGATAAACGCCACGCACATGGCATCGTTCCGCTGCATCTGCGCGAAGTGTTTTAACAGCGCATGGCGATTGGCGAGCCCGGTAAGCGGGTCGTGATTGGCGAGCAGGGAAAGCTGTTCTTCGTACTGCTTCTCCTTGGTCATGTCGATATGGGTGCCTGTGACCTTCAGTGGTTTGCCGTCATCATCCCACTCGCTCACGCGCCCGCGATCTAACACCCAGCTGACGGTGCCGTTTTTGTGCTGCATCCGATGCAAGGCTTCGTAATAGGGCGCTCTGCCTTCCAGATGACTGTAAAAGGCATTGAGAACCTGCTGGCGGTCTTCCGGATGCAGGTGTTCCCGCCACACGTCAAAATGGGCGCTCAGGGCTTTCGGTTGATAACCGAGCATCGCGCCCCAGCGGCGGTTAAAAATAATTAATTTTCCGCTGGGAATATCCAGTTGCCATAAACACAGACCGGTGCCATCGAGCGCAGCACTGAGCTTGCTCTTTGCATCACGGGCAATGCGTAGCAACCGGGCGTTATGCTTCTTCAGATTCTGGATCTGTTGTTTCAGGGCGATTTCAGACATTTAGATGCCATATGCCAGAGGAAGACATATTCATACTAATAATGTATTGACGTGTAAATATACAGTGAAAAAAAAGTGACCGGGCAATGACGCCCGGTCGACGGGAAGGGCTTAGCCCTGGCGTTTATCTTCTGTGTTGGTGTCGAAATCACTGGCAGAGTGACGCTCATGCAGCTGCTCGTTCAGCGGCCCTTGGGCGCGGTTGACGATGCGCCCGCGTTTTACCGCCGGACGATTGCCTACGTCCTGCGCCCAGCGCAGCACGTTTTTGTAGCTACCGGCATCAAGGAATTCCGCCGCGTTGTACACCGCGCCCAGTACCACGTTGCCATACCACGGCCAAATCGCCATATCAGCAATGGTGTACTCCTCGCCCGCCACATAACGACCGCGCGCCAGCTGTTTATCCAGCACGTCGAGCTGACGCTTGGCTTCCATGGCGTAGCGGTCGATGGCGTACTCAATTTTGACCGGGGCGTAGTTATAGAAGTGACCAAATCCGCCGCCGAGGATCGGGGCCGCGCCCTGCAGCCAGAACAGCCAATTCAGCGCTTCGGTACGGCCCGCCGGATCCTTCGGCAGGAAGTGGCCGAATTTCTCCGCCAGATACAGCAGGATCGATCCGGATTCAAACACGCGTAGCGGCGGGTTCACCGAATGATCGCTCAGTGCCGGAATTTTTGAGTTCGGGTTCACGTCGACAAACCCGCTGGAGAACTGATCGCCGTCGCCAATGCGGATCATCCACGCGTCGTACTCCGCGCCTGTCACGCCGAGCGCCAGCAGCTCTTCGAGCATAATCGTCACTTTCTGCCCGTTCGGCGTACCCAGTGAATAAAGCTGTAGCGGGTGCGTGCCCACCGGCAGCGCTTTCTCGTGCGTCGGGCCAGAAACCGGACGGTTAATATTGGCGAACGCGCCGCCGTTGTTTTGCTTCCACTCCCAGACTTTCGGAGGTTGATAATCATTCTTAGACATAGATAAACCACCCTGTTGTTTGAGGTATTTCCCCGTCATTCTTCGAGCCGCAGGTGCGTTGGCTGCACTCTCTCACCTTAGTCACTTACTTAAGTAAGTGACTGGGGATTCGCTCTTTTGCCGCCTTCCTGCAACTCGAATAATTTAGGGGAACAAAAGCAGGAGTGTAGCAGGTGATAAAGCCGAGCTTTAGCATTCAGAGTCGTGATGGCCTTAACGGCTTATTTTAAAAACATCTTATATAGATCAATACGGATATAAGCTTAAGCGAAAATCGCATTTCAAATCGTGTGGGAAAGGCTCCAATATGCGCGCTGAACTGCGCCCGTTGGCAGACAATAATAATGATGGCAAGGAGTTAATAAAGCATGCGCAAGTTGGTTTTCTCCGCCGCGATGATGTCGCTGGCCTTAGGTCTCGCTGGATGCGACGACGCAAAAAATAATGACACCGTAAACGCTCCTGCCGCCAATCAGAATGCCGCACCGAAAGACGGCGGCTCGCTGATTATTGGCATTACCTCCGGCGATCCGCTGGCGGTGAACCCAATTTACGCTAGCGACCGCACCACGCTGACCATCATGCAGGCGCTGTATGCGCCGCTCTACAGCTACAACGACGGAAAAATTGAATGGGGTCTGGCAGAAAGCCTGACGCCTTCTGCTGATAATCTTAGCTACACCCTGAAGCTGAAACCGAATCTGAAATGGCAGGACGGCCAGCCACTGACCGCCGATGACGTGGTGTTCACCTTCAATAAGCTGCTGGACGAAAAGCAGCACAGCTTCTTCCGCAGCATGTTCATGTTCGGTGGCAAACCGGTACAGGTCAGTAAAGTCGATGATCTGACGGTGAAATTCACTCTGCCGCAGGTCAGCGCGGCGTTTGTTGGCACCCTGGTGCAGATTTACCCGATTCCGCAGCACGTGTTCGCCAATGAAAGCGACCTGGAAAAGAGCAGTAAAAATGATGCGCCGGTCGGTTCCGGACCATTCAAATTCAAGGAATACCGCGCGGGACAGTATTACGCTCTGACGCGTTTTGACGATTACTGGAACGGCAAAGCGAAGCTTGATTCCGTTACTTACCGTTTCGCCAAAGACAGCAACTCCGCCAACCTGGCGCTGCAAAACGGCGAGATCAACATGAAGATGGTCGATCCGCAGGACGTGTCGCGCCTGAAAAGCACCGGCAAATTCGACTTTGTGGTTTACCCGGAAGGGCGTCTGGCGTACATGACGTTCAACCAGAACGTACCGGTGATGAAGAGCAAAGCGCTGCGTCAGGCGATTGCGTACGCCATCAACAAAGACGACCTGGTCACTACCGCGTTTACCTCTCAGGACTACGCCAAACCGGCAACCTCATTCCTGACGCCAGACACCCTGTACCATTCTGACGACGTCGAACAGTACAAATATGACCTGCAAAAAGCCAAAGACCTGCTGAAAGCCTCCGGCGCGCCAGCCAATCTCAAACTGCGTCTGGCCTACGTGAACACCAACAAAACCCAGGAGAGCATGAGCCTCTATATCCAGCAGCAGCTGAAAGCGTTAGGCATTAACGTTGAGCTGATGCCGCTGGATGCGAACGCGATGTCGCAACGCAGCCTCGATATGCAAAGCACGGCGTGGGAGCTGAACCTCGGGGGTTACATCATGGGCGCGGAGCCGGACGGCTATAAATCGCTGTTCATGAGTAACGAAGCCTACAACTACGCGCATTACAAAAATCCGCAGTTCGATGCGCTGTGGGATAAAGGCGCGATTGAAACCGATGTGGCCAAACGTGGTGAAATCTACAAGCAAATCCAGCAGACCGTTGCGAACGACATGACCTACTACCCGATTGCGTACACCAACGCCACCGTGGCCGTCGACAAGCGTTTTGCCGGCACCAAAGAGGCCGAACCGAAGCCGGTGTATATGTTCCAGGATCTGTCGAAAATCTACCAAAAATAA
Source organism: Citrobacter sp. 18056 (assembly GCA_902706235.1). Classification (GTDB taxonomy): domain Bacteria; phylum Pseudomonadota; class Gammaproteobacteria; order Enterobacterales; family Enterobacteriaceae; genus Scandinavium; species Scandinavium manionii. The sequence goes on along the minus strand of CACSJR010000005.1, from coordinate 16,524 downwards.
TGCGCTTAGCCCCCGCAAGGGTGACACCGTTTATCTCAGGTAATGAATACGGGGAAACGCCGGGATCTGGTTCCCGGAGGGAGGCCAGACCCGGTGGTCGCCCCGAATATCAAAACCTTAAAATAACGGTGTCACCCAGGATGGGGGCTTTTTTGTGAAGGGAATGTCGTGAACGCAATGCTAACGCGTCGGCTGCTGCAACTGCTGCCGATGCTTTTCTTTATTTCACTGGTTGCTTTTTTGCTGGTGAAACTCGCGCCGGGCGATCCCGTGCAAGCGTACATCACGCCGCGCATGGCCCCGGCGGATATCGAGCGTATCCGCCAGAGTCTCGGGCTGGATAAACCGTTGGTGACGCAGTACTTCCTGTGGCTGAAAAACCTGTTTCAGGGTGACCTGGGCTACTCGCTGATTTATCACCGCCCGGTGCTGGAGATGATTGTCGAACGTATGCCCGCCACGCTTGGCCTGATGGGGGCGTCGCTGCTGTTGGCTATCGTGCTGGCGGTGCCGCTCGGCCTGCTGGCCGGTGCGTTTAAACATCGCTGGCTCGATCACGTCCTCAACCTGTTTGCTTATATCGGTATATCGGTGCCGATTTTCTGGTTCGGCATATTGCTGATCACGGTGTTTGCGGTGCAGCTCAACTGGCTGCCGAGCATGGGAATGCGCACTATCGGCGTGGAAGACAACTGGCTCGACGTCATGCGCCACGGCGTGCTGCCGTGTATCGCGCTGACCTTCTACAACCTGTCGACCTACGTGCGCTACGTGCGTTCCAATACCATCAGCCAGCTCTCGGCGGACTATGTGCAAACCCAGCTGGCGTATGGCGCAACGTATCGCACCATTCTGTTTCGCCACGTAATGAAAAACGTGCTACTGCCGGTCATCACCCTGTTTGGCCTGTCATTTGGCGAAATGGTGGTGGGCGCGTACGTCACCGAAAGCGTGTTCTCGTGGCCGGGCATGGGGCTGCTGGGCATTCAGGCGATCTCCTCGCTCGACTACCCGCTGATCATGGCGATCATTTTGCTGTCGTCGTTAATGCTGATCGTCGGCAACCTGCTGGCAGATCTGCTGTATCGCTTCGCCGATCCCCGCATTCGTACCCAGAGGTAACCGCCGATGAGCAGACGCTGGCAAAACGTACGTCACCAGCTGCGCCGCAATCGTCCGGCGCAGTTCTCCCTTTTGGTGCTCTTTATTTTCATCCTCGCGGCGCTGGCTGCGGGGTTCAGTCCTTACGATCCGGATCAGATGTCGCTTGGTGCACGCCTGCTGCCGCCCGATGCCGCGCACTGGTTCGGCACCGACGAATACGGTCGCGATTACCTTACGCGCGCGCTGTACGGCGGCCAGATTTCGCTGATGGTCGGCTTTATGGTGATGCTGTTTTCCACGCTGATTGGCACCGTCGTCGGTACTGTGAGCGGCTATTTTGGCGGCTGGATAGACAACATCATGATGCGCGCCGTCGATATTCTGTTGGCGATCCCGGCGTTCTTTCTGCTGTTGGTACTCAACGCCTATCTCAAGCCCGGCGTGGACAACATCATCATGATTATCAGCCTGTTGACGTGGATGAATATGTCGCGTCTGATCCGCGCCGAAACGCTGTCGGTGAAGGAGCGCGAATACGTGCTTTACGCCAGGGCGTCCGGCGAGCATCCGTTACGCATTATCGCGCGGCACATCATACCCGGCGTGTTGCCGACGATCATCGTCTCCGCGACGCTCAATATCGCGTCGGCCATATTGATGGAATCGACGCTGAGCTTTTTGGGTCTCGGCGTGCAACAGCCCGCGGCATCGTGGGGCAGCATGCTCAACAACGCGCAGTCGTACATCGGGGAAGCCACCTGGCTGGCGATGTTCCCCGGTGTGCTTATCCTGTTGACGGTATTCAGTTTTAACGTGCTGGGCGACGTGTTCCGTACCGCCTTCGAGCCGGGAGCCAATCGCGATGCATAACTTACTGGAACTCGACAACCTGCGAACATCGTTCTTCACCCGTGACGGCGAAGTACATTCGGTGCGCGGCGTGAGTTTTGCGCTGAAGCCGGGCGAACTGGTCGGCATCGTCGGGGAATCCGGCTGCGGCAAAAGCGTCACCTGTAAATCGGTGATTCAACTGCTCGGCAACAATGGCCAAATTACTGGCGGCAGCATTCGTTTTCGCGGTGAAGATCTGGCGCGTAAAACGCCGGAGCAGATGCGCAGAATTCGCGGGAACGATATCGCGATGATCTTTCAGGATCCCATGACCGCGCTGAACCCGGTGCTGACTATTGGCCGTCAGATGACCGAGATCCTGATCCGCAATAAAGGCCTGTCGAAGCGCGATGCGAAATCCAGGGCCATCGACATGCTGACCCGCGTCGGGATCGCCGATGCTGCCAGCCGTTTCTCCCAATATCCGCACGAGTTCAGCGGCGGGATGCGCCAGCGCGTGATGATCGCCATCGCGCTCTCCTGCAACCCTGAACTGCTGATTGCCGACGAACCGACCACCGCGCTGGACGTCACTATTCAGGCGCAGATCCTGCGGCTGCTAAAATCGCTGCAACAGGAAACCGGCACCGCCATTTTGCTGGTCACGCACGATCTTGGCGTGGTGGCGCAGGTGTGCAGCCGCGTCGTGGTGATGTACGGCGGGCAGGTGATGGAAGAAGGCAGCGTCGAAGATATTTTCTGGCGGCCTTTGCATCCGTACACCTGCGGCCTGCTGGCGTCACTGCCGCGCGCCGACGACCCGGAACACCGTTTGTCGCCGATTGAAGGCTCGCCGCCGGGGTTACTCAACCCGCCCACCGGCTGCCCGTTTGCCGAGCGCTGCCCGCAGAAGATGGCGCAATGCGACACGCCGCCACCGTTTTATTCGAACGCTGAGGGCCACCGCACCGCGTGCTGGCTGTGGCAGGATAAGGAGATTCAGGCATGAGCCATGAACCGTTAATTCGTGTTCGCGACCTGCGTAAGCACTACGCGCTGAACGGCGGCTGGCTGAGCAAAGGGCGTGTGGTTAAAGCCGTCGACGGCGTCAGTTTCGACATTATGCCGGGTGAGACTTTCGGTCTGGTGGGGGAGTCCGGCTGCGGAAAATCGACTCTCGGGCGTGCCATGCTGCGGCTGTTTGATATCACTTCCGGCGAGATTTCCTTTGCCGGGCAGGAGATTGCCCACGCCTCAGAGAAAACCCTCAAACCGCTGCGCCGCCGGATGCAGGCCATTTTTCAGGACCCGTATTCCTCGCTGAACCCCGGTATGACCGTCCAGCAGCTGGTTGCCGAACCGATGCAAATCCACGGCTACGATAAGCAGGCGCAGCGTGAACGCGCCGAAGAGTTGTTGTACAAGGTGGGACTTAAGCAGGAGCATTTGCAGCGTTTCCCGCATGAGTTCAGCGGCGGTCAGCGTCAAAGGATCAGCATCGCGCGTGCGCTGTCGGTGCGTCCGGAGTTTGTGCTGTGCGATGAGCCGCTGTCGGCGCTGGATGTATCGGTGCAGGCGCAGGTGGTGAATATTCTGCAAGATTTACAACAGGAATTAGGGCTGACGTACCTGTTTATCGCTCATGATTTGTCGATGGTGCGCCACATCTCCAGTCGGATCGGCGTGATGTACCTCGGCAAGCTGGTGGAAGTGGCGGATGCGGAGGAACTGTATCGCCATCCGGCGCACCCGTACACCCGGGCGCTGCTGGCTTCGGTGCCGCAGCCCGATCCGCGCGTGCGAAATCTGGAACTCGGCGGGCTGAAAGGCGAGATCCCAAGCCCGACTGCAGAGATTAACGGCTGCCGTTTTTGCAGCCGCTGTCCGCACGTAATGCCGGTGTGCCAGCAGCAGGAACCGCCGATGCAGGAAATTTCTCCGCGCCATTTCGTCGCCTGTTGGCTGTTTAAGGCGTAGGTGCTCTGTCACGGATCTCATGCACGAGATCGATAAACGCTTTTAACCCCGGTGGGACGTGACGTCTGCCGGGGTAGTAAAGACGTAATCCGCCAAACGGCTGACACCACTCGGCCATCACGCTGACCAGTCGCCCGGCGGCGATATCGTCCCGCACAAACAGGTCTGAAATAAATGCCAGCCCGATGCCGCTCAGCGCGGCGTGGCGGATGGCGCGCATTTCATTGAGCACGATGCGCGGCGGCACGTTGACGGAGAATTTCTGCTGATGGCGTTCCAGCTCCCAGTGGTAAATCCCGCCGTGCGCCATGCGCATCCCGACGCTTTGATGCTGAAGCAGATCGTCCGGCGACAGCGGTGTGCCATGTGCGGCCAGATACGCTGGCGTGGCGACGACCAGCATGCGAATGTCCGGCGTCAGCGGCACCGCAATCATGTCCTGCGGCACGGATTCTTCGAGTCGAATACCCGCGTCGTAGCCTTCCGCCACGATATCCACCATCCGCGATTCGCTGGTGATTTCCAGGCGCATCTGTGGATAACGTTGCAGATATTCCTCAATCAACGGTTCGTACAGCAGCGCCACGCTCTCCTGTGGAGCGTTGATGCGCAGTGTGCCGGTTGGCGTGTCCGGCACGGCGGTAATCTCTTCCGACGCGCGCTGAATTTCCGCCAGCGCGGGCGCGATGCGTTCGACATAGCGCTCACCCGCAGGCGTCAGCGCCACGCTGCGCGTCGAACGGTTAAACAGCCGAACCTTCAGGCGGCTTTCCAGCCCGGCGACGGCGTTGCTGACCGCGGTCGCCGACATGCCAAGCTCCCGTGCGGCGGCGCGAAAACTCTGGCGGTGCGCGACGGCGAGCACCACTTCCAGCTCAGTGAATCCACTACGATGCATAGATTATCCCGATTTTCGGTACAGTCCGTACAGGATAGACCCTCTTATCGTAGCGGTCATCCGTTTCTATACTCCTTCCACACACTGAAAAACAGAATACGTGGAGAACACCATGCAGCACATCGACACCATCTATATCAACGGCGAATTCGTTACCCCGCACGGCGAAGAGCGCTTTGAGCTGTTTAACCCAGCCACCGAAGCGGTGATTGGCACCGTGCGTCTGGCGGATGAAGTGGACGCTGAGCGGGCGATTGCTGCGGCGAAAGCCGCGTTTGCGGGTTGGTCGCGTACCACCAAAGACGAGCGTATCGCAGTGCTGAAACGTATGCATAAAGCGGTCGCCGCGCGTGAGGACGAACTGCTGGAGGCTATCGTTACCGAATACGGCGCACCTCAGGCTAGGGGCCGCTGGATGGCGCAATATCCGGCAGACGTTATCGCTCAGGCGATTGAAACCCTGGAAGAATTTGAGTTTGTGGAGCAGGCGGGCAGCGCGCAGGTGATCATGACGCCGGTCGGCGTGGCGGGGCTGATTACGCCGTGGAACAGCGACGCCGGGTTTATCTGCAACAAGCTGGCAACGGCGATGGCCGCAGGCTGCACCGCCGTTATCAAACCGAGTGAAATGAGCGCCATGCAGACGCAGATTGTGACCGAAGCGCTGCACGAGGCGAACATTCCGGCGGGCGTGTTTAACATCATCACCGGGCGCGGGGAGGTGGTGGGCGACGTGATTAACCGTCATCCGGATATCGCGAAAATTTCCTTCACCGGTTCAACGGCGGTGGGCAAACACATTGTCGAAAGCAGCGCGCAATCGCTGAAGCGCGTCACGCTGGAGTTGGGTGGGAAATCGCCGACGGTTATTCTTGATGATGCCGATATCGAAAAAGCCGTCCCGCTGGCGCTGGCGGCAGGCTTTATGAACAGCGGGCAGGCGTGCATTGCCGGGACGCGTATTCTGGTTCCGCGCAGCCGCCAGGCAGAATTTGAGCAGGCGTTTGCCCATGCGGTGGGCCAGGTGCAGTCCGGCGATCCGCGCGACGACAATACTGAAATCGGCCCGATGGTCAGCCGTAAACAGTGGCAGCGCGTGCAGGACTACATTCGTCTGGGCGTGGAAGAAGGTGCGAAACTGCTGGTGGGCGGCGAAGGGCGTCCGGCGGGCATGGAAAAAGGCTGGGGCGTGAAGCCGACGGTGTTTGTCGGACATAACCAGATGCGCATCGCCCGTGAAGAAATCTTTGGCCCGGTGCTGGTGATGATTCCTTACGAAGATGACGCCGATGCGCTGGCGATTGCCAACGACACGAATTATGGCCTGAATGCGATGGTGCTGGGTGGCAATACCGAACGCGCCGTGCGTATCGCGCAGCAGATTGAGTCCGGTCGCGTGATGGTCAACACCCTGGCCCATGAGCCTAAAGCCCCGTTTGGCGGCGTGAAACATTCCGGCCTGGGACGTGAAATGGGCAGATGGGGAATGCAGGCGTATCTGGAAGCAAAAACGGTGGTGGTGGGGTAAGCGTCTGACTGCCCGGCAAGGCGACATCGCCGCCGGGCACAGGGCTTCGATTAACTCATTATCCGCGCGGCCCACACGGAAATGTCATCTCCGCTGCCCAAATCCGGCTGCACCAGGCCGTTAACCATAAAGGTTGGCGACACATGGATGCCGTTCTGGCGGGCATATTTGCAATGCCATTTGATGACGGTTTGTAATTCCGGTACCGCAAACGGCTCGCTCACGTTTACCCCGCTGTAACGCTCAAGACGTTCAACAATATCCTGCGGCGTGGCCTGCATATTTGGGCCGCTGCAATGGTCGGTGAATTCAAATTCTTCACGATGATCGGCCACCGCCTGTAATACTTTTTTCGCCGCTTCTCTGCCGTCCGGTAAGGTCGACGCCGCCAGAATGTAGCGAACGATCACCCCAGAAAACATGTGCCACGGTTGCGATTGCAGACGAATTTTTACCGTCACGTTATCTTCCCCAACTGCGGCCAGCAGTGCGTCGAGTTTGTTGAACGCCTTCACCGAATAGGGGCAAGTCGGTTCCAGAAAAACCTCGAAAGTCCGTGGACCGTGACCCCATTCCAGTGCCTGTGCCTGTAAGCTCATGTTGACTCCTGATGTTGTGTTGTCGTTTCGATTATCTTATCTGTGAGATGTACGATTAAGCCACTTCTGCCACAGTGTTGGCAATGTGCAGACGACAACAACAACAGGATTTTCGCTAGCCACCTGCTTCCCTGAACTGGAAAAATTAGGTTGGACGAATCCGATAAAGTGATGAAGGACGATAACCTGCTGGCGCTGTTTAATATCCCGAAAATCCTCTGGCCGCGATGACGACTTTCGTGGCAGCGTCGTCGCCACGACATGATTACCGGGCGCATGGATTTTTGCATGGATGAGCGCGGGCTAAAGGTGTACGAGTACAACGCTGACTCCGCGTCGTGTCACACGGAAGGCGGTTTGATTCTGGAGCAGTGGGCCAAAACGGGCTGCTGCGCCCGGAAGTGAGGGTCTTCGAACCGCTGATGGTGGAGAAGGGTGAGTCGTAAACTCGGGATAGTCAGGGGCATGGCGCCCCTGAATGATTTATAGCGGTAAACGAATCACAGCGTTTCATTAAATTGCAGTAAGCGGCCGGTATTCAGTAACACCAGCAGCGTGCTGAGGTTATGCAGTATCGCGGCAATCAATGCCCCGGAGGATCCAAGCAATCCCAGGGCGGCGGCGATAACAATGAGTACCGTCCAGCCCAGCCCGATAATCACATTGACCTGCAACGTGGAACGACACTGCCTGCTCAGCCTCACCGCAGTCGCCAGGCGGCGTAAATCGCTGCCGGTTAACACCACATCTGCCGAAGCCAGGGCGATATCGGCACCGTTGCTGCCCATCGCGATGCCGACGGCACCCGCTTTTAACGCCAGTGCGTCGTTTACCCCGTCACCGACTACCATTGGCCGCCAGCCTTCATTCACCGCCTGATGCACCTTCTGGAGTTTTTCGGCGGGAAGCACTTCGGCGGCCAGTTCACTGATACCGGTCTGTTGGGCCACACGCTGCGCGGCAATCTGTCGATCGCCGGTTAGCAGAAGCTGATGGTCGATACCCAGCATTTTCAGCGTCGCCATTGCCTCGGGAGCTTCAGGACGGAGGGTATCCTCCAGCAGAAACCAGCCGAGAAACACGCCATTTTCTGCAAGGCCGACCACTGGACCGTCATGGCTGGGTAGCGGCGAGGCGCTGACCCGGTAACGCTCAAACAGTTCGCGTCGGCCCAGCAGCGTCTGACCTGCGTCCGTCATGGCAATAACGCCCAGGCCGTGAATTTCCTCCACGTCACTCAGTGGGATCGCTTTATGATTGTGGCGGGCGTCGACCAGCGCCCGGCTGACCGGGTGATTGCTGACGGCACCCAGTGCTGAGGCCAGTTGCAACACGGCCTCGCGCGAGCGTTCGGTAGACTGATTCAGTTCGGCCAGCCGCAATCGGCCCTGGGTCAATGTGCCGGTTTTATCAATAATCAGCGCGTCGACATCGGCCAACTCCTCCAGAAATGCCGCATTGCGGATCAGGATCCCGTGCCGGGCGGCGACGGCGATCCCCGCCATTGACGTCGCCGGAGCCGATAACACCAGCGCACACGGGCATGCGGCAACCAGTACTGCCAGCATGGCCTGGCTGTTGTAGGTTAAAAACCAGGTGGTAGCGGCAATCAACAGCACCAGGATCAGATAGTGGCCGGCGTAGCGTTCCAGCATCCGTGTTATCGGCGGTTTGGCCTGCTCGGCATCTTTCATCAGGGCGATGACTTTACCCAGCGTCGATTGCTCGCCAGTATGGGTGACTTCGAGGCGCAATAAACCGTTCAGGTTCAGTGTGCCGCCGAAAACGGCCATCCCCACCGAGACTTCAACCGGCACCGATTCGCCGGTGATCGAGGCGACGTCCAGACTGGCATGACCGGAAAGGATTCGGCCATCGGCAGGGATTTGATCGCCCGCGCGGACCTCAACAATATCCCCAGGTTTAAGATGCTGGCTGCTGATGCTTTCCAGCAAACCATCGGTCCGCACGCGTCTCGCCTGGCTGTGCGTCAGCTTACTCAGGCCGGCAATGGCCTGGCGGGTGCCCATCACGCTGCGCTCTTCAAGGATATGGCCGAAAATCATGATGACCGGCAGTAACGCGGCGGTCATCAGGTCGCCCAGTGCCCATGCGCCGAGCATCGCCAGGACGATCAGCTGGTCAGTGACGCCGTGGAGATCGGGGTGACGTAAACTGTGCCATCCGGCGCGGAACACCGGTACAGCGACCAGCAACCACGCGACGCCCGCCAGAATATCGCTGATTGCTGGCTGCTTTGGTGCCATCGCGCGCCAGAGCAGGCTTAACAACAGCAGCCCGATGGTGACCATTGCCAGCGTGAGCTGGCGCGACATGCGACGCTGTTCAGCCGGAGTTTGCAAGCTGTTGCTAAAGTGAATATGTCCGTGACTACACTGATGGCTCATGGCTGTTTCTCGCTGGCAGGCGGGGTGGTTGTTTGCGGCATAAGACCTTGTAAGATCAGACGGCTATCGTCGCCAGGCGCGACGGTAATGACCTGTCCGGCCTGCGCCAGAATTTTGGTGACTTTTTCGCGCCACAGCCGCTGCAACATCCCGCCGTCGGTGCCATCACGCAGGACCTGTGAGAGTTGCAGGATGAGTTGCGTATCGGTGCTGGCTTTGGCCAGCGTTTCCTGGCGGCTGGCTTCTGCCTGCTGGAGAGTGCGGTCCGCCTGTTGCTGCGCTTGCTGAGTGCGCAAGGTGGCGGCGGTGCGCGCCGCAGCAATCGCCTGATCGGCCTGCTGGCTGGCGGTCAGTACCGCATTGAAGGCCGCGACGGCGTTATCCGGCAGTGAGGAAATAATATCGATCCGCTCAATGGTTACCCCCGGATCGTTGCCGCTGGCACGCATTCGCGCGAGGCTTTGCTGCATATTCTGTTTGAAATCGCTGCGCAGACGGAGTCGTTCCTCGGCAGAGTGCTGGTCATTCTGCGGCGTCTCGGGGCGTGCGACCAGGATAGCATCCAGATTGCGTTCCATTGCGACAACGGCTGCCGCCCGCTCGGCGAGGCGGTCGATCAGCGGATCGATATGCGGACGCTGGAGCGCAAAGCGGATGGGATCGCTGACACGCCAGAACACACGTACATCCAGCTGCACAACCCCTTCATCGCCGGTCAGGAGATATCCCGCCCCGGCACCGGCATCACCGTCACGATCCCAGCTGTTGACGAGATCTAATTGTTCGCCGCGGCGCAGCATCAGGACCTCTCGCTCCATAATCCGTTCTGAGGCAGGCACCCGCTCGATGCTGCCGATGGGATGGGGCCAGACAAACAGCAGCCCCGCATTAGCCACGCGAACCGGTTTGCCAAACTGATAGACCACCGCTCGGCTATCGGGCGACACCTGGTGGATGCAGGAAAATAGCCAGACACACGCGGCAATGACGGCCGTGGCATAAAGCGTGAAGAAAGCGATGCGATAAGACTGCCCCCACGGCGTACGGACGGGCATCATGGTTGCGTCTTCTCTTGCGCCTGGCCCGGCTCCTGCACCAGCGTTTTAAACGGGGCAGCATCCGTCCTCAACACCAGACGGGTGCTGGAGTTCACGATCGAACTCAGCGTGTCCAGCGAGCGCAGAAGGTCATAGAGCTGCGGGTCGCTGTGCCAGGCTTTGCCGTATATTCCGGCGGCGTCGCGCTGGGCGTCGGCGGTGATGGCGGCGGCTTTTACCGAGGCATCAGCTTCCAGAATACGGGCGTCGCGATCGGCTTTGGAATGGATTTCCGCCGCCAGCCGTTTGCCTTCAGCTGTGCGTTCGGCGGCGATGGTCTCACGTTCCGCGCGCATCCGGTCAACGGTGGCGTTTAAGGTCACGGCTGGCAGCGTCAGGCGTTCAATGCCGGTCTGGATAACCTCAATGCCATAGCTGTTAAGTAACTGGTTTTTAAGCTGTGACTGAAGCTGCTCTTCCAGTTCGGCAATTTTGACCTTTTTGCCATCGACGTTAACGATATCCGACAGCGCGTAATTGCTGGCGGTGGTTTCCAGCGCCGAGCCAATAAAGGTGCGGATCTGGCGGGCGGCTTCATCCGGCTGATTTTGTACGGCACGGATGAAACGCAGCACGTCGTCGTTGTCTGATTTTACTTTCCAGATAACCCAGGCTTGCATCAGGACCCGCAGTCCATCCCGGGTGCCGACATCCTGCAGGCCACTTGAGGTGGAGCGGATGCGTAAATCGACATCAACCGGCGATTCAAAGGGGGCCGGAATTCGCCATGCCAGGCCGGGTGTGAGCAGAACCCGCACCGGATCGCCGAACCGGGTAATGACCGTCGCGCTACCAGCGCGAACTTCCAGCAGACTTGCTGTCAGCACGGCCAGCATCACCAGTAAGGCCGCCACGCCGAAGCGCAGGGCACGTTTTCGTGGTGATGGGGCTTTGGGAAACGTCTGCCTTTTAACCGCATTGGGCGCGTCGTTGGCGGGGGTTATCGCGGTTATCTTCATTTCGTGCTGGCCTTCTGTGGAGCGGTGCTGTCGGTTAACGCGGGAAACTGGCGTAAATCCAGGACGGGTTGGTTCGCGCCCTGGAGGTGAGCGTCGAGAATTAAAAGCGGGGTATGCGCCAGGGTCTGGCTCAGGATTTGGTAGCGTCGTTCAGTGATAAACGCTGCGCCCGCCAGCTGCCATGCCTGCTCTTCCGCCGCGAAGTTGGTCGCTGCGGCCTGAGCCTTCGATAGGTTTTCTGCCGCCGTGGCCTGCGCGCTATACATCCCGGTTTGCGCGTTACGTTGCGCTTCGCTGGCCACCGTAGCGGCGTAGCCTTTTTCGCGGGCGATTAACGCGTTACCCGCGATTTGTGCGGCCTGTACGCCATGATATGCATCGGCTGCCCCGGCAGGCGGATGAATCGCTTCGATGCGGGTGAACAGCAATTCCACCCCGGTATTGAGGGCGGTCAGATGCTGCTGGATTTGCTGGCTCAGGGTGGTTGCCAGCGTCGCTCGTTGCTCATCGAGTAATTCATCGAGCTGCTTACTGGCAAATTGGGTCATCAGCACCTGGCGTGCCACGCTGCGTATCAGGCCTGGCAAGTCTTGCGTCTGATATTGACTGTTAAGTGCGTCTTTATCGGTGAGGCCAACGCGCCAGATCAAACGAATGTCAGTATTGACCATCTGGAAGTTCTGGCTGTCCATCGTGGTGCTGGCAATCACCTGAGACTGGTCGGTGGCATGGTCGTTATCCCACAGACGCCAGCTGCTCTGCGGCGCAGGTCCTTCCGCGCTGTCGGGTGGCGTTTCCGCTTGACTCACCTGCGTGTTATCACTGAGCTGTAACTCATGTACCGTACCGTTTTCAACGGCGATAACCCGACCAAAGGGCCAGGGTAAGCCGGCGTGCAGACCGGGCTGCAGAATGGCCGTTGGGCGGCCAAATCGTTCATAGATTCCCCGCTGATGTAACGTGATTTCGGTTAATCCGCTGAGTAACCAGCCGAGTGCGGCGATGCCGCAAGTCACCGGCAACAGCTTTTTAGCCATCAGACGGAAGGCCTGGATCTGGCGCAGATCGACGCCAAAACGCTGATGGAATGCGCTCAGCAAAAAAACGACCGGTCGCAGCGGCCACTGATACAGCGCGGTCAGCAGACTGTGCGTGAGAAAACGAGGCTCGGACTCCGCGGGAAGAGGGTGCGTCACGGCAGCCAGAGCTCGTAGCAGATACTCAACCGCCATCAGTAGCGGGATGAGGGTCGCCAGCTTAACAGCCCACAGCGCCAGGGCAGGAGAAAGCATCGCGCCGAGCAGGGCCAGCGAAAGTAATATAAAGATGCTGAGCAGGGCGCGGGCAAGACCAATGTGCTCCTGTTGATATTGCCATCCCCGAACGACTTTAAAACTGAGCATTCGCTCAATCAGCAGCAGCGCAAAACACAACAGAATAAAGACGACGCTGACGGTCAAGGGGGGCACATCGCTCGGGTCGACTGGCGTCGTGTCTGCTAAATTTGAGATGGCAAACGCCAGTGCCAGGCCTGCAGTGATCACCGTAGTGGCCAAATGCTGGTGGAAATAATTCAACCAGACGTGAACATTAGGCGGCAATAGCTGACGGCGTGGGCGTGATTGTGCGCCGGGATCAGCAATCAGTTCAGGTTCTGGTGACTGAATGCCTTCGCAGCGGAGTGAATTTTCAACAAAGGCCAGCGCGACAAACGATGCCGACAATAACAAGCGAGTGACTGATAACCATAAACCAGGGCTGGAAAAGAGTTCCAGTAAGGCATAAGCCATGCCAAAGATGACCAAAATACCGAAAAGACAGGCCTGAGTGATGAGCAAACGCTGGCCACGCGGCGTGACTTTAGGCGGTGCCACAGGGGGTGAGGACGGGGTCATAATCCGCTAATTCTCCTGATTGGGTCCAGGACGATTCTCATCGAAAAGCGAAATATTTCGTAATGTTATATTGTTACGGTTTGTACAAATGCGAGAGGAGTTAGACGGAGAGTCCGTACCCCAGAAAGCAAAAAACCCGCCATAGGCGGGTTCTTTAAATGAGTGGTGCCGGACTCGGAATCGATGTTTGTTGTTAACTTATTGATTATTTTGTTTTATTTTTGATGTGATTATTTTTATACCCTCAATTATACCCTCAGTCCGTTTTTATGCAATCTTGAGGAATCGAACCGGAGGAGGGTGAGCAGTCTGGGAGATTCGTAGTCTACTATGGTGATGACACAACTGGCGAGCTTTCGGCTGTACTTTGACGTTTAGCATTGTCGCTGCGATGCCAGCGTCCCCGGATAATGCCTTGCTATAATGCCGTTCATCCTGTCGATCAGATCGTGCCGCTTAAAGGTGATGTGCCCTGAGCCCTTCTGAAAATAGCGTATCGAAAAGTAGTCATCTTCAAACACCGCCGATGTCCGTTGTGCATCAATATGCTGGTCCAGCCTGACACTCAGATCATCGCGACTCTCAGGAACTGGTTTACCATCCAGCAGATTCAACATGCGCTCCAGGTCTGCGAGTTGGTCGCGCTGCTTTCCCCTGGTAAGGCTATAGCCCCATCGAGAATAATTCACCAAACCATTGACGATGATCTTCTTGCCAAACTTACAGGGTGAGTTCGTTTTGTAGTCCCAGCTCAGGCTTTTGAAAACGTTAATGACGCCACGCTCAAATACCTCATTCTTGCTGTGATGCAGCTGCTTAAACGTCGAGAGGATGTTGTCTTCACTGATAGCCGGAATATCATCCTGCTCAAGATTCCGATACCACTCGTCACGGGCAGCGGCATCCATCAGTGATATCATCCCGGATTTGAGCATCAGATCGCGCCAGATACTGCGGTCGAGATTGCAGGTAATGACCTTCATGGCGGTTTCTTCTTTCTCTGTCAGCCAGCAACCGCAGCGGAAATCCTGCTTCATGGCCCAGTCCAGGGCTGTTTTCCCTCCGATGCTGCTGGTGAGCGCAGAGATCTCGGCCAGCAGGTGGATCATCGCCCTGATTCGCTCCAGTGCAACATTACGTCCAGTGACGACACGCTCAATATTGGTGGAACTGATGATTTCGGTGTGCCCCGATATGACATCCGGATCATTAAACATGTGTAGTTCTGACATTTTTATTTCCTTTATATAAACCAAAACGCCAGCCGGTAAGGGCTGGCGTATATGCGCGTGGCGTTTTTGCCGGGTGAATCATGGTGATTCAGGGCGGTGCAGAAGCTGAAGATGCCGGAGATCGGCAACATCACGGCGTGCCTGCCGGATCAAGGGCAGCAGTACGGCGGGATCGGTCCGCTCCTCATCGTTGTCGAAGATGATGTGTGTTCCGCAATCGATATTGTCCTGGAGCCAGTCAGACAGGATATCCAGTGCGGCTTCAGTAGTTAATGTCGGCATGTTGTACCTGTGTTGGGTGATGGAGGGATTACCAGTCAAAAACCTCAAAGCCTGGCAGCAGTTCGCCAAAGGCATCCAGATGAATGATGCTCAGTTGATAGCGACGTATCAGGGTGAGTAACAGGCGGCGGCAGGCTCTGGAGAGACCAAGGCGCTTGAGTCGCAGGATCGGAAACGTCCATGCATCGAGGCGGATCAGATAGCCGCTGCCGGTATAGTGGATCCATTCGGCGTTGCCATACTCCAGATCCTCATGCGACAACGCATACAGCTGCGAATTGTCTTCACGGGTGATATGCGCCGTGCTGCAACATAGCCCACTGAGCCGGGTCCTGAAGGGCACTGGGCTTTCGACGTTAACAGTTCCCGTTTCATCCGCAATATGCAGTGTGCAGCCGTTGCTGTTTACGGCATCGACCAACTGGCTGAGTTCAATGCCGTCCATATCGATGGCAATCCGCCCCCTATTAAGCGCCAGTACGTTGATGCTGTCTGCTTCAATATTGAGAGAAAGCTTCATTGTGGTGAACCCCCTCTGGATGGCGCTGTACCGCAGGTGATACGGGTGACCTGCTGATAGCCGTTACGCTGCATCAGGCCGGTTGCACGACGGGCGCGAAGAATGTCGATACTGCTGATGCGCGGCGACTGCTCCATCGCGGTGAATCCGCCACGGTCGGTGCGTACCAGGTCATATTTTTCGACAATGAAGTTCACGGCGTCGCACAGTGAAATTCCGGCGTCGATATGCTCCTGAATGACGGCATCGTTGCCAAACGGTGTATCGCTGAGTGCCAGGCCATAGTGCTGACCCAGCAGGTGGGTAAGCAGGGTCTGCCAGATTTCCACGGGCGCAGGATGTGACGATGCCGCCCTGGACGGGAGTAAAGGTAATATTTGCATACTGTGTTCTCTGTGGAGGTATAGACGGGAGTGGCAGGTAAGCCTTAATGCGTGATGGGCTGACCAGGATAGATGGCAAGATAAACATAACCGCAGCTGCCGAGCGTATCGGCTTCACAGGTCAGGCCATTGTGGTACAGGGTCACGCAGTGCTGATGGCACGGGTTGAGTTCACCGGAGACCAGCATTAACTCAAGCTGTTTGAGTATTAACGGGAACGCCTGGTCAAGCTGGCGGGCTTCAGCCTCGCTAAACTGACCGGTGATACTGGCACGGTCGGCCAGATAGTGCAGCCGGTGACCTTCCTGTACCAGGCGAGCGCCGAGCCGTGGAGTGATATCACACTTCAGTCCCCATTCGGGAACAGGGATATCGGTAGTGTTGTCATCTGACATTTAAATCCTCCTTAAAAATCACATAATGAAATTAATTGAGCGTGACGCTGCGCAGGACGACATACGGGCCATTGCGGTCCTGTCGGCGCTCGGCGAACACGGCCAGTACCCCGCTGATGTCCTGCACCTCCCGACCGGCGTAGTGACAGATACTGCCGGACCATGCGTATTTGCCGGTGCAGAAGCGAAACAACCGGGAGCGCGGATGCTGGCGGTATATCGCCATCGCCTGGCGTTTGCTGATGATGTTCATAACCAGCCCCGCTCACTGAACGAAACCATCTCCGTTCCGCCGATGACGAAATGGTCCAGCACATGGACGTCAACCAGCGCCAGCGCCTGCTGTAGCCGTGTCGTTATCCTGCGGTCTGCCGGGCTGGGTTCAGGGTGTCCACTGGGATGATTATGGGCGAACA
>CACSJR010000004.1 GCA_902706235.1 Citrobacter sp. 18056 | reverse complement strand
CAACCAACTGGGCTGACTCACGTCTGAATTCAGGACTAAAATTTTTTCTTTTCATTGGTGCACCTGTGTTGTTCTGAGGTGAGCATATCACCTCTGTTCAGGTGGCCAAATTCAGTGTGCCACTACAGTTCTTTACTGCACTGGGAAAGCAAGGTTATTGGGTAAGGTTAGCTGAAGGAAATGAAGGACTTCATTGTCAGGGCATAGATGTCAAAGAAGACCCTAAAGAGGGAGGTTTGCGCTATGACAGTTTATGGCGCCCTTGTTCAGCCAGTATTATCTGCGTTGGAGACATGCTGTTTGCGTTTAGCCTGGCTGAAATGACGGAATATGTTCCAGCAGAAGAGGTTGATGGTCGATACATTCGCGATGAAACGATGATCCACTGGATGAGGGGGAAGGATGACAAGCCATTTCGCTATGTCATTAAACATGCATTACCTACCGGACGATTTTTTCTACAGCTCTACTCACCATACTCGTCAACTAACTGGCAGGTTGAGTTTCGCCAGACAAAACAGTGCGGGCTTATAAGCCAGATCCCGAAAATCATTTCTGCGATGCGTGATGCTGTTCCGTTGATTAAGAAGCAGCAGGAAGAGGCCAGAGTTAAAGCTGAAGCACGGCGGATCCAGTGGGAACTGGATGAGAAGAGATATCGGGAGCAGGATAGGATTAGAAGGGAAAAAGAGGCATATAACGCCAGCTTGGAAGAGCTGAAAGCTATTATGGTGCAGTGGGCAGAGGATAAGCGTATAGAGCAGTTTTTTCATGAAGCTGCAACGGATGCAGCTATGCTTGGAGAAAAGCAGAGGATACAGGTAATGGAGCGTCTGCAACTGGCCCGTCAGCTCTTATCAGTGGATACGGCAGTTGAGCGATTGTTAAAGTGGGAAACGCCAAATGAGATATTGATTAAGAGAGAGTATTAATCTCTATGACTTGGAAGATGTGATTTAAATTGCATTCCTGATTGCCATCACTTGATATCATACTCAGCTAAAATTGTGAGTTAGATTTATGTACTAATAATAAATTTATTTTTAGTCATCTTTATACTGTAAGATTTGCGACGATATGGAAATTAATTTTTTAGTATCGTCGCATAGAAAATTTATTTAGACAAAATTATGTTTATCAATTGATGTTTATTCGAGCTGGAGGTTTATTTTCACATTAGTTTAACCATGTGAAACCTTATCTCCTCGCATAATTCAAGAGTTGGATTGTAATTCAGTGTGACACGAAAGTAAGGTCTAATGTAGTGCTGGTAAGTGATATAATCCCCATGGTTTTCGAAATTATGAAAACCACCGGAAAAAGAGCGGTTGTTTTTATGGTAAGAATATTCAGACGCATCCATTTTTAAGGTTAAAAATACCCCTTGGATATCAAATGATATATCCAGTCCGATAAAGCCAGATTCTAATAAGGTTGCTGAGTTAATCGTGATATCTTCAACTCCATCATATGTTTCAGAGTCGATTGGTGTGAATAATTTAAGTTGTTCAGAAAATCTTGGCTCAACCCATGTCTGAGAGAGTTCATGATGACTTAAATTTTTTAAATACAATAATCCTTCTTCTTCTAGATAGTCATCAAATAATTCATGTTCATATTCATATAGATCATTATGTTTTGTTGATAAGGGTTCTCCAGATTTTTTAAATATATCATGAATAGTGTCCTGACTAATTTTAGGGAATTTTATGTTGAATGAGTTATTGTCGCTCTCAACTGCATTACCTTCAACTTTAGCTCCATTTGTCTCAATTTTAGTTAGCAATCCTGCATTATCTTCGGGCCAGAGGCTTTCAGGCCACGGGCAATATATTGAAGATGTCATTGCTGGCCACATTAAGGTTATATAAGTAGGGCCTTTATTATCCTTTGTTCCTTCAATGCAAGTTGAAATTACACCGACCACGTTGCCTTTTTCATTGAATACAGGTCCCCCGCTCATGCCACCCATAGCTTTCATGGATACTTCAATACAAGCTCCTTGTAAATGAGCTCCCCTACCTTTTGAGTATTGCTCTGTAACTAAACCTGAGGTTATGAAAAAACTTATAGAAGGAACACCATCATTATGTATTTCTCTATACCCTACTGCCCAAAGCCGCTCGCCAATCTTAGGTAATGAAACCTCAAGTGGGGCATATAAATAAGGTAAATCAACTCGATGCTTAGAAAATGGAATGTAGGATAAGATTGAAACATCTGAGTATTTATCTTGGGGACCCAGTATGAATACCTCACTTTTCTGAGTTTGTAATGCGTGGTAGTCTATAAGAGTCCATATATTCATTGAGCTTTCATTTTGGAATGTATATAAAAAACCGTTCTTTTCTTTGAGTTCTTCTATTACATGCGTTGCTGTTAAACATAGACCCGGTGCGACCATAACACCACTGCCAATTATAAATTGTCTATCTCCATCGATAAAACCTAAGGCAACAATAAGCCCCTTAAATGTCCAAAGTGTATGTTCTTCTATACCATCATGAGCTGCAAATTTGGTATTAACCCACTCACATTTATTAACTAAATTATATGTTTCTGGATATTCTATTTTAGTCGACACTTTGCTGCTGTAATTTATTGGTGTCTTATCATTATTCAGTTTGTTTTCCATATTTCATTAACCTAATAAACTTGTTTTTTGCTATTATAACACATTGAATTTTAAATGGTTGCGATAATGTAAAATTTAGAGGTTAATTTATGACTCAGTATATTATATATGGAGTGTATTCAAGAGATTGTTTCTATATTAAACTGATAGCCAGATCTAAATAGCACAGTAATTTAGATACTGACAAAACACCTTTCCGCCACCCTCATCGCCGCCTCCAGCTCGCTACACCCAAACTCCCGCATAATCCGCATCCGTTCCGCCTTCTCATGTTTCTCCGTCATCCCCAGCGCCAGCCACAGGGCAGGGGAGACCACGCGGAATAGCGCTTCCACGCGCGGCGACAGCACCACGCCTTCGGTATATTTCCCCGGTGCTTTGGTGGCGCTGAGCAGGAGCTGTCGCTGTTCCGGCGTCAGAGACTTAAAGCGGCTAACCTGCTCCACTTCCTCAGGTGGCATTACCAGTAGTTCCCACCACTCGATCATATTGAGCAGTTTCTTTGCATCATCCGGGAAGTCGCTCAGGTTCTGCGTCGCCAGCCACAGCCAGATACCCAACTTGCGCCACATCTTCGACCCCTTGGTCAGAAACCGCGCCAGTAGCGAGTTGACGGTGATGATGTGTGCCTCGTCGGTAATATTGACGATGGGCCGCGCCAGGTGCTGATCGCGCTCGCCGAGGTTGTTGATATGGTTAATCAGCGAGATATAGGCGATCGCTAACTGCGCTTCGTACCCTGCGCGGGCAAACATCGCCAGATCCACCAGAGTGATATCCGCCTCCGGCCACGCCTCGCCCTCGCGATTAAATAGTTCCCCCTCAAACCCGGAACAGAACATATTCATCGCTTCGCCCATCTCCCACAGCCGGTTACGGCGGGATTCGGGTAGCGCAGCATCCTGTGCCAGTGCGAACAGGGCGTCGCGGATATCCTGGGTCAGCGTCTGTCTTTTTTCGTGAGCAGTGAGGCGGGCTGCGTGCAGAATGGCTTCGCGAATTAATGCCCGGTCTGAGCGGGTGAGGCGGGCGTCTTCTTTCAGCTCGCCGCCAGTGATCATCAGGCGGGCCGTGATCTCCATCTCGCCCAGCAGGTCGCGTTGTTCGTTATCGTCATCTTCGGGATCGTCATCATCCGGTTCTGCTGAAGGTATGTCCTTCTCGGCGAGTCTCCACGCATCGGCAAACAGCGGCAGCGTGATGCCGGAGCCGGGTTTCAGGCTGATTTTATTCACCGTCAGGCCATGCTCGCGGGCGTAATCAGCCATTAGTCCGAACGAGTTACCCGCCTCAACGATAAACAGTCGTGGGCGATGTAGCGCCATTAGTTGCGCTATTTTGGCGTTCAGGGTGGCGGATTTGCCTGCGCCGGTCGGGCCAAGCAACAACAGGTGGCCGTTCTGAGTTCGATCCTCGCGGTTGAGCGGATCCCAGCACAGCATCCCGCCGCCACGGTTGAAGTAGCTGACGCCCGGATGCCCGGTGCCGCTCTCACGGCCAAACAGCGGCAGCAGGTTGGCGAGGTGCTGCACAAAGCTGAAGCGAGTATAGAGCTGGCGCTTGTCCCGCGCCGGGTCGAAGCACATTGGTAGCCAGCGCAGCCACGAACTGAGCGGGGCGAGTTCGTCATTTTCCTGTACCGGGACCATACCCGCATTCAGCAGCAGACTGTTCAGGCTGCGCACGCGTCGGGTCAGTTCGCCGTTATCCGGAGCGGAAAGATAAAACGCCAGCGCGCTGCGGTAGAGTTTGTGGCCGTCCTTTAGCCAGTGGCGCACCTCCTGACAGTCTTTTTTGGTGTACTCCGATTCGACGTTCTCGCCGATGGCGCGGTCGCTGAGGCGGCTTAAATGTTCTTCCAGCCGATCCTGCGGCCAGACGACGATGGTCAGCGCCATAATCACCCCTTCCGGCAGCAGGTCGAACAGCGCGTTAATACCGTCGCCGCGTGCGGATTCTCCGGTCATATGGCCGACGGTGGGCGGTTTGCGCAGCCTGTCCAGCACGATGACCTTATGCGGGCGCTGGTCGAACAGCCATGCCCCTTGCGCGGCCTGCGAGCGAGGTTCTCCACACAGCAGACTCTCGGCAAAGTCGTGTAGCTCTGGTGTGTCATCCTGCTGTGCCATCTGTTGCCAGAACTGCCGGGGTGAGTCGGCCATCTGCGGGGCGGGATTAAACCAGCGCAGCAGCCAGTGACGAATAGCTTCACATTCCAGCCTGCGGGCGTGAATACCCGCGCCTGCCAGCGCGGAGATCATCCGTTCGCAAACGGTGTTCAGCGCCTCTTCCGGGGAATCTTCCAGCGGATCGCGGGATTTATTGGGTAGCCAGCGGTAGACCACCATTCGTGTGTGACGCTGCTGAGCACGCCAGCGGGTATGGCTGACGGCATCGTCATGGAAGTAGCCTTCGGGGCGGGAAATCGCGTGCAGATGGCGTTCCATCTCTTTCAGCCAGGCATGGGTAAAGTCAGACTCCTTTGCTTCCGGCACTGCGTAGTCACTCAGCGTGGCCAGCCAGCTTGTGGTGTCGTCCTCATCCTGGCAGTAAAACTGCATCACCCACGGATGACGGTCGTATTCCGTGAAGCTGTCCTGGAGCGCGTCCTTCAGGATATCGCGCAATTCTTCCAGCCGTGCCGGAGAGCGGCCTTCGGTGCCAAATGGCGTGATGTCATACACCGCACCGACCGAGCGCCCGTCATCCAGCAGCAGCGTTTTGCTTTCCGGCTGGTACTCCACCCACGGCAGAAAATCGATAAACGACGCGCCTTTCTGGTACAGGCTGTCCACCGTCTGTTCGGTCAGGGTGCCACTGCGCATCATCACAGCGGATCGATCCGCTCGCCGGGCAGGGCGTACTGCACCCGGTTATAGAAGGGGAAGACGGTGGTATATCCCGGCACCGGGACACCTTCGCTGCCTGCCAGATGAGGGAAGATATACATCTCCAGATCCGGATTAGGCAGTCGCCGGAATAGTGCCTGCGCGGCATTGCCGTCGCTGCGTGTGGCTTGCTGCTGTTGTGCGGTCAGCGTGGTGTCATCCATCGGGCGACGCAGGACTGAGCGTGCGTCGTACAGTGCCTGCGCATCGTTATTCTGTTTGCCCCAGATATTCAGCATGGTGGTGTTTTCATCCACCGGCAGCAGCGTTTTCTGGTCGGTGCTACAGGCGCTCAGAAGCAGGGAAAATAGCAGTATCAGGATACGCATCAGTCCAGGTCTCCAGTGCGCTTGCCCGCCGTGCGGTAGTTCACCCGCCGCCCATCAGGCTCGTAGTCGATGGCGAGCTGGTGGGTGATATGGATGGCAACGGCCTGGCCGGGTGGTACGTAGATGGCATCGAACATCTGGCCGTAGCGTTGTTTAAACCAGTCGGCGCTCTCCTTCAGGCCGCCGCCCAGCGCCTGGCCGAGTACGTACTGTCCGCTGTCGCCCGTCAGTGCGGTGGTGATGGAGCCATCCTCCACGGTGGAAGTGGTCTGGTTGTTCGCCAGTGCCTGCGCGGCGGCAGACGATCCGGCCAGCAGGAACTGCGAGCCGATATATTCGGCGGCGTTGGATTTACGTTCGCCGGGGATGCAGGGCAGGCCGTGAGGATCGGACAACCAGCCGATATTGCCCTCTGTGCCGCTTCCGGTTTTGTCTCCTTCAGCGGGTAGCGTGCGTACCGTGCCGTCGCGAAAGACAAAGGTGATTGAGGTTAAGCTGCCGCGCACGCAGGAGAGCGTCCAGTCGCCGGTGGCGCTGCCGGAGATCACCGCGCCTTCAATGTCGGGCAACTCGATGCCGTTAGCGGTGAGATTATCGCGGCCAATCAGTACCTTGAACGGATAGGGATCGGTAACGCTGCCGTTAAGCGGAATGCGCCCCAGCAGCGCGGTCATCGCCACCGAGCCGATTAATGTGCTGTTTTGCGGCAGGGTGTAGACCGGTTTGACGACTGCAGGTGGCGGCGTTTCTGGCGGTGGCACGGTGTTCTGCATGGCGGCAGGAAAGGCCAGCGCGGGTTGCAGCGGATGACCATTTTTATCAGTCGGCAGGGCATCAGCGGGGGCTATCCAGCGTAGTTGTTCGCCGGATGTTGTTTCCGGTTCATCAATCCCCAGCCCGACCAGCGAGTCGTCGGCGGTTTTATTGCCTTTAAGCTGCTGGATCTGCGTCTGTAGCGAGCTGAGCAATTCGTTTTGCTGCATTGAGGTGCTGGTTTTCTGGCGGTTAATGGCCTCGTTGATACGGCTGTCGGTATTCTGCTCCCGTTCACGCAGGCGCTGGTTTTCCTGCACCAGTGCGGCATTGCTGGCTTTCACCGTCTCCAGTTCCTTACGCCAGAGCTTCATTTGGCCGACCAGCGTGGCAACGGTATCGGCGGGCGTATCGCCCTCAATACCCAGCGCTTTTAATTCGTCATGACTGAGGGGGGTTGCAGGCTCTGATGAGTTTGACTGTGTACTTTTGCGATCCTGGCAGGCATGAAATAGCAGGACGATGCCTGCCAGCAAAATGAGCGGCGTCAGGATCCGCAGCAGGATATTGGCCTGGAGCTTCATTTCTTCTTCTCCGGCGCAGGCTCCGGCAGGATCGCCTGTTCAGGACGATGATTGCGGGTAATGAGATAGAGCACGGTGGTGTCTTCGGCGCTGCCCGCAGGCCCCAGCCAGCGATGCTGGAAGACGGCGGCGTAAAACCGCCCCTGAAGCTGTCGCGGATCGAGTTCCAGTCGGGTGGCGCTTTTATTCTGCAGCCGGATCGCAGCCAGGTGATAAGGATCCAGCTTCCAGCCGCCGATCGGTATGGCGCTGATGGGTAACGCGGGCAGCAGGGTGGTGATGGCTTTTGCCAGTCGCACGCCTTCGGGCTGAACGCCCGGCAAAGGTTCCACGGTGCGTAACGGGGCATACAGCATCTGCGCGGCATAGCGGGTGAGCGCCACCGGAAGGGGCGTGGAGGGTTCAGGAGCTGCATCGGGTTTCGCGTTAGTCGTCTTTTTCTCTTCGCGGACAATACGCATCGGTTCACGGATGTGCTCGCCCTTGCTGGCGGAGACATCCAGCAACATCAGGTCACCGTTCTCTGTGTCCTGAAGCTGCAGCCGGGTAGCGGCAAATGGCTGGCTGGCGAGCAGGTACAGCGTGCCGTTACTGCTCTGAATGCGCAGCTTTCCCTCCAGCGCGGCGGGATACCCCACCCGGACATTACGATCGACAAAGACGATCCGCTCCTGCCCGATGTTCAGCGCCACCGGCAGGGGGATGCGTTCCCATTTCACCAGCTCGACGGCGTGCAGGGGCAGAGCAACCAGCAGGATCAGCAGCGGACGGACATTCATGGTTTAGCCGCCTCCAGCTTCTGCGGCGGCGAGGAGAAGCAGTTCAGCGCCAGCCCCCACGGATTTTTCTGCTGATCGATGTTGTAGCGCAGCACTTTAATGGGGTAACGGACCATCGCCCGCTTGACGGGTTCGGAGTGGAAATACTCATCGGCGGTCAGATCCAGCGTCACAATCCAGTTGTCGCGGTCGAGGATCTGCACCCGCTTATCGCTGAATCCCCGACCGGGGATTTCATACACGCCGCGTACCCGGTCGCGCAGCTCGCCGTTTTGCAGGCGCTGGCGAAACTCATGGTCAATCTGGCTGTAGCAGCCGGGAGTGAGGTAAGCCCGCAGGGCGCTGAGGTTGCGGGTATAATCGGTCTCGCCGTTAGTCGGCCAGCGGTTAATCTGCTGAAACACCGAAAATGCGAAGGCGTACACCGTGGCGGGTGGCACTTCCCACCACGGACGTTGACTGGCGGCGCGGAGATCCGGCGGCAGGTACACCGTAAGCTGACGCGGTGCGCTGTACCAGCCGAATCCCATGCCTGATGCCAGCAGGAATAACGCAAACAGCGCAATATGCAGGGTGCGGATATGCGCATCCCGCGCGGCCAGCGCATGTTTAAAGGCGCTCATCGTCGGCTCCGGCGAATGGCCCAGACGCCATCGTGCAGGACAAAACGCTGAGTACCGATACCGAAACGGGCCAGTTTCAGCTCCAGCGCCCGGTACAGCCAGCTCTCCGGGCGTCCGCGCTTCAGCCGTGCCAGCCAGCGTCCACCGCAAAGGATCGCCAGCGCCGCGCCGGGCAGGGCGCTGCCGGGGATAAGGCTCCAGTTGCGGCACAGTATTGCAGGAATGGCTCCAGCAATTGCGCCAGTAGCCAGCCCGCCCAGCAGCGCTATCAGTAGTTCGCTGACCGTCAGGCCGCGAAACACCGCAGGTTCGCGGTTCAGCCGTTCCGGGAGAAAGGGAATGGTGCTCATGGCTTACAGGATGTCCGACGCTTGGTTGAGCAACCAGATGGTGATCACCAGCAGAACCGCACCGACGCCCGCCATTGCGCCTAAATCTTTCCATTGCTTACGCCCGCCCTGAATTTCGGAGTAGGTGGCGATGCAGTTGTTGGCGACCACCAGAAAGCCCACGGCGCAGATGCCCAGGGTCATCAGGATCACAATGTCATAGCCGTAGTTTTGCAAGGTTTCCATGATGCCGTCGCCCTGACCGCGTGAGGGATCTTCCATCTCTGGCAGATCGGCATATGCAGGAAGGACCGGGAACCATAGCAGCCATCTGAAGATGCGTTTTTTCATTTTGTCTCCTGAAATTCGCTAACTCAGCACCAGCCAGAAGCTGACCAGCAGCAGTAAAATGGTGCGTCCGCCGATGCTGCCCAGCGCCCGCCAGCTCACCCGTGCGGTCGCCACGCCCCGATAGGCATCATTCAGCACCCAGACCACCCACAGCAGCAGAAAGGCGCTGAACAGGCTGAGCATCACCAGGCTGACGGCATCGGGCTTCACCAGACTGGCAGCCTGGAAGGCGCTGATTTGTTCAGGGCTCATGGCGTGGTTTTCTCCTCACGGTACAGCCCGACCAGTGTCGCCGTATCTCGCGGTTGGGCGCGAGCGGGTGTGAGGTAATGTTCTATCCCGCTGCGTAGAGTGGTGATATCGCTGCGGATACGCGGATAGTCGAAGTAGTAACGCTCGTTATTGCCGGTTCTGGCGCTCTGCTGGGCACGCTGAAGTGAGGCTTCGATTTGGCTAAGTTGGTTTAGGGACAGGGTTAGCTCTTCGCGCTCGGTGAGGGGGGCGGCGAAGGCTGGAGATCCCAAAAAAAGCAGAATTAAAAATGAAAGAAGAGCGTTTTTCATGGCGGCATCCCGAACGGATTTTCATTTCAGGATGCAACGTTAGTCAATTAGCCTACAGCTTTAATTGTTTTTCGCGCTGTTATGATTTCAGGGCGCGTCGGTTACGGATATCTCTTACCACCTGTAGATAGAAATCTTTTTCATCTGCTTTGGACTGTTTGAAATCCATACCGAATTCTTTGTTAATATGTACACCAACACTTTCAAGAAGCTCTATTTTGACTTTCAGACGCTTAATATCGTCTTCTTTACACTGCGATGAATCGAGGAAACATGCAGGTAAATAATAGGTGATGGCGTTGCCAATGTTCATTTTAAGTTTGTGCAGGTATTTATTTCTTTCCCGAAAGGTTAAAAGCCACCAAATATCGATCTCCATAAAATCCAGAGTTAAACCGATGATGTAAACCTCTCTGAGGAAAAAATTATCAATCCAGCTGTATTCCGTTGCCAGAGGTATCGTCTTCAGCCTGCTGATCAGTGGTTTCTGGTCAAAATTATCTTTCTTCGTGTAATGACTCCCGGTGGTAGCATAGTTTCTCATACTCTGTAGGTGGCCGCTGTAGTGCTCATACCCGAGTGTTATGGAATTTGGCACCGTAATATCACCATGGATGTGCCAGATTTTTTTGCTATCTAGAGAATGATGTCTGAAAACATTGTACCGCTGCTCCTTGATGATTCCCTCATTGCTGAGATGTGTCGTCTCTACCCTATTTTTTAATACATCTTCAAATGCGAGATCATAATTGGTAGTCATTATGTTTTGACAACTTAGCTCGAGAATTGCCTGGTGAATATCATTAGATTTTATTTCTTTTATTTTTCCAGCAATAAACTCTTTGACATCGATCTCAGTATTCTTATTACCTTCTCTTCTCAGGATTTTAAAGTAAATTTCTTCATAAGCTAGAGGGAAAGGTTTTTCACCAGTGTTAATGTCAACGTCATATTCTTTTCCTAGGCTGTTCAGTACATCGTCCCATGAGTACCCTTCGGAAAGGTTATTGATTCCGTTACCAACCAGTAGTGAATAGTTGTGCATGTATCTTCCTTTTTTACAGGTTTTTTAAATGCCATGGAGGCGGTGTGGGCCATTGCTCAGTAACCATTATCTTTTAATACGTCCTCATTTTTAGACCCCGTATAGGGAGGCAATAATGACTAAGGAAAGTATTTCCTTGAAGGGCTATTTAAGTTTTCTTAAATACTCATAGAAATCTGGATAGGTGGTGTAGACATAGTCTGGATCGTTGGAGTGATCCCTGGCTTCTATCCAGCTATTAATTCTGTTCTCTCGGAATTTTTCATACTCTTTATCCAATTTAATCTTTTTATCAGCAGGTAAAAGAAGGCCAATTATTTTTATTTGTTCATCAGCGGGGTAAAAATAGGGTAAAGCGAATATAAATTCTAAATCCCCGCCTTCCGAATTACTGATGTATTTTAATAGGTTATCATTAACCTGTGTCATGATTTTCATGAACTCACGCGTTTCATCGAAATGCTTTTGAGTAATCCATTCTTTTGCATTTCTTGCAGCATAAAAGGCGCAGCCTGCCATGATAATATTTGCACCAGTGCTAATCCAATCACTTACTGAACCCCATTCCATGATTAACTCCTTGTACTCATATATATTTTTTAAACGCCCCGGCGACGATGGATATCGATAGTCCAGTAACTACAGCTCCCGGCACCAACACATACCCTGGCCCAAGAAAAACTGGTAACACCAACCACACTAGTCCCGTCGACATCACGCTGAATGAAATCATACGCCTAGCGTGGTGATAAACAAACCCGGACTCATGGCCTGTGTCAAAGAGCCGCAGGTTCTGGCAAACCAGATCTCCTGCGAGGCCAATAGCAATCCTGGTTTTAAGGGCTGGAAGGCAATGGATCCCGATACGGCTTTTCTAGTTTATAAAAAATGATATAGTTTCACTATTGGTGTAACTATACTAAATTTAATAAACTAACTTAGCCATTCTGTCATGACCTTTTCCAGTTTCTCCAGGGACTGCGCGCGCTTTTCCTCCGACATCCGGCCAATATTGCGCAGCTTCCATTGAACGGCTGGCAAATTCTGAATGTGGGGCTCTGGTGCTAAATTCCAGTCAGGCTCTCCGCGTTTAAATGACATCAGGAAGTCGAAATCCTGTTGAGTGAAATGCGCTTTCAACGCGCTGAGCATTCTTTCCGGGACCTCTCTTAGCTCTTCCAGTGATACCTCCTCAAAAGTCATACCTCTGAATTCATTTTGAAAGGGTTCGGTAATATCCTTCCAGCGTGGACTAAGCACTTCGGACAATGGACGATTATGGCTGAGCAAGTAAGCGATAAAACCATTGAAAATAGCGCGGTTAATTCCTTGTGTATCAAGGAGCATTTTGACGTCGTAGAAATCTCTGGGATGCTGGCGATCTAACGCTGCGCATAGCTTGCCACCGTATAAATCGGGCAGTGAGACTACTGGGATCGCGGCAAAGCCAAATTCCTCCTCCACGGCTTCGACGACGTCGTGTTCTTGTGGTGGATACAACGTTCCCCGGGCAACTGGCGAGACTTCAATTTTAATTTGCGCGTCGTCAGTGGTGACAATGATGCGCATCTCATCGGGATTAATGGTTTGCAGCACTGCGCTGAGCCCGGCTTGTGTTTCCAGTTCAGCGGCGATGCGGGTGAGTGCTTCTCGCACGTTGGGCAACGCGACCTCTCTGCTTTCCAGCGGGATGTAGGCCAGATCGATATCAACGGACAATCGGGGAAAATCACGGATGAATAAGTTGATCGCCGTTCCGCCTTTCAGCGCAAAACAGGTCTCGTTAGCGACATAGGGTAATGCTCGCACCAGCAGGGCGACCTGGCGGTAGTAGGGGGAGGTTTTATCCATGGCTTATTCCCTTCTTAGTAAAATTTTCGGGCACAGTGATCTGGTATTGCGTGTTCAGCTTGCCATTAACAACGACTTGTCGGTTGCCCGATCCCAGGTCGATTTTGCTGGTATCCACGCGTTTGAACCATGCATGTTCATAGAAACTGGCGAAAAACAGATACAGGCGTTTGGTTTGTACTGACTGGCTGAGCGTAAGCAGCTTTTCCACTTTACGTGGGTTGAGATTGACCAGTCCCTGAAAAAGCTCGGCAGCGTGCTCAAATGAGATTTCCTGAGGTACTGCGCTTAATAGCTCGTAGGCTGCCAGTTCTGGCGTACTGGCGGTTATTCTTTTCCCTTTAACCTCAAGCTCAGTTCGGTATTTTTCATCCAATTCAGGGAGCTTCAGAGCCGATACCACCAACCACTCAACACCGGGAAATTCTTTAAACCATTTGGGTAATGTCGTTTTGTTTTCAACGCTAAGCCAGCATTGATTCTGCTTAAGCTGTAGGTAATGGGAACGGCCCTGCCAGGAGAGACTGCTCAGTCCGGCCAGATGTACCGGCGCTTCAAGTTGGCTTTGCAGACACCATAGCGCATCACTCCAGTCTGGTTCTCGTCCTGCGCGCGCATAAACGCCAGCCCGCAGTTTTATTAACCAGCCATTTTGCGCGTATTTAAAGGCCAGAGAAGGCGATATGTTGTTCCGGGTTAACCAGGATTGCAAAACCAGGCTTCCCGGAGAGGTGTTTTGCAATAACCAGTTTATTTTTGATGTCATAGATTCACTCAGGGTGTAACTATAATAAAAAAATTAAACTATTTAGTGAGTGAAAAGTCAATGTATGGAGTCTGCCGCAGCATAAATGTTGCCAGCGAGAGTTGTATCCGTTGGGCTGGAAATGATGGCATCAGACGTATTTTTTGAAAGATCCCCCCGTCATGGATACTGCCAGCCCAATCCCTGCTGCCGCTGGTATAAACACATACTCTGGTACAAGAAAAATCGGCACCGCCAGCCACATTAGTCCTGTTGCTATCAAGCTGGATGAAATCATACGTCTGGCATGGTGATACATAAAACCGGACTCATGGCCTGCGCCGAACCGCCTTAAGTCGCGTCTTACCAGTCCGTCAATCAGCCCGATGATGATAGTCAGCGCAAACAGCGGCAGCGCCTGCAACAGAATCGCCAGGCGTAGTAGAAAGGTGAGGGTGACGTTACCCGCAGACAGTAACGCGCAGCGGATCACCGTAGTGGCCGTCTCTGTCCAGAACAACCCACTTTGCCCGTTGAGCGAATGAACCAGTGCCGCAATCCCTTGCTGCAACGTACCGCTGACAAGCGCCAGATCGTCTACTAACCACACTGGTGCGCTAGCGGAACCCCGCCGCCACTGCCATGTTGCCTGCAATACCTGTTCGCTATGGCTGGCGCAGGCATTCCGCCAGAACAATGCATCGTCCAGCCACTCCAGCGCTATCGCCAGCATCCACGCGCCGAGGCAAAAACCGACCAGTACGCCGGGAAGTAATGCTATCCAGCCGAGCAGTCCGGGGTGGCGTACTGATCCTGGTGGCGCATGGTCGGACATCAGTGCAGCGGTAGGGTGATATAGCGGCAGAGGAATCGCGCCTCGTGAGCCTCATCCAGTCGTACCTGAAAAATATCGTGTTCATCCTGCGGTGATGTAGCTTCGCGCCATGCCTGAAAGCCCTGCAAATTCATGCGGGCGATAATCTGGTCGGGCGTTTCTCCCTGAGTCAACGCATCTACCGCCTGTTGCAGGGGAAGTGGCAAGGTTTGCGCGGGCCATATAACTTCAACGCTTACGAGATGGCGATGTGTCCGGGGTTTCATCGGTCAGTTTCTCCGTGGTTTCGCTGTCGTTCAGCCATAAAATAGGGTCGTTTTTCGCCGTTACAATTGCCTCCGGGCGGTTCCACCATACGGGCGCGCTGTCGTACTGTTTTTCCATATAGCGGGCGATTTGCGCGATGTTTTCTGGCATCAGCGGATCGTGTGCTGCGTCCGGTAACGGGATACGTAATTTCCAGAGCTGGCCGCCTTCCAGCAGGGCGAAAGCCTGACCTTTGGGGAGCTGGACCAGCGAGGCAGGTTCCAGTAACGGCACCTGTACGCTACTCACCCGATCCTGGGTGTTGCTGGAAAACCCGATATTGCCCTGAGCGTCGGCGCTGTCGGTGATGCCGGAACTGACGCTGTTGCTGAGCACGTCTACCTGCGGCAGTTGTTTAGTTAGCAGTTCGGCGGTGGCGGTCTCCCGCACCCGCATCATGATCAGACTGTTGAAGTTACCGACCACCTGTCCTGCCTTGGCGCGATCGCCGATGCGGGCTTCGATGTCGGAGAGCGTCTGGGTGTAAGCCGTGACCTGTACACCCGCGCCGCCGCCTTTGTTAATCAGCGGAATAAATTCATCACCCATCAGTTCGCTGAACTCATCGCAGTGCAGGTTGATGGCCGCTTTTTCCTCCACCTGCGGCAGGCCATCCATCACGCCGTGCTTGTAGATATGCCCGGCGACGCTGACCAGATCGGCGAACATCGAGTTGCCGACTGCTGCGGCAATTTCTGCATCGGACAGTGCATCCAGCCCGACATAGACAATTGCCCGCTGGCGAATGGCCTGCTGCCAGTCGAACACCGGACGCGGGTCGTTGAGGTTGCCGTAGTCTGGAGCCAGCAGTTGGGCGATTTTTCCGGTAGTCAGTTTTTCCAGCAGCGGCAACAGCGAGGCGACGATCTTATCAAAATAGGTTTTGTCGTAGCGGACGGCTGAGCGCAGGCCATCGAGGATTGGGTCGTGCAGTCGGGTGGTGGAAAGGTACTGCTCCAGCGCGACGACGTAGCTGTCCCGTCCCTGAAGATTACGTGGCGTATTCTTTTCGGTGATGCCACCGGCAATCCGTACCACGTTGTCCCATGCCTGTCGGTCGTGGCCGGGCAGAAAGACGCGGGCGTAGTCGATAAACAGTTCGTCGATATTGATAACGTGACGAGCGATGCGGGCGTAATCCGGGCGCTGGCCCAGCGCCACCAGGGCGCGGGTGATGATGTTGACGAAGCGCCACGCAAACTCGCGGAAGGCGGCGGAGTTGCCCTCAGTGGAAAGCTGCCCGGCGATGCGGCTGGCAACTTCTGAGATACGGCCAAAGCGTCCGACAGCGTTGTAGCGGGCGGAGATCTCCGGCCATCCCAGATGAAACAGCCAGAAGACGCTTTCCCGTCCGGCACGGTGCGCCTCCGCCCACACGCGACGAAGCAGATCGGCGTCACCCTTGGGGTCGAAAACAATCACCGTGTCGCCACGGCGGATATCCTGGGCAATCAGCAGCTCCGCCAGCCGGGTTTTGCCGACGCGGGTGGTGCCGAGTACCAGTGTATGCCCCGGTCGGTCGCGCAGCGGCAGTATGACGCGGCTTTCGCGCAGTTCCACTCCGTGCAGCAACGGATCGCCGCCGCTGGCAGAAGGGCGGTCTGTCCGTAGCCAGTGTTCACACTGTGGCAGGCGGCACAGATACAGCCGCTGGGTATGCGTGGGTAGCCAGCGAAAGCCGCGCCCGAGAAACAGCGAGTCGGGTAACTGCGGGATACGGCTAGCAGAGAGCGTCCAGAGCGGCAGATGGCGCACGCGGCGGCGAAAGCGCAGGATGCGCACTCCCTGTTTTAGCCGCAGGGTAGACAGTGCCAGCAAGGCCAGCGCCAGCAGCCAGCCTGGAAGGGGAGTAAGCAGAAACGTCTGCGGTGCGATAACGCACCATACTGCCGCCAGCAGGGCCGCGCTGGCGCTGTAAAGCTCCACCGCCGGGCGCAGGATAAAATCGAGCCTCACTGTGCCAGCCCCTTGTCGGTGATCAGTACCGGATATGCTGTGATGGGCAGATGTTTTGCCATATCGTCGGCACTGACGGGGAGTAGCGTCAGTTTGGGGGCGATGGCCCGCAGGTCATTCAACCGCGCCAGCGTGGCGACGTTCACGACCAGCCCGGTGGCGTGCAGGGTTTTTAATGCGTCCCGGTGCTGGCGCAGCCATTCTGTGGACAGCGGATCGTCACCGATTAAAAATAGTGGCGTCATCCCCGGCAGGCTGAGCGCCAGACGGGGTTGCTGGCCGGGATGCAGATTGAGGGTGACGACCGGCAGCAACCGGGCTTCATCCAGCGCCTGCATGGGAACGGCTGGCCCGGCAATAGCGGCTGTAGCGATCAGCAGCATGGCTGGAATAAGGTGTTTCATGGTGATGTCTCTGATGCGGAGAGCAGCCGGATTTGCTGGCGGATTTTTTGGCGGTAGACGGCGGCGGGCTTGCCTCCGGCTGGATGGTGGTAGTGGGCGGCAGCGTCCAGCCAGCTTCCGGGGGAGGCGTTGTAGTGATGACGCAGCAGCAGAGCGGTAATGGTGAGATTGCCCTCTGGATCGAAGCTGGCGCACAGCGAGGGAAACCACTGCCCGTTCCAGCCGAGGTTAATTTGCCCCAGCCCGGCATCGATGCGTTTCAGGCTGCGGGTACGGGCGAAGCCCAGCAATGCCCGGCAGGCTGAAGAACGGTTAGGGTAACGGTAGCCGGTTCCGGCAATATTCAGCGTCCACGGCCACGGATGTAGCCCCTGCGCCAGACGGGTGCCGCTTTCCGCGCGGGCCACCGCGTAGAGTAGTTCTGCCGGAACCTGTTGCTGGCGGGCGATTTGCGCATACAGCGGCGGCACGGCGCAGGCGTGAGTGCTGATGAGCAGGCCGACGGTCAGGGTGCAGAGACGGGACGCCATTGCTCCCCCTGTTGCTCCAGCAATAACGGTAACTTTCCGCCGCCGAGGTGCTGCCAGCGCCCGTTATCGTGATTAAGCGTTATCTGCCCGCGTTCGACCTTGTGCATATCAATATGCTGGCGCTGCGCCCAGCGTTTCAGGCGGGCATCGTCGTTGCTGTTGCTGACCAGCCAGATATCCAGCGGGCGGTCGTCGTTGATGAGCTTCTGCGCCAGCGTCTCGCAGGTCGGACATTTTTCGCTGACGAACAGCGCCAGACGTGGCTGGATGACGCTGCGGATGGGCGTCAGCGTCGGGTAAAGCAGCTTCCACGCCTGGTTGTAAGCGCGCTGGAACGCCAGCTCTTTCTCTACTCGCTGATGTTCTTTACGGGCCAGCAGCTCGGCATAGCGCTGGCGTTTGGCGTCGCTGTCGGCTTCCACGCCAAGAGTAGTAAGGGGATCGAGTCCCGGCGACCAGATACCGCGCTCGCCCTGCCGCAGTTGCTGGTAGTGCTGCCATTCGCTGTCAGTTAATCCCCACTGCTGCGCCTGCGTGTGGGTGATGGCTTGCTCTTCAATGCGGGTTTGCTGCGGGCTGGCAAACAGCGGCAGTAACAGAAGGCACAGCAACAGGTATCTGCGCATCGGTTTTACTCTCCGGCGTTCAGCATTAACCGCTGCCCGCCTTTACGGAAAGTGGCGTTACTGCCGTCCAGTTGCAGCAGTTGCCAGCCCTGCACGCTGTCGCCGGGGGCCACAAGCTGAAGCTGTGAGAGCGAACGATAGCCGGATGGGGCAATGACGGCGAACTGCCGCCCGGCGCGAAACTCGCTGCTGATAAGAGAAAAAGGGGCCTTTGCGGCCCAAAGCGGAGATGGGACGGGGCGTTTTGCCTTTGCGCGGCTGCGCGTGGCGGTCTGTTGTTGCAGGTGTTGATAACTGGCGCTGAGGGTCTGGATTTGTCCCTTCAGTTCTTTGAGCAGTTCGTTGATGGGGTTTAGTCGTTCGGCCTGATCGCGGGTGGCATCGTCAAGCTGTCTGGCAAGGGCTTCTGTGCGTCCGGTGATGTCTTTTACGGCAACCTCCAGCTCGCGATAATTGCTGTCTGGCTGTGGCTGGTCGCGCCACTGTGTTATCTGGCGTTGTGTCTGTTGCTGCGTCAGCGCCAGGGTGTTCAGGCGGTTGAAACACCAGAACACCGCCGCCGGCAGCAGCAGGAGAGCAGCGCCGGTAGTCAGGTAGGCCAGACGTTTAAGCATGATGGTCTCCCGTTCCCGGCGTGTTCAGGTGAAAACAGACTTCGCGGTTCAGTACATCGGTCTGCATCAGCCAACCCGGCCCGGCCAGCGTTTTTAGCGCCTCTTCCAGCCGCATCGGGCCGAGCCGGTATTGTGAGAGCGGCAGCGGTTTTCCAGCCAGAAACTGTGTTGGATGGTCATCGACGCACAGGCTGTAGCCGCTCTGTTTCAGCAGCCAGGCGAAGGCGTCGCCAACGGTGAGCTTCAGGTTCAGCGGCAAGTTGATGTTGACGATTTG
This sequence comes from Citrobacter sp. 18056, assembly GCA_902706235.1. GTDB lineage: Bacteria > Pseudomonadota > Gammaproteobacteria > Enterobacterales > Enterobacteriaceae > Scandinavium > Scandinavium manionii. The sequence continues at coordinate 307,544 of CACSJR010000004.1, read as the reverse complement.
GTGCAGCGGGTTGCGCTGGGCTTCGTCGGGGCGGGTGTTGATCAGCAGGTAGCGGTCATAGCGCACCACTTCAGGTGTAGGTGGTGGGGCAGGTTTTGGCGCAGGCGCAATTGGCTGTCGGGGCGCAGTGCAGCCGCCCAGCATCAGCAGTGTGATAATCCATCCTGTTATTCGCGCCATTGTCTCTCTGAATCTTGTAAGGAATAACCCGAGGGTGCGCAATGGTGAGAAGGCAGACAACGCGAAATTGTTTTTCGGTGATGAAAAAAAAGACGCCCGGAGTGGGCGTCACGATAAAGATTCAGGCTGCATCAGCTTCCGCCTCTGCTTCCTGATTTCCGGCCTGCCAGACGACTTCACCGTCGATTTTGACAAGGCCAATATAGAGCAGTCGGGCTTTCAGGCTGACGCCTGTTTCGCCTTTACGCTCGCCTTTGCTGTAGGTGAACATATCGACGTATAAGTCGCCCAACCGGAAGTGGATCAGCACCTTGCGCTTTTCATTGACCGCCTGCTCGCAGCGGGCAATCAGCTTACGCGCTTCGCTACCGGTGACTTTGCAGTCAAAGCGGACATAGTCCACATCATCGGCAGCCCCGCTTAATGCGGCAATGTCACAGCATAAAAAGGGTTCGCCGCGTTTTGGGGTGACGGTGCGGACACGGTTAACGTAACCCAGACCGCTGGTGTACAGATTGAAGTAAGTTTTCTCGCTCATAGGATCCTCCCGCGTGACAACACGCGTTACCTGGTGATATGCAGAGTGCATCGGGTGAAAGGAATGCGCCTGTGTGATGCTGCGCAATTAAAAGGATTGTGTGTCAGGAACCACGCCTTACGGCGGGTAGCGTGCAGGTTCCGGCTACCAGATAGGCAAGGGGATTTAAACGAGGGGGGAGGGAAATTGCGAGACGATATTCTGTTTGCTGCACCTTAAATATCGTGTTCCGCACGGAGGCTGTTAAGGTGCAGCGGGCTGAAGGTATCACTGTTCGCGTAGGGTTACGCGCGATTTCTGCCAGCAGTGTAAATCGCAATAACTGGCGCTTGCGCACAAACGGATCCCGTTGTTATCCGGTGGGCGCCGGAAAAATGCAGGAGGTCCGGGCGGATAGCGAGACGGTTGTCGCCTGGCTATCCGCCCGGAATGATAATGAACAGGAACGTAAAGGGTGTTTTGCGCGACGGGAGCGTCACGAGCGCGAACCAGCAAAACATGCCGCGCTGTTGGGAGTGCATTGAGAATAATCGCGCAGCTGCTTAGTGTCGTGCTGCAATTCATGTCCTGCGTCAGCTATTTTACCTCCCCTGATACAGTACTTCTGCCTGGTTCATCTTTTCCTGACACTCCCGCGCCTGGCGGATGATGAAGGTCAGTACCGACATCTGCATATTGAACACGATGCGATCCCGCTCGATTTCCAGCAAGGCATCTCTGGCACGTTGCGGGATTTTGGGATCGCCAATCAGGTTGCAAAATGCCGGGGTGCCGGATTTATTGTTCTGCTGGTTCCGCCAGCGCAAGAAGTTTGCACCGGACGGTGCCGGGCCGATGGTAAATATCAGCGGAAGCTGGCGCACGGGGTAGCGTCTGGCGCTCTGGATTAGACGCTGCATCAATGGCTCCATCATCTCGCGCACGCTTCGGGCGTTGCTCTCCAGCAGCTCCAGCTCCCCCTTACTCTTAAAAGGCTTTAAAAGGCCTTTTAGCGAGGAGACGTAAGCCAGCATTTTATAGTCTTCATCAGCCAGCGACTGATAGCCGGTTATGGGGTTATTCATCATCGGCAACTCCGGGATTTTCGGCCTTGCTAGGCAATGGTGATGAAAACGATGAGCGCAGTTTGCCGCTCAGTATCGCTTCCGGTAGCGGGCCTAAACGTTCAATGGCAGCTCTGGCCTGCGGTGTATCGTCGATAAAGTCCTGACGGGTCAGCCCGGAGCCGTGATATTTCTGCGCCAGACCGAAGGTGCTGCGAATAACCGTTGCGCCATTATTTAACCGGTTGTGCATTTCCCTGCGGGAGATGACGGCGATATGAGAGGCCAGCAGAAGCTGGCGTGCGAGCTGGTCGAAGTCGGTCAGCAGATAAACACCCTGATAGGCCAGCGGGGCGTTGATAAACAGCGGAAAGCGGGCAGGCTGAACATTGAAGCAGGTTTCAATATCGATGCCTTCTGGCAATTCGCTGAACATGGCTTTCGCCTGATCCAGCATCACTTGCATCAATTTACGCGACTGCACCAGTTTCTCTTCCATACGCAGCATCCACAGATCGGCGTAAGGATCGTTATGTTCTGCGGCAATGCGCATCTGGTTGAGGATTTCGATAAAGCGCGGCATTCCGATGATTGGCGCAGGGCCGTTCTCTGTCGCCCGCCGTCCGGCCCACAGCCGGGTGGCGTTATGGGTGTGAAGCTGAATATGGATCGCACTACGCAGGGGACCCATGTTGAAGGTGTAGTCCGACATATGTGTTTCCTGTTGCGGATGGGTGTCAGCGCAGAGTGATGGCGTGAGGGGTTGTGAGCAATGGGAAAACAAAAACGCAGGCGGGAAGATTGCTGGGAGAGAGATTAATAACGTTATACTCGGTTAGATAATATTTTTAAGTTTGTAAGGACTTCCCTCTTATTAATTGATGTCGAGGATTAGTTATCCCTGTAACTTTGTTTTTTAATTATATACTTTCACTTTTTATATCTATAAATTAATGTCATTCTGGCGCTGAATTATCAACGCCAGAAAGGCTATGCTCTAATGCTAAAATTCTTAGTGCTGGTTATATTAGCAAGTATACCTTCATTTTTTTCATATTCAATTGCTAGCTTTTGCATCTCTTCATTCCAGTGTGACGCATCATTAACAATAAAAAGGCGATCCCTGCGTGATGATTGTATATTCGGCAAGCATGCACCAAAAATTATTTTCATATCTCTAAACTTGGATTGTGCAACAAGTAAATATTTACTGAGTTGAGAAAATAATATATTTAGAACAATACCATCAGATACATCTTCTGGTATCTCAGGGTAAATTAACCATAAGTATAACAATCCCGGAAAATCATTGGATTCGACAATGTTAGCCCAAAAGAATCTAGGATCTTCTTGTGCGACTTCAATTAATGGCATTGAAATAAGTTGACGTCCAAGTCTTGATTCAGAGGCTAATAATCTGAAAGCCCTCTCGTGGTAATTAATTGATTCATCTTGACCAATGATTAAACTTTGGTTTTCATATTCGGTATGAATGTGATCTATCAAATTATCTATAGTATAGGAGTTTTGTCGAGTTTCATGTCTTATTCTTTGATTTTCATCGCTATTATATTGTTCCCAAAGGCCTGGGCCGATATGATAAATGTCATCTGCTGTACGAAATAGTTCATATGGCATATGGAACGGAGCATTACCTGGCTGGCTAAGCATCCAGGCTGCCAATAGCTCTTCTTCGCCATATATTTTAATGTGCTTATCTGAAGTTGTAAGTAAGTTTTCCCTAGCTTGAATGTAATCAATGAAATCTCTGGTTGTATCTAAACATGTAAATATTTTATCTAGACTGCTATCATTGAATATATGGACGAATTTTCTTGTGGGTATACCTATAGTAAATAAGGTGTCTTTTCCGGTACATGCTGTATCAATATTTAATCCATAGCGACCGTATTTTCTATAGCATGCGTTAGAGCAACCATTTGCGATAGCAATTAAATGAATGCATATTTCATCCGAATGTGGTAATTCCATTGAGAATGGCTCTGTTGCTTGAGCATCAGTATATAGATTGTCGGGATATGAGTTTATATGGTTATATGCACCATTTAGCTGTTTTATGCTGCTTTCGATAGCACTTTTATACCATCTATTCCATGCGATTTTTTCGTCAATTTCAATATTATAATTAATAAGCTTATCTGACATGATGATTACATCATTGCCAAAGACGACCATTACATCGCAAAATTCCTTTCCTTTCTTATAGAAAATATTACTGTGAGACCACATTGACAGAAATGTTTTCTTTGTGAAGTTAAGCAACCTCTCTTCTGATTCATTAACGGGCATATCTTTTAACCTCAGTTCTAAATATTATATAGTGTGAAGTTTTTATCTCCACTTGATTTTTTTAGTAAATGATGATTTTTATACTTTTCTTGTGGTTTTAATTTTCATAAAAGCATTGTACTTATTTTTATAATGCAAGCAGTTAAGTTTTCCTGTGTTTTTCGTTAGTGACATCTGTATGATCACTTTATTACCCCTAAGTCAGTGAATACTTAAATCTAATGTACATATATAATAGAATCATTATTTTCATGTTTTATAGTTATTTGCTTTTATAGCCTTTATTTTAAATCAAAGCAATACTATGGTTATTAATATTTCATTCATTGTTACCAAGCATGTCTAACTAAAAACTCTGTGGAATAATACTGCTCTCTTGGCTAGCCAGTGATATTGTCGTTTTATCTATTGATTTGTGATGGATTGATAGGTATTCATGTGATGCCGTTAGAATCACCTTTTGCCTATTGATTAGTTGCGGATTGATAGGCGTTTATGTGATGCCAATGGCATCACCCTTTTACCTATTGATTGGTGTTGGATTGATAGGTATTGATGTGATTTCACTGGCATCAAAGCTTATTTTTCCTTTTATCTCTACATAAAGGGCACGTAAAATTCTCTTTTATGTAGAGATAAAAAACTCCCTTATTTGTCACTCTTAGCCCAACCATCTGGCGTTAGAATTAATTCACACCTTTTCTTCAAGTTATTCGCGCGAAAAACTTGAATTGGGGAATTTAACAATTTCCCGTTTCAGCTCGGTGATTGAGTAGAGTTCATTAGGTTAAGTCGTCTTTTTTACAGTCTATAGGGAGTATTGGTTAAAAACAGCTTATAGGCTGTAAAACGTTCTAGAAAATGGTGAATGCCTTATGAATACTGTTTATCCGTTGAAGACCATAAATCAGTTACGCCCTCTTCTGATTAGCTTTCGTAAAGTAAATGGACTGACCCAAAAGGATATTGCAGAGAGGCTTGGCGTAACACAGCAAACCTATGCGCGATTGGAGGCGAACCCAGGTAGCGCCAGTATTGAGCGGTTGTTCAAAGTGTTTACTGTGTTGGGCGTTGAAATAGAACTTTCTTCTCCATTGGCTTCATCAGCCATAAATTCATATAAGTTAACTGATAAATATAGAGATTCTCTAGCCAGACGAGAAAAGTGGTGATGATGTCTATGTGATAGTCTATGGTGAAAACCTTAGAACATGTCGATAAAATTCATTTTTTTAAACGTGTTGCCGGAATATGCTTATGGCATCGACACGTTCTTATTATATGTCGATGAAATTTGCTTTTTTAAACATGTCTTCTGGATATGTTTACCGCATCGACACATTCCAGCCATATGTCGATAAAGCCTTATTTTTTAAACATGTTGCCGGAATATGCTTATGGCATCGACACGTTCTTACTATGTGTCGATGAAATTCGCTTTTTTAAACATGTCTTCTGGATATGTTTACCGCATCGACACGTTCCAGCCATATGTCGATAAAGCCTTATTTTTTAAACATGTTGCCGGAATATGCTTATGGCATCGACACGTTCTTACTATGTGTCGATGAAATTCGCTTTTTTAAACATGTCTTCTGGATATGTTTACCGCATCGACACATTCCAGCCATATGTCGATAAAGCCTTGTTTTTTAAACATGTTGCCGGGATATGCTTATGGCATCGACACTTTCTGGCTATGTGTCGATAGAATTCGCTTTTTTAAACATATTGTCGAGATATGCTTAAGGTATCAACATGTTCTTGCTATGTGTCGATGAAATTTGCTTTTTTAAAACATGTTGTCTGGATGTGTTTACCGCATCGGCATGTTCCAGTGATATGTCGATAAAATGTGATTTTTTAAACATGATGACGTGACATGTCGATGACAACGACATATTATGGTTATATGTCGATTAAAACGGTTTTCATAAACATATGAACTGGAATGCAGAAACCCCTTACAACGATTTGCCGATACTGCCGCCTGACCTGGAGCGCATTGAAACACGCAGCGTACTTAAAGCATGCATAAGTGCGCGCGCAGCAATCGCTGAGTTGAAAACTGCTGGTGAGTTGATCCCTGACCAAGGGTTGCTGATAAACATCCTCCCGATGCTGGAAGCGAAGGACTCATCGCGCATAGAGAATATCGTAACTACCAGCGATCAACTCTTTCAGTATGCTGACCGCGCAGATGGCGCAGATCCGGCCACTAAAGAAGCGCTGCGCTATCGTACAGCGCTCTATGATGGCTATACCCATCTTGAGGACTATCCACTCTGTACAAACACAGCGGTAGCTATCTGTACCAAATTACGTGCAGTTCAAACTGATATCAGGAAAACTCCGGGCACGGTATTGCGTGATCAGAATAATAACGTGGTATATACGCCGCCGGTGGGTGAAGACGCCATTCGTGAGCTACTGGCGAATTGGGAGCGGTTTATACACGGTGATGATGATTTAGATCCATTGGTTAAAATGGCTATTGCGCACTATCAGTTTGAGTGCATTCACCCGTTCCCGGATGGGAACGGGAGAACGGGCCGTATCTTGAATATTCTATATCTGATCCAGAGCGAATTGCTTTCGCTACCAATCCTGTATTTATCCCGCTTTATCTTGGAGAGACGCGATGATTACTACACGCTCCTTCGTAGGGTGACAGAAGAGGGTGACTGGGAATCGTGGATATTATTTATGCTGGAGGCTGTGGAGAGTACGTCCCGATGGACTACTGATAAGATATCGATTGTGCGGGCATTAATGGCTGAAACCACAGAGTATGTACGCGAGAAGCTACCGAAAATCTACACCCATGAACTTGTCCAGGCGCTTTTTGCACAACCATATTGTCGGATCGATAACCTTGTCGAACGTGGGGTGGCCAAGCGCCAGACGGCATCGACATACCTCAAGCAGTTGGTCGAAATTGGTGTGTTGGAGGAAATGAGCGTTGGCCGTGAAAAGCTGTATATTAACACCAGGTTGCTACAGGAGTTGAATCAGTAGTGAATGGGCCCAGAAAACAAAAGCGTGGACAAATGGTGATGCCACTGGCATCACTTTTTCTCCAAACACTGCGCCCGAATCTCCGCAACCAACTTACTGATATCCCGTTTTTTACGCGGTTCAGCCGGTATTTTCGGCTCTGAAACCACATGCGGCACAAACTCCGGCACCGTCGCTTTGCCGCGTCGATACTGATTAAACTCACCGCCCTGCGCTTTGCGCAGCGTTGCCAGCAGATAGGCGAGCGGGTTTTGTATGCCGCCACGGGCAACGCGTTGAGCTGCGTCATCAAGCACGTCCTGGCGCAGCGGGGGCGGCAGGTTCTGCATGGCCTGCAAGACAAGCTGTTTTTCAGGATTAGTTAACGGAATTTCCGGCGGCCAGTTCGGCGGTGAGCTGTTCGCGCGCGCGGTAGTACTATTACAAATATCTGTAGATACAGTACGTACAGAAGCCCGGTCCTGATTTGAGACTAAGCCGCCAGGCCTCGGTTTCCGGCTTAGTCCTGATTCGGTACCAGGTGAAATTTTGCCTGGTACCGTATTGAGACCGGACGTTTCTGGCTTAGTCTCCTCAGGAGACTGGCGTTGCTGCCAGCGGGCGCGTTCTTCCAGCAGTTCTATACGCGACGATAAATAACGCAGGCTGGTGTCCTTGCGAATGTCGTACAGAATACCTTGTGCAGTGGCGCGAATAGATTTGTTTTCATGTCGCGAGCACTGCTCCAGCAAATGAAGATAGCTGGCATCGAAACGCACGGCATCCAGCACACTCAGCGGTTCATCGTGTAGCGCATAGATATTCCCGAGGATGCGGCCGGATACCCGATCCCGCGCCTTATGGCACAGGCTGAGCCAGCGCGTCAGGCGCAACATCAACAATGCCCGGCTGACGGTGCTGCGCGAGGCTTTTTCATCCTGCGGGCGGTTAGAGAGCTGCATCTGTAATTCGCTGTAAGAGGGGAACACCGCGCCGCCGTTGTCCTGCGCCTGCATCCGGATCACCTGCCAGGCGAATTTATCTCTGGGCGATAACAGCGGATCCTGCAACAGGCGACGCGGAACCGTGTCATGCTGATTGCCCATAAACAGAAGGCTATCAGAAGCGGTTCCCGGCTCCTTCTGCATCCGTTGCTGGAGTTTGTCGCCGGTCATAGCGATCAGCGCCTGGATATACGGTGTCATGATCTTCCCCTCGGTCACTCAGCTTTTTTCCCACTGGCGGATCAGATTCCAGACTACGGTCAGTGAGAGCGAACGTTCCTGTGCCAGCAGCATCATGGCTTCCAGTGCCGGTATAGAGTCGATGTTATCGACTTTGATCTCCTGCCAGCGGTTCCAGAGCGCGGCTTCCTCTTCTTCGCCGGGAACCTGGTTGCGCCCCTGACGAACGTGGATCCCCATCAGCCGACGGCGAGCGCTGATTTCAGCGGTCGAGATACCAAAGTAGTGGCTGATTAACGCGATTGAGCCGCCAAGCTGCACCGCCTGGCCGACCAGTTGCTGGAATTTTTGTTCCTGGCGCACCTGAACCAGCATTTTGCGTAGCACGTCATGGTTGATGGTGATTTTCAGGAACTGCGCCGAGGTGTTGCCCAGATGCATCAGTTCTTCAAAGGTCAGGGCGTTAAGTTCGTTCAGTTCCTCACGGTCAAAGCCCAGCGCTTCGCAATAGCGGACATTGCCGTCCTTCAGGGCCTGTATCACCTGTGACAAAACGGCCTGATTAATCGTCGGCAGCATGTTGTGCCTCCTGCTGAAATTCTTTGATCCGGCGGACAATACGGATCAGCCGGAATGCTTTAATAAGGAATTCATCGCTGAAGAAGAAGCCGTCTGTATCACGTTGAAAAAAAAGCCCAGGAGTCAGTGCGGAGGCCAGATCTTCCGTCAGTGGGATCTCGTTGAGTGCCGCCAGCAGTGCCCAGCAGGCGCGTGACTGTGGCCGGGTAAACATGGGGTGATCTGATGCGAATGGCATCACCTGGAAGCCAATGCCATTTACATCGGCATCTGAAATTATCCGGTCGTCGATGGCGTAATGTTCAGCCAGATCCCACGCCAGGCGATCGCTGACCGATCGTAAGGACTCCGTGGTATCCCACAGTTGTGGGATACGCCAGATATCCGTGACGGGTTCTGTCCCTTCACACAATAGCGATGGTGCTTCTTCTGGTTCAGGCTGAGGGGCTGGCGTGCCAACTTCTTCTTCCTCTGTTTCAGGTTTACGCCTTCGCGTTACCGGGCGTGGTTCGGGTTCTTCTGGTGGAATATAGGGCGGCGGTTCCGGCGTGGGGCCGAGCACGGCCTGGCGTTTTTGCTCAGAGGGATCGACGTCCAGCAACAGCAGGTTGTAATCAACGTTCAGCTCCTGACTCATCAGCCCCAGCAGCTCATCCTGTACGCGCTCAATAGCGAAGTCTTCAGGCTGGTCGTTGAACAGCGACAACGCGGAAGAAAAGAGATTATCAAAGGCGCTGGCCTCTCCGTCAGCGTGACGCTGCCAGAGATGTAATGATGCCGCCCGCAATGACAGCAGCTTTTCCACCTGCGAGCGGCCCATCCCGGCGTATAGCACTTCGGGGATGCAGGGCAGCAGGTATTCCAGCGCCTGCTCCATCCGGCTGATATGCGACTGGTTGATAGGATAGCCGTCGTTCTTCAGATGCTCTGCCAGCTCTCGCTGCGAAAGCTGGCAATCTTCCACCTGTTGGTACAGTTCCCGTGCTTTATTGATCCCCAGCGCACGTTCGATGAAGCTGAGTTTGCCGTGCAGATCGTTTTCTGCCAGATGACCTATCAGGCAGTGCAGCTCGCCGAGCATGGGTTGATCGGATGTACCGGCCCACGGCTTGTACAGACACTGAATGCGCCAGAACCGTTCGTCATGCGTTTCGCGCCACAATTCATTGAGGATCGATAGGCGGGTATTGCCGCCGTTGGCGATAATGAACCACTCCTGATCGGGACGGCGGGTGATTGGCGGCGGCGTGTCCAGCCCGCGACGGCGGATCGATTCCTTAATGTCGTCATAGCTGGGGTTACGCATCAGCCGGGGATTGAGATCGTAAGGACGGAGTTGCTCCAGCGTGACGATCATCGAGGTTTCCATCAGCGGATCGGCGAACCGTTCATCGGGCGATCTTCCCCGATCAAAATTGCCCTGTAGCAGGCGGGACTGGAGTTCCGTCGAAGTCAGTTTGTTGTTCATGACCCAACTCCCTGCTGGCTGAGCGATTCGAAGCGGGTTTGATCGCTGATAAAGCGGGTTCGCACCGTGCCAATCGGGCCATTGCGCTGTTTGCTGACAATGACTTCGGCGATCCCCCGATCCAGCGTGTTGGGATCGTACAGCTCGTCACGGTAGAGGAATAAGATGACATCCGCATCCTGCTCGATAGAACCTGAATCGCGCAGGTCGGCATTGCAGGGGCGCTTGTTAAGGCGCGACTCCAGCGCCCGATTAAGCTGTGACAGCGCCAGCACCGGGCAGTTGAGTTCCTTCGCCAGCGCTTTCAGCGAGCGGGAGATCGTCGAGATCTCCTGATTGCGATTTTCCGAGCCGCCGCAGCGCATCAGTTGCAGGTAATCGACCACGATCAGCGAGGGAATTCCGTGCTGGCGCAACGATCGTCTGGCCCGGCTGCGTAACAAGGATGGCGTGAGGATCCCGGAATCGTCGAGCAGCAGGCGATCTTTCCATTCGTTCATCAGGATGCTGGCACTGATGCCAATCTGCTGCCAGTCGTCATCACTCAGATCGCCACTGCGTAGCCGGGTTTGCGAGACGCGGCCAATCAGAGAAACCAGCCGCAGCAGTAGCTGCTCCGACGACATTTCCATGCTGTAGATTTGCACTGGCTGGGTGGGGCGCAGCATTAGCGCGTTGACACACAGCGTCAGGGCGAAAGCGGTTTTGCCGACCGAGGGACGAGCAGCAGCGATAATCAGGTCGGCAGGCTGGAAGCCGCAGGTCAGGGCGTCGAGCTGTTCCAGCCCGGATGGCGTGCCGCTGAGGCTACCGCGTTCTGCCTCGTAGCGTTGGGAGATGCCTGCCAGCACGTTGTCAAAGCAGGCGTTGATGTCGGTCAGGCCTCCATCCTGATGCGACTGCGCAATGGCAAACAGCTTTTGTTCGGCGAAAGCCAGTACATCGGGCACATTGCTGCGCGGCTGGCCTGCCATATCGCTCAGTTCATTGCCTAATAACAGAAGCTGGCGCAGTTCGCCGTAGCTGGCGATGTATTGCGCGTAGGGCATGATATTGGCGGCGCTGGGCGTGTTTTTTGACAACTCTGCCAGATACGCGAAGCCGCCCACCTGTCCGAGTTGTTCCTGCTGTTCCAGCGATTCGCTCAGGGTGATCAGATCGATGGGGTTTCCCTGTTCGACCAGGGTCTGCATATGGGCATAAATCGTCCGGTGCGCGGAGATAAAGAAGTCCTGCGCGGAAATCTGTGTGGCGACGTCATCCCAGCGATCGTTATCCAGCATCAGCCCGCCGAGCACCGATTGTTCCGCTTCGACGGAGTGGGGCGGTTGTGGCCGCTTGCGCTTACTCATCTCGATTACCCTCCTGACAGGCCAAAAAGGCTTCCCACAGTCGGGTTTGTTGATGCGGAGGCAGCAGTAATAGCGGTAAATCGCTGGAGTAGAGCGGCTTATTGTTGGACCAGCCGATTTCAAACAGCGGCCAGTCTCTGGGAGCGGTCAGCGAACCAGACGTATCCCGTAGCTCGCTCTCATCTTCCAGGTTGTAGCAGTCCACTTTTTCCGGTGGGATATGCCAGAGTAGCGACATTAATACCGGTAGCGTTTCCCGCGCTTCTTCACGATCGGTGGCTTCAAAGAACACGATAACTTCATCGTCTTTCTCGAAGGGATACTGGGCGTAATAAGAGCAAAATGCTCGCCAGATTTTCCGTTTCATGCGATGCCCTCCACCGGTTGATGGGGCAGGGCGAGTACCTGCGGGAACAGCTCTTCGGCCAGCATCCGCATAGTTTCAGCGGCGCAGGGCGTTGCCCGGCCTCTGGCGCGAGAGGTATCCAGACGATGCACTGGTATTCCCAGAGACGCCGCCCGGCGATAGGCCACGCTGGCGTAAACCGGCGTCATCAGGATCTCGGTGGGCACCAGAAGCTCCTGCTCTTTCTGTTTGTGCTGAAGAACCTGAAGCAGATTGTGGTGAATTTCGCGGGCATCGTTAGTGTGGTCGAGCTTGTTGATCACCGCCTTTAGCGGCGGCAGCGGGATGCCGTAGCGGGTGAAGGGCTGGAGATCCCGGTACATTTGCAGAGTGCCGCGCAGAAACTCGCGTGCGGAGAGCATTTCCGGTAGAACCGGGGAGATAATGAGATCGCTGGCTAACAGCACCATTTCCAGCGCGATAGTGCGTGCGCCAATGGTATCGATCAGGATGACGTCATAGCCGGTTATCTGGCGTACCAGATGGCGCAGACGGATTACACCGTCGGGCGCAGCCTGAAGCAGGCTCATCAGTTCGCCGCGCGGATCGTTGGAAATGATGATATCCAGTCCGGGAATGGAGGTGTGTGAGATGATGATCGCTGGATCCAGCTCGTTCTGCGCGATAAGCTCGTAGATCCCGCCGGGGGCTTCGTTATCCAGAGGGTAATAGCTGCTGAGTGTCGGCTGGCGGATATCGGCGTCAATCATCAGGACTTTCAGCCCCTGATCGGCCAGGTAGCCGCCGAGGTTAGCCGTATCGGTAGTTTTCGCCACACCGCCCTTGGTGGAAAGAATGGCGGCAATTAGCGTAGGTAAACTGTGTGCATCTGCGTTTTTCATAACCAGTGCCTTTTTCGTTGTCTGAAAAGGACTTCACTGTAAAAACGCTGATTTGTTAGTAGGTTAAGTTACCCGATCGCTTTGATTCAAAATCAACCGTAGAAATACGTGCCGGTTCGAGTCCGGCCTTCGCACCATCTACTATGCAATCCTAGCGCTTTTTTTGTTTCCTGCATCAACGCAACACAAACCTTTCCACTCTTTTTCATTCAATCCTTAAAACCAAAGCCCCCCAAAAACTGGAAGTGGCTACAAATGTCAGCCACCTCCCATTTACCGACGCAACTCTCTGATTCTCATCCCATATGCATCCCCAACCCGCTTTTCCCTTCGGCCAGCTCTGGCCGTAGCGTCAGCGCGGGGATTTCATAGTCGCCGTAGTTTTGGCGGCGGAACGGCAGCGGCGGGGTGTCTTCGAGCGTATCCAGTCGATGTAAAAGCTGTTGGCGATATTCAGCGTAGCGCGCGTCGTCAGTTTTCTCGGCGCGGTAGATAAGCATCGGCGGCAGAACGTCGAACCCCGGGTAGAACAGCATTCCGTGCTGGATGGGGAACAGAATGTCGTCGATGGCGCCATTTATGCCGCGCGCGGAATAATGCGATTCCCAGCCGCCGGTGCTCACCAGCAGCATAGCGCGTTTGCCCGCCAGCGTGCCTTCGCCGTAGCGGTCGCCCCAGTGTGTTTCGTTGTGTTCACCCACGCCGTAAGCGAACCCGTTGGCATACACCCGATCGAACCAGCCCTTCATGATGGCCGGCATGGAGAACCACCACAGCGGAAACTGGAATATAACGGCATCGGCCCAGATGAGTTTTTCCTGCTCGGCGGCGATGTCTGAACTTTGCAGCGCATTATCAAAAGCATAGCGCGCATCGGTGATGGGGTTAAATCTCTCCCCGCGCAGTGGCGCGGTGGTATCTTGCGCATCCAGCGTCGGTTTCCACTGCATCCGGTAGAGGTCGGAAACCTGCACCTGATGCCCCGCTCGTTGCAGATGCGCGACGGCATCATCCTTGAGTTGTCCATTAAGTGAGCGGGATTCCGGGTGGGCGAAGACGATAAGTACGTTCATAACGAATATCCTGTCTGGTGAAAGTCTCAGCAGGGTATGTAATTTGGCGGTATAGTTGAAATTCATTGCTGCAATAACAGGTATTGTCATGGCTAATTTCAATCGGCTGGATCTTAATCTTCTGCTGACGCTGCAGGTGCTGCTCGACGAGCTCAACGTGACCCACGCGGCGCGGCGGCTCAATCTGTCTCAGCCGTCGGTGAGCGTGCAGCTCGCAAAGCTGAGGGAGATTTTTGACGATCCGCTGTTGCTGCCAGGCCCGCGGGGCATGCAGCCCACCTCCCGGGCCGATACGCTGCGTGAGCCTCTGCGTCAGGCGCTGAGCACGCTGGAGGCGGTGGTGGCGCCCGTCGAAGCGTTTGATCCGGCGAAGGCGGAGCTCACCTGGCGTGTGGCGGCCACTGACTATATGGCGACGGCCATCCTGTTGCCAATGCTGGAAGGGCTGCGCCAGGAGGCGCCGCTATCCCGCCTCGCGGTGTATGAGTTGCAGCCCCAGCGCTTTTGGCGTCAGGCGGAGCAGGGTGATATCGACCTGATTTTCCACACCCGCGATGGCGCGCCGGATTCGCTGCATCAGCGAACTTTGTTCCACGAACGCTACGTGCTAGCCGGGCGAGAGCAGCATCCAATGCTGCAATCTCCCCTGACGGCGGCGGAGTTTTGTCAGCTTGAGCAGGTGATGGTCTCGCCGGATGGCGGTGGATTTTGGGCAGCGACCGACGATGCGCTGGCCCGCAGCGGGTTGTCGCGTCGCGTAGTGTTGTCGGTGCCTCACTTTTTATTCCTGGTCGAAACGCTGCTGAAAACCAATCTGGTCGCGGTGGTGCCGGAGCGGCTTACGCGAAACGTGGCTGGGTTAACCACCGTCGTGCCACCGGTTGACGTTGCAGGATTTGAAATGCTGATGCTCTGGCATGAGCGGCAGCACCGCGATGCAGGGCACCGCTGGCTGCGTCAAAGAGTGACGGAATCGCTGAAATGACCGGGAAACGCGAGGCGCGTATTGATCAGCCCGCCACAATCTCGATCATGTTGCCATCCGGATCGAGAATGATCGCTTCGTAGTATCCATCCCCGGTCATGCGCGGGCCGCTTTTTAGAATACCTTCCTCGCGGGCTTTATCTGCCAGTGCATCCACCGCCTGCTTGTCGCCGACGTTCAGCGCGATGTGCGCCCAGCCGCAAAACTCGCGGTTGTCCGGGGCGTCAGGCAATTCCGGCAGGGTCATCAGCTCAACCGTTGGGCCATCTGCCAGAGTGATGAAATAAGAGGCAAAGCCTGGACGGTTTTTGCTGAGGTATTTCTCATTCGGCGTGCCGTAGAAATACCGCTGCCAGAATGCTGCCTGTGCGTCCAGGTCGCGGGTCCACAATGCCACGTGCGCAATCTTCATTTTCACCTCCATAATTCATTGTTTTCCTGAGTATGCCGCGACAACCCGTCGGTTCAAACCGTGTACTATCCAGGGTGTGATCAAGGCTGCTAGTCTTGTTCTTTTAATCGCACTGATGGACAACGCTTCTATGCTGACCGGCCTCAACCATTTAACGCTTGCGGTGACTGACCTCCCGCGCAGTATCACGTTTTATCAGCAGCTGCTCGGGATGCAACTTCACGCCCGTTGGGATAACGGCGCATACTTTAGTTGTGGCGCGCTGTGGCTGTGTTTATCGTCTGATTCTGCGGTGACGGAAAAGGTTGATTACACGCACTATGCCTTCACGATTTCGCCATCTGATTTTGCCGTTTTTGTCGCACGCCTACAGGCGCAGAGCGTGGTGATGTGGAAAGCCAACAAGAGCGAGGGTGAGTCTTACTATTTCCTCGACCCGGATGGCCATCAGCTTGAGATCCACGTCGGCAGCCTCGAACAGCGGCTGGCGGCCTGCCGTGAAAAGCCGTATGCCGGAATGGTTTTTTTTGACTGAATACGCGAGGCGGCTTTCACCGCCTGCGCTTAGTCCATTGCCAGATGAATGGCTTCGCCGAGTTTTTCCATTACTTCGCGGTGTTTCTCGGTGGTCGGCAGGGCGCAGTTGATGCGCAGGCAGTTGCGGTACTTGCCAGAAGCGGAAAACAGCGTGCCCGGCGCCACCTGAATTTTCAGCTCGCACAGCTGTTTCGCGACGCACACCATATCGACCATTTCCGGCAGTTCGACCCACAGCATAAAGCCGCCTTCGGGCCGGGTGACGCAAATTCCACACGGAAAATACTGACGCAGCCAGCAGGTGTAAGTTTCCATATTGCTCTGATAAATCTGCCGTATCCGGCGCATGTGGCGGTGGTAATGTCCCTCGCGCACGAAAGCCGCGACCGCCAGCTGAGTGGTCGGTACGTTGGTGCCGGTGGCGGCGTATTTCATGTGCAGCACCCGGTCATGGTAGCGGCCCGGCACAATCCAGCCCACGCGCAGGCCCGGGGCGATGGTTTTGGTAAATGAGCTGCACAGCAGCACCCGGCCATCGATATCCCAGGATTTGATCGTGCGCGGTCGGGGATAAACGTTTGCCAGTTCACCGTAGACATCGTCTTCGAAAATAACGATATCGTGGCGTTGAGCCAGCGCCAGCACCGCACGTTTACGCGCATCCGGCATGATAAAACCGAGCGGATTGTTGCAGTTCGGCACCAGAATCACCCCTTTGATCGGCCACTGCTCCAGCGCCATTTCCAGGGCTTCTACGCTGATCCCGGTTTGTGGATCGGTCGGGATCTCAATCGCTTTAATGTCGAAACCGCGCAGCAATTGCATGGTGCCGTAAAACGACGGCGATTCTATAGCGACGATATCGCCCGGTTTACACACCGCCAGCAGGGCAATCGCCAGCGCCGCGTGGCAGCCGCTGGTGATGATAATGTCGTCGGCGCTGACTACCGCTTCGCCATCGAGCATCAGGCGGGCGATTTGTTCACGCAACTCCCTACGGCCAGCGAGTTCGTCATAGCTGAAAATATCGGTGGCATGATGCTGCACAAGGCGCGCCATTTCACGCCAGAGCGGCTTCAGACTCGGCTGGGTGATATCCGGCGAGCCACCGCCGAAGGGGATTATCGATTTATCGTGGCGCGCATCCAGCATGGTGAGGATCTGATCCCAATGGGTGACATCCACTGGGCGCTGCACCGGGCGTGACATCGCTGGCACGGGCGGCTGGGCTTTACGCGGCGCGATAAAATAGCCGGACCGCGGCTGGGGCGTTATCAGCTGCAGCGTTTCCAGCGTCTGATAGGCCTGCTGCACGGTGCTGATACTGACGCCGTGTTCCTGACTCAGCGCACGCACTGACGGTAATTTTTCGCCATGACGGTACAGCCCCTGTTCGATTCTTTCGGCGATCAGATTCGCCAGATGCTGGTAACGCGTCATCGCTGTATCCTCATTTGATGCCATACAGATGGCAAAACCAGTACAGATTGGCGTGAAAAACGCCGTGCAGATACCGTTTTAGCGGATCTGTATGTTAAATAAAAGTACAATTTGAATCTGTATTGTTAACCCTCCTCACGGCGAAAATAGCGTCATTGACAGCGTGAGGAGGTGCAGGATGGAATTTCATGAAAATCGCGCGAAAGCGCCGTTTCAAATATTCGTATTGATGGGCCGCTGGCTGCGGCAAACCTGGCGTATCTGGAAAACACGTCGGGCACTCGACCGACTCAGCGACGCGCAGCTGAAGGATGTTGGGCTGCGACGCGAGGATTATTGAGTGCATCATCCGGCCTGAGCGCCGGGTTTTTTATTTCGCATTCCATGCTCTTTCGTTAAGACGTTTCTTGATACTTATCAGGGTAAGTATTAATCTTCTCCTGCGTTGTTAAGGAGACCTCATGACTGAAGATGCTTTGTTCGCCCGCCGCCCGATGGGGATGCGCATGGCGATGGTGGTGCGCCAGTGGCGAGCCATTATCGACAACGCGATAACCGACACTGGCCTGACGCAGTCCAGCTGGACGACGCTGATGCAGCTGCAACAACTGGGTGATAACGTCTCAACCAGCGAACTGGCGGAAGTGCAGGGCATTGAACTGCCGCCGCTGATGCGCACGCTGGTGCATCTCGAGGAACAGGGCTATCTGCTGCGTACGATATCGCCGTACGACAAACGCTGCCGTCTGTTAATGCTCACGCCAAAAGGCCGTGACGTGCTCAAGCGGTTGACCCACGTGATCGAAACCTGCCAACAGCGGGTGACGGAAAACATTCCTGCCGATGTCATGGACGCCTTCAGCAACACGCTTAACCAACTCGCCTGCAATATGCGGAACCTCCGCGACGACATTAAATAAGACCTAAAAAATGATGAGCCCCGAACAAAAATTTGCCCGCTGGGTAAGGGTGAGTATTGCCTCTTTCCTGCTGATGTTTGTCTATTTCATCGTGGCGGATATCTGGATCCCGCTCACGCCGGATTCCACCGTCATGCGCGTGGTGACCCCGGTGTCATCGCGCGTCTCCGGCTACGTGGCCCACGTCTACGTGCATAACAACAGCCCGGTGAAAAAAGGCGATCTCCTGTATGAGCTGGACCCGACGCCGTTTATCAATAAGGTGCAGGCGGCGCAGATAGCACTGGAACAGGCGAAGCTCTCCAACCAGCAGTTGGACGCGCAAATCGCCGCCCAGCAGGCCAATCTCAAAACCGCGCAAATCACCGCCCGCAATAATCAGGCGACGCTGAGTCGTTATCAGCGTCTGGCGACGATGCAAAACGTGTCGCAGCAGGATCTGGATAACGTCCGCACCGCGTGGCAAAACAGTGAGCAGTCGGTGAGTTCACTCACCGCAAGCATCCATAATTTGCAGATTCAGCGCGGCGAACGCCACGACGATCGCAACGTCACGCTGCAAAAATACCGCAACGCGCTGGAAGAGGCGCAGCTCGATTTGGGCTGGACGAAAATCCGCGCGGAAGCAGCGGGCACCGTCAGTAACTTGCAGTTAAGCCCCGGGCTGTATGCTTCAGCGGGTACCGCGCTGCTGGCGGTGGTGAACGACGAGACCGATATTGTGGCGGATTTCCGCGAAAAAAGCCTGCGCCATACGCAGCCCGGAACCGATGCCGCGGTGGTCTTTGACGCACTGCCCGGCAAGGTATACCGCGCCCATGTCACCAGCAGCGATGCCGGGATTTTGGCCGGGCAGGAAGCGGTCAGCGGCAAACTTTCGCAGCCGGAAGAGTCCAACCGTTGGGTGCGCGATGCCCAGCGGATGCGCATTCACGTGGCGCTCGATGAGCCGATCGATAAAGCGCTGCCAACCGGCGCGCGGGCCACGGTGCAGCTTTATAACAGCGAAGGTGTGCTGGCCCGTTTTTTCTCCGGCCTGCAAATCCACCTCGTAAGCTGGCTGCATTATGTCTATTAATACCCTGGCGCGGGTATTTACCCCGCACGACAACATCGTCTACAGCGCCAATGATTTTCGCCAGACGCTGCGCATAGTCTTCGCGGGGATGATTGCGCTGAGCATTTCCACCTTCTACAACGTGCAGTACGGCGTCTTTTTTGTGGTTTATCCGGTAATGCTGCTGTCGCTGGTGCCGGTTTTTAACCGCCATGTGGCGACGCAGTTTATCTTCAGTGCGGCGCTGAACTGTGTCGAAATGGTGCTGATCATCGGCTATCTTTCGCAATGGCCGATCGTCATGACTCTGGTGGTATTTGCGCTTTACGTGATGCGTTTTCGCTTTATGAGTCAGGGCCCGCTATTTCTGTTTGGCTCGATGGGCGTGGTGTGCCAGAGCGTGATGCTCAATTTTATGAGCTACCCCGCTAACAGCTGGCACACGCTGCTGTCGTCCAACCTGGAAGCCAGCGTGATGGCGGTTAGCCTGAGCGCGTTGATGCATTTCCTGCTGCCCGACGTTGAACCGCGCCAGCCGCCACCGCGCATTGAAAAGAATGCCGCGCGGGTTCGCCATGAGTCACTGCTCTCTGGCACCGTGGCGACGGCTATCTTTGTGATTTTCCAGGTCTGCGATCTCAGTGATTCACTGTCGGCGCTGATGGCGGGGATCCTTATTCTGTTTCCGATGCATTATCGCGGGGCGGTGCTGAGCTCGCTCTGGCGCGTGGTGGGCGTGGTGCTGGCCTGCTTGTATATTCTGCTAGTGCAGCTGATCCTCTACGATCACAGCAGCCATATGCTGCTGATGATGCCGTTGATTGGCCTCGGGCTGGCGTTCAGCGCCCGTCTGCATGTGATGGAAAAGGTAGGGGCAGGCGTCGGGTTTGCCAGCATCACCACCATTGGGATCATGTTTGGGCAGAATCTCCATCCTGAACAGGATCTGGTGTTCAGCGATCTTTATCGCGTGGTGTCGGTCACGGTGTCGCTGCTGGTAACGCTAACGATGGTGTTTCTGGTGCACCTGATCCTCAACCGCTTCGCCGCCACGCGGTTTGTGGTGAATAATCCGAACGCGTGAGTTCCATACCCGTAAACGCTTTTTTGCCCGATGGCGCTGACGCTTATCAGGCCTACATAACCGATGTCGCTGATGCTTATTGGGGATACGGTTTTGTAGGCCCGGCAAGCGTAGCGCCGCCGGGCACAGCGTTAATGAATTAACGGCATAAACAGCGCCGGAAGCTGTGAAAGCAGCCACAGGATCAGGCCAATCGTGCCGCCAACCAGCGTGCCGTTGATGCGGATAAACTGCAGATCCTTACCGATGTTCAGCTCAATCTGACGCGACATATCGCGCGCGTCCCAGCTTTTCACTGTGTCGCTGATATGACGGGTGAGGAATTTGGCAAAGTCAGGTGCCACGCGGCGTGCAGCCTGTTCGAGATGCTCGTTCAGCGAGGCACGCAGCGCGCCGTCCGTTACCAGCGCTTCGCCGAGCCACATTCCGGCTTCCGCAATCCGCTTCTGCGTGCGCGAATCTTCTGTTTGCAGATCGTTCTTCAGCCACTGGCGCAGATCGGCCCACATTTCCCCCAGATACCGGTTAAACGCCTCATCGTCTTTCAGGTAGCGTTTGATGTTCTCCGCTTTCTCGGCCATCTCCGGATCGGTTTTCAGGTTGTCGATAAGTTTTCTCACCGCTTTATCAAAAGCATGTCGCACCTGATGCGCGCTGTCCTGGCTGACATCGTCCAGCAGCGTATTCACCGCCTCGGTGACCATTTCGGCGCTGTGTTCGCCGAGCCATTCGGTCGGCAGGATTTTGGCTTTCAGCGGGTGCTCTTTCTCCAGCCAGTGAATGATTTGCCGGGCAATGAATTCGCGGCTGCTCTCGCGCTGGAGCAGGGCTATCAGCTGCGCAATCAGCGCGTCGAGTAGCTTCTGATGCCGGTTGTTTTTGGTCATGCTTTCCAGCATCAGTGCGCTGGTGCCGGTTAAATCAACCTTATCAATCGCCTTATGCACCGCGCGTTTAAGCAGGCCCTGAATGCGCGAATCATCGGTCAGTTCGAGAAAACCGCCCATCACCTTAATCAGATGTTGCCCCACGCGCTGGGCGTTTTCGGGCTGGCTGAACCAGTTGCCAATCATCAACGCCGGTTCATGCTTCTGAATTAAATTCACCAGCGACTGGGTGTCGAGAAATTTTTCCTGCACGAAATGACCGAGATTGTCGCCGATCCGGTCTTTATTGCGCGGAATAATCGCCGTATGCCGAGAGATGAACGGCAGCGGCACGCGACGAAACAGCGCCACCACGGCGAACCAGTCTGCCAGGGCGCCGACCATCGCCGCCTCGGAAATGGCTTTCAGCGCACTGACCCACCGCGCAGGGGGCAGGAACAACGTGGTCACAAAAAGGGCGGCCGCAATGAGCAGTAATGAGAGCGCCAACAGTTTAGCGCGTTTGAGTTCAGCTAATTTATCCATGATATATACCCAAAATAATTCGAGTTGCAGGAAGGCGGTGAGTGAGTGAATCCCCAGGAGCTTACTGAAGTAAGTGACTGGGTGAACGAGCGCAACCAACGCACATGCAACTTGAAGTATGACGGGTATAAGCATAGAGCGGGACGGCGGGGGAGTGCAAAGCCTGGCATCAAATCGCTACGCGGCGGCTGATCTCCACCACCTGATCGCCCGGCAGTTGATAATAGTGCGTGGCGTGTGTGCAGTTGCGCACCATGAAAGCGAAACAGCGGCGTTGCCACTGGGCGATACCCTCTCCGTCTTCGCGCCCAACCAGGGTTTCATGACCCAAATAGTACGTGGCGTCGGCCAGTTCAAACGGGCAGTTTCGTTTCTTGATTTCGTACTGTAACGCCGGGATGTTCGGATGTTCCATAAAGCCGTAATAGGCTACCGCGCGCCAGTATCCGGGCGCGGCCTTACGGATAACCAACCGGTTCACATTGGCAATATGCGGCACGTTGAGAATGGTGACGGTCAGGGCCATCACCTGCTGCTGTAACGCGCGATTACGTATCACATGCCAGCGCATTACCGGCGGAACGCCACTTTGTGAGCGGGTTAAAAACACCGCTGCGCCTGGCCCGCGGGGAATCTCATTCTCGCGAATTTTGTCGAAAAAGGCCTCGGTGTCCATGCCGGTATCGTTCAGCGCCCGCAGCGTGGCGGTGTGGCCGCGATGCCAGATAACCATCACGCAGCAAATCGCGGCGGCCAGCAGCAGCGGAATATAACCGCCTTCCAGCACCTTAATCAGATTGGCGATCAGGAAACAGATATCAATGGTCAGGAACAGCAGGGCGGCTAGCGCGCTGGCGGTGCGGTTCCAGTGCCAAATCCGCCGCATAGCGACGTACAGCAGCCCGGACGTCATCAGCATGGTTAACGACACCGCGATACCGTACGCGGCGGCGAGGTTATCAGATGAACGGAAGAACACTGCGAGAAACACCGTCGCCACCATCAGCAGCCAGTTGACGATGCCGATGTAAATCTGGCCGTAGTTAGCTTCAGCCGTCTGTTTAATCCGCAAACGCGGCAGCCAGCCGAGCTGGATGGTCTGGCGCGTCATCGAGAACGCGCCGGTAATGATCGCCTGGCTGGCGATAATAGTGGCGAGGGTGGCGAGGATAACCAATGGAATTTGCAGTGCGGGCGGGCACAGGCGAAAGAAGATGTTGTGCGAAATATCCCCGCCGGACAGCAGCAGCGCCGACTGCCCGGCGTAGTTCAGCAGCAGGCTCGGGAACACCAGGCCAAACCACGCAATCCAGATAGGCTTTTTGCCAAAGTGACCCATGTCGGCATACAGCGCTTCCGCCCCCGTCACGCACAAGAAAACCCCGCCGAGCACCAGAAAGCTGACGAAACCGTGGGACAGCAAAAAATGCACGCCGTAATACGGATTAATCGCCATCAGCACCGCCGGATGCTGGCCTATCCCCCAGATGCCCAGCCCGGCAATCACCAGGAACCACAGCATCATGACTGGACCAAACACGATGCCAATTTTGGCCGTACCAAAAGGCTGAATGGCAAACAGCGCCACCAGAATCGCCACGGTGCCCGGCAGGATCAGATGCCGGGCTTCTGGGAATACGATGTTCAGCCCCTCGAGCGCCGACAGCACCGAAATTGCCGGGGTGATGGCACCGTCGCCGTAAATCAGCGCCGCGCCGAGCAGTCCGGCAAAGATGATCAGCGCCCGGCCTTTGCCGTTGTGCTGCAACAGTGACATCAGCGCCATGATCCCGCCTTCGCCACGGTTATCAATGCGCATCGCAAAGGCCGCGTATTTTATCGACGTGACGAGGATAAGCGTCCAGATAATCAGCGACAGCAGACCGAGAATAATGTCCGGCGTCGGGCTGCTGCCGGAAAGCAAGATGACGGTTTTGAGGGTATACAGCGGGCTGGTGCCGATATCGCCGAACACCACGCCGAGTGCGCTGCCTGCCAGCAAAATCGCGTTAGGCGGTTTTTGTGCTGTGCTGTTTTCCGTCGCCAGTGCCGTCTGGTCCATGAAAACATCCTGTGGGTGAATGTGACCTTTTTACACTATAGCCCTGAATAATGCGTCACACGGCGGCAGGCAGTTATTCGTCGCGCAACGCCTGTAAAAAGCGGGCGAAAAGATCCGGCAACGGTTCGTCGTACCACAGCGCGTAGAGATCGGCGGGGATCGACTCTTCGAGTTGCAAAAAAGCCACGCCAGGCCAGTGGATCAGGGCGCAGGATTCGGGCAGCAGCGACACACCGTTACCGGTGCTGACCAGTGCCAGCGCGGTTTGGGGTTCAAAAACCTGATGGGTGACCAGCGGAGACACGCCCAGTTCAAGGCAATTGTCATACACCTGACGCGCAAAATCACTGTGGGTAAACGCGAGTGAGATAAAGGCGCGATCGGCCAGATCTTTCAGGGAAACCGTGGCGCGAGCGCACAGCGGATCGCTCTCATGCACCGCCACGCAGATTGCCTCCCGGGCAAACAGCTGACAGCGGATCTTCGCTTCCACATGCGGGATAACGTTGCGGTTAATGGCGATATCAATGGTTCGCGCGCGCAGAGCTTCGGTTTGTTCCTGCTGGCCCAACTCATGCAGCGACCAGTTCACGTCCGGGTTGGCTTCGCGAAAGACCTTCATCCGTGTCAGCAGCGGGCCCCACATCGCGCTGCCGATCACGCCGATGTTGATGTGCTGTTTCTCGCTGCGGCCAATCTGGCGTACGTAATTCAGTGATTGCTCTGTGGCGCTGAGGAGTTTATCGACCTCCGCTTTCAGCACTTTTCCGGCGTGAGTCAATGCGACTTTACGGCTGGATCGTTCGAATAATTCCACGTCAAGAATCGCTTCCAGCTCTTTGATTTGCATACTGAGCGGCGGCTGAGAGATGTTTAACTTCGCGGCGGCCCGGCCAAAATGCAGCTCATCGGCGAGGGTCTGGAAATAGCGCAGCATCCGAAAACGGATGCGGCTGTTGGCCTGTGGATCGAGCATGCCGGGCACCGAGAAAAAGGAGGGTGGCGGTATCATGCAACCCTCCCTGAAGGCTGTCAAACCGCGACCGCCTCGCCCTGATGCAGGCGTTCTGCCTTGCTGCAGGCAATGGCGGCGAGCAGCGTCACCATCAACAGCGCATACGCGCAGGTGGATGCATTGACCGCGCCGTGCAGGCCGTAATGGCTGTTGACCAGCGAAGAGACAGTGGCGAACAGCAGCGTGCCCACGGTGCCGCAGGTGAGCAGCGCCGAAATCAGGGTCGGCGAACTGCGACTGACCTGCAACGAACCGTAACTCATCAGGCCGGAGAACAGGCCGGAGTTAAAGAAACCAAACGCGCCGCAGGCAATCAGGATAAGTGTCGTATTGGCACTATTACTGATTAGCGCAATCGAGCCCAGCCCGACGGCGGTACACATCAGCAGGAAAGTACGCAGCTTCATCCATTTCACGGTGAACTGATTGAGGAACAGGCCGGTGGCTTTCGCGACCCAGTATACGGTGGTGAACAGTGCCGCTTGTTCTGGTAATAACTGGAAGCGCCATTGCAGATAGCCAGGCGTCCAAAGGGTGAAAATCGGTTCGGCGAGCAGGAACAGGAACAGCGCGCCGCACAGTAGCCACACCGAACGACCCCACGGTTCCGACGACGTTTCCTGATGCGCCGCTGCCGGTGCTTCGGTGGTCGGATAACGGCTACGTAGCGTCAGCAGCAGCATCAGCACGCCGAGGCCGCCCATAATGCCGTACATCGCAATCCAGCTCGCACCCATTTTGAACAGCCACGCCAACAGGAACGAGAGCGTGGCGCCGGCCAGGCTGAAGAAGAAGTCTGTGAAAATCAGGCTCGACGAACGGCTTTTCTCGTCCGGATTGATACGCACCACCAGGTAACTGCCGATGGTCATGAAAATACCGCCGCAGGCGCCGATAATAGCGACCGCCACGCTAAACATGGTCAGCGTTGGAGTGACGAACAGCAGGGCGCTGATGAGGATGGTCAGCGCGGCGGCGATCACCAGCGGCTTTTGCAGACCCCATTTTTTCATCAGGATACCGCCGAGCATAATCGGCACGAACATGCCGATATTCATCAACGTAAAGACCTGGCCGATAAAACTCGGATCTTTGTTGAACGCGGCGCACAGCGGGCCGAGAACGATGCCGAGCGTCGACACCAGCGCGCCGACAAAGTAATAGCTCAGATAGGAAATCGCGTTCAGATTACCGCGAGAGTAATTTTCTGACATCTGCACTTCTCCTGGCGGGCTGTACGGCCGCCGCTGGACGGGAATTTAGCGGCAGCTCTTCACGAACTGGCTAATCAGACGAATGAAATCATCGGTGACCATCGCCGCGCATTTCAGGGTTTGTTCGTGAGACAGTTCTACATCGCTCAGGCCTTCCGCCATATTGGTTATCGCCGATACCGCCAGCACCTTCAGGCCGCAGTGGCGCGCCACGATAACTTCCGGCACGACCGACATGCCGACCACATCGCCGCCCATGTTTTGCATCATGCGAATTTCTGCTGCGGTCTCGAAGTTCGGCCCTGGATAGGAAACGAAAACGCCTTCGTGTAGCGTCAGGCCCAAATCACCGGCGGTGTGCTGCAGTTTCGCGCGCAGGTCTTTGTCATACGCGTTGGCGAGGCTGAAGAAACGTGGGCCAAAGCGGTCATCGTTCGGGCCAACCAGCGGCGTGGACGGCATGGTGTTGATGTGGTCGTTCAGCGCCACCAGGCTTCCGGCAGGAATGCTCGGGTTGAGTGAACCAGCGGCGTTGGTGCAGAACATAAATTCACAGCCGAGCAGCTTAAAGGTGCGCACCGCGTGAGTCATGATGCCCATCCCGACGCCTTCGTAGAAATGCCCGCGACCCTTCATGCAGATGATGTCCACGCCGTGCAGCGAGCCCATCACGACTTCACCCGCATGACCAATCACGGTGCTTACCGGGAAGCCGGGCAGTTTTTCGTAAGAGATGACGGTCTTGTTATCGAGCTTATCGGCCAGCGACCCAAGGCCGGAGCCGAGGATAAACGCGATGCGTGGCTTAAAACCTGGCTTAACGGCGTTAATGATTTCAACGGCTTCGTAGGGGGTGTCGTTAATCACGGAATGAGACATAAAAACTCCTGAATGCTTTGGGATATACATCCATTCTGAGAAATGAGTGATTGGGAATCCAATTGGATAACAGGGATTATTGATAGTTTTTTTCGAATGAATTGGCGTGGGCATAGAGCAGCTCAACGGTATTTCAATGAGTTACGATGCGGTTGCCTGACAGCGAGGGACTGATAGCGGAAAAGCACATAGCGGAAGTGTGATGGAGTTCACTGGCATGCTCATTCGCGAAATTGAGAATGAGGATCCTCATTCTGTCATCCTTCCGTCATCTTTCTGTCATGCCACATTCTTATGGTGTTTCACATTCATAAAAAGGTGACAACAACATGAAAATTAAACTTATTTCTCTGGTGTTTGGCAGTACTCTTTCTCTCTCAGCTTTTGCAGCAGAGCCCACCGCGGAGCGCTTTGTGGTGAGTTTTCCTGAAGGCTCACACGTCAATTACAGCGGTGCGTTTTCCAGCGCGTTTGCGAATGGTTTACCGGTGGGGATTGGCTCTGGTTTACTGTTTACCGGTAAGCAAGGCGATGCGCTGACGTTTGCGACGGTGACCGATCGCGGCCCGAACGCTGATTCGCCGAATGTTGGTCAGAACGAAGCTAAAATTTTTGTCACCCCGGACTTTACGCCGTTACTGATGTCCATTCGTGTTGAAAACGGCAAAGCCGAAGCGACCCATCTGCGTCCGCTGCATGATGAGAAAGGCAATATCAACGGTCTTCCGCTGCAAAGTGGGGTGATTGGATCGACCAACGAAGTGGCGCTGAGTGATACCCTGAAAACGCTGACGGGCGATAACCGCGGGCTGGATACCGAAGGCATCACCCCGGACGGCAAAGGCGGTTTCTGGCTGTGTGATGAATATGGCCCGTTCATGATTAACGTCGATGGCAATGGCAAAATCATCGCGAAGCACGGCCCGCAGGGGCTGGACGGTGAAAAGTCGATTGCTGGTGGTCTGCCGAATATCATCAAGTGGCGTCAGTCAAACCGTGGCTTTGAGGGCATCACCCGGACGCCGGATGGGCGCATTATTGCCGCTGTGCAGAGCACACTGGATATTGACGGTAAGAGCAAGAAGAAAGCCCTGTTTACCCGTCTGGTGAGTTTTGACCCGGCGACCGGTAAAACCGCAATGTACGGTTATCCGATTGATAACGTCTACAGCAAAAACAGCGATGCCAAAATCGGCGATATCGTGGCGCTGGATAATGACCACATCCTGCTGATCGAGCAGGGCGGCGATAAAGATGACGTGATGCGCAATAACATCTACAAGGTCGATCTGAGCCAGGCCAGCGATCTGGCGGCATTTGATAAGCCGGGTGAATATCCGGAGTTTGATAGCGCGGATCAACTGGCGAAACGCGGGATCGCTTTAGCGAGCAAAACTCTGGCGGTTGATCTGCGAAAACTCGGCTGGAAGCAGGAAAAAGCCGAAGGTCTGGCGCTGATCGACGGCAAAACTCTGGCGGTGGCGAACGACAATGATTTTGGCGTGAAAACGACGCTGAAAAGCCCGGTGGAAGGGAAGAAACTGAAGGATTATCGGGTGAATGATCAGGGGAAATTGACGGTGGATGACCAGGCGGTGGCGACAACCATCGACATCCAGCCACTGGAAAAACCGGCGTCTGATAGCGAGCTGTGGGTGATTACGTTGCCTGAACCGTTGTTGTAGTTTTTGCGGTTTTCCTCTCCCCATAGGGGAGAGGGTATCGTGCCGTTAGCGCTTCAACCCTGCAAACGCCGCACGAATTTCTGTTTCCGGTAATTGAACGCCGATAAACACCAGCACGCTGTGCGGTGTTTCGTCTCCCCAGGGGCGGTCCCAGTCGGCGCTGTACAGGCGTTGCACACCCTGGAACAGCAGGCGATTTGGTTCACCGTCAATCCACAGCATCCCTTTATAACGCAATAGCTTATCGGCAAAATCGAGCAGCAGGTTTTCCATTACGCGGGAAACGTCGCTGATATCGACCGGGTAATCGAGCTCGACCACAATCGATGAGATGTCGTTTTGCTTATCCGCCATAAAGTGAAAACGCGGCTTAGGCTGGATGACGTTTTCTTCGAGCATAAAGCCGTTGGTATTGAACAATAATTCGAGGTCAATATCACCGTGCGTCACGGTGTAAATCGGTGCGCGGGCGTTGATGCGCGTCAGGCGCTCACAGAGTTTTTCTGTCTCTTGCGCCACGTCGGTTTTAGTCAGCAGAATGCGATCCGCGTAGCCTACCTGCGACTGCGCCAGCGTGAACTGATTCATCTGCTCGTCGGCGTGAACGGCGTCGACCAGGGCTATCACCCCGTCGAGCATGTAGCGCTCGCAGAGGATCTCATGCGAGAAAAAGGTCTGCACGATAGGTCCTGGATCGGCCATGCCGGTACATTCGATGATCAACCGGTCGAATTCGATATCGCCGCGATCGCGACCGTCGAGCAGATCCAGCAGCGCGTCTTCCAGTTCGTTGGATCGACTGCAACAAATACAGCCGTTGGTCAGGGTGGTTATCTGCGTGGCGCGTGAGCCAATCAACTGATCGTCCATCGAGACTTCGCCGAACTCGTTTTCGATCACGGCAATTTTGAACCCGTGATCCGCGTTGAGAATGTGACGCAGCAGAGTCGTTTTACCTGCGCCGAGAAAACCGGTAAGTAGGGTGACGGGAATCGGGGTCATTATTTCTCCTTTAGCAGCAGCGCATGCCGCCTTCTCCACTGCCGCCGTAGCGCGCTTGCTGGCGCTCGCGGAAGAATTCTTCGTAAGTCATGTACGGTTTATCCGGATGATTGCTCTGCATGTGTTCGACGTAGTTGTCGTAATCCGGGATACCAATCAGCATCTTTGCCGCCTGACCGAGATATTTTTTGGCCTGCCCTAAGTTACCAAACATAATTCATCCTGATAAGACAAAGCCCCGCCGGAGCGGGGCTGAATACGATTAATGATGTGAAGAGGTCTTCACGCCACCTTCTGGCACCGGAACATACGGCGTTTCCTTGTCGGTTCGCGCGTCGATAGCGCGCGCCTTCATACAGGTTTTGATGCCGTAGAAAATGATGCTGTAAACCACCACCAGGAACAGAATGCTCAGCCCTGCGTTGGTGTAGTTGTTGATGACGATGTGGTTCATGTTAGCAATCTGTTGGGCAGTCAGGTCGCTGCTGCCTGCGGCAATTTTCGCTTTGTACTGGTTCGCCATGAAGAAGAAGCCTTCCAGCTGCGGATTATTGCTGAACAGTTTCAGGCCGAGCGCCCAGGTGGTACACAACAGCAGCCATAGCGCAGGCACCACGGTGACCCAGATGTATTTGGTGCGCTTCATTTTCACTAGCACCACGGTGCCGAGCACCAGCGCCACGGCCGCCAGCATCTGGTTAGAGATCCCGAACAGCGGCCATAGGCTCTTCACGCCGCCCAGTGGGTCAACCACGCCCTGATACAGCAGATAGCCCCACAGGCCGACGCAGCCCGCCGTCCCGGCGATACCCGCCACCAGAGAGTCGGTTTTCTTCAGGAATGGCACGAAGTTACCGAGCAAATCCTGCAACATAAAGCGACCGGCACGGGTGCCTGCATCCAGCGCGGTCAGAATGAACAGCGCTTCGAACAGAATACCGAAGTGGTACCAGAAGCCCATGTCCGCCCACGGCAGTACTTTGTGGAACACGTGGGCGATACCGACGGCAAGCGTAGGCGCGCCACCGGCACGGTTCAGTACCGACGGCTCGCCGATGTCTTTCGCGGTCTGCATGATTTGCTCAGGCGAGATAACGAAGCCCCAGGAGCTAACAGTCGCCGCGGCGTGAACGCTGGCATCTTTCAGCTGCGCCATGATCATCGCCGCATTTTCGCCGCCCATTTCGTGCAGGTTCGGCATGGTGATACCGAGGCCCGCAGGCGGGGTATTCATCGCGAAGTACAGGCCCGGCTCGATGATAGACGCCGCAACCAGCGCCATGATCGCCACGAAAGACTCCATCAGCATCGCGCCATAGCCAATCAGGCGCGCATCTTTTTCATTCGCCAGCAGCTTCGGCGTGGTGCCGGACGCAATCAGCGCATGGAAACCAGACACCGCACCGCAGGCGATGGTAATGAACAGGAACGGGAACATCGCGCCTTTCCACAGTGGACCAGTACCGTCGATGTACTGGGTCACTGCCGGCATTTTCAGCTCCGGGTTGAGGATAACGATGCCGAGCGCCAGGCCCACAATCACCCCGATTTTCAGGAAGGTGGCGAGGTAGTCGCGCGGAGCCAGAATCAGCCACACCGGCAGCAGCGCAGAGACAAAGGCGTAGCCAATCAGCGCGAAGGTGATGGTGGTGTCTTTAAAGGTCAGCGCCGGGCCCCAGTACGGGTCGTGAGCGATGACGCCGCCGAACCAGATGGATGCCACCAGCAGCACGATGCCGATAACCGAGATTTCGCCCACGCGGCCGGGGCGAATAAAGCGCATGTAGACGCCCATAAACAGCGCAATTGGCACGGTCGAGCAGACGGTGAATACGCCCCACGGGCTTTCGGCGAGGGCTTTCACCACGATAAGCGCCAGTACCGCGAGGATAATAATCATGATAAGGAAGCAGCCGAACAGGGCAATCGAGCCCGGCACGCGGCCCATTTCTTCTTTTACCATTTCACCGAGCGACGAACCGTTACGGCGCGAGGAGATAAACAGCACCATAAAGTCCTGCACCGCCCCGGCCAGCACGACACCGGCCAGCAGCCACAGCGTGCCGGGCAGATAGCCCATTTGCGCTGCCAGCACCGGGCCGACCAGTGGGCCTGCGCCGGCGATCGCCGCAAAGTGGTGCCCGAACAGCACGTAGCGGTTGGTCGGGACGTAGTTCAGACCATCGTTATTGATAACCGCCGGTGTGGCGCGGGTCTCATCGAGTTTCATCACCTTCTGGGCGATGTACAGGCTGTAGTAGCGATAGGCCACCAGATACACCGAGACCGAGGCGACCACGATCCACAGGGCGCTGACGTGCTCGCCGCGACGCAGGGCAACCACCGACAGGCAGAACGCCCCGATGATTCCAATAATGGCCCAAGGCACATGCTTGAGAAGTTTTTTCATATCCATAGTTAAAAACCTGGCGTTTATAAGAATGAGTGAAGTGTTACAACGACTTCTGGAGGTATTGATGCTGGGAGCTATGGTGCCAGAGCTTCGCGCGCGCAGAAGGGGGAAAATGGGTGAGTGGTTGTCAGACGCAGGTAAGCGGTCAAAAAGGCGGGCGAGCGGTTCAGGCTCGCCGCAATTGACTGAATTTGTGTGATTGGGATCACTTAAGGCGGGCCGCCATTTTGCACTTCAGCCCGCTTTTTGATGTCCCGATACGTTTTACCGTCGATGTGCAGGTGGTTAAATCGCCGCTTCCAGTTCCATCATCACCGGGTGGAAACGGCGTTTGAAATAGATAAGGCCGTGGCCCGCATCGCTGAGAACGATATTTTTAATTTCAACCAGATAGGTCAGATGGGTGCCGATGGTTTGCACCTGGCTTATCTCCCCTTCAAGGCTGGCGAGTGCGCCTTTTAACACCGGTTGCGCCAGCGGGCCTTTCTGCCAGCAGGAGAGGTTAAAACGCTCCTCCATCGTCATCCCGGTCATGCCAGCAAAGTGGCGCGCCATCAGTTCCTGTTCGTGATTCAGTACGTTGACACACAGTCTGCCATTCCCCTGAAACACCGGGTTCATCGCGCTGTTGGCGTTAATGCACACCAGCAGGGAAGGCGGCGTGTCGGTGACTGAACAGACCGCGGTGGCGGTTATCCCGCAACGTCCGGCTTCACCCTCGGTGGTGACAATATTGACTGCCGCCGACAGGCTGGCCATCGCCTCGCGAAAACGCAGGCGTTGTTCATCTGATTGCATTGAAGCCTCCCGCTGCGTTATTTCAGCAGCTTATCCAGCAGGTTGATATCGCTGTTGTTGTGTAAATGGGGAACCGTCCAGCCGTGCTGGTCGTACTCAGAGAGACAGCGGTCGACCATCGCCATCATTTTGTCCATGTTGCCGGAGCTTTGTGCCTGACGCAGACACTGCAGGCGGATTTCATCCTGGCTGCCTGAGTAGTTGATTTCATACAGCTCGTGACGGCCGCCAAATTCACTGCCAATCGCATCCCACATCAGTTTCAGGATCTTAATGCGCTCAACATGATCCATGCCGTTGGAGCCACGCACATAT
Source organism: Citrobacter sp. 18056 (assembly GCA_902706235.1). Taxonomy (GTDB): domain Bacteria; phylum Pseudomonadota; class Gammaproteobacteria; order Enterobacterales; family Enterobacteriaceae; genus Scandinavium; species Scandinavium manionii. The sequence goes on along the minus strand of CACSJR010000004.1, from coordinate 274,342 downwards.
TTCGCCAGATACTGATCTATCTGTGGGTTGTTCAGATCGCGGGCGCTGGAGGGCAGATAGATCAGACCGCTGGTGACGTTACGCTCGATAATGTTTTTGATCTTGGCGTAGGCCATCGGCGCCATTACGCGATAGGTCTGCAGCGCGGCGTGATCTGGCAGATAAGCGCCGTTCACCCACGGAGTCGCTTCGGAACACATGGAGTCACTCAGCGCCCAGAACATGTTGCGCCAGGCCACCACTTCACCGAGGTCGGCCTGTACGCCACGGAACTCAACGGTACCGGTGCATTCCAGCGACTTTTTCAGCAGTGCGGTGATGAAATCGAGCTTCACCGCCAGCCGTACGCAGGCTTGCAACGGATACATACGGGCGAAGCCGCCTTCCATCGTCCAGCGACGGCAACGATCGAAATCACGATAGATAAGCACGTTCTCCCACGGGATCAGCACCTTATCCATCACCAGGATCGCATCGTTTTCGTCGAAGCGGCTGGAGAGCGGATAGTCGAATGGCGACCCGGTAGCCCCCGCCACCATTTCATAGGAGGCACGTGAGATAAGTTTCACCCCTTCTGCGTCCATTGGGGCGACGAACATCAGCGCGAAGTCCGGGTTTTCGCCCATCACCTGTGCGGAGCCAAAGCCAATCATGTTGTAGTGAGTCAGTGCGGAGTTGGTCGCCACCACTTTTGCCCCGCTGACGACTATCCCGGCATCGGTCTCTTTTTCCAGCTTGATGTAGACATCTTTTACTTCGTCAGCGGGTTTATGGCGGTCAATCGGTGGATTGACGATGGCATGGTTAAAGTACAACCCGGTTTCCTGGATGCGGCTGTACCAGTTGCGGGCGTTTGGCTCGAACTGGCCGTAGAAAGCCGGGTTAGCCCCGAGTGCGCAGCCAAAGGCGGCTTTGTAGTCCGGTGTGCGCCCCATCCAGCCGTAGCTCAGGCGTGACCATTCTGCGATCGCGTCACGCTGCTGGCGCAGGTCGTCGGCACTTTTCGCCACGCGGAAGAACTTATGGGTGTATCCGCCGCTGCCGGTATCGGTGCCCCAGCACAGGGCATCCTGCATTTCTGGTTTATGCAGCGCGTCATACAATTGCCCCACGGAAGCCGCCGCATTACGAAACGCCGGATGGGTGGTGACGTCTTTAACGCGCTCGCCGTAGATATAAATCTCACGACCGTCTTGCAAGCTTTTTAAATACTCTTCGCCGGTTAATGGACGTTTGGTATCAGCGCGGAAATCTTCAGGTTTCATGTCGACCTCTTCAGTAGTCATCGGAATTTGATTGTTAAATTTGTGTTTTGTTTTTGTTGTTTAATTGAAGCGCCAGACCGGGGTTACGTGAAGAGACTTTTGCGACAACGGCGGGTACTTTTCGGGGACGTCCGGGATTTGTGAGCGGTATCGCTTTTAACCTTGCCGGGTAGAGAAAACGCAAGGAAAAAGGGCCAGATTTCAGGAGACTGGCACTTTTTGCGCCCGATATGCACTGGGGGAACAGCCCACTAAGCGATTAAAAAAGCGCGCAAAATAGGCCGGATCTTTAAAGCCTAATTGCCAGGCAATTTCATTCACCGCGCGATCAGAAAAAAGCAGAAGCCGTTTGGCTTCACGCAGCTGGCGGTCAAAGATCAGGCGTTTGGGGGGACGATTGGCAAAGCGGCGGCAGATATCGGTCAGCCGCGATTCCGTCAGATGCAATTCGCTGGCGTAATCCGGCACCGTCCAGTGCTGGTGGTAGTGGCTGTCGATCATCTGGTTAAAGCGCTGAAACAGTTTGAGCTCACCACGCATCCCGCTGGCGGCGTGATCGTCGAGCTTTGCGTTACGCAGCAGCAGGGTAAATACCGCCTGGGCAAGCAACACCAGGGTGTGCTCGCGCCCCGGCAGGTGTGCTGTCGATTCCCGGGCAATCAGTTGCCAGTAGTGTGTCAATGCCGCGAGTTCATCGGGTTTATCCGCCAGTGAAAGACAGATCCCCGGCAGGCCGAATGCTTCCCGTGTGCCGGGATAGAGCACTTCCAGCAGCGGCCAGATAAGATTTTCGCGAACCGTCAGCACGTGGCCATCGCTGTCGGACTCGGTGATAAAGGCGTGCGGCACCGACGGAGGCGTGATGACAAACAGCGGTGCCTGCACCGAGTAGCGATGATCGTCGAGCTGAAGTTCAATCTGCCCGGTATCGAGAAAATGCATCTGGAAAAACTGGTCATGGCGATGCGCCTGCATGTCGCGCCCGAAGAACGCGGCCATGCGGGCGAATGACTGATAGTGCACATCGTCGGTGCCGAGACTTTCATCATACTCTTTGCTGATGTCGATATTGGCGACCGGACTCTGGCACATAACCACTCCTTAATGACTTTTCTGCGCAGCAAGCCCTGGGGCGCTGGCTGGGCTTTCCTTCTGGGTCATGGGGATACGTGTCAGCACCAGTGCGCCGAGCACCAGCAGGCCGGCGACAAACCACAGGCCGGAGCTGAAACTGCCGGTGGCATCACGCAGAATGCCGATCAGCAGCGGACTGACCGCCGATCCTACGTTACCGATGGCGTTGATCACCGCCAGTGCCACCGCGCGGGATTGCAGGCTGATAACCTGATCCGGCGTGGTCCAGAAGATGGCCATTGCGGTAAACGATCCAGTTGAAGCGATGATTATCCCGAGTAGCTGGATCAGACTGTGATCGGTGGCGGAGGCCAGCAGCCAGCCCACGGCGGCAAACAGATACGGCACAATGGTGTGCTTTTTGCGCTCTTTCAGTCTGTCGGATCGGCGGCTCCACCAGATCATTCCAAGGATGGTGCAAAACTGCGGGATCGCCGCCAGCAGGCCAATCACAATATTACTGCTGCCGGTGTTGAAGCTTTGCAGGATTTGCGGCGTCCAGATATTGATAGCACTCAGCGTATTGGTCAGGCAGAAGTAGGCCAGCGTGTACAGCAACACCGCCGGGGTAAGCACTTCGCGCAGCGTCGATCGCGGGGTGTTCGGGCGGGCAAGGGCGTTTTCCTGCTCGCGGGCGATCATGGCTTTTAGCGTCTGTTTCTCTTCGGCATCCAGCCAGCTGGCCTGGTCAGGCGTATCGTTGAGGTAGAACCAGGTCACCACACCGAGCACCACGGAAGGCAACCCTTCCAGCAGGAACAGCCATTGCCAGCCTTTCAGGTTCCACAGGCCATCAAGCGCCAGAATGTAGCCTGAGAGTATTGAGCCAAGCATCATGGTGACCGGCATCGCTATCATAAACAGGGCGTTAGCCCGGGCGCGATGGTAAGCGGGGAACCACCAGGTCAGATAAACCAGAATACCCGGCAGGAAACCGGCTTCCGCAATACCAACCAGCATACGCAGGATGTACAGCGTGTGTGGGCTGGTGGCAAACATCGTGCAGGTGGACGCGATGCCCCACACCACCATGATCCCGGCTATCCAGCGGCGTGCGCCCACCTTCGCCAGCATGATGTTGCTGGGGATCCCGCACAGCACATAAGTGACATAAAACAGTGTCGCCGCCAGGCCAAACATGGTGGATGTCAGGCCCAGATCTTTGCCCATAGTCAGACCGGCAAAGCCGATGTTGATACGATCGAGAAATGAAAAGACAAACAGAATAAAGAGAAAAACAATTAAACGACGGAACAATTTATTGATGACGCGATGTTCTATTTCAACGGCTTTATTATCATTAGGTTGCAGGGTAGCAGTCGTCATGATGCGCTCCACATCGTACGGTCAGTAGACGGATTTATTGTTATGTACTGCGGTGACGGAGGTGCGATTAAAGCGTGCGGCCAGCGCTTCTGCGCCACGCGCGAGCAGGGTAGTATCGACTCCAACGGCGACAAACAGCGCGCCGAGTTCGAGATACCGTTTGGCCTGTTCTTCATTGGCCATCAGGATCCCTGGGGCTTTGCCGGCCTGACGGATGTGCACAATGGCCTTTTCAATGGCGGCCTGTACCTCGGGATGCTGCGGATTACCGGCAAATCCCATATCTGCGCTGAGATCGGCCGGGCCGATAAATACGCCGTCCACGCCCTCGACATCCAGGATTTGCGGCAGATTTTTAAGCGCTTCCCGGGTTTCGATTTGTACCAGCACGCACATGGCGTCATTGGCCTGCGCGAGATAATCCGGAATGCGATTCCAGCGCGATGCACGGGCCAGCGCACTGCCCACGCCGCGAATACCGGCCGGGGGATAGCGGGTTGCGCTGACCGCAAGTCGCGCTTCGTCAGCATTCTGCACCATTGGAACGAGCAGTGTTTGCGCACCGACATCCAGCAGCTGTTTGATTTGCACCGGGTCATTCCACGATGGGCGGACCACCGGCTGGCTCGGGTAGGGCGCAATAGCCTGCAACTGGCTCAGCACCGTTTGCACATTGTTAGGCGCGTGCTCACCGTCGATAAGCAGCCAGTCAAAACCAGCCCCTGCCAGCAGTTCGGCACTGTAGCTGCTGCATAAACCCAGCCACAGGCCGATTTGCGGATGACCCGCTTTCAGCGCGTCTTTAAAGGCATTATTCATGAGTATCTCCTTATACGAAGCGACAGCTGACAGAACCCATGTTGCCGTAGTCGACATGGAAGGTATCGCCTTTGCTGGCGGCGACCGGGCGGGTAAACGAGCCGCCGAGGATAATTTGCCCCGGCTCAAGCTGTACGTCGTACGGCGCCAGCTTGTTGGCAAGCCATGCCACGCCATTAGCCGGATGATTCAGTACGCCTGCCGCGACACCGGTTTCTTCGATAACGCCGTTGCGATAGAGCAGAGCGGAGATCCAACGCAGATCCAGTTCGTCTGGCCGAATTGGGCGTCCGCCGAGGATCACCCCGGCGTTGGCGGCGTTATCGGAAATGGTGTCGAACACTTTGCGTGGGCGTTGCGTTTGGGGATCGACGCTGTGGCAGCGAGCGTCGATCAGTTCCAGTGCCGGGATCACGTAGTCGGTGGCGTTGTAAACATCGAACATCGTGCAGTTTGGCCCGCGCAGCGGTTTCGCCAGCACGAAAGCCAGCTCCACCTCGATGCGTGGGACGATAAAGCGATCCGCAGGGATATCGCTGCCATCGTGGAAGAACATGTCGTCCAGCAGCGCACCGTAGTCGGGTTCACTGATTTGTGAGCTGGCCTGCATCGCCTTTGAGGTCAGGCCGATTTTGTGTCCTTTCAGCACGCGGCCTTCGGCGATTTTCAGGCCGACCCACTCACGTTGTATGGCATAGGCGTCGTCGACAGTGATCGTCGGATAATCCAGCGAGATCTGACGGATCTGCTCGCGGTTCTGTTCTGCCTGATGCAGACGATGGGCTATCAGGGTATGAGTATGTTTATCGAGCATAGCGATTTCCTGTGACCGTGCCCGGCAGGCAAGTGCCGTCGGCTGTAACGCGCACTACTTAAATAAAGCGTGCACGTTGTTTTGTTTGTAATTGAGCGTCGGATGCAATTCGTCTATCTCAAATGACAGCGCCAGATAGCGATTGGCCATCAGGTGCGCAAAATGGTCTTTGATCAGCGTAAACAGCATTTCGCCCACTTCCTGACGGCTCTCCAGGCTGCGGCCTGATCCAATTTTTAGGGTGATGTGGACGAAGGCGTAATCGTGCTTACCGTCCGCCATTTGCCAGGTATCTATCCAGTGCGCGCGGCTGCGGATGCCGCCGAGCGGGAAAATACCGGTGGCCGCCAGAGCCTCGTTAACGTGGGCGAACAAACCCGCTAAATCGGCCTGTTCGCGGATATTCTCCGTACATTCGACGATAAAGTGCGGCATGGTGACCTCTTATGCAGGCAGGGGGAAAACGGCGTTGACCTGGCCGGTGCCGGAGCTGGCGAACAGCTCGGTGAGGAATTCCACCTTGCCGTCATAGTTATCCCAGCCGAGCATGCCGAGCAGCATCACCGTGTCATGCATATTGCCTTCGCCATAGCAGTAGTCGGCATACTCCGGCAGCATGCTACAAAATTCTTTGAACTGGCCTTCGCGCCACAATTTGACCACCCGCTCGTCCATCTGCCGGTCAAACTCGCGGGTGTAGCTGTTCATTCCTTCCTCGGCGCGCTGATCGTCGATGAAGCGGTGTGACAGCGACCCGCTGGCGAGCACCGCCACGGTGCCGTCATATTTTTCAATCGCCGTGACGATGGCTTCCCCCAACTTGCGGCTGTCGGCAAAGTCATGCACGGTGCAGAAGGCGGAGATGGAGAGCACTTTGAAATGCTTGTCGCTGTTCATGTAGCGCATTGGCACCAGCGTGCCGTACTCCAGCTTCAGGCTCGGGATGTTGTGCGCTTTGGCACGCACGCCGAGCTTCACCGCTTCGTCAGCAATCAACTGACCCAGCGCCGGGTTGCCGTCGTAGTCGTAGGTCATGTCGCGGATAAAGTGCGGCAGCTCGTTACTGGTGTAGACGCCGGAAAAGTGATCCGCACAGTTGATGTGGTAAGCGCTGTTCACCAGCCAGTGGGTGTCAAAGACGATAATGGTATCGACGCCCATCTCGCGACAGCGCTTGCTGATTTCTTTATGCCCATCGATAGCCGACTGACGGCAGCCATAGTTTTTACCTGGCAGTTCAGACAGATACATTGACGGAACGTGGGTGATTTTGGCCGCTAAGGCTAATTTGCCCATTTTTATACCCCCCATTTCGGGATCGGGTGGTCGCCCATGGAAATACAGACGTTTTTCATTTCGGCGAACACCTCAAAGCTGTATTCACCCCCTTCGCGCCCGGTGCCGGAAGCCTTCACACCACCAAATGGCTGGCGCAGATCCCGCACGTTCTGGGTATTCACAAACACCATGCCCGCTTCGATATTGCGGGCCAGGCGCAGCACTTTGCTGATATCCTGGGTCCAGATGTAAGACGCCAGGCCATATTCCACGTCATTCGCCAGGCGCAGACCCTCTGCTTCGTCTTTGAACGGCAGCAGGCAGGCGACCGGGCCGAAGATCTCTTCCTGTGCCACGCGCATGCGGTTATCGACATCCGCCAGCACCGTCGGGCGCAGGAAGTTGCCGTTTTTCAGATGGGCGGGGAGATCGGTCGGTTTATCAGGGCCGCCCGCCAACAGGGTGGCGCCTTCTTCAAGGCCCAGGCGGATGTAACCAGAGACTTTCTCCCAGTGCTGCTGGCTTATAAGCGCGCCAATCTGGGTATTGGGATCGGTTGGATCACCCACCCGCAGACGGTTGGCGCGTTCGGCAAAACGCTTCACAAACTCCGGGTAGATGCTCTGCTGAATAAAGATGCGTGAACCGGCAGTGCAGCGCTCGCCGTTGATGGAGAAAATAGTAAACAGCGCGGCATCCAGTGCGCGTTCGATGTCGGCGTCTTCAAACACCAGCACCGGCGATTTACCACCGAGTTCCATCGAATATTTTTTCAGTCCGGCATTCTGCATGATGCGACGGCCGGTGGCGGTGCCGCCGGTAAAGGAGACAGCGCGGACGTCATGATGGCGGACCAGCGCATCGCCAGCGCTTGCACCATACCCCTGTACCACATTGAGGACCCCGGCTGGGATCCCGGCTTCCAGCGCCAGCTCACCCAGACGGTCAGCGGTCAGTGGCGACAGTTCTGACATCTTCAGCACCGCGGTATTGCCCAGCGCCAGACACGGCGCAACCTTCCAGGTGGCGGTCATAAACGGCACGTTCCACGGTGAAACCAGTGCGCACACACCGACCGGCTGCACCAGCGTGTAGTTGAGCATTTTGTCATCCACCGGATAGGTCTTGCCGTTCATCTGCTGGCACACTTCGGCGAAGAATTCGAAGTTGTGTGACGCGCGTGGGATCAGCACGTTTTTGGTCTGGTGAATGGGCAGCCCGGTATCAGCGGTTTCCATCGCCGCAATCTCAGGCACATTGTCGTCAATCAGCTCGCCGAGGCGGCGCATCAGGCGTGCACGCTCTTTCATCGGCAGGTTAGCCCATTTCGGGAATGCGGCTTTGGCGGCGTCTACCGCCTGATGAATTTCACGTTCACCGCCGGAGGCAACCTCGGCCAGCACCTCGCCGGACGCCGGGTTGGTGATGTGAAAATAGTCGGTTCCCGCTACGTTTTTACCGTTAATCCAGTGGTTTATTTTTTTCATCGCAGCGTCTCCTCATGCGTTTGCGCGCTGATAATTCGGTTGGTCACACGACCGATACCTTCGACTTCCACCACCACTTCGTCACCCGGGACGACGTCGGACAGCCCTTTTGGGGTGCCGGTCGCAATCATGTCCCCTGGCTGCAAGGTCATAAATTCGCTCAGCCAGGCGATAAGAAACGGGATGCTGAAGATAAGATCGGCGGTGGTGCCTTGCTGGCGTAACTCGCCGTTGACCCAGGTGCGCAGGGTTAAGTTGTGCGGATCGGGGATGGCGGATTTATCGATGACATCCGGGGCAATCGGTGTCAGCCCGTCGCGGCTTTTTACCCGCAGGTTGGGACGGTAATAGTTTTCCAGATAGTCACGAATGGCATAGTCATTACAGACGGTATAGCCCGCCACGTAGTCCATCGCCTCGGTTTCACTCACCTTGCGCGCTGTTTTGCCTATCACCACCACCAGTTCCGCTTCGTAGTGCATGTACTCCACATTGTCGGGGCGTACCGAATTCTGCGCATCACCGGTCCAGCTGTTGGGGGATTTGATGAAGACCAGCGGTTCCTGCGGTGGTGTAAATTCCAGTTCACTGGCGTGATCGGCATAGTTCAGACCCAGCGCGAAGAGCGTACCGTGGGGGTGAGATGACGCCGGGAAAGTTCGGGTTTCAGTTATCACCTGCTCCGCTACCACCGGGTTTTCCAGTGAGGGGAAGCCTGGTGCCTGAATGCTGACGCGATCGCCAGGATGCAGTTCCACGCGTTTATGTGGCGTACCGATCAGAATGGCATCACCGGGGTTAAGGGTGGCGAACTCACTCAGCGCGCTCAGCAGTTCGACGGCGCTGCGTTGTAAATCAGCCGTATTCCATTGGTCAACTTCACGGCCATTGATAGAGGTCACGATAGTCAGATTATCGATGTTATCGACGCTCGCCATTTCCCCCAGCGGGCAAAAACCGTCGCGGCATTTTGCTTTAATCGCAGGGCGGTAAAAGCTCTCTTCCGGCAGGCTGACTTCATTCGCCAGTGCGTAACCGGCGATGTACCCGGCGGCGTCTTCCGCCCGGATTTTACTCGCCGTTTTTCCCACAATCAGCGCCACCGTTGCGCCGCTGAGCACCGTTTCTCCTTGCGGATGCGGAATAGGCTCGTCGGCGCCAATGACAGTATTACGGGGTTTGATAAACCAGACGGCTGTCTTTGGTAGAGCCTGGTAAGGCGGGCGTTCGAACACTTCGCGCCAGACATCGAGCTGGCTGCGATGGTTGAGTGCCACGGCGAAAACAGTACCTTTCATGCATATACTCCTCAGGCCGGAAGACCGGGCTGTAATTTCATTAATATATTAATAATCAGGTTTTATGCTTTTGCTGATTGTTTCGCAAACAGAAGTGAATTATTTGTGATGTAATTAACAATAAATTTACACATTGCGATAAATTCTGTTATTTATCATTGTTTTAATTTATTTCGTTGATTTCTGTTAAACTTTTTAGCTAACATTGGCTTGTTGATAAAAACAGCATAATTAAATCATTCATCTATTAATGATTTCACCGAGGGAAGGCTATGCATGATTCACTAACGATTGCGTTGTTGCAGGCGCGGGAAGCGGCAATGTCTTACTTCCGGCCCATTGTGAAGCGGCATAATCTGACAGAGCAGCAGTGGCGTATTGTGCGTGTACTGGCTGAGCATCCTTCTATGGATTTCCATGACCTGGCTTTCCGGACCTGCATCTTGCGCCCCAGCCTGACGGGGATCCTCACGCGCATGGAGCGTGACGGCCTGGTGCTGCGTTTAAAACCGTTGAATGACCAGAGGAAACTGTATGTCTCGCTGACCAAAGAGGGGAATGCGCTGTATGAACGCGCTCAGGCGCAGGTGGAAGAGGCTTATCGACAGATTGAAGCGGAGTACACGCCGGAGAAAATGCAGCAACTGACCGCGTTACTGGAGGAATTTATTGTGCTGGGTAACCGGCATATTGCTGAGCGTGACCGCGAAATACCCTCAGAAGAGTAGTGATAACTTTCTCATTTTCAATGATATAGCGTATCTGGTTAAATTATAGCTGTTTTGGTCAGCATGAATGGAGGGTATTAATCCCTCTTTTCAGCCTGTTTTTCCTTAAAGTTTTCTCTTTTCAGGCCGAATAACTGTTAACTTCCCACTGGATAGAGACAACATGTTAAACCGTATTAAAATTGTGACCAGCCTCGTGCTGGTTTTGGTCATATTTGGCCTTTTACAACTGACATCCGGCGGTCTGTTCTTTAACGCGCTGAAACACGACAAAGAAAACTTCACCGTTCTGCAAACCATCCGCCAGCAGCAGGCCACGCTGAACGGCAGCTGGGTGGCACTGCTGCAAACCCGTAACACCCTCAACCGCGCTGGGATCCGCTATATGATGGATCAGAACAATATCGGTAGCGGCGCGACCGTGGCGGATCTGATGAAGGTCGCCACCGCCTCTCTCAATGATGCGGAACAGCGTTGGGCAGAATACGAAGCCCAGCCTCGCGATCCACGCCAGAGTGAAGCGGCCGCGCTCGACATTAAACGCAATTACGATATCTATCACGGCGCGCTGGCGGAGCTTATCCAGCTACTCGGTGCGGGTAAGATCAACGCCTTCTTTGATCAGCCGACCCAGGGCTATCAGGATGGCTTCGAGAAAGCCTATGTGACGTATTTCCAGCAAAACGATCATCTTTACGAGCTGGCAGTAGAAGATAACAGTAGCTCATACACTCAGGCGATCTGGGTGCTGGTAAGCGTATTGATCGCGGTGTTGGCGGTGATCGTTGTGGTCTGGCTTGGGATCCACAAAACGTTGATCCAGCCGCTGACGCGGGTGATCGACAGTATTCGCCATATTGCCGGCGGCGATCTGGTAAAACCGATCGACGTGCACGGCAGCAACGAAATGGGCCAGCTGGCGGATTCTCTGCGCCATATGCAGAGTGAGTTGGTGCGTACCGTCGGCGAAGTGCGCAACGGGGCTGACGCCATTTACAGTGGTGCCAGTGAGATTGCGATGGGCAACAACGACCTCTCTTCCCGTACCGAACAGCAAGCTGCTTCTCTGGAAGAGACAGCCGCGAGCATGGAAGAACTGACCGCGACGGTGAAACAGAACGCCGAAAACGCCCGTCAGGCGAGCCATCTGGCGCTAAGCGCGTCGGAAACCGCGCAGAAAGGCGGCAAAGTGGTGGATAACGTGGTGCAGACAATGCGCGATATTACCAGCAGTTCGCAGAAAATTGCCGATATCATCAGCGTTATTGACGGAATTGCCTTCCAGACTAACATTCTGGCGCTGAACGCCGCGGTAGAAGCCGCGCGTGCTGGTGAGCAGGGCCGTGGTTTTGCGGTGGTCGCCGGTGAAGTGCGTAATCTGGCGCAGCGCAGCGCCCAGGCGGCACGTGAAATCAAGAGCCTGATTGAAGACTCGGTCAGCCGGGTTGATATCGGTTCGACACTGGTCGAAAGCGCCGGTGAAACCATGGATGAAATCGTCAATGCGGTAACCCGCGTGACCGACATCATGGGTGAAATCGCGTCGGCATCCGACGAACAGAGCCGGGGTATCGATCAGGTGGGTCTGGCAGTGGCCGAGATGGATCGTGTGACGCAGCAGAACGCCTCGCTGGTGGAAGAGTCCGCATCGGCAGCGGCCGCACTGGAAGAGCAGGCGAGTCGTCTGACGCAGGCGGTGGCGGTATTCCGTATTCAGCAGTCGCAGCTGACGGCCAGGCGTGAGTCATCTGCCCCGAAAACCAGTGTGCCGGTTAAGACTCTGCGTAAAACCGCAGCGACTGAAAACGGTGAGAACTGGGAAACCTTCTGATACGCAAATGCCCGGCGGCGCAGGCTTGCCGGGCCTACTAAACCTGATTGTGTAGGTCCGCTTTGCATCGCGCCAGCGGGTAAAATCAAGGGGAGCCTAAGCTCCCCTTGATTTTACCCTTCCGATTTCACCACTTTGATCTCCACCATCCCAATCCCCAACTGGCGTGGGGCGTGGCCGAGAATATTGCCCTCGTTGGTGGTCTGCGGATCCGGCGGCGCGATAGTCAGCAGATTACTGTTTGTCGGGTTGTCGAAATGCAGCGTGGTGGTGGTGACGTCTTTGCCCAGAGTCAGCGTTTGCTCACTGTTGCCGACCCGCACTGGGATCGGTTTGTCCGCATTTTCGCCATAGGCTTTGGCGGTGATCACCAGGTCGAATTTCGGCGGCAGCGGCGTTTTGTACTCAATCTTCACTTCATTGCCCAACTGTGCGTTAGACCAGCGGCCCCAGCTTTCCGGACGTGAAATTCCGCTGAACTGTTTGACCTCTTCCGGCGCACCGGCGACGTTGAAGATGAAACTGTCCGCTTTATAACGAATGTCGTTATCGACGATTTTCAGGGTATCGACGTTGCCTTTATAGCGCTCCATGTCGATAACCGTGTCTTTAAACGCGGCTTTGCCTTTCCATTGCGCTTTATCGACGTGCTGCACAATTTGCTGGCCGCCAAGCTGGCCCTGAGACACGCACCAGTCAGTAGAAAGAGCCAGTTCCGGCGCCCACATCTGGGCCATTTTGTAGCAGCGGTCAATCCACATGAAGTTGTCGCGCGGGGCGAAATCTGCCAGCTGGTAACGCAGCGGGGCGGAGTATTCACTTTCCGGCAGCGGCTCAACGCGGTTATCCGACACCTTCAGCAACAGCGGCAGACGGAAGTGCGACCCGGAGAACGCAATCATCCCTTTCTGCTCATCGATGGTGAAATCTTTGATCGATTTCGGGAAGTTCCACAGGCGAATAATGTCCGGCTTCCACGCCAGCACTTTCTCTTTCATGTTGAGGAACACTTCCGCCAGCGACTGGCCGGACAGGCTGCTGCGACCGAGGCCGATAAAGTTATCGCCGCCAAGAATATCCAGCACCGTCGCGCCGTTATCCATGGTGCTGCGCTTCACGCCCATCACTTCCTGCTGCGGCTTATCGCCACGAATCACGAAGAACAGGTTGCTGCGATCCTGTTTGTTGAGGTAATCCCAGGCGGTGTTTTTCATCGCCAGATGGTCAGATGACACCACGATCACCGTGTTCTTAAAGTACGGAGAGGCTTTGATTTTTTCGATCAGCGCCGCCACGTGTTCCTGGCTGCAGGTTACCGCGCTGAATGACTGGTTGGTTTTACCGTCAATCTCATATTTTTTGCGATCGCAGGTGCGGGAGATGAATCCATCCGGGTGATGGGTATCGACCGTCAGCGTGAACAGCGAGAAGCGCTGGCCGGACTTCGACAGCTCTTCGTACTTTTTCCACACTTCGTCGAGAACCGTGTCGTCGTAGAAGCCCCAGTCATTGCGGTAGCCTGGGTCTGAAACGAGGGTTTTCAGCTCTTCGGCACCGTAAAGATGGTCAAAGCCGTGTGATTGCAGGAATACGTCTTTCCCGGCGAAGCGCAGGTTAGCGCCTTGCATAAAGTAGTTTTTGTAGCCTGAGTTTTTCAGGATGTCACCGAGGCAAATGTTCTGCGGGAAGAAGCTCGAGACCGAGGCCGAGGCGTTGCCTTCGAATGGCGCGAACAGCGGAATACCGCACTGGGAGGCGACCATACCGGCGATGGTGTAATCGGTGCCCGGCAGCTGCATGGTGTGGCTGAAATCGATGCTCTCGTTTTTGAGCTTACCGAGTTCCGGCGTCAGATTCGGGAACGCTTTATTATCGAAATAGGTGCGCTCGAGGCTTTCACCGTAGATATACACCAGGTTCAGCTTCGGATTTGGAATGGTTTTCGACGGCTCTTTATACCAGGCGGCAAAGTCCGGATCGCCATCGCGGGACTGGGATTTTACCAGTTCGGTTATCTGGCGAAATGCCGGGCTGGCATCTACGGACGCGAGAGCAAGCCCCAGCGCCAGGACACTGTAGCCAAGATGATGCGGATGATGGCGACGACGGCGTAGCACCCAGCCGAGTCCACCAAAGACCAGTACCAGCGCCACGACCAGACCAATGCCAGGCAGGATATATTTGCTGATACCCGCACCGGTCAGGCTGTTGGTCAGGGTATAGAGCACGGCATCGTTAATGCCGTCGCCGGTGAAATAATCGCTGGCGTAAAGAGTCAGATTCAGGACCACAAAAAGTCCAAGCACCATCAGGATGGAGGCAAACCACCAGGTATTACGTCCCGCTTTCCATGAATAAATCACGACGGAAGCGAGAAACAGAGCAAGAGAAACAAGCTCGGACACGGTACATCCTCAGTCACACAGGCCATCCGCTGACCCGATACTATTTTTTGACCCTACACTGTAATTGCAGAGCCATATTGCTGCAATTATAGCGTCATTAAAATGTGCGCTGATTCAGAATTGGATTAGAAATGGGTGATTTTTAACCCGCTCACATCCGGTGTGTGCGGGTGTTTAGCGGAGATCAGGAGAGGAAATTGGCGCCTTGTTTGAGTACCAGATCGCAAGCCTTGGTTTTCACTTGTTTTCCAAGATCTGAATCGCCCAATGAGCTCAGATTCAGCTGCTGGCCATTTTGGGCGTTAAGCAGACCCTGAATACCGTCCATATAGTTGGTATCGGCTTTCTGTTCTGGCGCGGTATCCAGACCCAGTTTATCCAGCACCTGATTCTTCACGTTTTCGGTATCGGTAACGGAAGTCAGTTTCTGTTGGGCGCAGTAGCTGAGAATACCCGCGGCGTTGTTCATGTTGTCGGCGCTCAGCGCTTTGCCGCTGTCGCTCAGCAGGCTGGTCAGCGAGGAGAGCGAAGTTGTGCCTGTTGACGAAGTGCTTGAGCCACCCAGTTCGCTTGCGGCGCTGGAAAGCGTGTCACTCAGGGAAATTGCGAAGGTGCTGGTGGAGAGCAGGGCGCTGGTCAGCGCGGCAGTGCAAAGAAGACGTTTAGCAGTATTCATAGGTTTTACTCAGTTGACTGAAACCCGGTCAGTATAGCGCTGCCGGGGTTCGGAAAAATCTCAATACTCTTTGCCAGTGACGCGGCTGCGGTAGCTATCCCAGTTGAAAATCACCCACAGGCTGTTGCCCAGACGCATACGGTCCATGACACGTTCGCCCAGCAGCTTATTCATCTCGTCCATGTTGCTGTTGGTCAGCATCCCGGTCGGACGTTTTGACGAAGAGCGGCGGTCAACAATCTGGTTGATGATCACTTTTTCATAGCGCGATTCCGTCTGGACGCCGATCTCATCAATCACCAGCAGATCGACATTGCTCAGATCGTTCAGCAGCTTTTCTTCGGTGGTTTCGCGGTTAGTAAAGGTGTCTTTCATCGCGGACATGATGTCGGCCACGGTGATGATTAACACTGATTTCCCGCGCAGCAGCAGCTCATTGCAGATGGCTGCCGCCAGATGGTTTTTACCGGTTCCAGGTTTACCGGAAAAGATGAAGCTGGCGATGTTGCCGTCGAACTCTTCGACGTACTGACGCGCTTTGGATAACGCGTTCATCTGCCCGTCGCTTTCCACGCGGTAGTTATCAAAGGAACAGTTTTGGTGCAGCGGACGAATGCCGGAGCGGTTGAACGTCCGCTGCATTTTCATCGCCCGGTTTTCACGTTCCAGCGCGGCGGAACGCAGCTGGCCCTGTTCTTTTTGCCACGCAAGCAGCTCTTCACCCGTTTTGAATGCCGGTTCAATATGTTTCGGCATCATTTTCTGCAGGCGCAGCATCAGATCACCAACATTTTTCATCATTAACCTCGGAAACCTGGGGGAATTTGATTATCGGGTTCGGAGAGCGTGTTGAGATCACGTCTCGGCTGCCCGCCGTTGCTGGCTCGCCCGATTTGCAGGCTGCGCGCCAGTTTCTGCTGCCACTGCACGTGATGGAACACTTTGCCTTCCGCCTGCCAGTAGGCGGTAAAAGAGGCCAGCTCTTCCGGTGTGGCGGGCTGCGTCAGCGAGATGCCCCACAGTGCGGCCATCCGCTGAAAATCAGCATCCGGCTGCCAGTCGGCATACATGGCGAATTTGCCCATTGGCACCGCAACCGGCGCGGCCGTCGGCTCGTCGAAGAATTGACCATCCAGCACCACGTCACTGCCCGGTTGGGAGAGTTTAGCCTCCAGCTCAAGCAGTTGCGCCAGGCGTGCGGGCGCAATGGCATAAAACGCCGGTGCATTATTGGCAAACACCGCGATAGCACCGTTTTCGGCATTGTTTAACACGCCGTCGGGATCGCGCAGAAACGCATCAATCCCAATGACGCTGGACGTTAAAATTCTGGAGGACATGGCAATTACTCAAACAAAACGACGACAGGTATAACATGGGCTGATAGTAGCACAGACCAGCCCGCGGGAGGAGATTCCCCAGGCGACGCTTGGGCAGGTAGCTCAGACGCGCGGGCGTTTACGGTACAGCCACAGACCGGGGATCGATAATCCAACCGACAGTGCACCGACGATCGATGTAGCTTTGAGGAAGTTTTCCAGCAACAGCATCATCAGCTCATTGCTGTAGCCGACGTGGCTGATTTTCACCGCGGAGATCATCGCGGTATAAGCGGAGATCCCGGGAAACATGGGAATGACCGCGGCGACGGTGAAAATTTTAGGGTGCGCCAGATACCAGCGTGACCATTGGATCCCGATGCTGCCAACCAGCATTGAGGCGATAAACGTCGCCCATTCGATGTTCATCCCTGCCAGCATGATGACCATTCGCGAACTGTGCCCGATAGCGCCCAGTAGCGCACACCAGGCCAGCGCGCGGTGCGGCACGTTAAACACCATCGCAAAACCCACAGCGGGAATGGCGGACAGCAGCATATCTTGCAGCAGCACTTGCAAAAAATCGATTATACCCATCCGCGCAGCCCCCACAGTGTCATCGCCATCACTACCCCGATACACGTGGCGAGCGTCAGCAGGCTGGCGATAGCCCAACGTGCCAGCCCGGTATTAATGTGACCTTTGAACATATCGGCGACGGCATTGATAAGCGGGAAGCCCGGCACTAACAGCAGCACGCTGGCGGCCATCGCCACCGTAGACGTTTGCTCGAACGCGGGCAGGCGCAGCATCAGCCCGGAAATGGTGGTGGCGACAAACGCGGTGATGCAGAAGTTTATTTGTGGGTGCATCGAGCGATGGGTGAGCACCTGGCGAATATACATGGCCAGCGCGCTGGCGCAGAGAGTGATAAAGGCCCCGTCCCAACCGCCGTTATTGAGTTTGCAGAAACAGGCGCAGGAGAGGCCAACCATAGTGACAACCAGCCAGCGTGGATAGCGCAGCGGTTTTATCTGTGCAAAACGCTTATCGACATCTTTGGTATCCAACAGCTTGTGCTCGGCCATGATCACGATGTGCTGGACCTCAGTCACCACATGCATGTTGATACCGCGATCGTTGTTTTTGCGGGTCGAGGTCAGGCATTTCCCGTCCAGAATCGTGGTCAACACAATAGCGTTCGAGGAGATGGCGCTTTCCACGCCGTCCATGGCCAGTGCTATCCCTAGCCGGGTTGAGAGCTCCTCGACCAACGCGCTCTCTGCCCCGTGTTGCAGCAGTAGCAGGGCGCACTGAATACATAACCGGGTGACTTTTCGTTGCTCTGCGCTATCTGCTTCCATAACGACCGTTCTTGGTTGGCTATTGTCAGGTTCTGAAACCAGGTTTTACCTGAATGCCACGTGAAGCAAGGCCCGGCGAGATCAAACATTGTGAATATGACCTTCGGTTAACGTCTGTTTTTTGAACTGCTCCACAATTTCACAAGATCGTTGAAAAGTGCACGTTTTGTCTGATTTATGCCCTTCTTTTTCCGTTCAAGCTTATCAAAAATGCAATAAGACACTTTATAGATACAAAAAATAAACAAATAATTAACCATTCTGGAGCGGAACTCATGAAAACGCAGGTCGCGATTATCGGGGCGGGCCCATCAGGGCTGTTGCTTGGACAGCTGTTACACAATGCCGGGATTGCTACGGTCATCCTCGAACGTCAGACCCCGGAATACGTGTTGGGTCGTATCCGGGCAGGGATCCTGGAAAGCGGTACCGTAGATTTGCTGCGCCAGGCGGGCGTTTCGCAGCGAATGGATGCCGAGGGCCTGGTACATCATGGCGTGGAGTTTTTGTTTGACGGCGTGCGGATCCCGGTGCCGTTGAGTGAGCTCACGGAAGGTAAAAGCGTGATGGTGTACGGCCAGACCGAAGTGACGCGTGACTTAATGGAAGCCCGTGTCAGCAGCGGCGCGCCGATTGTGTACGGCGTGAGTCAAGTTGAGCTGCACGATATGAAAACGGACAAGCCTTTTGTCACCTTTGAAAAACAGGGCGAAGCCTGTCGGATTGACTGCGATTTTATTGCGGGCTGCGATGGCTTTCACGGCGTGTCGCGTCAAAGTATCCCCAAATCGGTGCTGCGTGAATATGAAAGCGAGTGGCCATTTGGCTGGCTGGGGTTGTTATCCGACACGCCTCCGGTGAATCCGGAGCTTATCTACGCCCATCATGAACGCGGGTTTGTATTATGTAGTCAGCGCTCACTAACCAGAAGCCGCTACTATTTGCAGGTGCCATTGAGCGAGAGCGTTGACGCCTGGAGCGATGAGCGCTTCTGGCAGGAGCTGAAATACCGCTTGCCATCCGAGCTTGCTAATAAGTTAGTGACTGGTCACTCACTTGAGAAGAGCATTGCGCCACTGCGCAGCTATGTTGTCGAGCCGATGCAGTTTGGCCGACTGTTTTTGGTCGGCGATGCGGCGCATATCGTGCCGCCCACTGGCGCAAAAGGGTTGAATCTTGCGGCCTCTGACGTGAACTATTTATGGCGAATTCTCTGCCAGTTCTACCATCACGGGCGTGAAGATTTGCTCGCCAGCTACTCCTCGTTTGCCCTCAATCGGGTATGGAAAGGTGAACGTTTCAGCTGGTTTATGACCCATTTACTGCATGATTTCCAAGATAAAAGTGCATTCGACCGAAAAATGCAGGAAGCCGATCGCCGCTATTATTTAGGCTCACGGGCCGGGCTGACGACGATAGCGGAAAACTATGTGGGCCTGCCTTACGAAACGGTCCGTTAATTACGCCTGCCGCAGGAGTGTGTATGACGCAACAGAGCACGATCCCCGTCTTTAAGCTGTATGGTGAACAGCTTGGTTGGCCGACGCCGGAGCTTCTGCATTGCGAATCTATCCATCAGCGAAGCAGCCTTTATGAATGGCACATCCGTGTGCATCAGCATGCGGAAATGGTGCAGCTGCTGTATCTGCACAAAGGGCAGGCCGAAATTGAAATCGAAGGGGAAAGGAAAGTTGTAAAGGAAGCCAGCATTCAGGTGGTGCCTTCGCTGTGCGTGCACGGTTTTCGTTTTTCGCCCGGCACGCAGGGCTACGTTTTGTCCTTAGCATTACCGCTGCTCAGCCAATTCGACGCTCAGTTTGGCCGCCAGCTTGGGGTCCTGAATCAGCCACATTGCGTCAGCGTAACGCACTCCCGGTCGCACATTCGCACACTGTTTTCGACGTTGCTGGAAGAATATCAGCAGGATAACGACGCCCGCGAATTAATGCTGCACGCGATGCTCAGCGCGCTGCTGGTGTGGCTCAATCGCCAGTGTCAGGGAGCACCGCCTGCAGAAGACCGGGCGGAACGCCGACGTGCGGTGATGCAACAGTTTGCCCGTCATATTGAAAGCCATTATCGGGAACACCTTCCGATGTCCGATTACGCACAGGCGGTGGGTTTATCCGTCACACATTTGAATTATTTGTGCCATGAATTTCATAACTGCAGTGCGCTGAATGTGTTACATCAAAGGCTAATGCTTGAAGCGAAGCGGAGTCTGCAATATACCAGCATGTCGATTATACAACTCTCTGATTACTTAGGTTTTAGTGACGCCACCTATTTCTCTCGTTTTTTTCGGCGCTATGCGGGGATGCCACCTAAAATATTCAGGGAAAAAATGAAATAAGCTGAAAATATATAATTATTTTCTTGATGAATATTCTTTAACGATTTCACTCTGGATGTTAGCTGATGGAGTGTTTATTCTTAATGTGCTAATGTTGAAGGGTTATTTTGTCCGTTACTGCCTTTATTTAACGTTGCAACAAATTAAATTATAGCCCGAGTCAATGGAAGCGTCCTTAGAATAATTCTAATCATGAATGATTGGATGGTTTTAATCAATTATGTAAATAATTCTGGAACATAAAAGGGAGGTTTTATGCTCACGGTATTTAATAGATGTGGCGTAATGATCAGCAATGTCCCCATCATTCAAGCAGGTCTTTTGTCTATCATGAAAGACAACTTTCCAGAATATGAGGTCAGTTGTCATCATCACGTCGATGAGCTCACGATAATACAACTCCAGCGCACGAGTTTGATTGTATGTGATCTGTCTGGCGATCGTTTTCAGGTTAAAGCGCTCTGCGAAAAATATTATTCATTAATGACGCAGTATAGAGAATGTCGTTGGATTTTTATGCTGAATCAAGCCAATTATGCGCTCGCAGTTGAATATTTATTGCGCCCGGAAAGTATCTTACTTTCTGACGCAGAATCTATTCCTGAACTTATTGCGGCTATCCGCGATCAGGGTTCCCAGGCGAATCGCATCAGTACGTCTTTGATGTCACTTGAAGCCACGCCCGCACTCTCTCCTCAGGGATTAAAAACCTCATTGTCTCTCGCAGAGCGTCAGGCCTTACGATTGCTTGCTAAAGGCTGGGGAGTCAATCAGATAGCGATGCTGCTCAGAAAAAGCAACAGGACCATTAGCGCGCAGAAAAATAGCGCCATGCGTCGTTTGTCATTGCGCGGCAACGCAGAGTTATATGCCTGGCTCAACAGCGAACAGGGGATGAAGGAGTTGAATCTCCTTTCCGTATGGGGAGAGCCAATGCCATGGAAAAGCGCACCGCAAATAAACACGTCGCTGTCGTTGAAAACTGTGTAATGACGGAAGCAGGGCTGCGCGGGCTCTTTTCTTGTTGTACGGGTTCGTTTTATGAATTGCAGGTCTATAAAGGCAGTCAGGAATGGTTTGCACAGACAGAGCAGCGCTTTTATGACATGGTGATTTACTCTGTGGCGGGGGCTCGTGACTCACGCCAACAAAGTATTCGCTTTTTTTCCGATCTTGCTTGTATGCAGCCTGAAGCACTTCGGGTTCTGCTTGCAGAGGATGAAGGACAGGCGACATTAATTCATCACCTATTACCTGTCCCATTACATGCGGTATGGTGCAAAACTTCTTCCGTTGAAAGGCTTCTGATGCAAATTAACGGCTTAATAACCCAGGAGGAGTCGGTACATTCGGCCTGTAAAACGCTCAATACTATTTCAGGTTCGGTAGGATTAAGCCCGACGGAACGCGCGATTCTTTATTATATGGGAAAGGGCTTTTCCATTCCGGAGATTGCCGTACAGATGGCGCGGAATCCAAAAACTATTCGCACGCATAAGTTCAATGCGATGAATAAGCTCGGGGTGAAGAACTACACGGGATTGCTCTGTGCGGCAGATATCTTGCGTTATCTGCCGTTACAGGCGCGGAATGTGACCTGGTGAGACGGTGAGTTTACAGACAGACGTCGATCCAGGTGGCATCGGTGAGTTCTGCCAGGCGTTCAGGGGAGATGCGTACCGCGCTGTGTGTTGCGCCAGCGGCAGGTAATACTTCGTCAAAAGCTTTCAGGGAAACGTCGCAGTAAATGGTCAATGGATTTTCCAGACCAAAAGGGCAGACGCCGCCAACGGGGTGTCCGGTCCAGGTGACGACTTCGTCGCAGCTGAGCATTCGGGCTTTGGCACCAAATGCTGATTTCAGCTTTTTGTTGTCCAGGCGCGCATCGCCTTTCGCCACAACTAAAATGACTTCATCTTTGACTTTCAATGACAGCGTCTTCGCAATCTGACCTGGCGCCACGTTATGCGCCGCTGCAGCAAGTGCCACAGTCGCAGTACTCTGATTCAGTTCTATAATTTCGATATCGGGGGCGCGGTCAGCGAAAAATTGCCGCACGGTTTGCAAACTCATAGTTCTCTCCTGATATAAACAAAATTAATCTGTCACAAGCGGCTGAGGCTGTAAATAAGAGGATGAGTATTCCCAGTATTTCATTGATTTCTCGATCCCCTTCACATTCACTGCAACCGGTTACAGTAACCGGTTGCAGAAGTGTGTCATGCCGATTAATACTGAATGTGTAACTTCCTCTGTATCGCTAAAAAAATAAGAGCCGTGTATGAAACCTATCTTTATCTGCTGTAGATCGGGCCAACCCCCCGGCGTGGTAGTGAACTCACAGTTCGAGATTGCACATCGCGGCACACTAACCGTCGCTGTGCTTACGTCTATCGTTCGTCAGGAGAGCTGCTATGTCTGCTAACCATGCTGCGTTTAATTTGATTTTCCGTTTTGTAGAAAACTATATCAGTCCTGTCGCCGGGCGTATCTCGTCCCAGCGCCATGTGATGGCAATCCGTGATGGCTTCATCTCTGCGATGCCATTTATGATTGTCGGCTCGTTCCTGTTGGTGTTTGCTTATCCTCCTTTCTCGCCGGACACCACCTGGGGCTTTGCCCGCGCGTGGCTGGACATGGCGAAGCAGTTTGAAGGCCGCATTCTGACTCCGTTCGATATGACCATGGGCATTATGTCCATTTATATCTGTGCGGCGATTGCCTATAACCTGGGCAGACATTACGAAAAGAGTTTCCAGCTTGATCCGTTCATGAGTTCAATGCTGTCGATCATGGCGTTCCTGCTGGTTGCTGCGCCTAAGACTGATGGCACGCTGCCGGTTCACAGTCTGGGTGGTACCGGGATTTTCACCGCTATTCTGGTCGCTGTGTACTGCGTAGAATTGATGCGCTTCCTCAAGGCCCACAACATCGGTATTCGTCTGCCAGACCAGGTACCGCCGATGATCAAAAACTCGTTTGATCTACTTATCCCGGTGCTGGTCGTCGTGCTGACGCTGTATCCGCTGAGTCTGTTCATCCAGAGCCAGTTCGATATGCTGATCCCTCAGGCGATTATGTCTATCTTTAAGCCGTTGGTATCCGCTGCTGATTCCTTGCCTGCGATTCTGCTGGCGGTCCTGATCGGTCACCTGCTGTGGTTTGCAGGCATTCACGGTGCGGCTATCGTGTCCGGTATGCTGCAGATGTTCTGGCTGACTAACCTCGGTCTGAACCAGACGGCGCTGGCGCAAAGTGCACCATTACCGCACATCTTTATGGAAGCATTCTGGACCTTCTTTATTGTTATCGGCGGTTCCGGGGCGACGATGGGCCTCGTGTTCTGCTACCTGCGTAGTAAGTCCGCGCACTTGCGTTCGATTGGTCGTCTGGGTGTGGTACCGAGCATCTTTAACATCAACGAACCGGTTATCTTCGGTACGCCAATCGTGATGAACCCAGTGTTCTTCATTCCGTTCCTGTTGGCACCAATGGTTAACGCCACGCTGGCCTGGGCCGCAATGAAGCTGGATCTGATTGGTCGCGTGATCTCCGTTGTTCCATGGACCGCGCCAGCCCCTATCGGTGCGGCATGGGCGTTAGGCTGGGATTTCCGTGCCGTGATCCTGGTCGTACTGCTGGCCTGCGTGTCTGCCATCATCTACTTCCCGTTCTTCAAAGTGTACGAGAAGCAGCTGCTGGAACAGGAAGCCGAAGAAGCGCAGCGCTCAGCGGGAGAAGCTGAACAGGCTGCTTAAGGTTTAGTTAAAGCAAAACAAAAGACCCGGTCGCGTTGCGTTACCGGGTCTTTTTGTATTCAGGGATGTGATTATTTCAGCGTACAGTCGCCGCACTGTTGGACGTCCGGCAGACGGTAGCGCTGACAGCAGGTGCGACGCACCAGCAGACCCTCACGCATCACCACGGTGCGCCACAGCGGATTATCCCGTCCATCGGAGAACTGTTTTTCAAAGAAGAGATGCTGACGCAGGCTGTTGACCTGTTCATCGCCGAGCAGCGTTTTCATTTCACCCAGATACCAGTTAATGAGATAGCCGGTATTACTCCAGATGAGTTTCGCGTTGATCTCCCCGGTCGCTTCCAGAGCCTCGATAACCGGTACCAGTGTTTGCGTCACCAGGTTTTCCATGCGAATCAGTGAAGACTGCTGAGTTAAATAAGGGTCTTCTTGCACATCGACCCAAAATTTGGCGGCACGGCCCGTTTCGTGAAACTCAACGTGAAAATGTTGCGGAGAAAGACTCAGTGCCCGTTTTTCAGTCAGCAGCGCCAGCATCAGCGGTGGCACCTGTAACCCGATATACCACTGCGCCCACAGGGACAACAACGGTTTGTTTTCCCGCGTCTGAGTGAAATTATTGCGATAGATATGATCGGAATATTGCGCGCACAGCGTAGTCAGCTCGCTGTGGCGGCTCCACTGTGCCTGCGTCATCGTCTGATGTGGATGAGGTTCGTCAAGACGAATGAAATCCAACAGGTGGGGGCGGTGTTCTGCAAATTTATTCTGCAACGATGCCGCAAGCCCTTGTTCACGCTCAAAGAGCGGGGCGCGCCAGATAATATCGTCAGTGATCGGTGCAGAACGGTAGGCCATGAGCGTAGCTTGGATACAAATCTAAATGATAATGATTGCCAATCCTAGCTATAGCCATAAACAATCGCAACCCTTTTATGCATCTACTGCACTTCATGTACCCTGCAGCGCTTCGCTGGTCAGAATGTTATTACGCCCCAGATGCTTGGCCTCGTACAGCGCTTTGTCAGCCAGCGCCAGCGCTCCGTCGATATCTTCGCCGAGTAGCGGCGCAAGACCGATACTGACCGTCACATTGGTTGCGACGCTGTGGTTAAACATGTGCGGGATTTTCAGGTCGTATACGCGCTGGCGAATACGTTCCGCCGTTTCTAAGGCGGCTTCCGAAGTAGTGGACGTCAATAACACCATAAATTCTTCGCCGCCGTAGCGAGTCACAATGTCTCGAGAACGCACGGCATTGCGTATCGCGGCCGACACCTGGATCAGCGCCTGATCGCCCATCATGTGCCCATAATGGTCGTTGTAGGCTTTGAAATAGTCGATATCCAGCAACAAGACGTAATGCCCGCTGGCATCCAGCGACATCAGTGTTTCAAGGCGGTTTTGCAGACCACGACGGTTATAAAGCCCGGTCAGTGGATCGAGCATGCTCAGGTCGTTCAGGGTCTGACGCTCTTCAAGCAGCTTGTACATCAGCCCCTGGGCAAAGTCATCGTTACGTCGTTGAATTACGCTCTGAATGGAAATGCCAATAACCGGCAGGGCAAAGCAGTACACCATGCGCAGCCACTGATCGCCTTCGCCAAGGATGAGGCAGGTGATAAGTACGGGCAAAGAATGAAACGTAAAGGCAATGATATTATTAGAAAAAGCAATTGCACCAACAAACAGCACGCTTAATAAAGCGATCACCAGATAGTTAAAATTAGCGTTATCCAGTAAGGGTAATTTAATGGCGATATGCCAGGCCCACAGACAGCCAAACAAAATGGAGATGGCGGGAATATTGATTTTTTTCTCGGCCCAGGCCCAATGACCCAACAGCAAACCTGCGCTGATAACGGTTATCAGCACCAAAGGAAGGGTGATCGCCGAAATGGAATACACCGGGCTAAGCATAGAAAAAAGTGATGAAGCTAAATTAAGAAATAAAAAAAGTCGTAATGAAAATTGATATTTCTTAATGCGCAGCGAACGCCAGGATTGTGATGTCATGTCAGGAAATCGTTTTTATTGTGTGATTGCAGAAACACTAAGCATCAGGAATGACACATTTCACACGGGAACGTTTCGCGCGAAAATATCAGTAACACTAATCAATTCGTATAATCCGCACAATTTATCACCTTAAAGCAACACTGTCACCTGCGTGAAAGTAAAGAGCGCCGCGGTTTTCAGTGCGATCTTGCAAATGATAAAAATTATCATATGATATTGGTTATCATTATTGTTTCGAGAGTCAAAACCATGTTGCAGCGGGCGTTAGGCAGTGGGTGGGGTGTGTTGATTCCTGGCGTGCTTTTAGCCGGGTTGGGCTTTGCCGGTCTGTCAATTGATACCTGGCGAGGTCTGATAGCGCTGGGTTTACTGCTTTCTTGTGTGATGATCTGGCATCGTCAGCTGCGGCATTTTGTGTTGTTGCCATCGGCATTTGCGTTGATAAGCGGGATGATGCTGGTGATGATGAATTTGAAACTGATGGGATAATGAGAAAATCAGGGAGAGAGTAAAGAGAGATAAGAAGCTGGTGCGAGGGGGGGGACTTGAACCCCCACGTCCTTACGAACACTAACACCTGAAGCTAGCGCGTCTACCAATTCCGCCACCTTCGCACAGTCGTCTTATCTTGATATTGTCTCGTTGGTGCGAGGGGGGGGACTTGAACCCCCACGTCCTTACGAACACTAACACCTGAAGCTAGCGCGTCTACCAATTCCGCCACCTTCGCCCAGTGCGAGCAATATCTTACGTGGTATATGGTGCGAGGGGGGGGACTTGAACCCCCACGTCCGTTAGGACACTAACACCTGAAGCTAGCGCGTCTACCAATTCCGCCACCGTCGCATACCATCGACTCTTAAAAAGAATCTTTACCACGGAGGCGCATTCTAGTGGTTTTCGGATTTTCGTCAACAGTTAATTGCAGCAGAATTTTCCGATCGCTGTAAAAATGGGCGCTTTTCGACAGAAAGGGTGGTGCGGTGGGAGCGCCCGCAAGTCAAAGCCTGCGGGCGGGGTAAGTAATTACTTCTTCGCCTGGCGAGTCATCACAGTGCGATAGACTTTAAACCGGCCAGTCTGCGCGAGCACTTCGTGGAAGCCGAAGGTTTCGTCCAGAATTTTTGGATAGGCCAGGAAGGCGTTGGCCACAATGCGCAATTCACCGCCGCTATTCAGATGACGTACCGCCCCGCGGATCAGCTGCTGAGCGGCTTCGAGGCTGGTCTGCAGCCCGTCGTGGAACGGCGGGTTGGAGATAATCATATCGAAACGGCCGGTCACGTCAGAGAAGACGTTACTTGCCAGCACTTCACCTTCGAGGCCGTTAGCGGCAAGCGTTGCACGGCTGGCTTCGACCGCGGCAGCGCTGACGTCACAAAGGGTCAGGCGTACTTTCGGCGAATGGCTCGCCAGCACGGTGGATAACACGCCCGCGCCGCAGCCTACGTCCAGCACTTTACCTTTAGTGTGTGGCGTCAGGGTGGAGAGCAGCAGCTTACTGCCGGTATCCAGGCCATCGCGGCTGAACACGCCCGGCAGCGTTTTGACGGTCAGACCGTCAAGCTGATACTCAGCCCAATTGTCTTCGGCGTTGAACGACGGCTGTTTTTCCAGACGACCGTGATACAGGCCGCAGCGACGTGCGCTGTCGACTTTATTCAGCGGGGCGAATTCAGCAAGCATCTGCTCAGCGCTGCGCACGCCGCTTCGGTTCTCACCGACCACAAAAATATCGGTGCCAATCGGCATCAGCGATAAAATGTTGGTCAGCTGATACAGCGCTTCTGGCTTATTTTTAGGCCAGTAGTAAATCAGCGTATCGCAGTCGGCAACGTCCGCTGCTTCTGCCGTCAGGCTAAAGCGCACGTTCTCACCCATCTCGCGACTCAGGTTCTGCCAGTGGTGATACTGTTGCGTATGGGCGCGGCTAAACGCGGTATCCAGACGAGCGGGCAGGTCATCCTGCAGATCACCGGCAAACATAATGCGGCTTTGTTCGAAATCATCACTGTGGCGCAGCAAGACTTCACTTGCCGGGGTCAATGCAGACATAACGCGTAATCCTCTATAAACGACGGCCGCGATTATACACACTATCTGCCCTCTCTGCGCGTGAGCCTCCTTGCTTTATTGGCGCAAGTTCGACGAATTTGCTATATTTCCGCGCCTGACAGACAGGAGAAACCCGCGATGACATCCCGACGAGACTGGCAACTACAGCAACTGGGCATTACCCAGTGGTCTTTGCGCCGTCCTGCGGTTTTACAGGGCGAAATCGCTATCTCTCTGCCTGACCATATTCGTCTGGTGATGGTGGCGCAAACGCTGCCGCCGCTGACCGAACCGCTGGTGAACGATATCCTCCGTGCGCTGGCCGTAACGCCGGATCAGGTATTACAGCTGACGCCGGAACGCGTCGCAATGCTGCCTGAGGGCGGCCGCTGTAACAGCTGGCGTCTGGGCGATAGTGAACCGGTCGCGCTGGAAGGCGCGCAGGTCATCAGCCCGACATTCGAACAATTGCAGTCCAGCGCGACGGCCCGCGCCGAACTCTGGCAACAAATTTGCGCCCATGAACACGATTTCTTCCCTAAGCCAGACTGATTTACCCCGCGCCCTGCTGATTGAGCAGCGCGCTCACGCTTTCCCGTGGAGCGAGCAGACCCTCGCCAGCAATCAGGGCGAGCGTTATCTCAACCTGCAGCTGACGGTAGACGGCGAAATGGCGGCCTTCGCCATTACCCAAATCGTGCTCGACGAAGCCACGCTGTTTAACATCGCCGTTGATCCGGCGTATCAGCGCCGAGGGCTAGGGCGGGAATTGCTCGAACAGGTTATCGACGAAGTAGAAAAACGCGGCGTGGTTACGCTGTGGCTGGAAGTCCGCGCCTCGAACGTTGCCGCCATCGCACTGTATGAAAGCCTGGGTTTCAACGAGGCGACGATTCGACGCAACTACTATCCGACCGCGGAAGGGCGTGAAGACGCAATCATTATGGCACTGCCAATCAGTATGTAAGACAAGGGTTTACGATGAAGATGTGGGACTGGATTTTCTTTGATGCCGACGAAACACTGTTTACTTTCGATTCGTTCAGCGGCTTACAGCGGATGTTTCTTGATTATAGCGTGACCTTCACCGCAGAAGATTTCCAGGACTATCAGGCTGTGAATAAGCCGCTGTGGGTGGATTACCAGAATGGAGCCATCACTTCGCTGCAGTTGCAGCATCAGCGTTTTGAAAGCTGGGCTTCACGCCTGAACGTCAACGCGGGTGATTTAAACGACGCTTTTATGAATGCGATGGCCGAGATCTGCTCCCCGCTGCCGGGAGCCGTTTCACTGCTGAATGCCCTACAAGGCAAGGTGAAAATGGGCATCATCACCAACGGCTTTACCGCGTTGCAGCAAATTCGCCTTGAGCGTACCGGTCTTCGCGATCATTTTGATTTACTGATTATTTCTGAGGAAGTGGGCGTGGCAAAACCTGACGCGCGCATTTTCGACCATGCGCTTGAATGCGCGGGCAACCCGGATCGTTCGCGGGTGCTGATGGTAGGCGATACCGCAGCATCGGACATTCTGGGTGGCATGAATGCCGGTCTTTCTACCTGCTGGTTGAATGCGCATCAGCAGGAATTGCCGTCGCACATTAAACCGACCTGGACAGTGACATCACTTGCCGAGCTGGAGCAACTCCTGTGTAAACATTGATTGTCAGCCCCCGGCTAACGGGTAAAATAGCCGCAATTTCGTATTTAACATGCGCGGTTTGCTGCCGCGTTTACTGAAGAAGAACTGACTATGACGTTGTCTCCTTATTTGCAAGAGGTGGCGAAGCGCCGCACTTTTGCCATCATCTCCCACCCGGATGCCGGTAAAACGACCATCACCGAAAAGGTGCTGTTGTTCGGACAGGCCATTCAGACTGCCGGTACGGTAAAAGGCCGTGGCTCCAGCCAGCATGCGAAATCTGACTGGATGGAGATGGAAAAGCAGCGTGGTATCTCCATTACCACCTCTGTAATGCAGTTCCCGTATCATAACTGCCTGGTCAACTTGCTGGACACCCCGGGTCACGAAGACTTCTCCGAAGATACCTATCGTACCCTGACTGCGGTGGACTGCTGCCTGATGGTCATCGATGCCGCGAAAGGCGTTGAGGATCGAACCCGTAAGCTGATGGAAGTTACTCGTCTGCGCGATACGCCGATCCTGACCTTCATGAACAAACTCGACCGCGACATTCGTGACCCGATGGAAGTGCTGGATGAAGTGGAAAGCGAGCTGAAAATTGGCTGTGCGCCAATCACCTGGCCTATTGGCTGCGGCAAGCTGTTCAAAGGCGTTTATCATCTCTACAAAGATGAAACCTATCTGTACCAGACCGGTAAAGGGCACACTATTCAGGACGTGCGTATCGTTAAAGGGTTGAACAACCCGGAACTCGATACCGCAGTCGGTGAAGATCTGGCCGCGCAGCTGCGTGACGAGCTGGAGCTGGTGCAGGGCGCATCGAATGAATTCGACCAGGAGCTGTTCCTGGCCGGTGAAATCACCCCGGTATTCTTCGGGACCGCACTCGGTAACTTCGGTGTAGACCACATGCTAGACGGTCTGGTGGAATGGGCGCCTGCGCCGATGCCGCGTAAATCTGACACCCGTGAAGTGGAAGCGAAAGAAGAGAAGTTCTCCGGCTTCGTTTTTAAAATTCAGGCCAACATGGACCCGAAACACCGTGACCGCGTGGCGTTCATGCGTGTGGTTTCCGGGCGCTATGAGAAAGGCATGAAGCTGCGCCAGGTGCGCACCGGTAAAGATGTGGTGATTTCCGACGCGCTGACCTTCATGGCGGGCGACCGTTCGCACGTGGAAGAAGCGTACCCGGGCGACATCATCGGTCTGCACAACCATGGCACCATTCAGATTGGTGACACCTTCACTCAGGGTGAAATGATGAAGTTCACCGGCATTCCGAACTTCGCCCCTGAGCTGTTCCGTCGTATTCGCCTCAAAGATCCACTGAAGCAGAAACAGTTGCTCAAAGGTCTGGTTCAGCTTTCCGAAGAAGGCGCGGTTCAGGTCTTCCGTCCGATTGCCAACAACGATCTGATCGTCGGCGCGGTCGGTGTGCTGCAGTTCGACGTGGTGGTTGCGCGTCTGAAGAGCGAGTACAACGTCGAAGCGATTTACGAATCTGTGAACGTGGCTACCGCCCGTTGGGTTGAAAGCACGGACGTGAAGAAGTTCGAAGAGTTCAAGCGTAAGAACGAAATCCAGCTGGCACTCGACGGCGGTGATAACCTTACGTACATCGCACCAACCATGGTTAACCTCAATCTGACCCAGGAACGTTACCCAGAGGTTCTGTTCCGCAAAACCCGCGAGCACTAATCGTCTCCAGAGCACGGCATGCGCCGTGCTCTGTCATTTCCCCTCCTTCTTGATTCCGTTGCAGAAAGTTCTTAAATGAGCCCGTTCACGCCCTAAAACGCCACTTTTTGGCCGTTTGCTCGGGCGAGTTAGAAATTGTTGGCTATATTTAACAAAGTGATGACAAGTTTGCTGGCTTAATCCGCTAATCAATGCGTGTTAAATGGCGTATTAGCCCGTTAAAATTGATAATCACAATATTAATAACTGTGAGATTGTGGTGATGTTCACCCCTACAGCAATGCGATCATGAAGATCGCCTGAGCTCAAATTCTGAGCAAACTACAGGAATCGAGATGATGACAAGCCAAAAGATGTCCAAAACGCTGCTGGCGATTATGCTGGGTACTGCGATGATGAGCGGTTCTGCACTGGCAGAAACGACGATGGATAAAACGCAATCCGCGGCTGACAGCGCCGGGCAAAAAGTCGACAGCTCAATGAATAAAGTCGGCAACTTTATGGACGACAGCAGCATCACGGCGAAAGTGAAAGCGGCACTGGTCGATCATGATTCGATTAAAAGCACCGATATTTCGGTGAAAACCGACGATAAAGTGGTCACGCTGAGCGGCTTCGTTGAAAGCCAGGCTCAGGCGGAGCAAGCGGTTAGCGTCGCGAAAGGCGTAGAGGGCGTTTCCTCCGTCAGTGACAAGCTCCATGTGCGTGACAGCACTAAAGAAGGTATGCAGGGTTATGCAGGCGATACTGCAACCACCAGTGAAATCAAAGCCAAACTCCTGGCTGACGACATCGTTCCGTCCCGAAAAGTGAAAGTAGAAACCACTGATGGTGTGGTGCAGCTTTCCGGTACTGTTGACTCCCAGGCGCAAAGTGAACGTGCCGAGAGCATCACCAAAGCGGTTGATGGCGTGAAAAGTGTGAAGAACGACCTTAAAGTTAAATAAATCTATTTAAGACATTCTTCCCCGGCAAATAGTCGGGGAAACGAGTCTGTCGTTTTGAGTGCCTGAGCGTTCATCAAAGCGGTCGACATTCACTATGGTAAAGGAGAATCGTATGTTTCGTTGGGGCATTATATTTCTGGTTATCGCGTTAATCGCCGCCGCTCTGGGCTTTGGTGGTTTAGCCGGTACGGCAGCGGGCGCAGCAAAAATTGTCTTTATCGTCGGTATCATTCTGTTCCTGGTCAGTCTGTTCATGGGACGCCGGCGTCCATAGCGGGTTTAATTTTCGTAACACCAAGCCAGTCCATTGGACTGGCTTTATCAGTTTAAGAGAATCCTTATCTGCGTTATGGTGATGTGACAAAACAATCAAAAACGGGAAAGCAGTGTGGGACAGCGAATTCCGGTAACGCTCGGCAATATTGCGCCACTTTCGGTGAAACCCTTTCGCCCAGGACCGTTAGCGCTGGTATGTGAGGGCGGCGGACAGCGCGGCATTTTTACAGCCGGGGTGCTGGACGAGTTCATGCGTGCGCGATTCAACCCGTTTGATCTGTTCTTAGGTACTTCTGCCGGCGCGCAAAATCTTTCCGCTTATGTGTGTAACCAGCCGGGCTACGCCCGTAAAGTCATCACCCGTTACACCACCTCCCGCGAATTTTTCGATCCGATGCGCTTCGTGCGCGGCGGTAATCTTATCGATCTTGACTGGCTGGTCGAAGCAACGGCGAGCAAAATGCCGCTGGCGATGGACGTCGCTGCGCGTCAGTTTGACGATGGGAAATCGTTCCTGATGTGCGCCTCCCGAGCCGATGACTACTCGCCTGGCTACTTTTCGCCTACCCGCGAAACGTGGATGGATCAGATTCGAGCCTCGAGTGCGATTCCGGGTTTCTATCGTCCAGGCGTGACGCTCGACGGCATTAACTGGCTGGACGGTGGCGTGAGTGATGCGATTCCGGTGCAGGAAGCGGTGAAGCGCGGTGGAAAAACCATTGTGGTTATCCGCACGGTCCCGTCGCAGATGTATTACACGCCGCAGTGGTTCAAACGAATGGAGCGCTGGCTGGGCGAAAGCAGCCTGCAGCCGTTTGTGAATCTGGTCCAGCATCATGAGAAGACCTACCACGCCATTCAGCAGTACATTGAAACGCCGCCGGGAAAAGTACGGATCCTGGAGATTTTCCCGCCTAAACCGCTGAAAAGCATGGCGCTCGGCAGTGGGCTACCTGCGCTGATGGAAGACTATAACGTCGGTCGCCAGTGTGGACGCTATTTCCTGGCGACGATGGGCAAAATGCTGGCCGACCAGCCACCGATATCCCGTTTCCGCCCACGCATAGCCACGCCTTCGCCGCTGGTGGTTCCGCCCGCAGCGGCTGCCAACGATCTTCACAGCGCGACGCTGGTCGATGCGCCGCAGGCCAACGATGCCAATTTTGATAACGAGGGGCTGGCGTGAGTTTCCGCTTTATCGATACCCACTGTCATTTCGATTTCCCGCCATTCGCGGACGACATCGGGCACAGCCTGACGCTTGCGGCGCAGGCGGGCGTCACCAACATCGTTATCCCGGCGACGGAAGCCTCGCGTTTTGAGCAGGTGTTGTCATTGGCGGCGGAACACACGCCGCTGTATGCTGCGTTGGGCCTGCATCCGATAGTGGTTGAAAAGCATAATGACGAGAGCCTGGCGCAGCTTGCGACGCTGCTGGCCCGGAAGCCGCCAAAACTGGTGGCGGTAGGGGAGATTGGGCTTGATTTGTATCGCGACGATCCGCAATTCGACAAACAGCAGGCGCTGCTCGATGAGCAGTTGAAGCTTGCCAAACGCTACGACCTACCGGTGATCCTCCACTCGCGCCGCACCCATGACAAACTGGCGATGCACCTCAAACGGCACAATTTACCCTGTACCGGCGTGGTTCACGGTTTTGCCGGAAGCCTGCAACAGGCGCAGCGATTCATTCAGCTTGGCTATAAGATTGGCGTCGGTGGCACTATCACCTATCCGCGAGCGAACAAAACCCGCGAAGCTATCTCGCAACTTCCTCTTTCTGCTTTGGTTCTGGAAACTGATGCGCCGGATATGCCACTGAACGGCTTTCAAGGGCAGGCTAATCGCCCTGAGCGGGCCGCGCGTGTGTTCGATTCTCTGTGCGAACTGCGTTCCGAATCCCCCGTTGAAATTGCCAATTCCTTGATTGATAACACAGGGAAACTATTCCCCGCCTTATTATTTACGTCGCGTTGAGTGACGTAGATCTCATTATTTAGTTTTGCATTCACATTATTGCCAGAAATGTGTGACACGGACTCACAGAATAGTTCCGGATCGTTATAATCGGCGCGATTGCTGAGTTTTTTCTCATTTTTAAACCTTTCACTTTCAATACACAGGGAATCTGTATGCAAATCCTCATGGGATTGATTGGCATGGTGGTGCTGCTCGCCATCGCCGTGCTGCTCTCCAGTAACCGTCGTGCTATAAACCTGCGTACCGTGCTCGGCGCGTGGATGATTCAGATAGCCATAGGAGCACTGATCCTTTATGTCCCTGCCGGACGTAAAGTACTGCTGGCGATGTCCGAAGGCGTGGCCAATGTTATCGCCTACGGTAACGAAGGCATCGGCTTCCTGTTCGGTGGCCTGGTGTCCGACAAAATGTTCGAAGTCTTCGGCGGCGGCGGCTTTGTTTTCGCCCTGCGCGTACTGCCGGTTATCGTCTTCTTCTCGTCGCTGATTGCGGTGCTTTATTACCTCGGCATCATGCAGTTCGTTATCCGTATTCTGGGCGGTGGCCTGCGTGCGCTGTTGAAAACCTCCCGTACCGAATCGCTGTCAGCCACCGCGAACATTTTCGTCGGGCAAACTGAAGCGCCGCTGGTGGTGCGTCCGTACATTGCAACCATGACCCGCTCTGAGCTGTTTGCGGTCATGTGTGGCGGTCTGGCATCGGTGGCCGGTTCTGTTCTCGCGGGCTACGCACAGATGGGCGTGCCGCTGGAATACCTAATTGCCGCGTCGTTCATGGCGGCGCCGGGTGGCCTGCTGTTCGCCAAAATCATGTTGCCAGAAACTGAAACGCCAAACGATTCGCCGGATCTTGAAGCACAAATGCCGGATATCGACAGGCCGTCTAACGTGCTCGACGCCGCCGCATCCGGTGCCGCATCCGGTATGCAACTGGCGCTAAACGTCGGTGCAATGCTGTTGGCATTCGTGGCGCTGATTGCGCTGTTGAACGGCATTCTCTCCGGGATTGGTGGCTGGTTTGACTATCCGCAGCTGTCGATGCAGCTGATCCTCGGTTGGATATTCTCCCCGTTAGCGTGGGTAATTGGCGTGCCATGGAGCGAGGCGAATGTGGCCGGATCGTTCATTGGCCAGAAGCTCATCATCAACGAATTCGTGGCTTATATGAATTTCGGCGAATATCTGAAAGATGATGCGGTTGTTGCCGCAGCGGGCCTGCAGGTGATTTCCGACCACACCAAAGCCATTATCTCCTTTGCCTTGTGTGGTTTTGCTAACCTGTCGTCGATAGCGATCCTGATTGGGGGGCTCGGCAGCATGGCGCCAGGTCGTCGCCATGAAATCGCCCAGCTTGGCCTGAAAGCCGTCGTGGCGGGTACGCTCTCGAACCTGATGAGTGCAACCATCGCCGGGGTGTTCCTTTCGCTCTAGTTTATAAGTAAAGCGCCGGGAGAATAACGTGGTGTATTCCCCGGTCCTTCAGTGCCTGCGCCAGTGGATCAACGTCCGCGGCGCAGGCGCTACGCCAGGTTTTCGCCTCGCCGTACACCCCGTGCGCGTGAAACGCATTCAGCCGCACCGGCACCTCGCCTAACGAACGAATAAATTCACTCAGTGGCTCAATAAACGGCAGATAATCCGTTTTTTCCGGGATCACCAGCAGGCGCAATTCCGCCAGTAAATGATGTTCCGCCAGCCAGCGAATGCTCGTTTTAATACGCGTGTTGCTGCGTTCGGTGAGCGCCTGATGGGTGTTCTCTTCCCACGCTTTTAGGTCCACCATCACGCCGTCACAAACGGGATGTAACTTTTCCCAACCGCTTATACCCAGCTCGCCGTTACTGTCGACCAGGCAGGTAAGGTGTTTCAGCGTGGGGATATTTTTGAGCTGCGTAAACAGTTCAATAATAAATGGCAGTTGGGTGGTCGCTTCGCCGCCGCTGACGGTTATCCCTTCGATAAACGGCGCGGCACGGGCGATGTGTTTCAGAACGTCATCTACCGACAGAGTTTGTGTCATCGGCGTGGCCTGCTGCGGGCAACTTTTCAGGCAGGTATCGCACTGTTGGCAGTTCGCTTCCAGCCACACAACGCGACCCTCCTGAATCGATAGCGCCTGGTGAGGGCAGGGTGCGACGCAGTCTCCGCAGTCGTTACAGCGCCCGATGGTCCACGGGTTGTGACAGCTTTTACAGTGCAGATTACAGCCCTGTAGAAACAGCGTCAGACGGCTGCCGGGGCCGTCGACGCAGGAGAAGGGGATAATGTTACTGACTAAAGCGCATCTGCTGCTCATGGCTGATGACTCTCGGCTGTCGTTCCAGAATGCGGGTATTACGGGCGGCTTCCTCACCGAGCCAGGTGGTGTTGGTACGCGAACCTTCCTCGCGGAATTTCTCCAGGTCGGAGAGTCGTACCATATACCCGGTGACGCGCACCAGGTCATTACCGCTGACGTTGGCGGAAAACTCACGCATCCCGGCGTTAAATGCCCCGAGACACAGTTGCATCACCGCCTGCGGGTTACGTTTGATGGTTTCATCGAGAGTTAAAATATCGCTTATCCCGGCGTGATAAAACGCGTGATGCGGCGCAACGGTCAGCAGGTGGCTTACCGGGTCCGGTTCGCTGCCGTAAGGAATGCGCGCCCCCGGCGTGGTGCCGCTGTCGGAGCTGATTCCCGATTGTGCATGGAGCAACGCCCGCTGCTGCCAGCCGTATTTCACCGGCGTCTTTTCGACAAACTCGGCCAGCTGCGCGCTGATGCGCCAGGCCAGCTGATTGGCCGCGTCATCGTGGCCGTAGCGCGCCGGGCTACCTGCTTTTTCACACAGCACGTTCACCGCTTCGGCAAGGGCATAAATGCCGAACATCGGGGTAAAGCGTTGCGGGTCAATCAACCCTTCTGCGACCAGGAAGCTATTCTCAAAGAAGTGGGATTGTTCGTAGAGGAAGGCGCAGCGGGCATCAATGATGTCGATTTGCTGTTGGCAGTAGTACGGCAAAACGCGGTTGAGGAAGTCTGCTTCTGACTCACTTCGCAGCGCAATTTCCTTCAGGTTGAGACGCACCAGCGTGCTGCCGCCGCCCGCCAGCGGCAGTGAGTTGTAACAGCTGACCACGCCGTAACGGCCTTTTGTGAAAATTTTATCATTCACCGGGCCATTAGAGATGTGCGGTTTACTGCACTCGCAAATGTTTTTGCTCACTTCCAACAGCAAATCATTTGGGGTGATTTCAGGATCGTAGATAAACGTCAGATTAGGCGCGACCTGCTTCAGTTCAGCGTCGGCACGTAAAATGGCACGTGTGACGGGCGTATCTTCCGGGCCGATGTTCACATGGGTAAAGGCGTCCGGCAGGGTTCTGTCGAGGTAGCGCCAGAAACGTTTTATTCGAATATCAATTTCGTCTTGTGTTAGAATTTTAACATACGGTGAAAGGATCGTATCCAGATGCCCAAGGTAAACCGGCATCGACGTTACCGAAGGCACGTGGTGAAAGAGAATCGTGAGCAGTGATAGCGCGTCGTCTAAATCCTTCGCGCCTTCGAGCTCTAGCCACTGTGAGCCGTTGGCGAGGAAGCGGGCGTAGTCAGGCAGTACGTAGCGTGGTTTGTACGGCGCGTGACCTTCAAACATGTCGCAGATTACGCCGTCATCCAGCGCCATCCGGGCTTCTGATGACAGCTCCGGGTAAGGTAAAGCGTTTTCTGCTTCGAGCGCCAGAAAGTGACGTTTTTGCTCGGGGCTCAACGTATTGCTGGTCACAATGTTCTGGCAGCGTTGCTCAAAAGAGTCAGACATAGAAGTTCCTCAGACGCGATGGCGATGAGGGCAGTGTAGAGAAAAGCGTCGGCGAGGCTTTTGATCCATATTCCCTCGCTGCAGCTTTAAAGAGTGATAAATGTCTCATTACAGTAATGCAAATTTGTATCTGCTTTTCATTAACTGTGATGGGGATCGAAGTGAAACGCTGGGTCGGTGTTAAAATAGTCACAGACCCGCAAGGTAAAATTACACACCGGAGAGAATATGACCGATTTAACAGCAAGCAGCCTGCGCGCGTTAAAACTGATGGACCTGACCACCCTCAACGATGATGACACTGATGCGAAAGTTATCGCCCTGTGCCATCAGGCGAAAACCCCGGTGGGCAATACTGCGGCAATCTGCATTTATCCGCGCTTTATCCCGATTGCGCGTAAGACCCTGAACGCGCAGGGCACGCCTGACGTGCGTATCGCGACCGTCACCAACTTCCCGCATGGTAACGACGATATCGACATCGCGCTGGCGGAAACCCGCGCAGCCATCGCTTACGGCGCAGACGAAGTTGATGTGGTGTTCCCATACCGTGCGCTGATCGCCGGTAACGAGCAGGTCGGTTTTGACCTGGTGAAAGCTTGTAAAGATGCCTGTGCGGCAGCGAACGTTCTGCTGAAAGTGATCATCGAAACCGGCGAACTGAAAGAAGAGCAGCTTATCCGTAAAGCGTCTGAAATCGCCATCAAAGCGGGTGCCGATTTCATCAAAACGTCTACCGGTAAAGTGCCTGTTAATGCGACCCCAGAAAGTGCGCGCATCATGATGGAAGTGATTCGTGATATGGGCGTGGAAAAAACCGTAGGCTTCAAGCCAGCGGGCGGCGTACGTACTGCCGAAGACGCGCAGACCTTCCTGGCGATCGCTGATGACCTGTTCGGTGCCGACTGGGCCGATGCGCGTCATTACCGCTTTGGTGCATCCAGCCTGCTCGCGAGCCTCCTGAAAGCATTGGGTCATGGCGACGGTAAGAGCGCCAGCGCTTATTAAGTCAAACATTGCCGGATGACGCTTTGCTTATCCGGCCTACTGGATCGTAGGGTGGGTAAGCCACCCGCCACCATTCACCCGATTCCTCATGGGGGTTACCGTGTTTCTCGCACAAGAAATTATTCGTAAAAAACGCGATGGTCACGCGCTGAGTGACGAAGAGATCCGTTTCTTCATCAACGGCATTCGTGATAATACCGTGTCGGAAGGGCAAATTGCCGCTCTGGCGATGACCATTTTCTTCCACGATATGGCCATTGAGGAGCGCGTCTCGCTGACCATGGCGATGCGGGATTCCGGAAGCGTGCTGGACTGGAAGAGCCTGAATTTAAACGGCCCGATTGTGGATAAACACTCCACTGGCGGCGTGGGCGATGTGACCTCGCTGATGCTTGGCCCAATGGTGGCAGCCTGCGGCGGTTATGTGCCGATGATCTCCGGGCGTGGCCTGGGGCATACCGGCGGTACGCTCGACAAACTGGAAGCGATCCCGGGGTTTGATATTTTCCCTGACGACAACCGTTTCCGCGACATTATTAAAGACGTTGGTGTAGCGATCATCGGGCAGACCAGTTCCCTCGCGCCTGCGGACAAACGTTTTTATGCGACCCGCGACATCACTGCAACGGTTGACTCCATTCCGCTGATCACCGCATCCATTTTGGCGAAAAAGCTGGCCGAAGGGCTGGACGCGCTGGTGATGGATGTCAAAGTTGGCAGTGGTGCATTCATGCCGACTTACGCGCTTTCCGAGTCGCTGGCTGAAGCCATCGTTGGCGTATCCAACGGGGCTGGCGTGCGCACCACCGCATTGCTGACCGACATGAACCAGGTGCTGGCCTCCAGCGCAGGCAATGCGGTTGAAGTACGTGAAGCCGTGCAGTTCCTCACCGGCGAATACCGCAATCCGCGTCTGTTCGAGGTGACCATGGCGCTGTGCGTGGAAATGCTGATTTCCGGTCGTCTGGCGAAAGACGACGCCGAAGCCCGCGCTAAACTGCAGGCGGTACTGGATAACGGTAAAGCGGCGGAAATCTTTGGTCGCATGGTGGCCGCGCAGAAAGGCCCGACCGATTTCGTCGAAAACTACGCAAAATACCTGCCGACGGCGATGCTCAGCCAGGCGGTTTACGCTGATACCGAAGGTTTCGTGTCCGCGATGGACACTCGCGCGCTGGGCATGGCGGTCGTGGCGATGGGCGGCGGTCGTCGTCAGGCCTCTGACTCACTGGATTACAGTGTCGGCTTCACCGATATGACGCGTCTGGGGGACAGCATTGACGGACAGCGTCCGCTGGCAGTTATCCACGCTAAAGATGAAGCAAGCTGGCAGGAAGCGGCGAAAGCCGTGAAAGCGGCAATTAAACTGGACGACGTCGCACCGAAAGAAACCCCAACGGTCTATCGTCGAATCACGCAATAGCGGTATACTGATCTGATCGCTTTTTTGCAGCGCAAAACGTACGGAGAAGATATGAAACGTGCATTTATTATGGTGCTGGACTCTTTTGGGATCGGCGCCACCGAAGACGCAGAACGTTTTGGTGATGTCGGTGCCGACACCATGGGCCACATCGCAGAGGCCTGTGCAAACGGTGAAGCAGACAAAGGCCGTAAAGGCCCACTGACTCTGCCAAACCTGACCCGTCTGGGTCTGGTGAAAGCTCACGAAGGCTCGACGGGCAAGGTTGCTGCGGGCATGGACGGCAACGCCGAAGTCACTGGCGCATACGGCTGGGCACATGAACTCTCTTCCGGGAAAGACACGCCGTCAGGTCACTGGGAAATCGCCGGTGTGCCTGTGCTGTTTGACTGGGGCTATTTCCCGGAACACCACAACAGCTTCCCGCAGGAGCTGCTCGACAAACTGGTGAAACGCGCGAACCTGCCGGGTTACCTCGGTAACTGCCACTCTTCCGGGACCGTGATTCTGGACGAGCTGGGCGAAGAGCATATGAAAACCGGCAAACCGATTTTCTATACCTCCGCTGACTCCGTGTTCCAGATTGCCTGCCACGAAGAAACCTACGGTCTCGATAAGCTGTATGAGCTGTGTGAAATCGCGCGTGTTGAACTGACCGAAGGCGGCTATAACATTGGCCGCGTGATTGCGCGTCCGTTCGTTGGCGATAAAGCCGGTCACTTCGAGCGTACCGGTAACCGTCACGATCTCGCCGTTGAACCGCCAGCACCTACCGTGCTGCAGAAACTGGTCGATGAGAAAGACGGCCACGTGGTCTCCGTCGGTAAAATCGCGGATATCTACGCCAACTGCGGCATCACCAAAAAAGTGAAAGCCACCGGTCTGGACGCGCTGTTTGATGCCACCATCAACGAGATGAAAGTCGCAGGCGACAACACGATTGTCTTCACTAACTTCGTCGATTTCGACTCCTCATGGGGTCACCGTCGCGATGTGGCGGGTTATGCTGCAGGTCTGGAACTGTTCGACCGCCGTCTGCCTGAGCTGCTGGAGTTGCTGGGTGAAGATGACATCATCATTCTCACCGCTGACCACGGCTGCGACCCGACCTGGACCGGTACGGACCACACCCGTGAACACATTCCGGTGCTGGTGTATGGCCCGAAAGTGAAAGCAGGTTCTCTGGGCCATCGCGAAACCTTCGCGGATATCGGCCAGACACTGGCGACGTACTTCGGTACTTCGGCAATGGACTACGGCAAAAATATGCTGTGATGGGATTGCCCGGCGGCGCGAGGCTTGCCGGGCCTACGGTTAGGTTAACCGGGTGCGCAACCCGGTGAATTAAACATAAAAAGGAAATAATGATGGCCACTCCACACATTAACGCAGAAATGGGTGATTTCGCAGACGTCGTACTGATGCCGGGTGATCCGCTGCGTGCGAAGCACATTGCTGAAACCTTCCTCGAAGATGTCCGCGAAGTGAACAACGTGCGCGGCATGTTGGGTTTCACCGGGACGTACAAAGGCCGTAAAATTTCCGTAATGGGTCACGGGATGGGTATCCCGTCCTGCTCCATCTACACCAAAGAGCTGATCACCGATTTCGGCGTGAAGAAAATCATCCGCGTGGGTTCCTGTGGCGCTGTGCGCATGGACGTTAAACTGCGTGACGTGGTTATCGGCATGGGTGCCTGCACCGATTCCAAAGTGAACCGCATGCGTTTCAAAGATCACGACTTCGCGGCGATTGCTGACTTCGGCATGGTGCGTAACGCCGTTGATGCAGCGAAAGCGCTGGGTGTTGATGCTCGCGTCGGTAACATCTTCTCTGCTGACCTGTTCTATTCCCCGGACGGCGGCGAAATGTTCGACGTGATGGAAAAATACGGCATCCTGGGCGTGGAAATGGAAGCGGCTGGTATCTACGGCGTTGCGGCTGAATTTGGTGCGAAAGCGCTGACCATCTGCACCGTGTCTGACCATATCCGTACTCACGAGCAAACCACTGCCGCTGAGCGTCAGACCACGTTCAACGACATGATCAAAATCGCGCTGGAATCCGTACTGCTGGGCGATAAAGAGTAATTCTCGTTATGCCGGGTGGCGGCGACGCCTTACCCGGCATACGATTTTGTAGGTCCGCCAGCGGACATTTTCATTATCTCACCGCTTTTGCAATCCACTCCGATAATTCTCGTAGCTCTTTTTCCTGTTCCGGGAAATCCACTAACAACGCGTCACATTCCTGTTGCAGACTCTCTGCGCGATAAAGGCTGCCTTGCAAACGCGCCGCAAGGGCTTCGAGTGGGGCAGGGTTCAGGCTGTCGGTAAAAACCTGAGCGCGGGCGATGTGACCTTTCTCTACGTCAAAATGCAGTTCGATACTCCCCCAGGTAAAGCGCTCATCCAGCAGATGCGAGAACGCCGGCGCCTGACCGAAATTCCATTCCCAGCTGCTTTGACGAGCAAAGGTTTCCGCGAAGTTAGGCAAGTCCGGCGTTTTTTCCGGGGAAATGACCTCGGCTTCAACTCGCTCGCCGTAGTGATCGAAGAATGCCTCCGTCACCGCATCGCAAATCTGCTGATGAGTGATGCCTGGCAGCAGTCCGGTCAGGTTCGCCACCCGACCGCGCACGGAAGTGATGCCTTTCGCCTGCAGCTTTTTCTTATCCGGGTTCAGGTAATTTGCCAGACGGCTGAGGTCGGCATTCAGCAGCAGTGTGCCGTGATGAAAACCACGATCCATCGTTTCGCGATAGGCAGAGCCAGAGACTTTGCGATCGCCATCCTCGGTTTTAACGACGAGATCGTTACGCCCGGAAGCTTCAGCTTCCACACCCAATGAATTCAGAGCGTTAAGGACGATGTTGGTCGAGATGGTTTTATCATATTCCGGCTTGCCTGCCATAAAGGTAAAGCAGGTATTACCGAGGTCGTGAAACACCGCGCCGCCGCCGCTACTGCGACGCGCAAGGCGCACGTTATCCTCCTCCATGCGCCGCGTATTGCACTCTTTCCACGGGTTTTGCGCCCGGCCAATGACCACGGTATCCGCGTTGCGCCACAGGAACAGTACACGTTGGGTGGCCGGCATCTGGCGGAAAATACACTCTTCCACCGCCAGATTGAACCATGGATCGTATGAATCAGAGATAAGCAAACGTAGCGTCGACATAACAGATTTCCTTTCTTATTCACTTCACTCAATATATCAATTATCTATCGTTCTTTTCGTCTTCATCTTCTTCCGGCACGGACTTACTGGCCGTCAGCAGGAACGGGGATTGCTGCCAGCGGGTGCGTTTACCTTGCAGCAACGTACGGGTCAACACCACGCCGATCGCCAGCGAAAGCAGCAGCATCAGGCGTAAAATGTTGGTGGTGTTATCCACCTGCTTGGCTTCCGTCGCCAGCGTATGGGTGTCGAGGGTTAGCCGCAGGTAGCCGAGCGGTTCATTCTTCCCTTGAATGGGTTCGACGATCTGCTGGTTGAAGTATCCCCCGGCTTTTTTCCCGTCGAGCGCCAGCCTGTCGCGAACGTTCACGCTTTCCCCGGCGTGAGTGACCAAATCGCCTTGTTCGTCATAGACGCTGGCATCTAACAGGCGGCTTCTTGTGGTCAGCTGCGTCAGCAACTGATTGATTTTCTTCTCATCAGGCGTTTCTGAACGCATTAGCGGCGCCAGGTTCAGCGTGACCTGATGGGCGAGTGTGCGGGCCAGTTCTTCCATCTGCGGATTACGCTGCCGCTGGTGGCTTTGACTGAACCACGACGCCCCTTGCATCAGGGCAACCAGCAGGGCGAGACAGATAAGGACGATCACGGCGCGATGCAGCCGAAATTTCAGTTTTGCGCGAACCATATTCCACCTTTGAAAATTTGCAGCTTAATGTTGCCAGAAGCGCTGGATACAAGGTAGCCTCATGCGTTATTTTCCTGCTCAAATCTCGATTACTGGAGCTGTAATGCCGAACAGTCTGACCTGGTGCGACCTGCCCGATGATGTCTCCTTCTGGCCTGGGCTGCCGCTGTCTTTAAGCGGTGATGAAGTCATGCCGCTGGATTACCATGCCGGACGCAGCGGCTGGCTGCTGTATGGTCGTCGTCTCGATAAGCAGCGCCTGACCGATTATCAGCACAAGCTGGGTGCGGCGATGGTGATTGTTGCCGCCTGGTGTGTTGAAGATTATCAGGTCATTCGCCTGGCGGGTTCACTGACGCCACGCGCGACGCGCCTGGCGCATGACGACGGGCTGGAC
Source organism: Citrobacter sp. 18056 (assembly GCA_902706235.1). GTDB lineage: Bacteria > Pseudomonadota > Gammaproteobacteria > Enterobacterales > Enterobacteriaceae > Scandinavium > Scandinavium manionii. Next base: position 229,365 of record CACSJR010000004.1, on the reverse strand, counting down.
GTGGCGCCGCTGGGAAAAATTCCGCATCTGCGCACGCCGGGGCTGCTGGTGATGGATATGGATTCCACCGCAATTCAGATCGAATGTATTGATGAAATTGCCAAGCTGGCGGGTACCGGTGAGCTGGTGTCCGAAGTGACCGAGCGCGCCATGCGCGGTGAGTTGGATTTCACCGCCAGTCTTCGTCAGCGCGTCGCCACGCTGAAAGGCGCTGATGCGAACATTCTGCGTCAGGTTCGCGATACGCTTCCGCTGATGCCGGGTCTGACCCAACTGGTGCTGAAGCTGGAAACGCTGGGCTGGAAAGTGGCGATTGCCTCCGGTGGTTTTACGTTCTTTGCCGATTATCTGAAGGACAAACTGCGGCTGACGGCGGCGGTGGCCAATGAGCTGGAGATTCGTGACGGTGTGCTGACCGGAAATGTGACCGGCGACATCGTAGATGCGAAATATAAAGCCAGCACCCTCATAAGCCTGGCCGAAACGTACGAAATCCCGACTGCACAGACCGTGGCGATTGGCGACGGCGCCAACGACCTGCCGATGATCAAAGCGGCGGGGCTGGGCATCGCCTATCATGCCAAACCGAAAGTTAACGAGCAGACGGAAATTACCATCCGTCACGCTGACCTGATGGGCGTGTTCTGCATTCTCTCCGGCAGCATGAATCAAAAGTAAGAGGTTATTGTGGCGAAAGCACCCAAACGCGCGTTTGTCTGTAACGAGTGTGGCGCGGATTATCCGCGTTGGCAGGGACAGTGCAGTGCCTGTCATGCCTGGAACACCATTACCGAGATGCGCATTGCCGCTTCGCCCACCGTGGCACGCAATGAGCGTCTGAGTGGATACGCGGGGGCGTCCGGCGTATCGAAAGTTCAGAAGCTGTCAGAAATCAGCCTTGAAGAGCTGCCGCGCTTTTCCACCGGTTTTAAAGAATTCGATCGCGTTCTTGGCGGAGGCGTGGTGCCAGGCAGTGCAATTCTGATTGGCGGCAACCCAGGTGCGGGTAAATCCACGCTGTTGCTGCAAACGCTGTGCCTGCTCAGTGAAAACATGAAAACCCTGTACGTGACCGGTGAAGAGTCCTTACAGCAGGTCGCAATGCGCGCGCACCGCCTCGGATTACCAGCCTCGAACCTCAATATGCTGTCGGAAACCAGTATTGAGCAGATTTGCCAGATTGCTGAGGAAGAAAAGCCGAAGCTGATGGTTATCGACTCCATCCAGGTGATGCACATGGCGGACGTTCAGTCGTCGCCGGGCAGCGTGGCGCAGGTGCGTGAGAGCGCGGCCTATTTAACGCGCTTTGCCAAAACCCGCGGCGTGGCGATAATCATGGTCGGTCACGTCACTAAAGATGGCTCGCTGGCTGGTCCAAAAGTGCTGGAGCACTGTATTGACTGTTCCGTGCTGCTGGACGGCGATGCCGATTCCCGTTTTCGCACCCTGCGCAGCCATAAAAACCGCTTCGGTGCCGTGAACGAGCTCGGCGTGTTCGCCATGACCGAACAAGGGTTGCGCGAAGTCAGCAATCCGTCGGCCATTTTCTTGAGCCGTGGCGATGAAGTGACGTCGGGAAGCTCGGTGATGGTGGTTTGGGAAGGCACGCGCCCGCTGCTGGTAGAAATTCAGGCGCTGGTCGATCAGTCGATGATGGGCAATCCGCGCCGTGTCGCAGTCGGTCTGGAACAGAACCGTCTCTCTATTCTGCTGGCGGTGTTGCATCGCCACGGCGGTTTGCAGATGTTCGATCAGGACGTGTTTGTCAACGTGGTGGGGGGCGTAAAGGTCACCGAAACCAGCGCCGACCTGGCGCTGTTGATGGCGATGGTCTCCAGCCTGCGCGACAGGCCGCTGCCGCAGGATCTGGTGGTGTTTGGCGAAGTCGGGCTTTCGGGCGAGATTCGCCCGGTGCCGAGTGGCCAGGAGCGTATTTCCGAAGCGGCTAAACACGGCTTCCGGCGTGCGATTGTCCCAGCCGCCAACGTGCCGAAAAAAGTACCAGAAGGGATGAAGGTCTTTGGCGTGAAGAAGCTTTCCGATGCGCTAAACGTCTTTGACGACTTATAATAAAATCCCCGTCGTCTTTCCGGCGGCAGGTGTGTTGGCTACGTTCTCTCACCCGAATCACTTAGTTTTCTAAGTTCATCGGGATTCGTTTACTTGCCGCCTTCCTGCCACCCGAAATCCATAGGGAATTCCTACATGTGCCCGGCTAATCCGGGAGAGATCATCAGCAGGAGGCTCCTTTGTCATCGTTCGATTACATTAAAACCGCGATTCGCCAGAAAGGCTGCACGTTGCAGCAGGTGGCGGACGCCAGCGGGATGACCAAGGGCTACCTTAGCCAGTTGCTGAACGCCAAAATCAAAAGCCCGAGCGCGCAGAAACTTGAAGCGCTGCACCGCTTTTTGGGGCTTGAGTTTCCGCGCCAGCAGAAAAATGTCGGCGTCGTGTTCGGCAAATTCTATCCGCTGCACACCGGCCATATTTACCTGCTTCAGCGCGCCGGAAGCCAGGTCGACGAACTGCACGTCATCCTGGGCTACGACGAAAAGCGCGACCGGGCGCTGTTCGAAGACAGCGCGATGTCACAGCAGCCGACGGTATCTGACCGTTTGCGCTGGCTGCTGCAAACCTTCAAATACCAAAAAAACATCCGCATTCACGCCTTTAACGAAGAGGGTATGGAGCCGTATCCGCACGGGTGGGACGTCTGGAGTAACGGTATCAAGGCCTTCATGGAAGAGAAGGGGATTGAGCCGAACTGGATTTACACTTCGGAAGAAGCAGATGCCCCTCAGTTCCGCGAGCATCTTGGAATCGAAACCGTGCTTATCGATCCGCAGCGCACGTTCATGAACATCAGCGGGGCGCAAATTCGTGAGAACCCGTCGCGCTACTGGGAATACATTCCGACCGAAGTGAAGCCATTCTTCGTGCGCACGGTGGCGATTTTGGGCGGCGAATCAAGCGGTAAGTCGATGATGGTGAATAAGCTCGCCAACATCTTCAACACCACCAGTGCCTGGGAATATGGCCGTGATTACGTCTTTTCTCATCTGGGCGGCGACGAGATGGCATTGCAGTATTCCGACTACGATAAAATCGCGCTGGGTCATGCGCAGTACATTGATTTTGCAGTGAAATATGCCAATAAAGTGGCGTTTATTGATACCGACTTTGTGACTACTCAGGCTTTCTGTAAGAAATACGAGGGCCGCGAGCATCCGTTCGTGCAGGCGCTGATCGACGAATACCGTTTCGACCTGGTTATCGTACTGGAAAATAATACCCCGTGGGTCGCCGATGGTCTGCGAAGCCTGGGCAGTTCGGTGGACAGAAAAGAGTTTCAGACCATGCTGGTCGATATGCTCAATGAAAACAACATTGAGTACGTTCACGTTGAAGAGTCAGATTACGACGCCCGCTTCCTGCGGTGTGTTGAGCTGGTGAAGCAGATGATGGGCGAGCAGGGCTAAAAAAACCGGGTGCTGTGAAAGCGGCCCGGTTTTGTCATTTCACCCTTTCCCAACGGGAAAGGGCATCAGACCGCAGAATTACTTCGAAATACGCTTGTACTTGATACGCTTCGGCTCCAGCGCATCTGCGCCGAGGGTGCGTTTCTTGTACTCTTCGTACTCGGTAAAGTTACCTTCGAAGAACTCCACTTTACCTTCATCCTGGTAATCCAGAATGTGGGTGGCGATACGGTCGAGGAACCAACGGTCGTGGGAAATAACCATTGCGCAGCCCGGGAACTCCAGCAGGGCGTTTTCCAGCGCGCGTAGGGTTTCGATATCCAGGTCGTTGGTGGGTTCATCGAGCAGCAGCACGTTCCCGCCCACCTGCAGCAGTTTTGCCAGATGCAGACGACCACGCTCACCACCGGACAGTTCGCCAACGCGTTTGCCCTGGTCGGTGCCCTTGAAGTTAAAACGACCCACATAGGCGCGGCTTGGCATTTCGGTGTTACCGACCTTCATGATATCCAGGCCGCCAGACACTTCTTCCCACACGGTTTTGCTGTTATCCATGGCGTCACGGAACTGGTCAACGGACGCCAGTTTGACCGTTTCACCCAGGGTGATGCTGCCGCTGTCCGGCTGTTCCTGGCCTGACATCATACGGAACAGGGTAGATTTACCCGCGCCGTTCGGGCCGATGATGCCGACAATCGCGCCTTTCGGCACGGAGAAGGTCAGATCATCAATCAGCAGACGCTCGCCGTAGGATTTACGCAAGTTGCTGACTTCCACCACTTTATCCCCCAGACGTGCTCCAGGTGGAATAAACAGTTCGTTGGTTTCGTTACGTTTCTGGTATTCGGTATTGTTGAGCTCTTCAAAGCGTGCCAGACGGGCTTTGCCTTTAGACTGACGGCCTTTCGCGCCCTGACGTACCCACTCCAGCTCTTTTTCGATGGATTTGCGACGAGCGGCTTCTGAAGACGCTTCCTGCGCCAGACGCTGATCTTTCTGCTCAAGCCAGGAAGAGTAGTTGCCTTCCCATGGAATGCCTTCGCCACGGTCCAGTTCGAGGATCCAGCCCGCCACGTTGTCGAGGAAGTAACGGTCGTGGGTGATTGCCACCACAGTGCCTTCGAAGTCGTGCAGGAAGCGTTCCAGCCAGGCCACGGACTCGGCGTCCAGGTGGTTAGTCGGTTCGTCGAGCAGCAGCATGTCTGGTTTTTCCAGCAGCAGGCGGCACAGGGCCACGCGGCGGCGCTCACCACCGGACAGGTTTTCGATTTTCGCATCCCAGTCTGGCAGACGCAGCGCATCTGCGGCGCGCTCAAGCTGCACGTTCAGGTTGTGACCGTCGTGCGCCTGAATGATTTCTTCGAACTTGCCCTGCTGAGCTGCCAGCTTGTCGAAATCGGCATCCGGTTCGGCATACTTCGCATAGACTTCGTCGAGGCCTTTCAGGGCATTAACCACTTCAGAAACGGCTTCTTCAACGGATTCACGAACCGTTTGTTCCGGGTTGAGTTTCGGCTCCTGCGGCAGGTAACCAATTTTGGTCCCTGGCTGCGGACGTGCTTCGCCTTCAATGTCGGTATCGATACCGGCCATGATGCGCAACAGGGTGGATTTACCGGCACCGTTCAGGCCCAGTACACCGATTTTTGCGCCAGGGAAGAAACTCAGGGAGATGTTTTTCAGAATATGACGCTTCGGCGGGACCACTTTACCGACGCGATGCATGGTATAAACGAATTGAGCCACGTTGGACTTCGCCTCTTTTATTTTGATGATAAGGAGTCAAAGGCGAAGTGTAGCCTTTTTCCCACGCTAATCCCAGCCAGGCGATCGTGATAACAGTAAAGGTAAAAAAGTGTTCATAACGTGGCGCAATCCCTGTTGTCTGGTTAGCATAAAGAGAGGATCCGAAACACAAGGATAATGACCGGATACGGCTTTTTTACGCGGCATGATGCTGCATTGACACAATTTTCTAAGGAGCGCATGTGGAAAAAGCTACACCCATGACGTGGCGTCTTCTGGCTGCTGGCGTCTGTCTGCTTACGGTCAGCAATGCGGTTCACGCTGATTCACTGGATGAACAACGCAGTCGTTACTCTCAGATTAGACAGGCGTGGGATAACCATCAGATGGATGTTGTTGATCAACTGATGCCGACCCTGAAAGACTATCCACTCTATCCCTATCTCGAATATCGTCAGCTGACTGACGACCTGATGAACGAACCGGCGGTCAGTGTGACCCAGTTCGTGCAGGCCAATCCGACGCTGCCGTCCGCGCGGACCCTGAAAAACCGCTTTGTGAATGAGCTGGCACGCCGTGAAGACTGGCGTGGCCTGCTGGCGTTCAGCCCTGATAAACCCGGTACCACCGAAGCGCAATGTAACTACTACTACGCAAAATATAACGTGGGCCAGACTCAGGAAGCCTGGGACGGTGCAAAAACACTGTGGTTGACGGGTAAGAGCCAGCCTAACGCCTGCGATCCTTTATTCAGCGCCTGGCGTGCGTCCGGGACTCAGGATCCTCTGGCGTATCTGGAACGCATTCGCCTGGCGATGCAGGCCGGAAATACCCGTCTGGTTACCTCCCTTGCCAATCAAATGCCGACGGATTACCAGACTATTTCCGCCGCGGTGATAAGCCTGGCGAACAACCCAAACAGCGTGCTGAGCTTCGCGCAAAGCACCGGTGCGACTGATTTCACCCGCAAGATGGCGGCGGTGGCGTTCACCAGCGTCGCGCGTCAGGATGTAGAAAATGCGCGCCTGCTGATCCCGCAACTGGTTGAGGCGCAGAAACTCAATGAGAGTCAGACGCAGGATCTGCGCGATATCGTCGCCTGGCGTTTGATGGGCAACGACATCACGGCTGAGCAGGCACAATGGCGTGATGACGCCATCATGCGTTCTGAATCGACCTCGCTGGTCGAGCGTCGCGTGCGGATGGCGATTGGCAATGGCGACCGTCGCGGGCTGAACACCTGGCTGGCGCGTTTGCCGATGGAAGCCAAAGATAAAGACGAATGGCGCTACTGGCAGGCTGACCTGTTGATGGATCGCGGTCGTGAGCAGGAAGCGAAAGATATTCTGCATTCCCTGATGCAGCAGCGCGGTTTCTATCCGATGGTGGCGGCGCAGCGTCTGGGTGAAGATTACTCGATTCGCGTCGAAAAACCGGAAGGCACAGTGGCTCCGCTGTTGGTCAATAGCCCAGAAATGGCCCGTGTGCGGGAGCTGATGTACTGGAATCTGGATAACACCGCGCGCAGCGAATGGGCGAATCTGGTGAGTAGCCGCACCCGTACCGAACAAGGGCAGCTGGCGAAATACGCTTTCGACCAGGACTGGTGGGATCTCAGCGTGCAGGCGACGATTTCTGGGAAGCTGTGGGATAACCTCAAAGAGCGTTTCCCGCTGGCGTACAAAGATTTGTTCGTGCGCTACACTGGCGATAAAGACATCTCCAAAAGCTATGCGATGGCGATTGCTCGTCAGGAAAGTGCCTGGAACCCGAAAGTTCGTTCACCGGTTGGCGCTACCGGGCTGATGCAAATCATGCCGGGCACCGCAACGCATACGGTGAAGATGTTCTCGATTCCGGGCTATAACAGCGCCAGCCAGCTGTTAGACCCGGAGACCAACATCAACATCGGCACCCACTATCTGCAATACGTTTATCAGCAGTTTGGCAACAACCGCATCTATGCGTCGGCGGCGTATAACGCGGGTCCTGGCCGGGTCAGAACATGGCAGGGCAACAGTGCAGGGCGCATCAACGCGGCGGCGTTTGTCGAGAGTATTCCGTTCTCTGAAACGCGCGGCTATGTGAAGAACGTGCTGGCGTATGATGCCTACTATCGCTATTTCATGGGCGAGAAACCGCAGATCCTCACCGATGACGAATGGAAGCAGCGTTACTGATCCGCTGAGAGTATGTTATGCTTGTACTCGCTAAAGAGTACATTCGGCGGATGGCCTTGTGCCATCCGCCCCAACATGGTGGCGTAACATGACCCAACAATCCCCTTACTCAGCCGCAAACGCGGAACAGCGCCACCAGGAGTGGCTGCGCTTTGTGGAACTGATGCGTCAGGCTTTTGCCGCTGACCTGGATCTGCCGCTTTTGAATTTGATGATGACGCCGGACGAGCGTGAAGCGCTGGGCACGCGGGTGCGAATTATCGAAGAGTTACTGCGCGGAGAGATGAGCCAGCGTGAGCTGAAAAGCGAACTGGGCGCGGGCATCGCAACCATAACCCGCGGCTCGAACAGCCTGAAATCAGCGCCTGCTGAACTGCGTCAGTGGCTGGAACAGACGCTGCCGGAAACTCACCGATAAACGGCGTTGTGAAAAGGACTGAGTGCCAGAATCACTGCCTGATGATAGACACTGCTGCGGGTCAGTTTGCCCGCAGTAAACACGCCAATCGCCCCTTCTTTACGGCCAATCTCATCGATACCGGTATAGTGTGACATCACCGGTCCGAGGGCATCGCCTGCACGAACGCGCTCGAGGATTACTGCGGGCAGTGGCAGGGTGGCCGAACGGGCTTCACCGCGCTGTTCGCGCGTTTCAATCACGACCCAACTGAAGGTGCTGCCTTCGTCGATACCCGCTTCAATCGCCACCCAAAAGTCAGCATCTGGTCGGGCAAGGCGGGCATTTTCCACGCGATTTCGTGCGCCAGCACGCGTTTCCTCATTCCCGAGGGGTTGTTCTGGCACGCCGCTCTCGACGGAAACGGCGTCAATATGGCAGGATCCTTCGCCGAAGATCTCATTAAAAGCCTGCAGAATAGCCTGAATTTTGGCGGGATTGGTGGTAGCTGAGACAACCTTGTGCATAATCAGTACACTTACGAAAAAAACATCATCGCAGTATAACGGAAAATTAGCATGTTACAGGTATACCTTGTTCGCCACGGTGAAACGCAGTGGAACGCCGAGCGACGTATTCAGGGCCAGTCCGACAGTCCGCTCACTGAAAAAGGTGAGCAGCAGGCCCGTCAGGTAGGTGAGCGTGTCAAAACGCTCGGCATCACGCATATCATCTCCAGCGATCTGGGCCGCACGCGCCGTACCGCTGAGTTAATCGCGGAAGCCTGTGGTTGCAGCGTCACCTACGATCCGCGGTTACGTGAACTCGATATGGGCGTGCTCGAACGCCGTCTGATCGACTCGCTGACTGAGGAAGAAGAAGGCTGGCGTCGTACGCTGGTGAATGGCACGGCCAACGGACGTATCCCGGAAGGGGAGTCTATGCAGGAGCTGGGCGATCGTATGAATGCGGCGCTGCAGGATTGCCTTGAACTGCCAAATGGCAGCCGCCCGTTGTTGGTGAGTCATGGCATGGCGCTTGGGTGTCTGGTGAGTACTATTCTCGGATTGCCGGCCTATGCCGAACGCCGTCTGCGTTTGCGGAACTGCTCAATCTCTCGCGTGGATTACCAGCAAAGCCCGTGGCTGGCACCCGGCTGGATTGTTGAAACCGCAGGTGACGTCACACATCTGGACGCCCCTGCGTTGGATGAATTGCAGCGCTAGCGGCGAATCGGAATCAGGTACTCGCAGCGTAGCTGGATAGGCGGTTCCTGATTCATCGCATCTTTCTGCGGGAAGAATCGTTCGATGTCCTGGCCCTTACGACGGGTCAGGCCGAGCATCGGCATGCAGGTGCCATAAACGGTCAGCACAAATTCCTGCAATCCGCTTCCCAGCCCTTCGTAGGTGAACATCACGTATTCACCCCCTTCCAGTTTCACCGGATGCGCATCCTGCAGATGGCCGTTGGCCATTTCAGGCGTCAGCGCCGTGGTGTACAGCACTTCCTGCTCATCGTCTCGTTCAAGGCTCGGACGCGGTTCATGCAGACCGTAAAGCATCGGCGGGAGCGACGGCGAATTGCCGAGGAAATCGCGCCAGAACTGGCCACGCATCTGCTGGCGGAATGCAGAAATCTCTTCCAGCTTACAGGTATAGCTCTGGGTGATACCGACCAGGTGTGTGTCCGGCATGGCGATGAATTCAAACTTCGGCATCGTAAATTCACCCAGGCGCAGCGGTGGACGCATACCGAACGAACTCCAGTCCGGCGAGCGGCGATAAAGCGCTGGCGTCAGGCTAAACTGTTTCTTGAACGCGCGGGTAAAGGTCTGCTGAGAATCGAAACGGTACTGCAGAGCAATATCCAGAATCGGGCGCGCGGTCAGGCGCAGAGCCACAGCAGATTTCGACAGGCGACGAGCACGAATATAGGCGCCGATAGCATGGCCAGTGACATCTTTGAACATCCTTTGTAAATGCCATTTGGAGTAGCCCGCTTTTGCTGCAACGTTATCCAGTGACAAAGATTGGTCGAGATGCCCTTCAAGCCAGCTAAGAAGATCGCGTATTATCCCAGCTTGATCCATATAATGTCCTCATCCTTTCGCAGGTGCCTGTAACTAGGGTAGCGGATAATAGCATTTTTTGATGTTTTAGCATTCAGTGTTTTTTTTGCTCTAAAGTGCGATAAAAGTTACTAAATAGGCATGATTTTTGTAAGGCTGTGATCTATAAATATTTTCTTCTGCGCAAGGGCATAAAAACGAATGACTTTTTCAAAAATGGTAACAATATGAAATACAAGCAGTTAATTACAGGATGTCTGCTGGCGTTGGCCTGCAGCGCCGCGCATGCGGAGCAAGTGGGTTCCGTCGATACCGTCTTCAAGATGTTTGGCCCGGACCATAAGATTGTCGTTGAGGCCTTTGATGACCCGGATGTGAAGAACGTGACCTGCTATATCAGCCGCGCTAAAACCGGTGGCATTAAAGGCGGGCTGGGGCTTGCGGAAGATACCTCCGACGCGGCTATCTCTTGCCAGCAGGTTGGGCCAATTGAGGTCAGCGACAAGATTAAGAAGGGCAAAACGGAAGGAGAGGTCGTGTTCCAGAAGCGGACTTCTCTGGTCTTCAAGAAACTTCAGGTCGTGCGTTTCTATGATGCTAAACGTAATGCGCTGATCTATCTGACCTATTCCGACAAAGTGGTCGACGGTTCACCGAAAAATGCGATAAGCGCGGTGCCGATCATGCCCTGGAAGGAATAACAGGCGAAAAAAAAACGGCGCGAAAGCGCCGTTTTTTTATGCACAGAGAAACCGATTATTCCTGCAGCTCGCCGCAGAAACGGTAACCTTCGCCGTGGATAGTCGCGATGATTTCCGGGGTATCCGGCGTAGATTCAAAGTGTTTACGGATGCGACGGATTGTCACGTCAACCGTACGGTCGTGTGGCTTCAGCTCACGGCCGGTCATCTTCTTCAACAGTTCTGCACGGGATTGGATCTTGCCCGGGTTTTCGCAGAAGTGCAGCATCGCGCGGAATTCACTGCGCGGCAGCTTATACTGTTCGCCGTTCGGGCTGACCAGTGAGCGGCTGTTGATGTCCAGTTCCCAGCCGTTGAACTTGTAGCTTTCCACGCTGCGGCGTTCTTCGCTCACAGTACCCAGATTCATGGTACGGGAGAGCAGGTTGCGCGCACGGATAGTCAGTTCACGAGGGTTGAACGGTTTGGTGATGTAATCGTCAGCGCCGATTTCCAGGCCGAGGATTTTATCCACTTCGTTGTCACGTCCGGTCAGGAACATCAGAGCGACGTTAGCTTGCTCGCGCAGCTCACGTGCCAACAGCAGGCCATTTTTGCCCGGCAGGTTGATATCCATGATGACCAGGTTGACATCATTTTCAGATAGGATCTGATGCATTTCCGCGCCATCGGTGGCTTCGAACACATCGTAACCTTCTGCTTCGAAAATACTTTTTAACGTGTTGCGTGTTACCAACTCGTCTTCAACGATAAGAATGTGCGGGGTCTGCATGTTTGCTACCTAAATTGCCAACTAAAATCGAAACAGGAAGTACAAAAGTCCCTGACCCGCCTGATGCATGTCGAAAATTAACATGACCGGCATAACATGACTAAAGTACGTAATTGCGTTCTTGATGCACTTTCCATCAACGTCAACAACATCATTAGCTTGGCCGTGGGTACTTTCCCTCTGGACCCGACAGTGTCAAAAACGGCTGTCATCCTAACCATTTTAACAGCAACATAACAGGCTCAGAGATGACTGACACCCAATAAAACTACGCTTCGTTGACATATATCAAGTTCAATTGTAGCACGTTAACAGTCTTGTGAAATCCTTGCATCTAAATGCTAGCGTTTGTCACAATTTTTCAACAATCAATGTAATTGCAAGAATGAACTGATTAGCAAAATGAATCCAAAAGATGTGCCTTAAACCAGTTTGAAATACCCTGGTAGAACATAAGGATATCGAGGTTCTGTTAACATGTCTTATGGGGTGATTCTTGGGTAATAGTTTAGCCTTATTGATGTGTTAAGAAACACCCTTTCAGCGTTTTTTGTTGCAATTAAGTAAATTCGCGACGCGCAATATGATGATGTGCATCACATTGTGGTTGTGACAGAGCAAAAAAGAGAAGACTACATGCGCTTATCAATAGTGCTGGTTTCACCAGCAAGAGCCGAAAATATCGGCGCTGCGGCCCGGGCAATGAAGACCATGGGATTCACAGAAATGCGAATTGTCGACAGTCAGGCGCACCTGGAGCCTGCGGCAAAGTGGGTCGCACACGGGTCAGGTGAGATACTTGAAAATATTCAAACCTTTCCGACGCTTGCTGACGCACTCCACGATGTTGATTTTACCATTGCGACCACAGCCCGCAGTCGCGCTCGCTTCCACTATTACGCCGCGCCCCAGGAGCTGGTGCCTATCCTCCAGGAAAAATCACAGTGGATGGGCCACGCGGCGCTGGTGTTTGGCCGCGAAGATTCCGGGCTGACCAACGATGAACTGGCACTGGCTGATATCCTCACCGGCGTACCGATGGTTGCAGATTACCCGTCGTTGAATCTCGGCCAGGCAGTGATGGTGTTCTGCTATCAGCTTTCGGCGTTAACACAAATGCCGACGCCTCCTGTTGCTGAAAATAACGAAAACCAACTTCAGGCGTTACGTGCGCGGGCAATGTCGTTACTGAGCAAATTACAGGTCGCGGATGACGTCAAACTGGCTGACTGGCTTCAGCAGCGAATTGGCCTTCTCGGGCAGCGAGACACCGCAATGTTGCATCGATTACTGCATGATATCGAAAAAAATATTGCCGATTAAACTGCTGTTGTAAGTTTTTGTTATGGGTTAATGCTCTACCATAGGCTTTTTTACCAGGTAATGCGTGACGAAGATCGATATTTTTCTGGCGCAGGATAATGGTGTGACAAATAGGGGCGAATGTAAAAATTCGTTGACATACCAGGGCCAATACTTTAACCAATAGAGGCAGACGACAGACAATTAAAATGACAGAGCACACAACATCCATGATTCGCATCAGCCGCATGACAACAATTATTACCACCACCATTACCACAGGTATCGGTGCGGGCTGACGCGTACAGGAAACACAGAAAAAAGCCCGCACCTGAACAGTGCGGGCTTTTTTTTCGACCAAAGATCAAGAGGTAAAAACCATGCGAGTCTTGAAGTTCGGCGGTACATCAGTGGCAAATGCAGAACGTTTTCTGCGTGTTGCCGATATTCTGGAAAGCAATGCCAGGCAGGGGCAGGTAGCAACCGTGCTCTCTGCCCCGGCCAAAATCACCAACCATCTGGTCGCGATGATTGAGAAAACCATCGGCGGTCAGGATGCACTTCCAAATATTGCCGATGCCGAACGTATTTTTGCCGAACTGCTTCAGGGCCTTGCCGATATCCAGCCTGGTTTTCCCCTCTCTCAGCTCAACGCGTTTGTTGAACAAGAATTCGCACACATTAAGCATGTCCTTCATGGCGTCAGCCTGCTTGGTCAGTGCCCGGACGGCGTCAACGCATCCCTGATTTGCCGCGGCGAAAAACTGTCGATTGCGATCATGGCGGGCCTGCTCGAAGCGCGTGGTCACAAGGTCAGCGTCATCGACCCGGTCGAAAAATTACTGGCCGTTGGTCACTATCTTGAATCCACCGTCGATATCGCCGAATCCACCCGCCGCATTGCCGCAAGCCAAATCCCGTCAGACCACATGGTGCTGATGGCGGGCTTTACCGCGGGCAATGACAAGGGCGAATTGGTGGTGTTGGGCCGTAACGGCTCCGACTACTCCGCCGCAGTACTGGCCGCATGCCTGCGCGCCGACTGTTGTGAAATCTGGACCGACGTCGACGGGGTCTACACCTGCGATCCGCGTCAGGTACCGGACGCTCGCCTGCTGAAATCGATGTCGTATCAGGAAGCGATGGAGCTTTCTTATTTCGGTGCCAAAGTGCTGCACCCGCGTACCATCGCGCCGATCGCACAGTTTCAGATCCCCTGCCTGATTAAAAATACCGGTAACCCACAGGCGCCGGGCACGTTAATCGGTGCCAGTCATAACGAAGATGGCCTGGCGGTGAAGGGGATTTCCAACCTCAACAACATGGCGATGTTTAACGTCTCCGGTCCTGGCATGAAAGGCATGGTCGGCATGGCGGCGCGCGTGTTTGCCACCATGTCCCGCGCCGGTATTTCCGTCGTACTGATAACCCAGTCGTCTTCTGAATACAGCATCAGCTTCTGCGTACCACAAATTGACTGCTGCCGCGCGAAGCGGGCGATGGAAGATGAATTCTATCTGGAGCTGAAAGAGGGCCTGCTGGAGCCGCTGTCGATCATGGAGCGCCTGGCGATCATCTCCGTCGTCGGCGACGGGATGCGCACTCTGCGCGGTATCTCTGCCAAATTCTTTGCGGCTCTGGCTCGCGCCAATATCAACATCGTGGCGATTGCTCAGGGTTCGTCTGAGCGTTCAATTTCCGTCGTGGTGAACAACGACGATGCCACCACCGGCGTGCGCGTCACGCATCAGATGCTGTTCAATACTGATCAGGTGATTGAAGTGTTTGTGATTGGCGTGGGCGGTGTAGGCGGTGCATTGCTGGAGCAGCTCAAACGCCAGCAGACCTGGCTCAAGAATAAGCACATTGACCTGCGCGTGTGCGGCGTAGCGAACTCCCGCGCGCTGCTGACCAATGTGCATGGACTGAATCTGGAAGACTGGAAAAGTGAACTGGCCGAAGCCAAAGAGCCCTTCAATCTCGGTCGCCTGATCCGTCTGGCGAAAGAGTATCACCTGCTGAACCCGGTGATTGTGGACTGTACTTCCAACCAGGCGGTGGCCGATCAGTACGCCGACTTCCTGCGCGAAGGTTTCCACGTCGTAACGCCAAATAAGAAGGCGAACACCTCGTCGATGAACTACTATCACGAGTTGCGTCAGGCGGCTGCAGGTTCACGTCGCAAATTCCTGTACGACACCAACGTTGGCGCGGGTTTGCCGGTCATTGAGAACCTGCAAAATCTGTTGAATGCCGGCGATGAGCTGCAAAAATTCTCCGGTATTCTGTCAGGTTCACTGTCGTTCATTTTCGGGAAGCTGGACGAAGGTATGAGCCTGTCGCAGGCGACCACTATCGCCCGCGAAATGGGCTACACCGAACCTGATCCGCGTGACGATCTCTCTGGAATGGACGTGGCGCGCAAGCTGCTGATCCTTGCTCGTGAAACCGGACGCCATCTGGAACTGAGTGATATTGTGGTCGAATCCGTACTGCCGGATCACTTCGATGACAGCGGCGACACCGAGAGCTTTATGGTGCGACTGCCGCAGCTCGATGACGAGTTCGCGGCGCGTATCGCACAGGCCCGGGATGAAGGCAAAGTGCTGCGCTACGTCGGTAATATCGAGGACGATGGCGTGTGTCGCGTGAAAATTGCTGAAGTGGACGGAAACGATCCGTTGTACAAAGTGAAAAACGGCGAGAACGCGCTGGCCTTCTACAGCCACTATTATCAGCCGCTGCCACTGGTCCTGCGTGGTTATGGCGCGGGCAATGACGTTACTGCGGCCGGGGTGTTTGCCGACTTGCTGCGCACCCTGTCCTGGAAGTTAGGAGTTTAAGATGGTTAAGGTCTATGCCCCGGCGTCCAGCGCCAATATGAGCGTTGGATTTGATGTGCTTGGCGCGGCGGTCGCGCCGGTTGACGGCACGCTGTTGGGCGATAACGTGGAAGTCGTCGCGGCTGAGACTTTCAGCCTGAAAAATGTCGGCCATTTTGCCAGCAAACTGCCGCCGGAGCCGCGGGAAAATATCGTTTATCAGTGCTGGGAACGCTTCTGCCAGGAAATTGGCAAAACCGTTCCCGTCGCGATGACCCTTGAGAAGAACATGCCGATTGGTTCTGGCCTTGGCTCCAGCGCCTGCTCCGTGGTTGCAGCCCTGGTGGCGATGAATGAATTCTGCGGCAAGCCGCTCAACGATGGCAAAATGCTGGCGCTGATGGGTGAGCTGGAAGGACGGATCTCCGGCAGCGTGCATTATGATAACGTCGCACCGTGTTTCCTCGGCGGCATCCAGCTGATGCTGGAAGAAAACGGCATCATCAGCCAGCAAATCCCGGCCTTCGACGAATGGCTGTGGGTGCTGGCGTATCCGGGCATTAAGGTGTCAACCGCTGAAGCGCGAGCGATTTTACCGGCGCAGTATCGCCGTCAGGATTGCATCGCGCACGGCCGCCATCTGGCGGGCTTTATTCACGCCTGTTACAGCCGCCAGCCCGAGCTTGCGGCGAAACTGATGAAAGACGTCATTGCGGAACCGTATCGCACCAAGCTGCTGCCAGGCTTTGGCGAAGCGCGTCAGGCGGTGGCGGAAATTGGTGCGCTGGCCAGCGGGATTTCAGGCTCCGGCCCGACGATGTTCGCCCTGTGCGATAACCCGGAAACCGCACAACGAGTCGCAGACTGGCTCAGTAAACACTATCTGCAAAATCAGGAAGGCTTCGTTCATATTTGCCGGCTGGACACGGCGGGCGCTCGCGTAGTGGGATAACCGATGAAACTGTATAACTTAAAAGATCATAATGAGCAGGTCAGCTTCGCGCAGGCCGTGACGCAAGGGTTGGGCAAAAATCAGGGGCTGTTCTTTCCGCATGATCTGCCGGAATTCAGCCTGACCGAAATTGACGAAATGCTGAAGCTGGATTTCGTCACCCGCAGCGCCAAAATTCTGTCGGCGTTTATCGGCGATGAAATTGCGCCTCAGGAGCTGGAATCTCGTATTCGCGCGGCGTTTGCTTTCCCGGCACCGGTGAAACAGGTGCAGGAAGACGTTGGCTGCCTGGAGCTGTTCCACGGGCCGACTCTGGCCTTTAAAGATTTTGGCGGCCGCTTTATGGCGCAAATGCTGACGCACATCAGCGGCGATAAGCCCGTCACCATTTTGACCGCGACTTCCGGCGATACCGGCGCAGCGGTTGCACATGCGTTTTACGGTCTGAAAAATGTGCGCGTGGTCATCCTCTATCCGAACGGCAAAATCAGCCCATTGCAGGAAAAACTGTTCTGCACCCTCGGCGGTAACATTGAAACTGTGGCTATCGACGGCGACTTTGACGCCTGCCAGGCGTTGGTGAAACAGGCGTTTGATGATGAAGAGCTGAAAGTGGCGCTGGGCCTGAATTCCGCCAACTCGATTAACATCAGCCGCCTGCTGGCGCAGATTTGCTACTACTTCGAAGCGGTAGCGCAGCTGCCGCAGGAAGCCCGCAATCAGCTGGTGATTTCCGTTCCAAGCGGTAACTTTGGTGATTTGACCGCGGGCCTGCTGGCGAAATCGCTGGGCCTGCCGGTGAAACGCTTTATTGCCGCGACCAATGCCAATGACACTGTGCCGCGCTTCCTGCAGGATGGTAGCTGGGCACCTAAGCCAACGCAGGCGACGCTGTCTAACGCAATGGACGTCAGCCAGCCGAATAACTGGCCGCGCGTGGAAGAGCTGTTCCGTCGCAAAGTATGGCGTCTGAACGAGCTGGGCTATGCGGCTATCGACGATGAGACCACCAAAGGGACCATGCGCGAGCTGCAGACTTTAGGTTACACCTCGGAGCCGCACGCGGCGGTGGCCTACCGTGCGCTGCGCGATCGTCTCAACCCAGGTGAGTATGGCCTGTTCCTTGGCACCGCACACCCGGCGAAATTCAAGGAAAGCGTAGAAGCGATCCTTGAAACTGAGCTGCCGCTGCCTAAAGAGCTGGCGGATCGCGCTGACCTGCCTCTGCTGTCGCATCATCTGCCTGCTGACTTCGCAGAATTACGTAAGTTGATGATGACAAAAGCATAACTTTAGCCTGAACTGACATAAAGCCGGGTCGGCGTTTCGCGCCCCGGTTTTTTTATGGGCAAATGTGGAGAAAATAGGGAGGCAATAAGTAGGGATTAAGGACGAATTCCCAATAAATGCGGGTACTTAGAGATTAGGATTGCGGAGAATAACAAGTCCGCTTCTGGAGAGGTAATCTCACTCCATCGACCCGAAACGGGCAATGATGTGAATGGAGTAACCTATGTCTACGTTAAAACCTGTAATTTTGGCACTTTCTATGATGCTGGTGGCTCCGGCGGTAGTACATGCTTCTGAAATCACGCTGGTTCCTGCGGTGAAACTGCAGATTGGCGATCAGGATAACCGCGGTAACTATTGGGATGGCGGCAACTGGCGCGACCATGACTGGTGGGATCATCACTACGAGCGTTACAACAATCACTGGCGCGCACGTCATGAGCCGCATCATGATGATCACCACAACGATCATCACGACGACCATCACGGTAAAGAGCATCACGATAACGGCAATCACTATGGTCAGTACAAACACCACTAAACAAAACGCCAGCATTGCGCTGGCGTTTTGTTTTACTGTTCGTGCCGTTTAAACACCAGTTCGCCGTCACCCGACGCGGCTTCGTCAAAGAAATACCCTTCGCTATCAAACTCTTTCAGCTGTTCTGGCTTCGTCAGGCGGTTTTCAATGATGTAACGGCTCATCAGCCCGCGCGCTTTTTTGGCGTAGAAGCTGATAACTTTAAATTTGCCGTTTTTCTCATCCAGGAACACCGGCTTGATAATCGTGCCCTGCAACACTTTCGGTTTCACCGCTCTGAAGTATTCGTCTGAGGCCAGATTGATAACGGTGTCGTCACCCTGGGCCTTCAGCGCTTCATTGAGTTTGTTGGTGATAATCTCACCCCAGAAATGGTACAGATCTTTGCCTTTAGCGTTTTCGAGACGAATGCCCATTTCCAGACGATACGGCTGCATCAAATCCAGTGGACGCAGCACGCCGTACAGACCGGAAAGCATCCGCAGATGCTGCTGGGCGAAATCAAAATCGGCTTCGCTGAACTCTTCCGCCTGCAGTCCGGTGTAAACGTCGCCTTTAAACGCGAGGATAGCCGGGCGCGCATTTTGTGGGGTGAAATCCGGGTGCCAGTCGTGAAAACGTGTGGCGTTGAGGTCGGCAAGCTTGTCGCTGATGCTCATCAGTTTGCCAATTTGCGGCGCAGACAGCTTGCGCGCTACGCTAATCAGCTGCTGGGAATAGTCCAGCAGTTCCGGATGGGTGTAACGCGCCGTTGGCAGGTCGCTTTGGTAATCGAGCGTTTTAGCAGGTGAAATCAGAATCAGCATAATCAGTCCTTGCGGGCATTTTTCCGTGACTTTAGCAAAAAACGCCCGGGAAAGGATCGATAGCTGCTATTGGCGAGGCACATCATCCCAGCTTCCTGGCGCCAGCTGCTGTTCAATGTCCGGATAACGTGCCGGGTCGAACACTGGTTTCACACCCATTTTGCGCTGACGCAGATAATCGCTGGCGATAATCTTCACCACCGGGGAGAGCAGCATAATGGCGGTCAGGTTGGTGATAGCCATCAGCGCCATGATGATATCGGCGAGCTGCCAGACAACCGGCAGGCTCAGCATCGTGCCCAGCATCACCATCATCAGGGTGATTCCGCGGAGCAGCCAGACGTTAAGCGGGCTATTCATCTTCAGGTAAATCAGATTATTTTCAGCGTAGATGTAGTTGGCCACGATTGAGCTGAAGGAGAACAGCAGCACGATCCCCGCCACAAACCCAGAGCCCCAGCTGCCGGCGAAAGAGGCCACCGCGTTTTGCACCCGCTGGATTCCGTCCAGTGAGCTTTGAGAGGTGGTATTCCCGGCTAGTAGCACAATCATTGCCGTGGCGGTACAAATCACCAGCGTATCAACCAGCACGCCAATCATTTGAACGATGCCTTGCGCCGCAGGGTGCGGAGGCCATGAAGCGGCTGCCGCCGCAGCGTTGGGCGTGGAGCCCATTCCGGCTTCGTTAGAGAACATACCGCGCTGGAAGCCGCTGGTTATCGCCTGGCTGATGGTGTAACCCACAGCACCGGCGGCGGCTTCCTGCCAGCCGAACGCGCTGCGGATGATGGTTTCAAACACTTTGGGAATTTCAGTGAAGTGCCAGAGGCTGATGATCACGCTGGTGGCGACCCATATCAACGCCATCACCGGCACCAGCCACTGCATCAATTTCGCTACGCCGCGCAGGCCGCGCATCACCGTCACCAGGGTGCAAACCATCAGGATCAAACCGGTCATAAATTCCGGAAAATGAAACGCATAATGCATGGCATTAGCGACGGAGTTCGCCTGGACGGTATTGAAAATCAGGCCATATGCCAGCAGCAGAAACGCCGAGAACATGACGCCCATCCAGCGCATACCAAGCCCGCGGGACATATACCATGCCGGGCCGCCGCGAAATTGCCCTTCGGCATCGCGTTCTTTGTAGAGTTGCGCGAGAGAGCATTCGGCGAAGCTGCTCGCCATGCCGATGATGGCAGAAACCCACATCCAGAAGACTGCACCGGGGCCGCCTGCGGTCAGCGCAATGGCGACCCCTGCGAGGTTGCCGCTGCCGACGCGAGCTGCCAGGCTTGTGCACAGCGCCTGGAATGAGGTCAGGCCGCCCGACTGAGGGGTGAGACTGCTTTTAAGACTTTTGCCAAACTGGCGAAGATAGCGAAACTGGATATAACCCGTCCGCCATGTGAACCACACTCCGGCGCCGAGCAGCAGGTAAATCATTACCGAGCCCCAGAGTATTTCGTTAATAAATGATAGGAATTCAGGCATTTGGCGTTCCTTGGTCGATGCCGAAGACAACTGTAAGCGCTACCATTTTGAGATAATCCATTATCGGATAGGCCATGAATATAAGGAGTTTATCATACTCTGCGCTCATGGACCGTCTGCGGTTGCGCTGAAAACGCGGCGTGATATTATCGGGTCAGAACGGTTACATCCCCCTAACAGCTGTTTAATAGAGAAACACTATCATGACGGATAAATTGACCTCCCTGCGTCAGTACACAACCGTAGTGGCTGACACCGGAGACATCGCGGCAATGAAGCTGTATCAGCCTCAGGATGCGACGACCAACCCTTCTCTGATCCTCGGCGCTGCTCAAATCCCGGAATACCGCAAGCTGATTGACGAAGCGATTGCCTGGGCGAAAAGCCAGAGCAGCAACCGCGAGCAGCAGGTTGTTGACGCTACCGATAAACTGGCAGTGAACATCGGTCTGGAGATCCTGAAACTGATCCCTGGCCGTATCTCTACCGAAGTTGATGCGCGTCTGTCCTACGACACCGAAGGCTCTATCGCCAAAGCGAAACACCTGATCAAGCTGTACAACGATGCTGGCATCAGCAACGACCGTATCCTTATCAAACTCGCGTCCACCTGGCAGGGCATCCGTGCCGCTGAGCAGCTGGAAAAAGAAGGCATCAACTGTAACCTGACCCTGCTGTTCTCCTTTGCTCAGGCGCGTGCTTGTGCAGAAGCGGGCGTGTTCCTGATTTCTCCGTTTGTTGGCCGTATCCTCGACTGGTACAAATCCAACACCGACAAGAAAGAGTATGCACCAGCAGAAGATCCAGGCGTGGTTTCTGTGTCTGAAATCTACAGCTACTACAAACAGCACGGCTACGAAACTGTCGTGATGGGTGCAAGCTTCCGTAACGTGGGCGAAATCCTGGAACTGGCTGGCTGTGACCGCCTGACCATCGCTCCGCCACTGCTGAAAGAGCTGGCTGAAGCGGAAGGCGCAATCGAACGTAAACTGGTTTACACCGGTGAAGTGAAAGCGCGTCCAGAACGTATTACTGAATCCCAGTTCCTGTGGCAGCACAACCAGGATCCAATGGCAGTAGACAAACTGGCGGACGGTATCCGTAAGTTTGCTATCGACCAGGAAAAACTGGAAAAAATGATCGGCGACCTGCTGTAATCATTTCAGGTGTGGCCGGGCTTCCGGTCACATCTTCCTCGCGTTATTTGTCTCCGTTTCCCTTCCGCGTGTATCATTCCGCTTAACCGCATTTTTTAACGGAATTGATATGAACACTCTTCGCATTGGCCTTGTCTCCATCTCCGATCGCGCTTCAAGCGGCGTTTACCAGGATAAAGGCATTCCGGCACTGGAAGCCTGGCTGGCCCGCGCACTGACGACCCCTTTCGAACTGCAAACCCGTCTGATCCCAGACGAACAGGTCATTATCGAGCAGACGCTGTGCGAGCTGGTGGATGAAATGAGCTGCCATCTGGTGCTGACCACCGGTGGAACCGGCCCTGCGCGCCGCGACGTCACGCCGGACGCGACGCTGGCGATTGCTGACCGTGAAATGCCGGGTTTTGGCGAGCAGATGCGCCAGATAAGCCTGCATTTTGTGCCGACGGCAATCCTGTCGCGGCAGGTGGGCGTTATCCGCAAACAGGCGTTAATCCTGAATCTGCCAGGCCAGCCGAAATCCATCCAGGAAACGCTGGAAGGCGTGAAAGATGAAACAGGGAAGGTGTTGGTGCACGGTATTTTTGCAAGTGTACCGTATTGTGTACAGTTGCTGGAGGGGCCGTATGTGGAAACTGACTCGCAGGTCGTCGACGCATTTCGTCCTAAAAGTGCGCGCCGCGACACAATCTCCTAAAGATAAATCTTTTCCAGTATAACTTTCGCGGGCCATCGATTGACCGAAGATTTACGGTATAGTAATTTTTTCTTTACAATATCTGTATGCCCTAAATAGTTCGAGTTGCAGGAAGGCGGTAAGTCTGGGAATCCCCAGGAGCTTACTTCAGTAAGTGACTGGGGTGAGCAGACGCAACCAACGCACCTGCAGCTTGAAGTATGACGGGTATAAAACAAATGGCCCGCTATGTCACAACATGCAAGACCTCTGAACCGACAGGATTATAAAACGCTGACGCTGGCCGCCCTTGGCGGCGCGCTGGAGTTTTACGATTTCATCATTTTCGTCTTCTTTGCCGCGGTTGTCGGTGAACTCTTCTTCCCCCCGGATGTTCCGGAATGGCTACGCCAGGTGCAGACCTTCGGTATTTTTGCCGCAGGCTATCTGGCGCGCCCGTTAGGCGGGATCATCATGGCCCACTTTGGGGACCTGGTGGGGCGTAAAAAGATGTTTACCCTAAGTATCCTGCTGATGGCGGTGCCGACGCTGCTTATCGGCCTGCTGCCGACTTACGCCTCGGTAGGCATTGCCGCGCCGCTGTTACTGTTGCTGATGCGCGTGCTTCAGGGCGCAGCCATTGGCGGAGAGGTGCCGGGCGCTTGGGTTTTCGTTGCTGAACACGTGCCTGCGCAGCGCATCGGCATTGCCTGCGGCACGCTGACCGCCGGGCTGACGGTGGGCATTTTGCTCGGTTCAGTGGTGGCGACACTTATCAACACCAGCATGACGCCGCAGGTAATTCACGATGGCGGCTGGCGTATTCCATTCCTGCTCGGCGGAGCGTTTGGCCTGGTGGCGATGTACTTGCGCCGCTGGTTACAGGAGACGCCAATTTTCCTCGAAATGCAGCAGCGTAAGCAGCTGGCGCAAGAGCTGCCGGTGAAATCGGTGGTGATGAAACATCAGAAAGCGGTCGTCATTTCGATGCTGCTGACCTGGCTGTTGTCGGCGGGAATTGTGGTGGTGATTCTGATGTCACCGGTGTGGCTGCAAAAGCATTATGGTTTCGCACCCGCGTTGACGTTACAAGCCAACAGTATTGCCACCATTATGCTGTGCGTGGGCTGCCTGCTGGCGGGTTTATCCGCCGATAAGTTTGGTGCCAGCCGGACCTTTATCGTCGGTAGCCTGCTGCTGGCGGCGTCGAGCTGGGCGTTCTATCACCTGGCGGGTACCTCAGCGGAGCATCTGTTTGCGCTGTATGGACTGGTGGGGTTGTGCGTAGGTGTGGTCGGTGCGGTGCCGTATGTGATGGTCCGGGCGTTCCCGCCTGAAGTACGCTTCACCGGGATTTCTTTCTCATACAACGTGTCCTACGCGGTCTTTGGTGGGCTGACGCCCATTGCGGTCACGTTGCTGATGAGCGTCTCGCCAATGGCTCCGGCCTGGTATGTGCTGGCGCTTTCGCTGGTTGGATTAGGATTAGGGATCTGGCTGCGGCAGACGTACAGCGCACCTGAAAAGGCGTCGTTGGCGGCGCATTAAAAAAGAAGCCGGGCGATGCCCGGCTTCTTCACAATAAATCTTTAGCACACCAACTTAGTGTTTTTCACCGATTGGCAGCACGGTGCGACCGAATTTTTCATTCAGCACTTCACCCATTGCCAGCCAAATAGCGCTTGCGCCGCATACCAGACCGACGTAACCCGCGATTTTTACGATGCCTTCGTTGTCCGCCAGGTGACCGATAGCCAGCAGAGCAAACAGCACGGTCAGGCTCAGGAACACGAACTGCTGCATGCGTGGACCGTTCAGAGTGCCGAAGAACATGAATAGGGTAAACACGCCCCACAGGCCCAGATACATTCCCAGGAAGTGCGCATTAGTGGGTTCAGCCAGACCCATTTTCGGCATGATCAGAATGGCGACCAGGGTCAGCCAGAAAGAACCGTAAGAGGTGAATGCAGTCAGACCGAAGGTGTTGCCTTTCTTAAACTCCAGCAGGCCTGCGAAAATCTGCGCCAGTCCGCCGTAAAAAATGCCCATCGCCAAAATGGCAGTATCAAACTGGAAAAGACCGCTGTTTGCCAGGTTCAGCAGAATGGTGGTCATGCCGAAGCCCATCAGGCCCAGCGGTGCTGGGTTAGCCAACTTAGTGTTAACCATATTTCCTCAAAAACTCATCAATAAAGGGGGGAATCGTCGTAATCCCACGCCGATCCTCTGGCTGCGGGGCGCGGCATAATAATCAGAGCCGTGCCCTCCGTCTATGATCTGAGCAGGGTGAATTTAAAATTTTTTTTTGCATCTCCCCCTTGATGCCCGATGTTACGACCCCATCTTGTATGCAACCGCAGTGGTGAGCCTGGAAAAAAAAGCATGAAGGCGCTTGAAACGACACGTTTCGCCCTTATTACAGGTTCATAATCACATGTTGATCGAATTTTTAGTGGAGACGTTTAGATGGGTAAAATTATTGGTATCGACCTGGGTACTACCAACTCTTGTGTAGCAATTATGGATGGCAACACCCCGCGTGTGCTGGAAAACGCTGAAGGCGATCGCACCACGCCTTCGATCATTGCTTATACCCAGGATGGTGAAACTCTGGTTGGACAGCCGGCTAAACGTCAGGCAGTGACTAACCCGCAGAACACTCTGTTCGCGATCAAACGCCTGATTGGCCGTCGTTTCCAGGACGAAGAAGTGCAGCGTGATGAAGCCATCATGCCGTACAAAATCGTTGCTGCTGATAACGGCGATGCATGGCTGGACGTGAAAGGCACCAAAACTGCACCACCGCAGATTTCTGCTGAAGTGCTGAAAAAAATGAAGAAAACCGCTGAAGATTACCTGGGTGAGCCGGTAACTGAAGCTGTTATCACCGTACCTGCATACTTCAACGATGCTCAGCGTCAGGCAACCAAAGACGCTGGCCGTATCGCGGGTCTGGAAGTAAAACGTATCATCAACGAACCAACCGCAGCTGCACTGGCTTACGGTCTGGATAAAGAAGTCGGTAACCGTACCATCGCTGTATACGACCTGGGCGGCGGTACTTTCGATATCTCTATCATCGAAATCGACGAAGTTGATGGCGAAAAAACCTTCGAAGTACTGGCGACCAACGGTGATACCCACCTCGGTGGTGAAGACTTCGACAGCCGTCTGATCAACTACCTCGTTGAAGAGTTCAAGAAAGATCAGGGCATCGACCTGCGTAACGACCCGCTGGCAATGCAGCGTCTGAAAGAAGCAGCAGAAAAAGCGAAAATCGAGCTTTCTTCTGCACAGCAGACCGACGTTAACCTGCCGTACATCACTGCAGATGCGACCGGTCCGAAACACATGAACATCAAAGTGACTCGCGCGAAACTGGAAAGCCTGGTAGAAGACCTGGTTAACCGTTCAATCGAGCCGCTGAAAGTTGCACTGCAGGACGCTGGCCTGTCCGTATCCGACATTCAGGACGTTCTCCTGGTCGGCGGTCAGACCCGTATGCCAATGGTGCAGAAAAAAGTTGCTGAGTTCTTCGGTAAAGAACCGCGTAAAGACGTTAACCCGGACGAAGCAGTTGCCGTTGGTGCTGCGGTTCAGGGCGGCGTGCTGACCGGTGAAGTGAAAGACGTTCTGCTGCTGGACGTTACCCCGCTGTCGCTGGGTATCGAAACCATGGGCGGTGTGATGACTGCGCTCATCAACAAAAACACCACTATCCCAACCAAGCACAGCCAGGTGTTCTCTACCGCTGAAGACAACCAGTCTGCGGTAACCATCCATGTGCTGCAGGGTGAACGTAAACGTGCAGGCGATAACAAATCTCTGGGTCAGTTCAACCTGGATGGTATCAGCCCGGCACAGCGCGGCATGCCGCAGATCGAAGTAACCTTCGATATCGATGCCGATGGTATCCTGCACGTTTCCGCGAAAGATAAAAACAGCGGTAAAGAGCAGAAGATCACCATCAAAGCGTCTTCCGGTCTGAACGAAGAAGAAATCCAGAAAATGGTGCGTGAAGCAGAAGCTAACGCCGAGTCTGACCGTAAGTTCGAAGAGCTGGTTCAGACCCGTAACCAGGGCGACCACCTGCTGCACAGCACGCGTAAGCAGGTTGAAGAAGCCGGTGAACAGCTGCCAGCTGACGACAAAACTGCTATCGAGTCTGCACTGACTGCGCTGGAAGGCTCTCTGAAAAGCGAAGACAAAGCGGATATCGAAGCGAAAATGCAGGCGGTTGCCGAAGCTTCTCAGAAGCTGATGGAAATTGCTCAGCAGCAGCACGCACAGCAGCAGGCTGGCGGCGCTGACGCTTCCGCGAACAACGCGAAAGATGACGATGTTGTCGACGCTGAGTTCGAAGAAGTTAAAGATAAAAAATAATCGCCCTGATGCAGGGTAATTAACTGGCACGGGCGTCGGAGTTTACTCCACGCCCGTGCTCGCATGTTAAGGGCAGAAAAACAGAAATGGCGAAGAGAGACTATTACGAGGTTTTAGGCGTTTCCAAAACAGCGGAAGAGCGTGAAATCAAAAAGGCTTACAAACGCCTGGCGATGAAGTTTCACCCGGACCGTAATCAGGGTGACAAAGAAGCCGAAGCCAAATTCAAAGAAATCAAAGAAGCGTATGAGATCCTGACCGACGCGCAGAAGCGCTCGGCGTACGATCAGTACGGTCATGCAGCCTTTGAACAGGGCGGCGGTGGATTCGGTGGCGGCGGCTTTGGCGGCGGCGGGGCAGACTTCGGCGACATCTTCGGCGATGTATTTGGTGATATCTTCGGTGGAAGCCGTGGTCGCCAACGTGCATCCCGTGGTTCAGACCTGCGCTACAACATGGATCTGACGCTGGAAGAAGCCGTTCGCGGCGTGACGAAAGAGATCCGCATTCCGACGCTGGAAGAGTGTGAAGTTTGCCACGGCAGCGGCGCGAAATCCGGTTCCAAACCGCAGACCTGTCCGACCTGTCATGGTCAGGGCCAGGTGCAAATGCGTCAGGGCTTCTTTGCCGTGCAGCAGACCTGTCCGCACTGTCAGGGCCGCGGCACACTGATTAAAGATCCGTGCAATAGCTGTCACGGTCACGGTCGCGTTGAGAAGACCAAAACCCTGTCGGTTAAAATCCCGGCGGGCGTCGATACCGGTGACCGTATTCGTCTGACAGGCGAAGGTGAAGCGGGTGAGCACGGTGCACCAGCAGGCGATCTGTACGTTCAGGTGCAGGTGAAACAGCACCCAATCTTCGAGCGCGAAGGAAATAACCTGTACTGCGAAGTGCCGATCAACTTTGCGATGGCTGCGCTCGGCGGTGAAATCGAAGTTCCGACCCTCGACGGTCGTGTGAACCTGAAAGTGCCTGGCGAAACCCAGACTGGCAAGCTGTTCCGTATGCGCGGTAAAGGCGTGAAGTCCGTTCGCGGTGGCGCTCAGGGCGACTTGCTGTGCCGCGTAGTGGTAGAAACACCGGTCAGCCTGAACGAAAAACAGAAGCAGCTGCTGAAAGATCTGCAGGATAGTTTTGGTGGCCCAACGGGTGAGCAAAACAGCCCGCGCTCCAAAAGCTTCTTCGACGGCGTGAAAAAATTCTTTGATGATTTGACCCGATAATTCTTCTGGCCTCATCATTAAACCTAAAGCCCGGGTCTCAACAACCCGGGCTTTTTTTAATCCTGGCATTATACTTCGATAATGCCGATCTAAATTGCAGTGATAATCTGTTTTTAACGAGCCATCCTGGTGGTTATTATGGTTTTATCGATGTATTAACGGAAAAGAGAGAGTAAAAGTGAAACATCTTCAGCGTTTTTTTAGCAATGAGGCTTCAGGGGGCATCATCTTGATCATCGCCGCCGCGCTGGCGATGCTGTTGGCGAACATGGGTTCGACCAGCGGTCTGTATCATTCTTTTCTGGAAACACCGGTGCAGCTCAAAGTGGGCGCGCTGGAAATCAACAAGAACATGCTGCTGTGGATTAACGACGCGCTGATGGCGGTGTTCTTCCTGCTCATCGGACTAGAGGTCAAACGTGAGTTGATTGTTGGCTCGCTGGCTAGCCGTCGAGAGGCGATTTTCCCGGTGATTGCGGCCCTGGGCGGCATGGTGGTCCCGGCGCTGGTGTACCTGGCCTTTAACTTCCAGGACCCGATTACGCGCGAAGGCTGGGCGATTCCGGCTGCGACTGATATAGCCTTTGCGCTCGGCGTGCTGGCGTTGCTCGGTAGCCGTGTTCCGGCGTCGCTGAAAATTTTCCTGATGGCGCTGGCGATCATTGATGACCTGGGCGCTATCGTCATTATCGCGCTGTTTTATACCAGCGACCTGTCGCTACTGTCACTGGGCGTCGCTGCGGCGGCCATTGTGGCGTTGGCTATTCTCAACCTGACGGGCGTACGTCGTACCGGGATTTATATCCTGGTCGGGGTCATCCTGTGGACGGCGGTATTGAAATCGGGTGTGCATGCCACACTGGCGGGCGTAATTGTCGGTTTCTTCATTCCACTGAAAGAGCAGAATGGCAAATCTCCGGCGGTGCAGCTTGAGCATGTGCTGCATCCGTGGGTCGCGTACCTGATCCTGCCATTGTTTGCATTTGCCAACGCCGGTGTTTCGCTGCAAGGCGTGACGATTGAAGGTCTGACTTCACTGCTGCCGCTGGGCATTATTGCCGGTCTGTTTATTGGTAAGCCGTTGGGTATTAGCCTGTTCTGTTGGCTGGCGCTGAAAATGAAATGGGCGACGCTGCCTGCGGGCACCACTTTCAAGCAGATTATGGCGGTCGGGGTGCTGTGCGGTATCGGTTTTACCATGTCGATATTCATTGCCTCGCTGGCTTTCGGGGACGTTGACCCTGCGCTGATTAACTGGGCGAAGCTCGGCATTCTGATTGGTTCGGTGCTGTCGGCGGTGGTCGGCTATGGCTTACTCAGAATGCGCACATCCTCGGAGCAGGCCCAGGTCTGACATCACATCACAAGAGAGCCCTGAGTGGCTCTCTTTTTGACATCCATCAGGGAGCGAAAACGTGTCGCACATTAACTACAACCACCTCTACTACTTCTGGCACGTCTACAAAGAAGGCTCGGTCGTGGGCGCCGCGGAAGCGCTGTATCTGACGCCGCAGACTATCACTGGTCAGATTAAAGCGCTGGAAGAGCGTTTGCAGGGCAAACTGTTTAAACGTAAGGGCAGGGGACTTGAGCCGAGCGAACTGGGCGAACTGGTTTTTCGCTACGCGGATAAAATGTTTACCCTGAGTCAGGAGATGCTCGACATCATCAACTACCGCAAAGAGTCGAACCTGTTGTTCGACGTCGGCGTGGCGGATGCGCTGTCGAAACGGCTGGTCAGCGGCGTGCTGGATGCGGCGGTGGTAGAGGATGAGCAAATTCACCTGCGCTGCTATGAATCGACGCACGAGATGCTGCTGGAGCAGCTCAGTCAGCACAAGCTGGACATGATTATTTCCGATTGCCCGATTGATTCGACGCAGCAGGAAGGGCTGTTCTCGGTAAAAATCGGCGAATGCAGCGTCAGCTTCTGGTGCATGAATCCGCTGCCGGAAAAACCGTTCCCGGCTTGTCTGGAGGAACGTCGGTTGTTGATCCCAGGGCGTCGTTCGATGCTCGGACGCAAGCTGCTGAACTGGATTAACACCCAGGGGCTGAAAGTGGAAGTGCTGGGAGAGTTTGACGACGCGGCGCTGATGAAAGCCTTTGGTGCGGCACATAACGCGATTTTCGTCGCCCCGACGCTCTACGCGCACGATTTATATGCCGATGATAACATCGTTGAAATCGGGCGAGTGGAAAACGTCATGGAGGAGTATCACGCGATCTTTGCCGAACGCATGATCCAACACCCGGCGGTGCAGCGAATCTGCAATCGTGACTACTCTGCGCTGTTTGAACTGCCGCGTTAGGCAAAACGCAGATATAAAAAAACCCGCCGAGGCGGGTTTTTCTTCAACAAAGACTCAGCGAGCGGGCGATTAAGCCAGTTTGCTGATCTGCGCAGCCAGGTTGGCTTTATGACGCGCAGCTTTGTTTTTGTGGATCAGACCTTTAGCAGCCTGACGGTCCACGATTGGTTGCATTTCGTTAAATGCTTTCTGTGCAGCAGCTTTATCGCCTGCTTCTACAGCTGCGTATACTTTCTTGATGAAAGTACGCATCATAGAACGACGGCTAGCGTTGTGCTTGCGGGCCTTTTCAGACTGAACGGCGCGCTTCTTAGCTGATTTGATATTAGCCAAGGTCCAACTCCCAAATATGATCTATATAGACAATTCAAAGGCCGAGGAATATGCCCTCTTAGCCTTCTTTTGTCAATGGATTTGTGCAAATAAGCGCCGTTAGTAATACAACGCTTGGTTACGTAGTGATGGCGCAGGATTCTACCAGCTTGCGCCCACCGAATACAGCCTTTCTGCGATAAAAATCGCCAGTGACGCCAGATTTGAGTGGTGTTTACATCAAGGTGGATGAAATCGTTGCATCTTTCGTAAACGAGGTGCAATCGCCGGTTAACGTCGCCTGCTCGACAAGGTATACTTTCACGATTTTCACTGTATTGAGCCAGACATGAAGCTGATACGCGGCATACATAATCAAGGTCAGGCACCGCATGGGTGCGTGTTAACCATTGGCAATTTCGACGGCGTGCACCGTGGGCATCAGGCGCTATTAGAGCGTTTGCGTGCAGAAGGGCGCGAGCGCGGCCTGCCAGTTGTGGTGGTGATTTTTGAGCCGCAGCCGCTGGAGCTTTTCGCGACGGATAAAGCCCCGGCGCGTCTGACGCGTTTGCGCGATAAGGTCCGTTATCTGGCCGAAAGCGGCGTGGACTACGTTCTTTGCGTCCGCTTTGACCGCCGTTTCGCGGCCCTGACGGCGCAGGAATTTATCAGCGAGCTGCTGGTGAAACGCCTGGGCGTAAGGTATCTGGCGGTCGGTGATGATTTCCGCTTCGGCGCTGGTCGCGAAGGGGATTTCTTGTTATTACAGAAGGCTGGCGCGGAATTCGGTTTCGACGTCACCAGCACCCAAACGTTTTGTGAAGGCGGCCTGCGCATCAGCAGCACCGCGGTGCGTCAGGCACTGGCTGAGGATGACCTCGAGCTTGCACAAACGCTGCTGGGCCATCCGTTCAGCATTTCTGGGCGCGTGGTTCACGGTGATGAACTGGGGCGCACCATCGGTTTCCCGACGGCGAATATACCGCTGCGTCGTCAGGTTTCCCCGGTTAAAGGGGTATATGCGGTGGAAGTGGCGGGGCTGGGCGATAAGCTATTACCCGGCGTGGCCAATATCGGCACCCGCCCAACGGTGGCTGGCGTGCGCCAGCAGCTGGAAGTACATCTGCTAGACGTTGTAATGGACCTTTATGGTCGCCATATAGACGTCATACTGCGTAAAAAAATACGCGACGAGCAGCGATTTTCATCGCTGGACGAATTAAAAGCGCAAATCGCGCGTGATGAATTAACGGCTCGCGAGTTGTTCGGGCTATCAAACCCGGCGTAATGCCAACGTAAATAGACGGAAACGAGAATCTGATGAGTGACTATAAATCAACCCTGAATTTGCCGGAAACAGGGTTCCCGATGCGTGGCGACCTCGCCAAACGCGAACCGGGAATGCTGGCCCGTTGGACCGATGATGACCTTTACGGTGTCATCCGTGCAGCGAAAAAAGGCAAAAAGACGTTCATTCTGCATGATGGCCCTCCCTATGCGAATGGCAGCATTCATATTGGTCACTCCGTCAACAAGATTCTGAAAGACATTATCGTTAAGTCTAAAGGCCTGACGGGCTTTGACTCGCCGTACGTACCGGGTTGGGACTGCCACGGTCTGCCAATCGAACTGAAAGTTGAGCAGGAATTCGGTAAGCCAGGTGAGAAATTCACCGCGGCAGAATTCCGCGCGAAATGCCGTGAATATGCGGCCACTCAGGTTAATGGGCAGCGTGAAGACTTCATCCGTCTGGGCGTGCTGGGCGACTGGTCTCGTCCGTACCTGACCATGGACTTCAACACCGAAGCCAACATCATCCGTGCGCTGGGTAAAATCATCGGCAACGGCCACCTGCATAAAGGCGCGAAGCCTGTGCACTGGTGCGTAGACTGCCGTTCCGCGCTGGCTGAAGCGGAAGTGGAATACTACGACAAAACCTCTCCATCCATCGACGTGGCGTTCAACGCCGTCTCCGAGGATGCGGTGAAGGCGAAATTTGGCGTGGCTTCCGTTAATGGCCCAATTTCTCTGGTTATCTGGACCACCACGCCGTGGACCCTGCCCGCTAACCGCGCCATCTCTCTGTCAGCAGAGTTTGAATATGCGCTGGTGCAGGTAGAAGGTCAGGCAATTATCCTGGCGAAAGATCTGGTTGAAAGCGTGCTGAAACGCGCGAACATCACCGACTTCACCGTGCTTGGCACCGTGAAGGGGGATGAGCTGGAACTGATGCGCTTCAAGCATCCATTCCTCGATTTCGACGTGCCGGCCATCTTGGGCGATCACGTTACCCTGGATGCGGGTACCGGTGCGGTACACACCGCCGGTGGCCACGGTCCTGACGACTACACCATCAGCCAGAAATACGGTCTGGAAATCGCCAACCCGGTTGGACCGGATGGCGCGTATGTGGCGGGTACTTATCCGACCCTGGACGGTGTGAACGTTTTCAAAGCTAACGACGTTATCGTCAACATGCTGCGTGAAAGCGGCGCGCTTTTGCACGTTGAGAAGCTGGTTCACAGCTATCCGTGCTGCTGGCGTCACAAAACGCCGATCATCTTCCGTGCGACCCCACAGTGGTTCATCAGCATGGATCAGAAAGGCCTGCGTGAGCAGTCGCTGAAAGAGATCAAAGACGTGCAGTGGATCCCGGACTGGGGCCAGGCGCGTATCGAATCAATGGTCGCAAACCGTCCTGACTGGTGTATCTCCCGTCAGCGTACGTGGGGCGTGCCAATGTCTCTGTTCGTGCACAAAGAGACGCAGGAACTGCACCCGCGCACGCTTGAGCTGATGGAAGACGTGGCGAAACGCGTTGAGCAGGATGGCATTCAGGCGTGGTGGGATCTCGACCCACGCGACATCATGGGCGACGACGCTGACACCTACGAGAAAGTGCCAGACACGCTCGACGTATGGTTCGACTCCGGTTCTACCCACTCGTCTGTGGTTGACGTGCGTCCGGAGTTCTCCGGTCACGCGGCAGATATGTATCTGGAAGGTTCTGACCAGCATCGCGGTTGGTTCATGTCTTCGCTGATGATTTCCACGGCGATGAAAGGCAAAGCGCCTTACCGTCAGGTACTGACCCACGGTTTCACCGTTGACGGTCAGGGACGCAAAATGTCCAAGTCGATCGGTAACACCGTATCGCCGCAGGACGTGATGAACAAACTGGGCGCAGATATCCTGCGTCTGTGGGTGGCTTCCACCGATTATACTGGCGAAATGGCGGTCTCTGATGAGATCCTCAAACGTGCTGCCGACAGCTATCGTCGTATCCGTAACACCGCGCGCTTCTTGCTGGCGAACCTCAACGGTTTCGATCCGGTAAAAGACATGGTGAAACCGGAAGAGATGGTGGTACTGGATCGCTGGGCGGTGGGCTGTGCGCAGGCCGCACAGGAAGACATCCTGAAAGCGTATGAGTCTTACGATTTCCACGAAGTGGTGCAGCGCCTGATGCGCTTCTGCTCCATCGAAATGGGCTCGTTCTATCTCGACATCATCAAAGACCGTCAGTACACCGCGAAACCAGACAGTGTTGCACGTCGCAGCTGCCAGACCGCGCTGTATCACATCGCGGAAGCACTGGTTCGCTGGATGGCTCCTATCATGTCCTTCACCGCGGATGAAATCTGGGGCTACCTGCCAGGCTCCCGCGAGAAGTATGTCTTCACCGGTGAGTGGTATACCGGTCTGTTTGGCCTGGCGGAAACCGAAGCGATGAACGATGGCTTCTGGGACGAACTGCTGAAAGTGCGCAGCGAAGTGAACAAAGTCATCGAGCAGGCGCGTGCTGATAAGAAAGTGGGCGGTTCTCTGGAAGCGGCGGTCACGCTGTATGCCGAGCCAGAACTGGCGGCGAAACTGACCGCGCTGGGCGATGAATTGCGATTTGTCCTGTTGACCTCCGGGGCTTCCGTTGCGGATTATGCTGCGGCAACTTCCGAAGCGCAGCAGAGCGAATTGCTGAAAGGCCTGAAAGTGGCGTTGCAGAAAGCCGAAGGTGACAAGTGCCCGCGCTGCTGGCATTACACCACCGATATCGGTCAGGTGGCGGAACACGCAGAAATCTGCGGCCGCTGTGTCAGCAATATCGCCGGTGCCGGCGAAAAACGTAAGTTTGCCTGATGAGTCAATCACTCTGTAAAAGCGGACTGCGCTGGCTGTGGCTGGTGGTGGTTGTGCTGATTATCGATCTTGGCAGTAAGTTCCTGATCCTCCAGCATTTCATGCTGGGGGAAACGGTCTCGCTGTTCCCATCGTTGAACCTGCACTACGCCCGTAATTATGGCGCGGCGTTTAGCTTCCTCGCCGACAGCGGTGGCTGGCAGCGTTGGTTCTTTGCTGGCATCGCCATCGGTATCTGTGTGATTTTGGCGGTACTGATGTACCGTTCGAAAGCCACTCAGAAGCTGAATAACATCGCCTATGCGCTGATTATCGGCGGCGCGCTGGGTAACCTGTTTGACCGGTTGTGGCACGGTTTCGTGGTCGACATGATCGACTTCTACGTCGGCAACTGGCACTTTGCGACCTTCAACCTTGCCGATTCCGCAATCTGTATTGGTGCGGCACTGGTGGTGCTGGAAGGCTTTTTGCCGAACGCGGCCGCGAAGAAACAGGCGTAAAAAATCGCCGGCGGCGCTAACGCTTGCCCGGCCTACGACATCCGTAGGCCCGGTCAGCGCAGCACCACCGGGCAACATTAGCGAGCAAATCTGCATGTCTAAATCTGTACAGAGCAATAGCGCGGTGCTGGTGCACTTCACCCTGAAACTCGAAGATGGCTCCACGGCTGAATCCACCCGTAACAACGGTAAACCCGCGCTGTTTCGTTTGGGTGATGCCTCGCTGTCAGAAGGGCTGGAGCAACATCTGCTAGGCTTGAAAGAAGGGGATAAAATCACCTTTTCCCTCGAGCCAGACGCGGCCTTTGGCGTGCCGAGCCCGGATCTGGTTCAGTACTTCTCGCGTCGTGAGTTTTTAGATGCTGGCGAGCCGGACATTGGCGCGATCATGCTCTTTACCGCAATGGATGGCAGCGAAATGCCAGGGGTTATTCGTGAAGTTAACGGCGACTCGATCACCGTCGATTTCAACCACCCGCTGGCGGGGCGTACCGTTCATTTTGATATTGAAGTGCTGGAGATAGACCCGGCACTGGAGGCATAAAATGCAGATCCTGTTGGCCAACCCGCGCGGTTTCTGCGCCGGTGTAGACCGCGCTATCAGCATTGTTGAAAACGCGCTGGAGATCTTCGGCGCGCCGATTTACGTCCGCCATGAAGTGGTGCACAACCGCTACGTGGTCGACAGCCTGCGTCAGCGCGGCGCTATCTTCATCGAGCAAATCAGCGAAGTGCCGGACGGCACGATCCTGATTTTCTCCGCGCACGGCGTTTCTCAGGCGGTACGAAACGAAGCCAAAAGCCGTGACCTGACGGTCTTCGACGCGACTTGTCCGCTGGTGACCAAAGTACATATGGAAGTCGCCCGCGCCAGCCGTCGTGGCGAAGAGTCGATTCTGATTGGTCACGCCGGCCACCCGGAAGTTGAAGGCACCATGGGTCAGTATAGCAACCCAGCCGGAGGCATGTATTTGGTCGAATCGCCGGAAGACGTCTGGACGCTGAACGTTAAAAACGAAACTCGTCTGTCATTCATGACCCAGACCACGCTCTCCGTCGACGATACCTCTGACGTGATTGATGCCCTGCGCCAACGTTTCCCGAAAATCGTCGGACCGCGTAAAGACGACATCTGCTACGCGACGACTAACCGTCAGGAAGCGGTGCGCGACCTCGCACAGCGCGCGGATGTGGTACTGGTGGTGGGTTCCAAAAACTCCTCCAACTCCAACCGTCTGGCTGAGCTGGCTCAACGTATGGGCAAAGCGGCATTCCTGATTGATGATTCCACCGATATTCAGGAAGAGTGGGTGAAAACGGCAGGCTGCGTCGGTGTCACCGCCGGAGCCTCTGCACCGGATATTCTGGTGCAGAACGTGATTTCACGCCTGCAGGAACTCGGTGGCGGCGATGCCATCCCGCTTGAAGGCCGCGAAGAAAACATCGTCTTCGAAGTGCCGAAAGAGCTGCGACTCGATATCCGCGAAGTGGAATAAGTTTTTTTCGATGCCGATATACTCTAAATAATTCGAGTTGCAGGCAGGCGGCGAACCTGTGAATTCCCAGGAGCTTACTAAAGTAAGTGACAGGGGCGAACCGGTGAAGCCAACGCACATGCAGCTTGAAGTATGACGAGTATAAAAATGCCAGGCTAACACCTGGCTTTTTTATGGAGGAATCATGCCCTTATCTTTTATTCTCGACACCGACCCTGGCATCGACGACGCTGCCGCCATTGCCGCCGCGCTGTTTGCCCCTGAACTCAAACTCCAGCTGATAACCACCGTCGCCGGGAATGTCTCCGTAGAAAAAACAACGCGTAATGCCCTGCAATTACTGCATTTTTGGCAGGCTGATGTGCCGGTCGCCCAGGGTGCAGCCACGCCGTTATTACGCCCGCTGCGCGATGCCGCCTATGTTCATGGCGAATCCGGAATGGAAGGCTACGACTTTGTCGATCACCAGCGTCAGCCGCTGGCGAAACCTGCTTTCATTGCTATCCGTGATGCGCTGATGAGCGCCCCGGAGCCGTTGACGCTGGTGGCGATTGGCCCGCTGACCAACATTGCTCTGCTGCTGACGCATTATCCGGAGTGTAAATTCAATATCCGCCGCCTGGTGATTATGGGCGGTTCGGCCGGACGCGGTAACTTCACGCCGAATGCAGAATTCAATATTGCCATCGACCCGGAAGCCGCAGAGCGCGTGTTCCAGAGCGGGATTGAGATTGTGATGTGCGGCCTGGATGTCACCAATCAGGCACTGTTAACCCCGGAATATCTGGCGACGCTGCCTGAAGTGAACCAGACCGGGAAAATGCTGCATTCGTTGTTTAGCCACTATCGCAGCGGCAGCATGGGCAGCGGCCTGCGGATGCATGACCTCTGCGCCATCGCCTGGCTGGTACGCCCGGAATTATTCACCCTCAAACCGTGTTTTGTGACGGTCGAAACCCAGGGGACCTGGACTGCCGGCACCACGGTGGTCGATATCGAAAACCGCTTCGAACGCCCGGCAAACGCGCAGGTGGCGCTGGGTCTGGACGTCGACGGCTTCCGTCAGTGGGTGGCTGAAGTGATCGCGCTGGCACCGTAAGCACGACTAAAGCTTCTCGCTGAGATAATCAATCATCGCCCGCATTCTGGCGGGCATGTGTTTATTGCCCGACCACAGCAGCCATAGCTGGCCGGAATAGCGACTGATAAACTCCCATTCCGGCAGCACCTGCACAATGTCCCCGTTTTCCAGCGCTTCTCGGGCGGTAAACAGCGGCAGGCTGCCGATTCCCAGATGCTGTTTGACGGCGTCCAGACGCACCGCGGTATGGTTGGCGGCATAGCGGCCCTGAGTCCGAATGGTCTCCGTTTTGCCCTCACGCCGAAATTTCCAGCGGGCGTCCCCAGGCATTTCGCCGAGACTAATACAGCTATGCGCGGCCAGTTCCTGAGGGGTTTTGGGTGTGCCGTGCTGCTGTAAATACGCGGGTGTTGCGCAGATGATATGTGTGACCGGCATCAGCGGCTTACCGTGCAGCCCGGGAGAAGGGGAATGGGTAATGCGCAGCGCCAGATCAATCCCGTCATCAATGAAATCCAGATATCTGTCCTCCAGCCGCAGACAAACGTCCACCTGCGGATAGCGCGTCAAAAATTCCATCATCAGAGGATGTACCACAAACCGCCCGACAGCTTTTGGCACACTGAGCGTCAGTTTTCCCTGCGCGATGGCCTGCTCACGGTTGGCGCCATCCATCGCCTGGCGAGCGGCCTCCAGCATCTGCTGCGCATGTTGATATACCGTTTTCCCGCTGTCGCTCAGACGCAGTTTTCGCGTTGTCCGGTGTAGCAATTTGCTGCCAATTTCGTGTTCCAGTCGAGAAACGCTGCGACTAATGGCTGAAGGCGTCGCCCCGGATTTTCTGGCTACGGCGGAAAAACTGCCCTGGTCGACAACCTGGACGAACAGCGCGAGATCGGGAAGTAAGCTCAGATTCATTTGTGCCTGCTGCGCAAAGGTGCATTGAGAATGAATGGGATTATCGTTACAGATGATATCAATATACTGTCCAGAACCAGAGGAGAACAACCATGACAGAACGCCTTTATTACACCAGCGACGCCACTGAAGGGCGGGCACAAATACTGCGTTGCGAGCCCGACGCGGAAGGGCGCTACGCTGTGGAACTGGACCGAACGTTGTTTCATCCACAGGGGGGCGGCCAGCCCGCAGACAGCGGCTGGATTGCGGGCGTGGCGGTCGAAAGCGTAATGACGCGCGGCGACCACGCCGTACATTTATTGTCGCAGCCGCTGTTGCCTGGCGAGGTGTCGATTGAGGTGGATGCGGCGGCGCGGTTACTGCATTCCAGGCTGCATTCTGCCGGACATATGATTGGTCAGGCGGGCGAGCAGCTCGGCTGGCAGCCCGTCAAAGCGCATCACTGGCCGGGGGAAGGGCGGATTACGTTTGTGGCCAGAGATAATTCCGCGTTACCGGAAGCCAGCGCATTACAGGCAAAAATTGACGGCTGGGTATCAGAGAATCTGCCGCGACGCCTGTCCATCGATCAGGGCTTACGCCAGGTCGGATTCGGCGAACAGCCTGCTTATCCGTGTGGTGGCACTCACGTTGCCAGCTTATCAGCGCTGGGTGAAGTCGTGATCACCCAACTGAAGCTCAAAAAAGGCCAGATGGTGGTCAGCTATACCCTGATGTGATTCTGCGGCAAAGTGCGCCATCTCACAGTCGGTTAATCGATTAATCTGCTAATCTTATTCAGTTGTTCTCCTCGGGCCGGAGATACTGATGAATCCTTCAATAACAATGCCGCCGCAGGTGGCATGGGCTAGCGGTGCCCTTTCTGGCGCGCCGCTGATCCAAAAAACGACTCACCTCGGTGATTTAAAGAACGTCTTTGCCGACGATGACGCGTGGCGTCGCTGTGACCCTACGCTCGCCGTCTATCGTGTTGAAATGTTTGATACCCCAGCGGGGGAGGGCGAGTTGTATACCGGCGTAACCCATCTCAACCCAGGCCGCGTCGGCCATGAGTTCTTCATGACGCGGGGCCATTTCCATGCCCGGCGCGAGCAGGGCGAAATCTATTTTGGCCTGCGCGGCGAAGGTGTGCTGCTGTTGCAGGACCAGCAAGGACAAACCCGGCTGGAGCAGGTCAGGCCAGGTTCAGTGCATCACATCGCCGGTTTCACGGCGCATCGACTGATTAATATCGGCAGCGATATACTTTCGGCGCTGGCCGTCTGGCCCAGCGTCGCCGGGCATGATTATGCTGCGCTGAGCGGCGGTTTTGCGCTGCGGGTGACGGCTGACACGCTGAAGCGGATGGCGAAAGAGGTGCAGAATGGCTGAAAATGCGGCACGATTTGGCCTGGATATGACTATCCAGCGCCAGCCGATGGGTTTTACCTACGGCGACGATGTGACCGGGCCGATGCCGGAGATCCGTACCCTGGCGCAAATCCGCTCTTCGCTGCGGGATCCTGCGTGCGACGGGCCGGAAGAGGTGTATGCGATCGCCATGGACGTTGCCCGGCTTCAGGATCGTGAAGAGCTGAAAAAACGCATGTTGCTGTTTGGCGTTGTCACCTATGCGGCCGGAAAATTAGGGGAGGAGCCTGTTCGCAGCCAGGGGCATATTCATCGCATCAGCCAGCACAGCGGCTGGTCGCCGCCGGAGCTGTATGAAATCTGGCAGGGCAAAGCGATTATTTATATGCAGGAGTTTGTGTCTGACGATCCGGGGCGCTGTTTTGCGGTGATGGCCGGGCCTGGCGAAAAAGTGCTGGTGCCGCCAGGCTGGGGACATGCCACTATCTCCGCCGATCCGGACCAGCCGCTGACTTTTGGTGCCTGGTGTGACAGGGAATATGGCTTTGAATATGACGCCGTACGGGCA
Organism: Citrobacter sp. 18056; assembly: GCA_902706235.1. Taxonomy (GTDB): domain Bacteria; phylum Pseudomonadota; class Gammaproteobacteria; order Enterobacterales; family Enterobacteriaceae; genus Scandinavium; species Scandinavium manionii. Next base: position 188,687 of record CACSJR010000004.1, on the reverse strand, counting down.
CGTAAGGGGCTGGCATGGTATCCGTTGTGGCAGGATAAACAGATTATCTGGCAGCATAATTCTCACTATGCTTCCGCCCGCTTGCAGGTGATCCCGCCACGCGCATATCGGGAGTTTGGTCTTACCGACGCCCCCATTTATCAGCAGTTTATCGACTCCCCCGCGCGCTTCCAGTTCATCTCACGCCCGGATAAAACCGCCGCGCTGTGGCAGAACTTTCATCCATAAAATTATTCCGGTGGCGCTACGCCTACCGGGTCTGCCGAGTATTCCAGGCCCGGCAAACGCAGTGCCGCCGGGCGAGTCAGGCAAACAACCCTGTCGCGACACCGACCGCTGCCAGTACCAGCAACAGGAGCATCGCTTTGACCGGTGATACGCCGCGCTTGGCCATCAGATACCAGGTGCCGAGCACCACGATCAGCGGCAGCAACTGTGGGAAAATCCCGTCCAGCATCTGTTGCAGGTGTATATTCACGCCATCTTTGGTCACGAACTCCAGGCCTGAGCCGAGCTTAACGTAGCTCGCTGCTACGCCGCCCATCACAAACACCCCGAGCAGCGACAGCGCTTCACGCAGACGAGTCGATTTGCTGCTGACCAGCATTTCAACCGATCCGGAGCCCATCTGGTAGCCCTTCAAAAACAGGAACCACGATCCGGGCAGAATGATCGCCAGCCACGCGACGGTGTAAAACAGCGGGCCAAGAATATTGCCCCCAGCGGCCAGTGCCATGCCGATACTGAGCAGAATGGGGATTAGCATGCCGGGGATCATCGAATCGCCGATCCCGGCGATCGACCCCATGAGCCCGACCTTCAGGGTGTTAATGGTTTCTCCGTCGATTGGCTCACCGTTGGCTTTTTTCTCCTCCAGGCCCAGCGCCATGCCGTTGACGATCGCGCCCAGTTGCGGCTCGGTGTTGTAGAACGACGCGTGACGACGCAGCATTTCGGTGCGCTGTGCGGCATCCGGGTACAGCTTTTTCGCCACCGGCAGCATGCTCAGGCAGAAACCGAACGATTCCAGACGTTCGAAGCTCATTGAAGACAGATTATGCATCATCCACGCGCGCCAGCAGCGGCGCAGATCGGTGCGGGTCAGTTTACGTTCTTCCATCAGAATTCATCCTCATCATCGACAGTCGGCTTCGCGGCGGCAGTCTGCGGCGCTTCTGGCTTGTAGTTGTAGTGGATAAGCGCCAGCAGCGCGCCAACAATCACCAGCGCCACCATGTTCAGTTTCAGGAACACGATGCAGATAAAGCCGACGAGGAAATAGATAATCATGGTGTAGTTTTTGATGATTTGTTTCAGCAGGATAGCGATACCGACCGCCGGTAAAATGCCGCCCAGGACGCTCATGGTGGAAATTACAATCGCCGGCAGGCTGTCCATAAAGCCGCTGATGTACTGCGCGCCAAAGTAAACGGCAATAAACGTCGGTACGAATCGCAGCACAAAGTTTGTGGCCTGGGGCCAGATGGCGCTGTTGAGGTAAATGCCGCGTTCGTCGCCGCGCTCAAGGGCGCTGTCTGCCCGGTGGTTCCAGAAGGAATTGAGCACCATCATGGTGTTGAACAAAATGGTGCCCGCGATCCCGATGGTGGCGGCCAGGGCGACGGCGACTTCCGGGCCTTTGCCGGACAGGATCCCCAGCGCGATTGCGGGATATGCGACAAAGTTCAGGTCCGCAGGCATCGAACCGCCCGGCGTGACCATCGCGATATACACCGCCTGCACCGCGACGCCGATCAGGATCCCGGTTTTCACATCGCCGAGGATCAGGCCGACCAGCATCCCGGAGACCAGCGGGCGGGAAATCAGATACCAGCCGCCGGTCAGACCGAACAGCCAGGGGCTGCTGAGCGCGCCGAGGTAACAGAGCAGGCCAATCAGAGTGGCTTCGAATATCATTTTCGGCTCCTTATTTCAGTTTCTGACGCGCGTCCTGCCAGCTGTAACAGCTGGCATCGGGCACCAGGCGAAACTCGACGTGATGGCCCTGGGCGCAGAGCCATTCAAACGCGGCCGCTTCCTCGGCGGTCACCGACTGGTTCGGGCCAATAGTGGTGCTGTTGGCGCGCGCGCTCATCGGCCCGACGTTGATTTTGCCGTTGCTGTTTTTCAGGCTGATCCCGGCCTGCTCAATGCGCTGCAGCGTGAGCGGAGATTTGCCAATCACGAAATACCTTTTCTCGCTGGCAATGACTTTGGGCAGCTTTTCGATGGCGGTGGCGGTATCAAACAGCCAGACTTTGGTGTCCGACACCGCACCTTTCATTACCGACGAGAGCAGCGGGTCGGCCGCAACGGCATCGTCAATCGCCACGATACCGTCACAGGGCAGCTCTTTGGCCCAGCGTGTGACGAGTTGCCCATGAATGACGCGGTCATCAATACGTACGAAAGAAAGACTCATAGAACACCTCGTTAAAAATCATCAGATTGGGTGAATGCGACCGGTACCGCGATGACCAGCGTGGGCTGAGTTAATGCCAGCAGTTGTGCTGCGGCGGCATGAACGTCGGTCAGGAGATGGATGTCGTCGGTTTGCAGCAGCATCGGCAAATTTACCCCTGCCAGAACTGCCATTGGCGGCGTCATAGCGGGTGAAAAGGCGTGCTGGCAGGCGACGTTCCACGGCGTGCCGCTTTGCATATCGCACAGCACCAGTACGCCGTCTGCATTGTGTTGGGCCTTCACCAGGGTGGTGGAGAAATCGTCTCTGAAACCGTCTATCCCGGCGGTTTCATTGAGCGAGACGGGAAAGATATACGGCAACTCGCCGTACACCAGCGTCGCGCTGTCCAGCAGGGCGTTCGCCAGCGGGCCATGAGACGCGACAATCACGTTAATCATTTTTACCCCCTGACCCAGGCTTTGACGGTGGCCAGCTGTTGGCCGAGGCCTTTGCCCCACGGTGTGATGCGGTATTCACCCACGGCGGCGGGCACAATAAAGGTTTCGGCGTAATGGATAACGAAGGGCTCAAATGCGCCCGTCGGGCTATCGACGCGCGCTTCGTCTCCGGCCACCAGGTTCAGCACGTTTACGCCGCCCCGGGTATGGTGCGTAACGGATTTCGTAAACCAGTGGCGGCGGGTTTCAATAAATTCACGTTCGTGCAGCCCGGTACGCTCCTCGCGCCAGCCGTCACCTTCGCCCATTGTCTCAATGCAGTTCACCAGATGTTGATGCACCCATTGGGTATCGCGCTGCCAGTCGATCACCTTTTCACCGTGTTCGAGGTGCACTGGTCTTGGCAGACCGTCCATTCCCAGCCGACCCCAGTCCCAGAGCTTGAAGGTGAAAATATACGGCGTAGCGCTTATCTCCAGCACCATCGTGCCCGAACCGGAACAGTGGACGGTGCCTGACGGGATCAGGAAATGATCGTGCTTGCGCGCCGGGATCTGATTGACGAAACGCTCGTCGTCAAAGTCGGTTTGTCCTTGCGCAGCCTGATGTAAATTGTCCAGCATCGCCTGCGGATCGGTTCCGGTTTTCGTACCGAGATACACCACCGCATCTGGCTCTGCATCCAGAATGTAGTAACTTTCATCCTGGGTGTAGTGCATGCCGAACTGCTGCTGGATATATTCGGTCAGTGGGTGCACCTGGAAACTGAGGTTCTGCCCGCCCATGGTGTCGAGAAAATCGAAGCGAATCGGAAACTCAGCGCCAAAGCGCGCATGGACTTTTTCGCCCAGCAATTCGCGCGGGTGAAGCAGCACCACATCCAGAGAAGGGATCTCGATCCGCACGTCGCCAAATCGTAGCAACAGGCTGTTTTCCTCGGGCACGCAGTCAAAACACCAGGCGTAGTTTGGTTTCGAGGGATCGAGATCGAACTGGTTTTTCATCCACTGACCGCCCCAGACGCCGGGATCAAAAAACGGCACGACGCGAAACGGGCGCTGGACGGTGTGCGCCAGACCGGCGCGGAGCGCATCGCCGCTGACCATCGCGGGATTGTCCGCCACGGTGGTATCCAGCAGGAAATCGGCGCGTTGTAATAAAGGCGTTTTATGGCGATCGAATACCCGCCATTCGATAAAAAAGGCCCGCTTATAGCGGCGCAGAATATCTTCATCATTATTTTCCGCGCCCCAGTTGCCCAGTTCGCCGCTGCGCATCCGCTGCTGAATTTCCCAGCGTGGCAAATCGGCATACACCAGTACGTCGCCGTTGTGGACCAGCGCAGCCCCTGGGCCGTAGACAATCACCAGCCCGCTGGCATCTGCCACCCGCTGACGCATAGCGGCAAGCTGCTGCGGGTCAAAAAATTCAGTGAGTTGATGGCAGGAAAGCACACCAAAAACGCGATCGTCAGTCAGATTTCGGGCCAGCAAGCTGTGTAGCGCTTCCTGGTTTTTGCGCGCCGCTTCAACGTTTAGCAAACTGCTGCCCGCGAACTGCGTCTGTAACGCCTGCTCCAGTTCGTCGAGACGCACGCCGGGATAGCAATCGATCACCAGCACGGTTTTTTTTGTGTCAGAAAGTCGGGCGTTAAGTGCGACAAGTAATGCAGGCCAGTCTTGCCAGGCCTGCTCGTCGTAACCCTGAACGGGGACTTCAGGGTGTTTATCGTAGGTTGTCGATTTCATTCTTTTCTCCGCGATGGCCGGAAGAGGTTGGGGTAAAAGAAATGCTTAAAGTCAGATAATCACTGGCCTTCAGTGTGATTTCGCCGGTCAGGGGTTTGATCTTTTCGTCGCGCAGTGACACTTGCCAGATGTGCAGGGGATAGGGACTGTTCAGCGCGAACGTTTCGTCATCCTCACCCGGGTTGAAAAGCCGGAGTGTGACGTCACCCTTGTTACCCGGGTTACACAGGCTCATCTGGATCCTCGGATTATTGAGCGAGAGCCATTCCGCAGCAGGTAAGATTGGGGTCGTCGATAGCGGCAAGGTGAAACGCTCAAGGCGCTCTTCAAAGGTATTCAACTGCTGTACCTGATAGGTCAGATAGCGTTCGCGATAGCGGGTGCAGGCGCTGAATATTTCTGCATCAGACAGCGGGGACGTAATAAAGACGGCATATTCAAAGCACATTGTCTGTTGCATTTGTGCATCTGGAGTCGACACCACTTTGTTGTTGATCCCGGATGCGCGGCCCGGACGCCAGGGGGTATTGTCTTTACCCAGTAGTCCCACGCTACGAAACAGGGTCAGCGCCAGAGTATCTTCGTCAGGCAGTACCTCATACTCTTTGATGCCTTTGGTCATGACGCCCACGCAATGGTCAGCATCACGCAGGAAAACACCGTTTTCCATCGTAAAAATCGGCACCGGTTTTTCGACAAAACCGTTTTCACGCCACTGCTCGGTATAGCGGCTGATCGTTTCTCGACGCACCAGGGAAAAGCCCTGATCGGCCCAGCTATAACGTGGTGAAACTACCGGCGTCTTCAGGTGGATGCGTAAACGGTGATCGCTGGCCGCGTTGTCGAGTTCATGCTGGATCCGAAGCCAGTTTTCGCCTTGTCGCAACTCCAGGCGGGTACGGATAATCATGCTCTGATCGTGTTCACCCGCCAGCCGATGCGTGATATCTGAGGGAAGCAGAAGCGTGCACTCCAGCGTCATGATGGCCGTGTGCGGGTGGGTTTCAGCGCCGATAACCCGAAACGGACCGGAACTGAGCGGCGTGTCGTTTGCCAGTGGTGCAAAATCAAATTCATCGCCGTTGTCGGCGCAATCGCTGAATTGTATCAACGCGGGGTAATGCGTATCGCTGCGGCGATCTGTCAGTGTGATACTGCCATTCTCAATACTGAGGCGGTAATAGTCGTTCTCGATACTCTGGTTCCACTGTGGCAAGAGGGAGTCAACGCCAGTAGATGTTTCTTCCACCGACCAGGTCTGATATCCCAACCCGTTGAGGTCCGATACCGGGAACAGGATTTCACTGCGCCAGTAATCGTCCACTGCTTCCAGTTTTTCTCCTCCAGCGGTCACGATAACCCGTTGCCCGCCGCTGATACGCTGCTGGCTAATGACACTGTGCGCTACTGGATCCTCCTGTCGCCGTAGAGTGAAATCACGCTGCTGGGTAAAGACCACCGCATTGACCAGACCGTTTTGCGCCTGAATATCGCAATTGAACACCACCAGAAGATTGTTTTTCCCGGTCATCAGCCCGATGCCGTGGCTGATTTTTTTCTTCAATAGATTAATCAGACTTAAGACCGAGCGCTCGACGCTAATCAGGCGCTGGATAATGTTGTGGTTAACGGGATCCGCGTTGCTCGCCTCAATGCCGTTATGGGCATGTGCAGAGAAGACCTTCTTCCAAAGCGAAGCCATCAACGGCTGCGGCCAGTGAATGCCCAGTTGATTGGCGATGACCGTTAGCGGTTCGAGTTTATCCAGCAGGAGATGCTCGGTCTGCCATGTCTGGCGTTTAATATCGTAGCGGGTCGAATGGCAGGTACGGTGAATACGCGATTTCTGACAGGCATACAATTCGCCCTCGAGGGTATGACTGAACTCACTTTCAGCCCAAACTTCCTCCATATAGCGCTCATAGCTCGCCATTTTAAACCGGTAAGGCAGCGCCATTTCATTCAGTGTCGCAACGGTCTGTGGAAACGAGGCATTGGGCAGGACCTGATCGCCACCGCAGGGCAGCAGCAATTTGTCGGTGTGAGTGTTCTTTTGCGCAAGCTGTTGCAGAATGGGCAACAGCCTGTGAGTCAGATAGTCATCGTCGTGAGCTAGAAATTTTCCTGGCCCGTAGCCGTAATAAAGGTAGTTGGTTGCAATGGAGACCTGATTGGGCGCCCGCCACCAGAAATTGAGATCACCGTCCAGTTGATCGGTATAAATCCCGCGTTGCAGGACGCAGTACTCAATCCCAAGATCGCGATATAACGCAGGCAGCCAGCAGTGCTGACCAAATATATCGGGCATATAGCCAATGTTCATACTGTGGCCGAACGCTTCGGCAATGCCGATCCCACACTGCAAATTACGGATCAGCGATTCGCTGCGGATCAACAGTGAATCGCACTGCGTATACCAGGGGCCGACCAGAAGCCGACGCGCCTGAATCAGTTTGCATAGCCGCTCGCGATTTTCCGGGCGGACCTGCAAATACTCATCCAGCACGATCGACAGTCCGTCAAAGGTGTAGCTCGGAAAATCGTCGCGCGTTTCCAGCAGATCGAGCAGATAATCGATATTTTCGACCAGCAGGATATGTGAGTCCTCACAGGTGAAATACCATTCGGCGTCCCAATGACAATGCGGGACCACATAGACCTCTTTTTGAGACATAACTTTTCCTGTTAATTCAGTGTGATCCTGCCGGATCTAAGCAAATAGAAGCGAACGAAGACGTTAGCAAAAGCCACGAACAACACCCCCGTGGTCATCCCGGCCAGATAAGCGGGTAAATTCTGAACCAGTGGCCAGCCCCAGATAGCAGGGAGAGGGAACCATTGAACGGAACCCATACTGATGGCGATAAGCGAGCCGATGATTGCGCCCAGGATGTTGATCGAGATGGTGATCACTGGATTTTTCAGCATGAACGGAATGGCGCCTTCGCCAATGGCAAGAAAGCCCAGAATCAGCGACGTCGTGCCGGTCACCCGCTGGTTTTCATCAAACACCCGCTGGCGTACAACAAAGCGGTCAATCACCGTCGCAAGACCGATGCCAATCGGCGGGATCACAATCCCGAGCACGCGGGCGGTGAGCGGGAAGATATGGTCAGCGGCAAGCCCTATGGCGATAGCACCAGCCGATTTGTTGACTGGCCCACCCAAATCAAACGCCGTCAGAGAGGTGATGATGACCGCCAGGGTGAGTGCGCTGGAACGGCCGTGATCAAGGATGAACTGCTGGAAGAAATGGTTAATGCCGCCAAAGACTGGGTCGACAAAATAAAAGTTGAAGAAGAAGATCGCCAGAACCGTCAGGCCGGGCACGATCAACATCGGTTTCATCGCCTGCAGATGTTTGTGCAGGTGAATATGACGATTGAGAAAGTCAGCCAGTAAGCCCGCAACCATGCCGAGCAACAGCGCCCCGAGAAAGCCGGAAGGAATGCCGCCAGGCTGCGCCCATAGCGTGAAGTGCAACCCGCCCGCGAACGCTCCGCCGATAAAACCGGGAACCAGGCCGGGTCTGTCGGCAATGCTATAGGCCATATAGGCGGCAAACACCGGATACATGAACTTCATGATCATGCTGCCGTACAGCGTCAGGTAGTGGCAAATCTGTAAAAGGCTATTGGCGTCAGTGGCATAACGGGTGTCCCCGATCGCCGTCACACCCATGATGCTGGCTGAAAGCTGAAAGCTGACCGATGCCGATCATCAGCCCTGCCGCGACGATCACTGGGATCATATACGAGATGCCGCTGGAAACGCCCTGATAAAGGCGAGCGCCAAATGACAGAGCGCGTTGCGGCGAAGGGCTAGCCGATTCACCGCTCCTTTCGACAATGCCGTCCGGCTGATGAAGCATACGCTCAATCAGAGCGGCTGCGTCTTTCAGCGGCTCAGAGACCGATGTGCTGATGAACGGTTTTCCGGCGAAACGCTCGCGCCCTTTCGGCGGCAGAGTGGCGGCAAAAATAACCCCCTGCGACTGTTCAATCTGTTCTGCGGTGAGGGGGTCTTCCGTTCCACTGGCTCCCTGTTTTTCGCTGTAAACGCGGATCCCTTTTGCGGCACCGGCTTTCTCCAGCGCCTCGGCAGCCATATAGGTATGAGCGATTCCGGCAGAGCAGGAGGTGATCACCACGATGCTTTTACCGCTATCGTTGACGATCTTTTTCTCCGCTGTCGGCTCAGTAGCATCGAGCTGCGCCAAAAAAGCACTAACCGTTGGGGCGGTGCGTAACGCGGCAACGTTCTGCTCATCCATCAGTGCCAGGCTCAGTGAGGACAGGAGGCGTAAATGGCCTTCATCATCGTCGTTTGGCACGGCCAGTAAAAAGACCATCGATACGCTATCTTCACCCTCCATTGTCGGCCAGTCATCGACGGGCTGCGTCAGGCGCACTGCGGCAAAAGCAGGGCGTTTCACCGTCGATGATTTGCCGTGTGGAATAGCGATACCTTGTTCAAATCCCGTTTCGGAGAGGGCTTCTCTCGCCCATACCGCTTCGCTAAAGTCTTCTTTACTGGACACTACGCCCTCGTCAAACAGGCGCTGGCAAAGGGCGGTGATGATCTCACCCCGGGTTTGCCAATTTTTATCGAGCAGAATCAAACTTTCCTTCGTTACGCTACTGAGCTGCATACAAACCCCCAAAGTGTTTCAATCAATCCTTGCTTCCACATCTTCTTACGCTCAGATTAATCGATTAACCGTAAGAGGGAAGGGTGGTTAATGGGATTAACCCGGCAAAAATCAGCGTTGGGTGATTTTTATCCACCAGGTTGTGAAGCGCCTCACAGGGAGTAATGCAAAATTAAGGTTATTCGATTAATCTGAGGGAAACACAAGGAGGAATCATGACCACTGTTACGCTGGCGCAGGTCGCCGCGAAAGCTGGCGTGTCGACCGCCACGGTCTCGATGGTACTGCGAAACCGCGGGCGTATCTCACAGGCAACCCGGGAAAGAGTGCTACTGGCGTTGGATGAATCCGGCTATGTCTATAACCAGACTGCCGCGAATCTGCGCAACCGCAGCAGCAACCAGGTCGGGCTGCTGTTGCACGATATCACCAATCCGTTTTACGGCGAGATGACCGCCGGGCTGAGCCATGAAATGGAGCGTCATGAGATGCTGCTGTTTCTGGCTAACAGCGAAGAGTCTGAAGAGCGGCAGCAGAAGTTTGTCGATTCGCTGATGCGAAACAGCGCCTGCGGAATGGTGCTTTGCGCGGCGAGGGGCACGCCGCAGGCGTTTTTCGATGGCCTGAAGCGGCGCAATATCCCGGCAATTATGGTGGTGCGCCCGCTGGAGGACCCGGATTTCGATTTCGTCGGTACCGATAACTTTCTCGGTTCGCGGATGGCGACTGCGCATTTGCTGAAACTGGGCCATCGCAACATTGCGTTTATCGGCGGGAGCCTGAATTCGGGGACGCGCGCTGAGCGTATTGGCGGATTTACCAGTAAGCTGCTGGATTATGGCGTGGCGCCAAAGCCGGAGTGGATCGTCGCCTCGCAGGCAAGCCAGAGCGATGGTGCGCGGGTGGCGGAAGCGCTGTTTAATCAATTTCCGCAGATTACCGCCGCCGTGTGCTATCAGGATATTGTTGCGCTGGGAGTCATGCTGGCGTTGCGCAAAGCGGGCCGCGAGCCGGGGCGTGATTTTGCGCTGGTCGGCTTTGACGATATCACCGAGGCGGCGCTGGTACAGCCCGCACTGACTACGGTTTCCGTTGCCGCGAAAGAGATCGGGCGTAAGGCCGGAGAGCTGTTATTCAGTCGGATTCAGGGCAATAGCGAACCACCAAAACGGATAATTCTGCCTCCGGCGCTGGTGGTCAGAGAATCCTGTGGTTTTCGCTGATCATGCCTTTTACTGATATTGGCTGCAGTTTCACGTTAAATTCTAATTATCGCCGTTTTTAGTGGCAGGGCCCTCAGGCGCTGGTTACTCTGAAAACGATTTACATTGTATTAACGAAGAGAATAGATATGCAAGATGGACACATCCGCGTTGCTATTGCAGGCGCGGGCGGCCGTATGGGACGGCAACTGATTCAGGCGGCGGCACAGCTGGCAGGTATTAAACTGGGTGCGGCGCTGGAGCGTGAGGGTTCTTCTCTGCTGGGCGCAGACGCAGGCGAGCTCGCAGGCATTGGTGCGACGGGCGTGAAGGTGCAAAGCAGCCTTGATGCCGTGAAGGATGATTTCGATGTCTTCATCGATTTCACCCGTCCGGAAGGCACGTTGCATCATCTGGCTTTTTGTCGCCAGCACGGTAAAGGCATGGTTATCGGCACCACCGGTTTTGATGAGGCGGGCAAACAGGCAATCCGTGACGCGGCAGAGAGCATCGCGATTGTGTTTGCTGCGAACTTCAGCGTCGGCGTGAACGTGATGCTGAAACTGCTGGAAAAGGCCGCGAAGGTGATGGGCGATTATACCGACATCGAAATCATCGAAGCGCATCATCGTCACAAAGTGGATGCGCCATCAGGTACGGCACTGGCGATGGGCGAAGCGATTGCTCATGCCATGGATAAAGATTTGAAGGAGTGTGCCGTGTACAGCCGTGAAGGCTATACCGGTGAGCGTGTACCTGGCACTATCGGTTTTGCGACCGTGCGTGCGGGGGATATCGTCGGGGAACATACTGCGATGTTCGCCGATATTGGTGAACGCGTTGAAATCACGCATAAAGCTTCAAGCCGAATGACCTTTGCCAATGGCGCAGTGCGATCTGCTCTGTGGCTGAAAGAGAAGCCTAACGGTCTTTTTGATATGCGTGATGTGCTTGATCTCAACAATTTATAATGAGTTTACCCCATCGTGATGTGGTTGTGGCAATCACAATTAGTTGATTGCAAAGGGCAATATTTTATTGCCCTTTAATTTTTCCTTCTTCATTTTAATTTCTTCTTATATCGCTCAAAACAATGTGTTTTCATGTCTTTTTTCGTTATGTGAATGTAAATTTTGACCATCTGGTCCACTTTTTTACTTCCACTGGGCGGGTTTAACAATTATCCTGGTGCGCAAGCGTGTACGGAAAGGCCATTAGCTGATCTTTTTGCCTGCTTTACAGCGTCATAACCCCCAGTGGCGCAAAATGACATAAAAAAACCCCTCGTTTACGTTGACTTTCTCCCCGTAAATATCCAGAATGCCGCCGTTTGCACGAATTTCGCGGGCAGCAGATTTGCATTGATTCGTCATTGTGAGTGAATTAATATGCAGATAAACTGAGTGAATATTCTCTGGAGGATGTTTTGATTAAGTCAGCGCTTTTGGTTCTGGAAGACGGAACCCAGTTTCACGGTCGGGCCATAGGGGCAACGGGCACGGCGGTTGGGGAAGTCGTTTTCAATACTTCAATGACCGGTTATCAAGAAATCCTCACTGATCCTTCCTATTCTCGCCAAATCGTCACTCTCACTTATCCCCATATCGGTAATGTCGGCACCAATGCTGCTGACGAAGAATCTTCCCAGGTACACGCTCAAGGCCTCATCATTCGCGATCTGCCACTGATTGCCAGCAACTACCGCAACACCGAAGACCTCTCTTCTTACCTGAAGCGTCACAACATTGTGGCGATTGCCGATATTGATACCCGCAAGCTGACCCGACTGCTGCGCGAAAAAGGCGCTCAGAACGGCTGCATCATTGCCGGTGACCACCTGGACGCCACCCTGGCGCTGGAAAAAGCGCAGGCCTTCCCGGGTCTGAACGGTATGGATTTGGCGAAAGAAGTGACCACCACTGAGCGCTACAGCTGGACTCAGGGTAGCTGGACGCTGGCAGATGAACTGCCAGAAGCGAAGAAAGAAGAAGAGCTGCCTTTCCACGTGGTGGCCTACGACTACGGCGCGAAGCGCAACATCTTGCGCATGCTGGTGGACCGCGGCTGCCGCCTGACGGTAGTCCCGGCACAAACCTCTGCCGAAGACGTGCTGAAAATGAATCCGGACGGGATTTTCCTCTCCAACGGTCCTGGCGACCCGGCCCCATGTGATTACGCGATTACTGCGATTGAGAAATTCCTCGAAACCGATATTCCGGTATTTGGCATCTGCCTCGGCCATCAGCTTCTGGCGCTGGCGAGCGGGGCGAAAACCATCAAGATGAAGTTCGGCCACCACGGCGGCAACCATCCGGTGAAAGATATCGACAACGACACGGTGATGATCACCGCGCAGAACCACGGTTTTGCGGTGGACGAAGCCTCGATGCCCGCCAACCTGCGCGTCACGCACAAGTCACTGTTCGACGGTACCTTGCAGGGTATTCATCGTACCGATAAGCCCGCGTTCAGTTTCCAGGGGCACCCGGAAGCGAGCCCAGGCCCGCACGATGCCGCACCGCTGTTCGATCACTTCATCGAACTTATCGAGCAATACCGTAAGACCGCTAAATAATCAGGAGCTGAGAAAACCATGCCAAAACGTACAGACATAAAAAGCATCCTGATCCTTGGCGCTGGCCCGATCGTTATCGGTCAGGCTTGTGAGTTTGACTACTCCGGTGCCCAGGCGTGTAAGGCGCTGCGTGAAGAGGGCTACCGTGTCATCCTGGTGAACTCCAACCCGGCGACGATTATGACCGACCCGGAAATGGCCGATGCGACCTACATCGAACCGATTCACTGGGAAGTGGTTCGCAAGATTATTGAAAAAGAGCGTCCGGATGCGGTGCTGCCAACCATGGGTGGCCAGACCGCACTGAACTGTGCGCTTGAGCTGGAACGTCAGGGCGTGCTCGAAGAGTTCGGTGTGACCATGATTGGCGCAACGGCTGACGCGATTGATAAAGCAGAAGACCGCCGTCGTTTCGACGTAGCGATGAAGAAAATCGGCCTCGACACCGCGCGTTCCGGCATTGCACACACGATGGAAGAAGCGCTGGCGGTTGCCGCTGACGTCGGTTATCCGTGCATCATCCGTCCGTCCTTCACCATGGGCGGCACCGGCGGCGGTATCGCCTACAACCGTGAAGAGTTCGAAGAGATTTGCGAACGCGGTCTGGATCTTTCCCCAACCAAAGAGCTGCTGATTGATGAGTCTCTGATTGGCTGGAAAGAGTACGAGATGGAAGTGGTGCGTGATAAAAACGACAACTGCATCATCGTCTGCTCTATCGAAAACTTCGATGCGATGGGTATCCACACCGGTGACTCCATCACCGTGGCCCCGGCGCAGACTCTGACCGACAAAGAATACCAAATCATGCGTAACGCCTCGATGGCGGTGCTGCGTGAAATCGGCGTGGAAACCGGTGGCTCTAACGTCCAGTTCTCTGTGAACCCGAAAAATGGTCGTTTGATTGTTATCGAAATGAACCCGCGCGTGTCCCGCTCTTCCGCGCTGGCGTCCAAAGCGACGGGTTTCCCGATTGCCAAAGTGGCAGCGAAACTGGCCGTGGGTTACACCCTCGACGAGCTGATGAACGACATCACTGGCGGCCGTACCCCGGCTTCCTTCGAACCGTCCATCGACTACGTTGTGACCAAAATCCCTCGCTTTAACTTCGAGAAATTTGTGGGTGCTAACGACCGCCTGACCACGCAGATGAAATCCGTCGGCGAAGTGATGGCGATTGGCCGCACTCAGCAGGAATCCTTGCAGAAAGCGCTGCGCGGCCTGGAAGTGGGCGCGACCGGTTTCGACCCGAAAGTGAGCCTGGATGACCCGGAAGCGCTGACCAAGATTCGCCGCGAGCTGAAAGACGCGGGCGCCGAGCGTATCTGGTACATCGCTGATGCCTTCCGTGCGGGCCTGTCAGTCGACGGCGTCTTCAACCTGACCAACATCGACCGCTGGTTCCTGGTACAGATTGAAGAGCTGGTGCGCCTTGAAGAAAACGTGGCGGAAGTCGGTATTACCGGCCTGAATGCTGATTTCCTGCGTACGCTGAAGCGCAAAGGTTTCGCCGATGCACGTCTGGCAAAACTGGCAGGCGTTCGCGAGTCAGAAATCCGCAAGCTGCGTGAACAGTACAACCTGCACCCGGTCTACAAGCGCGTGGACACCTGTGCGGCAGAATTCTCCACCGACACCGCGTACATGTACTCCACGTATGAAGACGAGTGCGAAGCGAACCCGTCCGTAGACCGCGATAAAATCATGGTCCTCGGCGGCGGCCCTAACCGTATCGGTCAGGGTATCGAATTCGACTACTGCTGCGTACACGCCTCTCTGGCGCTGCGTGAAGACGGTTACGAGACCATCATGGTCAACTGTAACCCAGAAACTGTTTCCACCGATTACGACACCTCCGACCGCCTGTACTTCGAGCCGGTGACCTTTGAAGACGTGCTCGAAATCGTGCGCATCGAGAAACCTAAGGGCGTTATCGTGCAGTACGGTGGCCAGACTCCGCTGAAACTGGCGCGTGCGCTGGAAGCCGCAGGTGTGCCGATTATCGGTACCAGCCCGGATGCTATCGACCGTGCAGAAGACCGCGAACGTTTCCAGCAGGCAGTTGACCGTCTGAAGCTGAAACAGCCCGCGAACGCCACCGTGACCGCGATTGAAATGGCGGTAGAGAAAGCGAAAGAGATTGGCTACCCGCTGGTGGTGCGCCCGTCCTACGTGCTTGGCGGTCGTGCGATGGAAATCGTGTATGACGAAGCTGATCTGCGTCGCTACTTCCAGACCGCAGTCAGCGTCTCTAACGATGCGCCAGTGCTGCTGGACCGTTTCCTCGACGATGCGGTTGAAGTGGACGTGGATGCTATCTGCGACGGCGAAAACGTGCTGATTGGCGGCATCATGGAGCACATCGAGCAGGCAGGCGTTCACTCCGGTGACTCCGCATGTTCTCTGCCAGCGTATACCCTGAGCAAAGAAATTCAGGATGTGATGCGCCAGCAGGTGCAGAAACTGGCCTTCGAACTGCAGGTTCGCGGCCTGATGAACGTCCAGTTCGCCGTGAAAGACAACGAAGTGTATCTGATTGAAGTCAACCCGCGTGCGGCTCGTACCGTACCGTTCGTCTCCAAAGCCACCGGCCTGCCGCTGGCGAAAGTGGCGGCGCGCGTGATGGTCGGTCAGACGCTGGCGCAGCAAGGCCACCTGGAAGAGATCATCCCGCCGTACTACTCGGTGAAAGAAGTGGTACTGCCGTTCAACAAATTCCCAGGCGTTGACCCGCTGTTAGGGCCAGAAATGCGCTCTACCGGTGAAGTGATGGGCGTGGGTCGTACTTTCGCAGAAGCGTTTGCCAAAGCGCAGCTCGGCAGCAACTCCACCATGAAGAAGCAGGGCCGTGCGCTGCTCTCCGTGCGTGAAGGTGACAAAGAGCGAGTGGTAGACCTGGCGGCAAAACTGCTGAAACAGGGCTTCGAACTGGATGCGACCCACGGGACTGCCGTTGTTCTGGGCGAAGCGGGCATTAACCCGCGTCTGGTGAACAAGGTGCATGAAGGTCGGCCGCACATTCAGGACCGTATCAAGAATGGTGAATACACCTACATCATTAACACCACCGAAGGTCGTCAGGCGATTGAAGATTCCAAGCTGATTCGCCGCAGCGCGCTGCAGTACAAAGTGCATTACGACACCACCCTGAACGGCGGTTTCGCGACAGCCATGGCGCTGAACGCGGATGCGACCGAGAAGGTGATTTCGGTGCAGGAAATGCACGCGCAGATCAATAAGTAACACTCGCTGTATG
This sequence comes from Citrobacter sp. 18056, assembly GCA_902706235.1. Classification (GTDB taxonomy): domain Bacteria; phylum Pseudomonadota; class Gammaproteobacteria; order Enterobacterales; family Enterobacteriaceae; genus Scandinavium; species Scandinavium manionii. The sequence continues at coordinate 172,393 of CACSJR010000004.1, read as the reverse complement.
GGGTGTGCGGGCTGATGCCCTACTAAAAACGGCAACCTTCTGGTTGCCGTTTTGCTTTTACCTTGTCTCTCATCCCATCGTCCCATCTTCAGAGTGTTCTGGTTTTCCATGTGCGTTCAGTCAGTTAGCCTAAAATCATTAGGCAGATAATGATTCTTTAACCGAAGAGCACGGGAGAACACCATGCGTAACAATCTACTGATCACCTCCATTTTTACCGCCGCAGCACTGTTTACCGTAGCAGGCTGTTCCTCAAACCAGGCGCTGAAAACGACCGATGGTAAAACCATCGTCACCGACGGTAAGCCAGAGGTTGATAGCGACACCGGCCTCGTGTCCTATAAAAATGCGGAAACCGGTAAGACCGAACAGATCAACCGCGATCAGGTTCAATCCATGGGCGAGCTGGACAACTAGTTCACCAATCTTCGCTGTTAGCCTGTAAGTTAACTGACTACACTTCGCTGATAAAACAGTGAAGTGCAAAACAGGCTAACAGATGATTTTGATTATTTATGCGCATCCTTATCCGCAGCATTCGCATGCGAATAAACGGATGCTCGAGCAGGCAAGGGAAATCGACGGCGTAGAAATTCGCTCTCTGTATCACCTCTATCCCGATTTCAATATCGACATTGCCGCTGAGCAGGAGGCGCTTTCCCGCGCCGACCTGGTCATCTGGCAGCACCCCATGCAGTGGTACAGCGTGCCGCCACTCCTCAAACTCTGGATTGATAAAGTTCTGTCTCACGGCTGGGCCTACGGGCACGGCGGAAAAGCGCTGCACGGTAAAAGCCTGTTGTGGGCAGTGACGACCGGTGGTGGAGACGATCATTTCGCGATTGGCAGTTTCCCCGGTTTTGACGTTCTGGCGCAGCCATTACAGGCGACGGCGCTGTATTGCGGCCTGAACTGGCTGCCGCCGTTCGCCATGCATTGCACCTTTATCTGCGACGATGAAACGCTTGTCGCCGAGGCCCGGCATTACAAACAGCGTCTGCTCGAGTGGCAGGAGGTGCATCATGGATAGCCATACGCTGATTCAGGCCCTGATTTACCTCGGTTCGGCGGCGCTGATCGTGCCGATTGCCGTGCGTCTGGGATTAGGTTCCGTGCTCGGCTACCTGATAGCAGGCTGCATTATTGGGCCGTGGGGTTTGCGCCTGGTGACGGATGCCGAGGCCATTCTGCACTTCGCTGAAATCGGCGTGGTGCTGATGCTGTTTGTCATTGGCCTGGAGCTTGATCCGCAGCGTTTGTGGAAGCTTCGCGCGTCGGTATTTGGCGGTGGAGCGCTGCAAATGGTCGCGTGTGGTGTCCTGATCGGTGGCTTTTGCATACTGCTCGGTCTTGACTGGAAAGTGGCTGAACTTATCGGCCTGACGCTGGCACTCTCTTCCACGGCCATCGCCATGCAGGCGATGAGCGAACGGAATCTGACCGTCTCTCAGCTTGGCCGCAGTACGTTTGCGGTGCTGCTGTTCCAGGATATCGCGGCGATTCCGCTGGTGGCGATGATCCCGCTGCTGGCCTCCAGCGGGGCGACTACCACGCTTGCCGCTTTTGGGCTTTCCGCCCTGAAAGTTGCCGGCGTCCTGGTGCTCGTGATTTTGCTCGGGCGCTACGTCACGCGCCCGGTGCTGCGTTTTGTCGCTCGCTCAGGCCTGCGCGAAGTGTTCAGCGCCGTCGCGCTGTTCCTGGTTTTCGGTTTCGGACTGCTGCTGGAAGAAGTGGGCTTATCGATGGCGATGGGCGCATTTCTGGCCGGCGTGCTGCTGGCGAGTTCGGAATATCGCCATGCGCTGGAAAGCGATATCGAACCGTTTAAAGGCCTGCTGTTGGGACTGTTCTTCATCGGCGTTGGCATGTCTATCGACTTCGGCACCCTGGTGACGCATCCGCTACGTATTCTGATTTTACTGGCCGGATTCCTTATCATTAAAGCGGTGATGCTGTGGCTGATTGCACGCCCGCTTGGCGTGCCGAAAGCCCAGCGTCTTTGGTTTGCTGCGCTGTTAGGACAGGGCAGTGAGTTTGCGTTTGTGGTGTTTGGTACGGCGCAGATGGCGAAAGTACTGGACCCGGAATGGGCCAAAGCGTTGACCCTGGCAGTGGCGCTGTCGATGGCCGCCACGCCGATTTTACTGGTGCTGCTGTCACGCATGGAAAAAGCCAAAGGCGGTGACGATCGCGAGGCGGATGAAATTGATGAAGAGCAGCCGCGGGTGATTATCGCCGGATTTGGTCGGTTTGGTCAGATTACCGGTCGTCTGCTGCTGTCGAGCGGCGTGAAGATGGTCATTCTCGATCACGATCCAGACCACGTCGATACGCTGCGTAAATTCGATATGAAGGTGTTTTACGGTGACGCGACGCGGGTCGATATGCTTGAGTCAGCCGGTGCAGCCCGGGCGGAAGTGTTGATCAACGCCATTGATGACCCGAAAACCAACCTCGAACTGACGGAACTGGCGAAAGCGCATTTCCCGCATCTGCGGATTATCGCCCGCGCCCGCGATATTGATCACTACATTCAGCTGCGTCAGGCGGGTATCGAAGCGCCGGAGCGTGAAACGTTTGAAGGCGCTCTGAAGTCAGGTCGCATGGCGCTGGAAGCGTTGGGGCTTGGCGCCTATGAAGCCCGCGAGCGTGCAGATGTGTTCCGCCGTTTCAACGTGAGAATGATAGAAGAAATGGTCGATATGGCGGATGAAGACGATGCGTCCTTCGCGGCGGCGTTCAAACGCACCAGTGCGATGCTGACCGATATCATCAACGAAGACCGCAGCAACATGTCGATTATTCAGCGTCACGGCTGGCAGGGAACCGAGGAAGGAAAGCACACCGGTAATCCGGCTGACGAACCAGAAGCGAAACCATCGGCATAACGGGCACTTAGTGAGAAGGCGAAAATATTTCGTCTTCTTTACTCTCCCTATTGTCGACGAAAGATTAAGCTTTCCGTATAGTGGCGGCAATTTTTACATCCGGGATATTTCAATGATCAGTCTGATTGCGGCGTTAGCGGTGGATCGCGTTATCGGCATGGAAAACGCCATGCCCTGGAACCTGCCTGCCGATCTCGCCTGGTTTAAACGTACCACGCTCAACAAACCTGTGGTGATGGGTCGCCTGACCTGGGAATCCATTGGACGTCCGCTGCCAGGACGCAAAAACATTGTGATTAGCAGCCAGCCAGGCACTGACGATCGTGTTGAGTGGGTAAAGTCGGTAGATGAAGCGATTGCCGCCTGCGGTGACGCAGAAGAGATCATGGTGATCGGTGGTGGTCGGGTTTACGAACAGTTTCTGCCGAAAGCGCAGCGCCTGTATCTGACGCACATTGATGCGGAAGTGGAAGGCGATACCCATTTCCCGGACTACGATCCGGATAACTGGGAATCGACATTCAGTGAGTTTCATGATGCCGACGAGCAGAACTCGCACAGCTATTGCTTTGAGATCTTAGATCGTCGATAAGCGTATCCCCTCACCCGACGGGTGGGGGGATAATATTAAGACGCGACGGCTTCTTCTTCGCCGAGATCGAGATGACGATTAGACGGTTGCACAAAGTATTTCTTATCTTCCCAGCGCAGACACGTTAAATCCCCGCCCCAGCAGCATCCGGTATCCAGACCGTAAATCCCTTCCGGCGTTCCTTTGCCTTCCAGCGAAGCCCAGTGGCCAAAAATGACGCTGTACTCTTCAGTGACGGGGCCAGGAATAGCAAACCACGGTTTTAGCGGTACAGGCGCGTTTTCCGGCGACTCTTTGGTGTACATATCGAGCTGACCGTTCGGGAAGCAGTAACGCATCCGCGTAAAGGCGTTGGTGATAAAGCGCAGACGTGCAAGACCTGTCAGCTCTGGCGACCAATGGTTCGGCAAATCGCCATACATGGCGTCAAGGAAGAACGGATAGGAATCGCTGCATAGCACCGCTTCAACGTCGCGAGCGCAAAGCTCCGCGGTATCAAGATCCCACTGCGGAGTGATCCCGGCATGGGCCATCACCAGTTTCTTCTCTTTATCAACTTGCAGCAGCGGCTGACGGCGTAGCCAGTTCAGCAGTTCGTCAGCATCCGGCGCTTCCAGTAGCGGCGTGAGTCGGTCTTTCGGCTTATTACGACTGATCCCGGCGAATACCGCCAGCAGATGCAAATCGTGATTGCCGAGAACCATACGCACGCTATCACCCAGAGATTTCACGTAGCGCAGAACGTCGAGCGATGCGGGGCCGCGGGCCACCAGATCGCCTGTCAGCCACAACGTGTCTCGTCCAGGGGTAAATTCCACCTGCTTTAATAACGCGATCAGTTCATCGTAGCAGCCGTGAACGTCGCCAATAAGGTATGTGCTCATTTTATCAATGGATGAGAGCTGGCACGGCCAGACGGAAAACGGGAATATCAATGCTGAACGGGTTACCGTCAGCGTCGATCATGTCATAGTGACCCTGCATGGTGCCGAGTGGCGTTTCCAGCACGGCACCGCTGGTGTACTGATATTCGTTGCCCGGAGCAATGTGTGGCTGAACGCCGATGACACCTTCGCCCTGAACCTCGGTTTCACGACCGTGGCCGTTAGTAATCAACCAGTAGCGCCCAAGCAGCTGCACCGATCCTCGCCCCAGATTACGAATCGTGACCGTATAAGCAAAAACATAGCGTTCATCGTCCGGCGAGGACTGGGACTCAATGTAGACGCTTTGTACCTGGACACAGACACGGGGCGAATTGATCATGGTTTAGCTCTCCTTCTGAGGCGCATTTTCTGACAGCCAGTTTGCCAGGCGGCAGTACTGGGCCACAGAGATATTTTCTGCACGCATCGCCGGGTCAACGCCAAGCTCAGTCAACAGTTCGACAGAGAAGATATTGCCGAGGCTGTTACGGATAGTCTTACGACGCTGGTTGAACGCTTCGGTGGTGATTCGGCTTAACACACGAACCTCTTTGACCGGATGCGGCAGCGTGGTGTAAGGCACCAGGCGAACAACGGCAGAATCCACTTTTGGCGGTGGCGTAAAGGCGGTTGGCGGCACTTCCAGCACAGGGATAATCTGGCAGTAGTACTGCGCCATGACGCTTAAACGACCATACGCCTTACTGTTTGGCCCTGCAACCAGACGATTTACCACTTCTTTTTGCAGCATGAAGTGCATGTCGGCAATGGCATCAGTATAGCTAAACAGGTGGAACATCAGCGGGGTAGAGATGTTGTACGGCAGGTTACCGAACACGCGCAGCGGCTGGCCCATTTCCTTCGACAGCTCGCCGAAGTTCATGGTCATCGCATCTTGCTGAAAAATTGTCAGCTTTGGTCCAAGGAACGGGTGCGTTTGCAGGCGTGCAGCCAGGTCACGGTCCAGTTCGATGACGGTCAGTTTATCCAGACGTTCGCCAACCGGCTCGGTCAATGCGGCAAGACCCGGGCCGATTTCAACAATGGCCTGACCTTTCTGCGGGTTGATAGCCGAAACGATGCTGTCGATGACAAACTGATCGTTGAGGAAGTTTTGCCCGAAGCGTTTTCGGGCTAAGTGGCCCTGATGGACTCGATTATTCATTGAGAGTTACTGATCATTTTGATGGCGAGATTAAGCGCCGTAATAAAACTGCCGACGTTTGCTTTCCCCTGACCCGCCAGTTCTAGCGCGGTGCCGTGGTCAACGGACGTACGGATAAAAGGTAAACCGAGCGTGATATTCACGGCACGGCCGAAACCCTGGTATTTTAGCACGGGCAGGCCCTGATCGTGGTACATCGCGAGGACTGCGTCGGCATTGTCGAGATATTTTGGCTGAAACAGGGTATCTGCGGGCAGCGGCCCACTCAGATTCATGCCCTTAGCGCGCATTTCTTCGAGCACCGGAATGATGGTGTCTATCTCTTCCATCCCCATATGCCCGCCTTCACCGGCATGCGGATTCAGCCCACACACCAGGATATGCGGCTTGGCAATGCCAAACTTCGTGCGCAGGTCGGTATCCAGAATGGTAATCACGTCGCGCAGGACATCTGTCGTAATCGCATCGCTAATGGCTTTGAGCGGCAGGTGGGTCGTTGCGAGTGCGACGCGCAGCTCTTCTGTTGCCAGCATCATCACCACTTTAGCGGTGTGAGAACGCTCTTCGAAGAATTCGGTGTGTCCGGTAAACGCAATCCCGGCATCGTTGATGATGCTCTTTTGCACCGGCCCGGTAATCAGGGCGGCAAACTCGCCTTCGGTACTGCCATCGCAGGCGCGTGCCAGGGTTTCCACCACATAAGGGCCGTTCAGCACGTTAAGTGTGCCTGGTGTAACGGGAGCCTGAAGGGGGACGGGAAGGAGAGTCAGCGTACCGGCTTTTTGCGGCACAGGTGCCAGAGCGGCATCGTAGGGCAGGAGCGTTAACGGCAAACCGAGCATTGCTGCCCGGTCTGTCAGAAGCGTTTCATCAGCGCAAACCACCAGTTCAACAGGCCAGTCACACTGTGCCAGTTGAACCACGAGGTCTGGGCCAATCCCGGCGGGTTCGCCGGGAGTGATAACCACACGTTGGGGCTGTGTCATCAGTTGCTCAGAATTTTGACGTACGCGCTGGCACGTTGTTCCTGCATCCAGGTTGCCGCTTCTTCAGCAAACTTACGGTTCATCAGCATGCGGTAAGCCCTGTCTTTCTGTGCTGCATCGGTGCGGTCCACGTTACGGGTATCCAGCAGCTGAATCAGGTGCCAGCCGAACGAGGAGTGAACCGGGGCGCTGATTTCGCCTTTGCTCAGTTTCATCAGTGCATCACGGAATGCCGGATCGTACATGTCCGGAGTGCCCCAGCCTAAATCACCGCCCTGGTTTGCAGAACCTGGGTCCTGAGACAGTTCTTTCGCCGCTTTATCAAAGGTGGTTTTACCACTCTTAATGTCCGCAGCCACGGCTTCCAGCTTCGCACGTGCCTGGTCGTCAGTCATGATTGGCGATGGCTTCAGCAGGATGTGACGGGAATGAACTTCGGTTACAGAAATGCTCTGGCTCTGACCGCGCAGATCGTTCACTTTGATGACGTGGAAGCCCACACCGGAACGGATCGGACCAATCACATCGCCTTTTTTCGCAGTGCTCAGGGCCTGCGCGAAGATTGACGGCAGTTCCTGAATACGTCCCCAGCCCATCTGGCCGCCTTTCAGTGCCTGTTGGTCAGCGGAGTAAGTGATAGCGAGTTTCCCGAAGTCAGCGCCTTTGTTTGCCTGATCGACAACCGAGCGCGCCTGAGCTTCCGCTTCGTTAACCTGATCAGAGCTTGGGTTTTCCGGCAGCGGGATCAGGATGTGGCTCAGATTCAGCTCAGTGCTGGCATCGTTCTGATTGCCAATCTGTGAAGCCAATGCATCAACTTCCTGCGGCAGTACGGTAATACGACGACGAACTTCGTTATTACGCACTTCAGAGATAGTCATCTCTTTGCGGATCTGTTCGCGATAGGTACTGTAGTTCATACCATCGTAGGCCAGACGGCTACGCATCTGATCCATCGACATATTGTTCTGCTTGGCGATGTTGGTGATGGCCTGATCGAGCTGTGCGTCAGTGATTTTTACGCCCATTTTCTGGCCCATCTGCAGGACAACCTGGTCCATGATCAGACGTTCCAGAATCTGGTGACGCAGCGTGGCGTCATCCGGTAATTGTTGTCCGGCCTGGGTTGCATTTCCTTTTACGGACTGCATCAAATTATCGACATCGCTTTCCAGTACAACGCCGTTATTTACGACAGCTGCTACCTTATCGACAACCTGTGGGGCGGCGAAACTGGTATTCGCAACCATGGCGATACCGAGAAGCAGCGTTTTCCAGTTCTTCATACTCTTTCCATTTCAATTAACCGCAAAGCGGATTACGTTTCTAATACCGTGGCGTTACAAAGAGCTTTGGTACGGCATGATGGTCGAACGCAACATCTGCTGTGTGCCAAGACCATAGTTAGAGCTCAGGCCACGCAGTTCGATATTGAAGCCGACGACGTTGTCGTACACACCCTGGACATTGTTAGGATCCCAACCGTTGAGCTTACGCTCATAGCCGAGACGGAGAGCATAACAGCAGGAGTTATACTGTACGGCTATCATCTGATCCGCTGGTTTGTTGGCGTTAGTGTCGTAGTAATACGCGCCAACGACAGACCAACGGTCAACGACCGGCCAGCTTGCCGTCATGCCCACCTGGGAAATCCCGTCTTTATACTGCTGTGCCGTGGAGTAGGAAGGCAGTGTCGCCTGAATATACTCCGGGCTGGCGTAACGGTAGTTCAACTGGACTAAGCGGTTTTCATCGCGACGATACTCGACGGTACCGTTGCCGGTGGCCACGTTATCCAGACGCGTATCGTATTGAATACCGCCACGCAGGCCCCATTGGTCAGTCATGCGCCAATAGGTATCACCGGCCCATACCAACGAGCCTTTTTGATCGCTTTGAGACCATTCGGCTCCTTCATCACCCGTACGCGTTGGCGTGAAGTAGTAGATTTGACCCACAGAAACGTTAAAACGTTCAACGGCGTTTTCATCATAAACGCGAGAGGTGAGGCCGGTCGTCACCTGGTTAGCCGACGCGATTCGGTCCAGGCCGCTGTAGGTCCGGTCACGGAACAGGCCGCTGTAGTCCGATTGCAGCAACGTTGAATCGTACGACATGATATCGCTTTGATCTTTGTACGGCACATACAGGTACTGTACGCGTGGTTCGAGGGTCTGGGTATAGCCCTGTGACCAGTCCATATCGCGCTCAAAGACCATTTTGCCGTCAATTTTAAACTGCGGCAGTACGCGGTTAACGTTTTCTTTCAGATTCGTGCCATAACGGGTGTTGTACCAGTCGACGTCATCCTGCTGATAATGTGTCGCCATCAGCTTGGCTTCGGTGTCGATGCTTCCCCAACCGTTCGACAGTGGCAAATCGATGGTCGGTTCCAGGTGTACACGCGTCGCTTCTGGCATGTTGTCATTAGTGTTTTTGAAATGCACTACCTGACCATAGATATGGGTGTCAAACGGCCCAACGTCATTCTGGTAGTAGTTAACGTCCAACTGCGGTTGTGCGGCATAGGAGTTTGAGTTTTCTGTATCAAAGACCTGGAACTGCTTGCTGGATACGGTGGCGTTAAAGTTCTCAATGGCATAGCCAACGCTGAATTTCTGCGTGGCGTAACCGTCGGTACTGGAACCGTATTTGGAATCAAAGTCGTTGAAGTAGGTCGGATCGCTGACTTTGGTGTAGTCGACATTGAAGCGCCACACCTGGTCCATCACGCCGGCATGTCGCCAGTAGAAGAGCCAGCGACGGCTATCATCGTCTCCAGGGTGTTCGTCTTCGTAGACTTTATCTTTGTTCAAATAGTCGAATTCAAACAGCCCTGCACCCGCCTTAGTCAGATAGCGGAATTCGTTCTCCCACATCACGCCGCCGCGCTTTTCCATATAGTGTGGCGTGATGGTGGCATCGAAGTTCGGCGCGATGTTCCAGTAATACGGCAGGTAGATTTCCGTACCGTTATTACTGCTGTATTTGGCATTCGGGATCAGGAAACCTGAACGGCGTTTGTCACCAATCGGTAGCTGCAGATAGGGGCTATAAAACACCGGCACCGGGCCGATTTTAAAGCGGGCGTTCCAGATTTCGGCAACCTGCTCCTGGCGGTCCTGAATCACTTCGCTTCCGACCACGCTCCAGGTGTTCGAACCTGGCAGACAGGAGGTAAAGGTTCCGTTATCGAGAATGGTATACCGGTTTTCGCCACGCTGTTTCATGACGTCAGCAGTACCACGGCCTTGACGGTCGACCATTTGATAGTCGCCTTTCCAGACGTTGGTATCTTTGGTATTCAGATTGGACCAGGCTTTAGGACCTTTCAGGATCACCTGATTATCGTCATAGTGTACATTGCCCAAAGCATCTACGGTGCGAACCGGATCCGCCTGTCCAGGCGCCTGCTTCTGGTGCAATTGCACTTCGTCTGCCTGTAATCGACTGTTCGCCTGATTAATATCGACATTGCCGGTAAATACGGCATCATCAGGGTAATTACCCTTGGCATGGTCGGCGTTGATGGTGACAGGCAGGTTATTAGTATCCCCCTGAACCAGCGGACGGTTATAGCTTGGTACCCCCAGCATACATTGTGATGCGAGGTCGGCCGCCGCACCCTGTTGACTGTACAGGGCGCTGGCGATCAGGGTTGCCAGAAGGGTGGGAATACGTTTTTTCATACGTTTTATTTGTTGTTCCGTCATCTGTGGCTTCGCGGCTTGCAAACGGTCAGAGACTAACGTACTCATCGGTCACGCGCCAGTGTTAATCCTGCCGCTTCGAGCCAGTGGCGTTAGGCACTGTGTAGAATGGCGAGTATGATAAAGCAAATTATAGGTTATGTCCTGCACTGACCATCAGGTCATCGCTGCGAAAATCGCCTTTTATCAAGGCGGAAGTCATTACCTGCGACATGATGATTATGACTATCCGGGGAGTCTATGCAGTATTGGGGTAAAGTGATTGGTGTGGCCGTCGCACTTATGATGGGTGGCGGATTCTGGGGAGCGGTACTTGGACTGCTGATTGGCCACATGTTTGATAAGGCGCGTAGCCGCAGGCTCAACTTTTTTGCCAACCAGCAAGAGCGTCAGTCGCTGTTCTTTGCCACCACCTTTGAGGTGATGGGGCATTTGACCAAATCGAAAGGTCGCGTGACCGAAGCGGATATCCATGTTGCCAGTATTCTGATGGACCGCATGAATCTTCACGGCGAGTCCCGCATCGCGGCGCAGCAGGCTTTCCGTGTCGGTAAAGCGGATAATTACCCGCTGCGTGAGAAGATGCGTGCGTTCCGTGGTGTCTGTTTTGGTCGCTTCGATTTAATTAGGATGTTTCTGGAAATTCAGATTCAGGCCGCGTTTGCCGACGGCTCATTGCACCCTAACGAACGTGAAGTGCTGTTTGTCATCGCCGACGAACTCGGTATCTCCCGCGCCCAGTTTGAACAGTTCCTGCGCATGATGCAGGGTGGCGCACAGTTCGGCGGCGGCTATCAGCAGCAATCGCAGTCCGGCGGTGGCTGGCAGCAGGCGCAGCGTGGCCCTACGCTTGAAGATGCGTGTAACGTGCTCGGTGTGAAATCGACGGATGATGCGACGACCATCAAGCGCGCCTATCGCAAGCTGATGAGCGAACATCACCCGGATAAGCTGGTGGCGAAAGGTTTACCGCCGGAAATGATGGAAATGGCGAAGCAAAAAGCGCAGGAAATTCAGCGAGCTTATGAATTAGTGAAGGAACAGAAAGGAATTAAGTAACCTGTTCTGAATGCCCTCTCCAGCCGGAGAGGGACATCTCAAAAATCTACCGGTGCCTTAAACGTCATGCTATTACCAAACTGCGGGTGGGTGATGGTCAGCATTTCTGCGTGCAGCAGAAGGCGAGGTGCCATTGCCAGTGCTTCAGGCGTGGCGTAGAAACGATCACCCAGAATCGGATGCCCCAGCGCCTGCATATGCACGCGCAGTTGATGCGAGCGGCCGGTAATGGGCTTAAGCAGCACCCGCGCGGTGTTGTCGTTGGCGAACTCCAGCACTTCAAATTCGGTTTGCGCCGATTTGCCTGTCTCGAAACAGACTTTTTGCTTTGGACGGTTCGGCCAGTCGCAGATCAGCGGTAAATCCACCACACCGTCGGCTTTTTCCGGATGTCCCCATACACGGGCCAGATACTGCTTTTTCGGTTCACGCTCGCGGAACTGGCGTTTCAGCTCCCGTTCCGCCGCTTTGGTCAGAGCCACAACAATCACGCCGCTGGTCGCCATATCGAGACGATGCACCGACTCAGCCTGCGGAAAATCACGCTGCACCCGCGTCATCACGCTGTCTTTATGACTTTCCAGGCGGCCGGGGACGGACAACAGGCCACTAGGCTTGTTGACCACCATGATGTGCTCATCCTGATAGAGCACCACCAGCCACGGATCCTGTGGCGGATTGTAGGACTCCAGTACCATACTTTTTTCCTTACTGATGCGTAACGACGATCAGTCGCAGCGCATCGAGACGCCAGCCGGCCTGCGCCAGGGCTTCCATCACCTGTTGACGATTGCTTTCAATCGCTTCCAGCTCGTCATCACGGATGTTCGGATTGACCGCTTTCAGTGATTCCAGACGCGACAGCTCGGCGCTCAGCTTATCGTCAGCTTCCTGACGAGCCGCTTCTATCAGCGCCTTCGCCACTTTTTCTACCTGCGCTTCGCCCTGTTGCAGAATGGCGTGAACGTCCTGCTGCACGGCGTTAACCAGCTTGCTGCCGGTATGACGGTTAACGGCGCTCAGCTGACGGTTAAAGGTTTCAAACTCGACTTGTGCCGCAAGGTTGTTGCCATTTTTATCGACCAGCATACGGACCGGCGTTGCAGGCAGGAAACGATGCAGCTGAAGCTGCTTCGGTGCCTGCGCTTCAACCACATAAATCAGCTCAAGCAGCAGGGTGCCAACCGGTAACGCTTTGTTTTTCAACAGTGAAATGGTGCTGCTACCGGTATCACCGGACAGGATCAGATCCAAACCGTTGCGGATCAGCGGATGTTCCCAGGTCAGGAACTGCGCATCTTCGCGGGACAGCGCCACGTCACGTTCAAAGGTCACGGTGCAGCCATCTTCGGGCAGGCCCGGGAAGTCCGGAACCAGCATATGATCGGAAGGCGTCAGGACGATCAGGTTTTCACCGCGGTCATCCTGATTAATGCCGATGATGTCGAACAGGTTCATGGTGAAGCTAATAAGCCCGGTGTCGTCATCCTGCTCTTCAATGCTTTCTGCCAGCGCCTGCGCTTTTTCACCGCCGTTGGAGTTGATCTCCAGCAGACGGTCACGGCCTTGCTCAAGCTGGGCTTTCAGCGCATCGTGCTGTTCGCGACAGGTTTTGATCAGCGCATCGAATCCATCGGTATTTTCCGGTGCCGCAAGGTATTCAATCAGCTGCGGATGCACGTTGTCGTAAATGGTGCGGCCGGTCGGGCAGGTATGTTCGAACGCGTCCAGACCTTCGTGGAACCAGCGCACCAGCACTGACTGCGCGGTTTTTTCCAGATACGGCACGTGGATTTGAATATCGTGCGCCTGGCCGATACGGTCCAGACGACCAATACGCTGTTCCAGCAGATCCGGGTTAAACGGCAGATCGAACATCACCAGATGGCTGGCAAACTGGAAGTTACGGCCTTCAGATCCGATTTCAGAACACAGCAGCACTTGCGCGCCGGTATCTTCTTCGCCAAACCAGGCGGCGGCGCGGTCACGTTCAACAATCGACATGCCTTCATGGAACACGGCGGCACGGATGCCTTCGCGCTCGCGCAGCACTTGCTCCAGCTGAAGCGCAGTGGCGGCTTTGGCGCAGATCACCAGCACTTTCTGTGAGCGGTGGCTGGTCAGATAGCCCATCAGCCACTCAACGCGCGGGTCGAAGTTCCACCAGGTTCCGGTATCGCCTTCAAATTCCTGATAAATCTGCTCTGGATAGAGCATGTCGCGGGCGCGTTCTTCTGACGATTTACGCGCACCCATGATGCCGGACACTTTAATCGCGGTCTGATACTGCGTCGGCAGCGGCAGCTTGATGGTGTGCAGCTCGCGTTTCGGGAAGCCTTTCACGCCGTGACGAGTATTACGGAACAGTACGCGGCTGGTGCCGTGGCGGTCCATCAGCATCGAGATCAGTTCCTGACGGGCGCTTTCGCCGTCATCGCTGCTGCTGTTCGCCGCCGCAAGCAGTGGCTCAATATCCTGCTCGCCCATCAGTTCGCTCAGGGCGTTCATCTGTTCGTTATTCAGCTTCTCGCCGCTCAGCAGCAGAGAAACGGCGTCGGCTACCGGACGGAAATTCTGCTGTTCTTCGACGAACTGCTCGAAATCGTGAAAGCGGTTCGGATCCAGCAGGCGCAGACGCGCAAAGTGGCTTTCGAGGCCCAGCTGTTCCGGCGTCGCGGTTAAAAGCAGAACGCCCGGCACGCGTTCGGCCAGCTGTTCGATGGCCTGATATTCACGGCTCGGCGCGTCTTCGCTCCAGACCAGGTGATGTGCTTCGTCCACCACCATGATGTCCCACTCGGCATCGCACAGGTGTTCCAGACGCTGCTTGCTGCGGCGCACGAAATCTAGCGAGCAGATCACCAGCTGTTCGGTTTCAAACGGGTTGTCCGCGTCGTGCTGCGCTTCGGCATAACGCTCATCATCAAACAGCGCAAAGCGCAGGTTGAAACGGCGCAGCATCTCGACCAGCCACTGATGTTGCAGGGTTTCCGGCACGATAACCAGAACGCGCTCGGCTGCACCGGACAATAACTGCTGATGCAAAATCATCCCGGCTTCGATGGTTTTCCCGAGACCCACTTCATCGGCCAACAGGACGCGTGGCGCGTGGCGACGACCCACGTCGTGGGCAATGTGCAACTGGTGTGGGATCAGACTGGTTCGCTGACCGCGCAGGCCGCTCCATGGCATACGGTATTCTTCACTCTGATACTTACGCGCACGGTAGCGCAGGGCGAAACGGTCCATACGGTCAATTTGCCCGGCAAACAGACGGTCTTGCGGCTTGCTGAAGATGAGTTTGCTGTCGAGCAGAACTTCACGCAGTTCCACGCCTTCTTCTTCGGTATCCAGACGCGTACCGGTGTACGCCAGCAGGCCATTTTCTTCTTTTACTTCGTCAACGCGCAGCTGCCAGCCCTCGTGGCTGGTAATGGTATCGCCTGGATTGAACATCACGCGGGTGATGGGGGAGTCGTTGCGGGCGTACAGTCGGTTTTCACCCGTTGCCGGATAAAGGAGAGTGACCATGCGCGCATCCAGCGCTACGACTGTCCCTAATCCTAACTCGCTTTCTGTATCGCTGATCCAGCGTTGACCAAGTGTAAAAGGCATATAATTTGGGCTCTATATCTTCAATTGCAGGCAATAATTGTCCTCCGCAGAAAAAACCACGGAGAGTCAAAATTGGGGTCCAGGAATGGAAAGGGCGCTATGGTACTGGAAGCCAGGGTGTTAGTCACCTGTCAAAATAGCCCCAGTTGTCCTGTCAGTAGTGTAGCAAAATCATCATGGACAAAGGGCAAAATTCCATCGGCAATGGGTTCTAACTGTTTCGTCAGGTAGTGTTCATAATCCAGCGGAGATTGCTGATAGGCCAATGGCTCCGGGCCGCTGGTGGTCCAGACATATTTAATGCTGCCACGAGATTGATATTGTAAAGGGCGGCCAAGCCTGGCGTTATGTTCATCGGCAAGCCGCGCGGCACGGACATGCGGCGGAATGTTGCGTTGATATTCCGCCAGCGGACGCCTGAGTTGTTTGCGGTACACCAGCCTGTCGTCGAACTCACCGGCCATCAGCTTATCAATGGTTTCGCGAATAAAATCCTGGTAAGGCTCGTTGCGGAAAATGCGCAAATACAGCGTTTGCTGGAACTGTTGCGCCAGCTGCGTCCAGTCCGTTCTCACCGTTTCCAGCCCTTTAAACACCATCTTCTGCTCATCACCCGTCTGGATCATACCCGCATAGCGTTTTTTACTGCCCGTCTCGGTGCCGCGAATGGTGGGCATCAGGAAGCGGCAAAAATGGGTTTCGAATTCCAGCTCCATCGCGCTGGTCAGCCCCTGTTTTTGCAGCTCTGCTGACCACCAATCGTTGACGAATTTTACCAGTTCACGGCCAATTCCCGCAGCATCTTCTTCGCTGTACGCACGTTTCAACCACACAAAAGTGGAGTCCGTATCGCCGTAAATCACGTCGTAACCTTGCGATTCAACCAGCTCTTTGGTCTTACGCATGATCGCATGGCCACGCATGGTTATTGATGAGGCCAGGCGCGGATCGAAAAAGCGGCAGGCGCTGGTGCCGAGTACGCCATAGAAGGCGTTCATGATAATTTTTAGCGCCTGGGAGAGCGGTTTATTACCCTGTAATTTGGCTTCATCGCGCCCGTGCCAGATTTGCCCGACGATGTCCGGCAGGCAATTCTGCGTGCGAGAAAACCATGCGCCAAGAAAACCCTCGGTGCTGTGTTCAGCGTCCGGCTGCGCCATGCCTTCCACCAGGCCGACAGGGTCAATCAGAAACGTGCGGATAATCGACGGATACAGGCTTTTGTAATCCAGCACCAGCACGGAGTCGTAGAGCCCGGGACGCGAATCCATGACATAGCCGCCAGGACTGGCCTGGGGTGGCACTTCGCCGAGATTAGGTGCGACGTAGCCCAACCGGTGCATCCGCGGAAAATAGAGGTGACCAAAGGCTGCAACCGAACCGCCGTGACGATCGGCAGGCAGGCCATTGACCGTCGCGCGTTCCAGTAAGAACGGCATAATCTCCGTTTTGTGGAAAATGCGCGTCACTAGCTCGCAGTCTTTGAGGTTATATTTCGCCAGTGCGGGTTTATCTTCGGCAAAACGGCGGTCAATTTCGTCCATCCTGTCCCACGGGTTATCGATAGACTTGCCTTCCCCGAGCAGCTCCCGTGATACGGATTCCAGTGAAAATGACGGGAAATTCCAGAATGCGGATTTCAGCGCTTCGATGCCGTCGATAATCAAACGACCGTTGGCCTGAGCGAAGAATACGCCGTTCTTAAAGCCGTGCTCACGCCAGTCAATCTCAACGTTTCCGCGCCCGAGCGTCAGCGGGATTCGGTAACGCTCGGCATGTTTTTGCAGGACTTTGAGGTCAAACTGCACCAGATTCCAGCCGATTACCACATCCGGATCGTGTTCGGCAAACCAGGCGTTCAACTTCTCGAGTAATTGCGGACGACTGGTGACATATTCCAGCCGAAAATCGAGCTGCGAAGGGTCGCCATTTTCAGGCCCCAGCATGTACACCACGCGCTGACCACAGCCTTCAAGGCCAATGCAGTAAAGCTCCCCGTGGCGCGTGGTTTCGATATCCAGCGATACCCACTTCAGCGGTGGGCGATAGTGCGGGCTCGGCTTCAGACGCGCGTTAATCAGCGAATTACCCTGACGCTCACCTTCCACCCAAACGGGAGCGGTGATAAAACGCTCCATCAGGTAGCGTTCTGGTGGACGGATATCCGCTTCATAAACGGTAATGCCCTCTTCGCGGAGCCGTTTTTCGAGGCGCATCAGCTGTCGGTGGGAGCGGCAGTAAAGGCCGAAGACCGGCTGGCGATGGAAGTCTTTCAATGAGAGAGGCGCCAGCCGAGCATCGCGCTCGCTGCGAAGCACGCGCTCGGTCTGAGCGCGTTGTGATTCAGGAATAAACGCCACCGAATCCTGCGGCGCAAGGGTGACCTGCAGCGGACCGTCGTCGGTTGCCAACCAGAATGTCACTTCTGTTCCCTGCGGGGTATCCCGCCAATGACGGGTTAATAAAAAACCTTCTCGCGCCTGCGTCACACGCTCTACTCAAATAGAAAACCAGGCCTGATTATAGCCTGGTTTAGCGTGAATTGCTGTGGTTTTATACAGGTGTTACTGCCCGTAATAGGCTTTCGCACCGTGTTTGCGCAGGTAGTGTTTATCCAGCAACGTTTGCTGCATATCCGGAAGTTGTGGCGCCAACTGGCGACAGAAAATCCCCATGTAAGCGACTTCTTCGAGCACGATGGCATTGTGCACGGCATCTTCGGCATTTTTTCCCCAGGCAAACGGCCCATGGGAATGCACCAGCACGCCGGGCATTTGTGC
Organism: Citrobacter sp. 18056; assembly: GCA_902706235.1. GTDB lineage: Bacteria > Pseudomonadota > Gammaproteobacteria > Enterobacterales > Enterobacteriaceae > Scandinavium > Scandinavium manionii. The sequence goes on along the minus strand of CACSJR010000004.1, from coordinate 154,672 downwards.
GGCATCGATCCCCTGTTTTTCGAAGGTTTCGACAATCACATTCCCCGTTTCCCATTCGTACTGGCCGTTAATTTCGCCGTCGGTCATTTTGCGCGTGCAGGGAATTGCGCCGTAGAAATAGTCCGCGTGAGTGGTGCCGGTGGCCGGAATTGACTGACCCGCCTGCGCCCAGATGGTGGCGTGGCGCGAGTGGGTATGCACAATCCCGCCGATGGTCGGAAACGCCTGGTACAACAGGCGGTGCGTCGGCGTGTCCGATGACGGTTTTTTGTCGCCTTCCACCACTTCGCCCGTTGCGAGACTCACGACCACCATATCGTCTACGGTCATCAGGCTGTAATCGACGCCCGAAGGTTTAATGACGAGCACACCTTTTTCGCGGTCAACTGCGCTGACGTTGCCCCAGGTCAGGGTGACCAGATTGTGTTGCGGGAGCTGAAGATTGGCGTCCAGCACCTGCTGTTTTAACTGCTCTAACATAGTGAACTCCTTGCCCGATGGCGCGTTGCTTATCAGGCCTACACGCGTGTAGGCCCGGTAAACGGAGCGCCACCGGGCATCGTCTTAGCGTTTCGAACCGTAATAGACTTCGTTCCAGCGCAGCGCGTCTTTGAAGGCTGGCAGGCGCGTGTCGTTGTCGATGACGGTCAGCTCGATGTTGTGCAACTCGGCGAACTGGCGCATGTCGTCCAGGGTCAGCGCATGGCTGAATACGGTGTGGTGCGCGCCGCCTGCCACGATCCATGCTTCGGACGCAGTTTGCAGATCCGGATGGGCTTTCCACAGCGCATTCGCCACCGGCAGTTTCGGCAGGTTGTGCGGGGTCTGGACCGTTTCAATGGTGTTCACCAGCAAGCGGAAACGATCGCCCAGATCGATAAGGCTAGCGACCAGCGCCGGGCCGGTTTTGGTATCGAAGATCAGACGCGCCGGATCGGCTTTGCCACCGATGCCCAGATGCTGCACGTCGAGGATCGGTTTCTCGGCGGTGGCGATCGTCGGGCACACTTCCAGCATGTGCGAGCCCAGCACCAGATCGTTGCCGTTATCGAAGTGGTAGGTGTAATCCTCCATAAAGGAGGTTCCGCCATTCAGGCCGGTCGACATCACCTTCATGATGCGAAGCAGCGCCGCGGTTTTCCAGTCACCTTCGCCCGCAAAGCCGTAACCCTGCTGCATCAGACGTTGTACCGCCAGGCCAGGCAGCTGTTTCAGGCCGTGCAAATCTTCAAAAGTGGTGGTGAAGGCGTGGAAGCCGCCTTGTTCAAGAAAGCGTTTCATGCCCAGTTCGATACGCGCGGCATCCAGCACGTTCTGGCGTTTATCTCCGTGCACCTGTGCCGCCGCCGTCAGGCGATAGCTGCTTTCGTATTCATCGACCAGCGCACTGATATCGCCGTCGCTGATTTCATTGACAACCTGCACTAAATCGCCCACTGCCCAGGTATTCACCGAGAAGCCAAATTTAATCTGCGCCGCCACTTTATCGCCGTCAGTCACCGCGACTTCGCGCATGTTGTCGCCGAAACGCACCACTTTCAGCTGGCGGGTGTCCTGTTTGGAAACTGCCTGGCGCATCCATGAGCCAATGCGCTGATGCGCCTGTTTGTCCTGCCAGTGGCCGGTGACGACGCCGTGCTGCTGACGCATACGCGCGCCGATGAAACCGAACTCGCGGCCGCCGTGCGCGGTCTGGTTGAGGTTCATAAAGTCCATATCGATGCTGTCCCACGGCAGGGCCGCGTTAAACTGGGTATGGAATTGCAGCAGCGGTTTATTGAGGATTGTCAGACCGTTGATCCACATTTTGGCTGGAGAGAAGGTGTGCAGCCACACCACCATACCGGCGCATTTATCGTCGTAATTGGCATCACGACAGATAGCGGAAATTTCGTCCGGCGTGGTGCCAAGCGGTTTCAGCACCAGCTTACACGGCAGTTTGGCTTCGGCATTCAGCGCATTAACGACGTGTTCCGCATGCTGTGTCACCTGACGCAGGGTTTCCGGGCCATACAGATGCTGGCTGCCAATCACAAACCACACTTCGTAGTTGTTAAAGATTGAGTTGTTAAAAATCGTCATCTTCATTTCCTTAATGAGTCATTGCTGCCTGAACCACCGGCTTGCTTTCCGTCGGGGCTGCAGAAGGGAGATAGTGTTGTTCGGCGCTTTTCGCCCATTGCTGGTAGCGCTGATAAAGCTGTTCAAAACGCAGGGCCTGAGCAGGGCGAGGCTCGAGCGTGTGCTCGACGCGACTGGCCATTTGCTGCTGCGCTTGTGGAATATCGGCGTGAACGCCTGCGGCCACGGCGGCAAAAATGGCGGCTCCCAGCGCACAGCACTGGTCAGAGGCGACGATTTGCAGTGGGCGATTGAGCACATCGCTGCAGGCCTGCATGATTTCGACGTTTTTACGGGCGATACCGCCCAGCGCCATCACGTTGTTCACCGGGATGCCCTGCGAGGTGAAGCACTCCATAATGGCGCGCGCGCCAAAGGCGGTGGCGGCGACCAGGCCGCCGAACAGGGCCGGAGCATCCGTCGCCAGGTTCAGGTCGGTAATCACGCCCTTCAGACGCTGGTTCGCATTCGGTGTGCGTCGGCCGTTAAACCAATCGAGGACTACCGGCAGATGTTCGAGAGAAGGTTGTTGCGCCCAGGCGGCGGTCAGCGCAGGCAGAAGCTGTTTCTGACTGGCTTTGATGTGTTCTTTCAGTTCAGGATGCTGGGTGGCGAGTTGCTCCAGCGGCCAGCCGAGAATGCGGCCAAACCAGGCGTAGATATCGCCAAAGGCAGACTGCCCGGCTTCCATCCCGATGAAGTCTGGCGTCACGCTGCCGTCCACCTGCCCGCAGATACCCTGCACGGTGCGGTCGCCGACGCTGGATTTGTCAGCGATCAGGATGTCGCAGGTCGAGGTGCCAATGACTTTGACCAGGGTATTCGGTTGCGCACCGGCCCCGACGGCACCCATATGGCAGTCAAACGCGCCGCCGGAAATGACCACGCTTTCAGGCAGGCCCAGGCGCTGCGCCCAGTCGGCGCTGAGCGTGCCCACCGGGATATCGGCAGTCCAGGTGTCGGTAAACAGCGGGTAATCGAGATGCCGATTGAGCAGCGGATCGAGCGCATCAAAGAAGCTGGCTGGCGGCAGGCCGTTCCAGCTTTCATGCCACAGGGATTTGTGTCCGGCGCTACAACGCCCGCGACGAATATCCTGCGGACGGGTGGTGCCGGAAAGCAGGGCAGGCACCCAATCGCACAGTTCAATCCAGGAGGTGGCTGCCTGCGCCACGCTGCTGTCGGCGCGAGTCACATGCAGGATTTTTGCCCAGAACCATTCGCTGGAGTATATCCCGCCGATGTAGCGCGAGTAATCAACGTTACCCGGCTGATGGCACAGGCGGGTGATGGCTTCGGCTTCTTCGACGGCGGTGTGATCTTTCCAGAGCACAAACATGGCGTTTGGGTTGTCGGAGAACTCAGGGCGTAGCGCCAGCACGTTGCCGTTGGCGTCAATCGGGGCCGGAGTTGAGCCGGTGCTGTCTACACCGATCCCGATGACCTCCGCCCGGCGAGAGCCGAGTTCGTCCAGCACGCTTTTCAGCGCAGTTTCCATCGACTCGATGTAGTCGAGAGGATGATGGCGGAACTGATTATTAGGGGCGTCGCAGTAGCGACCTTCCTGCCAGCGCGGATACCATTCCACGCTGGTGGCGATTTCTTTCCCGGTGGCACATTCCACCGCCAGCGCTCGCACTGAATCACTACCAAAGTCGAGGCCAATTGCTATTGCCATCGTGTTGCTCCATGAAGAATGTCAGACATGGTGAAACAGTAGATATCAGGGAAAAAAAACGTCAGGCGGGAACCGCTAATCTTATGGATAATAATGCTGTGCCATTGCAAAGTGTGACGGCGTGCAAATATTCTCGTAGGCCATTTCGCCCTTTTTCACTTCGCTGGCAATATGGACAATTGATTTCCTGATGAGCATGCTGAGCGAGTATTTTTATGCCTGAACTCCAGAATGACCCGCTGTTACCCGGCTACTCTTTTAACGCCCATTTGGTGGCGGGGCTGACGCCAATTGAGGCCGAAGGCTATCTCGATTTTTTCGTGGACAGGCCGCTCGGCATGAAGGGATATATCCTCAACCTCACGGTGCGGGGAGAAGGGGTTATCGACAATCAGGGGCAACAGTTTGTATGCCGTCCGGGGGATATCTTGCTGTTTCCACCGGGCGAAGTTCATCACTACGGCCGCCACCCCGATGCCCGCGAGTGGTATCACCAGTGGGTGTACTTCCGTCCACGCGCTTACTGGCACGAATGGCTGGCGTGGCCCGCGTTGTTTGCGCAGACCGGATTTTATCGCCCAGACGATGCGCACCAGGCGCAGTTTGCCGAACTGTTTGGGCAGATAATCGATGCCGGGCAGGGCGTTGGGCGATATTCCGAATTACTGGCAATCAATCTGCTGGAACAGCTTTTACTGCGGCGTATGGAGGTCATCAACGAATCGCTGCTTCCGCCGATGGACCACCGGGTGCGCGATGCTTGCCAGTACATCAGCGATCATCTGGCGGACAGCCACTTTGATATTGCCAGCGTTGCGCAGCATGTGTGTCTGTCGCCGTCACGCCTGTCGCACCTGTTCCGCCAGCAGCTCGGCGTCAGCGTGCTGAGCTGGCGCGAAGACCAGCGCATCAGCCAGGCGAAGCTGTTGTTGAGCACGACCCGGATGCCAATCGCCAGCGTAGGGCGCAACGTCGGCTTCGAAGATCAGCTCTACTTTTCCCGCGTTTTCAAGAAGTGTACCGGTGCCAGCCCAAGCGAGTTTCGTGCTGGTGTAAACAATGTGTGAAAAAAGTGAACCCCTTTACGCGAATGCGGGTCATAACCTGTAAACTATTCAGACAATTGACAGCTTGACGAAGTGGTGGCCCCTCGGGAGAATCCCTGCTTCGTTTTCCTGGCGGGTACTCTATGCAAGCATTGCTGGAACATTTCATTACGCAGTCGGTGATGTATTCATTGATTGCGGTCGCGATGGTCGCATTTCTCGAGTCGCTGGCGCTGGTTGGGCTGATCCTGCCAGGCACCATTATGATGTCGGCGCTGGGCGCCCTGATTGGCAGCGGAGAAGTGAATTTCTGGCAGGCGTGGCTGGCGGGAATTATCGGCTGCCTGCTCGGGGACTGGATCTCTTTCTGGCTCGGCTGGCGTTTTAAAAAGCCGCTGCACCGCTGGTCGTTCATGAAAAAGAACAAAGCGCTGCTGGATAAAACCGAGCATGCGCTGCATCAGCACAGCATGATTACCGTGTTGATTGGGCGCTTCATTGGCCCGACACGTCCGCTGGTGCCGATGGTGGCCGGGATGCTCGACCTGCCGGTGTCCAAATTTATCATTCCTAATATCATCGGCTGCCTGTTCTGGCCGCCGGTCTACTTCCTGCCGGGCATCCTTGCCGGGGCGGCCATTGATATTCCTGCTGATGAACAAAGCGGTAGCTTTAAGTGGCTGCTGCTGCTGGCGGCAGGGATGGTGTGGTTAACAGCATGGCTCGGCTGGCGCTTATGGCGCAGCGGTAAATCAGGCAGCGATCGCCTGACGCGCTATTTGCCGCGCGCGCGTCTGCTTTGGCTGACGCCGTTGCTGTCGGTGTTGACCGTCGTGTCGTTGTATATGCTGTTCAAACATCCGCTGATGCCGGTGTATCTGGACATTCTCGGTAACGTTATTGCCCGCTGATACCTAACAGATGCGATGCGCTGGCTTTGCCGCTGAGCAACTCCTCCGTGGCACCGTCCCAGGCAATTCGCCCATCGGCTACCACCAGCGAGCGTGGAGCAATGCTAAGCGCATCCTCCACGCTGTGTGACACCATTAACAGCGTCAACTGCTGGCGGCGGCAGACGTCGCTGACTAACTTCAGCATCTCCTGACGCAGCGCCGGATCGAGTGCTGAAAACGGTTCATCCAGTAACAACACCGGCTGCTCACGCACCAGACAACGGGCCAATGCCGCACGCTGACGTTGCCCGCCTGACAACTCGCCCGGCACCCTTTCCAGCAGTGACTCAATTCCCATCTGATTGGCGATCACGTCCAGTTTAAGCTGCTGCGCGGCGTTCAGTTTCAGCCCCGGATGCATGCCGAGGCCAATGTTCTGCCGCACCGTCAGGTGGCTGAAAAGATTATTCTCCTGAAACAGCATCGACACCGGACGTTTTGCGGGCGGCGTGTCGGTATGCGGCTGATTGCCGATAAAAAGCGTCCCGCTTTCCGGGGTTAGAAAACCGGCGATCAGATTCAGCAGCGTACTTTTACCGGCGCCGCTTGGGCCGAGCACCGCGATGTGCTCCCCCTGTTTTACGGTGAGGGAAAAACGCATCGGCAGATGCTCGTAAAGCCAGGTGACATCATTCAGTTTTAGCATCACGACCCGGAAGTTTTTCAATAACGGTGAATAGCAGGAAGCACAGCAGCAGCAGGATAAAGGCGGTTACGGCTCCGTCCTGGCTGCGATAGGCGCCAATCTGCTGATAAAGATAGAACGGTAGGGTGCGGAAATCCTCGTTGCCAAACAGTGCTACTACGCCAAAATCGCCAATCGACAACACGCAGGCAAACGCCAGCGCCTGTGCCATAGGCCGTTTCAGCGCGCGCAACTCCACCACCCGAAAACGGGTAAAGCCTTGCATCCCGAGCGACTGACATAGCAGGCTGTAACGCGCGGTGGCGTCGCGCATCGGGCTTTCCAGCACCTTCAGCGCATAGGGGATAGCCATCAGCGCATTGGTGAAAATCACAATTCCGTCGGCGGTGCTCGGTAAACCAACGCTATTGTTGAGCAGTAAAAAAAAGCCCGTCGCTAGCACGATGCCCGGCATGGCGAGAATTAGCATTCCGCTCAGTTCCAGCGCTTGCCCGGCCAGATTTCGCTTCCTGGCGTGCAGTTCGCGACTGCTCCACAGCAGCATCAAGGTCAGCGTAATACATAAAAAACCTGCAGCCACCGCGATGCGTAGTGACGTCCACACCGCCTGCCAGAGTACCGGCTGCGCCAGTACCTGCGGCAGGCTGCGGTTCAGGCCATCGGCAATCACCGCCATCAGCGGCGGCAGCAGCAGCAGCAGGGCGAGGGCGATCAGCGTGATATCAATAACGCGGCTGTGCAGCCTGTCGTCCGGATCGCGCCAGCCGACGTGCTGAGTGTTTCCCGGCATCAGCGATTTGCTCAGGCGTTGGCTGATGAGCATCAACCCCAGACAGCACAGCATCTGGACGATCGCCAGCATCGCCGCGCGGCCCGGGTCATAATCAAAATTGAGCGCCTGATAGATGGCAAGCTCAATGGTGGTGGCCTGCGGACCACCGCCGAGCGACAGCACGGTAGCGAAACTCGCGAAGCACAGCATGAAAATAAGTGCGGCAATCGCCGGAATTTGTCGCCGCATCCACGGCCATTCGACGAAGCGGAAAAAGGTGAAGCCGCGCATCCCTAGCTGCGCCGCCAGTTGGCGCTGCTCGCCAGGAATTTGCTCCAGCGCCTGCAATAGCAAACGCGTCGCCATCGGCATATTAAAGAATACATGCGCCAGCAAAATGCCCTGTAAACCGTAAGGCGAGAATGTCCATTCCCGACCGAGTAAGTGCCACAACTGGGCCAGCCAGCCCTGTCGCCCGTAAACGCTGAGAATGCCAAACACCGCCACCAATACCGGCAGAATTAAGGTCATCGCGCACAGGCGAAGCAGGATTTGACGGCCCGGGAATCGGCGTCGATATAGCGAGCGGGCGAGGAAAATGGCCGGAATAACCGACAGCGTGGCGGAGAGAAACGCCTGCCAGAAGGAGAATCTGACCACGTGCCACAGATAGCTGTCGTGCAGAAAACGGCTCCAGCTTGCCGCCGGAGCGTTAAACCACAAGGCCAGAAACGCGGCCAGCGCGACGGCCACCATTAAGGTCGCAACCGTCACGCCTGGCAGCAGCCAGCCGGCGATTACTGGCTGACGGCGCGTTGCCATTCGGCAATCCAGTTCTGACGTTCGGAGGCGACCTGCTGCGGCGTGTATTCCAGCGTATTTTTCGGTTTCACCAAGCCGTTAAAAGCGTCTGGCAGCGTGACCTGAGTGACCGGATACATCCAGTTGCCGGTCGGGATCGCCTTCTGGAACGCCGGGCTAACCATGAATTTCAGGAATTTTTCGGCCAGCTCAGGCTGTTTGCTTGAAGCGGTGCGCGCGGCAACTTCCACCTGCAAGTAATGGCCTTCGGCAAAATCGGCGGCGGCGTAGTTATCTTTTTTCTCTTCGATAATGTGATACGCCGGGGAAGTGGTGTAGCTCAGTACCAGATCACTTTCGCCTTTCAGGAACAGGCCGTAAGCCTCGCTCCAGCCTTTGGTGACGGTGACGGTTTTGGCGGCCAGTTTCTGCCACGCTTCAGGGGTATTGTCGCCGTACACTTTTTGCATCCACAGCAGCAGGCCCAGACCTGGCGTGCTGGTGCGAGGATCTTCATAGATAACGCGCCATTTCTGCGGGCTTTCGACCAGGTCTTTCAGGCTCTTCGGTGGATTCTTCAGTTTGTTCTTGTCATAGACGAACGCAAAGTAGCCGTAGTCGAACGGGACGAAGGTGTCATTTTTCCATCCGCCTGGTACATTAACGCCGGTGGTCGGCACGCCGCTTTTGGCGAACAGCCCGGTTTGCGTGGCGGCGTCGAGCAGATTGTTGTCGAGCCCCAGAACCACGTCGGCTTTGCTGTTTTTGCCTTCCATGCGCAGACGGTTGAGTAGCGACACGCCGTCTTCCAGCGCCACGTATTTCAGCTCGCAGTTGCAGTCGGTTTCAAAGGCTTTTTTCACCGCAGGCCCTGGTCCCCAGTCGGCGGAGAAAGAATCATAGGTATAAACGGTGAGAACAGGCTTCGCGAAAACGGGTACGCTCGCCAGGAACAGTAACGGCAGGAATTTTTTAAGCACTTTGCACCTCAAATTTAGGGGTGGCAAAGGATTTTGAGTGAGCCCCAAATCCCTTCGCCGGCGTTATCCGGATCAGGTTCGACGGGTATTATCTCAGCCCATACACTTCATCCTTCAAGCTGCCTCTGCGTTGGCTTCTGCATCTCGAATGATTTTGTATATCAGCACCCCGTTGAGAACGGCGCTATTGTAATGAGTTTGTGACTTTTCAGAAAGCCTTATGGATCCGGCGGGGCAAACCATGCCGATTTAAAGTCAAACCAGCCCAGGGTGTTCATGCGCAGGCCGCGCATACTTCGCTGTCCTTGAATGCGCAGCCAGTGGTGAATCAGTGGCACCACCGAACGTTGGGCTATCAACTGTTGTGACCAGTTGGCCAGATTTATCTCTCCGGACTGCCAGTCGGCGGCGGCCTGCTGCCAGTCCAGCGGAATACAGTGCTGAATTAGCGGCACTTCGAACAGATGGGCAAACAGCGAGAAATCCAGTGGCAGTGTGAAGTTGGCGCTGTTTAACCACATGTCGCTGTGAATATCGCCGAGATGCCACTCGTCGTAGTTTATCTCCCGGATCTCCAGCGTCACCTGATGCTCGGCGAGTAGGCGACTCATGATCAGACCAATGTTTTTGTGTTCAAGATGTTCCCGATAATAGGTCAGCGTCAGCGTTTCCAGCCCAGCGGGTTTGTCGCCCTTGCCCGGACGCGCATGGTGCCAGCGCGGCAACAGGCCGTAAGCCGGAAACCAGTCACCCTGATACTGCTCGTCGGCGTGGTACAGCAGATTGGCAGGAGAGAGAATTTGGCTGACCCAGCGGCGAACGTCGTCAGACACCCCTTTCTGGCTGCGGGCATCAAACAGCAGGTAATAGCAGCCTTCTTCCAGGCGACTTTCGACCGCTTTTTCGCCTTCGGTCGAGCCTTCCAGCGTCAGGCCGCAGGTCACTTCGTCCCCGATTTCCGGCAGTACCCACACATTCACTTCATCGATCAGCGCGCGATAGCCGAAGAAGTCGTCAAAGGCGTGGATTTTGAGTTGGTTCTGATTATTGCGCGAAACGGCGTAAGGCCCGGTGCCCACCGGCATGCTGGAAAAGTTGTTCATGGTTTCCCATTCGCGCGGCAGGATCATCGCCGGGATATGACCCAGCAGCCACGGTAGCCAGACATCGGGGCGAGAAAGGTGAATATCCAGCGTCCAGGTGGTAGGCGATTCGATGCGGGTAATGTGGGAATACAGCGGTAGGGGATTGATTCGCTGTAAGGAGTGAACCACATCGTCCATCTCCAGTTCACGACCGTGATGAAAATGAATGCCTGGACGAAGATAAAAACGCCAGTGCAAAGGGGAAATTTGCTGCCAGTGATGCGCAATATCCGCTTCCAGTTCCCCATTTTCCTCATTTATACGGGTCAATGCGCTGAAAATTTGCCGCGCAATGTGGGTTTCCGAGCGCCGTAAAGGCGTGCCGGGCAGTAAATTACGCATCGGGCGGTAGTAAAGCACCCGCATAATGTGTCGCCCCTGACGGAAACTGCGGCCCAGATGTGAGACCAGCATTTGCCGCACGGTGGCTTTATCGCCCACCAGTTGCACCAGTTGATCGATTCTGTCTTGCTCAAGTAAGTCTTCCGCCCGCTGCTGCTGGAGCGCCAGCCCGGTATAGAGAAACGTCAGGCGGGACCGCTTGCCACGCCCGGCTTCCGCCTGCCAGGTCAGCCAACCGCGGTCCTCCATGGTGTTCAACAACGTTCGCATATGGCGACGCGAACAGCTGAGCAGTTCGGCCAGCTCGTTGAGCGTGGTGTCATGGGATTTCCCGTCACAGCATTGCCATAAACGGATGAACTGTTGTTGCAGACGACCAGAGGACATAAAAGGGGAACTCCTGACGAAAACCCAGCAATTTATTTATCCTCATATTAAGCCAATAATCAATCTCGATGAAGTGAGGAGATGAATATGAAGAAGCTAACTGCTTGTGAGTTTTATCGACAGTACTTTTCGGCGACGCAGGGAGCGTCATGGCTGGCCCGCCTGGTCGCAGGAACGCGCCTGAAAATGCTGGAAGATTTGATGCAGTGGGACGTTACATGCCCGGCTTCGGATCCTCATTAACTTGACTTGATCATGTGTGACTGAGTATTGGTATCAGGCGATAGCCTTGAAAGACCCGCCAGCAGAATGCTTCTGCTGGCTTTTTTCGTTTCCCTTTTGCGAGTAAGGATTAATCATGCTCTGGCTGATGACGATGGCACGACGACTGAACGGGGTGTACGCCGCGTTCATGTTGGTGGCATTTATGATGGGGATTGCGGGGGCATTACAGATGCCGACGTTGAGCCTGTTTCTCAGCCGCGAAGTGGGCGCGCAGCCGTTCTGGATTGGCCTGTTTTATACCGCCAACGCCATCGTCGGGATTGCCGTGAGTCTGGTGCTGGCGAAGCGCTCGGACAACCAGGGCGACCGCCGCAAGCTGATACTGTTCTGCTGCCTGATGGCGGTGGGCAACGCGCTGCTGTTTGCCTTTAATCGACATTATCTGACGCTTATCACCTGCGGCGTGCTGCTGGCGTCGCTGGCGAATAGCGCCATGCCTCAGCTGTTTGCCCTTGCGCGTGAATACGCCGACAGTTCGGCACGCGAAGTCGTGATGTTCAGTTCGGTGATGCGTGCGCAGCTTTCGCTGGCGTGGGTGATTGGCCCGCCGCTGGCCTTTATGCTGGCGCTTAATTACGGCTTCACCGTGATGTTTTCCGTTGCCGCCGGGATTTTTATCCTGAGTCTGGTCCTGATTGCGTTTGCGCTGCCGTCGGTGGCGCGCGTTGAACAACCCGCCACGGTGGCGTTGACGCAGGTCAGCGGCTGGGGCGATAAAAACGTGCGTATGCTGTTTGTGGCCTCCACCCTGATGTGGACCTGCAATACCATGTACATCATTGATATGCCGCTGTGGATCAGCAGCGATTTAGGCCTGCCGGATAAGCTCGCAGGTTTTTTGATGGGCACCGCTGCGGCACTTGAGATCCCGGCGATGATCCTTGCGGGTTATTACGTTAAACGCTTTGGGAAACGTCGGATGATGGTGACCGCTGTGGCAGCGGGCGTGCTGTTTTATATTGGGCTTATTCTGTTCCATAGCCGCGAGGCGTTGTTGATATTACAGCTGTTTAACGCGGTGTTCATTGGGATAATCGCCGGCATAGGCATGCTGTGGTTCCAGGACTTGATGCCGGGCAGAGCGGGTTCTGCCACAACGCTTTTCACCAACAGCATTTCTACCGGGGTAATCCTCGCAGGGGTGATTCAGGGAATGGTGTCGCAAAGCTGGGGACACCAGTACGTATATTGGGTGATTGCGGCAGTGTCAGTGGTGACGCTGGCGCTGACGTGTCGGGTAAAGGATGTTTGATGTTGATAGTTGCCCGGCAAGCATCGCGCCGCCGGGCACGGCATCACGCCATAAACGCAGGCTGTTTGTTTTCGTACTCTGAAATGGACGCTTCATGCTGGAGCGTCAGTCCGATGCTGTCCAGACCGTTCAGCATGCAATGGCGGCGGAAGGCGTCGAGGGTAAAGTTGTAGGTTTTATCGCCCGCTTTGACCACCAGTGCTTCCAGATCCACTTCAAACGTCATGCCCGGATTGGCCTGAACCTGCTTAAACAAGTCATCGACCTGCTCATCGCTCAGGGTCACCGGCAGCAGCTGGTTGTTAAAGCTGTTGCCGTAGAAGATGTCAGCGAAGCTTGGGGCAATCACCACTTTAAAACCGTAATCGGTCAACGCCCACGGCGCGTGTTCACGCGATGAACCGCAGCCGAAGTTTTCACGCGCCAGCAGGATCGATGCGCCTTTAAATTCCGGGAAGTTCAGTACGAATTCCGGGTTTGGCTGTTCGCCTTTATCATCGAGGAAACGCCAGTCGTTAAACAGATGCGCGCCAAAACCGGTGCGGGTGACCTTCTGCAAAAACTGCTTCGGGATGATCGCGTCTGTATCCACGTTAGCCGCATCCAAAGGGACAACCAGGCCGGTGTGTTGGGTAAATTTCTCTGCCATGATGGTGTCCTTATTTCATGCTACGAATGTCGGCGAAATGGCCGGTAACGGCAGCCGCTGCGGCCATTGCCGGGCTAACCAGATGCGTGCGTCCACCGCGGCCCTGACGGCCTTCGAAGTTGCGGTTGCTGGTCGATGCGCAGCGCTCACCTGGCTCCAGGCGGTCGTTGTTCATCGCCAGGCACATGGAGCAGCCCGGCAAACGCCATTCAAAACCGGCTTCAATGAAAATCTTATCCAGACCTTCGGCTTCTGCCTGTGCTTTCACAGGGCCAGAGCCAGGAACAACCAGAGCCTGTACGCCTGGAGCGACTTTACGGCCTTTGGCAATTTCTGCCGCTGCGCGCAAATCTTCGATACGGGAGTTGGTGCAGGAGCCGATAAAGACTTTGTCGATAGCGACGTCGGTCAGCGGCACGCCTGGTTTCAGGCCCATATACGCCAGTGCTTTTTCGGCGCTGGCACGCTCAACCGGATCGGTGAACGATGCGGGATCGGGCACGTTGTCGTTAACGGAAATCACCTGGCCTGGGTTGGTTCCCCAGGTCACCTGCGGTGCAATTTCCTCTGCTTGCAGGATGACGACGGTGTCGAAAGCTGCGCCTTCGTCGGTGTTCAGGGTTTTCCAGTACGCGACAGCGTCTTCAAAATGTTGCTCTTTCGGTGCGTGCAGACGGCCCTTCACGTAATTGAAGGTGGTGTCATCCGGCGCAACCAGGCCCGCTTTGGCACCCATTTCGATGGCCATGTTGCACAGGGTCATGCGGCCTTCCATGGTCAACGCCTGAATGGCATCGCCGCAGAATTCCACCACGTGACCAGTACCGCCCGCGCTTCCTGTTTTACCGATAATCGCCAGCACGATGTCTTTGGCGGTGATGCCCGGTGCAGCTTTGCCTTTGACTTCGATTTTCATGGTTTTCGCGCGGCCCTGTTTCAGGGTCTGCGTCGCCAGCACATGTTCAACTTCTGAGGTGCCGATCCCGAATGCCAGTGCGCCAAATGCGCCGTGGGTCGCGGTGTGGGAATCGCCACAAACGATGGTCATGCCCGGCAGGGTGATACCCTGTTCCGGCCCCATCACATGAACGATGCCCTGATACGGGTGGTTCAGGTCGTACAGCTCAACGCCGAACTCACTACAGTTTTTGATAAGCTCCTGCATCTGGATGCGGGCCATTTCGCCGGACGCGTTGATGTCTTTGGTCTGGGTCGACACATTGTGATCCATGGTCGCGAAGGTTTTACCCGGCTGACGCACTGGACGATGGTGTGCGCGCAGGCCGTCAAACGCCTGCGGGGACGTCACTTCGTGGACCAGATGACGGTCGATGTACAGCAGCGGGGTTTCGTTTGGCGCTTCGTGCACAATGTGCGCATCAAACAATTTTTCATATAACGTCTTCGCCATGATTACACCCCTTCAGCTACATAGCGGGCAATGATATCGCCCATTTCTTCGGTACTGACGGCCGCGTTGCCGCGCGCCAAATCGCCGGTACGCACGCCTTGCTCTAACGCGCGGTTGATAGCGCTCTCGATAGCGGTAGCCGCATCGTTTGCATCCAGGCTGTAGCGCAACAGCAGCGCCAGGGACAGGATTTGCGCAATCGGATTCGCGATGTTTTTACCTGCGATATCCGGTGCGGAACCGCCTGCAGGTTCATACAGACCAAAACCTTGTTCGTTGAGGCTGGCAGACGGCAACATGCCCATCGAACCGGTGATCATCGCGCACTCGTCAGAAAGAATGTCGCCGAACAGGTTGGAGCACAGCAGGACGTCGAACTGAGACGGGTCCTTAATCAGCTGCATGGTGGCGTTGTCGATGTACATGTGCGCCAGCTCAACATCCGGATACTCTTTGGCTATTTCGTTAACGATTTCGCGCCATAAAATAGAAGACTGCAGCACGTTCGCTTTATCAATCGAGGTCACTTTGTGACGACGCTTGCGGGCTGATTCAAACGCGATGCGAGCGATACGTTCAATCTCAAAGCGGTGATAAACCTCGGTGTCGAATGCTTTCTCATGCTGGCCGCTGCCTTCGCGACCTTTTGGCTGACCGAAATAGATACCGCCGGTCAGTTCACGCACGCACAAAATGTCGAAGCCGTTAGCGGCGATGTCTGCACGCAGCGGGCAAAATTCTTCCAGGCCCTGATACAGCTTGGCCGGGCGCAGGTTAGAGAACAGCTTAAAGTGCTTACGCAGTGGCAGCAGCGCGCCGCGCTCTGGCTGCTCTGCCGGTGGCAGGTGTTCCCATTTCGGACCACCGACGGAACCGAACAGAATGGCATCAGCCTGCTCGCAGCCTTCAACGGTGGCCTGTGGCAGCGGTTTGCCGTGCTTGTCGATGGCGATACCGCCGACATCATAGTGGCTGGTGGTGATGCGCATTTCAAAACGCTGACGAACGGCTTCCAGTACTTTCAGGGCTTGCGCCATCACTTCCGGGCCAATACCGTCACCCGGCAAAACTGCAATATGGTAATTCTTCGACATTACACGGTTTCCTTTTTGTTCTCGTTATTCTGCGCTTTGCGCTGCAACTCTTTTTCGACTTCATTGGCGCGCCAGATGCTGTTCAGCACGTGAACCATGGCTTTTGCGGAGGATTCAACGATATCCGTTGCCAGGCCGACACCGTGGAAACGGCGGCCGTTATAGTTAGCAACGATATCCACCTGACCCAGCGCATCTTTGCCGTGACCTTTGGCAGTCAGACCGTATTTGACCAGCTCGATGTCAAACTGGGTGAGGCGATTTATGGCCTGATAAACCGCATCGACCGGGCCGTTGCCGTTCGCGGCTTCGGCTTTCACTTCATCTCCGCAGGCCAGTTTGACCGAGGCGGTAGCGATGTCGTTGGAACCAGACTGCACGCTGAAATAGTCCAGGCGGAAATGCTCAGGTTCTTCCTGCTGCTTATTAATGAAGGCCAGGGCTTCCAGGTCGTAATCGAAAACCTGCCCTTTTTTGTCGGCCAGTTTCAGGAATGCGTCGTACAAATTGTCCAGGCTGTAATCGGACTCTTTGTAGCCCATTTCGTCCATGCGGTGTTTCACTGCCGCGCGGCCAGAGCGTGAGGTCAGGTTCAGCTGCACCTGATTCAGGCCGATGGATTCCGGGGTCATGATTTCGTAATTTTCGCGATTCTTCAGCACGCCGTCCTGGTGGATACCGGAGGAGTGGGCGAAAGCGCCGGTGCCGACAATCGCTTTGTTCGCCGGAATAGGCATGTTGCAAATCTGGCTGACAGTCTGGCTGGTGCGCCAGATTTCGTTATGATTGATTCGGGTCTGCACATTCATGATGTCTTTGCGGACCTTGATAGCCATGATGACTTCTTCCAGCGAGCAGTTACCTGCGCGTTCGCCGATTCCGTTCATGGCCCCTTCAACCTGGCGCGCACCGGCGTGAACCGCAGCGATGGCGTTGCCGACAGCCAGGCCCAGATCGTCATGGGTGTGGACGGAGATAATAGCTTTATCAATGTTCGGCACGCGCTCGTACAGGCCGGTAATGATGTTGGCGAACTCGAACGGCATGGTGTAGCCAACGGTGTCCGGGATGTTGATGGTGCGCGCCCCGGCGTTAATCGCGGCTTCTACGACGCGGGACAAATCGTCAATCGGTGTACGGCCTGCATCTTCACATGAGAACTCAACGTCGTCGGTGTAGTTGCGAGCGCGTTTAATCATGTAAATGGAGCGCTCGATGACTTCATCCAGCGTGCTGCGCAGTTTGGTGGCGATGTGCATCGGTGAGGTGGCAATAAAAGTATGAATTCGGAACGCTTCCGCGACTTTCAGGGACTCAGCCGCCACATCAATGTCTTTCTCGACACAGCGCGCTAAACCACACACACGGCTGTTTTTGATGTTGCGCGCGATGGTCTGTACGGATTCGAAGTCGCCCGGGGAAGACACAGGGAAACCGACTTCCATTACGTCTACACCCATGC
The DNA here is from genome assembly GCA_902706235.1 of Citrobacter sp. 18056. Lineage (GTDB taxonomy): Bacteria > Pseudomonadota > Gammaproteobacteria > Enterobacterales > Enterobacteriaceae > Scandinavium > Scandinavium manionii. Next base: position 137,648 of record CACSJR010000004.1, on the reverse strand, counting down.
GCTCAAGGGCCAGAGCGATCTGCAGTTTCTCTTTTACGCTCAGGCTTGCCTGTAACGCCTGTTCACCGTCACGTAAGGTGGTATCGAAGATAACGACTTGTTGGCTCATGTTTTTAGGTCCTTGTCAGTCTTGGGTCGCCTTGTTACGAGCATAAAAAAACCCGCGCTAAGGCGCGGGTTTTTAGTCTTACTGGGAGATGACTTAACGCAAAACGTCGCCCACCAGTCTACCGCGCAGAGTGATTGCGTTTAGTAGTAGTAGACCGGTGAAACGAGAGGTGCGGATCATTGCGTCATGCTCCAGATGAATGCGTTATGCTTTTAGTGGTACTGGATACGCAGATTGATGTCAACCTTTTCTGAGGCGAAAGAGGGGGTAAGTGGTCGGAGAATGAGAAAGTTCTTTAGCTAATTGTGCTGGTGCTTCTCTTTTTTATCGAAGATTATCGTTATGTTGTTTCGCGGGTTTAATGCAATGAATCATATGAAAATGTTTATTTTCATCTGGAAATGCTTTTTGGCATCCCATTCATTCCTGTAAACTGATGATATTCGGGCGATTAACGACCGATGTTTTCTGGATTTAAGAATTTTCACAGTTTATTGATGAAGATTTGTTATGTGATCCAGGTTGTTTTAAACCACAAGTTTAAATTTGCTTAAGTAGTCTTGTCTCAAAGTGCTGTTGTCTATTCCCCCTGTTTATGATTAAAATTTGTCTACAAAGCGCCACTTATTGTTTGATGGTTAATTGAACGCAGTTCAGCCGGGTTTAATCCATATCTTACTGGCGTGACTTTATAAATTCCTAAATTTGTCCGTATCTCTTTTTCTGAATTTATATGCATGTTAAATCATATTTTCAGTATTTATTACTTCACCTATGAAAAGGACGTTAAGTGTGACAGTGGAGTCAAGTATGATCGTTGAAAAAGAAATCCCGCCTACAGGTTCTGGTCAGGAGCATGCGCGCGTCCAGCTCCGTTCGGTCGATCTCAATTTATTGACCGTTTTTGATGCGGTCATGCAGGAACAAAATATTACACGTGCCGCCCATCTTTTGGGCATGTCACAGCCCGCTGTCAGTAATGCGGTCTCGCGTCTGAAAGTCATGTTTAACGATGAGTTGTTTGTGCGCTATGGCCGTGGCATCCAACCTACCGCCAGGGCCTCTCAGCTGTTCGGTTCTGTTCGACAAGCATTGCAGTTGGTGCAAAACGAGTTGCCAGGCTCAGGGTTCGAACCGATTAGCAGTGAGCGTGTGTTTAATCTCTGTGTGTGCAGCCCACTGGATAATGCGTTGACCTCATTAATTCTTAATAATGTGAATAAGGTCGCACCCAATACGCATTTAGTATTTAAGTCTTGCTTAAATCAAAATACTGAACATCAGTTACGCTACCAGGAACTCGAGTTTGTTATTGGCTATGATGAATTCCGCCGGCCTGAGTTCGCCTGTGTGCCATTATTTCGCGATGAAATGGTGTTAGTAGCGAGTACGGGCCATCCGCGTCTGCTGGGTCCACTGAAAGAAAGTGATATATATCACGAAGAACATGCAGTCGTTTCCCTGGAGCGTTACGCATCATTCAGTCAGCCCTGGTACGATACGGTAGAAAAACAGGCCTGTATCGCTTATCAAGGAATGGCATTAACCAGCGTGCTTAATGTCATCTCACAGACAGAGCTCGTGGCTATTGCGCCACGTTGGTTAGCGGAAGATTTTACGAAGAAATTGAATATTCAAATTCTGCCGCTGCCCATGAAATTAAATAGCCGTACCTGTTTCCTTTCCTGGCATGAAGCTGCGGGCCGCGACAAAGGTCATCAGTGGATGGAAGAGCTGCTGGTATCAGTTTGTCGCCGTTAATCTCCGCGCACGAATAATCTTACCCATAAGCCAGGTGCGAAAGCATCTGGTTTATTCTGTTAATGTCATTAATATCGGTATATTCCACTAACATCATTTTTTTTGATGGCCTGTAGTCGGGTTAAAAATGCATGATTATCTGCTACAGAGCTATTCCTTCGAATTTTTCCCATTATCTTTCCTTATTCCTGAAGTATTTCACCATTTAGCGAAAATCCATCCTCCTTTTCTTCTGTATGGCCCCGTTCTACGGGTCAGGTGGCTGATTGCCTGCCTGATAGGGAGCGGTTATGTTAAGGAAATGCTGTCATTCTAAAATCAACGGGGCGCGATATAACCCTGTTGTATGACGATGCGGAAATGAGTTCCGCCGTCATTAACTAAGCCTGGAGGCAAACCATGGAGATGTTGTCTGGCGCCGAGATGGTCGTTCGATCATTAATCGATCAGGGCGTAAAGCAGGTATTCGGTTACCCGGGAGGCGCGGTCCTCGATATTTATGATGCATTGCATACTGTGGGGGGAATCGATCATATTCTGGTTCGCCATGAGCAGGCCGCAGTGCATATGGCAGATGGTCTGGCGCGCGCGACAGGTGAAGTGGGCGTGGTGTTGGTGACGTCCGGTCCTGGTGCGACCAATGCGATCACCGGGATTGCGACCGCCTATATGGACTCGATTCCCTTGGTTATCCTCTCGGGGCAGGTGGCGACCTCGCTGATTGGCTATGATGCGTTCCAGGAATGCGACATGGTGGGCGTGTCTCGCCCAGTGGTAAAACACAGCTTCCTGGTGAAGCAAACCGAAGATATACCTGGCGTGTTGAAGAAGGCTTTCTGGCTGGCGGCTAGTGGACGTCCTGGCCCGGTAGTGGTTGATTTGCCGAAAGATATCTTGAGCCCGGCCAACAAACTGCCGTACAGCTGGCCGGATGAAGTTAGCATGCGTTCGTATAATCCAACCACGACCGGACACAAGGGCCAAATTAAGCGCGCGTTACAGACGCTTATCGCCGCCAAAAAACCGGTGGTGTATGTCGGTGGCGGGGCGATTACTTCGTCCAGTGAAGCTGTGCTGCGTACGCTGATTGAAAAACTGAATCTGCCCGTCGCGTCGTCGCTGATGGGATTAGGCGTATTTCCGGCGACGCATCGCCAGGCGCTCGGCATGCTCGGCATGCACGGCACCTATGAGGCCAACATGACTATGCACAATTCCGACGTGATTTTTGCCGTCGGGGTGCGCTTTGACGATCGCACCACCAACAATCTGGCGAAGTACTGCCCGAACGCCACGGTGTTGCATATCGATATCGATCCGACGTCGATTTCCAAAACCGTTTCCGCCGATGTGCCCATTGTGGGTGATGCGCGCCAGGTACTGGAACAAATGCTGGATCTGCTGGATCAAGAGTCCACCACGCAGCCGCTGGATGATATCCGCGACTGGTGGCAGCAAATCGATCAGTGGCGTGCGCGTCAGTGCCTGAAGTACGACACCCAGAGCGAGCACATTAAGCCTCAGGCGGTGATTGAAACGATCTGGCGTCTGACGAAGGGCGAAGCTTATGTGACCTCTGACGTGGGTCAGCATCAGATGTTTGCGGCCCTCTATTACCCGTTCGATAAACCGCGTCACTGGATAAACTCTGGTGGCCTCGGCACGATGGGCTTTGGCCTGCCTGCTGCGTTGGGCGTTAAAATGGCGCTTCCGGCAGAAACGGTTATCTGCGTGACCGGCGATGGCAGTATCCAGATGAACATCCAGGAACTGTCGACCGCATTGCAATACGAGCTGCCCGTGCTGGTGCTGAACCTCAACAACGGCTATCTCGGAATGGTGAAACAATGGCAGGACATGATCTACTCCGGACGCCATTCGCAGTCCTATATGTCTTCGTTACCCGACTTTGTCCGTCTGGCGGAAGCCTATGGTCACGTGGGGATCCGCGTCAGTGAACCTGCTGAACTGGAAGCTCGCCTGAGCGAAGCGCTGGAGCAGGTGCGGAACAATCGCCTGGTATTTGTGGATGTCATCGTTGACGGCACTGAGCATGTCTATCCAATGCACATCCGCGGCGGCGGTATGGATGAAATGTGGTTGAGCAAAACGGAGAGAACCTGATTATGCGCCGGATATTATCAGTCTTACTGGAGAATGAATCGGGTGCTTTATCGCGCGTGATTGGGCTGTTCTCCCAGCGTGGCTACAACATTGAAAGCCTGACCGTAGCGCCGACCGACGATCCGACGCTCTCCCGCATGACGATTCAGACCGTCGGTGACGAGAAGGTCATCGAGCAAATCGAAAAGCAGCTGCACAAGCTGGTGGACGTGCTGCGCGTCAGTGAACTCGGCCAGGGCGCGCACGTCGAACGTGAAATTATGTTGGTGAAAGTGCAGGCCAGCGGTTACGGGCGCGAAGAAGTTAAGCGTAATACCGAGATCTTCCGCGGGCAAATCATCGACGTCACGCCGTCTATCTACACCGTTCAACTGGCGGGTACCAGCGATAAGCTCGACGCTTTCCTTGCCTCGCTACGTGATGTGGCGCGCATTGTCGAAGTGGCGCGTTCAGGCGTTGTGGGCCTGTCTCGCGGCGACAAGATAATGCGATAAGCCTGCGTTTCATCCGAAAACCGTAGCCCGACCTTTGATGTCGGGCTTTTTTTTGCGAAATCAGCGGTAAGTGTCAACAAAAGCGGTTGCCGCTGTGCGCATTCTGCGCTTAGATGTTATGGAATTTATTCCATGATTTAACAATGGTTATGGATTGTACATTTTAAGCAAGGGGCAATTGTGAAACTGGATGAAATCGCCAGGCTTGCCGGCGTGTCACGCACCACGGCGAGCTATGTGATCAATGGAAAAGCGAAACAGTATCGCGTCAGCGATAAAACTGTCGACAAGGTCATGGCCGTTGTGCGCGAGCATAACTATCATCCCAACGCCGTCGCCGCCGGTCTGCGCGCGGGCCGTACCCGTTCCATTGGCCTGGTTATCCCCGATCTCGAAAACACCAGTTATACCCGCATTGCGAATTACCTCGAGCGCCAGGCGCGCCAGCGTGGCTATCAGCTGCTGATCGCCTGCTCTGAGGATCAGCCTGACAACGAAATGCGCTGCATTGAGCATCTGCTCCAGCGTCAGGTGGATGCGATCATCGTGTCGACATCATTGCCACCTGAGCATCCGTTTTATCAGCGCTGGGCTAACGATCCCTTCCCGATTGTTGCCCTTGATCGTGCGCTCGATCGCGAGCATTTCACCAGCGTCGTCGGTGCCGATCAGGAAGACGCCGAAGCGCTGGGCGCTGAGCTGCGTAAATTCCCGGCGGACACGGTGCTGTATCTTGGCGCGCTGCCGGAGCTTTCCGTCAGCTTCCTGCGTGAGCAGGGGTTCCGTAGCGCATGGAAAGATGACCCGCGAGAAGTGAATTTCCTTTATGCGAACAGCTATGAGCGTGAAGCCGCCGCTCAGCTGTTTGAAAAATGGCTGGAAACCCATCCGATGCCACAGGCGCTATTTACGACCTCTTTTGCGCTGCTTCAGGGTGTGATGGACGTTACGCTTCGTCGAGAAGGGAAGCTGCCATCGGAACTGGCTATCGCCACCTTTGGCGATCATGAGCTTCTCGACTTCCTCCAGTGCCCTGTTCTGGCCGTGGCGCAGCGTCATCGTGATGTTGCTGAACGCGTGCTTGAAATCGTGCTGGCAAGCCTGGATGAGCCTCGTAAGCCAAAGCCAGGCCTCAGCCGTATTCGCCGTAATCTGTATCGTCGCGGAAGTCTGAGCCGCCGTTAAGCGATAATGGGAAAGGCAAGTGAATCGAATTGCCTTTCCTAATTTCCTTCCAGAAAAAGATGAAAATACTTATTCAGACAATTCCTTAAGATTCAGCCAATCACTATTATCTTTCTTTTTAACGAAGCCTGGCGGTATTAATTTAGGTTAATGAAAAGTAAAGAACGTTTTCTTTTGTATTGTTTTGTTACATTCTTGCCGCCTTTTGCAGAATTAACAGTCACTTCATTCACGCGCTCACATTTCCTCACGCTTTAAGGGCTCTGGGCTGGTAGAAACAGTTCCAGCAAGGGCTATTAACGCGGAGGAGAATGTCCTAAAATGCCGCGCACGTCGCAAACTGACACTTTATATTTTCACCTTTGTGAAATTGAGTTGTTCAAAATCGTTACGAACCTGTTGGTTTTTTTCTCGCCACTATTCATGACGTTATTTTGCCTCGTTCGCTGGACAGAAATTAATCAAGGCGAATATTGGTGCTTATTATTGAGTTTTCGGACTCATATGGCATCAGTGCTGGCTTGACAAGCTTTTCCTCCGCTCCGTAAACTCCTTTAGGTGGGGATTTGTGGGCGAAAGTGGAGAAAAGGGGTGAGGCTGGCATGTTCCGTGGAGCTACGTTAGTCAATCTCGACAGCAAGGGGCGTTTAGCCGTCCCAACCCGATACCGGGATTTGCTGCTTGAGAACGCTGCTGGTCAATTGGTTTGCACCATTGACATCCATCACCCATGCCTGCTGCTTTACCCGCTGCCCGAATGGGAAATCATCGAGCAAAAATTGTCGCGACTGTCGAGCATGAACCCCGCAGAACGCCGCGTACAGCGTCTGTTGCTGGGGCATGCCAGCGAATGTCAAATGGACAACGCCGGTCGTTTGCTGATTGCGCCGGTTTTACGGCAACACGCCGGACTGACCAAAGAAGTGATGCTGGTCGGACAGTTCAACAAGTTTGAACTGTGGGATGAAACGACCTGGTATCAACGGGTCAAGGAAGATATCGACGCTGAGCAGTCCGCCTCTGGAGAATTGTCGGAGCGGTTGCAGGATTTGTCCTTATAAAATGATGGAAAATTTTAAACATACAACGGTACTGCTGGACGAGGCTGTAAACGGTCTGAACATTCGTCCTGACGGTATCTACATTGACGGCACTTTTGGTCGTGGTGGTCACTCACGCCTGATCCTTTCGCAACTGGGAGCGGAAGGGCAGTTGTTGGCTATCGACAGGGATCCAGAAGCTATCGCTGTGGCGAACGCCATCGATGACTCCCGCTTTTCCATTGTGCATGGACCTTTTTCCGCGCTTGCTGATTACGTTAGCGAGCGCGGCCTTACAGGCAAGATCGACGGCATTCTGCTCGATCTTGGTGTCTCTTCACCACAGCTTGACGACGCTGAACGCGGCTTCTCCTTTATGCGTGACGGCCCGCTGGATATGCGTATGGATCCCTCGCGCGGCCAGTCAGCAGCCGAGTGGCTGCTGAACGCAGAAGAAGCGGATATCGCCTGGGTTATCAAAACCTTTGGTGAAGAGCGCTTTGGCAAACGTATTGCCCGCGCCATCGTTGAGCGTAATCGCATTGAGCCAATGACCCGCACCAAAGAACTGGCGGAAGTCATTGCTGCGGCGATGCCGGTGAAAGACAAATTCAAACATCCTGCGACCCGTACTTTCCAGGCGGTGCGCATCTGGGTGAACAGTGAACTTGAGGAGATAGAGCAGGCGCTAAAAAGCTCGCTCAGCGTGCTTGCCCCGGGTGGGCGGCTCTCCATCATCAGTTTCCACTCGCTGGAAGACCGCATTGTGAAACGCTTTATGCGTGAGCAAAGCCGCGGTCCGCAGGTTCCGGCAGGGTTACCGATGACCGAAGAGCAACTCAGGAAGCTGGGTGGCCGTTATCTGCGAGCACTAGGCAAGTTGATGCCGGGCGAACAAGAAGTGGCAGAGAATCCACGCGCTCGTAGTTCAGTACTGCGTATTGCAGAGAGGACGAACGCATGATCAGCAGAGTGTCAGAAGCCCTAAGCAAAGTGAAAGGGTCGTTAGGAAGCAACGAACGCCATGCCTTGCCTGGCGTGATCGGCGACGACCTTTTGCGGTTTGGGAAGCTGCCACTCTGCCTGTTCATTTGCATTATTTTGTCGGCAATAACGGTGGTCACGACGGCGCACCATACCCGTTTGCTGACCGCACAACGTGAACAGCTGGTTCTGGAACGCGATGCTCTGGATATTGAGTGGCGTAACCTGATCCTTGAAGAGAATGCACTCGGCGACCATAGCCGGGTTGAGCGGATCGCCACGGAGAAGCTGCAAATGCAGCATGTCGATCCTTCCCAGGAAAACATCGTTGTACAAAAATAAGGATTATCACGACGCATGAAAGCAGCGGCAAAGACGCTTAAATCAAAACGTCAGGAAGCACAGGCCAACTTTATCAGTTGGCGTTTTGCGTTGCTTTGCGGCTGTATTTTGCTGGCGATGGCGTTTCTGCTGGGTCGTGTAGCATGGTTGCAGATAATCAACCCTGACATGCTGGTGCGTCAGGGCGATATGCGCTCCCTGCGCGTGCAGGAAGTCACTACCTCGCGCGGCATGATAACCGACCGCTCTGGCCGCCCACTGGCGGTGAGTGTGCCGGTGAAGGCTATCTGGGCCGATCCGAAAGAATTGCATGATGCAGGTGGCGTCAGCATCGATAACCGCTGGAAAGCATTAGCCGACGCGCTGAACATGCCGCTCGACCAGCTGGCTGCACGTATCAATACCAATCCGCGGATGCGCTTTATCTATCTGGCGCGTCAGGTCAACCCTGACATGGCCGACTACATCAAAAAGCTTAAGCTGCCAGGGATTCATTTACGTGAAGAATCTCGTCGTTACTATCCATCCGGAGAAGTAACCGCTCACCTCATCGGTTTTACTAACGTTGATAGCCAGGGGATCGAAGGCGTTGAAAAGAGCTTTGATAAATGGCTGACTGGCCAGTCGGGTGAGCGTATCGTGCGTAAAGACCGTTACGGTCGCGTGATTGAAGATATCTCCTCGACAGACAGTCAGGCCGCACACAACCTGGCGTTGAGCATTGACGAACGGCTGCAGGCTCTGGTTTATCGCGAACTGAATAACGCCGTGGCGTTTAACAAAGCGGAATCCGGTAGCGCGGTGCTGGTGGATGTCACCACGGGTGAAGTGCTGGCGATGGCCAACAGCCCCTCCTACAACCCGAATAATCTGTCCGGTACGCAGAAAGACATTATGCGTAACCGCACCATTACTGACGTCTTCGAACCCGGTTCGACCGTCAAACCGATGGTGGTGATGACCGCGCTGCAACGCGGTATCGTCAATGAAAACACGGTCCTGAACACCATTCCATACCGAATTAACGGCCACGAAATCAAAGACGTGGCGCGATACAGCGAATTAACCCTGACCGGGGTACTACAGAAGTCGAGTAACGTCGGTGTCTCCAAGCTGGCGTTAGCGATGCCGTCCTCAGCGTTAGTAGATACTTACTCACGTTTTGGACTGGGAAAAGCGACCAATTTGGGGTTGGTCGGAGAACGCAGTGGCTTATATCCTCAAAAACAACGGTGGTCTGACATAGAGAGGGCCACCTTCTCTTTCGGCTACGGGCTAATGGTAACGCCGTTACAGTTAGCGCGAGTCTACGCAACGATTGGCAGCTACGGGGTCTATCGCCCGCTGTCGATAACCAAAGTTGATCCCCCGGTTCCCGGTGAGCGTATCTTCCCGGAGCCTATCGTTCGTACCGTGGTTCACATGATGGAAAGCGTGGCGCTGCCTGGCGGCGGCGGCGTGAAGGCGGCCATCAAAGGCTACCGCATCGCGATTAAAACCGGTACGGCGAAGAAAGTGGGTCCAGACGGTAAGTACATCAACAAATACATTGCTTATACCGCGGGCGTTGCGCCAGCCAGCCAGCCGCGTTTCGCGCTGGTGGTGGTCATCAACGATCCGCAGGCAGGGAAATACTACGGCGGCGCCGTTTCCGCGCCGGTGTTCGGTGCCATCATGGGCGGCGTTCTGCGCACCATGAACATTGAACCGGATGCGCTGGCAACGGGCGAAAAAAGTGAATTTGTGACGAATCAAGGCGAGGGAACAGGTGGCAGATCGTAATTTGCGCGACCTTCTTGCTCCGTGGGTGCCGAATGCACCGGAGCGGACACTGCGAGAGATGACACTCGACAGCCGTGTAGCGGCGTCGGGCGATCTTTTCGTGGCTGTTTTAGGTCATCAGGCGGACGGGCGTCGATATATCCCGCAGGCGATAGCGCAAGGTGTAGCTGCCATTATTGCTGAAGCAAAAGATGACGCTGCGGATGGCGAAATCCGCGAAATGCACGGCGTGCCGGTCATCTATCTCAGCCAGCTCAACGAACGTTTGTCCGCCCTGGCGGGACGTTTCTACAACCAGCCTTCAGAACAACTGAGCCTGGTCGGCGTGACCGGGACTAACGGCAAAACCACCACTACCCAGCTTCTGGCGCAATGGGCGCAGCTGCTCGGTGAAACCAGCGCCGTGATGGGCACGGTGGGCAATGGCCTGCTGGATAAAGTCATTCCAACCGAAAATACCACCGGTTCTGCGGTCGACGTACAGCATGTGCTATCTGGCCTGGCAGGGCAGGGCGCCTCGTTTGCGGCGATGGAAGTGTCATCTCACGGCCTGGTTCAGCATCGCGTATCGGCGCTGAAATTTGTCGCTTCGGTGTTTACCAATCTCAGCCGCGATCACCTTGATTACCACGGCGACATGGAACACTACGAAGCGGCGAAGTGGATGCTCTATTCCACGCACCATTTCGGCCAGGCAATTATTAACGCCGATGACGAAGTGGGCCGTCGCTGGCTGGAAAAACTGCCGGACGCCGTCGCGGTGTCGATGGAAGACCACATTAATCCGAACTGTCATGGCCGCTGGCTGAAAGCCACTGCGGTGAACTATCACGACAGCGGGGCGACCATTCACTTCGACTCCAGCTGGGGCGAAGGCGAAATCGAAAGCCGCCTGATGGGGGCGTTTAACGTCAGCAATCTGCTGCTGGCCCTGGCGACGCTGCTGGCGCTGGATTACCCGCTGGCTGACCTGCTGAAATCTGCGGCGCGTTTGCAGCCGGTTTGCGGCCGTATGGAAGTGTTCAGCGCACCAGGAAAACCGACCGTAGTGGTGGATTATGCCCATACGCCGGATGCTCTGGAAAAAGCGCTCGAAGCCGCACGACTGCACTGCACCGGTACGCTGTGGTGCGTATTTGGCTGCGGCGGCGATCGCGACAAAGGCAAGCGTCCACTGATGGGTGCCATTGCTGAACAGTTCGCGGATATCGCCGTGGTGACGGACGACAACCCCCGAACTGAAGAGCCGCGCGCCATCATCAACGATATTCTCACCGGAATGCTCGACGCAGGCCGGGCGAAAGTGATGGAAGGCCGCGCGGAAGCCGTGACTGCCACCATCATGCAGGCGAAAGAGAATGATGTCGTTCTGCTGGCCGGTAAAGGTCACGAAGACTACCAAATCGTTGGCAATCGCCGTCTCGACTATTCCGACCGCGTCACCGCGGCGCGTCTGCTGGGAGTCGTCGTATGATTAGCCTTCCACTGAGCCAAATTGCTGAGATCCTTAACGGCGAGCTGTTGGGCCAGGACACCACGATTGATGCAGTGACCACGGATACTCGCAAAATCACGGCGGGCTGCCTGTTTGTGGCCCTCAAAGGTGAGCGTTTCGACGCCCACGATTTTGCCGAACAGGCCGAAGCCGCTGGCGCAGGCGCACTGCTGGTGAGCCGTAAACTGGACTGTCATTTACCGCAGGTGGTGGTGAAAGACACCCGACTGGCTTTTGGCGAGCTGGCAGCCTGGGTGCGTCAGCAGGTGCCAACGCGCGTTGTCGCATTAACCGGTTCTTCCGGTAAAACTTCGGTGAAAGAGATGGCGGCATCTATTCTCAGCCAGTGTGGCAACACGCTTTACACCGCAGGCAATCTGAATAATGACATCGGCGTGCCCATGACGCTGCTGCGTCTGACCAAAGAACACGAATTTGCGGTGATTGAATTAGGCGCGAACCATCAGGGCGAAATTGCCTGGACCGTCGACCTGACGCGTCCGGAAGCTGCGCTGGTGAATAACCTGGCTGCCGCGCATCTGGAAGGCTTCGGCTCTCTGGCGGGCGTTGCCAAAGCGAAAGGTGAAATCTACAGCGGCCTGCCGCTGAACGGCATCGCGATTATGAACGCCGATAATAACGACTGGCTGAACTGGCAGAGCGTGATTGGCTCCCGCAAAGTGTGGCGCTTCTCGCCGAATGCAGCGAACAGTGATTTCACGGCCAACAACATTCACGTCACCAGCCACGGCACCGAATTCACGTTGCAGACTCCGGTCGGCAACGTCGACGTGCTGCTGCCGCTGCCTGGCCGTCACAACATCGCCAATGCGCTGGCTGCAGCGGCGCTGACGATGGCGGTTGGTGCGGATTTAGCGGCAGTGAAAGCGGGTCTCGCCACGCTGAAAGCCGTGCCGGGCCGTCTGTTCCCGATTGAACTGGCCGAAAACCAGCTTCTGCTCGATGACTCCTACAATGCCAACGTGGGTTCAATGACCGCGGCGGCGCAGGTGTTATCTGAAATGCCCGGCTTCCGCGTGATGGTCGTTGGCGACATGGCAGAGCTCGGCGAGGAAAGCGAAGCCTGCCATAACCAGGTGGGTGAAGCGGCGAAAGCGGCGGGCATCGACTGCGTCATCAGCGTCGGCACCCTCAGTAAAACGATTAGCGATGCCAGCGGCGTTGGCGAGCATTTTGCCGACAAGCCAGCAGCGATTTCACGTCTGAAAACGCTTATCGAAGAGCATCAGATTATTACCATTTTAGTGAAAGGTTCACGTAGCGCTGCCATGGAAGAGGTGGTTCGCGCTCTACAGGAGAACGGAACATGTTAGTTTGGCTGGCCGAACATTTGGTCAAATATTACTCAGGCTTTAACGTCTTTTCCTATCTGACGTTTCGTGCCATCGTCAGCCTGCTGACCGCGCTGTTCATCTCCCTGTGGATGGGCCCGCGTATGATTGCCCGTCTGCAAAAATTAGCGTTTGGCCAGGTCGTACGTAACGACGGCCCGGAGTCGCATTTCAGTAAACGCGGCACGCCGACCATGGGCGGGATCATGATCCTGACCGCCATTGTGGTGTCTGTTCTGCTGTGGGCTTACCCATCTAACCCGTATGTCTGGTGCGTGCTAGTGGTGCTGGTGGGTTACGGCATCATCGGCTTCGTCGATGACTACCGCAAAGTGGTGCGTAAAGACACCAAAGGCCTGATTGCCCGCTGGAAATACTTCTGGATGTCGGTGATTGCGCTGGGCGTGGCCTTCGCGCTTTACATGGTCGGAAAAGATACGCCAGCCACCGAGCTGGTTGTGCCGTTCTTTAAAGACGTCATGCCGCAACTCGGCATCTTCTACATCGTGCTGGCCTACTTCGTGATTGTCGGCACCGGCAATGCGGTAAACCTGACGGATGGCCTCGACGGCCTGGCGATTATGCCAACGGTCTTCGTGGCGGCGGGCTTCGCACTGGTGGCATGGGCTACCGGTAACATGAACTTTGCCAACTACCTGCACATTCCATATTTACGCCATGCCGGTGAGCTGGTGATCGTCTGTACGGCGATCGTCGGGGCCGGTTTAGGTTTCTTATGGTTCAACACCTATCCGGCTCAAGTCTTCATGGGCGACGTGGGCTCTCTGGCGCTGGGCGGCGCGCTCGGCATTATCGCCGTGCTGCTGCGTCAGGAGTTCCTGCTGTTGATCATGGGCGGCGTGTTTGTGGTTGAAACCCTGTCGGTCATTTTGCAGGTCGGCTCCTTTAAGCTGCGCGGTCAGCGCATCTTCCGTATGGCGCCAATTCATCACCACTATGAGCTGAAAGGCTGGCCGGAACCGCGCGTGATCGTGCGCTTCTGGATTATCTCGCTGATGCTGGTCCTGATTGGCCTGGCCACGCTGAAGGTGCGTTAATGATGACTGATTACCAGGATAAAAACGTTGTCATCATCGGCCTGGGAATGACCGGGCTTTCTTGTGTCGATTTCTTCCTCGCGCAGGGCGTGACCCCACGTGTGATGGATACCCGCGTAACGCCTCCTGGTCTGGATAAGTTGCCAGAAGACGTCGAGCGTTTTGTCGGTGGCCTGAATGATGATTGGCTGCTTGCGGCGGATTTGATTGTTGCCAGTCCTGGTATGGCCCTGGCTCATCCATCGTTGAGCGCGGCTGCAGATGCGGGTGTCGAAATCGTGGGTGACATCGAACTGTTCTGCCGTGAAGCGCAGGCACCGGTTATTGCCATTACGGGTTCGAACGGTAAAAGCACCGTCACCACGTTGGTGGGTGAAATGGCGAAAGCCGCGGGTGTGAACGTCGGCGTGGGCGGCAACATCGGCCTGCCTGCGTTAATGCTGCTGGACGTCTCGCGCGAACTGTACGTGCTTGAGCTTTCCAGCTTCCAACTGGAAACGACCTCCAGCCTGGAAGCCGTGGCCGCGACGATCCTCAACGTTACCGAAGATCATATGGACAGATATCCGTTTGGTCTGCAGCAGTATCGTGCCGCCAAACTGCGGGTCTATGAAAATGCAAAAACCTGTGTGGTGAACGCCGATGATGCGCTGACCATGCCGGTCCGCGGCGCCGATGCGCGCTGCGTCAGTTTTGGCGTCAATATGGGTGACTATCACCTCAACCGCCAGCAGGGCGAAACCTGGCTGCGCGTAAAAGGCGAGAAAGTCCTGAACGTGCGCGAAATGAAACTGACGGGTCAGCACAACTACAGTAACGCCCTGGCGGCGCTGGCGCTGGCGGATGCCGCTGGCCTACCGCGTGCCAGCAGCCTGAAAGCGCTGACCACGTTTACCGGTCTGGCGCACCGTTTCCAGTTAGCGCTGGAGCATAACGGCGTGCGCTGGATTAACGATTCGAAAGCGACCAACGTTGGCAGCACCGAAGCTGCGCTAAACGGCTTACATGTTGATGGCACGCTGCATCTGCTGCTGGGTGGCGACGGTAAATCGGCCGATTTCTCCCCGCTGAAGACCTGGCTGAAAGGCGACAACGTGCGTCTGTGGTGCTTTGGTCGCGATGGTGATGCGCTGGCGGAACTGCGTCCTGACACTGCCGTTCGTACCGAAACAATGGAAGAAGCAATACGTCTGATTGCTCCGCAACTGAAACACGGCGACATGGTCCTGCTCTCTCCGGCCTGTGCCAGCCTTGATCAGTTTAAGAATTTTGAGCAGCGCGGAGATGTATTTACCCGCCTGGCGAAGGAGCTTGGTTAATGCGTTTATCTTTCCCACGCCTGAGAATGCCCCATATGCCGGGATCCGGAATCCTGGTATGGCTGTTTGCGGCATTAAAAGGTTGGGTGATGGGCTCCCGGCAGCAGGATACCGACAGTCTGGTCATGTACGATCGCATGCTGCTGTGGCTGACACTGGGCCTGGCAGCCGTCGGTTTTATTATGGTGACCTCAGCGTCAATGCCAGTGGGCCAGCGTCTGGCGAACGATCCGTTCCTGTTCGCTAAACGAGATGGTTTGTACATCGTTCTGGCGTTCTGTCTGGGCCTGGTCACGCTGCGTTTGCCGATGGCATTCTGGCAGCGCCACAGCACCGCAATGCTGATAACGGCGATCGCGATGCTGTTGATTGTACTGGTGGTCGGCAGCTCGGTTAACGGTGCATCGCGCTGGATTGCCTTTGGCCCGCTGCGTATTCAGCCGGCGGAATTTACCAAGCTGTCGCTATTCTGCTACATCGCTAACTACCTGGTGCGTAAAGGCGATGAGGTGCGAAACAACCTGCGCGGCTTCTTAAAACCGATGGGCGTGATATTCGTGCTGGCGATCTTACTGCTGGCACAGCCGGACCTCGGTACTGTGGTGGTGCTGTTCGTGACGACCCTGGCGATGTTGTTCCTCGCCGGTGCCAAGCTGTGGCAGTTCATTGCCATCATCGGCATGGGGATCTCTGCGGTAATCCTGCTGATCCTCGCTGAACCCTATCGTATTCGCCGTGTGACGTCCTTCTGGAACCCATGGGAAGATCCGTTTGGCAGCGGCTACCAGCTGACGCAATCCCTGATGGCCTTTGGCCGCGGTGAGATGTGGGGGCAGGGCCTCGGCAACTCGGTACAGAAACTCGAGTATTTACCGGAAGCGCACACCGACTTCATCTTCGCTATCATCGGCGAAGAACTGGGCTATATCGGTGTGGTCCTTGCTCTTTTAATGGTATTCTTCGTCGCTTTCCGCGCCATGTCCATTGGCCGCAAGGCGCTGGAGATGGACCAGCGTTTCTCAGGTTTCCTGGCATGTTCGATTGGTGTGTGGTTCAGCTTCCAGGCGTTAGTTAACGTCGGTGCGGCAGCGGGTATGTTGCCAACCAAAGGTCTGACGCTGCCGCTCATCAGTTACGGTGGTTCCAGTCTGCTGATTATGTCGACGGCCATTATGTTCTTGTTACGCATTGATTATGAAACGCGTCTGGAAAAAGCGCAGGCGTTTACACGGGGTGTTCGATGAGTGGTCAGGCTAAGCGGTTGATGGTGATGGCGGGTGGTACCGGTGGACACGTGTTCCCTGGGCTGGCCGTGGCGCACCATCTGATGGATCAGGGCTGGCAGATTCGCTGGCTCGGTACCGCCGATCGTATGGAAGCGGACTTAGTGCCGAAACACGGGATCGACATTGATTTTATTGAGATCTCCGGTTTGCGTGGAAAAGGTCTCAAGGCAATGCTTTTTGCGCCGATACGTATCTTCAACGCCTGGCGTCAGGCCCGCGCAATTATGCAGCGTTTTCAGCCAGATGTGGTGCTGGGAATGGGCGGATATGTCTCTGGTCCGGGTGGCCTGGCGGCGTGGTCGCTGGGTATTCCCGTGGTACTGCATGAGCAAAATGGTATTGCCGGACTGACCAACAAATGGTTGTCGAAAATTGCCAAAACCGTGATGCAGGCGTTTCCGGGGGCATTCCCGAACGCCGAAGTGGTCGGCAACCCGGTACGCACTGACGTGCTGGCGCTTCCGCTACCTGAACAGCGTTTGGCCGGGCGTGACGGCGAAATTCGCGTACTGGTCGTTGGGGGCTCTCAGGGCGCTCGCGTATTGAATCTGACGATGCCGCAGGTCGCCGAAAAGTTGGGCGATAGCATCACCATCTGGCATCAGAGTGGCAAGGGTGGGCAGCAGACCGTGGAGCAGGCGTACGCCGATGCCGGTCAGCCGCAGCACAAGGTCACTGAATTTATTGACGATATGGCCAAAGCGTACGCCTGGGCCGATGTCGTGGTTTGCCGCTCCGGCGCGCTGACGGTAAGCGAAATTGCCGCCGCCGGGCTGCCCGCGATTTTTGTACCGTTCCAGCATAAAGACCGACAGCAGTACTGGAATGCGCTGCCATTGGAAAAAGCAGGCGCCGCGAAGATTTTTGAGCAGCCGCAATTTACCGCGGATGCCGTTGCCAGCACCCTTGCGGGCTGGGATAGAAAGACATTGCTGGAGATGGCCGAGCGCGCACGTGCCGCCGCCATCCCGGATGCTACCGAGCGTGTAGCGCAAGCAGTCAGCCTGGCAGCTCAGGCTTAATCATCGCAGCGCCTTTTGCGCTGCACGAATTTTTAAGTAGTCGATGGCGTTTAGAGAATGAATACACAACAACTGGCGAAACTGCGTTCCATTGTGCCCGAGATGCGTCGCGTCCGGCACATTCACTTTGTTGGCATCGGCGGTGCTGGCATGGGCGGTATTGCCGAAGTGTTGGCTAACGAAGGGTATCAGATCAGTGGTTCGGACCTCGCGCCGAACCCGGTGACTCAGCAGCTGACGGCGCTGGGTGCCACGATTTATTTCAATCACCGTCCTGAAAACGTGCGCGATGCGAGCGTGGTGGTGGTTTCAACGGCAATTTCTGCGGATAACCCGGAAATCGTTGCGGCGCATGAAGCGCGTATTCCAGTTATTCGCCGCGCAGAGATGCTGGCCGAACTGATGCGTTTTCGCCACGGCATCGCCGTTGCCGGGACGCACGGTAAAACCACGACCACCGCGATGGTGTCGAGCATTTACGCCGAAGCCGGTCTGGATCCGACTTTCGTCAACGGTGGCCTGGTTAAGGCTGCGGGTGTGCATGCGCGCCTGGGCCACAGCCGTTACCTGATTGCGGAAGCGGATGAAAGCGATGCATCGTTCCTGCATTTGCAGCCAATGGTGTCGATTGTTACCAATATCGAAGCCGACCATATGGACACGTACCAGGGCGATTTCGAAAATTTAAAGCAGACGTTTATTAATTTCCTGCATAACCTGCCGTTTTATGGACGTGCGGTGATGTGCGTTGATGACCCGGTTATTCGCGAGCTTCTGCCGCGCGTTGGTCGTCAGATTACAACGTATGGTTTTAGTGACGATGCCGACGTGCGCGTCGAAGATTACAAACAGATTGGCGCGCAGGGACACTTTACTCTGATTCGTCATGATAACGCGCCGCTGCGCGTAACATTGAACGCACCGGGTCGTCACAACGCCCTGAATGCGGCTGCAGCGGTGGCGGTCGCCACAGAAGAAGGCATCGAAGACGAAGCCATTCTGCGCGCGCTGGAAAGCTTCCAGGGGACAGGCCGTCGTTTCGATTTCCTTGGCGAGTATCCGCTTGAAGGCGTTAACGGTAAAAGTGGTACCGCTATGCTGGTGGACGACTACGGTCATCACCCAACGGAAGTGGATGCAACCATTAAAGCGGCTCGCGCGGGCTGGCCGGATAAAAATCTGGTTATGGTGTTCCAGCCACATCGTTATACGCGTACGCGCGATCTGTATGACGATTTTGCCAACGTACTGACGGAAGTTGATGCGTTGCTGATGCTGGAAGTTTACGCGGCGGGCGAAGCGCCGATTCCGGGAGCGGATAGCCGTTCTCTGTGCCGTACCATTCGTGGTCGCGGTAAAGTGGACCCTATTCTGGTGTCAGACCCGGCGAAAGTCGCTGAGATTCTGGCGCCGGTTCTGACCGGTAACGACTTGATTTTGATACAGGGCGCGGGAAATATCGGCAAAATCGCGCGTAACTTAGCTGAAATCAAACTCAAGCCGCAAACTCAGGAGGAAGAGCGCCATGGCTGATAGAATCGCTGTCCTCCTCGGGGGAACCTCCGCTGAGCGTGAGGTTTCACTGAATTCCGGCGCGGCTGTGCTGGCGGGTCTGCGCGAAGCGGGCATTGATGCACACGCGGTCGATCCGCGTGATGCAGATATCACTCAGCTGAAAAACCTGGGTTTTAAGAAAGCGTTTATTGCACTTCACGGGCGCGGTGGGGAAGATGGTACGTTACAGGGCTTACTGGAGCTGACAGGCCTGCCTTACACCGGCAGTGGCGTGATGGCATCTGCACTTTCAATGGACAAACTGCGCAGTAAATTGCTCTGGCAGGGCGCAGGTCTTCCGGTGGCACCCTGGATCGCATTGACGCGTACTCAGTTCGCGCATGGCCTGTCACAAGTCGAAAAACAGCGCATTGCCGCACTCGGTTTGCCGCTGATTGTGAAGCCAAGCCGGGAAGGTTCCAGCGTCGGAATGTCGAAAGTGGACGAAAGTAGTGCACTTCACGATGCCTTAACGCTGGCTTTTCAGCACGATGAAGAAGTTCTCGTCGAAAAATGGTTAAGCGGGCCGGAATTTACCGTCGCAGTACTCGGTGAAGAAATTTTACCGTCGGTTCGCATCCAACCGGCCGGAGTCTTCTATGATTATGAGGCGAAGTATCTCTCTGACGAGACGCAGTATTTCTGCCCTGGTTGTGAAGATTCGGCGCGTGAGCAAGAAATGCAGGCCCTGGTGCTCAAAGCCTGGAACATTCTCGGGTGTTCAGGTTGGGGACGCATTGATGTAATGCAGGACAGCGATGGTCAGCTTTATCTGTTGGAGGCTAACACCTCCCCAGGCATGACCAGCCACAGTCTGGTGCCGATGGCGGCACGTCAGGCCGGCATGAGCTTCTCGCAGTTGGTGGTACGTATTTTGGACCTGGCGGGTTGATATGTCGCAGGCAGCACTGAACACACGGAACCGTGAAGAAGAAGAGGACGACATCGCTTCTTCACGCAGAAATAATGGAACGCGTCTTGCGGGGATGATGTTCCTGCTCGCGGTATTATTCACCGTGTTGATGAGCGGCTGGATGGTACTGAACTGGATGGAAGATGCGCAGCGTCTGCCGTTATCCAGGCTGGTAGTGACCGGGGAACGTCACTACACGCGTAATGATGATATTCGCCAGGCAATTCTGGCGCTCGGCTCGCCGGGCACGTTTATGACTCAGGACGTGAATATCATTCAGAGTCAGATCGAACGCCTGCCATGGATTAAGCAGGCAAGCGTTCGTAAGCAGTGGCCAGACGAATTGAAGATTCATCTGGTTGAATATGTGCCGATTGCGCGCTGGAATGATCAGCATATGGTGGACAACGACGGTAACGCGTTTAGCGTACCGGCCGAACGCACCAGTAAGCAGAATCTGCCTATGTTGTATGGCCCGGAAGGTAGCGAGAACGAAGTGCTGCAAGGCTATCGCGATATGGGGCAGATGCTGGCGAAAGATAAGTTTACGTTGAAAGTGGCGGCGATGACCGCACGCCGCTCCTGGCAGCTGACGTTGAATAACGACATCAAGCTGGACCTGGGGCGCGGCGATACGATGAAACGGCTTGAGCGCTTTATAGAACTCTATCCTGTTCTTCAGCAGCAGGCGCAAACCGATGGCAAACGGATTAGCTACGTTGATTTGCGTTATGACTCAGGCGCGGCAGTAGGGTGGCAGCCCGCTCCCGTAGAGGATACACATCAACAACAAAATCAGGCACAGGCAGAGCAACAATGATCAAAGCGACGGACAGAAAACTGGTAGTAGGACTGGAAATTGGTACCGCGAAGGTAGCCGCTTTGGTAGGGGAAGTTCTGCCCGACGGAATGGTGAATATCATTGGTGTGGGCAGCTGCCCATCCCGGGGTATGGACAAAGGCGGTGTGAACGACCTGGAATCCGTGGTGAAATGCGTACAGCGCGCCATTGACCAGGCGGAATTAATGGCTGATTGCCAGATTTCTTCAGTGTATCTGGCGCTTTCAGGCAAACATATTAGCTGTCAAAATGAAATCGGGATGGTGCCGATTTCTGAAGAAGAAGTGACGCAGGAAGACGTTGAGAACGTGGTGCATACGGCGAAGTCCGTTCGCGTACGCGATGAGCACCGTGTTCTGCATGTGATTCCGCAAGAGTACGCTATCGACTACCAGGAAGGGATCAAAAACCCGGTAGGTTTGTCCGGCGTGCGGATGCAGGCAAAAGTGCACTTGATCACCTGTCACAACGATATGGCGAAGAACATTGTCAAAGCCGTGGAACGTTGTGGCCTGAAAGTTGACCAACTTATTTTTGCCGGGCTGGCATCAAGCTATTCCGTCCTGACGGAAGATGAACGTGAGCTGGGCGTCTGCGTGGTTGATGTCGGTGGTGGTACAATGGATATCGCCGTTTATACCGGCGGTGCGCTGCGTCACACTAAAGTGATCCCGTATGCCGGGAATGTAGTGACCAGTGACATCGCTTACGCCTTCGGGACGCCACCGAGCGATGCCGAAGCGATTAAAGTTCGCCACGGTTGCGCACTGGGCTCTATTGTCGGTAAAGATGAGAGCGTAGAAGTGCCAAGCGTAGGTGGTCGTCCACCGCGTAGCCTGCAGCGCCAGACGCTGGCAGAGGTCATTGAGCCGCGTTATACCGAGCTGCTCAACCTGGTGAACGAAGAGATTTTGCAATTGCAGGAACAGCTGCGCCAACAAGGTGTCAAACACCACTTGGCCGCAGGGATTGTTCTGACCGGTGGTGCGGCGCAAATTGAAGGCCTGGCGGCCTGCGCTCAGCGCGTGTTCCATACGCAGGTGCGCATTGGCGCGCCGCTGAACATTACCGGACTGACGGATTATGCTCAGGAGCCGTACTATTCAACGGCTGTGGGCCTGCTGCACTACGGAAAAGAATCGCATCTGAGTGGTGAAGCGGAAGTGGAAAAACGTGTCGCAGTGAGTTCGTGGATCAAACGAATCAATACCTGGCTGCGAAAAGAGTTTTAATTTTTTAAGAGAGCGCCGAAAATTAGCGCTCTCAGGCGACAGGCACAAAACGGAGAGAAACTATGTTTGAACCTATGGAACTGACCAACGACGCGGTGATTAAAGTCATCGGCGTCGGTGGTGGCGGTGGCAACGCCGTCGAACACATGGTGCGCGAGCGCATTGAGGGTGTTGAATTCTTCGCAGTGAACACTGACGCTCAGGCGTTACGTAAAACGGCTGTCGGCCAGACTATCCAGATTGGTAACGGGATTACCAAAGGTCTGGGTGCTGGCGCAAACCCGGAAGTCGGTCGCAATGCGGCAGACGAAGACCGTGAAGCACTGCGTGCAGCCCTTGATGGCGCTGACATGGTGTTTATCGCAGCTGGCATGGGCGGCGGTACCGGTACTGGTGCTGCACCTGTTGTCGCTGAAGTTGCCAAAGATTTAGGTATTCTGACCGTTGCTGTCGTGACTAAGCCATTCAATTTTGAAGGCAAAAAGCGTATGGCGTTTGCGGAGCAGGGTATCGCCGAGCTGTCCAAGCACGTGGACTCTCTGATTACCATTCCTAACGACAAGCTGCTGAAAGTGCTGGGTCGTGGCATTTCCCTGCTGGACGCATTTGGTGCAGCGAACGACGTGCTGAAAGGCGCTGTTCAGGGTATCGCCGAACTGATTACCCGTCCGGGTCTGATGAACGTCGACTTTGCCGACGTGCGCACCGTCATGTCCGAAATGGGCTATGCAATGATGGGGTCTGGCCTGGCAAGCGGTGAAGACCGTGCGGAAGAAGCGGCTGAAATGGCTATCTCTTCTCCACTGCTGGAAGATATCGACCTGTCTGGTGCGCGCGGCGTGCTGGTTAACATCACCGCTGGCTTCGACCTGCGTCTGGATGAGTTCGAAACCGTGGGTAACACCATCCGTGCGTTTGCATCGGATAACGCGACCGTGGTTATCGGTACTTCCCTGGATCCGGATATGAACGACGAACTGCGCGTGACCGTAGTTGCTACCGGTATCGGTATGGACAAGCGTCCAGAAATTACCCTGGTAACGAACAAACAGCAGCAGCAACAGCCAGTGATGGATCGCTACCAGCAGCACGGCATGTCGCCGCTGACGCAGGAGCAGAAACCGGCTGCTAAAGTGGTTAACGACAATACGCCGCAGACCACCAAAGAACCGGATTACCTGGATATCCCAGCATTCCTGCGCAAGCAAGCTGATTAAGAATTAGCTGGAATTTGGGAATCTGCGCTCTTTGTGCTAAACTGGCCTGCCGAATGTATAGTACACTTCGGTTGGATAAGTAATTTGGCGAGATTATACGATGATCAAACAAAGGACTCTTAAACGTATCGTTCAGGCGACTGGTGTCGGTTTACATACTGGCAAGAAGGTCACACTGACGTTGCGCCCTGCGCCGGCAAATACCGGGGTCATCTATCGTCGCACCGACTTGAATCCACCGGTTGATTTTCCGGCAGATGCCAAATCTGTGCGTGATACCATGCTCTGTACTTGCCTTGTCAACGAGCATGACGTGCGGATTTCAACGGTTGAGCACTTAAATGCTGCCCTGGCGGGTCTGGGTATCGACAACATTATGATTGAAGTCGATGCGCCGGAAATCCCGATTATGGACGGTAGCGCTGCCCCGTTCGTTTATCTGCTGCTTGACGCAGGCATTGATGAACTGAACTGTGCGAAGAAATTTGTGCGCATTAAAGACACGGTTCGCGTAGAAGACGGCGACAAATGGGCTGAATTCAAACCGTTCAATGGTTTCTCGTTGGATTTCACCATCGACTTTAACCATCCAGCGATTGACGGCAGCAACCAGCGTTATGCTATGAACTTCTCTGCGGATGCGTTCATGCGTCAGATTAGCCGAGCACGTACTTTTGGTTTCATGCGTGATATCGAATATCTGCAGTCCCGTGGTTTGTGCCTGGGCGGCAGCTTCGATTGTGCCATCGTTGTTGACGATTATCGCGTACTGAACGAAGACGGTTTGCGCTTTGAAGATGAATTTGTACGCCACAAAATGCTGGATGCTATCGGTGACCTCTTTATGTGTGGTCACAATATCATCGGTGCATTCACCGCGTACAAATCAGGTCACGCACTGAATAATAAACTGCTGCAGGCAGTCCTGGCCAAACAGGAAGCCTGGGAGTTTGTGACCTTCGAAGACGACGCTGAACTGCCACTGGCATTTAAAGCACCGTCATTGGTTCTGGCTTAAGCCTGACACCAAACTGTAAATTCGACTGGTAACCTGGTACTCTCTCCGTCCAGGGAGCCAGTCGTTTTTTCTTTTTAGTTTCTGAAAATCCCTCATTCTCCAATTCTTCTTGTTTCTCACTTGCCCGACGTGTGCGATCGCTGCTTTCCTGAGCATATTTCCGCGTGGATTGCCCTCATTCGTGCTGCTGGCGTGAGCCATTAATGGTACTATCTGAACGCTTAGAAATTTTGAAGGGTTGCCTGGCAATCAAGGTGAAAAGGTAAGTGAACGGAATACTGACGCGCTGGCGACAGTTTGGCAGACGATATTTCTGGCCGCATCTCCTGTTGGGGATGGTCGCGGCAGGATTCGGCCTGCCTGCGATTGCCAATTCCGCAGAATCCACGCCACCGACCAAAACCGCCAGTAGCCACACGGCTACCACCAAAGTCAGTTTCACCCATCTGGCGTTACTGGAAGGCAACCGTCGTCCAACGTTTACCGTCGATTACTGGCATCAGCACGCCATCCGAACGGTCATTCGTCATCTTTCCTTCGCGATGGCGCCACAGGCGCTGCCGGTCGCAGAAGCGTCTGCGCCAATTGAAGTACATCATCTCGCCCTGCTGGATACGCTCAGCGCACTGCTGATGCGCGAAAGCCAGCAGCCGGTTATCGTACGCTCAGTGGCATACAGCGCTGATCCCATTTCACATCAAGCTTTTTCTGTCAGCGCCTGGGTAAGCCAGGTACACGGCATCCGCGCCGGACCTCAACGCCTTAGCTGAAAAAAATAAACTTCAACTAATGACTAAGACTCCGCATGGCGGGGCGATTGAGATTTTAATTATGCTTAATTTATTGACCAAAGTTTTCGGTAGCCGTAACGATCGTACACTGCGTCGTATGCGCAAAACCGTTGTTCAAATCAATGCCATGGAACCTGCGCTGGAAAAGCTCTCTGATGACGAGCTGAAAGCAAAAACCAACGAATTCCGTGAACGTCTGGAAAAAGGCGCAACCGTAGAAAGCCTGATCCCAGAAGCTTTCGCGGTCGTCCGTGAAGCCAGTAAACGTGTCTTCGGCATGCGTCACTTTGACGTACAGCTGCTCGGCGGTATGGTTCTGAATGACCGCTGCATCGCGGAAATGCGTACCGGTGAAGGTAAAACCCTGACCGCAACGCTGCCTGCGTACGTCAATGCCCTGTCAGGTAAAGGTGTTCACGTGGTCACCGTCAACGACTATCTGGCACAGCGTGATGCTGAAAACAACCGTCCGCTGTTTGAGTTCCTGGGGATGAGCGTTGCGGTAAACATGTCCGGTATGCCCGCTCCTGCGAAGCGTGAAGCGTACGCCGCCGACATCACTTACGGTACCAACAACGAATACGGTTTCGACTACCTGCGCGATAACATGGCATTCAGCCCTGATGAACGCGTTCAGCGTAAACTGCATTACGCATTGGTCGATGAAGTGGATTCAATCCTCATCGATGAAGCTCGTACCCCGCTTATCATCTCCGGCCCGGCTGAAGACAGCTCCGAGATGTACAAGCAGGTAAATAAAATTATCCCGCATTTGATCCGTCAGGAAAAAGAAGACTCCGATACCTTCCAGGGTGAAGGCCACTTCTCCGTGGATGAGAAATCGCGTCAGGTAAACATCACCGAACGTGGTCTGGTGCTGGTCGAAGAGCTGCTGGTTCGCGAAGGCATCATGGAAGAAGGTGAGTCCCTGTACTCGCCGACCAACATCATGCTGATGCACCACGTGACCGCCGCGCTGCGTGCCCACGTGCTGTTCACCCGTGATGTCGACTACATCGTGAAAGATGGCGAAGTGATCATCGTCGATGAACACACCGGTCGTACCATGCAGGGTCGTCGCTGGTCTGACGGTCTGCATCAGGCGGTTGAAGCCAAAGAAGGCGTGGATATTCAGAACGAAAACCAGACCCTGGCTTCTATTACCTTCCAGAACTACTTCCGTCTGTATGAAAAACTGGCGGGTATGACAGGTACTGCGGATACCGAAGCGTTCGAGTTCAGCTCCATCTATAAACTCGACACCATCGTGGTGCCAACCAACCGTCCAATGATCCGTAAAGATATGCCGGACCTGGTCTACATGACCGAATTGGACAAAATCGGCGCGATTATCGAAGACATTAAAGAGCGTACCGCTAACGGCCAGCCAGTACTGGTGGGGACCATCTCCATCGAGAAATCCGAAGTGGTTTCAAACGAGCTGACCAAGGCGGGTATCAAGCACAACGTGCTGAACGCCAAATTCCACGCCAACGAAGCAGGTATCGTTGCTCAGGCGGGTTATCCGGCGTCGGTGACTATCGCAACCAACATGGCGGGCCGTGGTACGGATATCGTGTTGGGCGGTAGCTGGCAGGAAGAAGTTGCTGCTCTGGAAGAGCCAACTCCTGAGAAAGTAGCCCAGATTAAAGCGGACTGGCAGGTGCGTCACGATGCTGTTCTGGCATCCGGCGGTCTGCATATCATTGGTACTGAGCGTCACGAATCTCGCCGTATTGATAACCAGCTGCGTGGTCGTGCAGGTCGTCAGGGGGACGCTGGTTCTTCCCGCTTCTACCTGTCGATGGAAGATGCCCTGATGCGTATCTTCGCCTCCGATCGCGTTTCCGGCATGATGCGTAAACTGGGTATGAAGCCTGGCGAAGCGATTGAGCATCCGTGGGTGACCAAAGCGATTGCCAACGCACAGCGTAAAGTGGAAAGCCGTAACTTCGATATTCGTAAGCAGCTGCTGGAATATGATGATGTGGCAAACGATCAGCGTCGCGCGATCTACTCCCAGCGTAACGAACTGCTGGACGTGTCTGATGTGAGCGAAACCATCGCCAGCATTCGTGAAGACGTGTTCAAAACCACCATCGATGCGCACATTCCGCCACAGTCTCTGGAAGAAATGTGGGATGTCGAAGGCCTGCAGGAACGCTTGAAAAACGATTTCGACCTCGACATGCCAATCAAAGAGTGGCTGGATAAAGAGCCGGATCTGCACGAAGAAACACTGCGTGAGCGCATTCTGCAGAGTGGAATCGAAGTCTATCAGCGTAAAGAAGAAGTGGTTGGTACCGAAATGATGCGCCACTTCGAGAAAGGCGTAATGCTGCAGACGCTCGACTCCCTCTGGAAAGAGCACCTGGCAGCGATGGACTACCTGCGTCAGGGCATCCATCTGCGCGGCTATGCGCAGAAAGATCCTAAGCAGGAGTACAAGCGCGAATCGTTCTCCATGTTTGCGGCCATGCTCGAAACACTGAAATATGAAGTGATCAGCACCCTGTGTAAAGTGCAGGTGCGTATGCCGGAAGAAGTCGAAGCGATGGAAGAACAGCGTCGTGAAGAAGCTGAGCGTCTGGCACAGATGCAACAGCTTAGTCATGCGGATGACAACACCGCCGTCTCCGAAGAGCTGGCAGCCCAAACCGGCGAGCGTAAAGTCGGTCGCAACGATCCGTGTCCGTGTGGTTCAGGAAAAAAATATAAGCAGTGCCATGGCCGTATCAACTAAGCTCTGCTAAACACTCAGATCTGCGAAACAAAGGCGCTGGTGACAGCGCCTTTTTTATGGAATGAAGACAATGAAAAAACTGCAAATTTCAACCGGGATCCTGCGTAACGCCGCGGGCGAAATTTTTATCACCCAGCGTGCCGCCGATGCGCATATGGCAAACATGTGGGAATTCCCGGGTGGGAAGATTGAAGAAGGTGAAAGCCCGGAGCTGGCACTGGCACGAGAGTTATTCGAAGAAGTGGGGATCTTGCCGGAATCTGCAATGCTGTTTGATAAGCTGGAGTTTGAATTTCCGGACCGGCATATCACGCTGTGGTTCTGGCTGGTGGATAGCTGGCAGGGCGAGCCTTGGGGGAAAGAGGGTCAACCGGGACGTTGGGTCGCACAGAAAGATCTGTTGGCGGAAGAGTTTCCACCTGCCAACGAACCGGTTATTGCCAAACTGATAGCGCAGGCTTAAATCTGCTCTTCGCTCCAGTCGTCGCTCTCAGACAGATCGCCGCTGCTTGGGATCCGCTTCTCTTCGGCGGCCCACTCACCTAAATCAATCAGCTGGCAGCGTTTGCAGCAGAAGGGGCGAAACGGACTCTGTTCGCCCCAGATGATGGTTTTGCCGCAGGTGGGGCAGTTTACGTTAATCACGTCGCTCATGATGATTCCTTAACAACAAGCCAGTTCGAAATCCAGACGCTCTGGCACGGTGCCATTTTCGCTGTCCAGAGGCAGGAAACGGATGGCAAAACGGCTCTTGTGGCCGGAGATTTGTGGATACAGCTGATCGTCAAGCACCAGCTGGAGACGCAGAAGATCGGCATCTTCGCCGTTATCCTGGAAGAAACCATTCAGGCTGGTTTGCTTGCGGAACGCCGCAGAGTTACGGATCAGATCGACGATAAGCGTCAGCGCTTGATTCATCGGCTCAAGGCTTTCCAGCCAATGCGTTACCTGCGCGTCGCGCTTCGACTGTGGGGCATGCAGCCAGATGTGCAGCGTCGGTAAATCAAAGCTACAGCAGCCACCGGGAATGCTCAGACGCTGGCGGACCAGAGCAATCAGTTTGTCTTCGCGCAAAAGCTGACCCACGCGCGGGGCAGTCATAAGAATGCCGCTGCTGTTTTTCAACTGCTGGCGTAGGGATTCAATGCGGCTTTTATCGACGCCAGGGACTTCATCCCACTGCTTCAGTTTGCGCTGCTGGCGCTCCAGCTCTTTCAGTAAATCTGTACGAACCTCACCGCGTTCGAACACATCCAGTAAGTCCCCAATATTTCTAAAAAAATGCAATGCGCTGGCGTGATCGCGTACTGGCAGGTTGCAATTCAGTTGCTGAATCAGGAACTCAATGCGAAGCCAGGTGCGCATTTTCTCATTCAGGGGGTGTTCAAAGAGGACGTGGGTGTGCATTACGATTTTTCCTGTGAATCGGCCTGATGCGCCAGCTTCAGATAGCGGGCGTGAAGGCGGGCTACATCCAATGCGATGGCATCTGGTGCGCCGTTGTTATCAATAACGTCGTCCGCCACGGCGAGGCGCTGTTCGCGCGTGACCTGGGCGGCTAGGATCTGTTTTGCATGTGCCTCTGACACATTATCGCGCTGCATCGTGCGCTGGAGCTGCGTTTCCTCAGAAACATCGACCACCAACACCCGGTCAGCTTTTTTCCAGAGCTGATTTTCCACCAACAGTGGAACCACCCACAGAACATAAGGCGAAGTTGCCTGCTGCATCTGACGCTGTGTTTCCTGCTGGATCAGGGGGTGAAGAAGGGCATTAAGCCAGGATTTCTCTGCGGGATTAGCGAAAATACGCTCCCGTAGTTGTCGACGATTCAGGCTGCCATCGGGCAAGCGTAGCGTATCGCCAAAGTGGCTGACAATGGCCTGTAACGCCGGCATTCCGGGTTCGACAACCTGACGAGCGATGATATCGGCATCAATAACGTTAATACCTAAGTCGGCAAAGGCATTCGCAACGGTACTTTTTCCGCTCCCGATGCCGCCTGTTAACGCGACTGTATACCTCATACCATCCTATCCTGTGAATAATTACCGCTACAAATCAACCGGTTAAATTTAAGCTTTACGGTGACCAAAATGACAAACGTTAAAATCGCTGTTCACCAGGTAAATTTGTACGATTGTAGCGTAAAAAAAGTGAAAATCGCAGTCTTGCGAAGGGATGATTACTGCGTATGATAACGTCACTGGAGTTGTGCTTAGTCCATTTTTGCCTCTAACCCCAGGAATCCGTACATGCGTATCGAAGAAGATCTGAAGTTAGGTTTTAAAGACGTTCTTATCCGCCCTAAACGCTCTACCCTCAAAAGTCGTTCCGAAGTTGAACTGGAACGCGAATACACCTTTAAGCATTCTGGTCAGAAATGGTCTGGCGTTCCAATCATTGCTGCAAATATGGATACAGTTGGCACATTCGCAATGGCGAAAGCCCTGGCATCCTTCGGTATTCTGACCGCCGTGCACAAACACTATTCCGTTGAAGACTGGAAAGTTTTCGCTGGCAGCGTGTCTGAAGATGTGCTGAAACACGTAATGGTTTCTACCGGTACGTCCGACGCGGATTTCGAAAAAACCAAACAGATCCTCAATCTGCATTCTGCGCTGAACTTCGTCTGCATCGACGTGGCGAACGGTTATTCCGAACACTTCGTTCAGTTCCTGATTAAAGCGCGTGAAGCCTGGCCGACCAAAACCATCTGTGCGGGTAACGTCGTTACCGGCGAGATGTGTGAAGAGCTGATCCTGGCTGGCGCTGACATCGTGAAAGTCGGTATTGGTCCTGGTTCCGTTTGCACCACCCGTGTAAAAACTGGCGTTGGCTACCCGCAGCTGTCTGCTGTTATCGAATGTGCCGATGCGGCACACGGCCTCGGCGGTCAGATCGTCAGTGATGGCGGCTGTACGACTCCGGGCGACGTAGCGAAAGCTTTTGGCGGCGGTGCAGATTTCGTGATGCTGGGCGGTATGCTGGCCGGTCATGAAGAAAGCGGCGGCACTGTAGTTGAAGAGAACGGCGAAAAATTCATGCTGTTCTACGGTATGAGCTCCGAGTCTGCGATGAATCGTCACGTCGGTGGTGTTGCTAAATACCGCGCGGCAGAAGGTAAAACCGTTAAGCTGGCACTGCGTGGCCCGGTAGAAAATACCGCCCGTGATGTCCTCGGTGGCCTGCGCTCTGCATGCACCTACGTCGGTGCATCACGCCTGAAAGAGCTGACCAAACGTACGACCTTTATCCGCGTTCAGGAACAAGAGAACCGCGTGTTCAACAGCCTGTAATGCCGTGAATCGCTGGCGTATCTTGCGCCAGCGATTACCCTCCACTGATAGCATCCCCCAGATGAAATATTGGCAGGTACATTGCCACCACCAGTGTTCCGATAATAATTCCCGTCACCAGTAACATCACTGGTTCGAGTAGCGTTGCCAGATTCTCAGCTTGCTGATGCGTTTGAGCACTGTGATAGTGCGCCAGATTCTCGAGCATTTTATCGAGAGAGCCCGATACCTCGCCGGTTCTGACCAGCTGCTTACACAGCGGCGTAAAGATTTTTTGCTGCTCCATTGCCTGCCAGATGGCACTGCCCTTGGTGATTGATTCGCTGGTCTGATGGATAACATCGCGCCACCACGGGCAGGTCAGGGTCTTTTCCACGCTTTCCAGCCCTTGCAGAAAAGGGATCCCGGCGTTCTGCGTTAAGGCGAGAACGGTATAAATCTGGCTGAGTCTTTGTCCGCGAATCAGTCCGGACACCACCGGAAGCGCTAACAGCAATTGCGGTCGAAGCCGCTGCCAGTGCGGGCTACGTCGCAAAAAAGGGCGCAGTAAAAAAGGCAGCGTTACCAGTAATCCAATCAGCGGTAATCCATTTTGTACTCCGGCTGACATCAACATCACCATCTGAGTCAGCATCGGAAGCGGCGTATTAAAGGTGCGATAAATGGCGGCAAACTCCGGCAATACAAAGGCACTCATTCCAATTACCACCAATAACGCCAGTAGCAATATGATCAGCGGATAGCGCAGCGCCTTTTTCACCTTTTGGCTCAGCTTATTCTGTTCTTCCTGCTGACGGGCAAGATGGGCGCAGCAATAATCGAGCTTACCGGTCATTTCTCCGGCCTGGATCAGCGTGTGGTACAGCGGTGGAAAAGCCTCTGGCCACTGCTGCATGGCGTCGGAGAGTGACTCACCGTGCGCCAGGCGCTGGGCCAGATCCTGCATCATTGCTTGCCACTGCGCGACAGGGTGCTGCTCTGCCAACAGCATCAAACTTTCTGAAAGCGTAAGCCCTGCCTGCAGCAATGTGGTCAGTTGCTGCATTAGCTCGTTGCTGTATTGCGTCCGCCAGTGTGATTTTCGGGTAGCCCGGCGAGTGAGTGACAATGGCTGGACCCCGTCGCGCCCCGCACTCGCCATCGCGGCCATTTTATTTTCCGCCCAGACGCTACCCTGGCGGATTTCACCGAGCGACGTCACGCCCCGCCAGTGCCAGAGCTGTTTACTCGCCATCGGGGACGCCGATCACACGCAGCAGCTCTTCCACGGTGGTTTGTCCTTGTTCTACGGCTTCGCAGCCATGTTCAAACAGGGTCATCATGCCGGAATCACGCGCCAGACGCTGCACGTCTTCCGGACTGGCACCGCTGACAATAGCCTGTTTCAGAGAAGGCATAATGGTGAGTACTTCAAACAGCGCAATACGCCCGTGATATCCGTGATAACAGCGCTCGCACCCGACGGCTCGCCAGCGTGGCAATGCTTTGGGCCACAGGGAAACCGGGAGTGCGTCATGGTGTCCTTCTTGCTGGCAACAATGCGGGCATAAACGACGTACTAGCCGTTGGGCGATGACCAGCAACAGCGCCGAGGAGATCATCCAGCGGGCGACGCCCATTTGCTGGAGCCTGACCAGCGTTTCGGTGGTGGAGTTGGTGTGTAGCGTCGACAGCACAAGATGCCCGGTCTGTGCGGCGTTGATGGCGATTTCGGCAGTTTCGGTATCGCGGATTTCGCCCACCATCACGACGTCCGGATCCTGGCGCAACAGCGCGCGCAAAACGCTCTGGAAAGTCAGGCCTGCCCGGGTGTTGATCTGCGTCTGATTGATGCCATCGAGCGGGATCTCGACTGGATCTTCGACGCTACACAGATTTATCTCCGGGCGATTACGAGTCTGTAGCGCACTGTACAGCGTGACGGTTTTGCCGCTGCCGGTGGGGCCGGTGACCAGCATCAGACCCTGTGGTTGATGAAGCGCCTGAAGAAAGGCTTCACGCTGGGCGTTGTTCATTCCCAGCGTATTGATATCCAGTGCCAGCTTCACCTGATGCAGCAGTCGCAGAACCACTTTTTCACCGCCGCGACAAGGCAGGGTGGCAATGCGGAAGGAGACGCTGCGCCCTGATATGTCGACGGTAAATTGGCCGTCCTGCGGCAATCGCCGTTCGGCGATATCCAGATTGCCCAATACCTTGAGGCGGGCAATGAGTGGGGCGCTGAGCGTGGGAGAGAAATCCGGCAGGGAATGCAGCACGCCGTCCACCCGCAGCCGAATGCGCATAACGTCTTCCCCTGGCTCGACGTGAATGTCGGATGCACGCTGCTGGAGCGCCTGTTGAAAGGTCTGATTCAGCAATTCGACCACGTTGCTGTTGTCGTCCCTGGCGGCAGGTAAATGTGAATCATGAGCGGTGTGAAGATGCTGATCCATGCGGGGCTGATCCCAGCATTCAATATCGATGCGCTTTTGCGTGGCGAACCGCAGGGCGGCCATTAACTCACCCGGTGGCGTGCCGACCACCGCAATACTCAGAACCTGTTCGCCATTGCTGAGCAGTACCGCCTGGTACCGCTGGCATAACGTGAGAAGTTTATCGTTTTTCATTTTCGCCTCTCAAGGTGCCGTGAAGCGGAATACGTCTTCACACGCCTGTTGCAGAGCGCCGTCGCTGGCGATGGTGCAGGTGCGCTGCCAGCCGGTTACGCCATTCGCATTGTCCCATGCGGGTTTCAGGGTAACGCTTAAGCCGTTCAGGCTTTCCTGGCCGGTTAATGTCACCGTTCCCTGTAGGACTTCCATGGCAGAGACATAGCGGCTGGTGGTGGGAGAAGGGATCCCGTTTGTGCCTCCATCGCAGGTGGTGGTTCCGCCATGGTCGAGAGCGCAAAGCTCAATGGCGGTGCGGTACGGCATAAACGTTTGTAGCATGTCAGTGAGGGCCGCTTTTCGCAGGTAGTTTTGATAAGCCGGAATGCCGATGGCACTGAGGATGGCAATGATACCGATAACAACCATCAGTTCGATCAGGGTGAATCCTTGCTGCTTGTCCATGTTTCGCTCCTTGTTAAACGGGAGCACTTTGGCAGGGAGAAATGCGGATGGCGAATAGCAAAAATGGGATCAGGAAGGCTGCTTCAAAGGTTTATGGCCGATTGCACGAGCGTTACATTTCGCTGCGAAGGGGCTCGCAAACCCCTTCGCAGAAGATGTTATTTAAAACGCATCGACAGGTCGAGTGCCTGCACGTGTTTGGTGAGTGCGCCAACGGAAATAAAATCCACGCCAGTTTCAGCAAATTCACGAATGGTGTCGAAGGTCACGTTGCCGGAGACTTCAAGTTGAGCCTGACCGTGGGTGATGTTCACCGCTTCGCGCATGTGTTCGATGTCGAAGTTATCCAGCATGATGATATCCGCCCCGGCTTTTAGCGCGGCCTGCAATTCTTCGAGGCTTTCCACTTCGACTTCCACCGGCACATCCGGGTGCAGCCAGAAGGCTTTTTCCACCGCCTGACGTACGGATCCGGAGGCAATGATGTGGTTTTCTTTGATCAAGAATGCATCCGACAGGCCGAGACGGTGATTGGTCCCGCCGCCGCAGAGCACTGCATATTTCAGCGCGGTACGCAGTCCTGGCAGTGTTTTACGGGTGTCGAGCAGTTGCGTTTTGGTGCCTTCGAGTAGATCGACATAGCGGCGGACGTTGCTGGCGACGCCGGAAAGGGTCTGCACAAAATTCAGCGCCGTACGTTCGCCGGTCAGCAGTACGCGCGATGGGCCATTCAGTTCAAACAGTGGCTGATTTTCTTCCAGTAAGTCACCGTCCTCAACGTGCCAGGTGATGCTGACGTCGTCTCCGGCGAGCTGAATAAACACTTCTTCCACCCAGCGTTTACCGCAGAATACGCCCGTTTCACGGGTGATCACGACGGCGTGAGAGCGCGTGTCTTCCGGCAATAACTGCGCAGTAATATCGTTCGCGGCGTTCACTTCGCCACCTAAATCTTCACGGAGAGCATGGGCAACGGCAGCAGGGATATCGAGGTTAATACGTTCCAGCAGTACGTCACGACGATGCTCAGGATTGTAGCGGCGAGGCGGCATGATAAAACTCCAAATGGTAAGGAATCATAAGTTATAAACATGCTACTCTGAACCGGATTTCTGCACCATATATTAAGGAGAGCCCGCATGCAGTTACACGGTGGCTGGCTGGAGAATGCCCGTCGCGTTCCATCGCCGCATCATGATTGCCGCCCGGATGATGAAGCGCCTTCGCTGCTGGTGGTTCATAATATCAGTTTGCCGCCCGGTGAATTTGGTGGCCCGTGGATTGACGCATTATTCACGGGAACTATAGACCCCGAAGCGCATCCTTTTTTCGCCGAAATTGCCCATTTGCGTGTTTCAGCCCATTGTCTGATTCGCCGTGACGGCGAAATCGTGCAGTATGTTCCCTTCGATAAACGCGCCTGGCATGCGGGTGTTTCACGCTACAACGGGCGTGAGAAATGTAACGATTTCTCGATTGGTATCGAGCTGGAAGGCACGGATACTCTGGCGTATACCGACGAACAATATCAGCAACTTGCGGCCCTGACCCAAGTGTTGATGTCCGCTTACCCGGCGATTGCCCGCAATATGACGGGCCACTGTGATATCGCACCTGAACGTAAAACCGATCCTGGCCCGGCGTTTGACTGGCCACGGTTTCGTTCTCTGGTGAGCCACCCGTCAGATAAGGAGATGACATGACGCTGTTTACCACCTTACTGGTGCTGATCGCCGAACGTTTGTTCAAACTGGGCGAGCACTGGCAACTCGATCACCGGCTGGAAGTTCTGTTCCGCCGCATCAAGAACTATTCCTTTACTGTCACCGTGCTGATGACCGTCATCGCGATGGCTATTGTGTATGTGTTGCAGCGCGCGCTGCTCGGGGTGTTGTTTAACGTTCCGCTGTTGGTGATGTGGATCCTGATTGGCCTGCTGTGTATTGGCGCGGGCAAGGTACGTTTGCATTATCACGCCTATCTGAAAGCCGCTTCCCGCAACGATGCCCATGCGCGTGATGCGATGGCCACCGAGTTGACGCTGATTCATGGCGTTCCGCCGGGCTGTGATGAGCGAGAGTTTCTGCGTGAGCTGCAAAATGCGCTGCTGTGGATTAACTATCGTTACTACCTCGCGCCGCTGTTCTGGTTCGTAGTCGGCGGTCCGTTCGGGCCTGCAACGCTGATGGGCTATGCATTCCTGCGTGCGTGGCAAACCTGGCTGGCGCGTTATCAGACGCCGCGGGATCGTCAGCAATCCGCTGTCGATGCCATTTTGCACCTGCTGGACTGGGTGCCGGTTCGGCTGGTGGGCGTTGTGTACGCGCTGATTGGCCATGGTGAAAAAGCGCTGCCTGCATGGTTTGCCTCGCTCGGCGATCGTCATACTTCGCAGTATCAGGTGCTGACACAACTGGCGCAGTTCTCGCTGGAACGTGAGACTCATGTCGATAAAGTAGAAACGCCGAAAGCGGCGGTGTCGATGGCGAAGAAAGCCTCTTATGCGGTGGTGGTTATCATGGCGTTGCTGACGATTTACGGCACGCTGGTTTAATACCCTGCAACTATTTGGGTTTAGCAGCGTGCCGTTGTTTTTACAGTGAATCCGCATGCGGGATGCCGAAATCAGGCATCCCGTTTTCTTTCCAGCGGATAAGTTTTAAACGGGTATGACGGTTCGGATCGTACAGCGGGTCACCTTCGATTTCGGTGTAGTTGCGGGCGTGATAAACCAGCACATCGTCACCGTTCGGGGTTTGAGTAAAGCTGTTATGCCCCGGCCCGTACTGTTTGTTTTCATAGCTGGTCGTGAACACCGGA
Source organism: Citrobacter sp. 18056 (assembly GCA_902706235.1). Classification (GTDB taxonomy): domain Bacteria; phylum Pseudomonadota; class Gammaproteobacteria; order Enterobacterales; family Enterobacteriaceae; genus Scandinavium; species Scandinavium manionii. Next base: position 100,811 of record CACSJR010000004.1, on the reverse strand, counting down.
TGCGGTGATTTATGCCAGTTGCTGGCCTGCATCGGGTCGGCGTCGAGCGCAATCCACAGCAGCCCCATGCAGTAGTTTTCATCGGTGGCGCTGGCGGAATAGCTAACGAACAGTTTGTCGTTATGAACCAGTACTGCCGGGCCTTCATTAACCAGAAAACCGCGACACTCCCAGTCAAATTCCGGTTTGCTGAGCATTAGCGGTGTGCCCTTAATCGTCCATGGATTTTCCAGTTCGGCCAGGTAGAGGTTGGTATTTCCGTCAATATCCGGATCTTTTTGCGCCCACAGATACCACTGTTTACCCTGATGCTCAAAGGTGGTGGCATCGAGGGAAAAGGTGTCGTATTGCGTCTTTATCTGGCCTTTCTCCCACCACATACCTGTCAGCGGATCGGCGTCGTCACAGGCCAGCGCATACATCCGGTGCTGGAACATGCCCAGCGTATCCAAATCATGGGTGTGGGTGGCGGCAAAATAGATAACCCAGGTGCCGTCGATACAGTGCAGTTCAGGTGCCCAGATAAGCTGGCTCATCGGGCCGGTGTCGGGTTTGCGCCACACCACCACCGGTTCGGCGGTGCGTAATCCGTCGATATCAGCGGCGCGGCGAATTTCCAGCCGGTCATATTCCGGCACCGAAGCAATGAAGTAATACAGGCCGTCATGGCGCAGGATAAAGGGGTCCGCGCGCTGCTCAATAAAGGGGTTAGGCCAGTGGCTCATTGTGGTTTCCTTACGAGTTCAGCCTCGGTCTGATAATCATTCAGTTCACGATAGTTCTGACGACGTTTTTCCAGGTCTGACTGGATCTGCTTCATCATTTCACGGTCCACTTTCAGCAGACGCACTACGCCTGCGGTAATCAAATACCCGACACCAGGGATAACGCTGAACAGCAGGACGATACCGTTGATGGCCTCCGGGCTCTGCGCTTTTGCACCCGCATCGTAACCGTACCAGGAGAGCAGGAAGCCGACCATCGCGCCTGCTACTGCCAGCCCGACTTTCAGGAAGAACAGATTACCCGAGAAGCTGATGCCGGTGATGCGTTTGCCCGTTTTCCATTCGCCGTAGTCATCGACGTCCGCCATCAGCGACCAGTGCAGCGGGGACGGGATCTGATGCAGGATGTTGAGCAGGAAGTAGAGAACCATAATCATCATCGTGGCGTGCGGGTCGAAGAAATAGAAGGCGCAGGAGAAAATCGCCAGCGCGATGTTGGTCCAGAAGAACACCTGCAGCTTGCACCAGCGGTCGGTCAGCACTTTCGCCAGCATACTGCCAATCATCATCCCCACCACGCCGAGGCTGATAAACAGCGTCGCAAAATGGGTACTTTGCTGCATCACCCAGGTAACGTAATACATGGTCGCCGCCATGCGGATAAAACCAGGACAGACGTTGCTCAGGGTCAGCAGCAGAATGCGCACCCACTGATCGTTTTTCCACACGTCTTTCAGGTCTTTCTTCAGTTCGTCGTTGCTTTGTACTGCCGGGCGGATGCGTTCGCGCACCGTAGCAAAGCAAAACAGGAACATAAACAATGCGATAATCGCCATCACGCCCATAGACATCTGGTAGCCTTTGGCTTTATCGGCGCCGCCAAACCAGTCCGCCATCGGCAGTAAGGTCGAGGAGAGGATAAGCGTGGCGATACCCACCATAAAGAAGCGGTAAGACTGGCAGGCGACGCGCTCATGAGGATCGGCGGTGATCACTCCGCCGAGAGAGCAATAAGGAATATTGATGGCGGTGTAGGTCAGTGACATCAGGAAGTAGGTCACGAAGGCATAGACAACCTTGCTATGATAACCCCAGTCAGGCGTGGTAAACATCAGCACGCTAAACAGGACGTACGGGACGGAAATCCATAACAGCCAGGGTCTGAAACGGCCCCAGCGCGTGGAAGTTCGGTCGGCAATCGCGCCCATTATGGGGTCGGTCACGGCGTCAATGACGCGCACAGAAAGCAGCAGAATGCCCACCAGTGCCGGAGCCAGCCCGAAGACATCAGTATAAAAATAATTAAGAAACAACATGATGGCACCGCCAATCATGTTGCATCCGGCATCGCCCATGCCGTAGCCGATCTTTTCTCTCACTGACAGTTTAGTGTTGTCCATCAAGCGTTTCTCCCGTAGAGGTATGGGGGGAAGTATTCGCTTGTTCGTCAATAATAGCGTTGCAGAATCTAGGTGAAGAGATGGACAATTATGTCATGCAAAAAAAAGTGTGAGGCAGGTAACATGCTGTTGTAGCGGTTTTCAGCCGCTACAACATGTGGATAATTAGCGTAAATCCGTGGCGGGAACCAGCATACGACTCTTGCCGTACAGAATAGTCAGGATTGCCGGGACGCAGAAGGCCACCACAATCGCAATGACCTCGTAAATCGCTTTCGAATCCGGGCCGCTGAACAAACCGAGCTCAAAGACGTTCAGCACCGGCAGGAAGCTATAGGTTTTAACCCGCAGGAAGCCGGTGATAGCGCCACCCATTGCCGCACCGATACAGCCGAAGATAAACAGCATCCGGTATTTCAGATTTACGCCGTACAGCGCTGGCTCGGTGATGCCGAAGAACGCGGAGATAGATGCGGAAATCGCGAGCTGTCTGTCCTTCAGGTTACGGGCAATAAAGATGGCCCCGAAGGCCGCACCGAACTGGCCCATCACCGCTGACATAAACATCGCCATTACGGTGTCGTAGCCGTTGACCTGCATGTTGATGAGCGCAATCGGGATGATGCCCCAGTGTACACCGAATACCACGAACAGCTGACCAATCCCCGCCAGTAGCGCGCCGGACAGGACCGGGCTCAGGTTATAAAGCCAGGTGTAACCGTTGGCGATGCCAATCCCCACGTAGTCGGCAATCGGGCCGATCACCGTGAACACCACAAACCCGCACACCAACAGAGACAGACACGGCACGAAAACCAGCGCCGCCACTTCCGGAACCACTTTCTTGAACCAGCGCTCGACGTAACTCAGGAACCACACCGCAAAAATTGCCGGGATCACCGCGCCGCCATAGATTTTTAGCGGGAAGGTGAGGTGGAATATCTCGATGCTGTTTGGCGTGGCGGCGTCCGTTAAAGGGAAAATCATCGCCGCGGTCAGCGCCAGCGCGGTAAAGCGGTTAGTTTTGAATTTATCGGACGCGGTGACGGCGATAAACAGCGGCAGCATCACGAAAACCCCGCTGGACAGCGCGTTCAGCACCACGAACAGCCAGGATTGGGTGGAAATCAGATCCATCGTTTGCAGTAAAACGACCAATCCTTTGACCACCCCGACGCCCGCCAATACGCCGATGTACGGCGTGAAAATGGCGGAGAGCGTCGCCAGCATTCGGTTGAACAGCGAGCTTTTTTGCGCAGGCTGCTCGGCGGGCGCGTTGCTGTCCGACAGCATTGGGCTCATCGCCGCGAACACTTTCTCAACTTTAGGGCCGATAACAATCTGGAACTGGCTGCCGTTGTTCACCAGCTTCACCACGTCCTGCAGCATGTACAGCTGCTCTTCATTGATTTTGCTGTCGTCTTTCAGGTTCAGCCGCAGACGGGTGGCGCAATGGGTGGCGTGAACCACGTTTTCCTTACCGCCAACGGCGGCGAGGATCTGCTCTGCTATGGGTAAGTATGAAGTCGCCATGGTGAAGCACCTTATAAGTCAGAGGGTACGATCGGCTAATCAGGCGTAGTCGCCAGGTTTGGTTTTACTTTTTACGGCAATGCCAAAGTCGGTGAAGATACGCTGCGGCAGGTTGTTGCCTTTCCCCTCGGCGATGTGATGGGCGAGGATCTGGAACGGAATAATCATCAGCAGCGGCAGCACGGTTTCCGGCACATCGACATTCAGCGCCAGCGTATGCGGGTCGTCGCTGCTGCCCGGCGTGACGGTGTAAACGTACTGGGTGTGGCGCTGCTCGTACTGGCGCAGCAGGTTCAGACGCTCACGGGCTACACTCGGCACATCGAGGAAAAACAGTCGGTGCTGCGGGTTAATTTCGAAATACGGGCCGTGCATAAACACTTCCATTTCAATGCCCTGAGACGGCACGCGCACGGTTTCAGTGAATTTGGTCGCCATCTCCATGCACACGCCTACCGCCGGGCCGTAGCCGATGCTGGTGAAGCGTGGGGAGGCGATGAGGCAGTCCTTCCAGCGGCTGAAAAATGATTCGGTGGTGTCGATAATGGCCGGGATTGCGTTCACGGCTTCGCGCAATGTCGCCAGCTCTTGCAGCTCCCGCGCATCATCAATCGCCCCGACGGCATGCGCATGGCGCAGACCCATCAGCATTAGCGTCAGAATGGTGGAGACGTAGCCTTTGGTCACGTAGCCCACGCGCTCTTCACCAATATCCAGCAGCACGAAAGTATCTGCCGTTTTCGCCAGCTCGCTTTGCGGTTTGCTGGTTACACCGACGGTTTTCACCGTGAAGCGCTTTTTCAGCGCTGCCAGGGCGTGCAGAGTCGAGGTGCTTTCCCCGCTTTGCGAAACAGCCACCACCGTACGAATGGCAGGATTATGCTTCTCGGAATGCTGGTAGTGGAATGGCTCAGCGATCGTTACCCGCACGTCAGACAGGCTTTCGATGTAGTACTTGGCGCTGACCGCTGCGTTGACGCTGGAGCCGGTGGCCAGCAGCAGCCACTCATTCTCGTCTTCGATTGCCGGGATTGATGCCGGATAGTTATTCAGAATTTGCGACAGCGTCGCATGCTCTTCGTGGATGTAAGTCATCATGGTCGGTTTCATCTTGCCCTCTCTGCGCTGAAAACCTGAAAACGTTTTCAGTAAAATATGATCAGGGAAAATGATTGGTCAATTTAATGATCTCAGATATGTGATTTGGATCGATTTGTAAGCCCGGTCAGGAGCGGTGCTACCGGGCAAGGTCGAGGGAAGAAATTAAGCAGATTCGCCCGTAATGAGCTGGGGGGTTATGTCGAGGGACTCGGGCAACATGTCCTGCAACAGGGTCATCATCTGACGAATAACCTGTTGTCCTAACACATTATTCTGATGATCGACGGTGGTCAGGCGCGGAATATAATATTCGCTGCCGGGGAAGTATTCACAGCTGGCGACGGCGATATCGTCCGGCACGTTCAGGCCGTTGTCTTTGAGCGCACGAATGGCACCCATCGCCACACGGTCGTTGATCGCCAGTAACGCCTGGGGTAGGGCGCGCCCGGATTTCAGCAGGCGAGAAATGGCCTCATAACCATGCTGGGAGTAGAAGTTGGTTTCGATGATATGCGCGTTGTCCGCGTCGATCTCAGCCTGTCGCAGGGTGTCGCGGAAGGCGCTGACGCGCTGGCCGGTCATGTAGACGCCCGGCGAACCGCCGATAAACGCGATGTCGCGATGGCCTTTTTCCAGCAGATATTTGGTGACCATCTTCACGCAGTTCACCTGATCGCGCTGCAGGCAGGTATAGTCGTAATGTGCCAGCTTACGGCCCACGACAATGACCGGCAGGGTGGCGATAAGCTTCTGTAAACCATCGAGATAGCCTTCGGGGATTTTCAGGTAGTCGATATTGCCGCCGAGGATAATTACCCCGTCGAGTTGGCTGTCGATGATGCTGCTGAAAATCTGATCTTCGGCAATCACCTGGCTTGAATCAGTGCGCTTGTTGGCGGATTGCGTATCGAACAGTACGATTTTGTAGCCTGCCTGCAAACAGGCTTTTTCAATCTGTTCGACCAGAGTGGCAAAGTATGGGCTGGTGATGTCGGAAACCACAACGGCCAGCGTCATGCTCTTGCGGGAGATCATGCTGCGGGCCATCAGGTTCGGGCTGAAATTGTGATCGTCGATGACCTTCTGCACTTTCTCGCGCGTCTTGTCAGACACCCAGCTGTTGTTGTTCAGCACCCGTGAAACAGTCGCGATGGAGACGTTCGCCAGTTCGGCAATGTCTTTGATCGTCAGGTTCTTTTTCATCGGTCGCACGCATCCTTTTGTCGGCTGTTACCGCTGGATGGTACCTCTTTTTGGACAGGGGAGAAACGCTCTGTACCCGCAATGAGGTACAGAGCGTGAAAGGATTAAGCGCGGACGGCTTTAGCCCCTTTCTGTTTAACCATGTAGCCAATGCCCAGAATCACAATCCACACCGGGATCAGATACACGGAGATGGCCATGCCCGGCGTCATCAGCATGATGACCAGCACCGCAGCAACGGTAAACAGGCAAATCCAGTTCCCCAGCGGATAGAACAGGGCAGGGAAGCGCGTGGTGACGCCCTGCTGTTTCTTCGCGCGGCGGAATTTGATGTGCGCCAGGCTAATCATCGCCCAGTTAATTACCAGAGCAGAAACCACCAGTGCCATCAGCAGGCCAAATGCGGACTCCGGCGCCAGGTAGTTGATCAGCACGCACAGCGCGGTGAACAGTGCAGAAACCAGAATGGTGTTAACCGGCACGCCACGTTTGTCGACTTTAGACAGCGCTTTCGGGGCGTTCCCCTGCTGCGCCAGGCCGAACAGCATACGGCTGTTACAGTATACGCAGCTGTTGTACACCGACAGCGCGGCGGTCAGTACCACCACGTTCAGGGCGTTAGCCACGAAGGTGTCGCCGAGTTCGTGGAAGATAAGCACGAACGGGCTGGTGTCTGAAGTCACACGCGTCCACGGCAGTAGCGACAGCAGAACCGCCAGCGAGCCCACATAGAAAATCAGGATACGGTAGATAACCTGGTTGGTGGCTTTCGGGATGCTTTTCTGCGGATCATCGGCTTCAGCAGCGGTTATGCCGACCAGTTCCAGGCCGCCGAAGGAGAACATGATGATCGCCATCATCATCACCAGCCCGTGTATGCCGTGCGGCAGGAAACCTCCCTGATCCCACAGATTACGTACGGTAGCCTGCGGGCCACCGTTGCCGCTGAACAGCAGCCAGCCGCCGAACAGGATCATCGCCACAACCGCGACGACTTTGATGATGGCAAACCAGAACTCCATCTCACCGAACACTTTAACGTTGGTCAGGTTGACGGCGTTGATCACCACGAAGAACACCGCAGCAGACGCCCAGGTTGGGATTTCAGGCCACCAGAACTGGATGTATTTCCCGACCGCCGTCAGCTCGGCCATTGCGACCAGCACGTACAGCACCCAGTAGTTCCAGCCGGAGGCGAAACCGGCAAAGTTGCCCCAGTACTTATAGGCAAAGTGGCTGAAAGAACCGGCAACCGGCTCTTCTACCACCATTTCACCTAACTGACGCATGATCAGAAAGGCCACAAAACCTGCTATCGCATAGCCGAGAATAATCCCCGGTCCTGCGGATTGAATAACGGAGGCGCTGCCCAGAAACAGGCCCGTTCCGATAGCTCCACCCAGCGCGATCAGCTGAATGTGGCGGTTTTTAAGGCCGCGCTTCAGCTGATCGCCTTGCTGTTGACCTTCCATCATGAAAACCTCGTGTGTGGTTGATTTTTCTACACTTTTATAAGAACCCAGGTTCTAAGCGCGTGTCGTTATGAACTTTCCATATTCTGTACATTATTTTTTACAGGGCAGAGATCTGAAAGTTATTCAGGTGTCTTCCGCAGTTGGGAGAATAGTGGTAAGTGCGACTGAATGCACCTGCTTTATGAAGGGGTGATGACGAGTTGCATAAAAAGAAAGCAAATGTAAATGCGGGAAGGGAGTCGATCGGCCGTTTGATATTCAGAAATTGCCGGGAGAACATGAATTTTCATGCATTTTTTGTGGTGTTGAATCGCTTCAGGCTGCACATTTTTTCGTTTCTGCCTGGTTAAATCTCCTCCTTTATAGGTAAACGCAACATTTTTGCAAAGTTACATTTCTGAAACGTGTCTTCTGTAAGGTTGTTAAAATGTGCCGGGTTTACTGATTTCAATCAAAACCTGTATGGACAGAAGGTGAATACTTTGTTACTTTAGCGTCACGAACTATGAATTGGTAAGACCAATTGACTCCGGGTAAAATGGCTTGAGACAGGGAACCATGGCCTACAGCAAAATCCGCCAACCAAAATTATCCGATGTGATTGAGCAGCAGCTGGAGTTTTTGATTCTTGAGGGGACGCTGCGCCCCGGTGAAAAACTTCCGCCTGAACGCGAACTGGCAAAACAGTTCGACGTGTCCCGTCCCTCTCTGCGTGAGGCGATTCAACGTCTCGAAGCGAAGGGCCTTCTGCTTCGTCGCCAGGGCGGCGGTACCTTTGTTCAAAGTAGCCTTTGGCAGAGCTTCAGCGATCCGCTGGTAGAATTGCTCTCCGACCACCCTGAATCCCAATTTGATCTGCTGGAAACCCGCCACGCACTGGAAGGTATTGCCGCGTACTATGCTGCGTTACGCAGTAACGAAGAAGATCGTACGCGCATCCGCGAGCTGCATCGCGCGATTGAAGTCGCTCAGCAGTCTGGCGATCTTGATGCCGAATCCAGCGCTGTCGTCCAGTATCAAATTGCCGTCACCGAAGCCGCCCATAATGTGGTCTTACTCCATCTGCTACGCTGCATGGAACCAATGCTCGCGCAGAACGTTCGACAGAACTTTGAATTGCTGTATGCCAGCCGGGAAATGCTTCCGCTGGTCAGCAGCCATCGCACTCGTGTTTTCGAGGCGATAATGGCCAGAGAGCCGGAGCAAGCGCGAGAAGCGTCGCACCGTCACCTGGCCTTCATTGAGGAAATCTTGCTGGACCGCAGCCGTGAGCAAAGTCGTCGAGACCGCTCGCTTCGCCGCCTACAGCAACGGAAGGACTAGCAACACCTGATTTTTATGCGCCAGTATTTAGAGCGCGGCAACTAAACGCAGAACCTGTCTTATTGCGCTTTTGCACAGCGAAAACGCAATGGGACAGGTTCCAGACAAATCAACGTTATTAGATAGATAAGGAATACCCCCATGTCAGACCGTTTGCAAAATGACGTGGATCCGATCGAAACTCGCGACTGGCTACAGGCGATCGAATCGGTCATCCGTGAAGAAGGTGTTGAGCGCGCTCAGTATCTGATTGATCAGCTGCTTTCCGAAGCCCGCAAAGGCGGCGTGAGCGTGGCAGCTGGAGCCGGGGCAAGCAATTATGTGAATACAATTGCCGTTGAAGATGAGCCGGAATATCCGGGCGATCTGGATCTGGAACGCCGCATTCGTTCAGCTATCCGCTGGAACGCGATCATGACCGTTCTGCGCGCATCCAAAAAAGATCTGGAACTGGGTGGCCACATGTCCTCCTTCCAGTCTTCTGCGACCATTTATGAAGTGTGCTACAACCACTTCTTCCGTGCACGCAACGAGCAAGATGGCGGCGACCTGGTGTACTTCCAGGGCCACATCTCTCCAGGCGTTTACGCACGTGCATTCCTTGAAGGTCGTCTGACCGAAGAGCAGATGAACAACTTCCGTCAGGAAGTTCACGGTAACGGTCTCTCTTCTTACCCGCATCCAAAACTGATGCCAGAATTCTGGCAGTTCCCGACCGTATCCATGGGTCTGGGCCCAATTGGTGCTATCTACCAGGCTAAATTCCTGAAATATCTGGAACACCGTGGCCTGAAAGATACCTCTAAGCAGACCGTTTATGCCTTCCTGGGCGACGGCGAGATGGATGAACCAGAATCCAAGGGTGCTATCACCATCGCAACCCGCGACAAGCTGGACAACCTGTGCTTCATCATCAACTGTAACCTCCAGCGTCTGGATGGCCCGGTCACCGGTAACGGCAAAATCGTTAACGAACTGGAAGGCATCTTCAGCGGTGCTGGCTGGAACGTAGTGAAAGTCATGTGGGGCGGTCGTTGGGATGAGCTGCTGCGTAAAGACACCAGCGGTAAGCTGATTCAGCTGATGAACGAAACCGTTGATGGCGACTACCAGACCTTCAAATCCAAAAACGGCGCTTACGTACGTGAGCACTTCTTCGGTAAATATCCTGAAACTGCCGCACTGGTTGCAGACTGGACTGATGAGCAGATCTGGGCGTTGAACCGTGGTGGTCACGATCCGAAGAAAGTCTACGCTGCACTGAAAAACGCGCAGGACACCAAAGGTAAAGCGACTGTCATCCTTGCACATACCGTTAAAGGTTATGGCATGGGTGAAACTGCCGAAGGCAAAAACATCGCTCACCAGGTGAAGAAAATGAACATGGACGGCGTTCGTTACGTCCGTGACCGTTTCAACGTACCCGTTACCGATGCTGACATCGAAAAACTGCCGTACGTCACCTTCGCTGAAGGTTCTGAAGAACACACCTACCTGCACGCACAGCGTCAGAAGCTGCATGGCTACCTGCCAAGCCGCCAGGTGAACTTCTCCGAGAAACTGGAAATGCCTGCGCTGGCAGACTTCTCTCAGCTGCTGGAAGAGCAGAACAAAGAGATTTCGACCACCATCGCTTTCGTTCGTGCCCTGAACGTGATGTTGAAGAACCCGTCTATCAAAGAGCGTCTGGTTCCGATTCTCGCCGATGAAGCGCGTACCTTCGGTATGGAAGGTCTGTTCCGTCAGATTGGTATCTACAGCTCCAACGGCCAGCAGTACACCCCGCAGGACCGTGAGCAGGTAGCGTATTACAAAGAAGACGAGAAAGGTCAGATCCTGCAGGAAGGTATCAACGAACTGGGTGCAGGCGCATCCTGGCTGGCGGCTGCGACGTCTTACAGCACCAACAATCTGCCAATGATCCCGTTCTACATCTACTACTCCATGTTCGGTTTCCAGCGTATCGGCGACCTGTGCTGGCAGGCAGGCGATCAGCAGGCTCGTGGCTTCCTGGTCGGCGGGACTTCCGGTCGTACCACCCTGAACGGTGAAGGTCTGCAGCACGAAGATGGTCACAGCCATATTCAGTCTCTGACTATCCCGAACTGTATCTCTTATGACCCGTCTTACGCGTACGAAGTTGCTGTCATCATGCATGACGGCCTGGTTCGCATGTACGGTGAAGCGCAAGAGAACGTGTTCTATTACATCACCACCCTGAACGAAAACTACCACATGCCGGCGATGCCGGAAGGTGCCGAGGAAGGTATCCGTAAAGGTATCTACAAACTTGAAACCGTTGCGGGTAACAAAGGTAAAGTTCAGCTGCTGGGCTCCGGTTCTATCCTGCGTCACGTTCGTGAAGCAGCGCAGATCCTGGCCAACGACTACGGCGTGGGCTCTGACGTGTACTCCGTCACCTCCTTCACCGAACTGGCCCGTGACGGTCAGGACTGTGAGCGCTGGAACATGCTGCACCCGATGGAAACTCCGCGCGTTCCGTACATCGCTCAGGTGATGAACGACGCACCGGCAGTGGCATCGACTGACTATATGAAACTGTTTGCTGAACAGGTTCGTACTTATGTACCGGCTGATGATTACCGCGTACTGGGTACCGACGGCTTTGGTCGTTCTGACAGCCGTGAAAACCTGCGTCACCACTTTGAAGTTGATGCTTCTTATGTGGTTGTTGCAGCCCTGGGCGAACTGGCCAAACGTGGTGAAATCGACAAGAAAGTGGTAGCGGAAGCGATCACCAAGTTCAACATCGATGCAGATAAAGTTAACCCGCGTCTGGCGTAAGAGGTAAGAAAATAATGGCTATCGAAATCAATGTGCCGGACATCGGGGCTGATGAAGTTGAAATCACCGAGATCCTGGTCAAACCAGGCGACAAAGTTGAAGTTGAACAGTCGCTGATCACCGTGGAAGGCGACAAAGCCTCTATGGAAGTTCCGTCTCCGCAGGCTGGCATCGTCAAAGAGATCAAAGTCTCTGTCGGTGACAAAACCGAGACCGGTAAACTGATCATGATTTTCGATTCCGCCGACGGTGCAGCAGCAGCTGCACCTGCTCAGGCAGAAGAGAAGAAAGACGCGGCACCTGCTGCTGCCCCAGCTGCGGCTGCGGCAAAAGACGTTAACGTGCCGGATATCGGCGGCGACGAAGTTGAAGTCACCGAAATCCTGGTCAAAGTGGGCGACACCGTTGCCGCTGAACAGTCCCTGATCACCGTTGAAGGCGACAAAGCCTCAATGGAAGTTCCGGCCCCGTTCGCAGGCACAGTGAAAGAGATCAAAATCAACACCGGCGACAAAGTGTCTACCGGCTCGCTGATTATGGTCTTCGACGTAGCGGGTGAAGCACCTGCTGCCGCTCCGGCACAGTCTGCAGCTCCGGCTGCGGCAGCAGCACCTGCTGCGACTGGCGCAAAAGACGTTAACGTACCGGACATCGGCGGTGACGAAGTTGAAGTGACCGAAGTGATGGTAAAAGTGGGCGATAAAGTTGCCGCTGAACAGTCACTGATCACCGTAGAAGGTGACAAGGCTTCAATGGAAGTTCCGGCCCCGTTCGCAGGTACCGTAAAAGAAATCAAAATCAGCACCGGTGACAAAGTGTCTACCGGCTCTCTGATCATGGTCTTCGAAGTGGAAGGCGCTGCACCGGCTGCTGCTCCAGCTTTAGCACCAGCGGCCGCCGCTCCGGCACCCGCTAAAGCAGCACCTGCAGCGGCCCCGGCTACGAAAGCAGAAGGCAAATCAGAGTTCGCTGAGAACGACGCGTACGTTCACGCGACTCCGCTGATCCGCCGTCTGGCACGCGAATTCGGCGTGAACCTGGCGAAAGTGAAAGGCAGCGGTCGTAAAGGTCGTATCCTGCGCGAAGACGTTCAGGCTTACGTGAAAGACGCGGTGAAACGCGCTGAGTCAGCACCTGCTGCCGCAACCGGCGGTGGTCTGCCAGGCATGCTGCCATGGCCGAAAGTGGACTTCAGCAAGTTCGGCGAAATCGAAGAAGTGGAAATGGGCCGCATCCAGAAAATCTCTGGTGCTAACCTGAGCCGTAACTGGGTGATGATCCCGCACGTTACCCACTTCGACAAAACCGATATCACCGATCTGGAAGCGTTCCGTAAACAGCAGAACGAAGAAGCGGCTAAGCGCAAGCTGGACGTGAAGTTCACCCCTGTGGTGTTCATCATGAAAGCGGTTGCGACTGCACTTGAGCAGATGCCACGCTTCAACAGCTCTCTGTCTGAAGACGGCCAGAAACTGACACTGAAGAAATACATCAACGTCGGCGTAGCGGTTGATACCCCGAACGGCCTGGTTGTTCCGGTCTTCAAAGACGTGAACAAGAAGAGCATCACCGAACTGTCTCGCGAACTGATGGCTATCTCCAAGAAAGCCCGTGATGGCAAGTTGACCGCTGGCGAAATGCAGGGCGGTTGTTTCACCATCTCCAGCCTCGGCGGGATCGGGACGACTCACTTCGCGCCAATCGTGAATGCGCCAGAAGTGGCCATCCTCGGTGTCTCCAAGTCGGCGATGGAGCCGGTGTGGAACGGTAAAGAGTTCGTACCGCGTCTGATGATGCCTATGTCTCTTTCCTTCGACCACCGTGTCATCGACGGTGCTGATGGTGCTCGCTTCATTACCATCATCAACAACACCCTGGCTGACATTCGCCGCCTGGTGATGTAAGCGAAAAAGCCGGCCAATCGGCCGGCTTTTTTCTGGTAATCTCATTACGCACCATGAGGTTATCGTCGCAAAAAGACAATTCGTTTGCCGTTTGTTGTTTCAAAATTGTTAACAATTTTGTAAAATACGGGCGGATAGAACATCCCGGTGGCAATGGGCGAAGTAAGACCAGGGATCGTCGGGAATAAATAACAGAGGTCATGATGAGTACTGAAATCAAAACTCAGGTCGTCGTACTTGGGGCAGGCCCGGCAGGTTACTCCGCTGCCTTCCGTTGCGCTGATTTAGGTCTGGAAACCGTCATCGTCGAGCGTTACAGCACCCTCGGTGGTGTTTGTCTGAACGTCGGCTGTATCCCTTCTAAAGCGCTGCTGCACGTCGCGAAAGTTATCGAAGAAGCGAAAGCGCTGGCTGAACACGGTATCGTCTTCGGTGAGCCGAAAACCGATATCGACAAAATTCGTACCTGGAAAGAAAAAGTTATCACTCAACTGACCGGTGGCCTCGCTGGCATGGCCAAAGGCCGTAAAGTGAAAGTGGTAAACGGTCTGGGTAAATTCACCGGTGCGAACACGCTGGAAGTGGAAGGCGAAAACGGCAAAACCGTTATCAACTTCGACAACGCTATCATCGCGGCGGGTTCCCGTCCGATCGAACTGCCGTTCATTCCGCATGAAGATCCGCGCGTGTGGGATTCCACCGACGCCCTGGAACTGAAAACCGTACCAAAACGCCTGCTGGTTATGGGCGGCGGCATCATCGGTCTGGAAATGGGTACGGTGTATCATTCTCTGGGTTCAGAGATTGACGTGGTTGAAATGTTCGACCAGGTTATCCCGGCTGCCGATAAAGATGTTGTTAAAGTCTTCACCAAGCGCATCAGCAAGAAATTCAACCTGATGCTGGAAACCAAAGTGACTGCCGTTGAAGCGAAAGAAGACGGTATTTACGTTTCCATGGAAGGCAAAAAAGCGCCTGCTGAAGCACAGCGTTATGACGCCGTGCTGGTCGCTATCGGCCGTGTGCCGAACGGTAAAAACCTCGACGCGGGCAAAGCTGGCGTGGAAGTGGACGACCGTGGTTTCATCCGTGTCGACAAGCAGCTGCGTACTAACGTCCCTCACATCTTTGCTATCGGCGATATCGTCGGTCAGCCAATGCTGGCACACAAAGGTGTTCACGAAGGTCACGTTGCCGCTGAAGTTATCGCGGGCATGAAGCACTACTTCGATCCGAAAGTGATCCCATCTATCGCCTACACTGAGCCAGAAGTTGCCTGGGTTGGTCTGACTGAGAAAGAAGCGAAAGAGAAAGGCATCAGCTACGAAACGTCCACCTTCCCGTGGGCAGCTTCTGGCCGTGCTATCGCTTCCGATTGCGCAGACGGTATGACCAAACTGATTTTCGACAAAGAAACTCACCGTGTTATCGGTGGTGCGATTGTCGGTACTAACGGCGGCGAGCTGCTGGGTGAAATCGGTCTGGCTATCGAAATGGGCTGTGATGCAGAAGACATCGCTCTGACCATCCACGCTCACCCGACTCTGCACGAGTCCGTTGGTCTGGCGGCAGAAGTGTTCGAAGGTAGCATTACCGACCTGCCGAACCCGAAAGCGAAAAAGAAATAAGATTTCTGAATGTAAGAAGCGGCCTGCGGGCCGCTTTTTTTATTTCTGCGCAAAGCCAGACGGGGCGTAGCGAAGCGGTAAGTCATTTATTTATAAACATTTCTGCGTAAATATCTGTGCACATCTGTTCATTACTCTGAAAATAATCACGGTGTAAACTTATAGCGTAAAAACTATAGCGAGGTGCTCCATGAAAACTTTTCTGACTACTGCTGTCTTGGCCACAACTCTGTTTTCTGGTCTGGCGCTGGCTGACGATCCGGTAATCCCGTGGGCGGACAACAGCGGTGGTACTGAAACCACCCATATTGCCAACATGGGTCAAAACCTGAATGCCCAGCATCAGGCTATCTCCAAAACCCAGGAAGGCGTTTGGGCTGCAAACTCCGGCAGCATTAAAGCCGATGAAAATGCGCTGACCAGCACACGTCCTGCCGTGGTCGCACAACCTGGCCTGATGCCACATCAGGGCTAAATTACTGCTTAGCGGCGATAAAAAAGCAGAAGGATGTTTTCACATTCTTCTGCTTCAGTGTTCTGATCGACCAGATGTTTTACAACTTCATGTTATCCAGTGCCGCTTGCGCACAGGCTTCGTCCAGATTGCCACCCGGCGCACCGCCGATACCGATAGCGCCAATCACCTCATCGCCGTCTTTGACCTGTAAACCACCGGCCAGCAACAGCAGGCCCGGGATATCCTTTAAGTTCTGCGCGCCCGCATTGCTTTGCGCTGCTTCCATGACTTTGGCGCTGGCATTTTTCATGGTCAGGGCGGTGAAGGCTTTCATTTCACTGGCCTTCACGGTGTGCGGCCCGGCGTTGTCGGTTCGCTGTACGGCTTTCACCACACCCGCTCTGTCGACCACGGTAACCGTCACCTGATAATTCTTCGCGCTGCAGGCGCTGATGGCTTCCTGCGCCAGGCTGTTGGCCTGCGTCAGGGAGATGTTTTTCTGGCTCAGGGGGGCAGCCTGAGCCGCGGCAGAGACTAAACCGGCCATCAGGGCGGTGGAGATGATGAGTTTTTTCATTGCGGGCTTCCTCTTTGTCGTGTTCAGCCATGCTAACAAGGCAAAGCAGAAAGCGTAATTCGGGGGAATACGGGGCTGTCCTGGTAATTATACGTAGTCCAGTTTGTCGTGTTCGCGAATAGCCTGCACCAGACTGCTGACGCCGAGCTTGCTGAAAATAGCCGCCCGGTGCGCTTCGACTGTGCGGGTTGAGAGCGCCAGGCGCACCGCGACCTCTTTGTTGCTGGCTCCGGTCATCAACTCATGCAACACGTCCGTTTCTCTGGCGGTGAGCAGGGCGAAGAGCGCTTTGGCACGAGTGTGTTCCCGCCATCCGCGTTGGCGTTTTTCGCTTTCGGCAAACGCCAGATGAACCGTCTCGATGAGCAGATCGGCGTCCAGCGGCTTGGTGAAAAACTCAAACACGCCGTGATGAAACGCCCGACGGCAAGCGTCGATTGAACCGTGGCCAGTCATCATCACCACTGGCAGCAGCGGGTGCGACGCGCTGTGTTTTTCGATCCACGCCAGCCCACTTTGGCCCGGCATCCGCATATCCAGCAGCAGACAGCCGGTTAACATGCTTTCCGGCTTGCAGGCCGCACTAAAGGCGTCAATGGCGTCGAAGCACTGCGTTGACCACTGCAGGGTCGAGAACAGAAAAGAGAGCGATTCGCGAATCGACGCGTCGTCGTCCACCACGTAGATAATGTTTTCCATCGATAGTTACGTCTCTCTGATAAACCACAAACTGATTTCGGCCCCGCCGTCCGGAGTATTCGCCAGCTGAATATTGCCATTCATTCGCGTCATCAGCGATTCTGTGAGCGTCAGTCCCAAACCTAATCCGCCTTCGCGTTCGCTGAACAGCGGCATTAGCGCCAGCTTAAGCGCCTCCGGGCTAAAGCCGGGACCACCGTCGGCGATAGTCACCTTGACCCGATCGCCAACCGCAGCGCTGGCAATATGCACCCAACCACGTCCGCTTGCCATCTGGGCCTGAATGGCGTTGTTGAGCAAATTATGCAGCACCTGTTCCAGCCAAAGACGATCGGCCTGGATTATCCGCGCGCTGAAATCATGGGTGAGGCGAATGTGTTTTGAGCCAGGCTCGTGTTCAAGCAGATTGCCGACTCGCTGCCAGCTGTGCTCCAGGTTGACCCTGGTCATCGCGACCGCTTCCTGGGTCAGATGTGCGCGAAAACGGGTAAGTAACTCGCTTATTCGCTGAGTCTGAGTCAGCGCCGAGCGCATGGCGTGGAGCGCTTCCGCGTTGTGCCCCTGATCCAGCTGGCGCATTCCGCCCTGGATCCACATTTGGGTCGCCGTCAGTGGTTGGTTAATTTCATGCACCACGCCGGCGGCCATTTCACCGAGCGTGTTGAGCCGCGCGTGCTGATAAAAATCTGCGCGCTGGCGATCGGTACGTTGTTGTTCACGGCCCCACAAAAGCAGCATTATCATGCCGATAACCATAGTCCAGGCGGCGACGATCAGGAAATACGGTAAACGCGCCACGCCGAGCCAGTCAGGGTTCGCGCTGGCCTGCAAAATGAACGGCTGAAAGTGCTGCGGGAACTGCCGTGTCCAGTGCCAGCGATATTTCCCTTGGGCTGGCGGGACGCGTAGGCTGAGCTGAATATCGGCAAAGCGTGAGTCGGTTTGCAGCAGCGGCGCGAGATTGATTTGCACCCGAATCTGGCGATAAGGGTTATACAGCCAGTAGCTCATCGGCGAAAGCATTTCGACGCGCAGCGCATTCAACGGGCGCTGAACGGTTTTTTCCAGCACCTGAATTTGCGGGAATTTTTGCTGTAGCAGCGAAAGCGATTCATCATCGTTGAGAATGGGAATGACCGATTCATTTTGCGTGAGGGCGGTACTGATGGTACTGAACAATCCGTTGAATGCGCGATCGCACGCCCAATACTGACGGCGGATCTGCTCTGCATACAGCAGAGCGCTGCTCAGCAGGCAGGCTATGAGCCAGATAAGCACTCCTCGTTGAAGATACGCGCGTTTAGTTGTCATTCTGCATCCGAAAAATCCCGCCACTGGTGATGACTAGTATCACAGAGAGCAAGGCGGCTCGTCAGCAGGATAGTGAAATGTGCGCGAGTTCACGCGATTGGGCGGGGGGTAATGAAAAAGGGCCCGCCTGATGCGAGCCCTTCGGTGTTTACTGATTAATTTCCTGCCACGGTTTGTCCGGCGCGAACAGGCTGATCGCCTGCGCTTTGCTGGTTGACTCCTCACCCAGATTGGCCTGCCAGACTTGATCGTTCTGATCTATCATAAAACTCATGATCCCCGTCTCGCCAAAGGCCACCGGCCAGGCAATAAGGGCAAAGCCTTGTTTATCCTTATCGGGGATCATGCGGAAACGATAGCCATGATAGCCTTCACCCGGCACCGCCGGACTGTAGGCCGGGCCTAACGGGCTGGGTTCATCGCCTGGCTGAGTCGGCCAGTACAGCCCATCTTTTTTACCTTCACTGCTGGTAAATTTCTGGGCGTACACCTGGAAGCGCTGATGGTAATCATTTTGCGCATCCACATAGGCATGCATCGCCTGGATCGCCGCCAGCTCGTTGCGACCGATTTCGCGGGTCTGAATTTCGTCTTCCGCCTGCGCCATGTCAAAGTGCCAGCCTTCTGCGGTTTTCAGCATCGGGATGGGCAGTTGCCACTCCTCACGCCCAACGTTCAGATACGCGGTAGCGCCCTGTTCAACAATCTTGTGGCCGACTTTCCAGTCCCGCAGGAAACGCGCGACTGCCTGCGGATCAGCCCCTTCCGGCGGCAGGTATTGCTGCCAGTTTTCACCGAGCAGGTCGTTAAGCGCCGCCTCGTTCTGGTTGGAGATTGCTTCTACCAGCGCTGAGGAGGCTTTGTCCGGCGAGTCAAAATGCTGTTGGGCGAGGGCGGGCAGAGCAAACAGCATCAGCCAGCCAGACATCATCAGTTTTTTCATAGCTGCTCCTTAGCGGTGACGCAATTCGCGATGTTGAGAGACATTATGCTGGACCGCCGAGCGTTGATTGTTGTTCAGATGCGCGGTATTGCGGCTCTGCACTCCCCGTTGACGCTGAGCCTCCCACGATGGGGAACGGCTGTCATTGCCGCTCAGGGCGTTGGAACGGACGTTCTGTGCTCTCTGTTGGCGCTGCTGATGCTGCTCCGGCGTAACAGAGGCGTGGTGCTGCTGAACCTGAGATTTCGCCGCTGCGCGGTGCTGCTGTTGCTGTGCTGTCGGATGCTGGACCCGTGATTTTGCTTCCTGACGGTGCTGCTGCTGTTGCGCCGTCGGGTGCTGTAACTTCTCTTTTGCCGCCGTGCGGTTTTCTGGCGTGTCGTAGCCCCGATAGTTACTGCGCTGGGTGATTTTGTTGAGCTGCTGTGACGCAGCCTTACGTTGAACGTCGCGGTTCCCCACAACAGCTGCCGCGCCGCCTGCTGCCAGCCCGGCTGCGGCACCATTATGGGTACGCTGCTGGAATTGGTTCAGGGCTTCCTGACGCTGGTCGGTTCGGTTTGCAGGCAGGCGTTGCGTTGCGCTCAGGCCGTCGGCAACGTCGGTTTGATGGAAACGCTGCGCCACATTGTTGTTCGGGTAAGGCACGTTATTACGGAATGCCGGGTTGTGCTGCCAGTTCACGTTTTTGCCATCTAAATGCTGGTTGGTGAAGTGGTTGTAGTTATTGACGTTGATGTCGATATTGTTATTACCGCCACCGTGATAGCCGTCGTGATGGTAATAATCGTCATCGTGATGATGATAATCGTCATCCCAGTCGATGCTGCTGAACAGCGCCCAGGTAGTGGCGACGCCGAGGCTGTAACCGAGGCCATTCATGTAACTGTTGGTGAATTGCTGCCCTGGTGTCGGAGGTAGATAAACTGGCGGATAGCTGGTATTCGGCCAGGTACCGTACACGGTGTTCGGGTTGTAGGTCGGGACATACACCACATTCGGATCGGCGGACTCAATCTTGATGATTTGCGTGGTCGGTGCCGGTTCGACAACGGTGGTGCTGCTTCGGGTCGTCGACGTCGTTGATGTCGATGTCGTGTCCGGCGGCGGCGGAGCGATTTGGGTGGTGGTTACTTTCTGCTGCGGGGACGATTTCAGCGTCCCGGTTTGCTGCGCGACGGCACGCAATTTCTGCACCGAATCCATTACGTCCTGCGGCTGGGCCAGAAAAGCATTACCCAGATCCTGTACCCACTGTGGGTTTTCGCCCATCAACGACAGTAACGCCGGGAAGGCGGCCAGCGATTTCACGCTCGGATCCCATGGCTGATTAGCGACGGCCTGCACGGCGGCATCGCCCTGCATGGTAGGGTTATCCTGCGACCATTGTACAGCCTGTAAAACGTTGCTGGGATAGGTCGATGCCATCAGCACCTGTGATAACAGGTTATCCGGATAGAGAGCTACCGGGGCGACCCACTGATCGATTTGCGCAGAGGTGTAGGTGGTGGCTACCGGTTGGGTGGCCGCTGCTGCGACGGGGGTTGCCGGTGCAGGCGCAGGCGCAGGCGTTGCGGGTTGGGCAACGGGGGCGGGAGGCGTCTCGGCGGCACGGCTTTTGATATACAGCGTACCCGAGGCGGCAAGAAGCCCGGCACTGCACACCAGCGCGAGAATATGGGGCTTAAAAGGCAACGTCATTTTTGTCTCCTGGCGCAAAAAATTTGGCCTGTTGCACAGAGTATTACCGAAAATGGCAATGTTAATGGGAGTATAGAGGGACTTATTTTTTGTTTTTGACTTTAGTTGTGTTTTTGCGCAACAACGGGCGAATCAGGGGAATTATTATGTCCAAAAATAGCATTTCGACCTCTTTTATACTGGCCTTAACGATTCAGCTATTTTTTAATGTTGCTTTTTTGTAAACGGATTAACACCCCCCCTAAATCCTGCTATGCTGCCCGACGCGGTATCGGGCAAAGTACCCTACAAACTGCTGTCTCACAGGAGCGTGAAGAGAACGCCGGCCGCATATGACAATGAGAGTGAGGAGATACCGTCGTGCTAGAAGAATACCGTAAGCACGTAGCTGAGCGTGCCGCCGAGGGGATTGTTGCAAAACCTTTAGATGCAACCCAAATGGCCGCACTCGTCGAGCTGCTGAAAGCACCGCCTGCGGGCGAAGAAGAATTCCTGTTAGATCTGTTGATTAACCGTGTACCGCCTGGCGTTGATGAAGCCGCCTACGTGAAAGCCGGTTTCCTTGCCGCTGTCGCCAAAGGCGAAGCCACCTCCCCCCTGGTGACCCCTGAAAAAGCCATCGAACTGCTGGGTACGATGCAGGGCGGCTACAATATTCACCCCCTGATTGACGCGCTGGACAGCGCCACGCTGGCACCGATTGCCGCTAAAGCCCTGTCTCATACGTTGCTGATGTTCGATAACTTCTATGACGTCGAAGAAAAAGCGAAAGCGGGTAATGCCTACGCCAAACAGGTGATCCAGTCCTGGGCCGACGCCGAATGGTTCCTGAACCGTCCACAGCTGGCTGAAAAACTGACCGTTACCGTGTTTAAAGTGACTGGCGAAACCAACACCGATGACCTGTCTCCGGCGCCGGATGCCTGGTCACGCCCGGATATCCCACTGCACGCCCTGGCGATGCTGAAAAACGCCCGTGAAGGCATCGATCCGGATCAACCGGGTGCCGTCGGCCCGATCAAACAGATCGAAGCGCTGCAGGCAAAAGGCTTCCCGCTGGCCTACGTCGGTGACGTGGTCGGTACCGGTTCTTCCCGTAAATCCGCCACCAACTCGGTGCTGTGGTTTATGGGTGATGACATTCCTAACGTGCCGAACAAGCGCGGCGGCGGTCTGGTTCTGGGCGGTAAAATTGCACCTATCTTCTTCAACACCATGGAAGATGCGGGCGCGCTGCCGGTAGAAGTGGACGTTAACAACCTGAACATGGGCGACGTGATTGACGTTTACCCATTCAAAGGTGAAGTGCGTAACCACGAAACCAATGAACTGCTGGCCAACTTTGAGCTGAAAACCGATGTGCTGGTTGACGAAGTGCGTGCCGGTGGCCGTATCCCGCTGATCATCGGTCGTGGCCTGACCACCAAAGCGCGTGAAGCGCTGGGTCTGCCGCACAGCGACGTATTCCGTCAGGCGAAAGATGTGGCTGAAAGCAGCCGCGGCTATTCGCTGGCGCAGAAAATGGTTGGCCGTGCATGTGGCGTAGAGGGTGTGCGCCCAGGCAGCTATTGCGAACCGAAAATGACCTCTGTAGGCTCTCAGGACACCACCGGCCCAATGACCCGTGATGAACTGAAAGACCTGGCATGTCTGGGCTTCTCTGCGGACCTGGTGATGCAGTCCTTCTGCCACACCGCGGCGTATCCGAAGCCCGTTGACGTGACCACGCACCACACCCTGCCGGACTTCATCATGAACCGCGGTGGTGTATCCCTGCGTCCGGGTGACGGCGTTATCCACTCGTGGCTGAACCGTATGCTGCTGCCGGATACCGTCGGCACCGGTGGTGACTCCCACACCCGTTTCCCAATTGGCATCTCCTTCCCAGCCGGTTCTGGGCTGGTGGCGTTTGCTGCTGCGACCGGCGTAATGCCGCTCGACATGCCGGAATCCGTACTGGTGCGCTTCAAAGGCAAAATGCAGCCGGGTATTACTCTGCGTGATCTGGTCCATGCTATCCCGCTGTATGCCATCAAGCAGGGCCTGCTGACCGTTGAGAAGAAAGGGAAGAAAAACATCTTCTCTGGCCGCATTCTGGAAATTGAAGGACTGCCGGATCTGAAAGTGGAGCAGGCGTTCGAACTGACCGATGCCTCCGCTGAACGTTCTGCTGCGGGCTGTACCATCAAACTGAACCAGGCGCCGATCGAAGAGTACTTAAGCTCTAACATCGTGCTGCTGAAGTGGATGATTGCGGAAGGCTACGGCGATCGTCGTACGCTTGAGCGTCGCGTTCAGGGCATGGAAAAATGGTTGGCGGATCCGCAGTTGATGGAAGCCGATGCTGACGCGGAATACGCGGCGGTTATCGACATCGATCTGGCGGATATCAAAGAGCCAATCCTGTGTGCGCCGAACGATCCGGACGACGCGCGTCTGCTGTCTGACGTGCAGGGCGACAAGATTGACGAAGTGTTCATCGGTTCGTGCATGACCAACATCGGTCACTTCCGTGCGGCAGGTAAACTGCTGGATGCCCATAAAGGCCAGCTGCCAACCCGCCTGTGGGTGGCTCCGCCGACCCGTATGGATGCAGCACAGCTGACGGAAGAAGGCTACTACAGCATCTTCGGTAAGAGCGGTGCGCGTATCGAGATCCCGGGCTGCTCCCTGTGCATGGGCAACCAGGCGCGTGTGGCGGACGGTTCAACGGTAGTTTCCACCTCGACCCGTAACTTCCCGAACCGTCTCGGTACTGGCGCGAACGTCTATCTGGCTTCTGCTGAATTGGCGGCCGTTGCGGCGCTGATCGGCAAACTGCCAACGCCAGAAGAGTACCAGACCTTTGTGTCGCAGGTTGATAAGACCGCGGTGGATACTTATCGCTATCTGAACTTCGATAAGCTGACTCAGTACACCGAGAAAGCCGACGGCGTGATTTTCCAGACCGCAGTGTAAAAGCTTCAACCCTCCTCAAACTAACCCTCTCCCTTTCAGGTAGAGGGTTAGTTTTTTATTTCCATTCCTTACACCCGCCACGCTTTTTTTCTCCTCCCTAACTGCGATAATTAGCACAGGTGCAATGCAGCTGTGGCGCGTTGCCGTTTACGAGGAACATACTATGGAATACGAATTTCTGCGCGATATTACCGGAGGCGTAAAAGTGCGGATGTCGATGGGCCACGAAGTCGTCGGGCACTGGTTCAACGAAGAGGTGAAAGATAACCTCGTACTACTGGATGAAGTTGAACAGGCGGCTGCGACGGTCAAAGGCACTGAGCGTTCCTGGCAGCGAACTGGCCATGAATATACGCTGTGGCTGGACGGTGAAGAAGTGATGGTCCGCGCGAATCTGCTGGAGTTTTCTGGCGATGAGATGGAAGAGGGGATGAGCTACTACGACGAGGAAAGCCTGTCCATGTGTGGCGTGGAAGACTTTCTTCTGGTGATTGCAGCGTATCGCGAGTTCATGAGTCAGAAATAAACGCGATTGCCGGGCGGAGCATCCCTGCTCCGTGCTGCCTTACACGGTCGGAATATTGCGGCCGTAGTAGATTTCGCGCATCTCTTTCCAGAGCAGGGCGGTAATTGCCTGCCGCTCTTCTTCACTTAAGTCTTCCGGTTTGGTGTGGAACATGTAGTGCTTCAGGTCGAACTCTTTGAGTAACATCTTGGTATGGAAGATGTTTTCCTGGTACACGTTCACATCCATCATGTCATACAGCGCCTTCATGTCATCGGACATAAAGTTCTGAATGGAGTTAATTTCGTGATCGATAAAGTGCTTCATGCCGTTCACGTCGCGGGTAAAACCGCGCACGCGATAGTCGATGGTCACGATATCCGACTCCAGCTGATGAATCAGGTAATTCAGTGCATTCAGCGGTGAAATCACCCCGCAGGTCGACACTTCTATATCGGCACGGAACGTACACAGGCCGCCTTCCGGATGGCTTTCCGGGTAGGTGTGCACGCAAATATGGCTTTTATCGAGATGGGCAACCACGGCTTCCGGCAGCGGGCCGGGATGTTCGGTGGTGTCGATAAGCGTCGGGTCAACCGGCTCTTCGCTCACCAGAATGGTGACGCTGGCGCCCTGCGGTTCGTAATCCTGACGGGCGATGTTGAGAATATTGGCGCCGATTATTGCGCAGGTTTCAGACAGGATTTCGGTCAGACGGTTGGCGTTATAGAGTTCGTCGATATAGGCGATATAACCATCGCGCTCTTCTGCCGTTTTCACGTAACAGATATCGTAAATACAAAAACTCAGGCTTTTGGTCAGGTTGTTAAAGCCATGCAGTTTAAGCTTTTTCAATTGGGTTCACCTCCTCAAGGGCAGACAGCGCGTTCTGCAGGTATTGCGGTAGGGCAAAGGCCGCGGTGTGAATCGCCGGATTGTAGTAGCGACAGGTTAAATTAGCCTGATGGAATCGGGCCTGGATAATCTCGGTAGAGAGATGGCGCAGCGCTTCGTTGTCCGTCGCCCAGGCGAAGGTCATGATGCCGCCGTAGTACGTTGGGATGGCCGCCTGGTAGAAGCTGACGTCGCCAAAGTAGCGGCTGAGCTTGCGATGGCTGTCGAGGGCTTCGTCCTGTTGCAGGAAGCACACGCCGTTCTGCGCCACGAAAATCCCGCCCGGATTCAGGCAGCGTTTGCAGCCTTCATAAAATGCCGAGGTAAACAGACTTTCACCGGGACCGATCGGGTCGGTACAGTCGGAAATGATCACGTCAAACGTTTGCGTGGTCTGGTTAACAAAATTGACGCCGTCGTCAATAACCAGGCTGAAGCGCGGATCGTCGTAGCTTCCGGCATTGTGGTTCGGCAGATACTGGCGGCAGAAGGACACCACGCCCGCATCAATCTCGACCATGGTGATGGTTTCGATGTTTTTGTGACGGCTTACTTCACGCAGCATTGCGCCGTCGCCACCGCCGATGATCAGCACATGTTTCGCATGACCGTGGGCCAGCAGAGGAACGTGAGTCATCATTTCATGGTAGATAAACTCGTCGCGCTCGGTGGTTTGCACCACACCGTCCAGCGCCATCACGCGGCCAAAGGCGGCGTTCTCGAAGATAATCAGATCCTGATGATCCGTCTTCTCATGATAGAGCACGTTATCAACGGTAAAGTACTGACCAAACTGGTCGTGCAGCGTTTCATGCCACTGGGAATTGTCGGCCATTGGTGGATACCTCCTTCGTTAACACCCTTTCAAAATAGGCGCAACATCATAGCCAACAATGACCGGTGATGCACGGTCATTATTTCAGCAGAAGGGGTTACTTGACGTAGGCGAGCAGGCTCAGAGAATCGCGAGCCAGCGCTTTGCACTTTTTGGTGGTAGGGATGCGGATGCCGCTGAGATCACGATAGCTGTCTTCACCGAGCGCCTTCATGTTAAAGGTGTCGTAGTTGCTCAGATCCCATTGGTTTTGCTGGGCAAAAAAGACCAAAGCACGGCGAATTTGCTGGTTCGGCAGATTCTGGTAGCCGCAGTCGTTTTTCAGGAACACAAATACCGCCGTGAGATCGGCCATATCTTCGGCCTCGGATTCGCTCAATGCATAGCTGTTAGCAGAGATAGCAAGCAGAGTTCCGAGTACCACAGTTCTAAAAAACGTCTTCATTTTAGTTACCAATGCATCCACGAAATTCAACGTTAGCACACTTCTAAAACCTGCGCAGGGCTTTATTAATGGGATTATGCTTGACCTTCCGCTAAGGGAAAGGTTTAAGCTCAATAAATCGCCTGCAGACGAAAAGGGAGTGAAGATGCAACGTCGTGAATTTATCAAATTAGCTGCCGCAGTAGGGGTCGCCAGCGCATTACCGTTATGGAGTCGAAGCGCACTGGCGGCCGATCGCCCCGCGTTACCGATCCCCAATTTACTCACCACGGATTCCCGCAGTCGCATTTCGCTGACGGTGCAAAGTGGTACGTCCCAGTTTGGGCCACACAACGCGACCACCTGGGGATATAACGGCAATCTGTTGGGCCCGGCGCTGCAATTGCAGCAGGGCAAACCGGTCACCGTGGATATCCATAATCAGCTGGCCGAAGAAACCACCGTGCACTGGCACGGACTGGAAATTCCCGGTGACGTTGACGGCGGCCCGCAGGGCGTTATCAAGCCCGGAGCCACGCGTACCGTCACCTTTACCCCGACGCAACAGGCCGCAACCTGCTGGTTCCATCCGCATCAGCACGGCAAAACCGGGCATCAGGTGGCGATGGGGCTGGCGGGGCTGGTGCTGATTGAAGACCCGCTGATCCATTCGCTGCTACTGCCTAAACAGTGGGGTATTGACGATGTGCCGGTGATTATCCAGGACAAGCGTTTTACCGCCGAGGGGCAGATTGATTACCAGCTGGATATCATGAGCGCCGCGGTGGGCTGGTTTGGCGATACGCTGCTGACCAATGGCGCGATTTACCCGCAGCATGCGCCGCCTAAAGGCTGGCTGCGTCTGCGCTTGTTGAACGGTTGTAACGCGCGCTCGCTGAACCTGGCGACCAGCGATAATCGTCCGCTGTACGTGATTGCCAGCGATGGCGGTCTGTTAGCCGAACCGGTAAAAGTGACCGAATTGCCGATGCTGATGGGCGAGCGTTTCGAAGTGCTGGTGGACACCAGCGACGGCAAACCATTTGACCTGGTGATGTTGCCCGTTAATCAAATGGGGATGGCGGTGGCGCCGTTTGATAAGGCTCATCCGGTGATGCGCATTCAGCCGCTGCCGATCCCGGCATCCGCAAATCTGCCGGACACTCTGGCGAAGCTACCTGCGCTACCTTCCCTCGAGGGACTGACGCAGCGTAAATTCCAGCTGTCGATGGACCCAATGCTCGACATGATGGGCATGCAGGCGTTGATGAAAAAGTACGGCAAGCAGGCGATGGGCGGCATGGATCACGGCCAAATGATGGGCCACGGTGATATGAAAATGGAAGGGATGGACCACGGCAACATGGGCCATATGAATCACGGCGCTCAGGGCTTTGATTTCCACAATGCCAACCGCATTAACGGCCTGGCCTTTGATATGAATAAGCCGATGTTTGCCGCCAGCCGAGGACAGTTTGAGCGTTGGACGATTTCAGGCGAAGGCGACATGATGCTGCACCCGTTCCATATTCACGGAACCCAGTTCCGCATTCTGTCAGAAAATGGCAAACCGCCAGCGGCCCATCGGTCAGGCTGGAAGGATACGGTTCGCGTGGAAGGGGACGTCAGTGAGGTGTTAGTGAAGTTTGACCACGAAGCATCGAAAGAGCATGCCTATATGGCGCATTGTCATTTGTTAGAGCATGAAGATACGGGAATGATGCTTGGGTTTACGGTGTAAAAAATGCCCGGTAGCGCAAGCGTACCGGGCATAGAAAATCCTGTGCTTTAGGCCCGGTAAGCATAGCGCTACCGGGCGTCAGGATGTTACTTCGCGTCGTCCGGAAGAGCGTAGGCCACAATGTAGTCGCCCATCTTCGTACCAAACGAACCGTGACCGCCCGCTGAGATGACAACGTACTGCTTGCCATTCGCTTCATAGGTCATCGGCGTTGCCTGTCCACCCGCTGGCAGACGGCCTTCCCACAGTTTGTCACCGTTGGTCATGTTGTACGCGCGCAGATAGTTATCCGCAGTTGCCGCGACAAACAGGACGTTACCGGCAGTGGAAATTGGGCCACCCAGCATTGGCATCCCCAAATTGAACGGCAGTTTAAACGGCATTGGGAAGCCCAGGCTGTCCTGCGGCGTACCGATACGTTTTTTCCATGCAATCTGGTTAGTTTTCAGATCCAGTGCGGAGATATAACCCCAGCCCGGCTGTTTACACGGCAGGCCAAACGGCGACAGGAACGGGTTCAGCGTCACGCCATACGGCACGCCGTACTGTGGCTGAATACCGGTTTCGGTGCCGGAACCTTTCGCATCTTTAGGCGGCTCAATCGGGTTACCCGGACCGCGCGGCATCAGACGAGAAACGAACGGCAGCGCGATTGGGTTAGCAATAGCCACTTGACGGTTTGGATCGACGGAGATACCACCCCATTCGAACATCCCCAGGTTGCCCGGGAATACCAGCGTGCCCTGCTCAGACGGTGGCGTGAAGATGCCATCGTAGCGCAGTTGGTGGAACATCACGCGGCACACCAGCTGGTCGAACATGGTCGCACCCCACATATCCGCGCCAGAAAGATTTTTCTTTGGGCGGAAAGTGAGGTCAGAGAACGGCTGAGTCGGGCTCAGGCGATCGCCTTTGGCCGGGCCTTGTGGAACCGGTTTTTCCGGCGCAGGGACAACCAGCTGTCCGTTACGACGGTCGAGTACAAAGATGTTACCGGTTTTCGCCGGAGCGTAGACCACCGGCACGGTTTTGCCGCCCACGGAGATATCTGCAAGGGTAGGCTGCGACGGCTGGTCCATATCCCACAGATCGTGGTGAACGGTCTGGTAGCTCCAGGCGAGCTTACCGGTGGTTGCATTCAGCGCCACGATCGCGCTCGCATAACGTTCCTGATCCGGTGTGCGGTTTCCACCCCAGATGTCCGGAGTCGTCACGCCCATCGGCAGATACACCAGATCCAGCTTCGCGTCATAGGCCGCTGGTGCCCATGAGTTCGGCGAGTTCAGGGTGAAGTGATGTTCGTCATCCGGAATCGCATTTGGATCTTTCGCGCCCGGATCGAAGGCCCACTGCAGTTTACCGGTGTTCACGTCGAAACCACGGATAACGCCTGATGCTTCACGGTTCGAGAAGTTATCCGTTACGGAACCGGCGATGACGATGGTGCTATCGGTCACAATCGGTGGCGACGTCGGTTCGTACATCCCCGGCGTGGTCACTGGTTGGTTAGTCTGCAGATTCAGCACGCCTTTGTTGCCGAAGGTTTCGCACAGCTTGCCGGTATCGGCATTCAGCGCGAACAGACGACCGTCGTTCACTGGCAGCAGAATACGACGCGGGCAGTCAGCCACCACGTCAGCCGGCGCGCTGTTGGCTTTGGCTTCGTGATACGACACGCCGCGGCAGGTTACGTGCTGGAAGAAGGTGTTGGTGTTGAGCTGCGGGTCGAAGTGCCATTTCTCTTTACCGGTCGTGGCATCCAGAGCGAATACACGCTGGTGCGCGGAGCAGAGATACAGCATGTCGCCGACTTTAATTGGCGTCACTTCGTTGGTGATTTCACCCGGATCGTTCGGCTGCTTCAGGTCGCCGGTCCGGAAGACCCACGCTTCTTTCAGCTGATGAACGTTGTCGGCGTTGATTTGCTTGAGTGGAGACCAGCGCTGGCCTTCCTGATTACGGCCATACGCAGGCCAGTCCTGATCGGCCACCTGAGAAATCGGGGCCGCTTGCGTTACGTCGGTGCTCAGCGTCCCGTTGATTTCCTGCGGATCGTGGAAGCCCGCCCAGGTCAGAATGCCGGCGGTAATCAGCAGCACCACCACCAGAGCGGCAACCGCTCCGCTGGATGGCACAATCAGGCGACGCCAGACAAATGGCAAAATCAGCCAGATGCCGAAGAACACCAGAATGTCACTGCGCGGCGTCAGTGCCCAGAAGTCGAAACCGACTTCCCAGACGCCCCAGACCATGGTGACGAGCAGCACCAGCGCATACAGCCACAGGGCGGAACGTTTACCCCGCCACAGCATGGCGGTGACGGCGAGCATCACCAGCCCGACGATAGGGTAATACCAGGAGCCGCCCAATGAGACGAGCCAGACTCCGCCGATTAAGAGATACAGCCCGCAAAAGGCTGCAAACAGAGCCGTCAGCTTCACAAGAAGCCCGCTCTGTTGTGGTTTTGTTTCTGCCATAGAAAGCACACCTGTATGTTGTTAATTTTTTAGTAGCAATTAATTATAGGATTTAACAAGTGTGATCGGAATCACAAATTGAACTTTCTTATCTCATACACCCGATAAATGGTTTTACTGGTATACTGCATGGCTTGCCGATCAACGGCGCAGGCACTGGCCCGCGTGGTTGAGAGATTGACCCTGAAATCATATGGTTAGTGTTATGAAACATACTGTTGAAGTGATGATCCCGGAAGCGGAGATCAAAGCGCGTATCGCCGAATTGGGCCGTCAAATTACCGAACATTATCAGGACAGCGGCAGCGAAATGGTGCTGGTTGGCCTGCTTCGCGGCTCATTTATGTTTATGGCGGACCTGTGTCGTGAAGTGCACGTCCCCCACGAAGTCGATTTTATGACGGCTTCCAGCTACGGCAGCGGTATGTCGACCACCCGTGATGTGAAAATCCTTAAAGACCTGGACGAAGATATCCGCGGCAAAGACGTGCTGATTGTTGAGGACATCATCGACTCCGGAAACACGCTTTCCAAAGTCCGTGAGATCCTGAGCCTGCGTGGACCGAAATCCTTAGCGATTTGTACTCTGCTCGATAAACCAGAACGTCGCGAAGTTGAAGTTCCGGTGGAATTCGTGGGTTTCTCAATTCCTGATGAGTTCGTTGTGGGCTATGGCATTGATTACGCGCAGCGTTATCGCCATCTGCCGTACGTCGGGAAAGTGGTACCGCAAGACGAGTAAATAAAAAGCCCGGCTGCGCGAATGCGAACCGGACTTAAAGAATGCTCCGTCGTAGGCCGGGTAAGGCGAAATCGCTACCCGGCTTTTTTACAGGCTTATTTGTGATTGATGTGGCGAGTGTGCAGGTTAGAGATCGCCATGCGATAACCCTGCTCCAGGCTTTCGCGGTTGGTCGCGGTGACGTCGAGGTCACGCAGCAGGCCATCATGAATGCCGTAAGCCCAGCCGTGGATCGTCACTTTCTGCCCACGTTTCCAGGCAGACTGCATGATCGTAGAGTGGCCGAGGTTATACACCTGCTCCATCACGTTCAGTTCGCACAGGGTGTCCATGCGACGTTCCTGCGGCATTTCACCCAGTAATGAACTGTGCTTGAACCAGATATCGCGAATGTGCAGCAACCAGTTGTTGATCAGACCCAATTCAGGGTTCTCAACCGCTGCCTGGACACCGCCGCAGCCGTAGTGACCGCAAATGATGATGTGTTCGACTTCCAGCACATCTACCGCATACTGAACCACGGAAAGACAGTTTAAGTCGGTATGGACAACCAGGTTGGCCACGTTACGGTGAACAAACAGTTCACCCGGCTCCAGACCCGTCAGACGTTCCGCTGGAACGCGACTGTCTGAGCATCCAATCCATAGAAAGCGCGGTTTCTGCGCCTGTGCCAGTTTCTGAAAGAAACCAGGATCCTCTTCATTCAGCATTTTTGACCATAGTGCATTATTGCTGATGAGTGTATCTATGTCGTTCATGGAGGTTAATGACCTGTAACCAAGTAAGTGCGTTGCGCTAATATAGGTCAACTCGGCTTTATTTAAAACCATACATCGATTGCAAGATTTGAATAAGAGACACTGAATGACCATTGCACTTGAATTGAAACAGCTTAAAAAGACTTACCCAGGTGGCGTTCAGGCGCTGCGTGGCATTGACCTGACGGTCGAAGCCGGGGACTTTTATGCTTTGCTAGGCCCAAACGGTGCGGGGAAATCCACGACGATAGGGATTATCAGCTCGCTGGTGAACAAAACCTCCGGTCAGGTAAATGTATTTGGCTACGATCTGGCGAAAGACGTGGTCAACGCCAAGCGCCAGCTCGGACTGGTTCCGCAAGAGTTCAACTTCAACCCGTTCGAGACGGTACAACAGATTGTTGTTAACCAGGCGGGCTACTACGGCGTAGAGCGTAAAGACGCGATTGAACGTAGCGAAAAGTACCTGAAACAGCTCGATCTGTGGGAAAAACGTAACGAACGTGCGCGGATGTTATCCGGCGGTATGAAGCGTCGTCTGATGATTGCCCGTGCGCTGATGCACGAGCCCAAACTGTTGATTCTGGATGAGCCTACCGCGGGCGTCGACATCGAACTGCGTCGTTCAATGTGGGGCTTCCTCAAAGATCTCAACGACAAAGGTACCACCATCATTCTGACCACGCACTATCTGGAAGAAGCTGAAATGCTGTGCCGCAACATTGGCATCATTCAGCACGGCCAGCTGGTGGAAAACACCTCGATGAAAAACCTGTTGTCGAAGCTGAAGTCTGAAACCTTCATTCTCGATCTCGCGGCGAAAAGCCCGCTGCCGCACCTCGAAGGCTATCAGTATCGTCTGGTCGATACCTCAACACTTGAAGTGGAAGTGCTGCGTGAGCAGGGGATCAACAGCGTTTTTGCTCAGCTGAGCGAGCAAGGCGTGCAGGTATTGAGTATGCGTAACAAGGCCAACCGTCTGGAAGAGCTGTTCGTCACGCTGGTTCATAATAAGACAGGAGAACAGGCATGATGCAGCTCTATTGGGTGGCGCTGAAAAGTATCTGGGCCAAAGAAATTAACCGCTTCATGCGCATCTGGATCCAGACTCTGGTACCGCCGGTCATCACCATGACCCTTTATTTCATCATCTTCGGCAACCTGATTGGTTCGCGCATTGGCGAGATGCATGGCTTTACTTACATGCAGTTCATCGTGCCAGGACTGATAATGATGGCGGTAATCACCAACGCCTATGCCAACGTGGCCTCTTCGTTCTTCAGCGCTAAGTTCCAGCGTAACATTGAAGAACTGCTGGTGGCCCCGGTGCCAACGCACGTGGTTATCGCCGGATACGTCGGCGGTGGCGTGGCGCGCGGGCTGTGCGTCGGCGTGCTGGTGACAGCGATTTCGCTGTTCTTCGTGCCGTTCCAGGTGCATTCCTGGCTGTTCGTTGGTTTGACGCTGCTGCTGACGGCGATCCTGTTCTCACTCGCAGGCCTGCTGAACGCGGTATTCGCCAAAACGTTCGATGATATCAGCCTGATCCCGACCTTCGTGCTGACGCCGCTGACCTATCTTGGCGGGGTGTTCTACTCGCTGACGCTGCTGCCGCCGTTCTGGCAGGCGCTGTCGCATCTGAACCCGATTGTCTACATGATCAGCGGTTTCCGCTTCGGCTTCCTCGGCATTTCCGACGTTCCGCTGTTCACCACCGTCGGTGTGCTGGTCGTGTTTATCGCCGCGTTCTACGCCCTGTGCTGGTACTTGATTCAGCGTGGCCGTGGACTGCGTAGCTAAGTCTGTCTTTAGCCGGGCGGCGTACCGTTGCCCGGCCTCAAACCTTGATCAATCGCACCCCTCCTGAACCTTCACTCCGCTAAACTGCTTGCCTGCAAAGGAGCTGGGCTATGTTGGGTTGGGTGATTACCTGTCATGACGATAGGGCGCAGGTGCTGCTGGATCGTCTGGAAAAGAAATTTGGGCCACTGCCGCAGTGCCGGGTGGTGAGTTTCTGGCGCGGTCTCAGCACCAATATGCTCAGTCGTATGATGTGTGATGCGCTGCATGAAACCGATTCCGGTGATGGCGTTATTTTTCTGACCGACAGTGCGGGGGACGCGCCCTATCGCGTTGCCGCGCTAATGAGCCATAAACACTCCCACTGTGAAGTCATTTCCGGTATCAGCTATTCGCTTATTGAAAGAATGGTACCGTTGCGCGCTACACTGAGTAGCGAGGCATTTCGTAATGCTTTCGTGACCTTAGGCTATCCCGATGCCAGCAGTCTGTGGCATCAACAGCAAAAAAATCCCCCGTTTGTCCTGCTGCATGACCTGTATGCAAATTAACCATTGGTATTGATGGCACTTTTGTTAAACTAACCGCTTCATATCGCACCGGTTAGAGCGCATGCTGATTCGCGTTATTTTCTCTTTTTTAGTCCTTCTTTCTGGCAGTGCCACTGCCAGTTTGTTAAGCCAACATGGGCAGCCCGCCCGCTACATGCAAACCACCGAAGACGCCATAATCTGGGCGCAGGTGGGTAATGACGTCGTCACCGTCGGAACCGTGGAAGAGGGGCAAATTCTCGCGGTGGTACCGACTGCGGCCGATTACTACGAATTCAGCTTTGGCTTTGGCACCGGGTTTATCGATAAAGGTCATCTCGAGCCGGTGCAGGGTAAACAGCGGGTGGAAGACAGTCTCGGCGATTTGAACAAACCGCTCAGTAATCAGAATCTCGTTACCTGGCGGGATACAAAGGTGTATAACGCGCCAAATCTGGGCAGTGCGCCGTTTGGCGTGCTGGCAGACAATATCCGCTACCCGATTATTGCCAAACTGAAAGACCGTCTGAATCAGACCTGGTTTCAAATCCGTATTGGTAACCGGCTGGCGTGGGTCAGTAGCCTGGATGCGCAGCAGGATAACGGCATTCCGATCCTGACGTATCACCACATTTTGCGCGACGAAGAAAACACCCGTTTTCGCCATACCTCTACGACGACCTCGGTGCGTGCATTCAGCAACCAAATGACCTGGCTGCGCGATCAGGGCTACACCACGCTGACGATGTACCAGCTCGAAGGTTATGTGCGTAATAAGATGAATTTACCCGCTCGTTCAGTAGTCATTACCTTCGATGATGGTCTGAAATCGGTCAATCGCTACGCCTGGCCGGTGCTAAAAGAGTACGGTTTCAAGGCCACGGCGTTCATCATCTCGTCGCGTATCAAGCGTCATCCGCAGAAGTGGGATCCTAAGTCGCTGCAGTTTATGAGCATTTCAGAGTTGAGGCAGATTCAGGATGTGTTTGACGTTCAGTCGCACACCCACTTCTTGCACCGCGTGGACGCGTACCGTCGGCCTATTTTGCTGAGCCGCAGCTATCACAATATTTTGTTTGATTTCGAACGTTCACGCCGAGCGCTGGGGCAGTTCAACCCGCACGTGCTGTATCTGTCCTATCCGTTTGGTGGCTATAACACCACGGCGGTGCAGGCGGCGAACGACGCCGGTTTTCATATGGCAGTGACGACGGTGAAAGGGAAGGTGAAGCCGGGAGATAATCCGTTCTTACTGAAACGCCTGTACATCTTAAGAACGGATTCGTTAGAGACGATGTCGCGGCTGATAAGCAACCAGCCGCAAGGATAGAACTTACGCGACCTGAACCGGAATGGCTTTCGCCGTGCGCTTCATTTCGTTGTCGCCCTCAAAGTAGGCCACGTTTGGACGCCAGGTACGTGCCTCGGCGTCAGACATGGTCACAAAGCTTGCGATAATCACGATGTCGCCCACGTCAGCATTGTGTGCCGCCGCGCCGTTCACGGAAATGATTTTCGAGCCGCGCTCTGCCGCGATGGCATAGGTTGAGAAACGCTTGCCGTTGTTCACATTCCAGATATCAATGGCTTCGTTTTCAAGGATACCGGCGGCGTCGAGGAAATCCTGGTCGATGGCGCAAGAGCCTTCATAATGCAGGTCCGCATGAGTGACTTTCACGCGATGGAGCTTGCCCTGCAGCATAGTGCGAATCATAACTTTACCTTTGTTGCTGTGTTGCCCCCACTCCGCTTTGGCGAGAGGGCCGGGGATATATTCACCACATCGATAGGCAGTATTGCCCGTTTTTTAACCCCTGTCTACAGAGTTAATTCAACCGTTTTGTTGTCGATAAGACGCGCCTGGCCAAGCCATGCCGCCATCAGGATAACGGCTCGCTGGCTGGAGTCTGAGAGCTCTAAAAGCGTATCTGCATCGCGGATCTGAATGTCGTCGGCGCGGAAGCCTTTCTCGTTTAAATCCTGTTCTGCCAGCGTAATCATCTCTTCCAGACCACGATCGCCTTCGCGTAGTTTATCCGCCATGGCATTCATCACTTTGCTCAGGCCCGGCGCGATTTTACGCTGGTCGCTGGTGAGATAGCCGTTACGGGAACTGAGGGCCAGACCGTCTTTCGCGCGTACCGTTGGCACGCCGATGATGTCGATGTCGTAGCCCATGTCGGCCACCATCTTGCGGATCAGTGCCAGCTGCTGGAAATCTTTCTCGCCAAAGCAGGCGACGTCCGGCTGAACCAGGTTGAACAGCTTACTGACGATGGTGGAGACGCCACGGAAATGGCCTGGACGGCTCGCACCTTCCAGCATGGTAGAAATGCCCGGTACATCGACAAAGGTCTGAGTATCGGTGCCTTGCGGATAAATATCCGCCGGGGCAGGGGAGAACACGAAATCGACTTTACGCTTGTTCAGCTTCTCGCTGTCTTCCTGCAAGGTACGCGGATAGCGGGCCAGGTCGTCGGCTCTGTCGAATTGCATCGGGTTCACAAAGATACTGACCACCACCACATCGGCAGCGGCTTTCGCTTCATCAACCAGCTTCATATGACCGTCGTGCAGGTTGCCCATGGTGGGCACCAGCGCGATGCGTTTGCCTTCCTGACGAAGACGGCGGATGTGCTGGCGCAGCAGCGGCAGGGTTTCGATAATCAACACAACAAACTCCTTAATGGAAACTGTGTTCTTCGCCCGGATAGACTCCGGACTCGACCTCGGCAATATACTGCCGCACCGCGGCGCGCATGTCGCCTGCATCGGTCAGGAAATTTTTCGCAAATTTAGGGATATGGCCGCCGGTAATACCGAACGCGTCGTGCATCACCAGAATTTGCCCGTCGGTGACGTTCCCGGCACCGATACCGATAACCGGAATGGTCAGCGCGTCGGTAATGCGTTTCGCCAGCGCGACCGGTACGCATTCCAGCACCAACAGCTGAATGCCTGCAGCTTCCAGCGCCAGCGCATCGTCAAACAGGGTTTGTGCGGCGTCGCCACGGCCCTGCACTTTATAGCCGCCAAAGACGTTAACCGATTGTGGGGTCAGGCCGAGATGACCGCACACCGGCACGGCGCGTTCTGTCAGCATTTTTACGGTGGCAGCAAGCCAGGCCCCGCCTTCAAGCTTCACCATATTGGCACCGGCGCGCATGACCACGGCAGAATTATCAAACGCCTGTTCCGGCGTGGCGTAAGCCATAAACGGCAGGTCAGCCAGCAGCAGGCAGTTTGGCGCACCACGGCGCACTGCACGGGTGTGATAAGCGATATCGTCGACGGTGACAGGCAACGTCGAGTCGTGGCCCTGAACGGTCATACCCAATGAATCACCAACCAGCATGACGTCGATTCCGGCATCGGCGAACAGTTTCGCGAAGCTGAAATCATAGGCAGTGATGGTGGCGAAGCGTTTCTTTTCCTGTTTGCATTTCTGCAGCAGGGAGATGGTGGTGGGTTTCATAGCGTTTCCTGATAACGAAAGCCGAATCTTGCGGCATTGTATCAGTCACATTGAGGCGGGCAATGGTTTTGCTCTTTACCAGTGAGCAGGTTTTGTACAGTTAAGGCGTTGCAGAAGCGTTGTCAGCGAGGTGCCGTCCGGGAAAGTGAGGTCTGGCGCGATTTCCGCCAGCGGCCACAGCATAAAGCCGCGGTTGTGCATGTCGTAATGCGGCACGGTCAGGCGCCCGGTGTTCAGCGTCAGCTCACCAAACAGCATAATGTCGAGGTCCAGCGTGCGCGGTCCCCAGCGTTCGGCTTTGCGGGTGCGGCCCTGCTCGAGTTCGATGCGTTGGGTGTTATCCAGCAGCGCTTCTGGTTCGAGGTCGGTATCCAGCACCACGGCGGCATTGAGATAGTCAGGCTGATCCTGCGGACCCAGCGGCGGCGTGCGATAAAACGACGAAACCGCCACAACGGCGGTTTGCGGGATTTCGCCCAGGGCCGCAATCGCCGCGTTCACCTGATCGAGCGGTGAAGCCAGATTGCTGCCGACGGCGATATAAACGCGTGTCACGCGGTGCCGCCCTGACGAGGCGCACGCTTGCGTGGACGACGATGACGACGACGCGAAGCCGGTTCTTCATCCAGACCGTTGAGCATATCTTTCTGCGCCGGTGGTGCAGCCACCTGGAATTCTCCCCACCACTGCGTCAGACGTTGCAGTTCATGGTTGTTTTCCGCTTCGGCACGCAGCGCCAGCAGATCGTAGGCTGCGCGGAATTTAGGATGCTCCATCAGTTTCCATGCGCGTTTACCCTGACGACGGGACATACGCAGCTGCAGCTGCCAGATATCACGCACCAGCGCGGTAATA
Organism: Citrobacter sp. 18056; assembly: GCA_902706235.1. GTDB lineage: Bacteria > Pseudomonadota > Gammaproteobacteria > Enterobacterales > Enterobacteriaceae > Scandinavium > Scandinavium manionii. The sequence continues at coordinate 62,032 of CACSJR010000004.1, read as the reverse complement.
CGTTTCGGGATCGCCAGCGAACGGCAGGCTTCGTCCAGCACGTCATTCATTGCCATGGCGAATGCGTCGAAATAGGCCAGACCGCTTTCCTGTGTGATGCGCTGTGCGGTTTCGAGCAGAGGATACCAGAACATTGCGGCAAACAGGAACGCCGGGTTTACGCGCATGTCGTTGTGAATGCGGGTATCGGTGTTTTTAAATACCTGGCTGACGATGCGCTCCATCGGGCTATCACCGTTTTCGGTGAAGTAGCGGGTGATGGTCGGGAACAGCGGCTGGAACAGACTGTATTCGCGCAGCAGTTTATAGGTTTCGTAACCGTAACCGGCCTGCAGCAGCTTCAGAGATTCTTCAAACAGACGCGCCGGTGGCACGTCGTTGATAAGGGTGGCCAGGCGTGGAATCGGCTCGGCGGTGTCCGGGCTGATACGCATATTCAGCTTGGCGGCAAAGCGCACCGCGCGCAGCATCCGCACCGGATCTTCACGGTAGCGGGTTTCTGGATTGCCAATCAGGCGAATGACGCCGTCCTGCAAATCGCGCATCCCGCCGACGTAATCACGGACGGTGAAATCCGCCACGCTGTAGTAAAGGCTGTTGATGGTGAAGTCGCGACGCTGGGCATCTTCTTCGATGGAACCGAAGATGTTGTCACGCAGGAGCATACCGTTCTGGCCGCGCTGTGAGGTGGCGCGATCGTCCGGCGTCCCTTCGTGATGGCCACGGAAGGTTGCCACTTCAATAATTTCCGGGCCAAACATCACGTGGGCCAGACGGAAACGGCGGCCGATCAGACGGCAGTTACGGAACAGTTTACGCACCTGCTCCGGCGTGGCGCTGGTGGTCACATCGAAATCTTTGGGTTTTTTGTCCAGCAGCAAATCACGCACGCCGCCGCCCACGAGGTAAGCCTCGTAGCCCGCTTTGTTCAGACGGTAGAGCACCTTGAGGGCATTTTCACTGATATCTTTGCGGGAAATAGCGTGCTGCTCACGCGGAATAACCGTCATTTCTGGTTTTATCTCGACGGTTTCAGCCCCGGTTTCTTCACGGGTAAGCACCTTACGGCAAAAATTAGCGACTCGGGTAAAAATGTTGCACCTCGGTTTTCAAGTCAGTCGGAAGTCATGAGGACAAAAAAATAGCGGCTAATCATAGCTCAGCAAGAGGCATTTGAGAATGCTCCATTTATGCAACTGATGAAAGGTTCCAGTTTTGCACCGCGTTTTTCAGCAGATCCTCGAGCGTTATGTCCTGCCACTCTTTAACAATAGTCTGGTTAAGAAACTGTAAGGCCCGGATTAATTCCGGGCGCGGGTCGCCGGTAGATAACGCTGGCGCATGATTTTGTTTGGACAGTTTGTTACCGTCGTTATTCAGCGCCAACGGCAGATGAATATAGTCCGGCACCGTCCAGCCGAAATGGCGATACAGCGAAATTTGTCGCACCGTCGGCTCAATTAAATCTGCGCCGCGCACGATTTCCGTCACGCCCTGAAAATGATCGTCGACCACCACGGCAAGATTGTAGGCAAATAAACCATCGCGGCGGTGAATAATAAAATCTTCTCGCGCCAGCGGCTCATTGGTGACAATCGTGCCGCGCAGTTTATCGTTGAACTGCAATACCGGTTGAGTCTGGCGTAAACGCAGCGCCGCATTCTGCGGGCCGAGATGCAGCGCCCGGCAGTGGCCGTCGTATATGCCACCGACGCTCTGAATTCGCGCCCGGGTGCAGGTGCAGTAATAGCTCAGCCCCTGTTCGCGCAGCCAGGCGAGCCGTTCACGGTAGGTGTCATGGCGTTGAGACTGCCACACAACGTCGCCATCCCAGTGCAGACCATAATGTTCCAGCTGATGCAGAATGGTATTTGCAGCACCGGGAACTTCACGGGGAGGATCAATATCTTCAATACGCACTAACCACTTTCCCTGACGGGCGCGGGCCTGCAAATAGCTGCCAAGTGCGGCAATCAGTGAGCCAAAATGGAGTTCGCCAGAAGGGGAAGGGGCAAAACGCCCTGTATAATCTGAATTTGCCATATGCCAAAAAAGAACAAGGCGGGAGAAAACTCCCGCCATGGTGATGTTATGCGAAACGAATGGCTTAGCCAGCCATCTGCTTTTCGCGGATTTCCGCCAGTGTTTTGCAGTCGATGCACAGATCGGCAGTCGGACGCGCTTCCAGACGACGGATACCGATTTCAACTCCGCAGGACTCGCAGAAGCCGAAATCTTCGTCTTCGACCTTCTTGAGCGTTTTTTCGATCTTTTTGATCAGCTTGCGCTCACGGTCGCGGTTACGCAGTTCGAGGCTGAATTCTTCTTCCTGTGCGGCACGGTCGACCGGGTCCGGGAAGTTAGCTGCTTCGTCTTGCATATGAGTCACGGTACGATCAACTTCATCCCTGAGTTGGTTACGCCACGCTTCAAGAATACGCTTGAAGTGAGACAGCTGGGCTTCGTTCATATACTCTTCACCCGGCTTCTCTTGGTATGGCTCCACCCCAGCGATGGCGAGAATACTCAGGGACGATGTTTTACGGATTTGCCCTTCTTGCATGTTGCTTCTCCTTAACACGCACTATCGATCCCCATGTGGGGGAAAAATCAGGCCGCTATAAATAGCAGATGCTTTTCAGGATAGCAATTGTCTAAACGTTACACTTGACAACCCTGTGAGGAAAAGCGTATTTGCGCACGCGACCAGCACATTTATTACTCAGCCGTTATCACCGGTGTTAACACCACGGGCAACGGCTCTTTCAGAGTCATATTATCGGCAGAAAGTTCCGCTTTATAAGCCAGAATTTCGACCCCCTTTTTTTGTGCCTCATTCAGCAACTGCGCGTACGTCGGATCGATATGGCGCGCGGGTGAAAATTGGGTGATGGCAGAGTGAAGTACCGCAAATAATACCACGGCACGGTCACCTGAGGCCGCCACGCCCATCAACTCTCGCAAATGCTTCTGACCACGTTCTGTCACCGCATCGGGGAAATAACCGTACTCTTGTTCCGCTAACGTAACCGATTTCACTTCAATATAGCAGTCAGGACGCTCCTCCGCCTCTAGCTTGAAATCAATCCGGCTGCGCTCTGAACCGTATTTCACTTCGCTTTTCAACACGCTATAACCCTTCAGTTCGGGAATAGCATCGGACTGAATAGCTTCTTTTACCAGCTGATTGGCCCGTAATGTGTTGACACAAATAAATGCACCCGTTTGCGTCTCGGTGATTTCCCAGGTATGCGGGTATTTGCGCGTTTTACTGTCCGAAATCGAGTACCAAACGGTATCGCCTGGGGTGGCGCAGCCGGTCATCGCACCGGTGTTTGGACAATGCAGGGTTAATTCTTCACCTTCGGGGGTGATAACGTCGGCCAGGAAACGTTTATAGCGCTGAATAAGGCGGGCGTGTTTTAACTGCGGCAGAAACTGCATGACGATTCCTTGTTATTCGGTAAGAGTCCAGTGCGTAAGCCGGGTATAACGGGTGCGTCCGCGAGAATATTCAGAAGAGTACAGCGCAAATTCAGAGATGGGCACCTGCCAGCTAAAACCCGGTGCGGGAATGGGCACGGCGGTCGCCGTATTGCGCAGCAGCGTAATGTGCGGGTGGAACGGCTGCGGGCTTTGATAGCAGCCGCTGCGGGCCGCCTGAGCGCGCAGCATATTCGCCAGCTGTAATAACCCGCGTGGCGGCTGGCGCGTGCCGAGCCACACCACCTGCGAACGCAGCCACTGCCCGGCATCGTTGAGATCTACTGTGAAACCCGGCTGGCGGATGCGCCCGGCCAGCGTCTCTAACGCCCGCTGTTTGTCTGCACTCACTTCGCCAAGGAACGCCAGCGTCAGATGTAAATTCGCGGCAGCCACCGGACGCCCGCTGTCGGCGGGGAAGTTCGCGGCGCGCCAGTGAATAATCTGCTGCTGCACGTCATCGGGAAGCTCAAGGGCGAAAAACAGTCTTTTGGGTTCGGGCATGCCAGGGTCTCGGTAATGATTTAGCGCAATGCTACAATGCCCGACCATTTAAAGTCACCCACTGGAGCCCTTTGTGTCGTCATTGCCGGTCGCCTCTGTCCTTCCCGAACTTCTCCAGGCGCTAAAAACGGCGCCCCAGGTGCTGCTGAACGCGCCCACCGGTGCCGGTAAATCGACCTGGCTGCCGCTGCAAATCCTGCATTCTGGCGGCATTGAAGGCAAAATTATCCTGCTCGAACCGCGCAGACTGGCGGCGCGAAACGTTGCCCAGCGATTAGCGGAACTGCTGAATGAAAAGCCGGGCGACACCGTGGGATATCGAATGCGCGCCGAAACCTGCGTCGGTAAAAACACCCGCCTCGAAGTGGTGACGGAAGGCATTCTCACCCGCATGATCCAGCGCGACCCAGAACTGAGCGGCGTTGGGCTGGTTATCCTCGATGAATTCCATGAACGCAGCCTGCAGGCCGATTTAGCGCTGGCGCTGTTGCTCGATGTGCAGCAAGGGCTGCGAGACGATTTAAAACTGCTCATCATGTCCGCGACGCTGGATAACGTCCGATTGCAGACGCTTTTGCCCGACGCGCCGGTGATTTCGTCCGAGGGCCGTGCGTTCCCGGTGGAAAGACGCTATCAGGCGCTAGCCACACATCAGCGTTTTGATGAAGCCGTGGCGGCGGCTACGGCGGAACTGCTGCGCAATGAGGCGGGCTCGCTGCTGCTGTTTTTACCGGGAGTGGGTGAAATCCAGCGTGTACAGGATCAGCTCGCGGGGCGGGTCGGCACTGATGTGGTGCTGTGCCCGTTGTACGGGGCGCTGTCGTTAAGCGAACAGCGCAAGGCTATCCTGCCCGTAGAAAAAGGGCTGCGAAAAGTGGTGCTGGCGACCAACATCGCAGAAACCAGTCTGACCATTGAAGGCATTCGTCTGGTCGTCGACTGCGCCCAGGAGCGCGTGGCGCGTTTCGACCCTCGCACCGGATTGACGCGTTTACTTACCCAGCGTGTCAGCCAGGCATCAATGACCCAGCGTGCTGGCCGTGCCGGGCGACTGGAGCCGGGGATTTGTCTGCATCTGCTGGGCAAAGAGCAGGCTGAACGCGCGGCGGCGCAGGGCGAGCCGGAAATCTTACAAAGCGATCTCTGCGGGCTGGTGCTCGAACTGTTGCAGTGGGGCTGTCAGGATCCGGCGCAGCTGAACTGGCTGGATCAACCGCCTGCCACCAATCTGGCGGCTGCGCGAACGTTGTTGTCCCAGCTTGGCGCGTTCGACGGCAAGCAGCTGACGGCGCAGGGGCAGAAAATGGCAACCCTCGGTAATGACCCGCGTCTGGCGGCGATGCTGGTGGCGGCAGCTTCGCCGGACGAGGTGGCGACTGCCGCAAAACTGGCTGCCATTCTGGAAGAGCCACCGCGCGGCGGAAATGCTGATCTCGGAATGGCGTTTTCCCGCAATCAGCCGAACTGGCAGCAGCGCGCCAAAGCACTGAGCCAGCGCATTGATAAGCCATCCGGCCAGCCCGATGCCGGGCGAATGACGGTACTGCTGGCGAAAGGGTTTGCCGATCGCATCGCGCGACGACGCGGTCAGGAAGGGCGCTACCAGCTGGCGAACGGCATGGGTGCGATGCTGGATGCCGACGATGCACTGGGCCGCCATGAATGGCTGATTGCGCCACTTCTATTGCAGGGCAGTCAGTCCCCGGATGCGCGAATTTTACAGGCGCTGGCGCTCGACATCGACACGCTGGTGGCCGAATGCCCTGAACTGCTTTCGCAGTCTGACACCATCGAATGGGATGAAAACCAGGGCACGCTGAAAGCCTGGCGTCGCAGCCGTATCGGACAGCTGACAGTAAAGGTGCAGCCGCTGGCGAAACCTTCCGAAGACGAACTGCATCAGGCAATGCTCAACGGCCTGCGTGATAAAGGCCTGAGTATCCTTAACTGGACGCCGGAAGCAGAGCAGCTACGCTTGCGTATTCAGAGCGCCGCCCGTTGGCTGTCCGAAGATGAATGGCCCGCTGTGGATGATGAAGTATTGTTGGCTGGGCTCGAGTCCTGGCTGCTGCCGCATATGACCGGAGTACATTCGCTGAAAGCCCTGAAGGCGCTAAATATCACCCAGGCATTACAGGGTTTACTGCCCTGGTCATTGCGACAACGTCTGGATAGTGAGCTACCCACGCATTACACTGTGCCGACCGGAAGCCGGATTGCCCTGCGTTATGATGCGGATAACCCACCGGTTTTGTCGGTGCGAATGCAGGAAATGTTTGGCGAGGCGAATACGCCGACTATCGCGCAAGGCCGTGTGGCGCTGGTGCTGGAGCTACTGTCTCCGGCACAGCGACCGTTGCAAATCACACGCGATCTCAGTGCGTTTTGGGCGGGCGCCTACCGCGAAGTGCAGAAAGAGATGAAAGGGCGTTACCCGAAACACGTCTGGCCGGATGACCCGGCGAGCACGGCACCGACGCGACGCACGAAAAAGTATTCGTAAAGTGAGGGGGAGTGCGGTCTGATACCCTCATCCAGCCCTCTTCTACAAGAAGAGGGAGAAAACATTTTGAGAGATTTCTTCTTTCACCACGACGTGAAAGGAAAGAGAATCAGGCGCTTACGCCTGAATTTAGCGGAGAAAAAGTATGGCGGGGAATGACCGCGAGCCGATTGGACGTAAAGGCAAGCCTGCACGTCCGGCTAAGCAGAAGGTTAGCCGTCGTCGTCTCAGGGACGAAGAGTACGACGATGATGATTACGAAGATGAGGATGACGAACCGATGCCGCGTAATGGAAAAGGTAAAGGCAAGAAGCCTCGTCGCAAATACGGTTGGTTCTGGCTGCTGGTCAAATTAGGCATCGTTTTTGCGGTGTTGATGGCCATTTACGGCGTCTATCTGGATCAGAAAATCCGTGCCCGTATCGACGGTAAAGTGTGGCAACTGCCAGCGGCGGTCTATGGCCGTATGGTTAACCTCGAACCGGATATGCCTGTCAGCAAGAATGAGATGGTGCGACTGCTGACGGCCACGCAGTACCGCCAGGTGACGGCGATGACCCGTCCGGGCGAATTTACGGTGCAGTCCAACAGCATCGAGATGATACGTCGACCGTTTGATTTCCCGGACAGTAAAGAAGGGCAGGTGCGCGCGCGTCTGACCTTTGATGGCGATCATCTGGATTCCATCACTAACATGGATAACAACCGTCAGTTCGGTTTCTTCCGTCTCGATCCGCGCCTGATAACCATGATGTCATCGCCTAACGGCGAGCAGCGCCTGTTTGTGCCGCGCAGTGGTTTCCCGGACTTGCTGATCGACACGCTGATTGCGACCGAAGACCGTCACTTCTACGAGCATGACGGCATTAGCTTCTACTCGATGGGGCGTGCGGTACTGGCGAACCTGACGGCGGGCCGAACGGTGCAGGGCGCAAGTACCCTGACCCAACAGCTGGTGAAAAACCTGTTCCTCTCCAGCGAACGCTCCTACTGGCGTAAAGCCAACGAAGCGTACATGGCGCTGATCATGGATGCCCGTTACAGCAAAGACAGGATCCTTGAGCTGTATATGAACGAGGTGTACCTCGGTCAGAGCGGCGACAACGAAATCCGCGGCTTCCCGCTGGCGAGCCTGTACTACTTTGGCCGCCCGGTGGAAGAACTGAGCCTTGACCAGCAGGCGCTGCTGGTGGGCATGGTGAAAGGGGCGTCGATCTACAACCCGTGGCGTAACCCGAAACTCGCGCTCGAACGTCGTAACCTGGTCCTGCGCCTGCTGCAACAGCAGAAGGTTATCGATCAGGAGCTGTACGACATGCTCAGCGCGCGTCCGTTGGGCGTGCAGCCGCGCGGTGGGGTAATTTCTCCACAGCCTGCGTTTATGCAGATGGTTCGTCAGGAGCTGCAGGCGAAGCTCGGTGACAAGGTGAAAGATCTTTCCGGTGTGAAAATCTTTACCACCTTCGATTCCGTGGCCCAGGATGCGGCAGAAAAAGCGGCGACCGAAGGCATTCCTGTCCTGAAGAAGCAGCGCAAGCTGAGCGACCTCGAAACCGCGATGGTGATTGTCGACCGTATGACTGGCGAAGTCCGGGCGATGGTTGGCGGTGCAGAGCCGCAGTATGCGGGTTATAACCGCGCGATGCAGGCGCGTCGTTCGATTGGTTCTCTGGCAAAACCGGCGACCTATCTGACCGCGCTGAGTCAGGCGAATACCTATCGTCTGAACACCTGGATTGCCGATGCGCCCGTCACGATTCATCTGTCGAACGGCCAGACCTGGTCGCCGCAGAACGATGATAAGCGCTTTAGCGGTCAGGTAATGTTAGTCGACGCGTTGACCCGTTCGATGAACGTGCCGACGGTAAACCTCGGGATGGCGCTTGGCCTGCCAGCGATCACCGATACCTGGCAAAAACTCGGCGTGCCGAAAGATCAGCTGCATCCTGTTCCGGCGATGATTCTTGGGGCACTGAACCTGACGCCAATCGAAGTGGCGCAGGCGTTCCAGACTATCTCCAGCGGCGGTAACCGTGCGACGCTGTCTGCGCTGCGTTCGGTCATTGCGGAAGATGGCACCGTGCTGTACCAGAGCTATCCGCAAGCTGAACGTGCCGTTCCGGCACAGGCGGCTTACATGACGTTGTGGACCATGCAGCAGGTTGTGCAGCGCGGTACCGGTCGTCAGCTTGGCGCGAAGTACCCGAATCTGCATCTGGCGGGTAAAACCGGGACCACGAACAACAACGTCGACACCTGGTTCGCTGGGGTTGACGGACGTGAAGTGGTGATCACCTGGGTTGGCCGCGATAACAACCAGCCAACTAAGCTGTATGGGGCCAGTGGTGCGATGTCCATTTATCAGCGTTATCTGTCCAACGAGTCGCCGATCCCACTGGATCTGACGCCACCGGAAGATATCGTCAATATGAGCGTCGACGACAACGGCAACTTTATCTGTGATGGAGCAGGCATGCGTCAGCTGCCGGTCTGGACGACCAATCCGGATCAGCTGTGTCAGCAGAGCGAGGCGATGCAACAACAGCAGCAGGACGGAAATCCGTTCGGCGGCCAAACGCAGCAGCAGCCACAGCAGCAGCCTCAACAACAACAGCAACAGCAGCCAGCGAAGCAGGAAAAAAGCGACGGTGTAGCGGGCTGGATTAAAGATATGTTCGGCGGTAACTAAGACCTTACCCCTCACCCTTACCCTCTCCCCCAAGGGGAGAGGGGACAGTCCGGTTTTCTCCCTCGCCCCTTGGGGGAGAGGGCCGGGGGGAGGGGCAATTTTTAACCTTCCTTTAACTCCCTACTTACTATCAGGTTATTTTTTAAACCCTCAATTCTGGTAGGGGCGTATTCCGCTTGCCATGACTTCCGCGTTTCGCCTATTATTCTGCGGGCATAATAATAATTCTCGTTTACGTTATCATTCACTCAATATCATCAGAGAACAATAATGGCGCGTCTCAACACTGCTCAGCCAATGAATACCTCAGTGCGCAAGCTCGCATGGGTAGTAGCCACAGCGGTTAGCGGCATGTCTGTCAACGTACAGGCGGCAACACAACCGAAGGAAGAAACCCTGACTGTGACGGCCGCCCCTGCGGCGCCGCAGGAAAGCGCGTGGGGCCCAGCGGCCACCATCGCCGCCAAACATTCCGCCACCGCCACGAAAACCGACACCCCGATTGAAAAGACCCCGCAGTCTGTCTCGGTGGTCACGCGCGAAGAGATGGATACCCATCAGCCAAAGTCAGTGAAAGAAGCCTTAGGCTATACTCCGGGCGTAATGGTCAACAGTCGTGGTGCATCCAGCACCTATGATTTTGTCATCATTCGTGGTTTCTCTTCCGTCGGGCTCAACCAGAATAACTATCTTGATGGCCTTAAGCTGCAAGGTAACTTCTACAACGATGCGGTTGTTGATCCCTATATGCTGGAGCGCGTTGAACTGATGCGTGGCCCAACCTCGGTGCTTTACGGCAAAAGTAACCCAGGTGGCATTATTTCTATGGTCAGCAAACGCCCGACCACTGACTCTCTGAAAGAAGTTCAGTTTAAGATGGGGACAGACAACCTGTTCCAGACGGGCTTTGACTTCAGTGATGCGATTGATGACGACGGCGTTTACTCCTATCGTCTGACCGGTGTGGCGCGTTCAAATAACGAACAGCAAGTCAATGCGGAGCAGCAGCGTTATGCTATCGCGCCGTCTTTCTCGTGGCGCCCGGACGACAAAACCAACTTCACTTTCCTCTCGTACTTCCAGAACGAACCGGAAACGGGCTATTACGGCTGGTTGCCTAAAGAGGGCACAGTAGAGAAGCTGCCAAACGGGTCTCGCCTGCCGACGAATTTCAATGAAGGCGCCAGTAACAATAGCTATTCCCGCAATGAAAAAATGGTAGGTTACAGCTTTGAACATGGCTTTAACGACACCTTCACCGTGCGTCAGAATCTGCGTTTTGCAGAGCTGAAAACAGCGCAACAGAGCGTATACGGGACCGGTATTGCTGCGGATGGGCACACGCTGAATCGTGGGACCGTGGTGGATAACGAACGCCTGCAAAACTTCAGCGTTGATACACAGCTTGAAAGCAAATTTGCCACTGGCGACATGAGCCACACGTTGTTAACGGGCGTCGACTTTATGCGCATGCGTAACGACATTAATGCTGCTTTCGGTTCCGCTCCACCTATCGATCTGTACAGTGGTTACACGCCGGAACATTATGATTTTGGTGACGCAGAGCCTTACCAGATGAATGAAACCAAACAGACGGGTCTGTATGTTCAGGATCAGGCTGAATGGAATAAATGGGTGTTTACCCTTGGTGGTCGTTACGACTGGTCGCAGCAGGCAACAACGGTTCGCCAGAACTCGACCACGCCACAGGCCGGTTACGTTGAACGTAATGATGAGAAATTTACCTGGCGTGGTGGGGTGAACTATCTGTTCGACAATGGGATCTCCCCGTACTTCAGCTACAGTCAGTCTTTCGAACCAAGCGCATTTGATTTGTGGAGTACACCGCGTGCTTCTTATGCTCCTTCCAAAGGTGAGCAGTATGAAGCGGGGGTAAAATATGTACCGAACGATCGTCCGATTGTGCTCACGGCAGCGGTTTACCAGCTGACCAAAACCAATAACCTGACTGCCGATCCGAATAATCCATTGGGCCAGGTCCCTGCGGGTGAGATTCGCGCACGGGGTGTGGAACTTGAAGCCAAGGCGGCTCTCAATGCCAACATTAATCTGACGGCGTCGTATACCTACACTGATGCAGAGTACACCAAAGACACCAATCTGAAAGGTAACACGCCAGAGCAGGTGCCAGAAAATATGGCTTCGCTCTGGGGGGATTACACGTTCTATGAAGGCGCACTTTCGGGTCTGACTTTAGGAACCGGCGCCCGCTACGTCGGCTCTTCCTATGGCGATCCAGCGAACTCGTTCAAGGTGGATAGCGCAACCGTGGTGGATGCTGTTGTGAAATATGACCTGGCACGCTTTGGTATGGCGGGTTCAAGCCTCGCGGTTAATGTGAATAACCTGTTCGATAAAGAATACGTTGCCAGCTGCTTCCAGACCTACGGTTGTTTCTGGGGCGCAGAGCGTCAGGTTGTGGCGACAGCCACCTTCCGTTTCTAATCTCCTCTTTGGGCACGGTTCGCCGTGCCCTTTTAACAAGTTGGCCGCTATGCAGGACACCACAACTCAGACCGACACCACGTTCGCCCTGAACGATGTCACCTTCCGTGTACCAGGCCGTACGCTGCTGCACCCGCTTTCGCTGACCTTTCCACCCGGAAAAGTGACCGGCCTTATCGGCCATAACGGCTCGGGAAAATCCACGCTGTTAAAAATGTTGGGCCGTCACCAGCCGCCGTCAGAAGGCGATGTTCTGCTGGACGGACAACCGCTGGAAAGCTGGAACAGCAAAGCGTTTGCCCGCAAGGTAGCCTATTTGCCGCAGCAGTTGCCGCAGGCTGAAGGGATGACGGTACGTGAGCTGGTGGCGATTGGCCGCTATCCATGGCACGGTGCGTTGGGGCGATTTGGCGCAGCGGACCGCGAGAAAGTGGAAGAAGCGATTTCGTTGGTTGGATTGAAACCGCTGGCCCATCGCCTGGTGGACAGTCTTTCCGGCGGTGAGCGTCAGCGCGCGTGGATTGCGATGCTGGTGGCGCAGGACAGCCGTTGTCTGCTGCTGGATGAACCGACGTCGGCGCTGGATATTGCGCATCAGGTCGACGTCCTGGCGCTGGTGCATCGTCTCAGTCAGCAACGCGGTCTGACGGTGATTGCGGTACTGCATGACATCAACATGGCGGCACGCTACTGCGACTATCTGGTGGCGTTGCGCGGCGGTAAAATGATTGCCCAGGGAACGCCGGAAACGCTGATGCGTGGCGAAACGCTGGAAAAAATTTACGGAATTCCGATGGGGATCCTGCCGCATCCGGCGGGTGCTGCCCCGGTAAGCTTTGTTTATTGATGAATGATTCCCTCTCGATAAGCCGTCGTCATTTATTGACGGCTATGGCGCTGTCTCCGCTGCTCTGGCAGATGAAAAGTGCGCGCGCCGCGACGGTGGATCCGCACCGCATCGTGGCCCTCGAATGGCTGCCGGTAGAACTGCTGCTGGCGCTGGGCGTAACGCCGTACGGCGTGGCCGATATTCCCAATTATAACCTGTGGGTTAACGAACCGGCGCTGCCTGCGTCGGTGATTGACGTTGGCCTGCGTACCGAACCTAACCTCGAACTGCTGACCGAAATGAAACCGTCGTACATGGTGTGGTCGGCAGGTTATGGTCCGTCGCCAGAAAAACTGGCGCGTATCGCACCAGGGCGCGGGTTCAATTTCAGTGACGGTAAAAATCCGCTGCTCAAGGCCCGTCAGTCGTTGGTGGAAATGGGCCAGTTGCTGGGCATGGAAAACCAGGCTCATGCGCATCTCAACCATTTCGATGAATTTGTGGCGCAGCATAAACCGCGTTTTGCCGTGCGCGGCGAACGACCGCTGCTGATGGTAACGCTGCTCGATGCCCGTCATGTACTGGCCTTCGGTCCGAACTGCCTGTTCCAGCAAATCCTTGATGAGTACGGGATAGTGAATGCCTGGCAGGGCGAAACCAACTTCTGGGGCAGTCAGGTGGTCGGCATCGACCGACTGGGCGAGTTTAAAGATGCAGACGTTATCTGTTTCGACCACGGCAACGAAGCCGACATGCAAAAACTGATGGCCACGCCGCTGTGGCAGGCGATGCCGTTTGTGCGTCAGCAGCGCTTCCAGCGTGTGCCAGCCGTGTGGTTCTACGGTGCGACGCTGTCGGTGATGAATTTTATCCGTATTCTCGATAACGCGTTGGGAGGCAAGGCATGAGCCAGCGCATCGCGCGTTTCCCGGCATTCATTCTCTGCGTGCTGTTTATCGCCTCGGCATGGCTGAGCTGGCACAATTTTAACGTGGCGCTGCCGCGCGGGCAGTGGCGGGAAGCGCTGTGGCAGCCGAACGTCGATAGCATCCGTCAGATGCTGTTCCACTACAGTTTGCTGCCGCGTGTGGTTATCTCGCTGCTCGTCGGCGCCGGGCTTGGGCTGGTCGGCGTCCTGTTCCAACAGGTTTTACGTAACCCTCTCGCCGAACCGACGACGCTCGGCGTCGCCACCGGCGCGCAGCTCGGTATCACGATCACCACGCTGTGGGCCGTTCCGGGCGCATTCTCAACGCAGTTTGCGGCTCTGGCGGGGGCCTGTGTGGTCGGCGCGTTGGTGTTTGGCGTTTCCTGGGGCAAGCGTTTGTCGCCGGTGACGCTGATCCTCGCCGGGCTGGTGGTGAGCATGTACTGCGGCGCGGTGAATCAGCTTTTGGTGATTTTCCACCACGACCAGCTGCAAAGCATGTTCCTGTGGAGTACCGGCACGCTGACGCAAACCGACTGGAGCGTGGTGCAGCAACTTTGGCCGCAGCTGCTCGGGGGCGTGATGCTCACACTGCTGCTGCTGCGCCCGTTAACCCTGATGGGGCTCGACGACGGCGTAGCGCGCAACCTGGGCCTGGCGCTTTCGCTTGCGCGGCTTGGGGCGTTGACGCTGGCGATCGTTATCAGTGCGCTGCTGGTGAATGCGGTGGGCATTATCGGTTTTATCGGCCTGTTCGCGCCGCTGCTGGCGAAAATGCTCGGCGCGCGACGTTTGCTTTCGCGCCTGATACTGGCCCCGCTAATTGGGGCGTTGATCCTCTGGCTTTCTGACCAGTTGATTTTGTGGCTCTCACAGGTATGGATGGAAGTCTCTACCGGCTCCGTCACCGCGCTGATTGGCGCCCCGTTGCTGCTGTGGTTGCTGCCGCGTCTGCGCAGCATCAGCGCACCGGCGATGGATGCGGGCGATCGCGTCGCGGCTGAACGCCAGCGGGTGCTGGTGTGGGCGCTGGCCGGTTGTGGCGTGCTACTGGTGGGTATGCTGGCTGCGCTGTCGCTCGGGCGTGATGCGCAGGGCTGGCATTGGGCGACGGGCGATTTACTCCATGCGCTGATGGAATGGCGTGCACCACGAATTCTGGCGGCGCTGATTGCCGGGATAATGCTGGCGGTCGCGGGCTGTATTATTCAACGTCTGACCGGCAACCCGATGGCGAGCCCAGAAGTGCTGGGGATTTCTTCTGGTGCGGCATTTGGCGTGGTGCTGATGCTGTTCTTCGTGCCGGGCAATGCCTTTGGCTGGCTGCTGCCGGCGGGGAGTCTGGGCGCGGCAGTGACGTTGATGATTATCCTGATTGCCTCAGGTCGGGGCGGATTCTCTCCGCACCGAATGCTGCTGGCCGGGATGGCGCTCAGTACCGCGTTTACAATGCTGCTGATGATGCTGCAGGCGAGCGGCGATCCGCGCATGGCGCAGATCCTGACCTGGATTTCCGGTTCCACCTATAACGCCTCTTATCAGCAGGTGCTGCATACCGGGCTGGTGATGGTGGTGCTACTGGCGCTGACGCCGTTGTGTCGGCGCTGGCTGACGATACTGCCTCTCGGTGGCGATACTGCCCGCGCGGTAGGTATGGCGCTGACCCCGGCGCGTGTGGCGCTGCTGCTGTTAGCCGCCAGCCTGACGGCTACGGCGACCATGACCATTGGTCCACTGAGCTTTATTGGCCTGATGGCGCCGCATATCGCGCGGATGATGGGCTTCCGTCGGACGATGCCGCACATGATTCTTTCTGCGTTGGTGGGGGGAATTATGCTGGTTATTGCTGACTGGTGCGGGCGGATGGTGCTGTTCCCGTACCAAATCCCGGCTGGGCTGTTGTCGACGTTTATCGGCGCGCCGTACTTTATTTATCTGCTGAGGAAGCAGAGCCGGTAAACATGTATTGTGCGGGCTGAAGCCCTCACCCCGACCCTCTCACGGGGAGAGGGAGCAAACACTAAAAACGGCAACCGAGGGCTGCCGTTTTGCGTTACAGTTGTAGGCCGGGCAAGCGTAGCGCCGCCAGGCATCCAGCATTACAGTTTTGCAAACACCTTACGCGCCGCGTCGATGGTGTTGTTGATATCCTGCTCGGTATGCGCCACGGACATAAAGCCCGCTTCGAACGCTGATGGCGCCAGATAAACGCCTTCTTCCAGCATCAGATGGAAGAATTTCTTGAAGCGTTCCACATCGCATTTCACCACGTCCTGATAGCAGGTTACGGTTTTCGCATCAGTGAAGAAGATGCCGAACATTCCGCCCACATTATTCACCACCAGTGGGATCCCTGTACCACGCGCAGCACGCAGCAGGCCTTCCGCCAGCTGGTTGGTCAGGCTGGTCAGGGTTTCGTGAATACCCGGCTGGGCGACTTCCGTCAGACAGGCGTAGCCGGCAGCCATCGCAATCGGGTTACCGGACAGCGTTCCCGCCTGGTAAACCGGACCGGTTGGCGCCAGCGCGTCCATCACTTCGCGACGGCCACCAAAGGCACCGACTGGCATCCCGCCACCAATGATTTTGCCCAGACAGGTCAGGTCAGGCACCACATCGTAGTAATCCTGAGCGCCAGCCAGTGCAACCCGGAAGCCAGTCATCACTTCATCGATAATGAACAGCGCGCCAAATTCGTCGCACAGGGCGCGCAGGCCCGGCAGGAAGTCAGGCTGCGGTGGAATACAGTTCATGTTGCCCGCAACAGGTTCGACGATGATGCAGGCGATATCCTGTGGATACTGCTCGAACGCTTCACGCACGGACGCCAGATCGTTATAGGTGCAGGTCAGGGTGTGTTTGGCAAAATCCGCCGGAACGCCCGGAGAGTTTGGCTGGCCAAGGGTCAGCGCGCCGGAGCCAGCTTTCACCAGCAGGCAGTCAGCGTGGCCATGATAGCAGCCTTCGAATTTGATGATTTTGTCACGCCCGGTGAAACCCCGCGCCAGACGGATGGCGCTCATGGTCGCTTCCGTGCCGGAGTTCACCATGCGCACCATGTCCATGGTTGGAACCAGTTCGGTCACCAGCGCAGCCATTTTCACTTCCATTTCGGTCGGCGCGCCGAAGCTTAGACCGCGTGATGCCGCTTCAATCACCGCGTTACGAATGGCCGGGTGGTTGTGGCCGAGTACCATCGGGCCCCAGGAACCGACGTAGTCGATGTAGGCTTTACCATCCACATCGTACAGATACGCGCCGTCGGCACGTTCGACAAACAGTGGGGTACCGCCGACGCCGGTAAAGGCGCGGACCGGCGAGTTGACGCCGCCGGGGATCAGTTCGCGGGCCGCACTGTAGAGATTCTCAGATTTGCTCATTCGAGGTTCCTGGTTCGTAGAAAGCGTGTTAGCGGGCTATTCTAATTTATTCCCGGAAGGTTATGAAAGTTTTGCCCAATTGAAACAATGTAATAATGAAGGAATTTTAACGCGACGTACCGCCATAGGGTGGTTACAATGCAATCTGCAATTTGTCCTACCAATTAATGATAATGGCATGAAAGCAGAAACTCCCTCTTTTGAATCACAGCAAATCGTTCGATTGCGCCGCGGGGATGCGGTACGCCGTTTAGTTCGCAGGGATAAAACACCGTTAGCCATCCTGTTGATGGCCGCACTGGTTGGCACCTTAGCCGGCCTGGTGGGGGTCGCTTTTGAAAAAGCCGTGAACTGGGTGCAAAACGTGCGCATTGGCACGTTGGCACAGGTGGCGGATCACTGGTTTTTAGTCTGGCCGTTGGCCTTTATTCTTTCCGGGCTGCTGGCGATGGTCGGCTATATCCTGGTGCGTCGTTTTGCGCCGGAAGCGGGCGGGTCAGGCATTCCTGAAATCGAAGGCGCGCTCGAAGAGCTACGCCCGGTTCGCTGGTGGCGCGTCATT
Source organism: Citrobacter sp. 18056 (assembly GCA_902706235.1). GTDB lineage: Bacteria > Pseudomonadota > Gammaproteobacteria > Enterobacterales > Enterobacteriaceae > Scandinavium > Scandinavium manionii. Next base: position 44,688 of record CACSJR010000004.1, on the reverse strand, counting down.
CCGGTGAAATTTATTGGCGGCATGGGCACGCTGGGGGCCGGAATGGTGCTCGGTCGTGAAGGCCCGACGGTGCAACTTGGCGGCAATATTGGGCGCATGGTACTGGATATCTTCCGTCTGCGTACCGCAGAAGCGCGTCACTCGCTGCTGGCAACCGGTGCAGCCGCAGGTCTGGCCGCGGCGTTTAATGCTCCCCTGGCGGGCATTCTTTTTATCATCGAAGAGATGCGCCCGCAGTTCCGCTACAACCTGATTTCGATTAAGGCCGTTTTCATTGGCGTTATCATGTCCAGCGTGGTGTTCCGTATCTTCAACGGTGAAACCGCCGTCATTGAGGTTGGAAAGCTCGCGAATGCGCCAGTAAACACCCTGTGGCTGTATCTGGTGCTGGGGATGATTTTCGGCTGCGTCGGACCGCTGTTTAACAACCTGGTGCTGCGTACACAGGATTTGTTCCAGCGTATTCACGGCGGCGATATCAAGAAATGGGTGCTGATTGGCGGCTTGCTCGGCGGTATCTGTGGCGTGCTCGGCCTGATTGAGCCGGAAGCGGCAGGCGGCGGGTTCAACCTCATTCCTATCGCGGCGGCGGGGCATTACACCGTCGGCCTGCTGATGTTTATCTTTATTGCGCGCGTCGTGACGACGCTGCTGTGTTTCTCGTCGGGCGCGCCTGGCGGCATTTTTGCCCCGATGCTCGCACTCGGCACGCTGCTCGGTACCGCATTCGGCATGGCGGCAACGGCGTGGTTCCCGCATTATCATCTGGAGCCGGGCACCTTTGCCATTGCTGGAATGGGCGCGCTGTTCGCGGCATCTGTGCGTGCGCCGCTGACCGGTATCGTGTTAGTTCTGGAAATGACAGACAACTATCAGCTCATTTTGCCAATGATTATTACCTGTCTTGGCGCAACACTATTAGCCCAGTTCCTGGGCGGGAAACCGCTGTACTCCTCGATTCTGACCCGTACTCTTGCAAAGCAGGAAGCCGAAAAAGCAGAGAAAGAGGAGAAAGAAAAACAGACCGTCGGGGAGAATACTTGAACGATTTAGTCAGGTATTGGATAATGAGCAAAAGACCTGGCGAGACTTTAGCCAGTGCGAATTAACCGGAGTGTGAAATGAGTGATGACGTAGCGCTGCCTCTGCAGTTTACTGATGCGGCCGCCAGCAAAGTAAAAAACCTGATTGCGGATGAAGAGAATCCGAACCTGAAACTGCGCGTCTATATCACCGGCGGTGGTTGCAGCGGGTTCCAGTACGGCTTCACTTTTGACGATCAGATTAACGATGGTGATATGACCATTGAGAAAGAAGGCGTCGGCCTGGTCGTTGACCCGATGAGCCTGCAATATCTGGTGGGCGGTTCAGTGGATTACACCGAAGGTCTGGAAGGTTCACGTTTCATCGTGACCAACCCGAATGCCAAAAGCACTTGCGGGTGTGGTTCCTCCTTCAGCGTTTAAGTTCAGGAATGCTGAAACAAAAAAGCCGTGTCATCGACACGGCTTTTTGCTATCTGGAATTCTCGTCTAAGGCGAAGGTCGGAAGTTTCAGGTGCCAGTGAATCGCCGCCAGGCGAATCACGAGCGTCACCAACATGCCGAGCATGGCCGCGTTCTCCAGCGGTATTCCGAAAGTGAAATACGCGGTAGCGTGCACGATCCCACCCAGAATACAGGCGGTGGCGTAGATTTCGGTCCGCAGGATCATCGGCACTTCGCGTGCCAGAACATCACGGATAATCCCGCCGCCGACGCCCGTTATCACGCCCATGCAGATAGCGACCAGCGGGCCGGTTCCGGCAATAAATGCTTTGTTCACGCCGATACCGACAAACACTGCGAGGCCGACCGCATCCAGCACTGGCAATATCCATTTCGGCAGGCGACGCGGCTGACGCACCAGCAAAATGGTCAACATGCTGGTGACCATCGCCACCACCAAATCGGTGGGATCTTTTACCCAGAATACCGGGCCGTGTGCCAGCGCCATATCGCGGATCGTTCCGCCGCCCACTGCAGTCACCACGCCGAGCACCAGCACGCCAAATGGATCCATGCGTAGCTTACCAGCCAGTAGAACTCCGGAAATGGCAAATACGGCAGTACCCACGATATCCAGCCAATAGACAAGCATTGATGCGTTTCCCGTTAATTGACCTGCGCCATTGCGGTGCAGAGTTGTTTCGCGGCGAGGATAATACGCGGGGAGGCGCGTTCAAACCAGTCGCTGTTTACGGGAATGACCGGAATTTTGAGCTGACTCCCCCAGTACTGCTGAATTTTTGTCACTTCGGTGTCGCTTCCGGCGGTGATAATCAGCTGAGGCTGCCGGGCGAGAACCTGTTCGCGGCTAACCTGTGGCCACGGAACGCGGCTGGTGGCAAAAATATTTACTCCCCCGCAGGCCTCAATGACTTCGTTCTGTATCGAGCTTTTATTACTGGTAAACAACGGATTAGTGCCAAATTGCAGGAATACCCTTTTTTTCGGGCGGTGAGCATACTCTTGCTTCAGCGCAACAAAATTATGGCGCAACGACTGCGCTGCCTGTTTCGCCTGTTCGGGTACTGGACTCCAGGCCGCCAGCTGCTGCAACGCGTCAGCAATGTGCTCCACACTGCCGGTCTCTACCCACACCACTTTAATGCCCAATGCGCTCAGTTGGTTCACCTGTCGCTCGGCATTGCCGCCACGCCAGGCCAGCACTATGTCGGGCTTGAGCGCCACAATGCGTTCCAGATTCATCCCCTGCCAGCTGGCGATTTCTTCGATGTGGCGGGCTTCAGGGGGATAATTAGAGAAGCTGCTCACCCCCACAGGCGTAATGCCTGCGGCAAAGGCCAGTTCAGTATTGGCGGGGGAAAGGGTGATAACCCTCGGCGCGGCTATCAGCCACGCCGGAAAGGTCAACAGCAGGGCGAAAAGGCCCGATGTCAGGCCGTTACGCATTCGCCAGGTTCTGGACCAGCGTTTCGACCATCAGGGTCGACTGTTTAGCGGCGACGGCGAGGAACTCATCAAAGCTCAGGTGCGACTGCTGATCGGCGACGTCAGAAATGGCGCGAACAACAACGAACGGCACGCCGAAGTTATGACAGACGTGTGCGATAGCGGTGGCTTCCATTTCCACGGCAACCGCCTGCGGGAAGTTGTGGCGGATTTTCGCCAGGCTGACGGAACCATTAATGAATGCATCACCGCTGACGATAAGCCCACGTACGGCGTTCAGGTTAAGTTGTTTGATACAGCTTTCTGCCGCATCAATCAGTTTCGCGTCAGCCGCGAAGCCTGCCGGGCAGCCCGGAAGCTGGCCGTATTCGTAACCAAAGGCGGTGACGTCGGCATCGTGATAGCGCGCTTCATCGGAGACGACGATATCGCCCACTTTCAGCGTAGAGGCCAGGCCGCCTGCAGAACCGGTGTTAATGATGACGTCTGGTTTGCAGCGTTCGATCAGTAGGGTGGCACCCATCGCGGCAGCCACTTTGCCGATCCCTGATTTCAGCAGGGCAACGTCAACGCCATTCAGCTGGCCGGTGTAAATTTCGCTCCCGCCGATGGTGATAGTCTGACGGTTCTGGATTTTGTCACGCAGCAGCGTCACTTCTTCTTCCATTGCACCAATAATGCCGATTTTCATAGATTTACTCGCGATGTGATGGGTTTAAAGGCATAGTTTATCATGGAGCACGCATTTCCGGACCGGGAGAGGCTATGGCCACAATTGATTTTCGCACAAAGATAAACTGGCGTCGGCGTTACCGCTCGCCGCAGAACGCCGCGACGGAGCATGAAATCCTGCGGATCTTCGAAAGCGATCGCGGGCGCATCGTCAATTCCCCGGCTATCCGTCGGCTGCAGCAGAAAACCCAGGTCTTCCCGCTGGAACGCAATGCGGCGGTGCGCACGCGGCTGACGCATTCTATGGAAGTTCAGCAGGTCGGGCGTTATATCGCTAAAGAAGTGCTGAGCCGCCTGAAAGAGCGCAAGCTGCTGGAGGCATACGGGCTGGATGAACTGACCGGACCGTTTGAAAGTATCGTCGAGATGGCCTGTTTAATGCACGATATTGGCAATCCGCCGTTTGGGCATTTTGGTGAAGCGGCGATTAACGACTGGTTCCGCCAGCGCCTGTGGCCTGCGGATGCCGCCAGTCAGCCGTTAAGCGACGATCGTTGCCTTGTCGGCACGCTGCGTCTGCGCGACGGGGAAGATACACTGAACGAACTCCGTCGTCGGGTGCGTCAGGATCTCTGCCAGTTTGAAGGTAACGCCCAGGGTATTCGCCTGGTACATACGTTGATGCGTATGAATCTCACCTGGGCGCAGGTCGGCTGTATTCTGAAGTACACGCGTCCGGCATGGTGGCGCGGCAAGCCGCCAGAAAGTCACAGCTATTTAATGAAGAAGCCAGGCTATTATTTCGCCGAAGAGGCCTATATTGCGAGGTTACGTCAAGAACTCGATTTAGCCCCTTACAGTCGCTTTCCATTGACGTGGATTATGGAAGCTGCCGACGATATTTCTTATTGCGTGGCCGACCTGGAAGACGCCGTTGAGAAACGCATCTTCAGCGTGGAGCAACTTTATCAGCACCTGTACGACGCATGGGGCACGCACGAAAAAGGCTCGTTATTCTCACAGGTTGTCGAAAACGCCTGGGATAAATCTCGGTCTAATACCTTAAGCCGCAGTACAGAAGATCAGTTCTTTATGTATTTGCGGGTGAATACGCTGAATAAGCTGGTGCCTTATGCCGCGCAGCGATTTATCGATAACCTTCCGAAGATATATACCGGGGATTTCAACCACGCGCTGCTAGAAGACGAAAGTGACTACAGCCAGCTGCTTGAATTATATAAAAACGTCGCCATTAAACAGGTATTCAGCCATCCCGATGTTGAGCAGCTAGAATTGCAGGGATACCGCGTGATTAGCGGGCTGCTGGAAATTTACCAGCCGCTGTTGAAATTATCGCTGGCGGACTTTCACGAGCTGGTGGAAAAAGAGCGTTTGCGCCATTTGCCGATTGAAAGCCGTCTGTTTCAGAAACTGTCGACGCGACATCGTCTGGCGTACGTTGAAGCGGTAAATAAAATCCCGCGTGACGCCACCGAGTATCCGTTGATGGAGTACTATTATCGCTGTCGTTTGATTCAGGATTATATCAGCGGCATGACCGATCTCTATGCCTGGGATGAATACCGCCGCTTGATGGCTGTGGAATAACGCGAAAGTTTTGTAAAGGCGGACAATATTTTTTTACTTTTTCCAGAAACTTAAATCCGGAACTTAGCGTTATAAATTGAATCTGACAGTCACATACACAGCAACCTTTGCTTTATCTGACATTTAGAGATTACGAGATATGAAAAAAACAACGTTAGCAATGAGTGCACTGGCTCTGAGTTTAAGTTTGGCCCTTTCCCCGCTGTCTGCATCGGCCGCGGAAACCGCATCCTCCGCCACGACCGCCCAGCAGATGCCAAGCCTGGCACCGATGCTGGAAAAAGTGATGCCTTCCGTTGTGAGCATTAATGTGGAAGGGAGTACCACGGTGAATACCCCGCGTATGGGGCGTAACTTCCAGCAGTTCTTTGGTGATAATTCCCCATTCTGCCAGGACGGTTCGCCTTTCCAGAACTCTCCGTTCTGCCAGGGCGGTGGACAGGGTGGTCCAGGCGCACCAAGGGGTAATGGTGGCTCCCAGCAAGAAAAATTCATGGCGCTGGGTTCTGGCGTAATCATTGATGCGGCGAAAGGCTATGTGGTTACCAACAACCACGTGGTGGATAACGCTACCACAATCAAAATTTCCCTGAGCGATGGCCGTAAATTTGATGCGAAAGTGGTGGGTAAAGACCCTCGCTCTGACATCGCGCTGATTCAAATTCAGAATCCAAAAAATCTGACCGCGATTAAACTCGCCGATTCCGATGCACTGCGCGTCGGCGACTATACCGTCGCTATCGGTAACCCGTTTGGTCTCGGCGAAACCGTGACGTCCGGTATCGTATCGGCACTGGGTCGTAGCGGCCTGAATGTTGAAAACTACGAAAACTTTATCCAGACCGATGCGGCCATTAACCGCGGTAACTCCGGCGGTGCGCTGGTGAACCTCAACGGTGAGCTTATTGGGATTAACACCGCGATCCTTGCCCCGGACGGCGGCAACATCGGTATCGGCTTCGCGATCCCAAGCAATATGGTGAAAAGCCTGACTGAGCAGATGGTCAAATACGGCCAGGTTAAACGTGGCGAGCTGGGCATTATGGGTACCGAATTGAGCTCTGACCTCGCGAAAGCGATGAAAGTTGACGCTCAGCGCGGCGCATTCGTAAGCCAGGTGCTACCGAACTCTTCTGCGGCGAAAGCGGGCATTAAAGCAGGCGACGTGATCACCTCGCTGAACGGTAAACCGATCAGCAGCTTCTCCGCGCTGCGTGCTCAGGTTGGCACCATGCCTGTTGGCAGCAAGATTGAGCTGGGCCTGGTCCGTGATGGTAAGCCGGTCAATGTGTCCCTTGAACTGCAGCAGAGTAGCCAGACTCAGGTTGATTCCAGCAGCATCTTCAACGGTATTGACGGCGCTGAGATGAGCAACAAAGGCGCAGACAAAGGCGTGGTGGTGAGCAGCATCAAACCGGGTACGCAGGCTGCGCAAATTGGCCTGAAAAAAGGTGATGTGATCGTTGGCGCTAACCAGCAGCCGGTGAAAAACATTGCTGACCTGCGTAAGCTGCTTGAAAGCAAACCGAGCGTTCTGGCGTTGAATATTCAGCGTGGCGACAGCACTATCTACCTGCTGATGCAGTAAACTTTCAGGTCCTTCTCCTGACGGGGGAGGGCACAGTAAAAAAACGGTAACCCTTGGGTTACCGTTTTTTTTTACTGTTTGCTGCCGCCGGACATGCCTGCAAGAGTTATTTATTGCGGGTCAATTTTTCAAGGTCAGATTCAATCTCGCTGATCTTATTGGCAACCACGCTTTCGAGATGGCGCAGGTCGTCGAGGATTTTACGCTTCAGATCCACTTCGGTGCGATCGCGTTTGCAAATCTGATCCAGCTCGTCGATCACATAGCGCAGGTTCGGGCTGATTTCCTGCACTTCTTTGTAACCCTGACCTACACCGTCGGCCACTACCGTTTTACGCTGGCGCGGATATTTGAACTTCACGCTTTTCGCGAAAAACTCGCCTTTATCCTTCTGAAAATAGATTTTCAGAATATCGTTGTTGGCTTCCTGCCGGAGGCTGTAACGATCGATTTCATCAGGATTGGTAATGCCCAAACTTTTCAGATTGTCGTACATAGCGGTTCCTTCGGTTAAACATAACCTTTGAATAATTAACGAAAAAATTATTTTCCGCCAGCGTCAGGTATAAAAAAAGCGGGGTTGCCCCCGCTTTTTTTACGACTGATTTAGTCGATGGTGCGCAGCAGTTCGTTAATGCCGACTTTGCCGCGGGTTTTCGCATCCACTTTCTTCACGATAACTGCACAGTACAGGCTGTATTTGCCATCTTTTGACGGCAGGTTGCCGGAAACAACAACCGAGCCTGCCGGTACGCGACCGTAGAATACTTCGCCGGTTTCCCTGTCGTAGATTTTGGTGCTCTGGCCGAGGTAAACACCCATCGAAATCACGGAGCCTTCTTCAACGATAACGCCTTCTACCACTTCAGAGCGTGCGCCGATGAAGCAGTTGTCTTCGATGATGGTTGGGTTAGCCTGCAGTGGCTCAAGCACGCCACCGATACCTACGCCACCGGACAGGTGAACGTTTTTACCGATCTGCGCACAGGAACCCACAGTCGCCCAGGTATCAACCATGGAGCCTTCGTCGACGTAAGCGCCGATGTTGACGTAGGACGGCATCAGCACGGTGTTACGTGCAATGTATGCGCCCTGGCGTACGGCTGCCGGTGGCACCACGCGGAAACCTTCTTTCTGGAAACGCGCTTCGTCGTAATCGGCGAATTTCATCGGGACTTTATCGAAGTAGCGGCTTTCCGCTCCGTCGATAACCTGGTTATCGTTGATACGGAAAGAGAGCAGTACCGCTTTCTTCAGCCACTGATGCGTAACCCACTGGCCGTCAATCTTTTCCGCTACGCGCAGCGCGCCGGAATCCAGCAGGGAAATAACCTGGTTAACCGCTTCGCGGGTAACGGTATCTACATTCGCCGGAGTGATGTCGGCGCGGCGCTCAAAAGCGGACTCAATAACGTTCTGTAACTGCTGCATTGTTAAACTCTTTCCATTAAAAAAACACACTACCCTTTATCGTTTGGATTGAGGGCCGCTGTCAACCGCTGTTGTACTTCTTGCTGAAGCACATTATTAAGAGCACGCCGGTCGGCTGTCGCGATTATAAATAAATCTTCTACTCGTTCACCAATTGTCGTAATTCTCGCCCCATGGAGCGAAATGCCGAGGTCCGCGAAGACCTGGCCGACGCACGCGAGTAAACCCGGCTGGTCGAGCGCAATCAGTTCGAGGAACGATTTTCTGTCGGTATGTGTTGGCAGGAAATTGACTTCGGTATCGACGGTAAAATGACGCAATTTTGCCGGCTGACGACGTGGGGCTGGGGCCTGCCACGAATACTGAGTAATGGCCTGCTCAAGGCCGTGACGAATGGCTTCGTGCCTGTCGCCGGACAGTGGACTGCCGTCAGGTTCAAGCACGATAAAGGTGTCCATCGCCATCCCGTCGCGGGTGGTAAAAATCTGTGCGTCGTGCACGCTGAGATTACGCCGGTCCAGTTCAGCGCAAACGGCGGCGAACAGATATGGGCGGTCCGGGCTCCAGATAAATATTTCCGTGCCGCCGCGTGTCGCCTGCGGGCTCAGCAGGATCATCGGATCGTTCAGATCGTGTTGAAGCAGGTGACGGGCATGCCACGCAAGCTGGTTTGGTGTGTGGCGTACAAAGTAGTTAGCCCGACAGCGCGCCCAAATATGATGCAGCGCCTCTTCGTCGATATTGTCCATTCGCAGCAGGGCTAACGCCTGAAGCTGATGATGACGCACGCGTTCGCGCATGTCCGGCGTGTTCTGCATTCCACGGCGCAGCTGTTTTTCGGTGGCGAAATAGAGTTCACGCAACAGGCTCTGCTTCCAGCTATTCCACAGTGTTTCATTGGTGGCGCAGATATCGGCGACGGTCAGGCAGACCAGATACCGCAAGCGGTTTTCGGTCTGCACTTCTTCGGCGAACTGTTTGATAACTTCCGGATCCTGAATATCACGGCGTTGGGCGGTGACGGACATCAGTAGATGATGGCGTACCAGCCATGCAACAAGCTGTGTTTCGCGCGAGTTCAGACCGTGCAGTTCTGCAAATTTGAGGATGTCCTGAGCGCCGAGCACCGAGTGATCGCCGCCGCGGCCTTTGGCGATATCGTGGAACAGAGCGGCAATCAGGATCAGTTCCGGGTGATTAAGGCGCGGCCATAGTTCGACACAGAGCGGATGGCGTGAACGCGTTTCCTCTTTGGCGAAGCTTTCCAGCTTTAGCAGCACGCGAACGGTGTGTTCATCAACGGTGTAGGCGTGGAACAGGTCAAACTGCATCTGGCCGACGATGTGCGACCACTGCGGCATATACGCCCACAGCACGCTGTGACGGTGCATCGGCAGCAGCCCCCGGCTGACGGCGCCCTGGTGACGCAACATGCTCAGGAACAGCTCGCGCGCTTCGGGGATGTAGCACAGCGGCTGTTGCAGATGGCGGCGGGCATGGCGCAGATGACGCAGCGTCGTCGAATAAATACCGGTAATGCTGCTGTTGCGCACCATGATGTGGAACATGCGCAGAATCGCCTGCGGCTCGCGCATGAACAAGGTATCGTCACGCAGGTCGATAAGCGTGCCGCGCAGCTGGAAATCATCGTCAATCGGGCGCGGTTTTTCATCGGCGGTCAGCGCGAGGATCGCCTCATCAAACAGCTGGAGCAGCATCTGGTTGAGCTCGCCCACCCGGCGGGTGACGCGATAGAAATCCTTCATCATTTGCTCAACCGGCTGATTGCCTTCGCCGCTGTAGTTGAGCCGTTGGGCCACGTTCAACTGGCGATCGAACAGCAAACGGTTGTCGTAGCGGTTAATTTCCAGATGCAGCGCAAAACGGATGCGCCATAGCAGGTGTAAACACTCGTTCAGCTCGTTGCGTTCGGCTTCGGTCAGGAAGCCAAAGCCGACCATTTCATCCAGCGAGGTTGCGCCGAAATGACGACGCGCCACCCATTGCAGGGTGTGGATATCACGCAGGCCGCCGGGGCTGCTTTTGATATCAGGCTCGAGGTTGTAGCTGGTGCCGTGATAGCGCTGGTGGCGACCGTTTTGTTCTTCGACTTTAGCGGCAAAGAACTTTTCCGATGGCCAGAAGCCTTCGCTGAAAATATGTTTTTGCAGCTCGAGAAAGAGGGTGACGTCGCCGATCAGCAGGCGTGATTCAATCAGGTTAGTGGCGACAGTGAGATCAGAAAGCCCTTCCAGCAGGCACTCTTCGAGGGTGCGCACGCTGTGGCCGACTTCGAGTTTGAGATCCCACAGCAGTGTCAGCAGCTCGCCAATCTTTTGTGCCAGCTCGTCGGGCAGCTTTTTACGGCTGAGGATGAGCAAGTCGATATCCGAAAGCGGATGCAGTTCGCCGCGGCCATAGCCACCGACGGCAACCAGCGCTGCGTCTTCTACCTCACCAAAACCGTAATGCAACCAAAGACGCTGGAGCATCTGATCGATATATTCCGTACGGGCGGTCATCAGTTGTTCGGCAGAGGTACCGCTGTCGAAAGCGTCACCCAGCCAGCGCTGGAACGCATCGAGACGCGCCTTGATACTGGCGCAGTTCAGCTCCGCGTCTGCCCAACTGACCGGGTTTTCCGGCTGGCCTGGCAGAACAGGTAAGGCTGTGTCAGATAAGGAATTGCTCATTGCGCCACCCATAAGAAAAAACGATTACCCATAAAAAATCGCCGGGAGCGATTTTTAACGTCGCTTGCGGCGGCCCGGAGGGGGGCGGGCAGGACGCCCGCCATAAAAAAACCGGCTTTCGCCGGCTTCTTATCATTCGTTGTGCGAGATTATCGCCGGGATAGTGTCATCCTTGCGTAACGTCATTATTTCGCAGCCGTTGTCTGTCACCACAATAGTATGCTCGTACTGTGCAGACAAGCTCCGGTCTTTGGTTTTCACCGTCCAGCCATCTTTCATGGTGCGGATACGGTAGTCGCCAGAGTTGACCATCGGCTCGATGGTGAACGTCATCCCGGCCTGAAGTACTACGCCGCCGTCATCAGCATCATAGTGCAGAACCTGCGGTTCTTCATGGAACACGCGGCCAATACCGTGCCCGCAATATTCACGTACCACGGAGAAACCTTCCGCTTCCGCAAATTTCTGAATGGCTGCACCCAGTGTGCGAAGACGGATACCCGGCTTCACCATACGCAGGGCGAGGTACAGGCTTTCCTGCGTCACACGGCACAGACGCTCGCCGAGGATGGTCGGTTTGCCGACGATGAACATTTTGGAGGTGTCGCCGTGGTATTCATCTTTAATGACGGTCACGTCGATGTTAACGATGTCGCCATCTTTCAGCAGCTTTTCGTCATCCGGAATACCGTGGCACACCACTTCATTAATAGAGATGCACACGGATTTCGGGAAGCCGTGATAGCCCAGGCAGGCGGAGACCGCATGCTGAGTATTTACGATGTAATCGTCACAGATACGATCCAGCTCGCCGGTGCTGACACCTGGCTTGATGTACGGTTCGATCATTTCCAGCACTTCGGCAGCCAGACGGCCCGCCACGCGCATTTTTTCAATTTCTTCTGAGGTCTTAATAGAGATAGCCATGAATTCTGTCCATCGAGGCCGATTTATCGGCAATACGAGTGTAAGTGCTGACAATGGTAACAGCCGTCGCTATCGACTGCCAAATTGAGAATCATTACAGCGCTTCGCACCAACATTTATTGGTTTCCGCTCGCAATTTATGGTATAAAGCGCGCCGAACTTCCATTCCGTTTGATATACACAGAAACGGTCTGGCAGCGACAAATCTCACATTGTGTAATAACACACACGTATCGGCACATACGCCGGGGTGCCCTTAGGGGTCGGTCGTATGGGATACGTGGAGGCATAACCCCAACTTTTATATAGAGGTTTTAAACATGGCAACTGTTTCCATGCGCGACATGCTCAAGGCTGGTGTACACTTCGGTCACCAGACCCGTTACTGGAACCCGAAAATGAAGCCTTTCATCTTCGGCGCGCGTAACAAAGTTCACATCATCAACCTTGAGAAAACTGTACCAATGTTCAACGAAGCTCTGGCTGAACTGAACAAGATCTCCTCTCGCAAAGGTAAGATTCTGATCGTTGGTACCAAGCGCGCAGCAAGCGAAGCGGTAAAAGAAGCTGCTCTGAACTGCGATCAGTTCTTCGTGAACCATCGCTGGTTGGGCGGTATGCTGACTAACTGGAAAACCGTTCGTCAGTCTATCAAGCGTCTGAAAGACCTGGAAACTCAGTCTCAGGACGGCACCTTCGACAAGCTGACCAAGAAAGAAGCGCTGATGCGCACTCGTGAGCTGGGCAAGCTGGAAAACAGCCTGGGCGGCATCAAAGACATGGGCGGCCTGCCGGACGCACTGTTTGTTGTCGATGCAGACCACGAGCACATCGCTATCAAAGAAGCAAACAACCTGGGTATCCCAGTATTTGCTATCGTTGATACCAACTCTGATCCAGATGGCGTTGATTTCGTTATCCCGGGTAACGACGATGCAATCCGTGCAGTTAGCCTGTATCTGAATGCCGTTGCTCAGACCGTACGTGAAGGCCGTTCTCAGGATCTGGCTTCTCAGGCGGAAGAAAGCTTCGTAGAAGCTGAATAATAAGGTTTAAGCCCTTATTAGTACCGAGTATGGATAGGGGCCCTCTTAAGCGGCCCCTTTTTCACTTTTATAACCGTTTGGCCTTACGCCGGGCGGTTTCAATTTCCCGAGGATTTTAGAATGGCTGAAATTACCGCCTCCCTGGTTAAAGAGCTGCGTGAACGTACTGGCGCAGGCATGATGGATTGCAAAAAAGCCCTGACTGAAGCTAATGGCGACATCGAGCTGGCAATCGAAAATATGCGTAAATCTGGTGCTATCAAAGCTGCGAAAAAAGCAGGCAACGTTGCTGCTGACGGCGTGATCATCACTAAGATCAATGGCAACTACGGCATCATTCTGGAAGTTAACTGCCAGACTGATTTCGTTGCTAAAGACGGCGGTTTCCAGGCTTTCGCTAACAAAGTTCTGGATGCAGCAGTTGCTGGCAAAATCACTGACGTTGAAGTTCTGAAAGCACAGTTCGAAGAAGAACGTGTTGCTCTGGTTGCTAAAATCGGTGAGAACATCAACATCCGTCGCGTTTCTGCTCTGGAAGGCGAAGTGCTGGGTAGCTACCTGCACGGTGCTCGCATCGGTGTTCTGGTGTCTGCTAAAGGCGCGAGCGAAGAGTTGGTTAAGCAAGTTGCAATGCATATCGCAGCTAGCAAGCCAGAATTCGTAAACCCAGAAGACGTGTCTGCTGACGTGGTAGAAAAAGAATACCAGGTACAGCTGGATATCGCGATGCAGTCCGGTAAGCCGAAAGAAATCGCAGAGAAAATGGTTGAAGGCCGCATGAAGAAATTCACCGGCGAAGTTTCTCTGACCGGCCAGCCTTTCGTTATGGAACCAAGCAAGACCGTTGGTCAGTTCCTGAAAGAGAACAACGCTACCGTGACTAACTTCATCCGCTTTGAAGTGGGCGAAGGTATCCAGAAAGTTGAGACTGACTTCGCAGCAGAAGTTGCTGCAATGTCCAAGCAGTCTTAATGATCGACAAGGAGCCGCCTGAGGGCGGCTTCTTTTTGAGCCCCATTAAGTAAAAATTAGTCAGGCTCCTATAGGCTTGCACTGATGCGCGACATATCCTTGTCGCCAGAATTTACCCCTTTCAAACGTTGACAGTCCCAGGAAAGAAATATGGCTACCAATGCAAAACCCGTCTACAAACGCATTCTGCTTAAGCTCAGTGGCGAAGCACTGCAGGGAACTGAAGGCTTCGGTATCGATGCCAGCATTCTCGATCGTATGGCGCAGGAAATTAAAGAACTGGTCGAACTGGGGATCCAGGTCGGTGTGGTGATTGGTGGTGGTAACCTTTTCCGTGGTGCGGGTCTGGCAAAAGCGGGTATGAACCGCGTTGTGGGCGACCACATGGGCATGCTGGCAACCGTCATGAATGGCCTGGCTATGCGTGATGCACTCCATCGCGCCTATGTGAACGCCCGCCTGATGTCCGCCATTCCGCTGAATGGTGTGTGTGATAACTACAGCTGGGCAGAGGCTATCAGTCTGCTGCGTAATAACCGCGTCGTTATCCTCTCCGCCGGTACCGGTAACCCGTTCTTCACCACCGATTCCGCAGCCTGCCTGCGGGGTATCGAAATTGAAGCGGACGTGGTATTGAAAGCCACCAAAGTCGACGGCGTATTTACCGCTGACCCGGCAAAAGATCCTTCTGCGACAATGTACGATCAGTTGAGCTACGCTGAAGTACTGGATAAAGAGTTGAAAGTGATGGATCTTGCTGCGTTCACGCTGGCTCGTGACCATAAACTGCCGATTCGTGTCTTCAACATGAACAAAGCAGGCGCGCTGCGTCGCGTGGTGATGGGTGAGAAAGAAGGTACATTAATTACGGAATAATTTCCGTAAACAACAAATAAAGGTAAGATTCCGCTTTAATTTTGCGATGCTTACCAGGCCGCCCTTTTCGGCGCCAGGAATTATACGGGCTATACTTACCACACTCGCAAATCGGCGAGTGTGGCGTATGGTCAGCCTGAGACAAGATTTCAAGGATTCGTAACGTGATTAGCGATATCAGAAAAGATGCCGAAGTGCGCATGGAAAAATGCGTAGAATCATTCAAAAACCAGATCAGCAAAATCCGCACGGGCCGTGCTTCTCCAAGCCTGCTCGATGGCATCGTTGTCGAATACTACGGTACACCGACTCCGCTGCGTCAGCTGGCAAGCGTGACGGTAGAAGATTCCCGTACCCTGAAAATCAACGTATTCGATCGCTCTCTGAGCCCGGCCGTTGAGAAAGCGATTATGGCGTCCGATCTCGGTCTGAACCCGAGCTCTGCGGGCACCGACATTCGCGTTCCGCTGCCTCCGCTGACTGAAGAACGTCGTAAAGATCTGACCAAGATCGTACGCGGTGAAGCAGAACAAGCGCGTGTTTCCGTGCGTAACGTCCGTCGTGATGCGAACGATAAAGTTAAAGCGCTGCTGAAAGACAAAGAGATCAGCGAAGATGATGACCGTCGCTCCCAGGACGATGTGCAGAAAATGACCGACGCCGCTATCAAGAAAGTGGACGCGGCGCTGGCAGAAAAAGAAACGGAACTGATGCAGTTCTGATTTCTGACGTTATCTGATGAACGCCGTTCAGGAAACCTCCGGGTTTTACTGGCGGCGTTTTGCTTTTTAGACTTTCTTCTTCGGATTTTTCATGAAGCATTTAACCGTTCTGGGCTCCACAGGCTCTATCGGCTGTAGCACGCTGGATGTGGTGCGTAATAATCGCGGCCTTTTCTCTGTTACCGCGCTGGTGGCCGGGAAAAACGTCGAGCGTATGGTTGAGCAATGCCTTGAGTTCTCCCCGCAATACGCCGTTATGGACGATGCACAAAGCGCCGCTGCGCTGATTGTTGCGCTGCGTCAGCACGGGAGCCAGACGGAAGTTCTGAGCGGCCAACAGGCTGCCTGCGATGTCGCTGCGCTGGATGATGTCGACCAGGTGATGGCGGCGATTGTCGGTGCCGCAGGATTGATGCCGACGCTGGCGGCTATCCGCGCCGGAAAAACCATTCTGCTTGCCAATAAAGAGTCGCTGGTCACCTGTGGACGTTTGTTTATGGACGCCGTGAAAGAGAGTGGGGCGCGTCTGCTGCCAGTCGACAGCGAGCACAACGCCATTTTTCAGAGTTTACCGGAAACAATTCAAAATCAGCTGGGTTACGCTTCCCTTGAGCAGAATGGCGTTTTGTCTATTCTGCTTACCGGATCTGGTGGCCCGTTCCGCGAAACGCCTTTGTCTGAACTGCGCGATATGACGCCGGATCAGGCCTGTCGTCATCCGAACTGGTCGATGGGACGTAAAATTTCAGTCGATTCTGCCACCATGATGAATAAAGGTCTGGAATACATAGAAGCACGCTGGCTATTTAATGCCTCAGCTCAACAGATGGAAGTCATTATCCATCCGCAGTCTGTGATTCATTCGATGGTGCGCTACCGTGACGGCAGCGTGCTGGCCCAGCTTGGTGAGCCGGATATGCGCACGCCAATTGCCCATACTATGGCCTGGCCGGGGCGCGTTGAGTCTGGCGTTAATCCATTGGATTTCAAAGCATTAAGCGAACTGTCATTTGCAGAGCCTGATTATCAGCGTTACCCGTGCCTGAAGCTGGCAATGGACGCATTTGATCAGGGCCAGGCGGCAACTACCGCGCTGAACGCCGCCAATGAAGTGAGCGTTGAGGCATTTCTGACGTCGAAAATTCACTTCACGGACATTGCTGCCGTGAACCTCGAGGTCCTGTCAATTCTGGATTTGCAAGAGCCAGAAGGTGTGGATGAGGTGATGGAAGTCGACGCGCGTGCAAGAAGTGTCGCAAACCAGCAGGTGATGCGCTTCGCAAGCTGATGATTATCCGTGCAACGGGCACGCAGGCATTTGTTAGCGCTGGGCTTCAGTGTTATAGTCTGCGCCATCCGATAACACTGTAACGGCAAAGTGTTATCGAGGGAGCCGTGGATTTACACGGCTTTTTTGCGCTAAGCGTCTGTATTCCGGTACCGCTAATTCCTTTTCATGGACTAATAACGCGTTATGTTGTCTGCTAACCAACCAATCAGCGAGAACCTGCCATCCCACGGCTGCCATCATGTGGCCATCATTATGGACGGCAATGGTCGCTGGGCGAAGAGACAAGGCAAGATCCGTGCCTTCGGCCATAAAGCCGGAGCAAAATCGGTGCGTCGTGCCGTCTCTTTTGCGGCAAATAACGGTATTGAGGCGTTAACGCTTTATGCCTTTAGCAGTGAGAACTGGAATCGCCCTGAGCAGGAAGTCAGCGCATTGATGGAACTGTTCGTTTGGGCGCTGGATAGTGAAGTAAAAAGCCTGCACAGACACAACGTACGCTTGCGTATTATCGGTGATACTCGCCGCTTTAACGCCCGTTTACAGGAGCGTATTCGCAAAGCAGAAGCGTTGACCGGGAACAACACCGGACTGACACTGAATATTGCTGCGAATTATGGTGGGCGCTGGGACATTATTCAGGGAGTTCAGCATCTTGCTACACAAGTCCAGGAAGGGCTGTTGCGTCCTGACGATATCACCGAAGATTTGCTGGGTCAGCAAATCTGCATGCATGAACTGGCTCCCGTAGATTTAGTAATTAGGACAGGGGGAGAGCATCGCATTAGTAACTTTTTGTTGTGGCAAATTGCCTATGCCGAACTTTACTTTACAGATGTTCTCTGGCCCGATTTCGATGAACAAGACTTTGAAGGGGCGTTGCATGCCTTTGCCAATCGAGAGCGTCGTTTCGGCGGCACAGAGGCTGGTGACGACAAAGCCTGATGGGGGTAGCTCTTGCTGAAGTATCGCCTGATCTCTGCTTTCGTTTTAATACCCGTTGTTATTGCGGCGTTGTTTCTTTTGCCGCCAATAGGTTTCGCTATTGTCACCCTGGTGGTGTGCATGTTGGCGGCCTGGGAATGGGGTCAATTAAGCGGTTTTAAATCTCGTTCACAGCGAGTATGGCTGGCGGTGCTTTGCGGATTAATTCTTTCCGCGATGCTCTTTTGGCTTCCGGAATATCATCACAACGTCCATCAACCGCTGGTTGAAGGCTCCCTTTGGGCCTCGTTGGGCTGGTGGATAGTCGCACTGCTGCTGGTGTTGTTTTATCCGGGTTCTGCTGCGCTGTGGCGTAATTCTAAAACGCTGCGTCTGGTGTTTGGTCTGTTGACCATTATTCCTTTCTTCTGGGGAATGCTGACGCTGCGTGCCTGGCATTATGATGATAACCATTACAGCGGTGCGATTTGGCTGCTCTACATCATGATTCTGGTGTGGGGGGCTGACTCCGGCGCCTACATGTTCGGTAAGCTGTTCGGTAAACATAAACTGGCGCCAAAAGTCTCCCCGGGCAAGACCTGGCAAGGTTTTCTCGGTGGACTGTTCACTGCGGCGGTGATCTCCTGGATTTATGGTCTGTGTGTGAACCTGGACGTTGCGCCGACGACGCTGTTAACGTGTTCTCTGGTTGCCGCGCTGGCATCCGTGCTGGGCGATTTAACAGAAAGTATGTTTAAGCGAGAAGCCGGCATCAAAGACAGTGGGAATTTGATCCCTGGGCACGGTGGCATTCTTGACCGAATTGACAGCCTGACGGCTGCGGTTCCGGTGTTTGCTTGCCTGCTACTTTTAGTCTTCAGGACGATTTGACGGAAGGGTTTATGCTGAGCATTCTCTGGAATCTGGCGGCATTCATTGTTGCACTGGGTGTATTAATCACTGTGCATGAATTTGGTCATTTCTGGGTTGCTCGTCGCTGCGGCGTCCATGTGGAGCGCTTTTCCATTGGTTTTGGTAAAGCGCTCTGGCGTCGAGTTGACCGTCAGGGAACCGAATATGTCATCGCCCTTATCCCTCTGGGCGGTTACGTCAAAATGCTGGATGAGCGCGTCGAACCGGTAACTCCGGAGATGCGTCACCACGCTTTCAACAATAAAACCGTTGGCCAGCGGGCGGCTATTATTGCCGCCGGTCCGGTTGCCAATTTCATCTTTGCCATTTTCGCCTATTGGTTGGTGTTTATCATCGGTGTCCCTGGTGTGCGCCCGGTTATTGGTGAAATAACACCCAATTCGATTGCTGCAGAAGCACAAATTGCACCAGGCACGGAACTTAAAGCCGTTGATGGTATCGAAACGCCTGATTGGGATGCAGTCCGTCTGGCGCTGGTGACAAAAATTGGCGATGAGCAAACGACGCTCACCGTTGCACCTTTTGGAACACAGCAGCGTCAGGATAAAATTCTTAATCTGCGCCACTGGGCATTTGAGCCTGATAAGGAAGATCCCGTCACGTCACTGGGGATTCGACCACGCGGTGCACAAGTCGAGACGGCACTGGCTGAAGTGCAAATTGACTCTGCTGCGCGCAAAGCAGGTTTGCAAGCAGGCGACAGGATCGTTAAAGTCGATGGTCAGCCACTCACACAGTGGATGACATTTGTCACTTTGGTGCGAGACAATCCCGGCAAGCCGCTGCGATTGGAGATAGACAGACAGGGGAGTCCCTTGTCTTTAACGCTGATACCAGATACAAAGCCCGGTAAAGGGAAAGCTGAAGGGTTTGCGGGTGTGGTTCCAAAAATCATCCCGTTACCCGATGAGTACAAGACAGTGCGCCAGTACGGGCCGTTCGCTGCCATCATTCAGGCCACGGATAAAACCTGGCAGTTGATGAAGTTGACGGTTCAGATGCTGGGGAAATTGATAACCGGTGACGTAAAACTGAACAACCTCAGTGGGCCAATTTCGATTGCTCAGGGGGCTGGGATGTCAGCGGAGTTTGGGTTGATTTACTATCTGATGTTTCTTGCGCTCATCAGTGTGAATCTGGGCATTATCAACCTGTTCCCGCTACCCGTTTTAGACGGGGGTCATCTGCTCTTCCTGGCGATTGAAAAGCTGAAGGGCGGACCGGTATCCGAGCGAGTTCAAGACTTTAGTTATCGCATTGGCTCAATATTGCTGGTGCTGTTAATGGGGCTTGCACTTTTCAATGATTTCTCTCGGTTGTAGAGAGAGTGTTAGGAAGAACGCATAATAACGATGGCGATGAAAAAGTTGCTCATAGCGTCGCTGCTGTTCGGCAGCGCGACCGTATACGGTGCTGACGGATTCGTAGTGAAGGATATTCATTTCGAAGGCCTGCAGCGAGTCGCTGTTGGTGCGGCCCTCCTCAGCATGCCAGTTCGTCCTGGCGATACGGTTACTGATGAAGACATCAGTAACACCATCCGTGCGCTGTTTGCCACTGGCAACTTCGAGGATGTTCGTGTTCTGCGTGATGGTGATACGTTGTTGGTGCAGGTCAAAGAGCGCCCAACGATTGCCAGCATCACTTTCTCCGGTAACAAATCGGTGAAAGATGACATGCTCAAACAGAATCTCGAAGCCTCTGGCGTTCGCGTTGGCGAATCTCTCGACCGTACCACTCTCGGTGATATCGAGAAGGGACTGGAAGACTTCTATTACAGCGTCGGTAAGTACAGTGCGAGCGTTAAAGCCGTTGTGACTCCGCTGCCGCGTAACCGTGTTGACCTGAAACTGGTCTTCCAGGAAGGCGTATCGGCCAAAATTCAACAGATCAACATCGTCGGTAACCATGCGTTCAGCACCGATGAGCTGATCTCTAACTTCCAGCTGCGTGACGAAGTGCCGTGGTGGAACGTCGTCGGCGATCGTAAATACCAGAAACAGAAGCTCGCGGGCGACCTTGAAACCCTGCGCAGCTACTATCTGGATCGTGGTTATGCACGTTTCAATATCGATTCCACTCAGGTCAGTCTGACGCCGGATAAAAAAGGTATCTACATCACCGTCAACATTACCGAAGGCGATCAGTATAAGCTGTCGGGCGTTGAGGTCAGTGGAAACCTGGCAGGCCACTCTGCGGAGATTGAAAGCCTGACCAAAGTAGAGCCAGGTGAACTCTACAACGGTGCGAAAGTGACCAAAATGGAAGATAACATCAAGAAACTTCTGGGTCGCTACGGCTACGCCTATCCACGCGTACAGTCACAGCCTGAAATCAACGATGCTGACAAAACCGTCAAGCTGCACGTGAGCGTTGATGCGGGTAACCGTTACTACGTACGTAAGATTCGCTTTGAAGGTAACGATACCTCCAAAGATGCGGTCCTGCGTCGTGAAATGCGTCAGATGGAAGGCTCATGGCTTGGCAGTGACCTCGTTGATTCAGGTAAAGATCGTCTGAACCGTCTGGGTTACTTCGAAACCGTTGACGTGGATACGCAGCGCGTACCGGGCAGCCCGGATCAGGTTGATGTTGTCTACAAGGTGAAAGAACGTAACACCGGTAGTTTCAACTTTGGTGTGGGTTACGGTACCGAAAGCGGCATCAGCTTCCAGGTTGGCGTTCAGCAGGATAACTGGCTGGGTACAGGTTACTCTGTCGGTATCAACGGTACCAAGAACGACTACCAGACCTACTCTGAGTTTTCTGTGACCAACCCGTACTTTACGGTTGATGGCGTGAGTCTCGGCGGTCGTATCTTCTACAATGACTTTAAAGCCGATGATGCGGATCTCTCCTCGTACACCAACAAGAGCTACGGCCTTGATGGTACGTTGGGCTTCCCGATTAACGAATACAACACGCTGCGCGCGGGTCTGGGCTACGTGCATAACGACCTGTCCAACATGCAGCCGCAGGTGGCTATGAACCGCTACCTGGATTCGATCGGTCAGGGTACAAGCACCACCAACGACGATTCGAGTTTCTCTGCGGATGACTTCACTTTCAACTACGGTTGGACGTATAACCATCTTGACCGTGGGTTCTTCCCGACGGAAGGTTCACGCGTTAACCTGAACGGTAAAGTGACTATTCCTGGCTCCGATAACGAGTTCTACAAAGTGACGCTCGATACCGCTTCCTACTTCCCGATCGATAACGATCACAAGTGGGTGCTGTTGGGTCGTACACGTTGGGGCTACGGTGATGGTTTAGGTGGCAAAGAACTGCCATTCTATGAAAACTTCTATGCCGGTGGTTCAAGCACCGTACGTGGTTTCCAGTCGAACAACATCGGTCCTAAAGCGGTTTACTACGGCCCGAATCAGGATAACTGCGATAACGAAACCTTGTGTAAATCTGACGACGCCGTCGGTGGTAACGCAATGGCCGTGGCCAGCGCTGAGCTGATTGTTCCAACGCCGTTTATCAGTGATAAATATGCTAACTCAGTCCGTACGTCATTCTTCTGGGATGCCGGTACCGTCTGGGATACAAACTGGGAAAACACCGCGCAGATGCAAGCCGCAGGGGTGCCTGATTACGGCGACCCGGGCAATATCCGTATGTCTGCAGGTATCGCATTACAATGGATGTCGCCATTGGGGCCGTTGGTCTTCTCCTACGCCCAACCGTTTAAAAAGTACGATGGGGACAAAGCAGAACAGTTCCAGTTTAACATTGGTAAAACCTGGTAATTGTTTTGTGCAAAGGAATGCAAGTAGCAGTAGTAGCGATGACATCTGACGATCACTCGCGTGGTTGCATGACTTCGCAAAAAACGGTGCCTTCGGGCATTCATGGGATGGTAAGGAGTTTTATTGTGAAAAAGTGGTTATTAGCTGCAGGTCTGGGTTTAGCAATGGCAGCGTCTGCGCAAGCAGCAGATACTATTGCAATTGTTAACATGGGTGATTTGTTCCAGCAGGTTGCACAGAAAACAGGTGTTTCTGCGACTCTGGAAAACGAGTTCAAAGGTCGTGCAAGCGAACTGCAGCGTCAAGAATCCGATCTGCAGAGCAAAATGCAGCGTCTTCAGCGTGACGGCTCTACCATGAAAGCGAGCGAACGCAGCAAGATGGAAAAAGACATCATGTCTCAGCGCCAGGCGTTCTCTCAGAAAGCTCAGGCTTTTGAGAAGGATCGTGCACGTCGTTCTAACGAAGAACGTGGCAAACTCGTTACTCGTATCCAGTCTGCAGTGAAGAGCGTAGCGGCTGACCAGAAAATCGATCTGGTTGTTGACGCAAACACCGTTGCTTACAACAGCAGTGACGTTAAAGACATCACCGCTGATGTGCTGAAACAGGTTAAATAAGTAATGCCTTCAATTCGACTGGCTGATTTAGCTCAGCAGTTGGATGCAGAATTACACGGTGATGGCGATATCGTCATCACCGCTGTTGCGTCCATGCAATCCGCTAAAGCAGGCCATATCACA
Organism: Citrobacter sp. 18056; assembly: GCA_902706235.1. Classification (GTDB taxonomy): domain Bacteria; phylum Pseudomonadota; class Gammaproteobacteria; order Enterobacterales; family Enterobacteriaceae; genus Scandinavium; species Scandinavium manionii. The sequence continues at coordinate 21,553 of CACSJR010000004.1, read as the reverse complement.
TTCATGGTAAATCCTAAATACCGTGAACACCTGGCCTTGTGCCAGGCCTCTGCTGTTGTGATGACGGCGGACGACTTACCTTTTGCCAAAAGCGCGGCGCTGGTAGTGAAGAATCCCTACCTGACTTACGCCCGTATGGCCCAAATTCTCGATTCCACGCCGCAACCGGCGCAGGATATCGCCCCGAGCGCGGTGGTTGATGCGACTGCGAAAGTCGGTCAAAACGTCTCTATCGGGGCAAATGCGGTTATCGAATCCGGGGTTGTTCTCGGCGATAACGTCCGCATTGGTGCGGGTTGTTTCATAGGTAAAGACACGACTATCGGTGCCGGAACGCGCCTGTGGGCGAACGTCTCCGTTTACCATGAAATTGCGATCGGTGAAAATTGCCTGATCCAATCCAGTACTGTTATCGGCTCAGACGGCTTCGGCTATGCCAACGATCGTGGCAACTGGGTGAAGATCCCCCAGTTGGGCCGCGTCATTATTGGCGATCGCGTGGAGATCGGTGCATGCACCACTATCGATCGCGGTGCGCTTGACGATACCGTGATCGGCAATGGCGTTATCATTGATAACCAGTGCCAGATTGCGCACAACGTGGTCATCGGTGACAATACCGCCGTTGCTGGCGGCGTTATCATGGCAGGCAGCCTGAAAATTGGCCGTTACTGCATGATCGGCGGTGCGAGCGTTATCAATGGCCACATGGAAATCTGCGACAAAGTCACAGTGACCGGAATGGGCATGGTTATGCGCCCGATCACTGAGCCTGGTGTATACTCCTCAGGCATTCCGCTGCAGCCGAATAAGGCCTGGCGTAAAACCGCTGCGCTGGTGATGAATATTGATGACATGAGCAAGCGTCTCAAAGCTCTTGAGCGTAAAACCAGTCAACAAGACTAACGACTCACCTTAAGCGCCAACCTTCCCGGCCTGTCTGATTTCTTATAATCCGGCAGGCCGTGTTATTATTGCATTTCAGTATATTTAGACAGGAAGAGTATTTTGACTACTGACACTCATACTCTGCACATTGAAGAGATTCTGGAACTTCTGCCACACCGTTACCCGTTCTTACTGGTCGATCGCGTGCTGGATTTTGAAGAAGGTCGTTTTCTGCGCGCAGTTAAAAATGTCACCGTGAATGAGCCGTTTTTCCAGGGGCATTTTCCGGGCAAACCGATTTTTCCAGGCGTGCTGATTCTGGAAGCCATGGCGCAAGCCACTGGTATTCTGGCATTCAAGAGCGTGGGTAAACTCGAACCAGGTGAACTTTACTACTTCGCAGGTATTGATGAAGCGCGCTTTAAGCGTCCAGTCGTGCCTGGAGATCAGATGATCATGGAAGTCACCTTTGAGAAAACTCGCCGTGGCCTTACCCGCTTTAAAGGCGTGGCGATGGTTGACGGTAAAGTTGTTTGCGAAGCGACGATGATGTGTGCTCGTAGCCGGGAGGCCTGATACGTGATTGATAAAACTGCCTTTATCCATCCTACTGCCATTGTGGAAGAGGGTGCCGTTATCGGTGCCAACGCTCACATTGGTCCGTTTTGTATTGTAGGTCCAGACGTCAGCATTGGCGAAGGGACCGTACTGAAGTCTCATGTTGTGGTTAACGGTCATACGACTATTGGCCGTGACAATGAAATCTATCAGTTTGCTTCCATCGGGGAAGTTAACCAGGATCTTAAATACGCTGGCGAACCGACTCGTGTGGAGATTGGCGATCGCAACCGCATCCGCGAAAGCGTCACCATTCATCGTGGCACAGTACAGGGCGGCGGATTGACGAAGGTAGGCAGCGACAACCTGCTGATGATCAATGCCCACGTGGCGCATGATTGCACAGTCGGCGATCGCTGTATCCTTGCCAACAACGCAACGCTGGCAGGTCACGTATCTCTGGACGACTTTGTGATTGTCGGCGGCATGACGGCTGTCCATCAGTTCTGCACTATTGGTGCACACGTGATGGTTGGTGGCTGCTCCGGCGTAGCTCAGGACGTCCCTCCGTACGTTATCGCGCAGGGCAACCACGCCACGCCTTACGGTGTAAACATCGAAGGGCTGAAGCGCCGTGGTTTCAGCAGAGAAGCGATCATTGCGATTCGCAATGCGTATAAAGTGCTGTACCGCAGCGGTAAAACGCTGGAAGAAGCCAAACCAGAAATTGCTGAACTTGCAGAGCAACACCCTGAAGTGAAAGCTTTCTCTGACTTCTTCGAACGCTCTACGCGTGGTTTGATTCGTTAATGTCTGAACGTCCATTAACGATTGCCCTGGTCGCCGGAGAAACCTCCGGCGATATTCTTGGTGCCGGTCTGATTCGCGCACTGAAAGCGCGGGTGCCGAATGCTCGATTCGTCGGTGTCGCCGGGCCATTAATGCAGGCGGAAGGCTGTGAAGCCTGGTACGAAATGGAAGAGCTGGCGGTGATGGGGATTGTCGAAGTCCTCGGTCGTCTGCGTCGTCTGCTGCACATTCGTGCCGATCTCACCCGTCGTTTTACCGAACTTAAGCCGGACGTTTTCGTCGGCATTGATGCGCCTGACTTCAACATCACCCTTGAAGGGAATCTGAAGAAACACGGCATCAAAACGATTCATTACGTCAGCCCGTCCGTCTGGGCCTGGCGCCAAAAACGTGTTTTCAAAATTGGCAGAGCCACCGATCTGGTGCTCGCATTTCTGCCTTTCGAAAAAGCGTTTTATGACCGATTCAATGTTCCCTGCCGCTTTATCGGTCACACCATGGCGGATGCCATGCCGTTGGACCCCGATAAAAACGCCGCCAGAGACACGCTGGGCATTGCCCACGATGTCCATTGTCTGGCACTGCTGCCAGGCAGTCGCGGCGCTGAAGTGGAAATGCTCAGTGCCGATTTCCTGAAAACCGCACAGCTACTGCGCAATCACTATCCCGATCTGGAAGTGGTAGTGCCGCTGGTGAACGCCAAACGCCGCGAGCAGTTTGAGGGTATCAAAGCGGAAGTGGCGCCTGATCTGAACGTTCACATGCTCAACGGTATGGGGCGGGAAGCGATGATTGCCAGCGATGCTGCTCTGTTGGCCTCAGGTACAGCGGCGCTCGAATGCATGCTGGCGAAATGCCCGATGGTGGTTGGCTATCGTATGAAGCCATTTACCTTCTGGCTGGCGAAGCGACTGGTGAAAACCGACTATGTGTCGCTGCCTAATCTGCTGGCAGGCCGGGAACTGGTGAAAGAACTCTTGCAGGATGAGTGTCAGCCGGAGCTGCTCGCAAAAGCGCTACAGCCGCTGCTGGCGGATGGCAAAACCCGCCACGCTATGCATGACACCTTCCGTGAACTGCACCAGCAGATTCGCTGCAATGCCGACGAGCAGGCAGCCAACGCGGTGCTGGAGCTGGCACAATGACAGACATCTTTATCTATCCGCATACCCATCTGGTGGCGGGTGTCGACGAAGTGGGGCGCGGTCCGTTAGTGGGCGCGGTGGTTACCGCTGCGGTGATCCTCGATCCGGCGCGGCCGATTATCGGTCTGAATGATTCCAAAAAATTGAGTGAAAAACGCCGCCTGGCGCTGTTCGATGAAATCAAGGAGAAGGCGCTTAGCTGGAGCCTTGGTCGTGCGGAGCCGCACGAAATCGACGAACTCAACATTCTGCATGCCACGATGCTGGCGATGCAGCGCGCCGTAGCAGGCCTGCACATTTCACCGGAATACGTGCTGATTGACGGCAATCGCTGTCCGGCGTTGCCGGTTCCGTCAATGGCGGTAGTTAAAGGCGACAGCCGGGTAGCTGAAATCAGTGCAGCGTCTATTCTGGCGAAAGTGTCCCGCGATGCGGAAATGTCCGCGCTGGACATGACCTTCCCCGAATATGGCTTCGCGCAGCACAAGGGATACCCTACGGCTTTCCATCTGGAAAAGCTGGCTCTACATGGCGCCACCGAACATCACCGGCGCAGCTTCGGGCCTGTTAAACGCGCTCTGGGCATTGCCTGAATAAGTAAAGCGGGATTCTGAAGATGGCTGAACCACGTTTCGTACACCTGCGGGTGCATAGCGACTACTCCATGATTGATGGGCTGGCGAAGACCGGGCCGCTGGTGAAAAAGGCGGCCGCTCTCGGCATGCCTGCGCTGGCGATCACCGACTTCACCAACCTCTGCGGCCTGGTGAAGTTTTACGGCGCGGGTCACGGAGCCGGTCTAAAGCCGATTATCGGTGCGGATTTCCACGTTCAAAGCGAGCTGTTTGCCGATGAACTGACACAGCTGACGGTCATTGCCAGCAATAACGAAGGCTATCAGAACCTGACGTTGCTGATTTCACGCGCCTATCAGCGTGGGTACGGCGCACAAGGGCCGTATATCGACAGAGACTGGCTGGTCGAGCAGAAAGAAGGGCTGATCCTGCTGTCCGGCGCACGAATGGGCGATGTGGGCCGGGCATTGTTGCGCGGCAACATGGCGCTGGCCGAACAGTGTGCGGCGTTTTATCAGGAGCATTTCCCGGATCGCTACTATCTGGAACTGATCCGTACTGGTCGTCAGGACGAAGAAAATTACCTGCACGCGGCGGTAAAACTGGCTGAAGAGCGTGGTTTACCTGTCGTAGCAACCAACGACGTGCGGTTTATCGATGCCAGCGACTTTGACGCGCATGAAATTCGCGTGGCCATTCACGACGGTTTCACGCTCGACGATCCTAAGCGCCCGCGCAACTATTCTGCGCAGCAGTACATGCGTAACGAAGACGAGATGTGCGAGCTGTTTTCCGATATTCCGGAAGCGCTGATCAATACCGTTGAAATCGCTAAACGCTGCAACGTCACCGTCCGTCTCGGTGAATACTTCCTGCCGCAGTTCCCGACCGGGGATATGACCACCGAAGATTTCCTCGTCGTGAAATCGAAAGAAGGTCTGGAAGATCGTCTTGAATTCCTGTTCCCGGACCCGGCCGTACGCGCTGAAAAACGCCCGCCGTACGATGAACGTCTGGACATCGAACTTCAGGTTATCAACCAGATGGGGTTCCCGGGCTACTTCCTTATCGTCATGGAATTTATCCAGTGGTCGAAGGATAACGGCGTGCCGGTAGGCCCGGGACGTGGTTCCGGTGCAGGCTCGCTGGTGGCGTACGCGCTGAAAATTACCGACCTCGATCCGCTGGAATTCGACCTGCTGTTCGAACGTTTCCTTAACCCGGAACGTGTATCCATGCCCGACTTCGACGTTGACTTCTGTATGGAGAAACGCGATCAGGTAATCGAACACGTAGCGGAAATGTACGGTCGTGACGCGGTATCGCAGATTATTACCTTCGGTACGATGGCGGCGAAAGCGGTTATCCGCGACGTGGGCCGCGTGCTCGGCCACCCGTATGGTTTCGTTGACAGAATATCCAAACTGGTGCCGCCCGACCCGGGCATGACGCTTGCCAAAGCCTTTGAAGCTGAACCCCAGTTGCCGGAAATCTACGAGGCAGATGAAGAAGTTCGCGGGCTGATTGATATGGCTCGTCAGCTCGAAGGGGTCACCCGTAACGCCGGTAAGCACGCTGGGGGCGTGGTTATCGCGCCGACTAAAATTACCGACTTTGCCCCGCTGTACTGCGATGAATCCGGGCTTCATCCGGTGACCCAGTTCGATAAAAACGACGTGGAATATGCCGGGCTGGTGAAGTTTGACTTCCTGGGGCTGCGTACGCTGACGATCATCGACTGGGCGTTGAAGATGATCAACCCGCGCCGGGCGAAGCAGGGCTTAGAGCCGATTGATATCGCCGCTATCCCGTTGGAAGATAAGAAAAGCTTCGACATGCTGCAACGCTCGGAAACCACGGCGGTGTTCCAGCTTGAATCTCGCGGCATGAAAGACCTGATTAAGCGTCTGCAGCCTGACTGCTTCGAAGATATGATAGCCCTGGTGGCCCTGTTCCGTCCGGGGCCGCTGCAGTCCGGCATGGTAGATAACTTTATCGACCGTAAGCACGGGCGCGAAGAGATTTCCTATCCTGACGTACAATGGCAGCACGAAAGCCTGAAACCTGTACTGGAGCCGACCTACGGCATCATCCTGTACCAGGAACAGGTGATGCAGATTGCCCAGGTACTGTCAGGTTATACCCTCGGCGGTGCGGATATGCTGCGTCGTGCGATGGGTAAGAAAAAGCCCGAAGAGATGGCCAAGCAGCGTGGCACGTTCGAAGAAGGCGCAATCAATAACGGCGTCGACGGCGAACTGTCGATGAAAATCTTCGACCTGGTGGAAAAATTCGCCGGGTACGGTTTTAACAAATCGCACTCCGCGGCCTACGCACTGGTCTCTTACCAGACGCTGTGGCTGAAGGCGCACTATCCGGCTGAGTTTATGGCGGCGGTCATGACCGCGGATATGGATAACACCGAGAAAGTCGTCGGGTTGGTGGATGAATGCTGGCGCATGGGGCTGAAAATTCTGCCGCCGGATATTAACTCCGGGCTGTATCATTTCCACGTCAATGACGAAGGAGAAATCGTGTACGGTATCGGCGCAATTAAAGGCGTCGGCGAAGGCCCGATTGAAGCGATTCTTGAAGCACGTAACGAAGGCGGTTATTTCCGCGAGCTGTTTGACCTCTGCGCCCGTGTAGACACCAAAAAGCTCAACAAACGTGTGCTGGAGAAACTGATCATGTCCGGGGCCTTTGACCGCCTCGGACCGCACCGCGCGGCGTTGGCAAACTCGCTGCCTGACGCATTAAAAGCGGCAGATCAGCATGCCAAAGCCGAAGCCATCGGCCAGGCGGATATGTTCGGCGTTCTGGCCGATGAGCCGGAGCAGGTGGAACAGTCCTACGCCAGCTGCCAGCCGTGGCCGGAACAAATCGTACTGGATGGCGAACGGGAAACGTTGGGCTTATACCTGACCGGCCACCCGATCACCCAGTATCTCAGAGAAATTGAGCGCTATGTCGGCGGCCTGAGGCTTAAAGACATGCATCCGACCGATCGTGGTAAAGTGACCACGGCGGCGGGGCTCGTGATTGCTTCGCGGGTAATGGTCACCAAGCGAGGCAATCGTATCGGCATCTGTACGCTGGATGACCGTTCCGGGCGGCTGGAGGTGATGTTGTTCACCGACGCGCTGGATAAATACCAGCATTTGCTGGAAAAAGACCGCATACTTATCGTCAGCGGACAGGTCAGCTTTGATGACTTCAGCGGGGGGCTTAAAATGACCGCCCGTGAAGTTATGGACATTGACGAAGCCCGGGAAAAATATGCTCGCGGGCTTGCTATCTCGCTGACGGACAGGCAAATTGATGACCAGCTTTTAAACCGTCTCCGTCAGTCTCTGGAACCCCATCGTTCGGGGACAATTCCAGTACATCTCTACTATCAGAGGGCGGATGCACGCGTACGGCTGCGCTTTGGCGCGACCTGGCGTGTTTCTCCGAGCGACCGTTTACTGAACGAGTTGCGTGGCCTCATTGGGTCGGAGCAGGTGGAACTGGAGTTTGACTAATACAGGAATACTATGAGTCTGAATTTCCTTGATTTCGAACAGCCGATTGCAGAGCTGGAAGCGAAAATCGATTCTCTGACCGCCGTGGGCCGTCAGGATGAAAAACTGGATATTAACATCGACGAAGAAGTGCATCGTCTGCGTGAAAAAAGCGTAGAACTGACACGTAAAATTTTCGCCGATCTTGGTGCATGGCAAGTGGCCCAACTGGCACGCCATCCGCAGCGCCCATATACCCTGGATTATCTGCGCCTGGCGTTCGATGAGTTTGACGAGCTGGCGGGCGATCGTGCCTATGCCGACGACAAAGCTATCATCGGCGGTATCGCACGTCTGGAAGGGCGCCCGGTGATGGTCATTGGCCATCAGAAAGGCCGTGAAACCAAAGAGAAAATCCGCCGCAACTTCGGTATGCCGGCTCCGGAAGGCTACCGTAAAGCGCTGCGCCTGATGGAAATGGCTGAACGCTTCAAAATGCCTATCGTGACCTTCATCGACACCCCGGGCGCATACCCTGGCGTGGGCGCGGAAGAGCGCGGTCAGTCTGAAGCGATCGCCCGCAACCTGCGTGAAATGTCTCGCCTGAAGGTGCCGGTAATCTGCACCGTAATTGGTGAAGGCGGCTCCGGTGGTGCACTGGCGATCGGCGTGGGCGATAAAGTGAATATGCTGCAATACAGCACCTATTCCGTTATCTCTCCGGAAGGTTGCGCCTCCATTCTGTGGAAAAGCGCTGACAAAGCGCCACTGGCTGCTGAAGCCATGGGCATCATCGCGCCGCGTCTGAAAGAGCTGAAGCTTATCGATACCGTTATCCCGGAACCACTGGGTGGCGCGCATCGTAAGCCGGAAGCGATGGCTGCCAGCCTGAAAGCCCAGCTGTTGGCCGATCTGGAAGATCTGGACGTGCTGAGCACCGAAGACCTGCTCAACCGTCGCTACCAGCGACTGATGAGCTACGGCTACGCGTAAGCGTATAGAGTGCTCCGAAAAAGCCACACACTGTGTGGCTTTTTTTATACCTGCGGTTCAGCTGCGCTATGATTAGCACAGGTTTTTTTCCAGGAGGAATGCGTGAATATCATCGCCATCATGGGGCCGCACGGCGTCTACCATAAAGATCAGCCGGTTAAGGACCTGGAAGCGTCGCTGACGCAGCAGGGATTCAAAATTATCTGGCCGCAAAACAGCGCTGACCTAATCAAGTTCATTGAGCAGAATCCGCGAATCTGCGGGGTTATCTTCGACTGGGATGAATACGGTGAAGAGCTGTGCCGCGATATCAATCAGCTCAACGAATATTTGCCGCTCTATGCATTTATCAACACCCATTCCACGCTGGATGTCAGCGTCAACGATATGCGCATGGCGCTGTGGTTCTTTGAGTACGCGCTGGGTGCGGAAGAAGACATCGCCACGCGTATACGCCAGTACACCACCGAATACCTCGACAATATCACCCCGCCGTTTACCCGGGCGCTGTTTAATTATGTCAAAGAGGGGAAATATACCTTCTGTACGCCAGGACACATGGCGGGCACGGCATATCAAAAAAGCCCGGTAGGCTGCCTGTTTTACGATTTCTTCGGCGGAAATACCCTGAAGGCGGATGTCTCGATATCGGTGACTGAGTTGGGCTCGCTGCTCGATCATACCGGCCCGCATCTGGAAGCGGAAGAGTATATCGCGCGTACGTTTGGTGCCGAGCAGAGCTACATGGTAACCAACGGCACGTCGACGTCGAACAAAATCGTTGGCATGTATGCAGCGCCGACGGGAAGTACGCTGCTGATTGACCGCAACTGTCATAAGTCGCTGGCGCATTTACTGATGATGAGTGACGTAGTGCCGCTGTGGCTGAAGCCAACCCGTAATGCGCTCGGTATTCTGGGCGGGATCCCGAAGCGGGAGTTTACCCGCGACAGCATCAGGCAAAAAGTCAGCGCCACTTTTGGGGCGGAATGGCCAGTTCACGCGGTTATTACCAATTCCACCTATGACGGCCTGCTGTATAACACCACCTGGATTAAAGAGACCCTCGACGTGCCGTCGATTCACTTTGATTCTGCGTGGGTGCCGTACACCAATTTTCATGCGATTTATGACGGCAAAAGCGGGATGAGTGGCGATCGCGTGCCGGGCAAAGTTATCTACGAAACGCAGTCCACGCATAAAATGCTGGCGGCGCTGTCGCAGGCATCGCTTATCCACATCAAAGGCGACTATGACGAAGATACCTTCAATGAAGCCTTCATGATGCACACCTCGACGTCGCCGAGTTACCCGATTGTAGCCTCGATTGAAACCGCCGCGGCGATGCTGCGTGGAAATCCGGGCAAGCGCCTGATTAACCGTTCTGTTGAACGCGCGCTGCATTTCCGTAAAGAGGTGCAACGTCTGCGCGAAGAGTCTGACGGTTGGTTCTTTGACATCTGGCAGCCGGAAAAGGTGGATGAAGCCGAATGCTGGCCGGTATCGCCGGGGGAAGACTGGCACGGATTTGCCGACGCCGATGCGGATCATATGTACCTCGATCCGGTGAAAGTCACGATCCTGACACCGGGGATGGACGAGCAAGGCAACATGAGCGAAGAGGGGATCCCAGCGGCGCTGGTGGCGAAATTCCTCGATGAGCGAGGTGTGGTGGTTGAGAAAACCGGGCCGTATAATTTGCTGTTCCTGTTCAGCATCGGGATCGACAAAACCCGGGCGATGGGCCTGCTGCGTGGCCTGACGGAGTTTAAACGCTCCTACGATCTGAATTTGCGGGTCAAAAACATGCTGCCGGATCTGTATGCTGAAGATCCTGATTTCTATCGCAACATGCGCATTCAGGATCTGGCTCGGGGGATCCACAAGCTTATCTGCCAGCATCAGCTTTCGCATCTGATGCTGCGCGCGTTCGACGTACTGCCGGAAATGAAAATGACGCCGCACAAAGCCTGGCAGCGGCAGATCAAAGGTGAGGTGGAAACAATCCAGATAGAGCAGCTAGTGGGCCGCGTTTCGGCTAACATGATCCTGCCGTATCCGCCGGGTGTTCCGTTGCTAATGCCGGGAGAGGTGATCACCGAGGAAAGCCGGGCGGTGCTCGATTTCCTGCTGATGCTGTGCTCCATTGGACGTCATTATCCTGGCTTTGAAACCGACATCCACGGCGCGAAGCGTGATGAAGAGGGCGTGTACTGGGTACGAGTCTTAAAAGAGGCCTGATGTCTTGCGTCAGGCGGCTCGCCGCAGGTAACGTGCTGCGGATATCAATAAGGAGAAAATATGCTGGGTTTAAAACAGGTTCACCACATCGCCATCATCGCAAGCAACTACGCCAGGAGTAAGGCGTTCTACTGCGATATTTTGGGTTTCACCCTGCAGGGCGAGTTTTATCGTGAAGAGCGCGATTCCTGGAAAGGCGATTTGGCGCTTAACGGCCAGTACACTATCGAGCTATTTTCTTTTCCGTTTCCACCTGCACGTCCTTCACGCCCTGAAGCGTGCGGTCTGCGCCATCTGGCCTTTAGTGTGGATGACCTTAATGCTTCCGTTGCCCATCTCGAAAGCCATGGCGTGAAATGTGAGGCGATTCGTATTGATCCGTTTACCGACCGCCGCTTTACTTTCTTTAGCGATCCGGACGGACTGCCGCTGGAGCTGTATCAGCAATAACTCATGAGCCTGAAATCTGTCATCGATGCGTTACAACCTTATCGACATTTTCTGGTCGCCTTCAGCGGCGGCCTGGATTCGACGGTGCTGTTGCACCAGTTGGCGTGCTGGCGAGAGCAATCACCTGATGTCACGCTACGCGCTATCCACATTCATCATGGGTTGAGTGCGAACGCTGACGCCTGGGTGGCGCATTGTCAGCAGATTTGTACCGGGCTGAAAGTTCCGCTGGACGTGGTAAGGGTAACGCTGGCAGACGAAGGGCTTGGTGTAGAAGCTCACGCCCGTGAAGCGCGCTACGACGCCTTCCGTGCGGCATTGCAGCCGGGCGAAGCGCTGGTCACGGCGCAGCATTTAGACGATCAGTGTGAAACGCTGCTGTTGGCGCTCAAGCGTGGCAGTGGTCCGGCGGGGCTGTCGGGCATGTCTGTAGAATCGGCCTTTGCTGGAACGACGCTACTGCGCCCATTGCTCAACCTGCGTAGAGAAGCGCTTGAGCAGTGGGCTGCCAAACACCGGTTACGCTGGATTGAAGATGAAAGTAATGGCGACGACGCTTATGATCGTAACTTCCTGCGCCTGCGGGTCGTGCCGCTCCTGACGGAACGTTGGCCGCATTTTGCCGAAGCGGCGGCACGCAGCGCGGCGTTGTGCGGTGAGCAGGAACACTTACTGGATGAGCTGCTGGCTGAAGAACTGGCCACGCTTACCGGTGCGCAAGGACAGCTTGCAATCGAACCGCTGTTGAAGGTGAGCGATTCCCGCCGCGGGGCGTTGCTTCGTCGCTGGCTGGCGGGGCATCAGGCGATGATGCCTTCGCGTGCGATGCTGGAGCGAATCTGGCGGGAAGTGGCGCTGGCGCGTGATGATGCTAATCCGCTGGTACGCCTGGGCGATTTCGAGGTTCGACGCTATCAGCAGCAGCTGTGGTGGGTCCCGACGTACGAACGGCAAAATGCCACGCAGCTGGAGTGGGCTGATATTGCTCAACCGCTGCCGCTACCCAATGGTGATACGCTTCGATTCAGTGAGGGAGCTGAGATCCGCGCGCCAAATGTCGATGAGCACGTCAGCGTGCGTTACACCGCGTCCGGCACGTTGCATATTGTTGGGCGCAGCGGGGGGCGTAAGCTCAAAAAAATCTGGCAGGAGCTGGGCGTCGCGCCGTGGTTGAGAGAAACCACACCGCTGCTTTTTTATAATGAGACGTTAATTGCAGCGGCGGGATACTTTGTGACGCTCGACGGGCAGTGCAGGGAAGGGGAAGTTGGTTTGGCAATGATCAGACAAAAAAACGGGCAGTAGCACTGCCCGTCTGCGGATTACTCTTCGCTTACCACCACGGTACCGATATCCGGGTGGCTAAAGCTGGCTATCTTGTCAAGTCGCAGCTCGCGGCTTTCGCCTGAGGTTTCAATGACAAGGTACTCAACGTTTTTGCGTGAGACTAGATCGTTTGCTTTCGCCTTCAGCACTTCGCCATCTTTCAGCTCCAGCGCCAAAACGAGATGGTTCTGACAGGCGAGCTCGAGATTGTCATAGTCATCACAGTTGATGGGTTGATAAGACTCATTCATTGACATAATCGCTCACCAGTAAGTTTGCCGCCGCAAAGGCCGCTTTTTCCCTGACCGACTCTGAAATCGCGTCATCTGACGCCACTTCATTTAATACTTTTAGCACACAACCCAGCGAATCAGGTATATATCCCAGGTCTCCGCTGGCGATTTCCGCATACCGCTTGCGTATTAACTCACAATACTTTTCCACATGCCCTCCTGTCAGCGCTCTGACTTAACTGTGGGATGCAAGTTTAAGCCTACGAAGATAAACTCTGTTTAGCAAGGTGACTATACCATACTCATTTAAGCAATATCAGCAGGATGAGCTGTCTTGCGGTGAATTGGCGACAGCCTTTTGCGGCTGATTTCGGTACAATGGCCGCCAATTTTCAGGAGTAAAATCATGGCGCTGAAAGCGACAATTTATAAAGCGATGGTCAATGTTGCCGACCTCGACCGTAACCAATTTCTCGATGCCAGCCTGACGCTGGCACGGCATCCGTCAGAAACCGAAGAGCGCATGATGCTGCGCCTGCTTGCATGGATCATGTATGCCGACGATCGTCTGCAGTTTACCCGTGGTCTGAGTGCGGATGACGAGCCGGAAGTGTGGCTGCTCAACGACCACTTGGGTATCGACCTGTGGATTGAACTCGGTTTACCCGAAGAACGCCGCATTAAGAAAGCCTGTTCGCGTTCGAAGCAGGTAGCGCTGTTCACCTACAACAGCCGTGCCGCGGAAATCTGGTGGCAGCAAAATCAGTCCGCGCTGGCCGGGTTCAAAAACCTGAGCATCTGGTACTTTGACGATACGCAACTGTCGCAGCTGACGGCGTTTGCGGCGCGCAATATGTCACTCCAGGCTACGCTTCAGGAAGGTACGCTGTGGCTGTCCGACGATCAGAATAATCTGGAAATCGTCCCAACCTGCTGGCAGCAGCCGAAATGATTGTTATCTCCCAGTCGGTGTCTCTGGGCGACGAAGAGGTGGAGATCACCGCGATTCGTGCGCAGGGCAACGGCGGGCAGAACGTGAATAAGACCTCAACGGCAATTCACCTGCGCTTTGACATTCGGGCCTCCAGCCTGCCAGAGTATTACAAAGAGCGACTGTTGGCCGCCAGCCACCACCTGATTACCGCCGATGGCGTGATAATCATTAAGTCGCAGGAATATCGCAGTCAGGAAATGAACCGTGAAGCGGCCGTCGCGCGGCTGGTCTCGGTGATTCAGACCCTGACCGTTGTACAAAAACACCGTCGGGCAACGCGCCCAACGCGGGCATCGAAAGAGCGCCGGCTGGCGTCTAAGTCGCAGAAGTCATCGGTAAAAGCGATGCGCGGCAAAGTCCGGAGTTCCGGGGACTGACCCCAAATTGAGCCACATAAGGAAATTAAGGTGAAGAAGGTACTGGTGACCCTCGCAGCGATTAGCATGCTTTGCGCATTGCCTGGCTGTAATAACCGTTCAGATGAACAGACGTTAAAAACAGCGCAGGACATCGCTCTGCAACCAATGCAGCAAAGCTGGCGTGGCGTTCTGCCATGCGCTGATTGCGAAGGGATTGAAACGTCGCTGTTCCTGGAAAAAGACGGTACCTGGGTGATGAATGAGCGTTATCAGGGCGTTACGCGTGAGCCTTCATCGTTCGGTTCCTACGGTACATGGGCCCGCACGGCTGAAAAGCTGGTGCTGACCGACAGCAAAGGCGAGAAGTCTTACTATCGTGCGAAAGGCGATAAGCTGGAAATGCTGGACAGCGAAGGCAATCCGATTGTCTCGTCGCTGAATTACACGCTGGAGCCGGTGAAATCCAGCCTGCCAATCACGCCAATGGCGATGCGCGGGATGTATATCTACATGGCGGATGCAGCCGTCTTTACCGATTGCGCGACGGGCAAACGTGTGGCGGTGGCGAATAACGCCCAGCTGGAACGTGATTATGCTGCTGCGCGTGGCACGGAAAGCAAGCCTGTGCTTCTGACCGTTGAAGGGCATTTCACGCTGGAAGCGAATCCGGATACTGGCGAACAGGTGAAAACCCTGAAAGCCGATAAAGACGCGAAGTTCATGCCTGGTAAAGCGTGCGGTAACTGAAGCAGAACGTAAACTGCAGATAAAAAAATGCCAGCCGCATAATGGGCTGGCATTTTTTATGCCTGAAGGACGGCAGACTTAGCCTTTAATCGACTGAACCAGGTAGTTGAGGATATCCCCGGTTTTGATCATCTGCTTCTCGCCGTTACGACGGTATTTGTATTCAATTTCGTCGCTGTCGAGGTTACGGTCGCCGATGACCACGGTATGTGGAATACCGATCAGTTCCATATCAGCAAACATCACGCCCGGACGCTCTTTACGATCATCCATCAGCACTTCAATACCCTGAGCGCGTAGCTCGGCGTACAGTTTCTCTGCCAGTTCCTGAACGCGATAGGATTTGTGCATGTTCATTGGCAGGATTGCAACCTGGAACGGAGCAATGTTGTCCGGCCAAACGATACCGCGCTCGTCGTGGTTCTGCTCGATAGCTGCTGCAACCACGCGGGTCACACCGATACCGTAACAGCCCATGGTCAGAGTCTGGTTACGACCGTCTTCACCCTGCACCGAGGCTTTCATCGCTTCGGAATACTTGGTCCCGAGCTGGAAGATGTGACCGACTTCGATCCCGCGTTTGATAAGCAGCGTGCCTTGACCGTCTGGGCTTGGATCGCCTGCCACCACATTACGGATATCAGCCACTTCCGGAGTCGTTACATCGCGGTCCCAGTTGATGCCGAAGTAGTGTTTACCGTCGATGTTTGCGCCAGCGGCGAAATCGCTCATTGCGGCAACGGTACGGTCAATAACCACTGGAATGGTCATGTTGACCGGGCCGAGGGAACCCGGGCCGGCATCGACGATGGCACGAATTTCAGCCTCGGTTGCGAAAGTGAGCGGGCTGGCAACCTGGGCCAGTTTTTCTGCTTTAACTTCGTTCAGTTCATGATCGCCACGCACCAGCAGGGCTACCAGCGGGTACGCGCTGTCTTCAACTGCTTTCACCAGCAGAGTTTTAACGGTTTTCTCAACCGGAAGATTGAACTGCTCAACCAGCTCGGCGATGGTTTTTGCGTTCGGCGTTTCAACCAGCGTCATTTCCTGGGTAGCCGCCGCACGCGGTGCTTTTGGTGCCAGTGCTTCAGCAAACTCAATGTTTGCTGCGAAGTCTGAGGTGTCAGAGAAGATAACGTCATCTTCACCGCTGGACGCCAGTACCTGGAATTCGTGAGATGCGCTACCGCCGATAGAACCGGTATCTGCCTGAACAGCACGGAAATCCAGACCCATACGGCTGAAGATTTTGCTGTAAGCCGCGTACATCGCGTCATACGTTTCCTGCAGGGATTCCTGAGACGTATGGAACGAGTAGGCGTCTTTCATGATGAATTCACGGGAGCGCATCACACCAAAACGGGGACGAACTTCATCGCGGAATTTGGTCTGGATCTGATAGAAGTTCAGCGGCAGCTGTTTGTAAGAGCTCAGCTCGTTACGAATCAGGTCGGTGATGACTTCTTCATGCGTTGGGCCGAGAACAAATGGACGATCGCCGCGATCGACAAAACGCAGTAGCTCAGGACCGTATTGCTCCCAGCGACCGCTCTCCTGCCACAGGTCAGCAGGCTGAACCACGGGCATGGACACCTCGATTGCACCGGCGTTATCCATTTCTTCACGCACGATGTTTTCGACTTTTTTCAGGACGCGCAGGCCGGTCGGCAGCCAGGTGTACAACCCGGAAGCGAGCTTACGAATCATCCCGGCGCGCAGCATCAGCTGGTGGCTGATAACCTCGGCATCGGCAGGTGTCTCCTTCAGCGTGGAGAGCAAGTATTGACTAGTACGCATGTTATTACGGTTCCATTTGAACGATCGACACTGGCGGGAAAGCCCGCCAGATACAAAAAAAGTGGTTTAGTTTATCAGCCTGGCAGAGTTGTCAAAAGAGAGGAGAAGAAAATTAGCGCGCTTCCAGAGCAAAGACTTCGAACCCGGCGTCGGTGACGCGCCAGCGAACGTTAAAATCATGCAGCCAGACGGCGTAAGTTTTTCCTGTCTCCTCCCCTTTACGGTAGGCCGGACGCGGATCCTGAGCCAGTACATCCATTATAAAGGCGCGAAGATGAGGATAACGCTTTTCAAGTGACGGAAATGCGCTGTCGAGTTCTGCGCTGAAACTGACGTTCACGCTGGCAACCGGTGCCTGCTGCGCGTAGCTCGCCTGAGCATCCGGTAGCGCTTCAACAAACGGCAGATACGGTTTGATATCCACGACCGGCGTGCCGTCTACTAAGTCCAGACTGCCAAGTTGCAGAATGACCTGATCTTTATGACAGCGAATGTCTTTTAGTTCGACCAGTGACATCCCGACAGGGTTAGGACGGAAAGTGGACCGGGTTGCAAACACGCCCATTCTTGCATTTCCGCCAAGACGGGGAGGGCGAACGGTCGGACGCCAACCGCCTTCCATGGTTTGATGAAACACGAACAGCACCCAGAGGTGGCTGAAGGCTTCAAGACCGCGAACGGCATCTGGCTGATTATAGGGGGGCAGCAAGTGAAGTTCGCCGTTACCGTGTTGCACCAGACCAGGCTGGCGCGGGACGGAAAACTTCTCTTTATACGGCGAGCGGATAACGCCTATCTGCTCAAAGGAAAATGCACTCATTTCGCCGAAACGTTGAGGGCGCTTCCGAGGCAAACGGCCTGGCGATAGCAGCCTGGCGTGCCGCTGGTGATTTCACAGCTATGCAGCAGAACCGCGTTGGCTTTCATTTTGGCCGCGTTAATTTGCAGACGCTTGCGGGCGGTTGGGATATTCGGTGGAGAATCCTGGTTTGATGCCTGGCAGGATTCGCCACTGACTTCGCCGAGATCGCGGAACGGTTTGCCAAGCAGGTCTTCGGCGCTGTTATAGATTTTTACCGGGGCAGGGCGCGGTGCTTTCGGTTTGGCAGTCTCGGTTTTTGGCGGAGTTGCGGTGCTTTGTACAGGTTCTACGGGAGATCTGTTTAACATGGAACAGCCGCTCAGGATGAGCGCTACAAAACAGATCGGTAAAGCACGCATAGTATTTCCTCAATGTATTAAAAAGCCGAACTTATTGAATCAGCTGCCCGCCAAAATGACAAGACGGGCAAAAGCCCGTCCTGAATGATATTACTTTGTGAAAAGATTACCAGCCTTTAACCGCGCCACCGTTGAAGATCTTGTTGGCGGCTTCGTAGACTTCGTCAGACTGATACGCTTCAACGAATTTCTTCACGTTTTCCGCGTCTTTGTTGTCTTCACGGCTCACGATCAGGTTTACGTACGGGGAATCTTTGTCTTCAACAAAGATGCCGTCTTTTGCCGGGGTCAGGCCAATCTGGCTTGCGTAAGTGGTGTTGATAACGGCCAGTGCAATCTGAGCATCGTCGAGGGAGCGCGGCAGCTGCGGGGCTTCCAGCTCAACAATTTTCAGGTTTTTTGGGTTCTCGGTAATGTCCAGAGAGGTTGGCAGCAGACCAACACCTTCTTTCAGTTTGATCAGGCCCACTTTCTGCAGCAGCAGCAAGGAACGACCGAGGTTGGTTGGATCGTTAGGCACGGCAACCTGAGAACCAGGCTGGAGTTCGTCCAGAGATTTGATTTTTTTGGAGTAACCAGCAATTGGGTAAACGAAGGTGCTGCCGACCGGAACCAGTTTGTAGCCGCGATCTTTGATTTGCTGGTCCAGGTATGGTTTGTGCTGGAAGGCGTTGGCGTCGATGTCGCCTTTGCTCAACGCTTCGTTCGGCAGAACGTAGTCGTTGAAGGTCACGAGTTCAACGTCAAGGCCATACTTCTCTTTTGCTACTTTCTGAGCAACTTCAGCAACCTGCTGCTCTGCACCCACGATCACACCGACTTTAATATGGTTAGGGTCTTTTTGATCCGGACCACAACCCACCAGTGCCAGAGAACCAATCAGGGCACCCACGGCCGCAAAGGTTTTTAACTTGAACGCCATTTTCTTTCCTTAACTCTTAGAGTTGTATGTTGTGTGTAACGTTACTTGTGAGTGACAGCCCGGACGATGCGATCGCCAGAGAATTGAATTAAATAAACCAGAACAACCAGTAATACCAGCACGGTGTTCATTACCGTAGCGTTATAGCCGATGTAACCGTACTGATAGCCAATCTGACCCAGACCACCGGCACCGACGGCACCGCCCATCGCCGAGTAGCCGACCAGAGTGATGAGCGTAATGGTGGCCGCGTTCACCAGACCCGGCAGCGCTTCTGGCAACAGGACTTTGCGAACGATCTGCATGACCGTTGCACCCATTGCGCGGGAAGCTTCAATCAGGCCGGTCGGGATTTCCAGCAGGGCGTTTTCCACCATACGGGCGATAAACGGTGCTGCACCTACGGTCAGCGGAACGATCGCTGCCTGCAGGCCGATAGAGGTCCCGACAATCACGCGGGTAAATGGAATCATCCATACCAGCAGGATAATGAATGGAATCGAACGGAAGATATTCACCATCGCAGAGAGGATGCTGTACAGCTTCACGTTCTCAGCAATCTGGCCAGGACGAGTGACATACAGCAGCACGCCCACAGGCAGACCCAATACGAAACCAAAGAAACCGGAAACAAAGGTCATTGCCAACGTTTCCCAGACGCCACGCGCCAGTAACCACATCATCGGCTCAGACATAACCCAGTACCTCTACTTTCACATGGTGTTCCTGCAGCCAGGCAATGGCGGCTTGCGTATCTTGTTGTGTACCGTGCATTTCAGTCAGCATGATGCCGAACTTCACGCCACCGGCGTAATCCATCTGTGCACTAATAATGTTGTTATTCACATTAAAGCGGCGGGCGGTTTCTGACAGCAGAGGTGCATCAACGGACTGGCCGGTAAATTCCATACGCAGCATTGGCACGCTGTCCGCCAGCTGTTCTGGTTTCAGGCGAGTCAGATAGTCTTCCGGAATGTCCAGGTGCAGCGTGGACTGAATGAATTGTTGCGCCAGTGGCGTTTTCGGATGAGAGAACACTTCACTCACCGTATCCTGCTCAATCAGCTCACCGTTACTGATAACCGCCACGCAGTCACAGATACGCTTAACCACGTCCATTTCGTGCGTGATCAATAGAATGGTCAGGCCGAGACGACGGTTAATGTCTTTCAACAGTTCGAGAATAGAACGGGTAGTAGCCGGATCCAGTGCGCTGGTGGCTTCATCACACAGCAGAACTTTTGGATTGCTTGCCAGCGCACGGGCGATGGCCACACGCTGTTTCTGACCACCGGAAAGGTTTGCCGGGTAGCTGTCATGCTTATCTGACAGACCAACCAGCTCCAGCAGTTCCGTCACGCGACGCTTCACTTCTTCTTTAGAGTTGTTGTCCAGCTCAAGCGGCAGGGCAACGTTCCCGAAAACGGTACGTGATGCCAGCAGGTTAAAATGCTGGAAAATCATGCCAATCTGGCGACGTGCTTTGGTTAATTGTGACTCGGAAAGGGCAGTTAAGTCCTGCCCATCAACAAGAACGCTTCCCTGGGTTGGGCGCTCGAGTAAATTGACGCAGCGGATCAGCGTGCTTTTACCTGCACCTGATGCTCCGATTACGCCGTAAATTTGCCCGGCAGGCACATGCAGGCTGACGTTATTCAACGCCTGAATGCTTTTATTGCCTTGCTGGAACACTTTGGTGATATTCGAAAGTTTTATCATTAGCTATTTATTATCGTATGGTGATTTGCCGTGGCATTTTCTGCTGCTGTAGCGTGCAGCGACCGTCAATGAAATGGATGTTAAGGCATCCAGACGTCTAAATCAATCCGGGAGGGTAATAATGAGCACTTTCTTGGCGCAGGAAAAATGAGATACTAGCGGCACAAGCCTTACTCAGGAGCAAACCGGTGGCAAAAACCGTACCCGCTATTTTTTTAGACCGTGATGGCACTATTAATGTCGATCACGGTTACGTCCACGAAATCGACGCATTCGAATTTATCGATGGCGCCATTGACGCTATGCGTGAGCTAAAAGAGATGGGCTATGCGCTGGTGTTGGTGACCAACCAGTCTGGAATTGCGCGTGGCAAATTTACCGAAGCCCAGTTCGAAACATTAACTGAGTGGATGGACTGGTCTCTTGCCGATCGTGGTGTTGACCTGGACGGCATCTATTTCTGTCCGCATCATCCGCAAGGAACAGTAGAAGAGTACCGCCAGGTCTGCGATTGCCGTAAGCCACATCCGGGAATGTTGATTTCTGCCCGTGATTTCCTTCATATCGATATGGACGCCTCCTTTATGGTTGGCGACAAAGTTGAGGATATGCTGGCGGCTGCAGCTGCAGGCGTGGGTACTAAAGTATTAGTGCGTACCGGCAAGCCAGTAACCGAAGAGGCTGAAAATGCAGCAGATTGGGTGCTTGATAGCCTTGCAGCGCTGCCTGCAGCCATCAAAAAGCAGAATAAGTAAGCGTTCAGGTGAAAAGATGAGCGGTTGAAATAAAAATGCATTTTTCCGCTTGTCATTCCTCAGCAGCTCCCTATAATGCGCCTCCATCGACACGGAACATGTGAACAACTTCACAGTGTACCGGCGGCGATGAGAGTTAAAAATCCTGAAATTAAGGGTTGACTCTGAAAGAGGAAAGCGTAATATACGCCACCTCGAGTTAGCAAGCGAAAGCGCGTAACTCACTGCTCTTTAACAATTTATCAGACAATCTGTGTGGGCACTCAAAGTGACATGGATTCTTAAACGTCGAAAGACGCTAAATGAATACCAAGTCT